>CAYOIX010000014.1:0-62463 GCA_964404145.1 uncultured Treponemataceae bacterium
AGGTCCTCCTTCCCGCGTCCAAGGAAAAGATGGCCGAGACCTTCGGCGTGACGCGTCCCTCGCTTTCGCGCGAGCTCTCGGCCATGGCGCGCGAGGGGCTCATCGCCGTGGAAGGGAGACGCATAGCTGTGCTGAGGCGGGAAGCCCTCGCCGCCTTGCCGGCGGAGGAGTGAATCCGCGGCCCTATCTTCTCGGCAGCCTGGTCCAGTCGAGGCCGCGGCCAGTGAGATCGGGCTGGCAGCTGGGGCAGAAGAAGGAGTCGAAACCGAGGACGCCCGTCCTCCTGATGGTCTGGCCGCAGCGCGGGCAGCTCTCGCCAGCCCGGCCACGGACACGCATGTGCTCGCGGGCCTTGTCCTCGAGGGGGAGGCCCGCCTTCTCGACCTCGTCTATCCCCCAGGCGAGCACCGAGCGCACGGCGTCGTAGAGGGCGCGCCTCCGGTCCGGCCCGAGGGAGTAGCAGGGCGCCTTGGGGTGTATGCGCGCCTCGAAGAGTATCTCGTCGGCGTAGGCGTTGCCGATCGCCGAGAGGCAGGTCTGGTCCATGATGAAGACACGGGCCTGGCAGCGCTTTTTCGCGATCAAAGCCGAGAAGGCCTCGAAGGTGAAGCCGGGCGAGGTCACGTCGATCCCCTGCGTCGAGTATCCCGGTATGGAAGCGTAGCTGCCGGCGGGACAGAGATAGACCTTGCCCATCGACTTGTCGTCGCCGTAATGGAGGGATAGCCCCTCGTCGAGCTCCAGACTGAAAGCCGTAGCGGGCAGGCCCTTCTCGCCCAGGGCGGCCAGCCTCAGCCTTCCCGCGAGCATGAGATGCATCACCAGGTCGAGGTCGGCCCCTCCGTTTTCGCTCGAGCCCGAGCCGCCTTTCAGTGAGAACTTGAGGAAGGGGCCATGGCGAGCGAGCATCGCGAAGGTCATGCCCGTGACCAGATCGGCGAAGTTTCCCGGCACCAGGACGCGGAGGACGACGGGATTCTTGACGACGGCGTGGCTTATCCGTCGCCCCTCGATCCCGGGCCCCAGGGTCTTGACGATGTGCACGAGGTCGGGAAGCTCGGGCATGAAGGACCTCCATCGCGAATCGAGCGGTCGCCCCGGATAAAAAAACCGCCCCACGAAGGGGCGGGTTCTTAGGCTAAGCCGGGTAGAAAACCCCGGCCGCGCATCAGACTACCTTTACGACCTTGCCTGCCTTGAGGCAGCGGGTGCAGATCTTGAGGTTGGAGACGCTGCCGTTAACCATGGTCTTCACCTCGAGGAGGTTGGGACGCCAGGTCCGCCTCGTGCGGTTCTTAGAGTGGGAAACGGTATTGCCGAACGTCGTGCCTTTGCCGCAAATTTCGCATCTTCTAGCCATGCTATGCTCCGATCGAATTGGTGGAATCGAGTATACCGAGGCTGAATGGGCGTGTAAAGCCCATGACGCGCCCATTCCGCTCCTTATGGGAGATGGCGCGAGCGGTATTCCCTCGGCGTCATGCCGTAGGCCTTGACGAACAGCGAGTTGAAGCTGCTCTTGGAGCTGAAGCCGTTCTCCATCGCGATGTCGAGGATCGAGGCGAAGGGCTTCGCGCGCAAGTCGCGGCATACGGCCCGGAGCCTCAGGCCGTTGAGGTAGCCGCGGAAATTCGTCCCGAGGTTCGCCTTGAAATAATATGATAACCTTCTCGGCTCCACTTTGGAGAGCCGGGCCAGCTGGTCCAACCTCAGGTCCGCGTGCCTGTAAGCGGCGGTGCTCTTCATCGCCTGCTCGAGCTTGGCCGCGATCTCGCCGGCGCCCAGGTCCCAGTCGGGCCGCGCCTGGCCGATCCCGCGAAGGGGCGAGGCCTCGGCACCGGAGAAATACACCACCGAGGTGCAGGTCAGGGTGAAGACCACCGCGGAGAGGCCGATCATCGCAAAGACGAGATCGAGCAGGCGGTCGCTTCGCTGGACGCAGGCCACGAGCAGGGGCAGCGACTCGGCGAGATAGATGATCAGGAAAATGACTTGTGTCTTGAAGACCAGGCTCGGCGCGGTCTTGCTTCCTCGCCGGAGTTTCCACGCCGCGACGAGACCCAGGCTTAAAGCGACTGTCACCGAGACACAGGCCGCGGTCATGGCCCAGGCGAGGAAGGGAGTGAAAAAATGACCCGGCAAGGCGGCCGTGCCGATCCAGGATCCGGGGCGCGTCAAGAAATTGTACAGGCCAAAGCCGAGGGCGAAGACGGCGGGGGGGATCAGGTAAAGCCCGAAGCGTCTGATAGGCGGCGCTCCGCCCCAGAGTATTGCCTGCGACGCGGCATAAAGGAACGGTACCATGCAGAAGGTGCCCGAGATCTCGCTCGAGGCCAAGGCTGCCGGTATGTAGGGAAGTGATCGTTCGGAGACAGCCCAGAAATACATAAGCAAATAGCTCAGAAAAAGGCAATCGAAGAACATCCAGTAATGGAGAGCTTGCTTGTTCCTCACCAGGAGCTGGCTGCACGCGAAGAGGAATAGGCACACACCGCACCCGAAATAGATGAATGCCAGGTAGTTGTGCAAACTCTCGAGACCTCCGGACAAATCTCCTCCGTCGCCAGCCATTTTACCAGCCGAACGCCATTTAAAGTACGGAAAAAAGTCCAACTTTTTTACTTGGACGACCCCCCTCCCCTTCTCGGTATAGGATCGCCTTTCTCAGAAGGAACCGTAATTGTCGAAAACGGTGGATGAAGGACCGCGGAGGCTGCCCCCCTCAAGTACCTCGGGAACCTCCTCGTCCTCTCGAGCGCTTAAATTCTCGCTCTGCCTCTTCCTCAGCGTGGCGGCCTGCGACACGCCCTTGCAGCACGATCTTTACAGTGTCCTCAGCGCCCCGAAGGCCTATACGATCATCCTGAGCGCGGGAACAGGAGGCAAGGTTTCCGCGGCGACAACGAAAGAAAACTACTCGGAGAGCTCCGTTCTCACTATAAAAGCGGGCAAGGAAGAGACGATCGGGATTACCGCAAAGTCCGATGCGGGCTATTCTTTTACCGCGTGGGCCATCGAGGAGGGGACGGCTTCCGTCGTCGATTGCGCCTCCTCCTCGACGAGCCTGACCACCCAGGCTTCGAGCGCCAAAATCACGGCCAGCTTTACCCCGGACCACTACCAGCTGTCGCTCACTGCGGGCGACCACGGTTCGATCAAGGCGCCGACGACAGGGAACGGAAGCGTATCGGTCGTCCTTAACGCAAAAACCGTCATCACGGCGACTCCCGATTCGGGCTATCTCTTCGCAGGCTGGAGCGCGATCGCCGGCGCGGGCAACGCGACGATAGCCGATCCCTCTTCGGCCACCACGACCGTAGCCCTCACCGGGCCGGCTACGCTAAAGGCCTCTTTCACGAACCTGACCCATACCCTGACCGTGCTCGCCGCCGCGGGTGGGTCTATTCAGACGCCATCGACCGGATCCGAAGTGGTTGCGGAGACGACCCCGGTCCCGATCGTAGCCGTTCCCGACACCGGCTACGTCTTCTCCGGCTGGACAGTCACGAGCGGGGCGGAAAAAGCGACGATCGGGAACGCGGCTAGCGCTTCGACCACGATCAGCCTCACGGGCGACGCCACGATCCGGGCGAACTTCAGCCTGATCAACTGGACCCCGAGCGCCTTCGCGATCACCAATGGCGACGGCACGACGGCCCTCGGCTTGCCTGATAATGCGTTCAACTCTTCGACCGGGGCGCTCGCATTTACGGTCTCCGCCTCGCTGCATCCGGGGCAGTCCATACAGGATACACGGATTATCGAGACGGCCCTAACCGCGCAGGGAGCCGCGTCGGGGACACCGATCGTGACGGACCTGCATACCTACAGCAGCGCGGCCATGCCCTATACCCTAAAGACCACGGGGCAAGGCTACAAGCTCCTGCAAGTCCAGGTCGAGGACAATAACAATCAATGGTCGACGATCCTGGGCGCCGCCGACAATTTGTACGGCGCCGTCGTCAACGGCCAGACCGTCTGCGACACTTATAGAATCCTCTACGATACGACTCCGGCGGTCGTATCCAATCTCAGCCTGAATTCCGGAAGCGCCTATGCGAAATCCGGGGCTATCAGCCTCGGCTTCGTCTCGAGCAAGGGAGCCGCGCCGGCCGCGGTCTTGACCGGATATATGATAAAAGACTCGACGGGAACTCCGACGACCCCTGGCATCGGAGATGCGGGTTGGACGTCCCTTCCAGGCAACGCCACGAGCTTTACGGGGACTTCGATACCGTATACGATCGCCGGCTTCGGCGATTCCGTCAGCTCGAACGTGTACGTCTACGTAAAGGACGAAGCCGGGAATATCGGCAGCACGCATGCCGCGATAATAGGAGATTCGACGCCGCCGAGCCTTAACGGGACGGTAACCGCCGCAAGTACGGGGAGCCTCGGGTTCGTGAGGAACGGCCAGGCGGTGAGCATCGGCTTTACGATGCTGGAGGCCGGATCGGGAATCGGCGCCGGTTCGCCGAGCGTTACTATCGGTGGACGGTCGGCAACGGTAAGCGGAAGCTACCCCGGCTATACCGCCACCCTTACGATCGGGGCCGGCGAAGCCGCGCTCGCGGAAGGGAACCTCCCGTATACAATCGACGCCGCCGATAAGGCCGGAAACTCGATGGCGAAAGTCAATGGTTCGACGGGCATCGTGTACGATCGGACGGCCCCGGCCTTCACTGTCGGAACGATCACGTCGAGCGGCGCTTCGGGATACGCCAAGACCGGAGATACAATTACCCTGCCCTTTACCGCGACGGAAACAGGTACCGGAATCGCTGGCACCCCAAGCGCGACGATAGACGGGCAGCCCGCGACGGTGACCGGGAGCTATCCCAGCTATTCGGCGAGCTATAAGTTTACGGGGAGTGAGCCGGAGACCTCTGCAGGGTACGTGATTAATGGGGCGGATAAAGCTGGCAACGCGGGGGCGTCGAGCGGAAGCACGAACATTACATACGACCACACGGCACCGACACTAACATTGAATACTTTTAGTTCTAATAGTTCCACGAATCCCGCTTACGCGAAAATCGGCGATATTATTAAGCTGAATTTCACAGCGTCCGATACGAACCTGAATGTGGTAAGAGGCTCTATCGCCTCAAAAACGGCGACGATCGCGAACACGACCGGAAATAACTACACGGCGACCTGGACGGTCGTATCCGGCGACGCACAGGGGACTACGAGCTACAGCGTGACGGTGACGGACAAGGCGGGGAACAGCACGACCCTAAGTAGCGGCGCGACTGGGGCTGTGACAATAGACACGGTAGCGCCGAACGCGCCGACTATAACAGTGCAGCCGCCGACGATGACCAACACTACCTTCGGCCTGACGGTCAACGGGTCGACGGACCCAGGTGGAGCTAACGCTTCAGGCTTTTCGCACTACACGATAACGAGCGGAGTAGCTGGAGCTCCAGTCACATCGACGACCGGCACCTTTATGGGTCTGACCGCGGCCGCTCAAGGCAACAACACGCTGACGATCGTCGCCTATGATGTCGCCGGGAACGTCAGCAGCAGCGTCTCGCCCGCGAGCCCGGTGTTCTACGACAACGTGCCGCCGAACGCGCCGACCATAACGGTGCAGCCTCCGACGGTGACCAACACGACCTTCGGATTGACCGTCAGCTCGACGGATCCGGGTGGAGCCGCCGCTTCCGGCATATCTCACTACGCGATTACCAGCGGGGTAACGGGCGTGCCGATTACGTCTACGACCGGCACCTTCTCGGGTCTGACCGCGGCCGCTCAGGGCAACAACACGCTGACTATAGTCGCCTATGATGTCGCCGGGAACGTCAGCACTTCCGTCTCGCCCACGAGCCCAGTGTTCTACGACAACGTGTCGCCGAACGCACCTACCATAACGGTGCAGCCTCCGACGGTTATTAACACTACCTTCGGATTGACCGTCAGCTCGACGGATCCGGGTGGAGCCGCCGCTTCCGGCATATCCCACTACGCCATAACGAGCGGAGTAACGGGCGTGCCGGTTACGTCGACGACCGGCACCTTCGCGGGCCTGACCGCAGCCGCTCAAGGCAACAACACCTTGACGATCATCGCCTATGACGTCGCCGGAAACGTCAGCACTGCCGTCTCGCCCGCGAGCCCGGTGTTCTACGACAACGTGCCACCGAACGCGCCGACCATAACAGTGCAGCCGCCGACGATGACCAACACTACCTTCGGCCTGACGGTCAACGGGTCGACGGACCCAGGTGGAGCTAACGCTTCAGGCTTTTCGCACTACACGATAACGAGCGGAGTAACGGGCGTACCCGTTACGTCTACGACCGGCACCTTCTCGGGTCTGACCGCGGCCGCTCAAGGCAACAACACGCTGACGATAGTCGCCTATGATGTCGCCGGGAACGTCAGCACTTCCGTCTCGCCCACGAGCCCAGTGTTCTACGACAACGTGCCGCCAAGCGCGCCTACCATAGCGGTGCAGCCGCCGACGATGACCAACACCACCTTCGGATTTACCGTCGGCTCGACCGATCCGGGCGGTGCCGCCGCTTCCGGCATATCCCACTACGCGATAACGAGCGGAGTAACGGGAGCGCCGGTTACTTCTACGACCGGCACCTTTGCGGGTCTGACCGCGGCCGCCCAGGGCACCAACACGTTGACAATAGTCGCCTATGACGTCGCCGGGAACGTCAGCAGTAGCGTTTCTCCCGCGAGCCCGGTGTTCTACGACAACGTGCCGCCGAACGCGCCGACCATAACGGTGCAGCCGCCGGCGATGACCAACACTACCTTCGGCCTGACGGTCAATGGGTCGACGGACCCAGGTGGAGCTAACGCTTCAGGCTTTTCGCACTACACGATAACGAGCGGAGTGACGGGAGCGCCGGTTACGTCTACGACCGGTACCTTCTCGGGTCTGACCGCGGCCGCTCAAGGCAACAACACCTTGACAATAGTCGCCTATGATGTCGCCGGGAACGTCAGCACTTCCGTCTCGCCCGCGAGCCCGGTGTTCTACGACAACGTGCCGCCGACCGCGCCGACCATAACGGGACAGCCGCCGACGATGACCAACACTACCTTCGGCCTGACGGTCAACGGCTCGACTGACCCAGGTGGAGCCAACGCTTCAGGCTTTTCGCACTACGCGATCACGAGCGGGGTGACGGGAGCGCCGGTTACGTCCACGACCGGTACCTTCACGGGCCTGACCGCGGCCGCTCAGGGCAACAACACCTTGACGATAGTCGCCTATGACGTCGCCGGGAATGTCAGCACTGCCGTCTCGCCCACGAGCCCGGTGTTCTACGACAATGTGCCGCCGAACGCGCCGACCATAACGATGCAGCCGCCGGCGATGACCAACACTACCTTCGGATTTACCGTCGGCTCGACGGATCCGGGTGGAGCCACCGCATCCGGCATATCCCACTACACGATAACGAGCGGCATAGCGGGAGCGCCAGTCACGTCGCCGACCGGCATCTTCGCGGGCCTGACCGCGGCTTCTCAGGGCAACAACACGTTGACAATAGTCGCCTATGACGCCGCCGGGAACGTCAGCACTTCCGTCTCGCCCGCGAGCCCGGTGTTCTTCGACAACGTGCCGCCGACCGCGCCAAGCATAACGGTGCAGCCGCCGACGATGACCAACACGACCTTCGGCCTAACGGTCAACGGCTCGACCGATCCGGGCGGTGCCGCCGCATCCGGCATATCCCACTATGCGATAACGAGCGGAGTGACGGGCGTGCCGGTCACGTCTACGACCGGCACTTTCGCGGGTCTGACAGCAGCCGCTCAGGGCAATAATGTGTTGACGATAGTCGCCTATGACGTCGCCGGAAACGTCAGCAGCAGCGTTTCGCCCGCGAGCCCGGTGTTCTACGACAACGTGTCGCCGACGATATCGGGAGTGAGCTTCACGTCACCGCATGGATTATATGCAGGCCCCAGTGACGCCGTGACGCTCAGTTATACAGCGCAGGACAACAGTGGAGGATCCGGCATAAGCGGGGCTCCGATGGTAGAGATACGGGTGAATGGAGGTCTGGGGACAGGCACCGTTAGTCAAACAGGGTACAACTCGACCTATAGTGCGACCTATTCGATGGGGGGAGGAGACAGTGACGGTCCCATCACGTACACGATCTATGTGATTGACTTTGCTGGGAATACGGCGACGCCATATTCTGGCGGCGGGATAACCTATGATAAAACCCCGCCAGCAGAGGTAACGGGCTATTCTGCCTCGACTGGATCCACAAACGGCGATGTGCTCCTATATTGGACTGAACCAGTTGAATCAGACTATAAACAATTAGATATCTCGTGGACCGGGTCTTCTTCTGGGAGCACCACCGTGGCCGCGGGAACGCCATCAAACCCGTACACTCTTTCTGGTCTAGTTAGCTCAGGTATTTACAATTTTACGTTAGCAACGGAAGATTTTGCAGGTAATATTTCGGTTGGAGTCAGTCTAACAAATATTACCGCCAGATCTCTCTTTGCGAGTAGCTCAACGAGCCTTACCACCGCAGCCAGATCGCGGAACCCTCTATACTCCACCTCCTCCCGTCCCTCTTTCCCCACTCCAGTCTTCACCGATACCCCATCCGCCTACAGCCAGATCCCGTCCTCTCGAATCCCCGCGGCCTCCAAGCGCAGCCCTGATCTTGCGATGGAGCCGATAAGCCTGCGCTCTGCGCCCGCCGTGGCGCCGGCCCGTTCGGGCCCGAGCATCGACAGTTCCGGTTTGAGTATCATCCAACGCTCCCTCAAGGCCGCAGCTGCGATGGCGACTGGGGCCACTGTCGCCGCCACGCAGAATGAAAATGCGATACACGCTCCCGTCCAGAATGTTCGCTATTCGGTGCCTAAAACCACGTCCGAAGCGTCGGCTACCGAAACGACTGATGTCCGGCCGCTACCGGTATCCGCGAGCGAAAATGCTGTGCCCGCTCTCAATGCCCGAGCCACTGCGGCCGTCGCGGTGCCGCTCTCGCGGAGCCAGAAGAATCCCGCCCCCAAGGGCGACACGATGCCCCGTCCCGATTTTTGTCTCGGCGAGTCGAAAAAAGAACGGGATGCGGGCGAAGAATCGTTCGAGGATGAGACATGATGGATAGTTCGAGCTCGAACAGTGAAGAGAAGCCAATCATGGCGAAGACCCGCGATCGCTTCATCCCCATCGGCCTCAAGCTTATCGGGATCATCTCCCTCCTCCTCGTCGTCGCTCTCGGGTCCATGACCCTGTTCGCCACGGGCTTCTTCACCCAGGCGACCGAACGGACAGCCAAGCTGGACACGCTGGAGCGGGCCGAGCTCATCGCGCAGAAGCTCGACGTCGAGCTGGGGGCGCTGCGGGACCGGGCGGGGCTCTTCGCCTCATCGCTCGACGGGGGGATCAGCTTCGGCGGGACGGGGGCCAAGCTCTCCTCGCTCTTCTTCGAGCAGGACCCCGGGCTCCTCGCCGTCTGCATCGCGCGGCGCGGGGCGGCAGGGCCGAAGTACTACGTCCAGAAATACGCCTCGAGCCAGGACCGGCTCGCCGCGATCGGAGCCGAGGGAGGGGACGCGAAGGCCTGGATAGCGGGAATGGGGGGCTGCCTGGACGCGGCCTTCGCCGGGGCTCCCGCCGCCTGCAATGTCTCGCCGGAGTTCGGATCGCCCGTGTTCGCGCTCGCGGCCCCGTACGTGATGCGCGCCGCGGGCAGCGCGGATTCGGTCGTGGTCGCCTTCGAGTCGCTGGGCCGGGTCGAGGCATCCCTGGCCTCGCGCGAGCTCTACGTCAACTATCTCACCGGCTCGGGCGGAGAGGTGATCGCCCACCCCGACGGGAACCTCGTCCTCGCGGCGGGCAGCCTCCGGGAATCGCCCATCGTGCGGGACAGCCTCTCCTCGAGCGTCGACCTCAAGCAGATGGGCTATGTCGAGGGCGGGAAGCGCTACCTCGGCTCGTACAAGCGGATCCTCTCTGGCGCGCTGACGGTCTTCTCCGTGGTGGACGAAGGGGCCGCGCTCGCGGCGGTGTACCAGATACAGAAACGCAACATCTTTATAGCGCTCATCGTGCTCGCCCTCGCCCTCATCATGGCCCTCTTCTTCTCCCGCACGCTCACCACGCCGATCAAGCGCCTCGTGGCGGCCACGGCGCGGATCCGCGAGGGCGACTACCGGGTGAGCGTCGACGTGGCCAACCGCGACGAGCTGGGCAGGCTCACGACGGCCTTCCACGAGATGGGCGAGGGCCTCGCCGAGCGCGAGAGGATCAAGAGCGCCTTCGGCAAGTTCGTCAACAAGGAGGTGGCGGAGCGCGTCGCGCGCGGCGAGGTGTCGCTGGGCGGCGAGACGAAGGAGGCGACGATCTTCTTCTCCGACATCCGCTCCTTCACCGAGATCTCGGAAAAGCTCGCGCCGCACGAGGTCGTCGAGTTCCTCAACGACTACATGACGCGCATGGTCGCCTGCGTGAACACGACCCACGGCGTCGTGGACAAGTACATCGGCGACGCGATCATGGCGGTCTGGGGCGCGCCCTACTCGGTCGGCAACGACACGGAGAACGCCGTCAACGGCGCGCTCATGATGCGCGCGGCCCTGGCCGAGTACAACGCCTCGCGCGAGGGCACGACCAAGCCCTTCATCAAGATCGGATGCGGCATCAACTCGGGGCGCATCGTCGCGGGCCAGATCGGCTCGCTCGAGCGCATGGAGTACACGGTCATCGGCGACGCCGTCAACCTCGCCTCGCGCATCGAGTCGCTCAACAAGCCCTTCAGGACGGACATCCTCATCTCGGAGGAGTCCTACGGACGGGTGGCGGGCATCTTCAAGGTCGAGCCCATGAGGAAGATCACGGTGAAAGGCAAGGCCCTGCCGCAGCAGATCTACGCGGTGCTGGGCAGGCTGGACGACCCCGCCTGCCCCGACTGCCTGGATTCCGTGAGGCGGATGGTGGGCTGGGAAGCCGGCCCCGTCGAGGACGTGGACGCGGAAGCGCATGAAGAAAAGTTCAAGATACTCGAGTAGCTGGGAGCGCCTGGCCCTGGCCCTCTTCGCCCTGCAGCTCCTCCTCTCGGGCTACGGGCTCTACCGGGCCTTCCAGGCCTCGGGTCTCGCAGGCGGGCGGCTCGTGGGCACCATCACCTACAAGCTGCGCCAGGCCGAGCGCAAGCCCACGGGGCAGGTCCTGTGGAACTCGCTGGCCCAGGACGGCCCCGTCTTCAACCTCGACACTATCCGCACCGCGGGCAGCTCTTCGGCCACGATCCACCTCGAGGACGGCACTAGGATCGAGCTCGGCGAGGACAGCCTCCTCGTGCTCGACATCGAGGCCAAGAGGCTCGGCCTTTCCGGAGGAAGCCTGAGAATCACGCGCGGCTCCGGTACGGAGGGGACGCTCGAGGTCCGGGCTGCGTCGGGCAAGCTGTCGCTCGGCTCGGGAGCCGCGGCGGCCGTGTCCGACAAGGCGGGCTCGCTCGATGTGGCCCTGGCCCGAGGCGAGGCGAAACTCGAGCCCAGCGGCGAGGGCCCCGTCCACGCTCTAAGCGGAGGCGAGGCGCTCAGGCTGAGCCCGGACGGCTCGGTCTCGGAGGCGAGCGTAGAACCCTCGGCTCCACCCAACGGCGAGCAGCTCGTGAGCCTCGGCGCGCCGGTCCCAGTGGACTTTTCCTGGATCGGGCCCGCCGACTACCGGGGCCGCCTCGTCCTCGCCGGCGACCCGGGCTTCTCGCGGATCTCGGCCTCCCGCGAGGTCTCGGGCGGGGCGGCGAGGATGGAGCTCGGGCAGGGCGTCTGGTACTGGCGGTTGGAGAACGGGTCCAGAGCCTCCCGCGCGATGAGGCTCGACCTGGTGCCTTCGTCGGCGCCGACCCTCGTCAAGCCCTCGCCCTCGGAGCTCCTTGAGTTCGCCGGCGAAGAGAAGCCCCTCGTCGACCTGGCCTGGACAGCCTCGCCTCGGGCCTCGTCCTACCTCGTCGAGCTCGATCGCGATCCCGGCTTCGGCAAGACCGCGCTCGAGCTGCGCTGCGATCGGAACGCCCTCTCCACGGACAGGCTCGAGCCGGGCGATTGGTACTGCCGCGTCACCGCGCTCTTCCCCGCCGGCGCCGCCCAGGCGGTCTCGACGACGAGCTCCTTCCGTCTCGCCCGAAGCCTGGGGGAGGCGCCCCGCTGGAGGGGAACCCAGGACGCGGCCGTCGAGGTCTCGCGCATCGGGGCAAAGGAAGGAGCGCTCCGCCTCTCCTGGGACCCGGTGGAGGGCGCGGACTCCTACCGCGTCGCGATAGCCCGCGACGAAGGTCTCCACGAGGTCGTCGCGCGTTCGGAGTCCGGCGGCAATTCGACCGCGATCGCCGCCGACCTCCCCGAGGGGAAGTACTATGTCGCCGTGCGCGCCACGGCGGGCGGCAGGGAGGGGCCTCCCTCGCCGCCCCGCCTACTCGTCGTGACGAAGCCCTACGCTATCAAGCCGGTCTCTCCCGCGCGGGGCGCCGATCTCGCGCCCGAGGAACGGGAGCTCGACTTCTCGTGGCGTGACCCGAACGGACTCAAGCGCTACAAGGTCGAGCTCTCCGCCGACGCGGACTTCTCCTCGGTCTCCTGGAGCGCCGAGGCCCCGAGGACCCAGACCCGTATCCGCGTGCCCGAGTATGTCGCGGGCGAGCTCCATTGGCGGGTGATCGCCCTGGACGAGGGCGGCGGAACCCTCCTCTCCTCGGCCCCATCCTCCTTCAACCTGCCCGCCCTCCTGCCTTCGCCCGTCGCCATTTCGCCCAGGGACGGCGAGACGATCGACGCCTTCGAGCGCCCGGGCTTCGCGTTCGCGTGGAAGCCCTCCGCAGGCGCGACGGAGTATCGCCTCTCGCTCTTCCGCGCGACCGCGAGCGCGATGATCGGCCTGCGAGACTGGCGCGTCTCGGGGACTTCGGTGGCCGTCGAATCGATGGAATTCCTGGCGCCGGACGCCTACGCCTGGCAGCTCACCGCGATCAGGAAAGGCGGAACGGGAGAGCCCGAGGTGAGCGGGCGCAGCGCGACGGTCGTGAGCTACTTTACGATAACCCAGTCTTCGCCCGTGGGCTCCGCCGATTCGATCCTCGTCTCGACCCCCGGCGAAAGCGCGGACCTGCCGGCCGACTTCCGCCCGCGCGGACTCATCTATGTCCACTAAAGCATGGGCGCGGCCCCTGCTTCGCCTCGCCCGCGCGGCGCTCTTCGCCGCCGCGCTCTCGGCCGCGCCGCCGAGCCTCGCGGCGCAGGGCGCGGAAGCGGGCTCGGACACGGGCGCGGCCCTCCCGGCCATGGACGCTCCGGCCACGGTGGCCTTCGCTTGGAAGAGCGTACCAGGCGCCGGCGCCTACCTCGTCGACGTGAAGGACGCGTCGGGCAAGAGCCTGCCGACCAGCAGGACCAACGAGACGAAGATAACCCTGTCGCTTCCGCCCGGAATCTACTCCATCCGCGTCGTGAGCCTCGACAATTTCCTGAGGCCGGAGGGCGCCTCGGCCTGGAAGCAGGTGAGGGTCGTGCGGAAGGGCCAGCCCGCGGTAGACTCGTTGAGCCCGGCGCGCACGGACCCCGGCTCCCCCCTGAGCCTCCTCGTCAGCGGCGAGAACATCGACGAGGAGACGGCCGCCAGCCTTCGGAAAAGCCCGGACGGCGAGCCGATCCTCCCGCTCGCCGCGCGCGAGCTCGGCCCCGGCTGCGTCCAGTACGACTTCCCGCCCCTTCCCGAGATCGCCCGCTACTCGCTGGAACTCGACAACAAGCCCGACTACCGCCTCGTCCTCCCCGACTGCGTCGCCTCGACCCACGAGAAGCCGATCCTCCTCTTCGTCGAGCCATCCGCGCTCGACCTCCTGTCCGCTCCTACCCTGCGGTTCTCGATCCGAGCCGACAAGACGATCGACGAGGCCAGGATCGAGCTCGAGCGCAATGGGCAGGCCTGCGCGCTACCGATCGTTTCGAGGAATGGCGAGTCGATCACCTTCGACCTTCCCCCGCGGCTGGGTGAAGGCGACTACGACCTCGTGATCGAAAACGACCCGCTTTCGATCTCTCGGAACGCGGCCGCCCTGCGCCTCGTCCTTCCTCCTCCCGAGGTCGCCTCGGTCCAACCCGAGTCGATCGGCGTCGACGCCGAGGAGCGCACGATCGAGGTCCAGGGCGGCGATTTCAGCCCCGAGCTGAAAGCGACCCTCCGTTCCGGCGAGACCGAGATCGAGGCGCCCGTGATCGAGCGGGAGGAGGGCCGCCTCGTGCTGAGTCTGCCTGCCGAGCTCGCCGCGGGGAGCTACGACCTCCTGCTCTCGAACGCCGCCTCGCCCGCGGCCGATCCCGCGGCGCCCGAGGGGGCGAAGGACCTCCTGCTGCCCTCGGCCTTGTCGTTGATAGCCCTGCCTGAGGCTGCCGCGGACCAGGCGACGGAGCCTGTCGTCGAACAGGCCCCCGCGCCCGCTGCTCCTGAGCCTGTGGCTCACGCGGTCCCGCCTGGCGTCGCCGAGTCCCAACTGCCAACAAATGGAGAGGAGCCATCTATGGCACCAGCGACGCCCACGACGATCGTCAGGACATCGAAAAGGCCGGGAATGCCCTTCGATATCGGGCTCGCGTGGGAGTACTGCCTCGTCCTTGGGAACGGCTGGAGCGTGTTGTACCCCTCCACGGCCGAGGTCGCCAGCCTCCGCGCGCGCCTGGGTCTCGCAGGCTTTCGCTCGCCGATCGGGGGCGAGCCTTGGGAGCTCGGCATGGAGTTGCGCGTGCGCAGTTCGACCTACCCCTTCGGCGGAGACCCTACCACGTTCGTAGAATCCCTTCTCGCGGCGAACAGCCTGGAGCTCGGAGCGAGCCTGAGCCTGCCCGTGGCGGCGGCGCGCCTGGTCATCGACATCGACGGGGGCATGGCCTACTCGCTCGCGAGCCTCCAGGGCGGCGACTCGTCGGAACTGAGCTCGCTGGATCCCCTGGTCGCCGGCGGCCTCGAGCTGAGCTTCAGCCCCTTGGCGCACCTGAGCTTCGGCGCCGATGCCTCGTTCCGCTACGTCTTCTATCTCGGAGCCGGGATGCCCAGCTGCTCGTTCGGGGCCCTCGCGGACTATCGCTTCTAGTGCCCGTCCCTTGCGAGGACGACGGACCCGAGCCAGAAGCGCATCCAGAACGGTCAATGGCAATCGGCTTCGCGACCTGAATCGGGCGGTACGCTTGATCTCGGAGGTCGTCGAGCGCCGCGAACGGAATCCTCTACCCGCGTCCAGGCGAGAGATTGGTCTCGGACGCGGCGTTGGTGGCGATCACGCTGATGATCTCCGAAAGCAGGCCCGACGAGAAGGATGTCCTCGTCAATATTACGACGCAACTATTGTGCGATAGCGCAAACGAGTAGAAGCCTGCCGGCCTGGGCCATGCCATATCGATCGATTGCGCGGACTTTACGATGGGTGTAAAATACATTACGTATGGGCGATACGAAGGGGTTCATTCCCGAAGGCTTACGCACTCTCCTGGACGATTTTTGCGGAGGCTTCAATGTAGCCCTTTCCCTTTATTCCGCCGTCGGTGTCCCGATCCTCGCCAGCCCCAAGCGACACCCCCTGCCTTTTTGCAGGAAGATTGGAGGCTGGCTCTACGGGCCTGGTCCCTGTCAGGCCCAAGCGCGCCGCATGCGCCATATAGCCGCCGATCGCCGCGAGAGCCTCGTCTATACCTGCCACGCCGGCCTGCGATGTTGCGCCTTCCCCATTTGCAAGGGCGATCGGGTTCTAGCCGTCGCTACGATCGGGGATTTCCGCTACGGCGAGGAGCCCAGCGATACGGTCCTGGCCGATTGGCAAAGGGATGTTGGGTCTTTGGCCAGGCTCCTGGACGATTTCAATTCGGTTCCTCGCCTCGGGCCCGAGACCGAGAGGCAGGTGACGAAGCTGTTCGGCATAGTCGCGGAGCACGCGCTGTCGAGAGGATTCATCAGGTCATTCAAGAGTCCCCTTTTCGAGCGAATCGTCGATTACGTTCGCCTGCATGTTTCGGAGCCGAGCATCATGCTGGACGAAGTGGCGGCCTATGTGAGCAAGAGCGCTTCGACGGTGTCGCACGTCGTCAGGAAAGAGGCGGGCATGTCCTTCAAGCGCCTGGTTATCGAGCGAAAGCTCGAAGCCGCCGAGTCCTTGATGACCGAGGGATCGGCCCCCTCCATCGGCGAGGTCGCCGAGCGGATCGGGTACAAGGACCAATTTTACTTCTCGCGCGTCTACAAGAAATACAGGGGTTTCCCGCCCAAGGAATTCGTGAAGAGAAGCGTCGGCTGACGCGACCCGCCGCGATCGGGGCGCGAATGAGGGGCTGCCTCTTTCAGGCAGCCCCTCTCCGGTCGTAGGATGACCTTCAGCAGGCTGTTGAAATACTCGAAGCATTTCAACAGCCTGCTTGGCAATTGTTCGAAAACCTTCGGTTTTCTGCGCAATTGCGTGTTTCAAGGTAGTGTTGAAAAAGGCTCCGTAGCCTTTTTCAACACCCTGTTAGAAATTGTACTGGTCGATGTTCTGGGGAGTGAAGATGAGGGGGCGCCCGTAGACGATCTCGCCGTCCTTGCCCACGGTGAACTCGCCGAGCTTACCGCATTTTACTTTCGCTCCGACCGCGTTCTTGAGGGTTCCGTCGAGGCTGGCCTTGGCGACGTAGACCGACATATAGCCGAGCATGGCGGGGTCCCATATGAAGAAGGCCTTTTGCGAGCCGTCTTTGAGATAGGACTTGATGGAAGAGGGAAGAGCGACGCCGGTGGCGAAGACCTTGCCGACCTTGCCGACGGACTGGATGGCCCGTGCGGCTGCGGGAGCGGAGACGGCCGAGGAAGAGATGATCACCTTGAGGTCGGGATAGGCCTGCATGAGGTTGGTCGCGACTTCGATGCTCTTGGCCTCGTCGTCGCCGGCGAACTGGGTGGCTACGGGTTTGAAGACCTTGTATTTGGCTTCCTTCTGGGTGAGCTCGGTCATGATCCTTATGTGGGCCATGTGGTTGGGGCTCGTCGGGGAAGCGGCGATGAACGCGATCTCCCCGCCCTCGGGAGCGTCGAGGAGCGCGCAGTCGAGCATGGCCCGGGCGGCGCCTTCGTAGGACATCTGATTGCAGAAGAAGTCGCGGGCGTTGGTCGCGGTGTCGGCGTCGTAGGATATCACCTTGATGCCGCTCGCCCTGGCCTTGACGAGCGGAGGCGCGACGGCGTTGAGGTCGATCGCCGAGACGATGATGGCATCGGGCTTCTGCGACACGATGTTCTCGAGGGACTGGACCTGGAGCTGCACGTCGGGCTGCTCCGAGCCCGTGTAGACGAAGTCGACGCCCAGCTCCTTGGCCGCCTCCTTGGCGCCGTTGGCGCAAACCTCGAAATAGGACAGTCCGGTGAATTTCGGATTCATGAAGATGCGGTACTGCTTCGCCGGGGCCGCGACGGCGATTCCTGCGGCGACGACGAGGACGGCGAGGAGAGCGATGGTCCTTTTCACGGTAAGCCTCCAGTGAGAGTATTTTACGGGGCCGAGGGTCCCGTCATTGCCTTTTTCCGCGGGCCCGCGAACTCTATCCGCCCGCCCATGAAGTTCGACGCGAGGACGCCAGTCACGAGGAGGGCGCCGATGATGAGCTGCTGTATCGGGCCCGCTATGTTGGCCAGGCCCATGCCGTTGCGGAGCGTCCATAGGAAGATCGTGGAGAGGAGGACGCCGAGTATGGTTCCTCGGCCCCCGTTTATATCCACCCCGCCCAGGACTACCGCGGTGATGATGCCGAGAATGACGCCGTTGGCGTTGTCGCCTCGGGCCGATCCGAATTGGCCGATGAAGACCCAGGCGCCGAGGGCGGCCATGAGCGCCGCGATCATGTAGGCGCCCAGCTTGGTCCGGACGACGCTTATTCCCGAGTAGGAAGCGGCCGAGGCGTTGTTGCCAATGGCGAAGCAGCGCCTGCCGAAGGTGCTGAAGTGCATGATCACCATGAAGGCGAGGACGGCGAGCGCGAAGGGGATGAGCATGACCGGGATCGAGGATGCCCCGATCTTAGCCTCGCCCAGCCACTTGTAGCGGCCGTCGAAGCCCGTATAACCGACTTCGGAGCCGATGATGAAGGCGAGGCCGCGATAGGCGCCCATCGTGCCCAGCGTGACCGCGAGGGCCGGGAGCCTGAGGGCGGCGACCAGGAAGCCGTTGATCGCGCCCAGGGCCAGGGCGACGAGGACGATGCCCGCCAGGGCGACGGGAAGCGGCAGCCCCGCGGCCGACGCCTTCGAGAGGAGGACCGTGCAGACGGCGAGTATGGAGGGCAGCGACAGGTCCATCTCGCCGGTGAGTATCACGAGGCTGAGGCCCAGACCCATGACGCCCGTGAACACGAGATTGCGCGACGAGAAGAGCAGCTGTTCGGCGTTGAGGTAATAGGGCGAGAGGCTCGTGGCCCAGACGGCCGCGAGCAGCACCATGCCGCCGATGAAGAGTTCCCAGCTGTGGTCCTTTATGGCTCGATTCATGTCTCGCCCTAGCCTTTCCCGTGCTTGAAGATGGCCTGTATCCGTCTCTCTATCCCCGAGTCGAGGGCGATGGCCCCGACGATGGCGACGCCCTGAATGAACATCCTCCAGAACTCCGGCGCCCGCGCCAGGACGAGGCCGTTGTCGATGGTCGAAAGGATGAGGGCCCCGAAGAGGACGCCGATGAAGCTGCCCGATCCGCCCGTCGTGCTGACGCCGCCGAGGACGACGGCCGCGAGGGCGGTCATTTCCCAATCTCGGCCGAGGTTGACCGTGATGGTCCCCACCCTCGATATATAGAGGAAGGCGGCGAGGCCCACGAGGGCGCCGCAGGAGGCGAACGCGAAGAGCACGACGCGGTTGGCGCGCAGCCCGTAGAAGACGGCCGCCCCGGGATTGGATCCCACGGCGTACACGCGGCGCAGGATAGGGAGGCCGCGGCCGAGGAAGGCGAGGATGAGCGCGACCGCGACCGCCAGGAGGACGACGAGAGGCATGCCGAGCAGCGTCGCGTCGGCCCCGTGGATCATCCATCTCGGCAGGTTCCCCGAGGGCACTTCGATGCCGCTGCCGACGATGTAGGTGACGCCGCGGAAGATCGCGAGCGTTCCCAGCGTGGCGACGATCGACGGCACCTTCCCGTAGGCCACGGCCAGGCCGTTGACGAGGCCGAGGAGGAGGCCGATCGAGACCGCGACGATCACGATGAGCGCTCCCGACCCGGGGTTCGCGGCGGCGAATTTGGCCGCGACGAAACCCGCGAGGCCGATGATCGAGCCGACCGACACGTCCAGGTTGCGCGTGATCACCACCAAAGCCTCGGCGCAGGCGACGATCGTGAGCAGGGCCGAGTTGAAGGCTATGACTTTGAGGTTCTGGAAATTGAGGAAGTTGGGCGTCGTGAGAGCGAAGACGATCGTAAGCGCCACTAGCGAGAACAGCACGCTGAACACGCGCAGGCGCAGAGTGTTCCTCGATACGGCGTTCGAGAAGCGCCGCGCGAGGGTGGCGCCGCCCTTATCGCCCATCGCCGGCCTCCCCGGCGCGCGCGCCCGCCTTCGATACTCTCGAGGCCGCGGTCATGATCTTCTCTTGAGTGGCCTCCTCGCGCGAGAATTCCGCGACGATGGATCCCGAGGCCACGACGAGTATGCGATCGCACATCGCGAGCACCTCGGGGAGGTCGGAGGATATCATGAGGACGGGGAAGCCTCCGGCCGCCAACTCCGATATGCGCTTGTGCACTTGGGCCTTGGTACCTACGTCTATGCCGTGCGTCGGCTCGTCGAGGATGAGCACCTTGGGCTTGGTCGCGAGCCATTTCGCGAGGACGACTTTCTGGCGATTGCCCCCGGACAGACTCGCGACGGCGGAGTGGAGGCTGGGCGCCTTTATCTCGAAGTCCTCGGAGAAGGGTCTCGCGAAGCCCGACTCGGTCGAGCGTCTGATCAGGCCGGCTTTCCCGATCCTGTCCAGGACAGACAGGCAGATGTTCGAGCTTATGCCGAGCTCGACGACCAGCCCGTTCTCGTCCCTGTTCTCCGGGATGTAGGCGACTCCCTTGCGGAGCATCTGGCCGGGGCTCGCGGGCCGAGTCTTCGCCCCGTCGATGGCGACGGTACCCGCCGAGGGGGGGCGAATCCCGAAGATCGCCTCGGCGATCTCGGTGCGGCCCGCGCCCACGAGCCCGGCGAGGCCGACTATCTCCCCTGCCCTTACGGAGAAGCTCACGTCCTTGAAGACGCCGGGCAGAGAAAGCCCGGCTATCTCGAGGACTACCGCGCCCTTGGGCGGCGGCTCCTGCCGTACGAAGAAGGACTTGAGCTCGCGCCCGACCATGTAGTGCACCATGCTCTCTTCCGAGAAGGAGGACGCGGGCGCGGTGATCACGTGCTCGCCGTCCCGCATCACCGTCACGTCGTCGGCGATGCGGCGCACTTCCTCGAGGCGGTGGGAGATGAACAGTATCGAGACGCCGCGACGTTTAAGCGAGCCGACGACTTCGAAGAGCCTGCCCGCCTCCGCGGGCGTCAATGAAGCCGTGGGTTCGTCGAGGATGAGGAGGCGCATGTCCGCGATCATCGCGCGGGCGATCTCGACGAATTGGATCTCCGCCACCGAGCGTCTCGCGAGCAGGGAGCGCGGGTCGACGTCGACGCCGAGCTCGTCGAGTATGCGGCGGGCCTCCGCGTACATTCGTCTCTCGTTGATGAGGCCCGAGGCTCCGCGAGGCTGGAAGCCCATGAAGATATTCTCCGCTACGTCGAGGTGCGGAAAGAGCTTCGGATCCTGATAGACCGCCGTAATGCCCCTTCGCCTCGCGTCGATGGTGGTACCGAAGCGACATTCCCCGCCGTCGAGGAGGATGGCGCCTTCGTCGGGCCTCAACATGCCCGTGATCATCTTGACGAGGGTGGACTTGCCCGCCCCGTTCTCCCCTACGAGGGCATGCACCGCCCCCGCTCTTACCGCGAACGAGACGCCGCGGACGGCGACCACGGGCCCGAAACTCTTGCTCACTCCCTCGACCCTAAGCCTATAGTCCGGATTCTCCGCCATACTAGGAATCTCCCGCCGGCCCGAAAGGCCTAATTCTTTCCGACGAGGGAGAGGCCCTCGCCCCTCCCCCGCTCGCCCCCGGAAGCCGCTGTCATGATCTTCTCCTGTGTCGCCTCCGACCTGGAGAACTCGGCCACGATCCTCCCTCCGGCGACGACCAGTATCCTGTCGCACATCGCGAGGATCTCGGGCAGGTCGGAGGAAATGAGGAGGACCGGAAATCCCGCGGAGGCGAGCTCGGAAATGCGCTGATGCACCTGAGACTTCGTGCCCACGTCGATGCCTCGGGTAGGCTCATCGAGGATCAGCACCTTCGGCGCGGTCGCGAGCCATTTGGCCAGGACGACCTTCTGCCTATTGCCGCCGGACAGGCGCGAGACCGGGGCTTCCAAGGACTCCGATACGATCTCGAAGTCCTCCGCGTAGCCTTCCGCGAAGGACGACTCCGACGAGCGGCGGATGAGCCCAGTCGGGGCTATCCTGCCCAGGGCGGGCAGGCAAATGTTCGAGCCGACACCCATGTCGGCGATGATGCCATTTGCGTCCCTGTCCTCGGGTACGAAGGCTACTCCCCTGCCGACCATCTCCTGGGGGCCGCTCGGCCTCGTCTCTTCGCCGCCTATCGCGACGCTCCCCGAGGAAGGAGGCCGTATCCCGAAGATGGCCTCGGCAATCTCGGTTCTCCCCGCGCCGACCAGACCGGCTAGGCCGACTATCTCGCCCTCGCGGATCGAGAAGCTCACATCCTCGAAGGATCCCGCGAGGGATAGGCTTCGGACCTCCAGTGCGACGCCCTCGCCTATGGGAGCGTCGGCGCGCGAGAACCTCGAGCCGAGCTCGCGGCCGACCATGTACTTGACCAGGTCCGACTCCGACAGCGCGCCCGCTTCCTCGGTGACGACGCGCTCGCCGTCGCGCAGTACGGTAACCCTGTCGGCGAACTCGAGCACTTCGTGCAGTCTGTGAGATATGAAAATTATCGAGACTCTTCTGTCCACGAGCCTGCGCAGCAGGTCGAAGAAGCGCGCGGACTCCATGGGCGTGAGCGAGGCCGTCGGCTCGTCCAGGACGAGGACGCGGAGCTCGGCGCACATGGCGCGGGCTATCTCGATGAACTGCACCTCGGCGACGGAGCGGCGCATGAGGGAAGAACGGGGATCGAGGTCGGAACCGAGCTCGGCGAGCAGCCTGCCTGCCTCGGCGTACATGCGCTTCCTGTCGACGAGGCCGAAGAAGCCCCGCGGATAGATGCCCATGAAGATATTCTCGGCCACGTTGAGGTGCGGGAAGATCTTAGGATCCTGATAGACCGCCGTGATTCCGGATCGCCTCGCGTCGATGGGCGTATCGAAATATCGGGACTCGCCGTCGAGCGCTATCTCGCCCGAGTCGGGCCGCTCCATTCCCGTGATGAGTTTGACCAATGTGGATTTGCCTGCCCCGTTCTCGCCGACGAGCGCGTGCACTTCGCCGGGCGCGACCGCGAATGAGACATCGCGGACGGCTGCGATAGGACCGTAGCTCTTGCATACGGATCGTATCGCCAATCTTTCATCAGTTCTCATGGATACCGTGCTGGCATGCTCGCACGGTTTTGAATTAATGGACATGGATAGCGGAACGCGTATTTATGGACTTTCCGGCAATGAACGATGCCTCGCGGCTGCGGGGTATGAGTCCCGCCTCCGAATCAAATGTATCGATTGCCGAATGGCTGTTCCTAGGCCTGCCCCTTGCCCATGAGCTGCTGCTGGTACTTCTTGTTCTTGGACATCTTCTTCATCATGAGTCTCGTCTTCTCGAACTTCTTGAGGAGGCGGTTTATCTCGGCCACCGAGGTGCCCGAGCCTTTGGCGATGCGCGTCCGGCGGCTGGGCCCTATGATGAGGTGGTTCCGTCTCTCTTTCAGGGTCATCGAGCGGAGGATGGCCTCCTCGCGCTTCATGCCCGCCTCGTCGATCCTGTCGTCGTCGATCTGGCCGGCGAGGCCCGGGAGCATCTCGATGATGCCCTTCATCGAGCCCATCTTCTTCATGCTCTGGATCTGCTCGAGGTAGTCCTCGAGGCTGAGGCTCTCGTCGGCCATCTTGCGCTCGAGCTCGGCCGCCTGTTTCTGGTCGAAGACGGCCTGGGCCTTCTCGACGAGGCCGACGACGTCGCCCATGCCGAGGATGCGGCCCGCGATGCGGTCGGGGTAGAAGGGCTCGAGGCCCTCGGGCTTCTCGCTCGTGCCTATGAACTTGACCGGCTTGCCTGTGACGGACTTGAGGGACAGGGCGGCGCCGCCGCGCGCGTCGGAATCGAACTTGGTCAGGATCACGCCCGTGATCCCGATCTTCTCGTCGAAGGTCTTGGCGATGTCGGCGGCGGCCTGCCCGGTCATCGAGTCGGCCACGAGGAGGGACTCGACGGGCTTGATCGCGTCGCGGACGCGACCGAGCTCGTCCATGAGGGCATCGTCCACCTGGAGCCGGCCGGCGGTGTCCACGATGAGGACGTCGTAGAGCTCGCGCCTCGCCTTGTCGAGGGCGTTCCTCGCGACCTTGACCGCGTCCTTGCTGTCTTCCTTGTAGACGTCGACGCCCACCTGGGAGCCGAGGACGGATAGCTGCTCTATGGCCGCCGGGCGCTGGAGGTCGCAGGCCGCGAGGAGGACGCGGCGGCCCTTATTCTTCAGGCTGAAGGCCAGCTTGGCCGCGCTCGTCGTCTTGCCCGAGCCCTGGAGGCCGAGGAGGAGGATGACGCTCTGCGTGTCAGGGCCCTTGAGCTGGAGCTCCTGCCTCGTGTCGCCGAGCAGAGCCACCATGCGGTCGTAGACGATCTTGGTGAACTGCTGGCCGGGACTGACGGCCTTGAGCACCTTCTCGCCCTTGGCCTCCTCGAGGGTCGCGTTGACGAAGCGGCGCACGACGCGGAGATTCACATCCGCATCGAGGAGGGCGAGCTTGATCTGCTCGACCGCATCCTCAACGTTCTTCTCGCTGATCGAGGCCTTGCCGCTCAAGGTCCTGGCAATTTCGCCGAGCTTCTCGCTTATCTTCTCGAGCATGGTGGGCGATTATCCCCCGGGGGGCGCCGGCTAGTCAATCGAGGCCGTCTGACGGCCGCCCCGCCTCCGCTCCAGATGGGCGTTTCACCTATCGCCACTACCGCAGCTGGCCGGAGGATGAAGGTCGGGAGCTCAGCTACGGCCGCGCCTGGGCGATGAGCCCCGCGGGCGGATGGCTCTGCGTCTATCGCCTCCTCGGGGGCCGAGGATGGGTCAAGGCAGGCCGAGGCCCGGTTCTCGCATCTCCTCGTTGTCGCGCTGCCGCTCCTGGGAATCGATGTAGGCGTCGATGGCCGATTGATCCTCCGGCGAGATGTCGACGAAATGGATCCCCAGGACGCAGTGGTCGCCCTCCGATACTGCGCGGGCCACGAAGCCCTCGCAGCCGATGCGGCGATTCCCTCCCGGGGTCGGGACGGAGAAGATGAAGTAGACCTGGGATAGAGGATCGATCATCGCCCGGGACTCGCAGGCGATGCCGCTGGACGACAGGTTCAAGGCCTTGGCGTCGTAGTATTCGTCGTCGCTCCCGAAGCTCGGGTAGTTGGAGCGGCGCAGGAGGAGCTGCTCGATGGCGGCCGAAAAGGGAACTCGCTTACCAACGCGTAATGCTTCCATAGACCATAACATATCGAGGACTGAGGACCGCCACGAAATTATTATAGCGTAAACCGCCAATAAGTCGACGGTCCCGCAATTTCGGCGACGCCTCCCTGAAAGTCTCGCGACGCTTTCGCGAAGACCCGATTACGCCTTTCCGCGACCTTCCTATCGATTGTGCGAGGAATCTTTTCAGTTGAAATAAATCGGTATTCAGTTGGAAATTTCCTGTTTTGAGTTCAAAATTTTTCTATCTCAAGCTGAAAATTCAAAGTTTTCAGTCTCAGAATAAAACATTTTGAGCCTGAATATCGGCTCGTCTCGCATTATCGAGACTCTCGCCTACTATGCCCTGGTTCGTTCCGGCACGCTATATATGGAAGCTTACCATGTAAGTCTATGCGGGAGACCTCCGCTTCAAGCTTCTTCGCACCCCGCGGGTCGCCGACGGGGATTCCGCCCCGAGGGAGTGCCCGGTGCGCAAAACGCCTCCCGCAATAACGGGCGAATTTTCTCCATTTCAATGAAATGCGACGTATGTATGCGTAAATATTTTTTGATGTCACCGACTGCCTCGATTATTGGTATTCTATGATTATGGAAGACTTACGGAAGGCAACACGAGTCCCATTTTCGGCTCCGATCGAACAGATCCTCATTTACGACTCCGGGTCGCCGAAGCTCGGGAATACCGCGGTCTTTAATGCCAGGACCTTGGATATCTCGCTGAGCGGCATTTCCTTCGAGACGAAAACAAAGATCGATCCGGCGTCCATGGTCTATTTCATTTTTTCGGTTCCGACGGTGGAAGGGAATCGTCGAATAGGCTGCGATGGCTACGTCGCCTTCAGCAAGTCAAAAGGCACGAACTGCATAGCCGGGATTCATTTCGTAGACATAACGCAAGAAGACTCGGAAGTCATCAATACATTCATCGAGTCGCATCGATAGGCTCTCGGCCAGGTCCCGCGACCTTACTACAGTTTTATCTCCTCGTGCACCTTGCGCATCGCCAGGATCGTCTCATTGCCAAAATTGTACGTTTATATACTGCTATTTAATCAGCCAACCCCCGTGTCTCGACCCTGACCTTAACTCTTTGTCAACAGGGAACCGTCAATATATATTCTTTCTGCTATTTCATCGAACCAAGCGTCGTTATCTTTGATAATGACAGACTCGAGGATATTGTCACCATTCGAAAGAAAATAGTAGATTGAATCAATTCTCGTATTCAACTGACCTTTATAGCGAACCAAAGATGCCTCTACAAGGTCTGCGCGTGAAAGGTAAATATCGACATCTTCCAAGGCTAAGATAGTATGGAATCCCCTCGTTTTATATTCGCTCAACTTATCGACTTTGTCGTCAATAGCTTTATCTATTCGATCATTTCTCTGTGCTTCGAGATCACCAGAAACATATGGAGCGATTATTGCGGTGCCATTAAGATTTTTATTATGCCATCTTGCCTGTAGATATGCGTACGCCCCGATGCACGGCAACTCGATTCGCCCTTGCTCCCTTTCCCCGAGTGCGGACGCATTTTTTGCAATCCAATCAATAATAAGCGCGTCAACTTGATTGAGTTTTCTTTGGTTCTCTTTTCTAAACATTTCGTTTGGTAAACATAAAAAGAAATATTTATCACTTGGAAGTAATCCCTTGAGCTTTTCCTCTAAAGTCCCCCGATGTGAAATACAGGCTGATCCATATTTCCTCTGGTCAATAAAAGACTCGATCGTTGTATGCTCAACGGCCACTTTTTGACGACCTGTTTTATCGATGAGAATAATATCAATGTCTTTGGTTTCGCTATTTTTCGAGTCCGGTTTCTCTTTGAAATAGTACTCAACACCTGTTTTCTCTTTGAGAATCCTGATTATTTCATTCGCAATTGTTCCCTCAGACATTTCGAGCTTAATTATACAGACAATTTTCACGGAACGATACCCTACTATCTTCCGAGATATCTTTGTTCAATGATCTCACCCTTATTTTACAGCCTTATTTCGATATGAACTGCCCGCATTGAATTGATCGTCTCCTGTATCAGCTCGTCGAGGGAAATGCCGAGCATGTCGGCGCCCTTCTGGATGATATCTCGTCGGATCTTCGCGGCGAAGGCGGCCGTGCCCCACTTCTTCCTCACCGACTTGACCTCGAGGTCCATGACGCTCTTCGAGGGCCGCATGAGGGCGCAGGCCGAGATGAAGCCGGTGAGCTCGTCGACCGCGAAGAGGGCCTTCTCCATGACGTGGACGGGCTCCACGTCGGTGCAGATGCCGAAGCCGTGGCTCTCGACGGCGCGGATGAAGGCCTCGGGATAGCCTGCGGGCTCGAGCATGGCCCGAGCGTGCTTGAGGTGCTCCTCCGGATATTTCTGGTAATCGATGTCGTGGAGGAGGCCGACGAGGCCCCAATACTCCGGGTCCTCGCCGTACTTCGCCGCGAAGCCGCGCATGGACGCCTCCACCGACAGAGCATGTCTGTAGAGATAGTCGTCGTCGTTGTACTTGCGCCAAAGCTGTATCGATTCCTCGCGTCCGGGCTGGCTCATCTCTTCCTCCGTGGCCGCGATTCTAGCAGGGACGAGGGCGCCGGGCAAGGCGCGAGGGGCCGCCTCGTTTATCGGGGGAACATCCTTTTCCGCCTATGCCCGCCACTCTTTACCGCCCGCCGGACATTCGCTACCTTCGAAGAAGGAGCCCACATGCCGGCATGGCCCTGGAACGAGTATTACAAAGGGGCGCGGAAGAGGCGCCGCTACTTCGAGGGCTGGTACTTCAAGCAAGTCTCCGCCGACCGCTCCGAGATCTGGTCCTTCATACCGGGCATCTCGAGGGGCGAGAAGGAGGACGAGGGCTACAGCTTCGTCCAGGTCATCGAGGGCCGCAGCGGCAGGACCTGGTGGTTCGAGTATCCTCTCGAGGCCTTCCGGGCCTCGACCGGCGAGCTCGACATCCGCGTGGGCGGGAACGTCTTCGCCGAGAGGGGCGTCGTCCTCGACCTCTCGGGCGAGTCGGGCCGCTTCCGGGGCGAGCTGAGCTTCGGCCCCTTCAGGAGATTACCCTCCCGTCTCCTCTGGCCGGGAGTGATGGGCCCCTACAGCTTCGTCCCCTTCATGGAATGCCGCCACGGCCTGGTCTCCCTCGACCACGGGGTCCGAGGCGTCTTCGAGCACGATTCCCGTCCCATAGAGATGGGGAAGCCGGGCGGCGGCGACTCCGGAGAGGGGCGGGGCTACATCGAGAAGGACTGGGGCTCCTCAATGCCTTCGAGCTGGATCTGGATGCAGTCGAACAACTTCGAGTCCGCGGGCGACTCCTTCATGCTCTCGATCGCCGACATCCCCTGGCTGGGCTCGGCCTTCACGGGCTTCCTCTGCGTCGGCTACCTCGGCGGCCGGGGTCCGGCCGGAGGGCGCCTGATCCGCGAGGCGACCTACACGGGCGCGCGGCTCGGGGATTTCAGCCTCGAGGACGGCCGCCTCAGCCTCGCGGTGACCAGGGGCGACTCGCGCCTGGAGATCGCGGCCTCGCGCAGCCGAGGCGGGTTCCTGCGCGCGCCCGTCAAGGGCCTCCTCTCGAGGCGCATCTCGGAGAGCGTCGACGCGAAGATCGCCCTGCGCTGGACCCGCTCGGGAGAGATCCTCTTCGAGGGCCGAGCGCAGCGCGCGGGACTCGAGCTGGTCGGCGACGCGCGCCGGCTCTTCGAGAGGATGCCGGGCTACTCGCCCGCGGGGCTCTCCGCGAAGCCTATCAGGTTCGAATAGTCGTGCTCGATGCCCATTTCGTCGAGGATCTGCGAGACCTGGCCCCGGTGGTGGGTCTGGTGGTTGAAGACGTGGTCGAGGGCCTCGCGGAGGCGGTAGCGCTTCGGGCGGCCCTCCGAGTCCGAGTAGGCGAGGACCTCGCCGAATCGCGTGGTGTCGGCCGCCCCAATCCAATCCATGAAGATGGCGTCCACGACTGCCCTCTCCCGGCGGTACTCGTCGAAGAGGGGAAACTCGAACTTCGTCCAATCGCTTCCGGGAGGCGCGAGGCGAGGACGGTTCAGCGCTTCGTCGTCCTGGAAGAGGATGCGGAAGCGCCTGAGCCAATTGATGTCGCACATGATGATGTGGTCGAGGACGCCCTGGAGCGAGCCGAAATAGGAGCCGCGCGGCTTGGACAGCTCCGGGGCGGGAAGGGCGGCGAGGCGGCCCACGAGATACTCGTTGGCGCCCCGGTTGTAGCGGGCGAGATAGGAAAAGTGACTGCGGTCGTAATCCATGACTCATTATACCCTAAAGAAGGATAGTGAAAAAGGCTCGGGAGCCATTTTCACCACTACCTCGGTTTAGGTAATTACGAAGAAAACTGAAAGTCTTCGAGGAATCGCAAAGCAGGTCTTAAAAATGCTTCGAGTATATTAAAGGCCTGCTAACGTTGACTCGAGTACATCCGGTGATAGAGGCCGCCCTCGGCCATGAGCGCATCGTGGCTCCCCGATTCCACGATGCGGCCGCCCTCCAAGACGAGGATGTTGTCGGCGTTCCGGATCGTCGAGAGGCGGTGGGCGATGATGAAGCTGGTGCGCCCCTCCATCAGCTTGATCATCGCGGCCTGGATGTGGAGCTCGGTCCTCGTGTCGACGCTGCTCGTGGCCTCGTCCAGGATGAGGATCGCGGGGTCGGCGAGGATGGCGCGCGCGAGCGCGAGGAGCTGGCGCTGGCCCTCGCTCAAGGGCGAGCCGCCCTCGGTCAGGACGCTGTCGTAGCCGCGGGGAAGGCGGTCGATGAAGGAGGCGGCGTTGGCCGCGGCCACTGCCCTGGCCATCTCGGCCTCGCTCGCCCAGGGTTTCCCGTAGAGGACGTTCTCCCTGATGCTCCCCGAGAAGAGGTAGCTGTCCTGGAGGACGATGCCGAAGATGCGCCTCAGGTCGTCGCGGACGTAGTCGCGCAGGTCGCGGCCGTCGATGCGGATCGAGCCCGCGCCCGTGTCGTAGAACCGCGCGAGGAGGTTCACGATCGTGGTCTTGCCCGCCCCCGTCGGCCCTACCAGTGCGGTGACGCTCCCCTCGCGGGCCTCGAAGCTCACGTCGCGTAGGACCGGCCGGTCGCTCTTGTAGCCGAACGAGACGCCTTCGAACTCGACCTCGCCCCGGATTCCGCGGATGCCTCCGGTCCTTCCGTCGCCGCCGGAGATCCTGACGGCGCCGCCGGAGATCTTGACGGCGCCTGGCCTGTCCGGAGCCTCTTCGGCCTGGTCCATCACCTCGAAGACGCGCTCGGCGCCCGCGAGGGCGGTCTGGAGGGTGTTGTAGGTGTTGGCGAGATCGTTCAGCGGCCTCGAGAATTGGCGCGAGTAGGAGATGAAGCTCGCGATCGCGCCGATCGTGACCAGGCCCTTGACGGCGAGGACGCCGCCCACCGCGGCCACCGCCGCGAAGCCCAGGTTGTTGATGACGTTCATTAGGGGCATGATGTAGCCCGACCAGACCTGGGCCCGGGTGCCGATGACCCTGAGCTCCTCGCTGAGTCCGTCGAAGTCGCCTATCGCGGCCTCCTCCCTGCCGAAGGCCTTGATCACGTCGATGCCCGAGATCGTCTCCTCGATGTGGCCGTTCAGCGCGCCGAGCGCCGCCTGCTGTCTCTTGAAGAGGATGCGGGTCCGGCGCGACACGGTCCGGGTCAGGAGGAAGACGAGGGGGACCGTGACCAGGGCCGCGAGGGTGAGCAGGGGCGAGAGGACGAGCATGAGGGCGAAGGAGCCCGCTATCGTCAGGAGAGTGGAGACGAGCTGGGTCGTGGATTGGGCTATCGTGCTCGAGACGTTGTCCACGTCGTTCGAGAGGCGGCTCATGAGGTCGCCGTGGCTCCACGAATCGAAGAGAGAGACGGGGAGCCGCTGAAGCTTCCCGAAGAGCTCCTTCCGGAGGGACTTCACGATCTCCTGCGAGGCCCCGGCCATCAGCCATCCCTGGGCGACGACGAGCGCGGCGTCCAGGCCGTAGGAGAGGAGGAGGGCGCCGAGCGCGGCCGCGAAGGCTATCGGCGGGGCGATGGGGCCGGGGACCATGGCGTCGACGCAGCGCCCTATGAGCCAGGGTCCCGCGAGGAGGATCGCGCAGTCGAGTAGGACGAGGCCGAAGACGAGGAAGATCCTCCTGCGCTCCACGCCGAAGCTGGCCCAGAGCCGGGCCATCGTCCCGCGCCTGTCCTTCGCCCGGACGACCGGCTGGAGCCAGCGGGCCCCCCCGCCCATGCCGCCTCTCGGCCCGCCTCCGAGACCGGCGGGCCTCGGCTCCTCCCGGACAGGCTCAGCCATGGTGGGCCTCCGCGATCCCCGCCTGGGAGCGCTGTATGTCCCGGTAGACCTCGCAGTCCGCGAGGAGCTCCTCGTGGCTCCCGAGCCCCGCGACCTTTCCCTCGTCGAGGACGAGGACCAGGTCGCATTCGCGCACCGACGAGATGCGCTGCGCGATGAGGAAGACCGTGGCTCCCGCCGAGGCGTCGCGGAGGGCGAGGCGGATCCGCGCCTCCGTGACCGCGTCGACCGCGCTGGTGCTGTCGTCGAGGATGAGGATGGACGGCTTGCGGACCAGGGCGCGGGCGATGGAGATGCGCTGGCGCTGGCCGCCCGAGAGCGCGAGGCCTCCTCGGCCCACCTGGGTTCCGTAGCCCTCGGGGAAGGAGGAGATGAAATCGTGGGCCGCCGCCGCCCGGGCCGCGACCTCGGCCTCCTCGACGCTCGCCCCGCTCTTGCCCCAGCGTATGTTCTCGAGGACGCTCCCGGTGAAGAGGACGGAACGCTGCGGCACGAGGGCGATGCGGGCGCGCAGCTCGGCGGGATCCATGGATCGGACGTCCCGTCCGTCCACGAGCACTCTGCCCTCGCTCGCGTCGTAGAAGCGGGGGATGAGCGAGACCAGGCTCGTCTTCCCCGAGCCCGTCGACCCGATGATGCCGAGGCTCGTCCCCGGCGGGCAGGAGAAGCTCAGCCCGCGGAGCGCCGCCTCCTTGGCTCCCTCGTAGCGGAACCAGACCTCCTCGAAGGCCACGCCGCCCCGGCCTGCTCCCCCGCTTCCGCCGGGGAGCCGCCCGGTGGCGGAGACCGGGGCGGAGAGGGGCGCCGCCGTGGCGAAGAGCTCGCCTATGCGCTCGGCCGAGGCCTTCGCCCTCACGAACATGTTGAAGATGAAGGACAGCATCATGAGCGATCCGAGGATCTGGGTCATGTAGTTGACGAAGGCCACCACCTGGCCGACCCGCATCCCGCCGGCTCCGACGCGGCGGTGGCCGAGCCAGAGGACAGCGCAGATGCCCAGGTTCACCGAGAGGCTGATGGCCGGCGAGAAGAGGGCCATGACGCGCATCGCCCTCCTCATCGAGGCCGAGAGCTCCTCGTTCGCGCCGGCGAAGCGGGCCTCCTCGTAGTCGAAGCGGTTGAAGGCCTTGACGACGCGGACCCCGGAGAGGTACTCCCGCATGACCCCGTTGACCTTGTCGAGGGAGCCCTGGATGCGGCGATAGAAGGGGAAGCTCGTCCGCAGGCTCGCCGCGATGAGGAGGGCGACGACGGGCACGACGGCGACGAGGACGAGGGACATGGCCGGATCCAGGAGGACGGCCATGACGATGCCGCCCATCGCGAGGAGGGGCGCCTTGACGAAGATCCGCATGAGGCCGTTGGCGAAGTTCTGCACCTGGGTGACGTCGTTGGTGAGCCGCGTCACCAGCGAGGCCTTCTCGAAGCGATCGAGTTCGCTGAAGGCGTAGCCTTGGATGCGCCGGTAGAGGTCGCCGCGCAGGGAGGCGCCGAAGCGCTGCGAGACCCGGCTCGAGATTATGTTCCGCATCGTGGCCCCGATCGCCCCGACCGCGGTGACCGCGAGCATGGTTAGGCCGAGGGAGAGGACGATGGACAGGTCCCTCTTCGCCACGCCCTGGTCTATGACCCTCGACATGATCGTGGGCTGGAGGAGATCGCAGGCCGCCTCGAGGGAGAGGAAGGCAATCGCCGCGGCGAAGGCCCGGGCATTCGATCGTATGTACGGAAGGAGGAAGCGATTGTCCCGTTCTTGCATGGCGGGGGGCAGTCTACGCGGCTATTCCCATTTGAACAAGGCGGCGGCCGCGGCGAGGAAGACCAGGGTCATCGCGGCGAGCACCCCCAGGTCCCCTGCGATCCGGGAGAAGCCCGCCCCGTCGAGCATGATCGCGCGCGAGGACTCGATGTAGTAGGTGATAGGGAAGGCGCGCGAGGCCGCCTGCATGGCGCGAGGGGTGCCTTCGAGCGAGAAGAAGACGCCCGAGAGGATCATCATCGGCCAGGTGATGAGGTTCATGATGCCGCCTGCGACTTCCTCGCTCTTTATCCTCGACGAGAATACCAGGCCGAGGGCGATCATGCAGAGGATCGCCAGCGCGTTGACGAGGGCGAGGAGGGCCCAGGATCCCGCCATCCTGAAATGGAGGGCGAGGTCGGTGCCGGCGAAGATCACGAGGGAGAGGAAGGCGACGATGAAGAACCGGGACAGGACCTGGGCGCTCACGAACTCGAAGGCGCTAAGCGGGGTGGCCTTGAATCGCTTGAGCACTCCGTTGCGGCGGTAGCGCACGATGACGAAGCCCACGCCCGAGAGGCTGCCGAACATGATGTTGATGCCGATGATGCCGGGTATGAACCAGTCGACGTAGCGTATCGGCGCTCCCGAGACCGTCTTCTTGGCGAATATCGCGGCGGCGGGCGCCCGGCCTTCGGGCGCGAGCATCCGCTCGAGGACGTAGCCGTTCGAGGAAGCCTCGTTGACGTAGTACTCGAGCCCCTCGAAGTCCAGGACCATGTCGAGCTGGTGGTGGGCGAGCCTGTCCAGGGGGGCTCGCAGCGAGTCGTAAGGAACGAACTGGATGTGCTTATAATGGAGGAAGGCGACGTCGGCGGCGCTCCCCGCGGCGGGAGGGCTGCCGATGGTCCCCACCTTGAAGGTCGTGCCCCCTCCGCCCGGGAAGGCGTAGGCGAAGCCGAAGATCAGGACGACCGGGAAGACCAGGTTGAAGATCAGGGTCGACCGGTCCCGGAAGAACTCGAGATTCCGCGCCACGAACACCGCCAGGAATTTTCCCATTCAATCCAACCCCGCTCCGGTGAGCTTGAGAAAGAGGTCGTCGAGATTGCGCCGCTCGACCGATATCCCCGAGAGGTCCACCCCGCCCGCGAGAAGCTCGCGCAGGCTCGCGTCGGTGTCGGCGCAGGTGAAGGCCACGAAGCCCTCCTCGGCCTCCGAGGGGCAGCTGAAGGCCGCGCCAGCGGGGACGGCTGCCCGGGGAACGCGGATGACCGCCTCCCCGAAGTGCTTAAGCAGGAGCTCGCGCGGGCGGCCCGACTCGATGATGCGGCCGTGGTCCATGACGATGATGTCGTCGCAGAGGTACTCGGCCTCGTCCATGTAGTGCGTCGTGAGTATCACCGTCTTGCCCTGGGCCTTGATGCCCTCGACGAGGCGCCAGAAGTTCCGGCGGGCGTGGGGATCGAGGCCGGTGGTCGGCTCGTCGAGGAAGAGGAGGTCGGGATCGTTCACCAGGGCGATGCCGAGGAGCATGCGCTGGCGCTGGCCCCCCGAGAGCTTGCGGTTGTCGCGGTCGATGAACTCCTCGAGCGAGCAGGCGGCGACGATCTCGTCCAGGGGCCTCGGCGCGGGGTAGAGCTTCGAGAAAAGCTCGAGGGTCTCCCTCACGGTGAGGAACTCCTGGAGGGAGGTATCCTGGAACTGGATGCCGATGTTCTCCTTGAAGGAGGAGGCGACTCTCTCGCCGCGGTAGAGGATCGTACCCGAGTCGGGCTCGTGGATCGTCTCCACGACCTCGATGGCCGTGGTCTTCCCCGCCCCGTTGGGCCCGAGGATGCCGAAACAGGAGCCCTCCCGGACGGAGAAGCTGATTCCCTCCACGGCCTTCACCTTGCCGTAGGCTTTATGCAGGTCGCGCACTTCCAGGATCGGTACTGAAGCCGGGCTTTCTGCCATAGGATCATAAGGTACTGCTCTAGCAGGGTGTTGAAAAAGGCTACGGAGCCTTTTTCAACACTACCTTGAAACTCGCAATTGCGCAGAAAACCGAAGGTTTTCGAGCAATTGCAAAGCAGGCTGTTGAAATGCTTCGAGTATTTCAACAGCCTGCTAGCGGCCCGGGCGGCAAAAAAAAGATGTTCCCTGCGGGGGGCGAAGTGCTATAGTCGGGGATCATGGCCGAAATCGCCGGCGAGGCGCCGGATTATCTGCAGAAGATCCTGACCGCGCGGGTCTACGACGTCGCGACGGAGACCCCTCTCGAGAAGGCGCCGATCCTCTCGGCCCGTCTCAACAACGCGCTCCTCCTCAAGCGCGAGGACATGCAGAGCGTGTTCTCGTTCAAGCTGCGCGGGGCCTACAACAAGATGGCGCAGCTGCCCGAGGCGGCGCTCGAGCGCGGGGTGATCTGCGCCTCGGCCGGCAACCACGCCCAGGGCGTCGCCCTGGCCGCGAAGCGCCTGGGCGCGCGGGCGGTCATCGTGATGCCGGTGACCACGCCCGCCGTGAAGGTCCACGCGGTCAAGTCGCGCGGCGCCGAGGTTATCCTCTTCGGCGACGCCTTCGACGAGGCCTACGCCCGCGCGCGCGAGCTCGAGGCCGAGCGGGGCCTCGCCTTCGTGCATCCCTTCGACGATCCGGATGTGATAGCCGGGCAGGGCACAATCGGCATGGAGATCCTGCGCCAGCGGCAGGGGCCGATCCGGGCGATATTCGTCGCCATCGGCGGCGGCGGCCTGATTTCGGGCATCGCGTCCTACGTCAAGCGCGTCCGCCCGGAGATCAAGATCGTCGGCGTCGAGCCGAAGGATTCGGACGCGATGGCGAGATCCCTCGAGGCGGGGAAGCGCATCGTCCTCGACCGGGTCGGGCTCTTCGCCGACGGCGTGGCGGTCAGGCAGGTGGGAGAAGAGACCTTCCGGCTGTGCCGCGAGCTGGTGGACGAGATCGTCCTCGTCGACACCGACGACGTCTGCGCCGCGATCAAGGACGTGTTCGAGGACACCCGCTCCATCCTCGAGCCCGCGGGGGCCCTCTCCGTCGCCGGGGCCAAGGCCTACGTCGAGCGCGAGAAGTCGAAGGGCGAGACCCTGGTCGCCGTGGCGAGCGGCGCGAACATGAACTTCGACCGCCTGCGCTTCGTCGCCGAGCGGGCCGAGGTCGGAGAGCGCCGCGAGGCGATCCTCGCCGTGACCATACCGGAGGAGCGCGGCTCCCTCCGGCGGTTCTGCGGCCTCGTGGGCAGCCGCAACGTCACGGAGTTCAACTACCGCATCGCCGACTCGAGCCGGGCCCGCATATTCGTGGGCCTGTCGGTGCACGATCGGGCCGACCTTTCGTCCCTGACGAGGAGTCTGGCCAGACGCGGCTTCGAAGCGCTCGACCTCACCGACGACGAGTTCGCCAAATCGCACCTGCGCTACATGGTCGGCGGCGGTTCCGCCCTGGCCCGCGACGAGTTGCTGTACCGTTTCGAATTTCCCGAGCGCCCGGGAGCCCTCATGAAATTCCTGACCAGCATGCGCCCCAACTGGAATATCAGCCTCTTCCATTACCGCAATCACGGGGCCGACGTCGGGCGGGTGTCGGTGGGCATGCAGGTCCCGCCCGAGGAGATGGGGGAGTTCCGCGATTTCCTCGACACCCTGGGCTATCGCTATTGGGACGAGACGGCCAATCCGGCCTATCGCATGTTCCTGTCGCGCTGAAGCCGCCCTTTCCCGAGCGATGTGCTATTATACCTGCCTATGATACTCCGCGCATCGCTCCGGGATTCCCGATGGAGCACAATGCAGCTGATCTGCGGGCTCTGCCTCTTCGGCCTCGCCCTCGCCGCCTCTTCCTGGGCGGATTCCCCCGGGCAAGACGAGGCGGACGTAGCCATCGTCGGGCGGCCCTTGGATGCGGCGACCAACGCGTCCTTGGGCGACATCATCACCCTGGCCGCGGGCCTGCGGCTCGATCGGAACGGGCTCAAGAGCGTCGTCGTTCCCGAGCCCGATGCCGCCGCGCGCGATCCCGGCGCCGTCCTCGCGACACCCGCTTCGCGGGGCGCGGGCTACCTCCTCCTCGTCGAGTACTCGGACGACGGGAAGAAGATCTCGCTGCGCCTCTCCTGGTTCGACCGCGACGCGAAACGGTGGATCGCGGACCTCAGTCGGAGCGGACCCGAGAATATGCTCATGGACGAGCTCATCTTCGGGGCCCTCGGCGACCTTCTGGATCGAGTGGCCGCGACAAAGCCCATTACACCCAAGACGCCGGCTCAAAGCGCGGCTGCCGCTCCTGCAGTTGTTCCGGCACCGACGCCCGCTCCCGCCCCCGCAACAGTTCCGGCACCTGCCCCTCCCGCCGTTTCGGCCCCCCCACCCACCCAGTCCCCGGCGGCGGTAACGGCGGCCCCGGCGGCGGTCGTAGCTCCATCGGTCCAGGGCGCCGCCGAACCAGCTCCACCCCTGCCGGCGCCTCCGGCGGCGCCTGCGGCCGTCGTTGCGCAAGAACCGCCGGCGCCGCCGGGCCCGAGCGGCCTCGAGCTCGCTTTCGACGGCGGGCCTTTTGTCGCAGGAGGAGCCCTGGGCGACTATTTCGGGGCGGCGGGGGGAGCCGGGGCCAGGGCGACCTGGTATTTCCCGGGAAGGAACCTTTCCTTCGGGCTCGGAATCGCGGCAGCCGGGCTCTATTTCCAGGCACAGGGACCCCTCGAGTCCGCGACGGGGATACTGGCCCCCCTCGCCCTCGACTTTCGCGTGACCGCGCCAGCCGACCAGGGCCGGATCAGGCCCTGTCTCCATGTCTCCGCCGGAGCGGCTTTGATGAGCCTCCAGACGGCGATCTACGGCGCCCAATCCGCCGTCCTGCCCTTCGCCGGAGCCGGTCTCGGGATCGGCTGGGTCCTGGATTCCGGTCTCGGGTTTTCGGTCGACGCATCCTACCTTATGTTTCTCGACGGAAGCGATCTGATCGCGGGCTTCGACCCGGCTTTCGAGATCGATATTCCCCTGGGGAAAAAGCCATGAACGGAAAAACGCGTCCTGCTCTCCGACTCACGTTCCCATTCGCGGCGCTCGTCGCCCTGGCGGTCGCCACCGCCTGTTCCAGCGGATTTTTCAGGACCCTGATGGAAGGCAAGAACGGCGCGGCCTTGGCGGGCAGCCTGAAGATTACGCCCGCCGCGGCGACGATACCGATCAACGGCAGCTTGACCCTCCAGGTCGCAGGTGGGGACGGAAACTATACCTTCAGTCTCGTCGGGGGGGGGCCGGGGACCTTCAACTCCGCCACGAAGGTCTATACGGCCCCCGGCTCCGCGGGAACCGCCACGCTTCAAGTCACCGACGGCGCAGGAGGAAGCGCCCAGGCCGTGTTGAATATCGTGGATGTGACCGGACCGGATTATACGATAGCCCTCGCTCCGGCAACGGTGTTTCCCGTTCCGGGAGCGGGGGGCGCCGCCTTTACGGGAAGCTTTAAGATCGAGAACATCTCCTCCCAGGCGGGCGCCGATACCCTGAGCTGGCAGGTGTATATATCGCCCGATAACAAGCTCGACTCGTTCGCCCTCCCCCTCCAAAACGGAACCTTGCCCGCCATGGGGGCCTCCTCGGTCTCGGGCTCCATTCCCTATTCGGGCACCTGGCCCGCAGCCACGGCGACCCACTACATAATCATCGCCGTGGCAGCTTTGGATGACGTTAACACAACCAACAATCAGACGATCAGCCCCGCGATAGCCGTCACGTTTTCCGGGCCGCAGCCCGCCTACAGCATCACCTCGGTTTCGCCAATGTTCACGACTCTGGTCCAAAGCTCGGCGGCCTTTACGAACGAGACCTTGAATATCGCCAACATCGGCTCGGGCGCGGGGAATTATCCCGTGGCATGGGCCGTCTATCTATTGACGAATACGACGATCAATCTGCAGCAGGACACGGCGATCGCCTCGGGCACGACAGCCTCCCTTGGTCCTACCGCCTCGGTCTCGGTGCCCTTCCTGGTCACAGGCAGCTACCCCTCCGCTCCCGGCACCTACTACTTCGTCGCTAAGGTCTCGGCTTTCGACGATACCGCTGGCACGGGAAAAAAGGTCCTGCCTTCGAGTCCAATCATTGTCTCGGGCCCGAACTATATCGTCCAATCCATCGGCGCACCGACGGGGAACACGGCGGGGGGCGCGGTGAGCGGCAACTTCACGATAGCCAATACCGGGAGCGCAAACGGCGCCAGCCTCGTCTCATGGTCGGTGTTCGCGTCCACGACCACGACATTGGGAGCCGGAGATGCCCTCATCGCCTCGGGGACGACAGCCGCGTTGGCTTCCGGGGCGACTAGCCTCGTCCCCCCGACGTATTCCGGCTCCTGGCCTTCGGTCGCGGGGTCCTACTACATCATCGTGAGAGTCCAGGCGGCCGACGACGCGACGGTAGGAGTACTCGCGTCCGCCAGCCCTGTGGCGGTGGCGGGTCCTACGTATACCGTAACACCTGTCTCGCTGCCGACAGGAACAAGCAAGGGCGGCCCGGTGAGCGGCAGTTTCACTATAAACAACGTACTTGGGAGCGGAAACGGCGCCAGCTCCATAGCCTGGTCGGTGTTCGCGTCCCTGAACAATACGGGAGCGGTCACGGCCGGCGATAGCCTCATTGCCACCGGGACGACGGGCCCGGTTATTGTGCCCGGAAACAATACCTCGGTCCCCTATAGTGGAACTTGGCCTGACATCGCGGGCCTCTACTACATCAAAGCCCTGGTCCAGGCGGCCGACGCGGCGTCGATCGGAGTGGGCGTGGCCGGATCGGCGGTCACCGTAAACTGAGCCGAGACGACTTCCGCTATTGCTTCAGCAGCCCCTCGAGTTCGTCGAGGAGCCTGACCATCGAGTCTCGGTCCGAGCCGGGCGCGGCGGGGGCCGCGGCCTTGTCCTTTTGCAGAGCCTCGGTCAGGGCAAGGACTTCACCCAGGGCGGCGTCCCTTCCTTCCTGCTGCTGTTGCGCAGCGAAAGTGTCGAAGTACTTTTGCATGGTGTCGTAGAGCTCGGGATATTTGGACTTGATGGGATCGGTACCGATGATCTGCCAGAGAAGGAGCTTCGCCTGGAGGAGGGACGCGAAGTCGGGACCATGGGAAGAGCCGGGATCGGTCGATCGACTCATCAGCTCCTGTCTCATGGCAGCGATCCGATCGGGCAGGACGGCGCGTCTGGCGGTCTCCCGGGCCGAGTCCTGCTCGGCTCCCAGCCGATAGCCCGCCTCGGCCACCTGGGCGACAAGGGAGGCGGCGGCCGTCTGATCGTCGAGGAGGAGGCCGAGCCCCTGGCGATAGCGATCGAGAGTGGCTTGCCAGGCCCCGCTCTGCGCGAGGCTCGTACCCTGGGCCACGAGATCCAGCTCCGATCGGCGGCTCTCCCGCTGTCGGGCGTCTCGCTGCGCGTTCCGCTCGAGAAGGGCCATCGAATCGAGGCGGTCGTAGCTGGTCCGGGCTTCGGGGATCTCGGCGAGGGCCGACAGGTAGAGATCCCGCGCGCCCGACAAGTCCTTGCCGAGGAACTTCGCCTCGGCCTGGGAGGTCTTGTCCCGGAGCGCCGCTATCCTGGTCTTCGCGTCGACCAGGGACGCGGCGTCGCCCGAGTCCCGCTCGATACGGTAAGTGACCAGCTCCTCGAGGGAAGCTAGGAGGAAGAGCTCGACGGGCCGTCGATTCCGGATCGCGGCGAGGGACCTAGCGGGCTCCTTATCCAGGGAATCCCTGAGATCCGAAATGTCCTTGAGCGCGGTCCTGTAGTCCCGGGCCTTGATCCTCGCGTCGATCTCGTCGTAATCGGAGAGAATCCCCTCCATGACGAGACTTTCCTGGCGCTGAGCGCCCTGGAGGCGGCCAAGGTCGGCCAAAGCCTGGCTCTTCTCGTCCTGGAGGGCCTTGGTGTCCTTCGCGTACTGATTCTTCAGATCCGATTCCCGGGTCTGGTACTGCCGCTCGAGGCTCGAGCGCTCGTCCTGCACCTGGCCCAGGTTTTTCTGGTACTCGGCGATGAGGCCGTTGACCGCCGCCTCGCTCGCGGCCGCTTCCTGTTCCGCCTTCTTCTGGAAGGCTTCCGCCTGCCTGGCGGTGTCGGCCTTCAGCTTGTCCTCGTAGAGTCGCAGCCTCTCGTCCTGCTGGCCCGAGCTCAAGCCCGAGCCTTGGAGGCGCTTTCGCTCGGCGTCCAGCGTGGAGGCCATCTGGGCCGACAGCTCCTCCTCGCGCTTCTGTATGGCCTGGGCGGTCTGGCTCCTGAGGCGTTCGCGCTCCGCGCTGGCCTCGTCGAGCTTCTTCCGGAAGGCGACGATCTCCTGGTCCTTCTGGCCTATCTGCGCGGCGGACTCCTGCCGCAAGGCCTCGACCACCTGGCTTTCGGCGCCCTGGATCGCCCTGGCTCCCGAGGAGAGCTGGCTTTCTTCCCCGTTCAGGCTCCGGGTGAAGAAGATGACGGCGGCCGCGACGACCGCGAAGATGACCAGGTTGGCGAGGATGGGGAGACCGGCCCCGCTCTTCCCGACCTTCTTCCCTATGGTCTCGGCTCCCCCTCGGTTCTTGGCCAGGAGACGGTCGATCTCGAGGAGGATGGTATCCCGCTCCTCGGCCGGGATCTCCTCCATGGCTCCGCCCGCTTCCCCCTTTGGGACGAGACGGAGATTGTTTCTCTGACTGTATATCTGCTGAGCCCGTTGATATAGCCCGTTCATGATCCTTCCGATATTAACTATCGACACATATCGATCGTTTGCGATCCAGCCCGCGAATGAATTTAACGATATTACTCATGAAAGGGCGGCCAAAGGCTAAGACGATGAGCATCCGCACGAAAATCATCTTCGTTGTGATCCCGCTGATCCTGGCGCCGCTCGTCATCACGGGCTACGTCGCCTCCCTGACCGCCCGAAACGGCATCACCGGAGTAGTCACGAGCCTTTTGCAGTTCAAGGAGGAGGAGCTCCTCTCCTACGCCGGAGGCCAATGGGCCCTCCTGACCGAAAACGGCCTCGCGGGAAGCTCGAAATTCCTCGATGCCACTAAGTCGGCCGTCGAAGCCTTCGCCCGCAACATGATCCGGAGCGACAGCGAAGTCATCCTCGCGGTCGATGCCGAGGCCAGGGTCGCCATGAGCACCGCGAGCCTCAGCCTCTCGCCCGATGAGCGCGCCGCGCTCTCGAAGCTCATCGCCGACAAAAGCTTCGGATGGAGACCCCTGAGATTGGGAGGGGTCGAGCGCGTCTGCGAGATAGCCCCCTTCGGACCCTTCGAGTGGTACTTCCTGGTCACCGAGCGCACCTCGGTCTTCTACCGCGCGGTCAACGAGCTCTATCGGCGGACGGGAATCATCCTGGCGGTGTCCCTCGCCGGCGCCGTCGGGCTCCTCCTCGGCTTCTCCTTCATCCTCATAAGGCCCCTGCGGAGCATGGTCGGGACGATCAAAGAGATCATGGCGACGAGCGACCTGAGCAAGAAGGTCGAGGTGAGGTACCGGGACGAGGCCGGCGAGCTCGGGTCCACCTTCAACCGGATGACCGATCAGCTCCATAAGGCCGACGGGCTGGTCAAGGATTTCGCGCTCCAGGCCGTCGTCGCCCAGCACAAGGAGCAGAAGATCCGGAACATCTTCCAGAAGTACGTGCCGAAGAACGTCATCGACCAGCTCTTCACCAACCCCGAGAGCATGCTCACCGGAGAGGATCGCGACCTGGCCCTCCTGTTCTCCGACATCAGGAGCTTCACCTCGATCTCGGAGAAAATGCTCCCCAACGAGGTCGTGGAGTCCCTCAACGCCTACTTCCGCATCATGGTGGACATCATCATGAGCAACGCGGGCATAGTGGACAAGTACATCGGGGACGCCATCATGGCCTTCTACGGGGCCCCGGTCCTGACCGGCGACGAGGCTCGCCAGGCGGTGAAGTCCGCCTTCGAGATGATAGCCGCGCTCAGGGACTTCAATGTCTGGCAATCCAAGCGCGGCCGGCCCGAGTTCCGAGCCGGCATCGGGATCAACTACGGCCTGGTCACCGTCGGGAACATCGGCTCCGAGAAGAAGATGGACTACACCGTCATCGGCGACATGGTGAACGTCGCCTCCCGACTCGAGGGACTGACGAAGATCTACAAGCAGTCGCTGATCTTCTCCGAGTCCGTGGCCGAGAAGGTCGAGGGCGAGTACAGGCTCAGGCTCCTCGATCGGGTGGTGGTCAAGGGAAAGTCGAGCGGGATCGGCATCTACACCGCGAAGCAGGTCCTGACCGACGCCGAGGAGAGGGCCTGGAAGGCGGGCGAGGCGGGCATGGTCGCCTATCTGGCCCGGGATTTCGCCGCCGCCCGCGCCCGCTACGGCTCCGTCCTCGAGCTGATCCCCGACGATGAGCCGGCCGCCATGATGATCAGGCGCTGCGCGGATTTCCTGAAGGCGCCCCCGCCCGCCGACTGGGTCGGCGCCGTGGTCATGGAGCAGAAATGAAAAACGGTATGCCTGGACGCCGCTACGGATCGGCGATGAGCGGGACTAGGATTCGGGAATCGACAGTCCGTTCCATTGAGAGGGCGAAACGCCTGTCTTCTTCTTAAAAAGACGGGAAAAGTAATACGGATTCTGGAAGGCGAGTTTGTAGGAAACTTCCTTGACTGAATAGATTCCATCTCCCAAAAGCTCTTTTGCCTTGTTGATCTTTATTTGAAGGAAGTATTGGTAGGGCGAGAGACCCGTATAGTTCTTGAATTCCTCGCGGAAGCTCTTGTAGTTCTGGCCTAGCCCGTGCGCCATGGCCTCCACATCGAGGCTATCATAGATATGCTCTTGGAATATCGCTTTCACTTTTTCCACGAGTTCTTGTATTCTCTGGTCCTGCACGGGTTCCTCGCCCAGGTAGCGCGCGCGGGCGAGTATCTCGAGGACGTATGCCCCGAGAAGCTGGTGATAACCGGGTCGCTCCTCGCGGGCGACATCCAGGATATTCGTGAAGGCCGGCACGAAGGCGCCGATGTTGCCCGTGGCGAGGATGGGATTGGTCGCGTCGAGGAAGCCCTGCGAGCCGAGCCGCCGCGGTATGTCTCCATCGAAGCCGACCCAATACTCCGTCCAGCCGAGCTCGGGCTCGGGGCTGTACCAGTGGTGGATGCCGGGAAAAACCGCGAAGAGAGTCCGCTCGGAGATGCGATACTCGGCGCTATCAGAGCGCAGGAGCCCTCGTCCCTTCGCTATGTAGATAAACTGGAACTCGTTGAGGATTCGGCCGGATTGCCAGTTCTTCGTGTAGGCGGGCGGATGCTCGGAAGCGCGGTAGGGATATCCGTCGCCCGGACATATCTCGACGGCTCCCACAGTCGTACCGTAGAGCCCCCAGGCCTCGTCCCTGACGCCGTGGTTCAGGTACTTAAAGAAGGAATTGATCGCCATCTTCTAGCACCGACAATCTCTCCCGCGCATTATTATGGGGAATGCTATCACGAATAAATAGTATAGTCCCAGATTCCATTTTGTGCATTCTCTATGCTCGATTTCTGGTGTATTCTCAGAAAATCGCCATTGGGGGTGAACCTTCATGGATTTTAGCGAGTTTCTGCGTATCGAGAAGGTCAGCAAGACTTTCCCCGGCGTAAGGGCGCTCAACGACATAAGCCTGAGCATCCGGAGGGGCGAGATCCACGCGCTTATCGGGGAGAACGGCGCAGGCAAATCCACCCTCATCAAGATATTGTCGGGGGTCTATCAGCCGGACGACGGTGCCGAGATCGTCATCGAGGGTTGGAGGGCCGAAGGACTCAGCCCGATCGAGTCGGCCAAGCGCGGAATAGCAGTCATCTACCAGGACTTCTCGCTCTTCCCCAACCTCACCGTGGGAGAGAACATAGCCGTGGCGAAGGGTATCGAGAAGGGGGCGGCCTTCGTGCAGTGGAGGGACATGCGCAGGACGGCCGGCAAGATACTCGAGCGTCTCGGCGTCGATATCGATATCGACGTCCAACTCGGCACGCTCTCCATCGCCAGGCAACAGCTCGTGGCGATATCGCGGGCTCTTACGTACAACGCGAAACTCATCATCATGGACGAACCAACCTCGGCGCTTTCCAAGGGCGAGGTGGACCTCCTGTTCCGAATCATGCGATCGCTGCGAGCCGAGGGAATATCGTTCCTTTTCGTAAGTCACAAGCTCGACGAGCTTTTTGCGATTTCGGACCGCTTCACCGTGCTCCGCGACGGGAAGTACCTCGGGACATTCGACGAGGAGGGCCTCGATGACGATCGCCTCATCTCGCTCATGGTCGGCCGAAAGATAGAGTACACGATATTCCCCAAGAGAAAGCGCACCGAGCCCGTGCTCGAAGTCAGGGACATCTCCCGCATCGGCTGCTTCCGGAACATCTCCTTTGAGCTCAGGGGCGGCGAGATACTCGGCCTGACCGGGCTCGTCGGAGCGGGCCGGACCGAGATACTCCAGGCGATCTACGGCATCAATCCGCCCGACTCCGGGAAGATCCTGCTTCATGGCAAAGAAGTATCATTGAGGTCGCCGATCGATAGCGTGAACCATGGGATCGCCTACGTCCCGGAGAATCGGCTCGCGGAGGGACTCGTACTCAGGAAGACCATCGCCGAGAATATCGTGGTCACCGTCTTGGATAAGATCTCGAACCGTTTTGGGCTCATCGAGCGCGATCGGCAAGACAAGCTCGCGCAGGAATGGATCCAAAGGCTCAATATCAGGCCGAACCTTCCCGAAATGCAGGCCTCCAAGCTATCCGGAGGGAATCAGCAGAGAGTGGTGATAGTGAAGTGGCTCGCGAGGGAGTCCAGGATCCTCCTCGTCGACGAGCCGACCAACGGAATCGATGTCGGCGCGAAGATGGAGATACACCGGATACTGAGAGACCTGGCCGAAGCGGGGATAAGCATCATCCTCGTCTCGTCGGAGCTGCCCGAGATACTCGCCATCGCGGACCGAGTCATCGTGATGCGCCGAGGCAGGATCGCAGGTCAATTCGACGGCGAAACCGTGACGCAAGAGATGATCATGGAGAAAGCCATCCTGGGAATCAAGCAACAGGTCAATTGAGGACGCCGTACGGCCGCTTCGAATCGGGCGAACCTAATCGAGCCCGGCGCATGGGCACGCGCAGGAGGGATCATGTGAAGCTGAAGATGCGAAAGGGCAAGGAAGCCGGCATATTCGCCGTTTTTATAGCCATCTCCCTGGTGATAGCCATAAGCAGTCCCGTGTTCCTCAGGATCGACAACCTTTTTGATCTTATCAAAAGCAATATCGTGCTCGGGATAATGGCCATAGCCATGTTGCCGATCATACTTACCGGCGGAATCGACGTATCCGTCGCTTCCATAATCGCGGCCGTCACGGTCGTTATCGGTAATTTCATGATAGGAGTCTCTTCCAACATCTTTCTCGTATTCGTCGTCGGCTGCGCCTCGGGCGTAGCCCTGGGGCTCATCAACGGCTTGCTCATCGCAAAACTGAAAATCCCGCCCATCGTGGCGACTTTGGGGACGATGAGCATCATCATCGGGGTGGTACTATATCTTACCAATGGGACTTGGATTACGGGCATTCCCAAGAATTTCATAGAGTACGGACGCACGGACATCTTTGTCCTAGCCGCCCGCGAGGGCGAACCCATCGGCCTCCCGATCCAGTTCGCGTTCTTCGTCGGAGCCGCCGTTCTCATGTGGTTCGTCTTGCGCTACACACTCGTCGGACGCGGCGTCTACGCGATGGGCGGCAGCGTCGTGTCCGCGGAACGGATAGGCTACGATCTCGACAAGATCACGATATTCATTTATGCGCTTGAGGGCTTTCTCGTCGGTCTCGCGGGGACTGTCCACACGTCGATAATGAGACAGGTTGACCCCGGCGCCTTCAACGGCTTCGAACTCCAAGTCATCGCGGCCGTCGTGCTCGGAGGAGCCAGCGTGCTCGGCGGCTACGGATCGGTGTTCGGCACGATAATGGGAGTCGCTCTTTTCTCGGTGCTCAATAACGGCCTCATCCTGATGCACATCCCCGTATTTTGGCAGAAAATCGTCGTCGGAACCGTGCTCATCGCGTCGATCAGCGTGGACATCCTCCAGAAGCGATATTCGGAAAATCGCATGACGCGGGTCGACATCGAGCAGATCGAGGGGTGAGAATCATGATATCGAACAGCCTGAGCTCCTTTATCAAGCGAAAAGAATTCATATTGCTCGTAATATTCGCATTCGTATTCGCCTTGATGTCCGTCTTGGCGCCTGGAAAGTTCCTGCGGCCCTACAATATACAGTCGATGGCGTTCCAGCTTCCCGAATTCGGGATCCTCGCTATCGCAATGATGGTGGTCATCGTCTCGGGCGGCATCAACCTCTCGATCACATACACTGCCACGCTGTCCTCGATCGTGGGCGCGGTCGCGATCGTCGCCATGAACCAAGCCGGGGCGGCCGATTGGGAGGCGATTCTCGCGGGCGTCGTCATCGCGCTGGCGATCGGCCTGGCATGCGGCGCGATCAACGGTTTCGTCGTCGCGTATGTCGGCGTTACGCCCATGCTCGTGACGCTCGGGACCATGACGCTCTTCGAAGGCGTCAGTCTCAACATCACCAAGGGCGGGGCCATCTCCGGTTTCCCGGACGCGTTCCTCTGGTTCGGCAACGAGGCCGTCCTCGGCGTTCCGGTGCCGATGATTCTCTTTCTGCTCGTCGTACTCGCTTCGTGGTATCTGCTCGGCAGGAGTCGATTCGGCTTCTCCGTGTACATGATCGGATGCAACCCGCGAGCGACGATGTTCTCGGGCATCAATGTAAAGAAGGTTCTATTCAGCGTCTACCTGTTCTCGGCTTTGCTCTGCGCCATCTCAGGCCTGATCATGTCTTCCAGGTACAACTCGGCAAAGGAGTCCTACGGCTCGTCCTATCTTCTGCAGAGCCTTGCCGCGGCCGTGCTGGGCGGCACAGATATCGCCGGCGGCCACGGAAGCCTCTCGGGCACCATACTCGCCGTGATGATTCTTCAGGTCATCTCGAGCGGCACTAACATCATCGGAGTGAATCGCTACCTGACGAACATCATCATGGGGGCCATACTGATTTTCGTCCTCGCGCTCAATTTCCTGAGTTCGCGCCGGGAGATCCGCAAGATATAGGGTAGGGCGCGACGTACACTTTGTATAGCTCGAAGTGCCATTTTGTGCATTTGCAGCATTGAAAACCGGGCTTATCCTAAGCCCACGGGTCCGGCCTATACGCATGATTCAGTGAATCGGATCGTCGGGCTTACCCGATCGAAATCACCGGTTTTCAGGAGGCTTCAATGAAAGCGAAATTTGGAAGAGTCTTCGTGATCGCCTTCGTCCTCGCGGTCGTGGCGGGATTCGGCGTCGCCGCCCAATCCGGCAAGAAGTTCACGATCGTGGTCATGCCGAAACTCGTCGGGATTCCCTATTTCAACGCATCCGAGACGGGCGCCAAGCAGGCCGGTCAAGATCTCGGCATCAATGTCATCTATACCGGCCCCACTACCGCCGACGCGGCGGAGCAGGTCCGCATGATCGAGGACTTGATAAGCAAAGGCGTCGACGCGATCGCGGTCGCTCCCAATGATCCCGCCGCGCTTTCCCCCGTGCTCATGAAGGCGAAGAAGGCCGGAATCCTCGTCGCCGATTGGGACACCCCGGCCGATAAGAAGATCGTCGACCTTTCGATCCATCAGATCGACGACAAAGAGTATGGCCAGCATATCTGGGATCTGCTTGTCAAGCAGATGGGTCCGAGCGGCGACTATGCGATTATAACCGGCGGCCTTTCCGCCGCGAATCTCAACGGATGGATCAACGCGGGCCTGAGCTACGCTAAGATCAAATATTCCAAACTCCATCTCGTCACCGACAAGGTCCCAAGCGACGAGAAGCAGCAGATAGCCTATCAGAAAGCGCTCGACCTCATTACCGCCTATCCGAATCTCAAAGGCATCGTCGGCATCAGCACCCCCGCCCCGCTCGGCGCCGCGCAGGCCGTCGAGGAAAAGGGCCTTAAAGACAAGATCGCCGTGGTCGGCACATCCTTGCCGACCGATTCTCGCCCCTTTCTCGAGGACGGCTCGCTTCGCGTCGCCACACTCTGGGATCCGAGCAAGCTCGGCTACCTCACGGTTTATCTCATCGATCAGATGCTGAATGGCAAGAAGCCCGCGAGCGGCCAAGACGTGCCTACTGTGGGCAAGATAACCGTTTGGCCCGACGGCAAGACGGTCATCATGGGCCCGCCCACCGACTTCACCGCCGAGAACGCGAAGACATTCAGCTTCTGAGCCGATCGGTCGAGGGTCCGAAAGGACCCTGCGCAGAGCAAGGGGGCCGTGCCTGAAAACGGGACGGCCCCTGCGTGTTTTAATCGATCGTGCCATCGCGACCCGGAGCCTACTAAGAAATGGAACTTACGCGACAGTCGGAATCGGCTGCATCATTCGCTACACGGCACAAAAGTCATTAGTGGAAAAAATTCGAGTAAAAAAAAACGGTATGCCTGGACGTCAGGTAGCATACCGTAGCAGAGGTTTCCCTCCACAGATATTTTCGGCAATCCCGGCGAAAATCTTTATCCGCGATTTCGAGCGGCCGGATCGGAAAGATCGGCTGTAGAGAGGACCTCGAGGTGGTAGCGCGCCGACTCGGCCAGCTCGCGGTAAATGGCCTCGGAGCGCTCGAGGCTCTCCCCGATGTCCCGGGCCCTGCGGCCGACCAATTCGGCCAGCGGCGGGAGGAGAAAGCCCGCGACGTCCCTCGCCTCGATGCCCATGAGGACGGCGTCGGCCCGGTCCAGGGCGGCCAGCCAGGGCCCGCAGTCGCCGCCCGAGGCGAAGACACAGCGGCCCGCGCGCGCCGCCTCGAGGCCCGCCTCGGCTTCGCGCTCTATTTCCCCGAGCTGGGCGCGCAGGGACTCGAGCCCCTCGGCCACGCGGGCCCTGCGGCGCTCTCCAGCGGAGCCGGGAAGGGCCCGCGCCATGTCCTCGGCGCGGCCCAGAGCCTCGTCGATTTCCCCGCGCCGATCGGGAAGGGCCAGGAGCTCCTCGACGCTACCCGGGGCGAGTCCGGGGACGGCGAGGCCGCCTCTGCCGAGGGATAGGGTCGGCGGCGATCCCGGCCGCGCAAAGCGGCTCTCGAACCACCAGGCGTACAGTATCATCCGCTCGTCGGTCCGCAGCCTGCCGCCCTCCGCGGACGCTGCCTCGAAGCTCGTCCCGCCCACCAGGGCGGCTGCCTGGCCGCTCGCGGCCGGCGCGAGGCGGCTGCCCGAGGCCAGGGCGCGCTGCTCGAAGAGGCTCGCCTTCGCGTGGGTCTGCCCGCCGGGGTAGCCGAGATCCAGACCCGCCACCCACAGGGGAGAGCAGCCCATGATGCGGCAGAGGTCCCAGGCGCTCGTCGCGACCGAGCCGCCGGCGCCCAACTGTCCCTTGCTTCCGGCCAGGGCGTCTATCCTTCGCCCCAGGGGGAAGAGCGAGCCGCCCAGGAAGGCGCCGCGCCGGGACGCTCGCAGCACCGCGGGCCAGACCGAGGTCTCGGACACCAGGAAGGAAGAGGTCGAGGACAGGCCCGCGAGGTGGCGCCAGTTCCAGTACTGGGGATCGACGACGACGAGGAAGTCGGGCTCGGCGCCGAAGCGGAGGAGGCTGCGCAGGGCCGTATCGACGCAGACGACGAGGGCGCGCCTCGAAAGCTCCTCGATGCGGGGAAGGACGAGATCGAGGCTCGGGCCCGCGGCGAGGACCAGGGCGGGCATCCCCGCGAAGAGGCCCTCGAGCTTCTCGACGCCAGCGGACTCGGCGGCCTGTCCGAGATTGCGGGCGAGATTCCGCACCCAGAGCCGCCCGAATCGGCGCAGGGTGTTCTCGTTGACCGCGCCTTTGGCGTTCCAGCGCTCGGCGGCGCGCCGCGCGCGCTCGAACCAGGCCGGGTCGGCGGCCGTGGCCGCCTTGAGCTCGAAGAGGGCCGCCCTGGTCCCGCCGGAGAGCTCGAGCGCCGTGATGAGGCTCTCGGGCTCCCCTCCCACCACGAAGCCGAGCCTATCGTCGGAGACGAGGGAAGACAGGTCCCGAAGGCGAAAGGCCGCGGCCAGGGCTCCGGGCTCCGACTCGCAGGCGAGGACCCGCGGGATCCCGCTCTCGAGACAGGCCTCGGCCAGGTAGCCCAGGCCGAGGCCCAGGATGACGGTCGTGTCAGCGCCCTGGTCCAGGGCCGTCAGCGCGACGCGGCTCGCCTCGGCCCGCGGGTCGCGGCTCGAGTGCAGAAGGGCTCCGCCGGGGACGCGGGCGATCGGCTCTCCCGAGGCGGCGGTCAAGGGCTCGAGCTCCACTTCGCGCGCGGCCTCGACGAGCCGGGCCAGATCGGGGAATCGCCGCCCGAGAGCCGAGAGATTGGCCGCGAGGAGAGCGTCGGGCCCAGTCTCGGAGCGACTCACCTGAACTCCAGGTCCAGCTCGGTGCCGGGCTTGACCGCGGCCCCGGGCGCCGGACTCTGGCTCACCACGTAGCCTTCGCCCTTCATCCTGACGGCGATGTCCTTGCGCGCGAGAAGGGGCATGAGGAGGCGCTTGGGCACGCCCGTCAGGTCGGGCATGGTGTCGCCTATCGCGATGGGCGTGACGGCCGGCAGGGTCACCGCCCCGGGATGGCTCACGGTGGGATTGGCGCCGCGCGGCATGCCGCTGATGTTGAGGATAGCCTCGACGGCGTCCTTCACGACCGGGGCGGCGATCCGCCCGCCATAGTAGGAGGGGCCGAGAGTCGGCTTGACGATGGCGAGGTAGACGATCGCCCGGGGCGCGTCGGCGGGGAAGATGGCCAGGGTCGAGGCGATGTAGTCCTTCTCCGAGTAGCGCTGGGTCGCCGGGTCGATCATCTGGGCGGTGCCAGTCTTGACGGCCATGCGGATGTCGGCGACCTTGGCGCGCTTGCCCGTGCCCGCCTCGCTCGACACCGTCTCCATCGCCGCGAGAATGGAGGCGGCCGTCTCGGCTGATACGGCACGCCGCACGGGCTGGGGTTCGTTGGCGTAGGCGACCGAGCCGTCCCGCTCCAGTACGCGTTTGACGACGTAGGGCTTCATGAGAATGCCGCCGTTCGCGATGGCCGTGGCGGCCGCCATCATCTGGACCGCCGAGACAAAGACCTCCTGGCCCATCCCGATCGTGGGCTTCGAGCGCAGCGACCAGGTCTCGGGCGAGCGCAGGAGGCCGGGGGTCTCGCCGGGCACCACGATGCCCGTGCGCGAGCCGAATCCGAAACCGCGCAGCTTGTCGTAGAAGTCGCCCGACTCGACCGTGTCCGAGGCGTAGGCCGCTCCCGCGTTGCAGGAGAACTCGAGGATCTTCTGGATATTGACGTCGCCGTGGACGGCGAGGCACTTGATCGTGATCTTCTCCCCCGAGGGCGCGGTCTTGTGGTAGGCGCCGTCGCAATGGAAGACGGTGCTCGAGTCAGCGCCGCCCAGGTCGAGCACCGAGGCCATGGTGAAGACCTTGAAGACCGAGCCCGGCTCGTAGTGGTAGACGCTCGGCCAGTCGTACCAGGCATCGGGAGGCGAGGAGGCGTAGTCGTTGGGATCGAAATCCGGAACGGCGACATAGGAGAGTATCTCGCCGGTCCTCGCGTCCGCGGCGAGGAGCATGACGGCCTCCGCTCCCGTCGTCGCCATGGCCTTGCGGGCGATCTCCTCGAGGGAGTACTGGATGTCGGCGTCGATCGTGAGCACGAAGGCCCGGCCCGATCCGAGGAGCTCGTCGTCGCAACGCTTCTCGATGCCGGCCAGGCCCGAGTTGCCGTCGCCGACGAAGCCGACGAGATGGGAGGCGAGGCGCTTCTCGGGATAGAGCCTGCCGGCCACCTTCTCGACGACGACGCCCGAGAAGGCCCCTGTGTCCTTGCCTTCCTGGACCGCCCGCGCGGCCTGGGGCCCGACTCGCTTGGCGAGATAGAAGAAGTCCGAGCTCCCCTTGGACCATCTGTCCATGATCTCGGTCTCGGGGAGGCCGACGATAGAGGCGAGACGCGCGGCCTCGGCGGGGAAGGCCTCCCGCTTCGTCTCGGGCCTCCAGACGGCCACGTTGTACAGGGGCGAATCCATCGCGAGGACGCGGCCGTTGCGGTCGGCTATCGTCCCCCTCTCGGCGGCGTCGGCGGCGGGGGGCGTCTCCTTGGCGGGACTGAGGGCGAGATAGGCGTAGCGGACGAGGACGAGAAGGGCCATGAGACCGAGGAAGCCGACGATCGACCAATAGCGGAAGGAGCGCTTGTTCACGACCGGTCCCATCGACCGAAGAGTAGCACCCTTCCCGAGACGGCCTCAATCGGTACGGGCCCGTAGTCCCGCGAGTCGAGGGACTCGGCCGGGTTGTCGCCGAGGAGGAAGAGTCTTCCCGGGGGAAGCTCGATCTCTACGCCCAGGCCGGCGGCTTGGCTCGGCGAGATGGGGGAGTCCAGGCCCGGTCCGACCAGCCGGCCGGCGGCGATCGAGAGCGAGAGGGGACCCGCGGCTGCGACTCGCTTCACCACGGCCAGTCCGTCCCTGGGGCTCGCCGCCGCCACGACCTCACCCCGGCGCGGCGAGGACCAGCGGAGGAGGTAGCCGTAGCCCGAGGGAGAGCGCAGCCCGTAGGCGCAGCGGAGCACGAGGACGAGGGCGCCGGGCTGGAGGGTCGGGCGCATGGAGGGACCGTCGACCACGGCGGCATCCAGGACGAAGGTCTTGGCGAGCGCAACGAGGAGGGCGGCGGCGAGTATCGCCCATCCCGGCCGGAACTTTCGTGATCGCATCGATTGGATTCCGACTATAATGTCGCTCCCCGGAATTGTCGATAAGACTGGTACGAAGCCATGGAAAGCATCATAGCCCGACAGAAGATTGGCAAGAGACGCTCGGTCCCGCGCCCTAGGCCCATAGTGCCATATAAAGGAAGAGGACTCGAGCGCCATAGGGGCGGCGCGAAGCGCTCGATCGAAATCTCCGACGCCGCCCTCGCGGGCATCTATTCGCTCCGGGGGACGAGTTCCCCGGGTTTCTCCTCGAGGCTCGCCCTCTTCGTCATGCGAGCGCGCTCTTCCATCGGCTTCCGCCTGCGCCGGGGCCTTCCCTCCCTCGGAAGGAAATCCGCGGCGTCTCCCAAAGCGAGGCTCGCGATCGGGATCGGCGCCGCCCTCGCGGCTAGCCTCGCCGCCGCAGTCCTGGCCTACCTGGCCGGAGGCTCCGCCTTCCCCGTAGCCGAGTCGGGACTCCTCCCCGCCGACGAGTCGGTCCAGAACCTCCTCCTCGACTACGTCTCCCCCGAGCTCGCCGACGGCAAAGGCGACGCCGAGCAGGATGCGTCCTCCCTGCCCCCGGCCCCCGCCACCCTCGAGCTGTCGACCTATACGGCGCGATCGGGTGACAGCGCGGCGAGCATCGCCAGGCGCTTCGGCCTCAACGTGGACACCATCATATCGGCCAACGGCATATCGAGCTCCGCGTCCGTCAGGCCGGGCACCCAGCTCCGCATACCCAACATCAACGGCCTCATCCAGAAGGTGAAACCCGGCGACAGTCTCGCCACGATCGCCAAGCGCTACAAGATCGACGCCACGAGGATTGTCGACGCCAACGATCTGGGGAGCGCCCGGCTCCTCGCGGGCCAGTCCATCTTCATTCCCGGAGCCAGGCTCCCCGACTCGGACATCAAGCGGGCCCTCGGCCCCAAGTTCGCTTGGCCGATACGAGGTCCACTGTCCTCCTTCTTCGGATACAGACCCGATCCCTTCACGGGGATCCGGCGATTCCACGCCGGCATCGACATAGCGGTGGACGCCGGCAGCCAGATCCGAGCCGCCATGGACGGGAAGGTCGCTGACGTGGGCTACAACGCGAACTATGGCAATTACGTCATCCTGAGCCACGCCGACGGCTTCCAGACTCTCTACGGTCATCTGACCAGCCCCTTGGTGGCGGTGGGGACGACGATAGCGCAAGGATCGGTTATCGCTCTTTCCGGTAACACGGGCTACAGCACCGGGCCTCACCTTCACTTCGGCATATTCCGCCGGAGCCTGGCCCTCAACCCATTAAAATACCTGAAATGAGAGCACATTTTCGCCTGCGAGCTTGCATAGATTCCCGCTTCGGGGATATTCTGGGGCCAATTCGGAGAACGGCATGAGAAAGCTGGTGGTAATACTCGTGGCGCTGTTCGCGCTCTTTACATTTATACGCGATTATCCTTCGGCGACGCCGAATTCGTCGCAGACATCCCGGGCCGACATGCGGTCTTCCCTCATTCCCTGACCAATAGTACTCTTTCGTATACGCCCTAGAGGGCGAGAAGTGTGAATATGTAGACATGTAGAAACATCCGCTAGCCTCTGCGTGGCTGACGTTTTTTATATTTTGTTCAACTATATATCTTTAGTAAGTTCCAAATAGGCTTTCCGTTGCCTGGCATAGAAAATGCATTATAAAAGCCGGAGATACAGAATGAAAGCAGTAAGCGAATCCGACAATTACGAAGACGGTCTCAGAAGCTACTATGCTGTAATCAAGCGCATCTCCTTGCTTACCGCCGAGGAGGAGCGCGAACTCTCTACGCGGGTCTTCAGCGGGGACGAGGAAGCGAGGCGGCGATTGATCGAAGCGAACCTGCGCCTGGTCGTAAAGATCGCCCGCGGCTTCGTCACGCCCGACATGCCGCTGCTCGATCTGATCCAGGAAGGAAATGTTGGTCTCATCAAAGCGGCGGAAAAATACGATGGCGCCCGCAATGTGCGCTTCTCGACCTATGCGTCCTGGTGGATAAAGCAGGCCATTACCCGCGCCCTCGTCAACAGCAGGCGGGCGATCCGCTTGCCCCACCGCAAAGAGGAGCTCCTGAAGCGCATCCAGCGGACCTACAGCGTGCTCACCCAGACATTCCAGCGAGAGCCCACGGTGGCCGAGATCGCCCGCGAACTGCGCGTGTCCGACGAAGCCGTCGCGGACGTCATCGGGATGGCCGCTACCCTCGTATCGCTCGAGAACGACGGGGGGGACGAATCGGGCTCCATAATCGACGTATACGAGGACAACAGCTACAGCCCCGACGGCGAGCTGATGAAATCCTGTTCCCGCGAGGAGACCCTCGAAATGCTCGAGCTCCTCCTCGAAAAGGAGAAGCGCATCCTCATGTATCGCTTCGAGTTCCTCGGCGGCGAACGCCACACGCTCAAGAGCATAGGAGCCGAGCTCGGCATATCCCCCGAGACGGTCCGCCAGATCGAGAAACGCGCCCTGCGCAAGCTCAAGGAGAGCACGCCCCCCTTCGATCTATCCTACGTCTCCTGATCCGGGCTATCATCGGGGAAAGTGGCAGCGACTCCCAAGAAGCCGGCTCGGTCGAGGCCGGGCGCGAGGCCCAGAGAATCTTCCGCGGTCAAACGGTCGAACCGACTCAATTTCCTGAAAGGCAGCCTGGCTGTACTGGCGATCTCGCTGGCTGCCCTGCTCGGGGGCCTTTATCTCAGGGGATCGGCCAAGCCCGCCGGCCTCCCCGGGTCGGCGGCGTCTCTTCCGGCATCCCCGGCGATTTCCCCTCCCCCTCCTTCGCCGCCTTCCGCGCCCTCCGTCGAACCCGTCGAGGCGCCGAGGGCGGCGACTACGAATCCTCCTGTCCCGGCGGCTCCGCCCGCCCAGGCACCTCGCCCCCAGCCGGCTTCCTATAGAGTCTCCCCCAGACCTTATCTGCCTCCTGCCAGGGCGAAATACCTGGTTTTCATCATCGACGACGCCGGCTACAGCATGAAGCAGCTCGAAGACTTCCTTCGCCTGCCTTTCCCTATCACGATATCCGTCCTCCCGGGCCTGCCGGACAGCTCGAAGGCCGCCCTCGCCGTGCGCGCGGCGGGCAAGGAACTCATCCTCCACCAGCCGATGCAGGCCCTGGGCGGCCAGAATCCCGGCCCCGGGGCCATCCTCCTGGGCATGGGTCGAGCCGAGGTCGAGCGGGTCATCGAGGCCAACCTGGAGACAGTCCCGGGAGCGGTTGGCATGAACAACCACATGGGCTCGGCGGCCACGGCCGACCTCGGAATCATGGAAGCCGTGGCGACGGTTGCCAAAAGACGGGGAATTTACTATGTTGATTCACTCACCACCTCGGGCACGGCGGTCGCGGAAGCCGCCCGCCTCGTAGGAATTCCTTATTGGGAGCGAAATGTGTTCCTCGACAACGTGCCCGACCGGGCTTCGATCATTCGGGCCGTCGAGGACGGCAAGAAGCGCGCATCAAAGGATAGGCCGGCGATCATGATAGGCCACGTCTGGTCGGCCGAGCTGGCGCAAACCCTTACCGACCTCTATCCCCAGCTCGTCGCGGAGGGTTTTTCCCTGTCCACGATCTCCCGCTTCATGGTCCAGGAGGCGGAGGAGGACGATGCGAGTCCTGGGCATTGAGACTTCCTGCGACGAATGCGCCGCGGCGGTAGTCGAGGACGGCGGCGCCATCCTTTCGAACGTAGTCGCCACTCAGATACCCTTCCACGAAAAGTACCAGGGCGTCGTTCCCGAGATAGCGAGCCGCAAGCACAGCGAGTGGATCTACGGCGTGGCCTCGCGCGCCCTGGCCGAGGCCGGGATGCGCCCCGAGGAACTGGACGGCGTCGCCGCCACGGCCAGACCCGGTCTCGTGGGCTCCCTCCTCGTCGGATTTTGCTTCGCCAAAGGCATGGCCTGGGCGATCGATAGGCCCTTCGTCGGCGTCAACCACATCCTCGCCCATCTCTATGCCTCGAGACTCACGGCCGCGGGGGCGGTCGATTACCCCTTCATCGGCCTCCTCGTCTCGGGAGGCCACTCGATCATCTGCAAGGCGGAGGACTTCGACCGGATCGAGGTCCTCGGCACGACCATCGACGACGCGGTGGGCGAGGCCTTCGACAAGGTCGCCAAGCACTATGGCTTCGGCTATCCGGGAGGGGCTGCCATAGACTCCCTCGCCCAGGGCGGGGACGATACGGCCTTCGCCTTCCCCGCGCCTTCGCTGCATAAAGGAGAGCACCGCTACGACCTCTCCTACTCGGGCCTGAAGACCGCGGCGGTGAGGCAGCTCGATCGGTTCAGGGCTCCCGGCGCCGAGGCATCGCCCGCGAACATAGCCGCCTCCTTCCAGAAGGCCGCCATAGACCTCCTCCTCTCGCGCCTGTACCGGGCCGTCGAGGATACCGGTCTGGGGCGGGTCGTCGCGGGCGGAGGCGTCGCCGCCAACTCCTATCTCCGCCGCCAGCTCGCGAAGCGCCGCGACATCGAGGCTGTCTTCCCGCCCCTCGAGCTCTGCGGCGACAACGGCGCCATGATCGCCGGGATCGCCTGCAAGTACCTGGAGCGGGGGGAGAGCTCGAGCCTCGACTCGGGGGTCTGTGCCCGAGTCCCCCTCTTCCGCCGGCTGGCAGGCTGAACGCGGCGCCTTCTCAATCGTTCCTCCTCCCTCCCCGCGTAACGCCGTCGGAGGCAGAATGCTCGGAAAATCCTTTGGCTCTTTCGCCGTCGCCCTTGCCTTGGCGACCTCGGCTCCCATCGCGCAGGCGCGGCCGGCTCTCTTCGCCGAGCTCTCGGCGGGCCCCCTGGTCGGAATCGACAGGCCGCTCAAGGGCTTTTCGGGCGACGCGTCGCTCGGCATCGCGGTCGTCCCTTTCGAGGCGGGCCTTCGCGCGGGGCCTGCCTACGACCTGGCCCTGGGTTCGGGGGCTCTGCGCATGGACTTCGAGCTAGGCTTGGGCAGCGGCCTCCGAGCCATCGTCGGCGGTCTTCTCCCCTTCGGCGAGCTCAGGCTTCCCGATCCGGCGGGAGCGCCAGGCGCGAGCGTAGCCGTGGAGCCCGCTGCCTGGCCCGACCGTTTCGGCCTCGCGGCGACCATCGCCGACCTTCCCTGGCGCGCTTTCGGGGCGAGCCTGCAGATCGACGCGGAACTCGTCTATACCGCCTATCGCCTCGAGGGAGCCAGCGCCCTGGCCGGAGCCGCCGCCTTCGCGGCCGCCGTGGAGGCCAGGCTCGCCCTGCGCCTGAAGCTCGCTCCCTTCGCCGCGGCGCCGGCGAATCGATCGAGCGGCTCCGCCATCGGCGAGCCCCGTCGAACCGGGGCTCCTTGACAGAGACCTTCCGGAGTCGTTTGATGGAATGGTGACCAGCATGACCCAGGCCTCGGGCTTCGCGCCCGACGACTCGATCGCCGCCGCGGCCGGAATCGCCGTCGGCTCTTGCTTGAAGGTCGAGGAAGGCGAGGCCGTCCTGATCGTGACGAACCCCGAGCGCGAGCTGCTCGAAATCTCCGCGGCGATCTACGACGCCTCGGTCGCGGCCGGGGCTAAACCCTCCCTCGTCGTGCAGCCCGTGAAGGCGCAGACCGACTACGCCGAGGAATGCGTGATCGCGGCCTTCGAGGCCAGGCCCGAGGTCCTCGTCTCCCTCTCCGCCGAGAAACTGGGCAAGGACCGGGACGGCATCCGCGCGCCCTACGAATGGGACGGGATCAAGTACGACCACATATTCCACTACCAGCTCTACGGCGCCAAGACCCTGCGGGCCTTCTGGTCGCCCGGGCTCACGCGGGCCATGTTCGCACAGACCCTGCCCATCGACTACGACGCTCTCAAGAGGCGCTGCCGCGCCGTAGCGGCGGCCCTCGAGGGCGGCCTCTCGGTGCACGTCACGAACCCCGGCGGCACCGATATGCGCGTCGCCATAAAGGGCCGCGCCCCCAAGTCCGACGACGGCGACTTCTCGAGCCCCGGCTCGGGAGGCAACCTCCCGGCCGGCGAAGTCTTCATCTCTCCGAGGCTCGGGGCCTCGGAGGGCATCATCGTGTTCGACGGCTCCATCGCCGCGGTCGAGGGCGACATCCTCATCCGCGAGAGCATTCGGTGCCGCGTAGAGGCCGGCATGGTCGTCGAGGCGACGGGAGGCGAGGAGGCGGCCGCCCTCAGGGCGGCCATTGAGGCGGGCGAGGAGGCGGCCAGGAAGCTGGGCCGCGAAGGCGCCCTGGCGGCGGACAAGGCCGAGGCCTACGCCCGCAACGCGAGGAACCTGGGCGAGCTCGGCATCGGCCTCAACCCCGCGGCCATGGTCGTGGGCAACATGCTCGAGGACGAGAAGGCCTTCCGCACCTGCCATTTCGCGATCGGAGCCAACTACGACGAGGACGCCCCGGCCCTCATCCACCTCGACGGCCTCGTGTCGAGGCCGACCATCGTCGTGACGAAGGCGGACGGCAGCGAGGTGGTCGTCGAGCGGGACGGAGAGCTCGCGGTATAGATCGCCGTCGAGGACAACGGCAGGGGCATCTCGGAATCGGTGGGCTTCGAGAACACGAAGGGCTTCGGGCTGACCCTCGTCGGGGCCTCGACGGAGCAGCTCTGCGGGACGATAGCCTAGATCGACTTGAAGTTCGAGATGACCTCTTTCGCCTCGGGGACGGAGGAAAGCTTCACCTTGCTTCCATGCAGCTCGATCTCCTCCCAGAGCTCCCACAGCTCCTTCGCCTTCATGGCCTTCCTCTTCGCGGCCATGGACTTCCACTCGAAGACTTCTATGATGGCCCCGTCGGCGGACTTCATCAGGAACGAGGCTTCCGAGATGCCTCCGAGCGATCTGAGCAGGGGAGCATGCTTCCTTATGAGGGACAGGAACTTCCGCTCCGATCCTTCCTTCGGTCTGTAGGCTACGATTCCCATGAGGCCCATATAGGACTCCTCTCGTCGGACCACGCGTCGGTCGGGTCTCATTATAGGCGACGAGGCGTGCTATGATTCAAGCATCCAGAAGGAGGAATCGCATGCCCGACCATCCCTTGAAGACGATGAGGTCCCTGGACCCGAAGCTGACCGATCATCTCGCCGCCACCGAGGATTTCGTCTACGCGGACGGAGCCTTGCCGAAGAAAATGAAGCTGCTGATCGCGATGGCCTTCGACGCCTCGGATGGCGCGATCGACGGGGTCAGGGGTCTGGCTTCGCGAGCCATCGAAGCGGGAGCGACCAAAGAAGAGATCATCGAAACGCTGAGAGTCGCCTACCTGTTCGGCGGGATCGGCAGCGTGTACATCGCCTCACAGGGCCTCAAGGCGCTCTTCCCGGATTGAGCCTGCGGAGCGAAGGGGTTCGCGGCCGCGCTAGGCTCAAGGCCTACCTCGACTTCGCTCGAGGACGGCCTATCGGCTATCGTCGGTAGGTCGTCTCCGCCCTCATCATCAAGATTCTTTAACCTCTCCAACTCGCATGCAGAGATATCGAATAGGTTTGGGTGCTGATTCCGTCCTGGGCAGTCACCGTGACTACGACCTGCACTTGATACACGGCCAGAGTGAGGGTGTAAACCGAACCTATGTGAGAATCGGTCCATGGGCCCCCAATCCCCGTCTCTTGTACGGAGGTGATTGTCGCATTCAGATTGGTCGTAGTCAGCGTCAAGGTATAGGGAATGAGAGTATTCGCGTTCGAGTCAGTCTGTTGCAATGCCGGCGAAATAGTGTAGGTGGTGGTCGTCGAGACGAAAGTCGGAGTAAATGAATAGGTATTGTTTTGCGCATCGGTCAAGACCGCGCTGGAAAGACTCGCGTCCTGTGAAAGCCAGTTTGCGTAGACGGTTATATTCGCCGTCACGGCCGTGCTCGCCGTGAACTGCGTACCCCCTCCGTTGACCGCCGTGTACCATCCGGCGAAAGTGTATCCGCTCAATGTCGGGGCTGCGGGCAAAGTTACCGTCGCTCCGCTCGCGATGTTGGAGATGCTGCCGACCGCGCTACCTCCCTGGCTGTTGAAGGTCACCGTGTAGGTGTTGGCCGTCCAGTTTGCGTAGACGGTTATATTCGCCGTCACCGCGGTGCTCGCCGTGAACTGCGTCCCTCCTCCGTTGACCGCCGTGTACCATCCGGCGAAAGTGTATCCGCTCAATGTAGGAGCTGCTGGCAGTGTTATCGTCGCTCCACTTGCGATGTTGGAGATACTGCCGACCGCGCTACCTCCCTGGCTGTTGAAGGTCACCGTGTAGGTGTTGGCCGTCCAGTTTGCGTAGACGGTTATATTCGCCGTCACCGCGGTGCTCGCCGTGAACTGCGTACCCCCTCCGTTGACCGCCGTGTACCATCCGGCGAAAGTGTATCCGCTCAATGTCGGGGCTGCGGGCAAAGTTACCGTCGCTCCGCTCGCGATGTTGGAGATGCTGCCGACCGCGCTACCTCCCTGGCTGTTGAAGGTCACCGTGTAGGTGTTGGCCGTCCAGTTTGCGTAGACCGTTATGTTCGCCGTCACCGCGGTGCTCGCCGTGAACTGCGTCCCTCCTCCGTTGACCGACGTGTACCATCCGGCGAAAGTGTATCCGCTCTTTGTCGGGGCCGCGGGCAAAGCTACCGTCGCTCCGCTCGCGATGTTGGAGATGCTGCCGACCGCGCTACCTCCCTGGCTGTTGAAGGTCACCGTGTAGGTGTTGGCCGTCCAGTTTGCGTAGACCGTTATGTTCGCCGTCACCGCGGTGCTCGCCGTGAACTGCGTACCCCCTCCGTTGACCAACGTGTACCATCCGGCGAAAGTGTATCCGCTCAATGTAGGAGCTGCTGGCAGTGTTATCGTCGCTCCACTTGCGATGTTGGAGATACTGCCGACCGCGCTACCTCCCTGGCTGTTGAAGGTCACCGTGTAGGTGTTGGCCG
>CAYOIX010000014.1:62563-107464 GCA_964404145.1 uncultured Treponemataceae bacterium
TGCTCGCCGTGAACTGCGTACCCCCTCCGTTGACCGACGTGTACCATCCGGCGAAGCTGTATCCGCTCTTTGTCGGGGCCGCGGGCAGGGTAACCGTCGCTCCGCTCGCGATATTGGAGATATTGCCGACCGCGCTACCGCCGAGACTGTTGAAGGTCACCGTGAAGATGGCCGGAACGTTCGGTGTCGTAGCTATTGGACATCCGATGAACAAGGATAAAAGAATAATGCCACAGAGTGCCACGAATGTTTTTTTCACCAAAAAATCTCCATATTACCTTGATGTTTTCAATATACCGCGCCAAAGATATGCTGACAAACTTGATAAGATATAAGACCAATAAAGCTTCGCCATCCCAAGCCTCGGGAAGCAAGAATCCGGCTCCCCTGTCGGCGAATTGGTCTTCGACCGCGGTATGCTGTCTATGAGCGGGATGAGACGGGAGCAGTCATGATAATCGAACAGAAGGATATGCGCAGGGTCCAGACGATACTCTTGGCGATCCTCTCGGCGCTGTGGATCATCTTTTGCGTCGGAGTCTGGAGGTCGAGCCCCCGAAGCGGATTCGATGCCCTCTTCATTGCTGTATCGACCGCCGTCGTCCTGGCCATCGTCCTCTTCCTGCTGGCGAGGAAATGGGAAGGCGAAGTCGTAAGCCAGAGCGAGAAGATCGAGTACCTGGACAACCCGAATAGCGTGAGCGACAGGGTGGAAGTCCATTTTGCGAGAATTCGCCTTCCTTCGGGTCGATTCAAAAGGGTCAGGCTCGGCTCCAACAAGGAAGTCCTGGACAGGCTCGATGTGAAGGAAGGCGACAGGCTCGTAAAGAGAAGGTGGGCGCTCTTCTGCGTCGTCGAGAGAGGGTCATGAATCTGTCCGATCCGATGCCGCCGTCCGAGCCTCCACTATCCTGTATATCCCATCCGGTGAAGGTGAACCCGGGGGCCAAAGCAGCGGTCCCGAGTTTCCCTTCATAGATCCTCTGCGGGAGGCGTCTTGCCGTTCACATATGCATCGATCCAGGCCAAAAGCTCCTTAGCCTGAGGAACGTTGGCCTTCTGCAGGATTAGATACTGCTGCACGGCCTTCTTCAGGTCGCCGGCCTGAAGACTGGCTTCGCCGTAGTACTCTCGGGCATCGGGGAAATCGGGCCTCAAGGCCAGAGCTTTGTCGTAGTAGGCGAAGGCTTGAGTCAGCTTCCCCGCTTTCCTGAGGCTATAGCCCTCCATGTTCAAGGCTTCCGGGTAATCGGGCTGGAGCTTCAATGCTTCCTTGAAATCCGTTACCGCCTCGTCGAATCTCTCCCCTCGCGCGGCCTCATAGCCCATACTGTACCAGGACTGGGCAGTGGCCGGAGACGAAGCCGAAACGCCGGTTTTGCCGCCATTGCCCCCGGCGCTTCCTCCTCCGGCGCTTCCGCCCGCGCTGCCTCCGGCGGCAAACAAAGCGGGAACGATAAAAATGAAAAGGCATAACCATACGACTTTCCTAGACATACTGACCTCCTCGCGAAAATCCATGATCACCTTCCACACTAAAGTTCCGATCCGACAATGATCGGCCCCGACGGCCTACCCACGGGTCCTGCATCCTCGATCGTTACCTCGATCGAATGGGGCTCCAGCGTCCACCGCGGGTCCTTGACCTTGAGGACTCCCCGACCAGCCTTCTCCCACGCAATATCCCCGATCGCGATCCAGTCCCCGTCCCAGCGAGCCCACAGCCGGTAGAGCTTCCCGCTCCCCGGTTTATCCAGGCCGTTGAGCACGAGGACGACGGCCTGTCGAAGAGTGCTGTAGCAGCAGATGCCCGAAACCCTTCCATCGACAGTGGCCAGTTTCTTGACCTGGGTGTCGGAGCGGGCGACGAAGCCCAGCTCGTCTCCTTTCGTCGCCGTGGCGTGGTCGGACAGGATCGCCCAGATGGAAGCTCCCGCGCCCCACGACAGAAGGATTCCCAAGGCCACGGGAACAAGCCTGCCTCGAAGCTTTCGAAGCGCCAGGCGGATCCGGCCTTTGACCGTCCCCAAGGGCAAACCCAGCGCGTCGGCGACTTCCTCATGGGATAGGTCGTCGAAGAAAGCCAGTTGCAAGGCCTGGCGTTGGGGCCCGGGCAGGCGGTCGATGGCCTCGTGCAGGGCGTTGACCCTGAAATTCTTCCAGGTCTCTTCGGGGGGGTCGCTTTGACTTCCCGGAGCGTCGGTCAGGATATCGATGTCTTCGAAACTCAGGGCCTGTCTGCGGCTGCGGCGTCTCAGCTCGTTGAGGATGCGAAAGTGGGCGATTTGAAGGATCCAATTCCTGAAATTGCCCTTCGTCGCGTCGAAATCGCCGGACTTGGTCCAGACGGCGAAAAAGACCTCCTGCACGAGATCCTCGGCAGCTCCTTTGTCCAGGCTCTTCATCGCTATGTGGTGCAAGAGCGGCGCGAAGCGACTATAGAGAATCTGGAGCGCCTTCTCGTCCTTTCGGGCGACCATCTCCATCAAGCTCTCGTCTTTTTCCTGACTATCCCGATCGCTGTCCTCCACGACGACCACCTTTACCTATGAATACACTCCCCCGGCATGTTTGGATCACTCAATTCGATTAAAGAGGAAGTACCGCGGCAGGCCGGCGATCGGATCGGTCAAAAAAGGAAAGGGACGATGATCTTCCGCTCGACGGGATAGTCGGGGAAGCGCTCATGGTACCACCGATGATTCGAGATGGCTCGAGGAAAGACATTGCAGAACGTGAAGAAGGCGAAGGCCCAGGCCGCGACGCTCCGCGTCATGAGCGCGAAGCCGATCCATTGGACTATCTCGCCGAGATAGTTGGGATTGCTCACGAGCCGAAACATGCCGCCCCGCGGAATCTTGTAACCCGTCTCGCCTTCGCCGCGGAGATGCCTGATCATAGCGTCCGATACGACATGGAGGACGAAGCCTCCGAGGAAGAGGGCCAGGCCCGCGGCGCGGCGCGGGTCGAAGGAATCCAGTGAACCGGCCTTGCCCTTCAGGAAGAGGTCGTAGCCGATGATGACGCCGTTGTTGACATTGAAGACGAAGGCCGACGCGGCGAGCAGCACGGGGAAAGAGCGCCTCGCCCCCCGCTGCAGCGCGGAGAAGACATAGCTGCGGTAGAGATAATGCATCTCCCATAGGCAGAGGGCGAGGATCCAGGCCGCGGATCGGATCCCCGAGACGAGGAAAATCGTCAAAGGGACGAGGACGGCGGGCGTCTCCATGAGGATCCACGCCGCCTTCGAGTTCATCAGCGGGCCCCATCCCGGCCGCGAGTGCTTCCCGTAGGGCGCGCTCACGAAAAATAGCGTCGCCATGGCGCCCAGGCCGGCGAGCGATTGCGCGGCGACAAGGATCATAAAGGTGCTCTGGCTCAAGCTGTGCCTTCCTCGCGGCGCTCTCGGCGATACATCGCGGGCGCCAATGCCCGTCGGACTGGGCCCGATCGGCTAATTCCGGGGCCCGTCCATCTTTACCGATTGACCCTCGAGGCCGATCGTGTAGACGCTGCTGCCCAGATTCTGATGTATGAAGCTTCCCCCGAAGATGACCGCTCCGACGCCGCCCGCCACGGCGAAGGGTATGACAGTCTGAGCCTGCTGGGACGAGGACAGCCCGGGGCTTATCGAGGAGACTTCGATGGCCAGCGCCCCGCCCAAGACGGCGAGCCATCCCCCGAAATAGCGCTCGAAGCAGACCCAATTGTAGTCGCTCGAATGGAAGTCGTCGATCGAGATCTTGAGCCTGGCTATGGCGTCGCCTCCGCTTTTCGCCGCCTCGGCCTTGAGCGTGGGATAGAGATCCAGGATCTCTTCGCGCGTCCTCAGCGGAAGCCTGACTTCCTTCCGAAGCGAGAAGGGCGCCTGCACCGTATACGCGTCGGGCTGCAAGGCCTTCCCGTCGACGAGAAGCGTAGACGAGGCGGAGACGGGGAGATCGGGAGGCAGAGGCTTGAACGCGAGCTTCTGGTGAAGTGTCGTGCAGGAAGCTAGAAGCAGGACGAGGCACGAAGCGAGGACGGCGAATGCGGCTCGGGTATTCATAGGGTCTTCCTCTATTTGCCGAAGGGTATTTCGGTGTCGGCCTTGAGCTCGTAGCTCGTGCTGCTCACCACGCCGAGGAGACTGGAAAGGTCGACCGAGAAGGCAAGGGAATCTATGGCGGCCCAGTCCGGATCATGGATGAAGAGGCTCTGCATCTGCGTGCCTATAGGTTGATTCAGGTTGGCCGACATGGTCAAAGTCGTAGAAACGGTCACGCCCCCGCCTGAGCTTGTGGAAGACACGGAAGTGCTCTTATACCCCGCGTCGTACGAGAAGGTCCGGACATGGGCCGCCTTCCCGATATCGTTGAGCGTGACCGGCGCGAGCTCGTTGGCGAGGTCGAGGGTGAGCTGCTCTTTCGGGAAGGTCGAGCAGGAGCAGGCCAGCGCCGCGAGAAAGGCGACTAGCGCGAGAGGGAGACGATTCTTCGCGTTCTTCATGACGATTCCTTTGAAAGCCTGTTTTAAGATTCTTTGTGAAAGAAACTGGACATGATGTCGACGGGAACCATATACCCGAACCAGGCAGTCGTCAATACTTTCGCCCCGCCCTCCCCGGGGCGGCATGCTTGCCGAATCTCCCCGAAAGGAGTAGGGATAGAGGGGAAAGGAGCCGGAAGGAGGGTCTGGATATGTCAGCGGCCCGCGACCGTTTCAAGGCGGTCTTCAGACTAGGTAATACGGGATCCGGAGATGGCGGAAACCCCGCGGATACCGTGGATCGCGGGGCATTCGGGACATCCCGGCCGAAGGCGGCGGAGAGGGTCAGGCTCTCCAGGGAACTGCTCTACTCGGGCGCGATCATACTCGGCACGATCGCGATCGCCATAGCCGCCGTGAGCCTCGCGCGGGGCCTCGGGCGCGAGACCCCGCGGGCCGAGGACGGCGAGCTCGATCTCCGCGGCTGGGACTTCGCCTCCGCCGGCTCCGTGCGGCTCGGGGGCCGCTGGAGATTCCTGCCCGACGAACTCGCGAGCCTCTCCGATCTCGAGTCGAGGCCGGTCGGGTCGATCGCCGAACGCGAAGTTCCGGATATCAGGCCCTGGTTGAGCGAAGGAGCCTTCCGTCTCACCGGCTCGGGCACCTATTGGCTCCGCATCCTCCTGCCGCCGGGAGCCCAAGGACTCGCGATCAGGTACTCCGCGGTCAGGACCGCCTTGGAGCTCGAGATCAACGGTTCCGTGCTGGCCCGAGCGGGGAATCCTTCCCTCGAGCCGGGGCGGGCCGTACCCGCCTTCAGCCCCGGCATCGTCCGGGTCGAAGCCGTCGGAGGCAGGCTCGACATCGTCGCCCGTGTCTCAAACCACGAGTATCGCTGGGGAGGAATCGCCAGGCCTTTCACCCTCGGCGAGGGAGACCGGATGGTCGCCGCGAAGAGAGTCGGGGACCTCGGGCTCTCGATCGTCGTCGGCATCCTCCTCGGCATCGCGGCCAATTCCTCCTTCGTCTTCGCCTTCCGCCGACGCGAATGGGCCCATCTCTACTTCGCCGTCTTCTCCGCGACGGTCGCCCTCCGCGCCCTCGTCGCGAACGACGCGATCATCGCGACGGCGCTGCCCTCGATCGGCTTCGGTGTCCTCGTCAGGCTCCAGTACGCCTCGCTGATCCTCCTCCTCCCCTCCGGGGCCCTCTTCTTCTCCCATCTCTTTCCGGGGGACGTCGGCCGGGGGGAACTGATAAGCCTCGTCGCGCCAGGCCTCGCCTTCACCCTCTTCCTGGCCTTCGCGCCCTTGATCGCGGTCACGTGGAGCCTCCTCCTCTTCGCGCCCATCCTCCTCGCGTCCCTCGTCTGGGGCTTCGCCATCCTGTGCATCCGCCCCATCCTGCGCCGCCGGCCCGCGAGCGGCATCGTGCTCGGCGCGGGAATACTGCTCATGGCGACCGCCATCGCGAGCGCCTATTACGTCATCGTCCTCGCGAAAGGGGAGATCGGCTTCTCCGTCCTCCCGCCGATCTTCGTCGCCGTCCAGACCCTCGCCCTCGCCAAGCGCTTCACGGTTGCCTTCGACAGGGTGGAGACCCTGTCGAAGGAGCTCGAATCCGCGAATTCGAGTCTGAAGGGCGAGATCGTGATCGCGACCGACACTCGCCTCCGCCTGGAGACGGCGGTCGTCGAGAAGGACAAGCTGCTGCAGGAAGTCCACCATCGCGTCAAGAACAGCATGCAGATCGTCTCGAGCATAATCAGCCTTCAGACGCACCGGACCCGGGACCCCGCGGCCCTCGAGGCCTACCACTCGGTGAACGACCGCATACGCGCCATCAGCGGTGTCCACGACACGCTCTACGGTCTCGATTCCGAGCAGCGCGTCTCGCTCGGGACCTACGCCCGCGACCTGATCCGGCAGTTCACGGCCAGCCGCGGGGAGGGGGAGGCGCGCATCGAGCTGCGCTCCGACGACATCGAAGTGCCTATGGACCTCTGCATAGAGCTCGGCCTCATGCTCACCGAGCTCATATCCAACGCCTACCGATACGCGGTCATTCCCTCGGGGCGAGGGACGATCCGGATCGATTTCCGGCTCGAGCGCGACAACCTTCTCCTCAGCGTGGGCGACGAAGGCCCGGGCTTCCCGCCCGGCTTCGCCGCCGATACCGCCGAATCGGTGGGCTTCAAGATCGTCACGACGCTGGCGCGGCAGAGGGGAGGGATGGTCAGCCTCTCTTCGGGTCCCGGCGCGGTCGTCAGCCTGCGCATACCCTTGGCCGCGGCCTAGCCCTCCACTCGGATCGCGGGCCTCGGCCCCTCTCCCGCGTCGGAGCGGTCCCCGGCCCGCATGCCGGGGGAGTAGTCGTCCCTGATGCCCAGCAATCTGGCCTGCACGTCCGCGTCGCAGGCGAACAGCTGGTCGAGGATGAAGAACATCGGCATGATGTAGTTTTCGGATCCGCGGGAGAACTCGCCGCCCGAGTACTTTATACGCCAGTCTTTGTAGCGGAACTCGAACCTGGCGAGCGATCCGGCCTCGTCGGACCAGATCCAGAGATGATAGTCGCCGCAGATGTAATGCCGGACCTCGAAGCCTTCGTCCCGGTACTCGCCGAAGAGATAGAAGCCCTCGTCCATTTTTCTACCCTCGCCATATTATTAAAAAAACGCAAACGAACACCGTAATTATACCGGCGCACCGCGCCGGCCACAAGCATTCACTGGTTTTTAATATCGAAAGCGGGCCGAGTCTCCTGCCTTAGGGTATACTTCGATCCGAGGAGATAACGATGGCAGGACTAGCGCATCTCGGAGTCGGCTTCGCGCTCAAGCTGGTGGCGCCCGAAGCCCCGGTCGTCGCCCTGATCGCGGGAGCGGAGGCCCTGGACATCCTCTGCCTCCCGGCGATGCTCTTCAGGCGCGGCGAATCCTTCGTCCTCGCCGCCACCCACAGCCTGGCCGCCGCGCTCGCGTGGTCGGCCGTCGCGATGGGCATCGCCGCCATCGCCCGGGCGGACCTGCGCAGCATCATCGTCCTCGGCCTCGCGGTCTTCAGCCACTGGGTCCTCGACTTCATCACCCATCCCATGGGGGCGGTCATGGGCAAGAAGCCCAGGAAGCCCCTGCCGCCCGACCTCCCCCTCTCCTTCTCGGCGAGCTCAACGAAGGTGGGGCTGGGCCTCTACAATCATTCTTTCGCCCTGTCCGTGGTCTTCGACATCGGACTGACCGTGGCCGGGGTCGCGGCCTATGTCCTCCGCCCTTTCTGAGGGCTGTACCGAGGCGATTCTGAATGAAGGGACATGGATCGAGCCTTCGGAGAAACGAGAAGACCGGGGTCGCCCCCGGCCTTCTCCTATATTGAGCGGTACGCCCAGGATTAGGCGGACGCCCGCGGACCATGGATCGGGGCGCCGCATCGAAGCCGCATAGACGCCTCCTTCCGTGATCTAGATATCGCGATAATAGTCCCCGGCGGCCGGTTTCGCAAGCATGATCCGAGCCGGATCTCGAAGGCGGAACGAAGCTTATCGCCGGCCGGTGCATGGGGCAACGATAGAATGATCTTTCCCCTCGCGGCTTCCGTCGGTACATTTGTTGGAGCTGCGCGAGGGAATACGCGCGCGGAGGCGGCGTGGATAGGAAGCGGATAGGTCATTGCCTGTCTCTGGCGGTCCTCGTGGCCTCGATGTCCGCCTGCGCCCTCCTGCGCGCTTCGAACAGAGCGGACTTCTCCGAGCTCCTGAAGTTCGGGACTCCGCGGGAGCTTAAGAACGCTCTGGCGCACGGCGCGGACCTCGAGACTCGTTACCGGGACGGAACGAGGCCTCTGATGATAGCCGCCGAGAGCAATCCGAATCCCGAGGCGATCGCGACCCTTCTGGGCGCCGGGGCCGACCTGGAGGCCCGCGACGATTTCAGCAGGACGGCGGTGATGTACGCCGCGAAGAACAGGAATCCCGGAGTGCTGAAAGGGCTCCTGAAGGCCGGCGCCCGCGTCGAGGATCAGGACAAGGACGGCTGGACCCCGCTTCTGCTTTGCGCCTCCAATTCCGCTCCGAACCCGAAGATGATCGACGCCCTCCTAGGCGCCGGCGCGAGCGTGGACGCCAGAAGCAAGGACGGGGACACTCCCCTGATCATCGCCGCAGGTCTATCGAGCCGCGGAGTGATAGTGGCCCTTCTCGAGGCCGGCGCGAACGTCAATGCCCGGAACAGAAGGGGCGTGACGCCGCTTATGTACGCCGCGAGCGCGAATCCCAGGCTCGAGGTAGTCGACACCCTCATCCGGGCGGGCGCCTACATCAACACTCGCAACTACTACTACGTGACTCCGCTCATCTACGCCGTCACGAACAACAGGAACCCCGCCGTGGTCGTGCGCCTCCTGGAGGCGGGCGCGGATCCCAAGGTGGAGGACTACGACGGCTTGACCGCCTTCGATTACGCCAAGACGAGCGAGCAGCTGCGGGGCACCCGAGCCTACCGTCTCCTTCAGGAAGCCTCGAAATCCGACGGGAAAGCGCTTCCCCCCGGAACCAGCTCGAAGATCTAGGCGAAAACCGCGCGCGACCCGCATCATCCGGCTCCCGAAACGCATCATATACGGTAGGAGCGGGTCGTCATGGAATCGAAGGCTCACCGCATCGGATTCGCCTTTCCGGCTCTTTTCGCCCTCGCGGCTTCCCTTGGAGGCTTCGCCCAGGCATCCGGAGCGAAGTCCATGGCTCTCATCGAAAACTTCTATCGACTGAACGAGGCCGGGCTCTACGACCGGAGCGTCGGGCTCTTCGCCGAGAACGCGACCCTCGCCGTCTGGGCCGAGGGAGTCAACGGACGCCATTGGCAGGAGCGTCATGCGGCGGGACGGGCGGAGATCCTTCCCTTCCTGACGGGACGCGGCTTCCACAGGACCCAGGACAGGCCCGACGGGCCGAAGTACGAGATCGTGGAGGCGACTCAAAGCGGCGGCAGTCTCGTGTTCAGGCTGCGCCCCGACCGCAAGAGCCCCGACGGAAGGTATTACAATCCCTTTACCCTGCGGGTTTCCTTCAGCGGGGAGAGCATCCAGTCCATGACCGTCAGCGAATTCATCTCGTGGATGTGACGCGAGGATAGTGCGAAAGGAGAGATCGTGCGCGCCGTCAAGATGCCGTGGATAGCGCTTTTTTCCCTCGGCCTGTCGCAGGCGCTGTTCGCCCACGGCTACTCGCCGCCGGCGGTGGCCTACGTCACCCTCGATACGGGCGCGGGGGATTCGGCCTTTCAATCCGTGGTCTACGTACAGAACCTCGAGACCGGAGAGACGGCCTCCTACCCCTTTCCCCCTCATGCCCCGCCGCTTCTCGTCTATATTCCCGAGGCGGGCAGCTACGTTTTCTACGCCCGTCTCATCGAGGCCATGGACGATTACTTCTTCGCCTGCACGGGACGTCCGCCCCAGGGAGCCTCTCCGAAAAAAGGCCTTCTCGTGGTGAAGATCGCGACGGGGAAGGAATACAGGATCCTGATAAACGATCGATCGGTCGAGCTTCCCGAAAAGGGCAAGCCGGTCCGAGTCCCCGTGCACGAGGAGTGAAGAGCGCCATCCTCCGCTCGTCCTTGACAAGAGCGTCAAGATACTATAAAAACCATATAAGAGTCGCATATCCAAATTAACGGACGAGGATTGTCTCATGGATCGTTGGCTGGCAGTTTCCGACGGGGCGAACGCGGCCCTCCATGCGCTGGCCTACGCGGTCTCGCAGGGCAGTCCGGTGTCCGCGCGCGCCGCCGCCGCCGAGCTCGGCGTCTCGCCTTCCTATCTCGCCAAGCTCATCCAGACGCTGAGCAGGGCGGGCCTGGTCGAGGCTCATCGGGGCTCGGCAGGCGGCTTCGTCTTCAAGGGCGACGCGGACAAGGTCTCGTGCCTGGCCGTCATCGTCGCCGTCGACGGTCCCGCGCCCAAGCGGCATTGCCTGTTCGCGGTCGCGGCCTGCAGGAAGGGAAGCTGCGCGCTCAAGATCCTCTGCGACGAGATATCGGCCAAGGCAATCAAGGTACTAGGCTCCACGACCATAGCCGACGTGGCCAAGAGCTTCGGATAGGGCTCGCGGTTTCGAAAAGGGCCCGGAATACTTACAGGGAGGAACCATGTTCTGTCATCAGTGCCAGGAAACCATGCGCAACGCCGGCTGCAACGCGGCCCGAGGCGTCTGCGGCAAGCCGAAGGAGGTCGCCGATCTCCAGGATCTCCTTCTCTACGTCTGCAAGGGGATCGGCTTCTGGGGAGCGAAGGCCCTCGAGCGCGGCGTCTACGACGAGGGGACGGCCTTCTTCGTCGACCGCATGCTCTTCGCGACAATCACGAACGCCAACTTCTCCGCCTCGGAGTTCACCGCCTGGATCATCGAGGCCCTCGCTCGCCGCGACGCCGCACGGGCGAGCTTCGTCGCGGCGGGGGGCCAGGTCCCGCCCTCCCTTCCCGGAGCCGCTTCGTGGGACGCGTCCGACGAGGCTGCCGTCCGGAGCGCCGCCGCATCGGGTCTCGGCGGCTGGCTCGCCATAGGCGACGAAGATATCAGGAGCCTCTCCGCCCTCGTCCTCTACGGTCTCAAGGGCATGGCGGCCTACATGGAGCATGCCTTCGCCATCGGCAAGTCCTCGAAGGATCTGTTCTCCTTCATGTACCGCGCCCTCTCGGCCCTCGCCGCGGAGAGCTCGGGCAAGGCCGAGCTCCTCGCCCTCGTGCTCGAGACGGGCAAGGAGGGGGTCGCCGCCATGGCCCTCCTCGACGGGGCCAACACGGGAGCCTACGGCAAGCCGCGCGCGACGAAGGTGAGGACCGGCGTCCGCGACCGCCCCGGCATCCTCGTGTCGGGGCACGACCTCAGGGATCTCCACGATCTGCTCGAGCAGACCAAGGGCTCGGGCATCGACGTCTACACCCACGGCGAGATGCTGCCGGCCCATTACTACCCCTTCTTCGAGAGGTACGACAACCTCTACGGCAACTACGGCGGCTCCTGGTGGACCCAGGCCGCCGACATCGAGAGCTTCAACGGGCCGGCGCTCTTCACCTCCAACTGCCTCGTCCCGCCGAAGGAAGGCCAGAAGGACTGCATCTTCACTACGGGCGTCGTGGGCTTCGACGGCTGTGCCCACGTCCCGGACCGGGCGGAGGGAGGCATGAAGGACTTCTCGGCCCTCATCGCCCTGGCCCGGACCTGCGCGGCGCCGAAGGCCCTCGAGGACGGCGCCATCGTCGGCGGCTTCGCCCACGACCAGGTCTTCGCCCTCGCGGACAAGGTGGTCGAGGCGGTCAAGACGGGCGCCATCAAGCGCTTCGTGGTGATGGCGGGCTGCGACGCGCGGCAGCCCTCGCGCGCCTACTATACCGGCGTGGCCGAGGCCCTTCCCGCGGACACGGTCATCCTGACGGCCGGCTGCGCCAAGTACCGCTACAACAAGCTCGCGTTGGGCGACATCGGCGGCATTCCCCGCGTGCTCGACGCGGGTCAGTGCAACGACTCCTACTCCCTCGCCCTCGTGGCCCTGAAGCTCAAGGAGATCTTCGGCGCCGCCGACGTGAACGACCTCCCCATCTCCTTCGATATCGCCTGGTACGAGCAGAAGGCCGTCCTGGTCCTCCTCGCCCTCCTCTCGCTCGGCTTCAAGAACATCAGGCTCGGGCCGACGCTTCCCGGCTTCCTTTCTCCGGGAGTCGCGGCTACCATCGTAGAGAGTTTCGGGATCAAGGGAATCACCACGGCGGAAGCCGACGTGGAGGCCATGCTCGCGGGCCGCTGAGCGGAGAACCCGACGAGGGCTGTCCGATAAGGGGGATATCCATGAGGGACGGGAGTTCGGAGCGCTGCGCCCTTCTGGCGGCCGCCGTCGCAGTCCTCCTTCTTTCCTGCGCGCCCCGCACGGCCGCGATAGCCGGGCGGGGAAGCCCGGACGCGGGGAGCTCGGCCAGCCCCGTCCTCGGGACCGATATCGACTCCTGGGTCAAAGCCTATCCGACCGAATCGGCCATGATGGCCAGGGGCGAGAGGATGCTCCCCTCCCCGTCGGGCTACGACGGCTCGGTCCCCGTCGAGAAGGCGGTCGCCCAGCCCGAGATGGGCGTCAACTACAAGGGCTCGGCCTACGCCGCCAGCTTCAGGGAGAAGAGAGGGCACGTCTACTCGTGGGCGGACATCTCGGCGACCAAGCGCGTGAACGACCGGACACCGGCCTCCTGCATCACCTGCAAGACGCCCGACATCGCCAAGCTCTTCGCGGCCAAGGGCTGGGGCTACGCCTCCGAGCCCGCGATGGCCTTCATAAAGGAAGGGCATCCCGCTATCGACTGCTTCTCCTGCCACGATCCGGGGACGAGGCAGCTCCGCGTCATCGTGCCCTCCTTCGGCGAGGCGATGAAGGCGCGGGGCGTCGACATCGCCAAAGCCGCGCCGAAGGACCTGGAGAGCTACGTCTGCGCGCAGTGCCACTCGACCTACTTCATCGAGCCCAAGACCGATCGCGTCGTGGCCCCCTGGGGCAAGGGCCTCGGCCCAGAGGCCATGTACGCGTATTACGCCTCGAGGCCCTCGGGCTTCGACAAGGATTTCGTCCAGCCCGACTCCGGGGTGGCCGTCCTGAAGGCGAGGCACCCCGACTACGAGCTCTTCTCGGGCGGAGTCCACGCCTCGGCGGGAGTCTCCTGCGTCGATTGCCACATGCCCTACGTGACCGACGACGGCGCCAGAGTGCGCCAGCACTGGGTCACGAGTCCCCTGCGCGACGTCGCGAGCTCCTGTCTCCAATGCCACCGGGACAAGACCGAGGCCTGGGCGAAGGGACGAGTGAAGTACGTCCAGGACTCGGTCTTCTCGCTCCAGCGCATCGCGGGCCAGGCTGTGGCCGAGGCGCACGGCGCGATCGCCGCGGCCTCCCGCGGGGCGACCGTCCCCTCGCCCGCCCTCGCGCCCTCCCGCGAGCTGTTGAGGCAGGCGCAATGGTACTGGGACTACGTAGCCTCGGCCAACTCGACCGGCTTCCACGATCCCGTGCAGGCTCAGAGGAGCCTCGCGCTCTCGATCGATCTGGCGCGCCGCGCCGAGGCGGCGGCGCGCGGCCAGGCGGCTCCACCGCGCTGAGCGACATCATCTAAGGAGTTTCAAAATGGACCACTGCGAAGCCGAGGAAGTCGGTCTGTCGAAGGAGCGCCTCGAACGCATCCGCCCGAAGTTCCAAGCCTTGATAGACTCGAAGAGAGCGCCGGGCTTTCAGCTGGCGGTGGCGAGGCGCGGGAAACTGGCCTTCATCGATCGCATGGGCTGGATGGACGTAGAAGGAAAGATTCCGGTCGGGGAAGATAGCATCTTCCGCCTGTACTCGATGACCAAGCCCATCGCCACCGCGGCGCTGATGATCCTGTACGAAGAGGGAAAGATCGGCCTCGAGGAGCCGGTATGGCGCTACATCCCCGCCTTCAAGGATCTGAAAGTATATGCCGGCCAAGAGAGAGGACGGCCCCTCCTCGAGCCCATGAGGCGGGCGATCACCATTCTCGACCTGACCCTGCACTGCGCCGGCTTGGGCTATGGATTGTTCGACGACTCGCCGGTCGAGGAACTGTACCGCCGGTCGGGCATCTTCCGCGAAGGCCTGGGGGTCATGAAGGTGCCCTTGAGGGAGTTCATCGACGCCTTGGTTCAGCTGCCCTTGGCCAACCAGCCCGGCGCGCGCTGGCGCTACAGCGTCGCCGTCGACGTGATCGGCTACCTGGTGGAGCTGGTCTCCGGGCTCCCGTTCGATGTCTTCCTCAAGGAGCGGATCTTCCTCCCCTTGGGAATGGCCGACACCGGCTTCTTCGTCCCCCCGGAAAAGCTGGGACGCTTCGCGGCCCTCTATACTCCGGCCGAGAACGGGGAGATCCGATGCATCGACCGAGGAGCCGCCAGTCCCTTCGCCCAGTCGACCGCCACGCCCTCGGGCGGGGGCGGCCTGGTCTCGACGATCCGGGATTACCTGCGCTTCGACCGGATGATGCTCGGGGGCGGGGAATCGGACGGGGTCAGGATCCTGGGACGCAAGACGGTCGAGAAAATGACGCGCAACCACCTGGCCGCCTCCCTGCTGCCCAGGAACATGGGCGGCATCGATTCGCCGGGATGCGGCTTCGGGCCCGGCTACGGCATTTGCCTCGACGAAGCCCAGTCAGGCATGGCCATTTCGGCGGGTAGCTATTATTGGGGCGGCGCCGCCTCGACCTTTTCCTTCGTCGACCCGAGCGAAGACCTGATCGGGATAATGATGACTCAGGTCATCGACAATCAGCTCCCCTTCGACCAGTACTTCCGGCAATTGCTGTCCCAGGCTATCATCGACTGAAGAGGGAGGGAGCCGTCATGAAGGACGATAAAGTGCTGCGGAACGAGCTTCTCGCGCTGCTCGACAGCCGCAACGCGCACATGAGTTTCGCCGAAGCTGTGGCCGATTTCCCCATGAAGCACATCAACACCAAGCCCGCCAACTGCCCCTATTCCTTCTGGCACCTGGTCGAGCATATCCGGATAACGCAATGGGACATCGTGGAGTTCGTCCTCGATCCCAAGCACAAGTCCCCGCGCTGGCCGGAAGGCTACAGACCCCGGCCCGAGGAGAAGACCGACGAGGCCGGCTGGGCCGCGAGCGCCGCCGCGGTGCTGGCCGACCTGGAGAAGGCGAAGCGCATCGTGACCGACCCTTCGACGGACTTCTTCGGGCCCATTGCCCATGCGCCCGGCTACACGGTCCTGCGCGAAGTTCTCCTCGTGGCCGACCACAACTCCCACCACGTCGGCGAGCTGGCCATCATGCGCCAGATCGAGGACCTCTGGCCCGCGGGCAGGAAGTACCTCACCGGCAAGGCGGACTAGCTTCGGCCGGCAGGCGCGGGCCGACTACTGTATGACCGCGAATTGCCTGTTGTAGAAATCCCGCGCCTTGGCCTGTGCCTCGAACCAGCGGTCGGCGATCTCCTGGTAGTTATCGGCCAGCCTCCGGAGGGTCGCCGCGTCGAGCTTCCCCTTGGCGGCCATGTCGCCCATGATCCCGAGGACATCGGCCCTTCCCATGCCCTTCCTGTAGGGCCGATCCTCGGCCAGGGCGGTGAAGACATCGGAGACGGCGATGATCCGCGCCTGAGCGGAGAGCCTGTCCCCGGAATGATGGAAGGGATAGCCGGAGCCGTCGATCCTTTCGTGGTGGAAGCTGCCCCACTCCGCGATGTCCCGGAAATCGGCTATGGAGTTCATGATGGTGAAGGAATAGTAGGTATGGGACTTGATGACCTGGTACTCCTCGATCGAGAGCCGGCCCTGCTTCTCGAGAATGGAGTTAGGGATCACGAGCTTGCCGAGGTCGTGCAGGTTGCCCGCGATCCTGATCTTCAGCCTCTCGTCGTCGCTCGCCCCCATGAGCGTCGACAGCGCGTCGGCGCAGGCGGAGACCCCCGTGGAATGCGTCGCCGTGAACGGCGACTTGAGGTCGATTATGTCCTTGAAGAAGAGGGATACGATCTCCATGTCGTCGAAGCATATTTCGGCCCGGCGCAGCGGTCCCTCATTGAAGAGGAGGGAGTAGAGGCGCGGATTCACGATGTTGAGCCAGAACTCCTCGCGCGTGGAGAGGACGAGGAACTTATCCACGATTCCGGGATTGAAAATGGTCCCCGACCAGGAGGAGATTATCTCGGAAATGTCCTTGTATTGATGAAGGACGTGGGCCTTCGCCTTGATGAGGCGGGCCACGTGGTCGGCGAGGCAGATGATCTGGGCGAGGAGGACGTCGGGATCCCCTATCGGCCTATCCCACTCGCGCCACTCCCTGTGATGGTTGCCGATGATGCCGGCCACGGGCATGAACATGGGAACGCGCCGCATCAGGAGCTCGCCCCGCAGGCTGTGGGGAAGGACGTTGACATTCTCGAACTCGAAGAGCGCGACCTTCTCCTCGACCGTTATCGCGCCGATATCGTGGAACAGCGCCGCGATGAAGAGCCTATCGAGCAGGGACGGCGTCAACGCCGCCCGCATGCCGAGCTCGCACGCGATATAGGCCGTTCGCAGCTGATGCCGGGAAATCGTCCCGCTCGCGAGATCGATGGCGTCCGAGAGCGACAGCAGCACATTGGCGAGATTGACCGTGTTTGCCATTATGTCCAGCTATGAGCGTCGACGTAGGCGAGCTAGATCATATAGAGAACCCATCTCGAAGTAAAGCTTTCGGGCCTTGAAAACGCCTTCGCGCCCGCCTCGTCGCGGACCGCATATGCAGTTGGAATACTCGAAGCATTTCCCCAGCGCACTGAACCTATTCCGAGGAGTCTTTTCCTTTCCCTGGAACCGAACGGGGAAGCAGATTTCGGAAGAGCAGCGTCAGCGCCAGGGCCACCAGGCTGCCGATCACCACCGCGGCCATTCGCTGCAGCCCCAGGTTCCAGGCGTTGCGCTCCTTTTCCTGGATCAGGACTATGACCACCGCGGCCAGGGCGGTCCGAGTGGCGTTGCCCAGCCCAAAGAAGGTGCAGACGAGGATGGTACCGAGGACCGCCACCGCGAGGGACAGGAGGTCGGGAGGCCGGACCAGGAAGACGGCCAGCCCGAGGGTGGCGCCGATCAGGTTGGCCTTGATCCGATCGGCGGCCAGCCTGACGGAGTCGTCGAACTCCGGAGCGAGAACCAGGAGCACCGAGACGATGCTCCAGGAGAACTGGACCCCGGGAAAGAGAAGATAGAGGCCGTAGCAGACCGAGGTCCCGATCAGGCATTTAGCAAGGTAGAGTCCGAAATCGAGGCGGAGGACCCGGGCTCGGAAGTCGGCCATCGGCTTTTTCCGGGGAAGGCTCATGAAGGAATAATAGCCTGCCGTAGAGGGCTCAACTACGGACAGCCGCCCCGGGGCCGATTTCCATGGCGAGGAGGGCGAGCGCCGCGGTCAGGCGCCGAGACGATGCTTCCCCCCATCCCCCGCTCTCATCCTCCCGCCCTTCCTTCCGCACGAGTCGACTATATCTCGGTCGCGGGACAAGGGGGCGATCATCGGCGATTAGCCGATGCAATCCGTAAGGAATTTCTCCTCTTTACAAAAAGGTAATTCGGTTGTATATGATTCATAATTCGTAGCGTAGTTCCGGCCGGACTGTCGCGGTTATAGTTAGTTAAGGAAAAAACGCGGAAAGCATCGTAGCCTTCTTCACCCCCCTCGTTCATTGCTCGCGTGATTTCCTCCGTTCGAGGCCGACGCTGCGGTATTAAAAAGGAGGCCCAACGGATGAAACGTTAAGTCAAAGTTGCCAATAGAGTCCATATCAAGTTCGCGGCGCGGATCCTCCCCGGATGTCGAAGGGAGAGCTCGAGTTTGTCTGTCGCTCCATTTCTAAACAGGAGGCGGGTCATGCTCGTCAATGGCGTTAAAACGGCGGTCCTCTACCTCGAAGACTGGCAAAAGAAGATGATCAAAGACTTTCTGAAAATCGACTGCGATACCTACACGGTGTCGCTCGGCGGCGGTCCCAACCCGGTGCACACGAGATACGGGATCCTGACCGATGAAAAGCTGAAGCGGATGTATTTGACCGACTGGCAAATCCGCGAGCTGAAGGAAGAAATAGGGGATATGTGCGATTATATCGAGCTCCACAAGGATATAGTCAGCGCGCTGTATATGCCCCCGCCGGTCAAATAAGGCTGAAATTGAACGGCGGGCGAATCGATTCCCCGCCGTTCTCCGCCATGCGTCAACTTGGATGTAAACGATGAATTCGACCAAATACCTGCCCGAATATGCCGTTTGGGAATTGACCTTACGCTGCAACATGAAGTGTCTCCATTGCGGCTCGTCGGCCGGAAGCGCTCGCGTGAACGAAATGTCGGCGGAGGAATGCTTCCGCGTAGCCGATGACCTCATCGAACTCGGCTGCCATCACTTAACCTTGATCGGCGGGGAAATATTCCTGTATCGCGGCTGGGAAGAAGTGGCTCGAAGGCTAGCGAACGGCGGAGTGAAGGTGAACATAATAACCAACGCACTTCTCATGGGAGAGGAGGATATCGCCCGTATCAAATACGCGAAACTCACCAATGTCGGCATTTCCCTCGACGGCATGGAGGGCAGCCATAATCGGATAAGAGGGTCAAAGGCTTCGTTCAAGAAAGTCCTCGCCGCCTTCGAGGCGCTTCGCGCGGCCGATATGCCCATTGCGGTGGTCACGAGCCTCCTGGCTTTCAACGTCGCCGACCTGGAAGAGATGTACGATCTCCTCGCTTCCTATGGAGTCGACGCCTGGCAGCTCCAGATCGTCACCGGCATGGGCAACATCGCAGGGAAGCACGAGTATCTGCTCGACCCCGAGAAAGTCGGGCAGATCACGAAATTCATCTTCGAGAAAGGCCGGCGCGGCTCGCCCAGAGTCTATGCGGGGGACGACCTCGGATATTTCGACGATTACGAGATCTACATCCGGAGCCGCCCGGGGACGATATCCGCATGGAACGGCTGCCAAGCGGGGATGCGCGTGGTAGGCATCGATAGCGTGGGAAACGTCAAAGGCTGCGAATCCCTCTATGCCGACAGATTCATCGAAGGAAACCTCCGGCAGACCTCACTGAAAGAAATATGGACTAGGGAAGGGAACTTCGCATACAACCGGAACTTCGACGTCAGTATGCTCGGCGGAGCATGCGCCCTGTGCGACAAGGGCAGCATCTGCCGCGGTGGCTGCCGCGGTTCGAGCTATTTCAGCAGCGGATCTTGCTTCGAGAGCCGCTATTGCAGCTACCCAGGGCGTCCGGCCGGATCGGCTCGCAGGAACCGATCCGACGCCACATTCCTTAATTCCGGAACTTGAAAGTCCAAACGACGGAAGACGCGGTCGACTGACGATTGCGTTTGTTTAAATTATTACCCTGTTTGAAATTGCCGCCCTTATAAGCTCAGACCCCAGCTCACAGTATTGAAATCTCAGTCGCGACAAAGAAAAATCCTTGACAACGCGCTGGTTTAGATATGTAATTACTCGTGTAATCATACACGAGTAAATGGAAGTGGATGGATATGGAAAGAATAACGCAAGAGGATGTTGCAAAAGCGGCGGGGGTCACCCGCGCAACTGTCTCCTATGTCCTGAACGATCGGACCAATGGCAATGTCCGCATCAGCGAGGAGACAAGGCTGCGGGTCCTCAAAGCTGTAGAGGAGCTCGGATATCGAGTCAATTTCAATGCCCGCAGCCTGAAGACGAACCGCACCCAGCTCATCGCCATGCTCGTTCAGGACTTGGGCAACCCCTTCTACCCGATGCTGATCAGGGGAGCGCAATTGGCGGCCCAGGAATACGGGTACCGCATGATCATTTTCGACAGCTCCGCCTCGGCGAAAGGGGAAGACGATTTCGTGGATATGGCTTTGCACCATATAGCCGATGGTCTCCTGCTTTCGTCCTTCTATCTCGACGCATCCGACATCAAGACCATCCTCGATGACGAAATACCCTGCGTAGGCCTCGGCCCGAGTCTGATCGGAATGGGCATCGACGTCATCACCGCCGACCAGAGCGCGGCCGTGGACGGCCTGATCGACCACCTCGTCGATCGAGGCCATACGCGCATCGCCCACATGACGGGCGATCTGGACACGATAAACGGCAGGATTCGACTCGAGGCCTACCGGAAGGCGATCGCCGCTCATGGTCAGCCCCCGGTACCGGAGTGGGAAGTGGAGGGCAACTTCCTCAGGGAGGGAAGCGCCGAGCGCGTCCTCTCCTGGTACTTCGCCCTCCCCGAGGATCGCAGGCCATCGGCCATGTTCGCCGCCAACGACGTGATGGCCATCGAAGCGACCAAGGCGCTGAGGAAGCGCGGGGTGGAGATACCCGGACAGCTCGCGGTGTGCGGGTACGACGACATTCCGGAAGCCCAGTACGTCGAGCCGGCTTTGACGACGGTCGGGCAGGACAGCGAGGCTTTCGGGCGGGAGGCGACGAGGCTCCTTATTGAGAGGATCGAGAAGAGCAGCGCCGGCGAACCGGTCTACAAGACCTTCCCGACCGAGCTTCACATCCGCGAAAGCACGTGAAAAGGAGGTGAAACACCATTGAGTCCCCCTTCGCGGCGCCCATCCCGCAAAGAACCGGGCGCCGGAAGAGGGAAACGGCCATGCGCCGTCACGCAGTCAAAAATCTAACCTATTCCATCTCACCTGTGAAGGAGTGAACATGAACTCGATTCGGAAAGTCATCGCCCTGACGGTCCTTGCCCTTTCCTGTCTCATGGCCGTCTCGACACTCTCAGCCCAGGCCAAAAAGGAAATCAGCTTCATCGTAGCGACAGCGTATAAAGACTATTTCGAGAACGTGCTTATCAAATCGTTCAACGCCAAGTACCCCGATATCGACGTCAAAGCCATCTACAACGCCGAGCCCGACGTCATCATCAAGCAGCAGCTCGCCGCCGGCGGCGGTCCCGACATAATAACGACGCAGGGAACCACGACGCTCCTCGATTTCGCGAAAGCCGGAAGACTGGTCGCCCTCGACGGCTACGCTGCCAAGTACGGATGGATGAACAAGTTCTCCGCGTGGGCCTTCAAGCCGGTGAGCGACAAGGGAAAGCTCTACGGGCTTCCCGGAAAGGTCGACAGCGAGATGGTCTACTACAACAAGGACATGTTCTCGAAGAACGGGTGGAACATCCCCACGAGCTACGAGGACCTCGTCGCGCTTTGCGACAAGATCCAGGCGAAAGGCATCATTCCTTTCGCCTTCGGGGCCGGGAATTACAAATACGCCAACGAGTGGTGGTGGTCCCTCGCCTTTACCAGCAGGCTAGGGAAGGACAAACTCGAAAAGCTCCTCAAGGGCGAGGTTCCGTGGACCGGGAAGGAACCGACCGACGCGATGCAGAAAATGCTGGACCTCTACCAGAAAGGCTATATCAACAGCAGAAGCTCGACCAGTCTGACGATCGACGCAGCCACCCAGCTTTTCGCGACCGGCAAGGCGGCCATGAAGATGGAGGGGACCTGGCTCCTCGGGAACCTCACTTCGGAGCAGAAACCCGAATTCGATTGGGGCGTTTTCGCGATGCCGTCCTGGAGCGCGGACGTTCCGCAGGTCCTCCCATTCGCCCTGGGCATAGGCGTAGCCATCAACGCCAAATCGAAGAATGCCGACGAGGCCGCCAAATTTCTCGACGTGTGGAGCGACAGGGATAACCAGATCATCGGGATTACCTACAAGGCGATGGGATTCCCGCCCGTGGACGGCATCGACCTGAGCAAGGTACCGGGACTCGATTCCCATGTAAACGAGATACAGGCGGTAATGAACTCCTTCACGGCCAAGAAGGCCACGAGCTACCTTTCATGGACCTACTGGGGGCCCCAGACCCGAGTCTATACCTGCGAGAATATCGACGGGCTCTGGCTCAAGCAGCTGGACCTGCCCACCTTCATGAGAGGAATGCAGAAGGCTTCCGAGCAGGATAAGGCCGAGGGCAAACTTTTCAACTTCGACTGAGGCGCCATTACGCCTCGGATCGGCGCGGGAGGGGATATCGTAGGTCTCCTCCCGCGCCTTCATCAAGGAGACCCGATTTGACATCATCGCGTAAGTCCGTCGCCGTATCGCGATTTCTTCCCTGGCTTTTCATGGCGCCGACGGTGCTTCTCCTGCTTTTCGTCGTCGTCGGGCCGACCCTGGGAACACTCGGTCTATCCTTCTTCAAATGGGACGGATTGCGCCCCGCGATTTTCGTAGGTTTCGACAACTTCGCCCAACTGTTCACCGATCCCGTCTTCTACCAGGCGCTCATCAATAACATGAAATGGCTGCTCTACTTCTGCACCATCCCCATCGTCGTCGGATTGTTCAACGCATTCATGATCTCCAGATCGGGCAGGCTCCAGATAGTCTATCGGACCATCTATTTCCTGCCGTATATCTGCTCGACCGTCGTCACGGCCATGATATGGAAGTGGATCTACGATCCCTTCTTCGGCCTCAACCCGAGTCTGGGAGCCATCGGAGTCAAAGGATTGCCGAACTGGTTGGGCGACCCCGGAATAGCCCTATATTCGGTCGCCTTGACCGACAGCTGGAGATATACCGGCTTCCTGATGGTGCTTTTCCTGACGGCTCTCACCCAGACCGACAGACAATTGGAGGAAGCCGCGCTGATGGACGGGGCGGGCAGATGGAGGATATTCAAATCTGTCATCCTTCCCCAACTGCGACCGACCATCACGCTTATCCTCATGCTGACCATGATCTGGTCCTTCGCCGCCTTCGATTACGTCTATGTCATGACGAACGGCGGCCCGGGAAGGGCCACGGAGCTCCTGGCCACGTACATGTACTCCGCGACCATCAAGGGCCAGGCGGCGGGCTACGCAAGTACGATTTCATTCACCATGCTGTTCTTTTCCGGAATAGTCATGGCGCTTTACGGGCTGCTCAAGAAAAGGGGATGGGAGGTATGAACAAGCGATCGCGCGGGGGCAAGATCCTCCTTCATCTCTATTTGGTTGTCGCCGGGCTCTTCGTGCTTGCCCCGCTCTTTCTCCTGGTCATGAACGCCTTCAAGCCGAAATTGGGAGCGATGACCTCGCCCTTCAGCCTGCCCAAGGCGCTGACCTTCCTGAGCATCCTGGAAGCCTGGAAGAAGGCGGATTACGGGAGGGGCTTCCTCAATAGTCTTTTGGTCGGCCTGGCCACCGTAGCGGTAGTCGTCGTCGCGGCGAGTCTCGCGGCGTACGCGCTGTCGAAAATGAAGGTGAAAGGCGCCAACCTCTTCATGGGCGCCCTCCTGGTCGTCATCTCCATCCCTCTCGGGGTCTATCTCGTCCCGATTTTCTTCATATATATAAACATCGGCCTGATGGATTCCCTGGCGGGCCTCGTCATCGTATATTGCGCGATCTATCTGCCCTTCAGCATTTTCCTCTTCAGGACCTATTTCGTTCGGATTCCCTATGAGCTGAACGAGAGCGCGCTCATCGACGGGCTGAATCACTGGCAGATATATTGGAAAGTGATGATGCCGATCTCGCGATCGGTGACATCCACGGTGGCGATCATCGTCGGGCTATGGACCTGGAACGAATTCTTCTTCGCCAACGCCCTCCTTCAAAGCGACAAAATAAAGACGGTTGCGACGAGATACCTCGCCTTCGTGGGGAACTTCGACACCGATTGGAATTTGATATCCTCCGCGGGCGTCATCGCCCTTTTGCCGGTCGCGATCCTCTTCGTCTTCCTGCAAGACAAATTCGTCCAAGGCATAACGGAAGGAAGCTTGAAAGGATGAGCACCATCGACAGAGTCGAGTACATCGAGCGAGTTTATGCCGGAGTCCTGGGTAAGATCATCGGCGTCTACATGGGTCGTCCCATCGAGAACTGGTCCTACGAAAGGATCGTGAGCCGCTTCGGCGAAGTATCGTCGTTCATCCACGAGGAATCGGGCGTGCCCCTGGTGGTGACGGACGACGACATATCCGGCACCTTCACCTTCGTGCGTGCCCTCGAAGACTACGGATACGACAGGGGCCTGAAAGCCGAATCTATCGGCCAGACCTGGCTGAATTACCTGGTCGAGAAGAGAACCATCCTCTGGTGGGGGGGCCTAGGCAACTCGACCGAGCATACTGCCTACCTTCGGCTCAAGAGCGGAGTCAAGGCCCCGGCATCGGGCTCGGCCGCCCTGAACGGCAAGACGATCGCCAACCAGATCGGCGCGATGATCTTCATCGACGGCTGGGCACTGGTCTCCCCCGGAAATCCCGACCAAGCGGCGCGCTTGGCGCGGGAAGCCGCCTCGGTGAGCCACGACGACGAGGCCGTCCACGCCGCAGTCGCCGTCGCCGTCATGGAGGCCGCGGCCTTCGTCGAGCGGGACATTCCCTCGCTCATGGACGAAGCGCTGTCCTTCATCCCCGAGGATTGCGCGATAGCGAAATTGATCCGCGAGCTCCGCGGGCTCCGCGAGACGGAACCCGATTGGAGAGACGCGCGGGTTTGGCTCGACCGCGAGCATGGCTACGCGCGTCACCGGGGCATATGCCACGTAATTCCCAACTTCGGCCTCATCCTCCTGGCCCTCCTCTACGGAGAAGGGGATTTCCGGAAATCCCTGATGATCGTCAACACCTCGGGTTGGGATACCGATTGCAACTCGGGCAATGTCGGCTGTCTGTTGGGCATTCGCAATGGCCTCGAGGCCATCGAGGCTTGCCCAGACCTGAGACGACCGCATCGCGACCTCATGTTCCTGTCGAGCGCGGACGGCGGACGAAGCGTTTCCGACGCGGCGAGGGAAGCCGTCTATTTGGCGAACCTTCGATTCCGCATGGACGGCGAAGCGCCATTTAATCCCAAAAACGGCGCGCGCTACAATTTCGAACTGCCGGGCTCCCTGCACGGCTTCCATCCCGTCGAGGAAGAAGGACTATCCCGTTCCATCCGTCTGGCCAACCTGCCGACCGACGATCGGGAACACCGGGCTCTCGAGCTCGACTTCGAAGCGCCCCTGGGCCCCGCCCTCATCGCCACGCCGGTGTTCATCCCCCCCCGGAGCGAAACTCAGGCGACCTACGGCTTCCAGGCCTCGCCTTCGCTCTATCCGGGGCAGACGATGAGGGCGAGAGTCTCCACGCCCGCCGGCAACCCCGAGCCCGTGACAGCGAGGATGTTCGTCTCGGCCTATGGCGAGGGCGATATTCCGGCGCGGCATTTCGGGCCGACTGCGGAGCTTCGACCCGGCAATGCGGCCGATCTGATCTGGCAGGTCGAAGTCGGGACCGACGCGCCGATCTTCGAAGCCGGAATCGAGGTCGCCAGCGGCACGGATAGGACCAGCCGAGTCCAGCTCCATTGGATGGATTGGAGCGGCGTCCCCGCCTGCGCCTTCGGGCGCCGCTACCCCGGAAGCAAGGCCTGGCGCAGCTCCTGGGTCGACGCCGTCGACGAGTGGGGCACGATCTTTCCGGAGTCCTTCCACATCAGCCAGAACCGCGGGGCCGGCCTCCTCATCCAGGGGATGCGCGACTGGCGCGATTACGAGGTCTCCGCCTCCATCACGCCGCTCCGGGCGCGGCGGGCCGGTCTGGCGGTCAGGGTCCAGGGCCTCAAGAGGTACTACGCTCTCGTCTTGAACTCGCGGGACAAGCTGCAATTGATAAAAGAGAGGGACGGCAGTCTGATACTGGCCGAGCTCGATTTTCCCTTCGACGAGGGCAAGGAGTACGCGCTCCGAGTCTCCGTTCTCGGGAACCGCATCCGCGCCTTCGTGGACGATGTAGAGTATTTCTCGCTCGAGGACGGGCGAGAGCCGCTGGAAAGCGGCGCGATCGGCTTGTACCTCGAGGAAGGAACCCTGCTCTGCGACGAAGTCCGCCTCGAGCCCGCGGGCGATCGACCTGCCCGAGAGAAGCCCCAAGCTCCCGACTGATCGAGGAGTCGCTCGCGAGCCGGGCCGGGAAGGTCAGCTTGTCGCCTTGACCGAGGACTCGAGGTCCTTCAGGATATCCTTTACGAGGTACACCCTCATGGCCTCGGTTTTCCCCCTCACCTTCGCATTGGCCATGGGAAGATAGCTCAAGTCCAGCCCCGCCTGAGCCGCGAGGGTCGTGGAGAGTATCAGCTGGGCCCCGGCCTGCTTGGTCAGGGTCTGGAGCCGGCTCGCCGAGTTCACGGTGTCGCCGATGATGGTCATGTTCGAGTTCTCGCTGTAGCCGATCTCGCCGAGGATGACCTCGCCGAAATGGAGCCCCACGCCCATCGTGAGCGGAAGCTCCAGGACGTTCTTGAGCCGCTCGTTCACCTCGGCGAGCTGTCGGGCCATCTCCAGAGTGCAGAGGATGGCGTTCAGGGCGCCCTTTCGAGTGTCGCCGTCCTTCCCGAAGTAGGCGAGTATGCCGTCGCCGAGGAACTTGTCTATCTTGCCGTCGTGGCTCTCGATCGCCTTCCCCATCCTCTCGAAATAGCTGTTGAGGACGTAGACGACGTCGTAGGGGAACTTCCCCTCCGAGATCGTCGTGAAGCCTCGCAGGTCGGCGAACATCACGGAGAGCTCCATGTCCCTGCCGACCGAGTCCCTAGTCTCCTTGCGGGCCTTGCTCGGCTTGGCCTCCGGCGCCAGGAGGGGGAGGACGCTGATTCCTTTCTGCCGGCACTGCGCCTGGCAGGCGAGCCGCACGTCCGAGCCCGCGCGGATGCGCACTAGCGCCCGGCGCTCCCGTTCTCCGATCGGGCTGAGGTTCTCCATCCCGTCCAGGATCTTCACGCGGCAGGTCGTGCACCTGCCGCGGCCGCCGCAGATCGAGGCGTGCGCGATCTCCCCGATGCGGCTCGCCTCGAGGATGGTCGTGCCAGGGATCACCTTGACCCGGGCGTCGCCCGGATACGAGACCTGGATCGTCCTGGTGCGCGCGGCGACGCCCAGTCGCAGGGCCCGCGACGCGAAGACGAAAGCGTAGACGGCCGTGAGCGCGATGTACACTATCGCGTGGCCGATTCGGATGAAGTCCAGCTCGTTCGGCTGCACGACATGGGGCAGATCGTCCGGCTCCAGCTTCCCTTGGAGAAGAGCGCCATACAGGGCCCGCCCTCCATTGAGATAGCCCAAAGCCGCGCAGATCGGGACTATGGTGAGGAGGACGATGAGGATCCATCTGACCCGCGGGTACCAGGGCCTCATGCGGAGCACGACGTGGGCGCCGATCTGCCCGTGGGCTCCCATTATCAGCGCGACGCAGACGTAGCTCCAGGCGACGGCCGGATAGGTGAGAAGGATGCTGTCCACGTAGTTCTGCCTGAGGCCGAAGACGAAGCCCATGACGAAGGTCGTGATCAGGTAGGGGAAGAGGAAATACGGCAGCAGAAGTCCCAGGGAGACCTGGGCGATCTCCCAGGGCGGCATCCTCAGGGTATTCCGCCTGTAGAGCTTCCAAAGCCCCAGGGTCATATGCACCAGGACGACCGAGATGAAAACAGGCGTGAAGAACCACACGAAGGACAGGGAACCAAGGTAGCCCTCCATGGCGTCGGGCGAGATCAGCCCCATGGAGTAATAGCCCATCCTCGTCAGGAAATACGCGGCCATGATGATCGCGGCCCAGAGTCGAATCCTCGTCTGCCAGTCCCGCGCGTTTGCCTTGCTCGCCATATGGACCCTCCGCTGTCTGATGAAGGAATACTGTATCGGCCGGGCGAAGTCACCCCCCGGTTGGGGCTTCTCGCCCAGTCGTCGTTTGAAGAATTCTCAATCGTCGCACAAAACATTCTCAATCGTCGCACAAAACATTTTCAATCGTCGCACAAAGTATTTTCAATCGTCGCACAAAGTATTTTCAATCTTCTCACAAGATGTTTTCAATCGTCGGATGGAATGTTTTCAATCGTCGAATGGGACCTTTCAAGAAGCGTAGGAGGCGGTTTGCCTCGACTATCGAAGTGAATCTTTAGGGTGTCTTGGTGGCGCCTTTGCGACCCAGAACTCCAGGAGCTGACGGGCAAAATCCTCGTCGAGCGGAGTCAGACCGAAAAGCAAGCGGTTGTAGATGGCGCCGTATACCTGGTCGGTGACGACGTAGAGCGCCTCCTTTTTCTCGACGGGGTCCCAGCCGAGCAATCTCGCGAACGCGAGGCCGGCAATTTCGCGTCGAGGCTGGATGTAGCGGACGTTCAGCTCGCGCTTGAGCTCCGGGTCCTCCTGCGCCGCTCCGATGAGTTCCATGATGGCCCGCCCGGCGGGAGTGCCGGTCAGCATCCGGATCAGCGCCGCCAATTGGTTTTCCACATCCTTGCGGGGGGATTTTGTCCTGGCGAAGCTTATCGATTCGGTGATGACATGAACGAAGCCGTCAAGCGCAAGACAGCCTTTCGATGGCCACCATTTGTAGATGGTAACTTTGCTGGCCTTGGCCCGCGCCGCGACGCCTTCGATGGTGAATTTCTTAAAACCATTCTCCAACAGCAATTCCGCGGCCGCCCCGAGGATGGACTCGCGAAGCTTCTCGTCTCTCGGCTTGCCGCGACCTTGGCTTTTCGGCAGTCTCTCCATAATTTCCTTCGCTCTCTCTCTTGACGAATTGAAATTGTGTACGTATCGTTCATATGTACGGTGCGTATGCATTGTAATCCGTCGACTCGGGTCGATACAAGAGGTGAGCGGAATGTCCGATCAAAAGAAGGAAGTCGCCCTTTTTGCCGGAACGCTGAGCGTTTCCCTGACGGACCGGGGGGAGGGCCGGGGTTTTCTCGTGCTCCACGGGGGCGCCGGTCCCGCCTCGGCCTCCGGCTTGGCCGAGGCCCTGTCGAAGAGCGGCCGCGTCGTCGCGCCTACTCATCCCGGTTTCGCCGGCGAACCGCGGCCCGACTGGTTCTCGAGTATCGATGACCTGGTAATTGCGTATCTTGCCCTGATCGATCACCTGAACCTGTCCGATATCATCGTCGTAGGGAACTCGGTCGGTGGCTGGATTGCCGCCGAAATGGCCTTGCGCCGCTCACCGCGCATTGCGGGGATCGTTCTTCTCAACGCGGTGGGAATCGACACGGGATCTCCGGACAAGAAGATCGTCGACCCGATGGTGGTAGCTCCAGCCGAACGGGCCGCGCTCTCCTTTCACGATCCCAGGCGCTTCGCGATGACACCGACAGGCCCCCAGCTCGCGGTCATGGCCGAGAACCAGCGAACCCTGCGCGTCTACGCGGGCGACCTCATGCTCGACCTGAATCTTCGGGCGCGGCTCACGCAGATATCGATACCCGCCATGATCGCATGGGGTGAAAGCGACCGGATCGTCGATGCGGATTACGGCAGGCGCTGGGCCGAAAGCATCCCGGGCGCCCGGTTCGAGTTGGTTCGGGAAGCCGGACATTTCCCTCAGATCGAGCGATTGGACGAGGTGCTGCGTATCATAGGCGACTTCGCGACCCGGCTCTGAGACTGCGTGCTCATCGCCTCGAGGTCACAGGGTACGCAGAAGGAAAGCGCCAAGTCAGTACCGGTGTGCGAGATGCTCAGGGCCCCGAGCAGCTTGAACCCGATTCGATGCACGAAACCCCTTCCACGATCGTCGATAAGAATGCGATGCGAAGTCGGGAGCATAGGAGGCGGTCATGAGGATTCGCGAAAGACTGATGCTGCAGTTCGGAATGCCCGAAGGTATGCTCGGGCGAATTGCCGGCTTCATCATGGCGCATCGCTCATCGAACATCGAACGCATCGAGTGGGCCATCGCGGAGCTTGGCGCGCAGGCGGCCGATTGCGTTCTCGAGATCGGGTTCGGTCCCGGCATAGGGATCAGAATGTTGAGCGATCGGATCGTCGAAGGAAAGGTGTACGGAATCGACCATTCCCCCCTCATGGCGAGAAAAGCGACGAGCCGAAATAAAAAAGCCGTGGATTCAGGGCGCGTCGAGTTGATCGTTGCTTCCAGCTCGCGGCTGCCCTCGTTCGATCGGCGAATCGACAAAGTGCTCGATATCAACACCTTTCAGTTCTGGGATGAACCGACGCTCGCGCTGCGACGGCTTCGAGCCGCTCTCAAGCCCGGCGGCACAATCGCGATCGTCCACGAGCCGAGGCAACGGGGCGCCACGGACCAGGATACGATCGATGCCGGCAGGCGTATTTCCGAGACCCTCGAGGCGAGCGGCTTCGAGGAAGTCCGCCAAGAGCTGCGGCGCATGAAACCCGTGTCGACCGTTTGCGTTATCGGAAAGAATCCGGCATGAGTTCAATGTAGATGCCGAGACCGAAGCTTCGGGTTTCCAGCCTCCCAGGGACACCGTACATATCATGTTTACTCCGCGTAGACTCGGGCCTACCGGCTTGCACCCAGGTTACGACAACCTGGCGGGATTTGCGTTCTTTTTATTCTTGTGGTACACCAGAGACATTGCAAGAGTAAGCCTACTCGAATCCTGGGAGGCCGCTGCACTATGTCTGAACAGAACTTAGAAGAAATCCTCGTCGAGAACGAAAACCTTCGTCTCCGCCTGGGAGAAGCGGAAGAGACCCTGCGCGCTATAAATAACAGCGAGCCCAAGCGAAAGCAAGGCGAAGCCAACCTCTTGCGGATGAACCGGTTGTATTCTGTACTGAGCCAGACAAACCAGGCCATCGTGCGAGCCGTGGAACGCGAATCCCTGTTCGAGGAAATATGTCGGATCGCCGTGGAGCAAGGCGGACTCCTGATGGCCTGGATCGGCCTTGTCGACGAGGATACCGGCCTCGTCCGGCCGACGGTCTGGTACGGCAAGAACGAGGGCTATCTCGATAATATACGCATATCCGTGTTCGAGGAGCCCGAAGGCATGGGCCCGAGCGGCAGAGCTATACGCGAGGCCGATGTATGCCTCACAAGCGATTTCCTGACCGATCCCAGCGTGCTGCCATGGCGTGAGAACGCACTTAAGCGAGGGTTCCGCTCCTCCGCGGCGATATCGCTCAAGCAAAGCGGGAGCGTGATTGGCGTATTGACTTTCTATTCCGGCGAGGGCGATTTTTTCGACGATCAATTCGCGGGGCTACTTAGGGAAATCGGGGCCGATATCTCGTTTTCCCTCGATAGCCTCTACAAAGAACAGGAACGCAAGCGGGCCCGGCAAGCCCTGCATGCCGAAACTTTGGAGCGGCTAAGGCTGTCGGAGGAGTTGCGGGAAAAAGAGAAGGTACTTATCTTAAAGAGCAGGCAAGCGGCGATGGGTGAGACGATCGAATACGTCGCCCACCAGTGGAAGCAGCCGCTTAATGCCCTATCGATCTACGCGCAGCTCATGAAAAAGGCTTTTCTGGATGGCACTAGCTCCGGCGTGTACCTCGAGCGGATGACTGGCAATATCATGGAGCAGGTCGAGGCCATGACCCGGACAATCGGGGATTTTCGCAACTTCATCAAGCCGGAGGGGGAGGCGAGGCAATTCAGCCTGCGAGAAGCCTTAGACGGGACCCTCGCCCTCATCGGCGATAGTCTGAAGGCAAGCGGAATTACAGTCGAGACGGTCGAGCGCGAGGATCCGAGGGTTACCGGATACCGAAACGAGTACTCTCAGGTCCTAGTCAATATCCTCACCAACGCCAAGGACGTCCTGATTGAACGGAATATCTCCTGTCCGAGGATCGACATCCGATTGTTCCGGGAAGGGCGCACTTCGGTAGCGATGATATCAGACAACGCGGGCGGCATTCCCAGTACTATAATCGACAGGATCTTCGAGCCATATTTTACAACGAAAGAAAGCTCGGACGGGACGGGGATTGGACTATACCTTGCGAAGATTATCATCGAAAAGCGCATGAACGGTAAAATCCGTGTCCAGAATACTGAAGCAGGCGCCGAGTTCAGAATCGAAGTCTCGGGCCTCCCACTATTTTAATCCAATCGAAGGATACTGGTGACATATAAAGACGCTAAAGTCGGTTCTTGGGATAACAACGTTTCCCAACCGGCTTGACGCCTGGTCCTGGCGCAGTAAAATGAGGGCCGAAGATCGGGAGATTTCCAGGACTTGCGAGTATCGCTGGTCGGCAGGGAAATCCCACAGTGACTCATTTGTGGACTACGGTAGAATCCCTTAGGGTTTTTCCCGGGGAGGACGCATAAAAAAGTCCCCACGCAGCCTTAGGTATTATATCTATTCGCAGCTTATCTCTACGATCATTCTCTGCTCTCTTGTCTCGGCGGCCGGCGTCTACATAGTGGGAGAAATCCTTTTCGGGTATCTGTATGACCGCGCGAGATCGAGCGCCTTTTCGACGGAGAACCACGACATCGCCCTTTTCGACAATATCGCCGGCAATCTCGAGGCCAAAGCGAGGCCCATCGGGGCCCGCGCCCTCGTCGAGCTCGGGAAGCGCTATTCACCGCCCGGCTCGCTCGCCGCCGCGACGCATGAGGGGCTCGCGGCCGAAGCCTCCCGCCTCGGGGTCGAGGACATCTATCTGATCGGAAGCGACGGCAGGGTGGCGGCTACCACCTTCGAGGCCGATCGCGGGCTCGATCTATTCTCCCTGGGGGAGGATTTCAAGGCCTTCCTCCAGGAGATAATCGGGAAGGGCAGGGTCGCGAGCCAAAGCCTCAGCCTTTCCACGAGGACTGGGCGCATTACGATGTACCAATTCTATAGCCCTCCCGGATCGGAGGTTCTGATCGAGATATCGATGAGCCTTCGCCGGCTCTTGTCCGAGGCCTTGCCCGGCATCGCATACGACAAGGCCCTCTCCCAGCTCCTCGACCTGGCGCCGGCGGACGGAGACGGCAGGCTCGTCTGGCTCACCGACATCGTGACCTTCGGCCCCGGCAACTACCTGAATTGGAGTCTGCTCAGAGAAGGATTCTCCGGAGAACTGCCGGCCGAGCTCCTGACCGAGGCGATCGCCAAGGGGGAGGCGACGAGAATAAGCGGGAACCGAGAGGTCTTCGTGAAGCTCGCCGACTTCGATCGCAAGAACGTCGATTTCTTCAATGCCCGCTTCCTCGAGGTATTCTACATCGATCTCGCCCCTATAAGGAGCTTCAGATTCGTCTGCTTGGCCGCCGCGCTCGGCATCGCGGCCCTGGCCTCGATGCTCTCCTGGATCAGGGCGCGCCGAAGCTTCACGGAGCAGGTGACGGGACGGGTCGAGGATATAGTGCGGGGCCTCAGGGAAACCGGGGCCGGCTCTCCCGACGCCTCCCCCGATCCCTCGAGTATCGACGAGCTCTCGGCCATCAGCAAAGGAATCTATGCCCTGGTCGAGACCCTCATGGGCAAGAATCGCGAGCTCGAGGGACTGTCGCGACGCCTCGAGGGCGAGGTCCGGGAGGGAAGCTCGCGCGAGGAGCGGCTCTCCAAGGTGCTGGAGGAGAAGAATACCCTCGTCAGGGAGGTGCACCATCGGGTGCGCAACAACCTCCAGGTGCTCTCGAGCCTCGTCGCGCTCCAGGCGCAGGGCATAGCCGATACGGCCGTTCAGCACGCGCTTGGCACCATACTTACGCGAATCCTCGGCATGTCCCTCGTCCACGACCAGCTCTACGAATCCGATACGGTGACGACCATCGACGTCGCTCGATACTTCGGCGATCTCGCTCGGAGCATCGTCGGCATGAAGGCGCGTATCGATCATCGGATCGCCGTGAAGGTCGAGGTCAAGGGGATAGCGATTCCCCCGGACGTCGCCATCCCCCTCGGCCTCGCGGTGGGCGAGCTCGTCGCCAACGCCTGCGATCACGCCTTCCCGGATCGCTCCTCGGGCGAGGTGGAGATTCGCGTCGAGCGGGGCCTCGAGGAGCTGAGGGTCGAGGTAAGCGACGATGGAATCGGGATAGGATCGGCCCGGCGGGGCCTGGGCCTCAAGATCGTCGGGGCCCTCTGCGAGCAGCTCGACGGCTCCTTCGAGATCGAGGGTCGATCCGCCGGCGGCAGCCTCGCCCTCATACGCGTCCACTCTCGGGCCTAGTAGTCTAAGTAACGACTCAGTCAGCAATTCCCCCTTCTTGCAGCTTTCCCCTTGACGCCAAATGAATCGCTCAGTATCCTAATATAATTAGGACAAAGGGAAAACAAATAAGGATACTGTCCGGCTAGCCACGGGCGGTTGGGAGGGAAGATGAAGACCATGCGCGCCGAGAGGCTCGACAAAGAGAAGGTGCTGGCGATGGCAGCCGAGATGGCTGACCGCGAGGGTCTCGAGAAGCTGTCCCTTACCACTCTCGCGACTGCCTTGGGTATCAGGACGCCCTCGCTCTACACCCACATCGCGAGCCTCGGGGAGCTCCAGCGCCTCATTGGGCTCCGGGGCCTGGCCGAGCTCAACGATCGTATTGCCCAGGCGGCTCTCGGCAAGGCCTCCGAGGACGCGGAGCACTCCGTCGCCCTCGCCTACAGGGACTACGTCCACGAGCACCCGGGCGTCTACGCCGCCACCCTGCCGACGGCCCCGGAGAGCGACCAGGAGTGGGGAGTGGCCAGGGACAGAATCATGGAGACCCTGGGTCTCGCCTTGAAGGGCCTCGGTCTGAAGGGCGACGAGGAGATCCACGTCGTGCGCGGCCTGCGGAGCCTGGTCCACGGCTTCGCGACCTTGGAGATGTCCGGGTCCTTCAAGAACCCGGTCGACCGGGACGAGAGCTTCGAGCGGATCCTATCCATATTCCTCGCCGGTTTGAAAAGGAGCAGAAGATGAGCGGCAGAAAGGCATTTCGGGAAGCCTTGAAACGGGAGGGCATGATCGTGGCGCCGGGGGCCTATGACGGGATAGGCGCGCGAATGGTGGAAGAGGCCGGCTTCCCCGCCGTCTACATGACGGGCGCGGGCGTATCCGCCGCGCGGGGCTTTCCCGACTACGGCCTTCTCACCATGGGCGAGATGGTCGAGAGCGCCCGGATCATCGCGCGGAGCGTCGGCATCCCCCTCGTCGCCGACGCCGATACCGGCTACGGCAACGAGCTCAACGTCACCAGGACCGTCCGCGAGTTCGAGGCGGCCGGGGCCGCCGCCATCCACATCGAGGACCAGGTCTCGCCCAAGCGCTGCGGCCACCTCGATGGAAAGGAAGTCACATCCCGCGAGGATTTCATCCTGAAGATCCGAGCCGCCGCGGCGGCGCGCCGGGACCAGGATTTCGTCATCATCGCGCGAACCGACGCGCGCGCCGTCCTCGGCTTCGACGAGGCGATCGCCCGCGCGAAGGCCGCCCTCGAGGCGGGCGCCGACATGGCCTTCGTCGAGGCGCCCCAAACCATGGACGAGCTCGCCGCCGTCCCCAGACTCGTCGCGGGTCCCTGTCTCCTCAATGTCGTTCCCGGAGGCAAGACTCCCGCCATCGGCATGAAGGAAGCGCGCAACCTGGGCTTCAAGCTCGCGATACTCCCCGGACTCCTCCTCGGGGCGGCCGTCATCGGGGGCGACCGGGCCCTGCAGACCTTGAAGGAGACCGACGCACCGCCGAGCCTCGGCGGAGCCACTATCAAGGAAGCCTTCCTCCGCTTCGGCGCGAGCGAGTGGGATCGCCTCCTCGTCCGTCAGAGCTGACAAGGAGAATCGTATGCCAAAGACCCTATTCGACAAGATCTGGGAAGCCCACGTCGTCCGCGACCTCGGCGAAGGATGGGCCCTTCTCCATATCGATCGCGACATTCTCCACGATCTGTCGGGCCCGCCCTCCTTCAGGGAGCTCATGGAGAGGAAGCTCCCCGTCCGAAATCCCGAGCTCGGCTTCGCCACGCCCGACCACGCGGTCTCGACCGCGCCCGGGCGGAGCGGAGAGAGCTTCCCCATGGGGGCGAAGCTCTACGAGGCTCTCAAGAAGGCTTCGGGCCTGACCGGCATACGCTTCTTCGATATCGGAGAGGAGGGGCACGGCATCGTCCACGTGATGGGCCCCGAGCTCGGCCTCGTGCTTCCGGGCGCGACCCTCGTCTGCGGGGACAGCCACAGCTGCACGAACGGCGGTCTCGGGGCCTTCGCCTTCGGCATCGGTTCCTCGGAGAGCAGCCACGTCCTCGCGACCCAGACCCTGCGCCAGAAAATGCCGAGGCAGATGCGCATCCGCTTCGACGGGAAGCCCGGCGCAGTCGTCTCGCCGAAGGATATGATCCTCTACGCCCTCGCCCGCTTGGGCGTCGACTCTGCTGTGGGCTGCGCTCTCGAGTTCGCGGGCGAGGCCATCGGCGCGATGCCCGTCGAGGGGCGCCTCACCGTCTGCAACCTCTCCGTCGAGCTCGGCGCGAAATACAGCCTCGTTGCTCCCGACGAGAAGACCTTCGCTTACCTGAAGGGCCGGCCCTACGCGCCTAAAGGGGCCCAGTTCGACGAGGCCATATCAGCCTGGAGAGAGCTTTTCACGGACGAGGGCGCCTCCTTCGACCGGGAGGAAGTCATCGACATCTCCTCGATCTCGCCGATGGTGAGCTGGGGCACGAACCCCGGACAGACCATCGCCGTCGACGCCGCCGTACCCGATCCCGCCGACGCCAAAGACGAGCCGACCAAGGCAGCCTACTCCGCGGCTCTCGACTACATGGGACTCGAGCCCGGCATGCCCATAGCAGAGGCGCCTGTCGACTGGGTCTTCATCGGCTCCTGCGCCAACGCCCGCCTTTCCGACCTCCGCGAGGCGGCCGGGATCGCGAAGGGACGTCACGTGGCGAGAGGCGTGACCGCTTGGGTCGTTCCGGGATCGGAACTGGTCAAGCGCGCCGCCCAGGCCGAGGGTCTCGACCGGATCTTCCTCGACGCGGGCTTCGAATGGCGCGAGAGCGGCTGCAGCATGTGCGTCGCAGCCAACGGAGAGCGGGTGCTGCCCAAGGCCCGCATCGTCTCGACCTCGAATCGCAATTTCGTGGGGAGGCAGGGGCCCGGCGCGAGAACCCATCTCGCGAGCCCGGCCACGGCCGCCGCCTCGGCCATACTGGGCAGGATATCCGACCCGAGGAGCCTAGCATGAATACGCAGCCCTTCACCCAGGTCTCGGGAATCGCCGCTCCCCTCATGACGGCCAACATCGATACGGACGTGATCATCCGCATCGAGCGCCTCGCCGACATGTCCCGCGACAATCTGGGCAAGTACGCGTTCGAGGCTCTCCGCTATAGCCCGGAGGGGACCGAGAATCCGGGCTTCATCCTCAACCAGGAAGGCTTTCGAGGATCTCCGATACTCATCGCGGGGGCCAACTTCGGCTGCGGTTCCTCGCGGGAGGGAGCAGTCTCGGCCATCCTGGCCCTCGGCATACGCTGCGTGATCTCGAGCAGCTTCGGCGACATCTTCTACGGCAACTGCTTCCAGAACGGCCTCTTGCCGGCCATCGTCGGCGAAGACGACATCGCCTCCCTCGCCCGGGAGGCGATGTCGTCGCGCAAGCCGACCACCGTCGATCTCGTCCGCCGAATCGTGATCTCGCCCGAAGGCGTGGAGATGCCCTTCGCCATCGACGCCCTGCGCCGCCAGGCCCTCCTCGAGGGCCTCGACGATATCGGCCTCACGCTGAAGTCCTCCTCGGAGATCGATGCCTGGCAGGCCGAGGACAGGAAGAGACGGCCTTGGATATGGTCCCTCCCCGGCCGCGGGGAGGGCTCGCGAAAGAGCGAAGCGGAAGAAGGACTGGTATGAGCGGCGCTTTGCAAGAGCTTCGACACGCTCCCCCCACCGGCCCCGAAGGCCCCACGGGAAGACTCGCCCTCTGGCTCTCGACCCAAGCCTTAGGCGACATACCCGAACAGGTGCGTGAGCGGGCCAAGTACCTTCTCCTCGACGGCATCGGCTGCGCCCTCGTCGGCGCGCGCCTGCCCTGGTCGCGCTCGGGCGTCGAAGCGACTCTTCGCCTCGAGGGCGAGGGTTGCGCGAGCCTCATCGGCTGGGGGAGAAAGACGAACGCCCTCTCGGCCAGCCTCCTCAACAGCTCCTTCGTCCAGGGTTTCGAGCTCGACGACTTCCATCCCCTCGCGCCCGTGCACGGAGCATCACTCGTCCTCCCCTCGCTGTTGGCCTGCGCCGAGACGATCGACGCGGCGGGCGCGCCGGTGAGCGGAGCCGACTTCCTCCGCGCGGCCATCCTCGGCTTCGAGGTCGGACCGCGGGTGGGCCTCGCCCTGAACGGATCGGAGATGCTCGCGAGGGGCTGGCACTCGGGGGAGGTCTTCGGGACCTTCTCGAGCGCAGTCGCGGCGGGAGCCCTCCTCGGCCTCGACGCTTCGGGCTTCGAGGACGCCCTCGGCCTTGCGGCCACTCAATCGGCCGGCCTCATGGCCGCGCAATTCGAGTCCATGGGCAAACGCATGCAGCACGGCTTCGCCTCGCGCAACGGCCTCCACGCCGCCTTCCTCGCGGCCGGAAAGTATACCGGGATCAAGCGGGTCTTCGAGCGCGAGTACGGAGGCTTTCTCTCGACCTTCGGTGAAGGTCACGCGCCCGATGCGAGCCGGATTGTCGAGGGCCTCGGCCGGAACTGGGAGACCGAGCGCATCGTCGTCAAGCCCTACGCCGCCATGGGTGGCCTGCACTCCGCCCTGGACGCCCTGTTCGAACTCAAGTCGCAGCGCGAGATCTCTCCCGCCGAGATCGACTCGATCGACATAGGCCTCTCGGAGGCGGTCTACAAACACGGCTGGTGGAAGCTCGAGCGCCCCCTCTCCCCTATAAGCGCGCAGATGAACATCGCCTACGCGATCGCCGTCGCCATACTCGACGGCGAGGCCATGGCGAGGCAGTTCGCTCCCCAGCGCATCGATCGGGACGACGTCTGGGAGCTCATACCCAAAATCTCCGCCCATCGCGAATCCGACTTCGATACGAAGGAGAAGGCGGGGAGCGTGCGCCTGCGCATCAGACTCGCGGGCGGCACGGTGCTCGAGAAGTTCCAGCGCGCGCCGAAGTCCATAGAGAGCCCCATGACGAAGGACGAGGTAGCCGCCAAGTTCCGCCTCCTCGCCGCGGACCTGATCGATCCCGAAGCGATAGCCGAGATAGAGGACACGATACGCGATCTCGAAAGGGTGAAGGACATGGCGGGCTTGTCGAGCCTTCTAGCCAAGCCGGCCCGAGCGCTCTTCGACAAGGGCGATGAAGACGACGGAAAAATGGGAGGACGAGCGCCATGAAGCGAGTACTGAGCCTCGGCCGCCTCCTGCGCGGTGTGCGCGCGGGAGAGCGCCATCTGGCCTGGAACCACGAGTCGACCCGATCGGCGACCGAATCCATCGTCCTCGGAAGCGCCGACTTCGATGATGGCGCCGCCATGCCGCTCAGCAGCGCGGGTCCCGGCATCGGCGACAACCTCTCTCCCGAGCTCCACTGGTCTGGCGTCCCGCGCGAGGCGAGCGAGCTCCTCCTCGTCCTCGAGGACGCCTCCGTCCCCCTCCCCCGCCCCTACGTGCACCTCGTCGCGCTCGGGATTGATCCGGGTATGGCCGGACTTCCCGAGGGAGCCCTCTCGGCCGAGAGCGCCCCGCGCCTCGGCATCGCTCTCGGCGCGGGAAGCGGAGGGCAGGTCGGATACTCGGGGCCGCGCGCCCTCCGCGGCCACGGACCCCACGCCTACCACTTCGAGCTCTTCGCCCTCGCGAGGGAGCTCGAGGCTACGGATAGCCTCACCCTCCCTTCCCTGCTGGAGAAAATCGAGGGGACCGTCCTCGCGAAGGGGAGGCTGATTGGCTGTTTCGAGCAGGTATGATGGAGCCTGTCTCGACATTGCATCGCGCATCGTCTACTTCGAGCTGAGCGCGGCGATCCTCTCCTCCAGCGCCGAGCCGACGCAGGCCATCGGATCCGCCATTGCGCTGGCCTCGGCCGTGGATTTGCCGTCCTCCTCGATACGCTTCGTTATCTTCGCCATAGAATCGCCGACATTAGCGGCGACTTCGTCGAGAGACTGCATCGAAATCCCGATCGAGCCCGCCCCGATCGCCATGGAATGCGACTTCCTCTATCTTGGCGTCTGTCAGCCTGAAGACTTCCGCGTTTTTGCCGCTCTCCTCCCGCGCCCCCTCGATCATCCCTACTATCGCCCTGATCGACCGGCTTATTTCCGCTGAAGGCTGGTCATGATGTCGAGGGCCTTGGCGAGCGATCGGTCCATCCGCCCGAGCGTCACGATCCCCTTCGGGCCCGCGAAGGCATTGTCGCGGCTCTCCACCGTCTCTGCGAAGACCTTTTTCTGAGAATTGATGAGCGCGCTCCCGAGGCGATTCGCCTGGATCCTGAGCTCGGCCTCTGCCAGCGAGAGGGTCGCGTAGGTCCTCATCTCCCTTCGCACTGTCGGCATCGGGGCGACCGCGAAATAATATGCGCCGGCGCCTATCAGGCAGGTGAAGACGGTTCCGAAGACGAGGAGCGCCAGTTTCGCTCGAATCTTCATCGCGTCTCGCCCTATGCTCCCTTCGCCCCATCGGTCGATTCCGATAGGATCGCATTGAACCTGTCCAAGGACTCATCGAGGCGGATCCCGCGAGCGAAGACCGAGGATGAGCCGGAGACGAAGATCTCGGCTCCGGCGCGGATCATTCGGGGCAGGTTGGCCCAGGAGACATTGCCGTCGACTTCGATCGGAATGTCGCGATCCTTGGCCTCGAGCCAGGCCTTGAGCTCGGCGATCTTGTCGAGGGTGCGGGGGATGAGCTTCTGTCCGGCGTAGCCCGGGTTCACCGTCATCGCGAGGACGAAATCGACATCGGTGAGCATCGACGTCACGCTCGCGACGGGGATCCCCGGATCGATCGCGATTCCGGGCCTGCACCCCGAATTGCGAATGAGCTCGATAGTCCTGAGCGGATGATAGGTCGTTTCGGGATGGAAGCTCACGAGACTTCCCGGAGCCCGTGCGAACGCGGGAATGAATGCATCGACATTCTCGATCATGAGGTGGATGTCCAGCGGGATCGACGAGTACGCGCTCAGGGCGGCGCAAAAATCCGGTCCAAGGGTGAAGTTGGGGACATAGTGGCCGTCCATGATGTCTATATGAAGGTAATCCACGCCCTTCTCCTTGAAGGTATCGAGCGACGCCTTCAGGTCGACGAAGTCGACGCACATCATGGAGACGGAATTCCGGAGTCGCATAATTGGAGGACCTCCTGCCTTTCGATTCTATTGCCGGTCGGCCCCGCCCTGCCGGAGCCGGTTCAGCGCCCGCGCTAAGGATTTCAAGTCGGATGGATCTTTCTTCCGAGCAGGCGCCTGGCGGCTTCCAGCAGGTCGGGGAGCTCGCCCATGAAAGACCACAAGGTCGATGAATCAAGGACCAGAGGCATGTCGGGAGTCGCGGCCGGAGAATGGTACTCGATCTCGCCGAACCCGAAGCCATCCCATGACTGCACTACCTGGCTCCTGTCGAAGCCCCGGCGCGGGCCGTCGGGATAGGGCAGCCCGGGATGGACCGGGTGGTTCCAGACGAGGAGACAGGCAAGCCTGCCCTCCGAAGGGATGATCGCCCCCACCCTGCCCGTCACGGCCGATGCGGACAGGCCCCATTTGGTTTCCGAGCCGCCGCCGATGCGCCTCTCCACGAGGCCATCGTCGACGGACCATTCCTGCCGTGCCGGCGTCTTGTAGTAGACATCCGGGACTAGCCCCGGCCGGACGGGAATGAGGAGCCTGGACCTCTGCGGAACTTGCAGGATGTTCCAGAGGTCGAGGTAATAGGGGCCGACCGCCTCCGAGACTAGGAGCCGTTGCTGCAGAGAGATGCCGCTGAAGACGGCATCGAGGTCCTGTACCTCGTCAGGAGGAGTCGAGAAGAGAGCGATAGTGCGTTCCGCGTCGAACCTGATGCGCTCCCGCCGTGGGATATCGTTCATCTCGTCGCAGGTTTCCGCGGTAACGCAACGGTGGCTGCGTTCCCTAAGCTTCCAATTGCCCGCAGCAGCCGCCGGTTGAGTGATATAGTTCGAGAATCGGAGTGCATCCGGCTCTCCTTCCCAGCAATACGACCATTCAGGGGAGAACCAGAGCCTAAGGCCACCAGGTCCGCCTCGGAGTCTGTTAACATCCTCGACGGAACGGACGGCATCCAGATCGGGGTGTGTCCAGAGCACTGAACTCTTGGTCCCCTTGGGCTGCCAGGCGATGACCCGGCCACCATAGCCGCAGACCAAAGCCAGTGATCCGCGATCATCTTCAAGGAGGCGAGACTCGATACCTACCTTGGCAAGCGCTCCGGCGATCCCGTCGATGACGCTCATGGCATCATTCTGCTAGGAGGCTTTTGGTCGTAAGGGGGTATTCCCCGAATCTGTAACCTGCTTCGTACATGGCGACGATGTTGGCTGGCGGCGTGTCGTCCTGAATGTTGTGGCTGGCGGCCAGGATGTAGCCTCCCCCCGCGCCGAAGGCGGTCATGACCTCGCGCACGCACGTGCCGACCTCGGATGGCGAGAGCTTGGGCAGCACGTCCACGACGTCAATTCCGCCGTGGAAACACAAACGATCCCCGAAGTCCCGTTTCAGTCTCCACGGTTCCATATTCCTGGCCCTTGGTTGAAGGGGATTGAGGATGTCCACGCCGTTGTCGATGAGATCGGGAATCAAGTCATAGACGGAGCCGCAACTATGCATGAATACCTTGGCGTGCGGAACCTTGGCTTTGATGAATTGGATGTAAGCCTTATGGTATGGCTTAATGAGCTCACGATACGTTTCGGGGCTGATCAAGGGCCCGTTCTCCATGCCCAGATCGTCCGCCGTCTCGACAATTTGAACGAAGGGGCCGACTAAATCGAGGTAGCGGCCGAAGATTTCTTTCTGCACCTCCAGGACCCGATCGAAAAACGCCCTCACGAAGGGTTTATCCACGGCGAGCCGAATCATGAAATCCTCGAAACCGCAGAGCCAGCAGCCGAGCTCGAACACCCCGTACATCGAGTGCCCGGCGATCACCGCATAGTCCGTTTCATTGAAAAGATGTTCCGCGCGCTCGCGTACTCCTCGGTACCTTCCCGGATCGGTGGGGTCGGGAAAGGAGTACCTCATCACGTCCGCGATACTCGCTCCCGAGAGCGGCGGGTTGACGAATTCATTGTAACGACCGATTCTCTTCCACGTCAGGCCCCACTCGTCCTTCATGGTGCCTTCGGATGCGTTCACGACCGGCGCGGATCTCTCGGGGCCGCCCAGCCAGACCCTGCGGAAGTCGATGCCCCATCGCTGCAGGAGTTCCTCCGAAGGCTTGGGAACGTTGGACCACTCGCGGCTTACTTCCTCGTCTCCCCCGGCTGGGATGCCGACCTCTCGTAGCAGAGCATCGTAGGTATAGAGATTAACGCTCGCCAAGAGCCCGCCGAAATCGATAGGGACCCGGTCAGGCTCCCTATGGTCGAGCGAAATCATCACGCGTTCTCGAGAAGTCATTTCATTCCTCCTTCGTATCACGCTTTCTCCGCCAGCTCCATCGCTGTCCTTGTCCAACGGGAAAGGAGCTCCGGCCTGCCGCCTAGCGTCAAGTTGTCCCGAAGGCTGACAACGAGATGACAGTCTCTCGCCTTGCCCATTCCGTCCGCGAGCTGCCTGCGTATCGCCTCTTCATCGGAATAGGGGAGGATCGTACTGTTCGGTTTCCACGAGAAGACGTAGTTCGCGCCGATCGCCTCGGCCGCGATATCCAGGTCCGCGACGTGACTGACCGAAACCTCGCGGAGATTTCGAAAGGTCTTGAAGATGGACGCCCATTTCCGGTCGTTCGGTTCGCAGCATCCATAGCACAGCAGACCGAAACGTTCGCCGAGCTTTCGCTGGTGGCTGAGCACGTATTTTTCGTGCATTTCGGGAGATACCCCTACGAACTCCTGAGCCATCGAATAGCCCCAAAGGTCTCGGCATTTCACTTCATCGTGCTTGCTTCCCTGCCCCGGTATTCCGTCGGTGATCGCGAGCCCATTCGAACCTAAGGGGCTGTTCGTGCTTTTCGTGAAATCATTATTGTTGAGCCGTAAGAGCCTGTTTCCCTCCATCGCATCCAGGTAGCCGTCGAGCCCTTCACAGATGAAGGCCATGGCGTCGTCGACGAATAGGGGGTTGTCCGCGAGATCCATATATACGGCCTCGAGACCGCGAAGCTCGCAGAGTATATCGATGCCGCTCAAGCCCCAACCTTTGACATATTGGTCGGTATCGCTCGAGAAAGGCTCCCCTCCTATCACCTCCAGCAGATCGCCCAGGGTATCCCCTATCATGTCCATGTCCCGAGCGTTCGCCGCGGAATCTATATCCTGGAGCTCCGGCATCCGGACTTTGCCCCAATCCCCATAATCGAAAATGTCCGGGTGGAAGGCTTCCGCGCCTCGGCCATTTTCCGATTGCGGGCGTCGCCTTCCTTCGATCCAGTCGCTGAAAGCATAGTGCAGAGGGAGGTACACTTTGTCGGTGATGATCTCGTCGTCCCGGATATGTTCCCAACGATAGATTCTTTGGATCAGGCTCCGCTCTATTTCCCGCCACGGGGACTCGGCGAATCTTATCGAGTTTTCTGGGATGATCTCCCGCCACAGATTATCCGGGATCGTACAGAGGACCAGGGGCCTCGTCTTCTGAAGTCCGTTCTTCCTGATCCACAATCGCTTCTTCTCCTCGAAGACCGGCTCCTGGGAAATCCTTCGAACATCAGCGGCTAGGCCGCGAAGGTAATCCCTTCGCGGGCCATCCGGAATAGCGGACATCATGCCGATTCCCCCACTGTCTCCCTGGCGATTCGATCCCATTTCCAAAGCCTGGTCGGCTCGCGATGGACGGTGCTGATGTCCTTGAGGATGATCTCCACGTTGCAGCCGCGCGCGGCCTCGAGCTTCTCCGAGAGCTCCCGCCTGACCGCTTCCTCGTCGAAGCTTTCCCCCGCGATCGTCGCGGGATTCGGCTTCAGGGACATCACGTAGCGGCCCCGCATGAACTCGGCCGCGGCGGCGACCTTCGCCCAGGGGCTGATGGATATCTTGCGCAGGTTC
>CAYOIX010000015.1:0-106566 GCA_964404145.1 uncultured Treponemataceae bacterium
CGGCGGCCTTCTGCCTGCCCGCCATGTCCTTGACGTTCTTTGGCCGCTTGGAGGCGGCTTCGGCCCCGCGCGCGCCGAGCGCCGGGGCGGCGGCCGGTCCGCGGCCCCGGGCTTGGCTTTGGGCTTGCTGAGGCATGGTCACTCCTCCCGCAACCACGTACGGATAAGCTGCGCGACGTCCTCGGGGTGCTCCTTTGCCATGTTGATAGCATGCTCCTGGAGCTCCAGCCGCTTTCGTTCCTCGACGGACATCGATACTTCGATGTTCTGCTCCTCCGCTTGCCGTATCGCGTTCTCGCGGAGCATGCTCTGCTCGATGGCGCGCTTTTCCTCGGCGATCCTGCGCCGCCTCTCGAGCTCGCGGGAGACGACGCGGAATACGATGAAGGCGATCATGAGAATCGCGAGCCCGATCAGGGAGTAGAGCACGACCTGCCTTACCTGGACATTCCTGAGATAATCCGAATCCTCGGCCTTGAATTGAACGGTCCTGTCGAAGGCGAGGTTCTGTACCGTCACGGAGTCGCCGCGATCCTGATTGAAGCCGATCGCGTCTTGGATGAGCGACTGCGCCTTCTTGAGATCGTCGCCGGGTACGGGGACGTACTCGCGATCTACTCCGCCCTGGGGCAGCATCTTGAGACGACCTTTATCGTCGTATTTCCATTTCCAGATTCCGTCGATGTTTACCGACACGGTAACCCGCTGGATCGTCGGCGAGCTCACTTCGTCGATGTTCCGCTTGTTGATCTCCTCGTTATGCACGACGGAATGCTGAGTCATCTTGCCCTGCATGTTCTGCAGGTCCTTGTAGGCCGGGGCCGTCTGGCCTTCGGTCCCCGCCGGGCCCTCCGGGTTGAAGCCCGTCCCGGTCCATTCCGTGGTCGTCTCCGTCTGGGACCTCGTCACCGAAGGGTGGATTTCCGAGTCGTCATAGGGCGAGCGCGGCGTGCGAGGCCTGATGGTAAAGGGAAAGTATTCTTCGGTCTTGACGTTTTTTTTCGACATATCCATGTCGATCTTGATATTGAGATCGCGAACTCTATCGGTGGTATAGATCTGCTGTAAAGCCGTGAGGATCTTGGCGCGGTATTGTCCTTCGAGATCCTGGATCAGCTTCTGCTCGCTCTTCGTCTGTTGGAGACGATCGAAGTCGGCCAAATTGGCGAAATCGTTGAGCACGATGCCGTTCTGGTCCGTGATGACGATATTCTCGTCGGTCAAACCCTCTACGGCGAACTTGAGTATCTTCTGGACGCCTTCGATCTTCTTCCTATTCTGCACAAGATCGGATCCGGGCTTCGGGAAGAGGATGACGCTCGCCGTGACGGGTTTCTGATCCTGCTGAAACAGTTCCTTCTCCGGCATGACTATGGTGACGCTCGCCTTATCGACATCGTCGAGGGCCTCGACCTGCTGGGTCACCTGGCCTATTATGGCGCGACGAAGATTGACGTTCCGCTCAAAATCAGTTGTGGTCCAGCGCTGCACGTCGAAGATCGCCCATGGATCCGTGCCTTTGGGGATGAGGTCGTCCCGGATGAGAATGCCCTTCGCCCGGAGAGCCGTCTTCTGGTCCTTGACGTAGAGTTGATTGCTTTCGCCCACTTGGTAGGGAATGCCCTCGGTATCCAGCTTGCTGGTTATGAGCCTCAGCTCGTCCTCGGTCTTGATGGGCGTGCCGAGCAGCTTTACCATTGTGGGCGCGGCCGAGACCCGGACGAGGACCACGACGGCGATGATGGCGGCCAGTATGACCCCGCCTAGGATGAGCTTTTGAACCAGGGTCCATTTGGCCCACAAGGCCTTGGCCTGTTCGAAGAGTCTTTTAAAAAAATCGTTCATGTCCCCCCCCAGCACGGGCTTGCAGACCCGCTTTTACTCGGCGCCGCGTGCCTCATCGGTCCGGATCCAGCGGCCGCGGTAGTCCCTTCCCCAAGGGCAACCGCGCCATCCGCAACCAGGCACTCTCGCCTCGCCGCGCTCGTCAGCGCGTACTTATCACATCCCTCCACGCAGTCACTACCCTCGAGAGTATGGTCTTGGCCAAGTTGAGCGACATATTCGCCTCGGCCATGGCGATGGTCACGTCCTGCGCGTCGACCGAGTTCGGGTCCGCGACGACTCTTTGAAGCAGGTCGTCGCTCTTGTTCTGCGAAGAGCTTACCCCGTCCATTGCCTTGAGAAGAGCCTGTTCGAACGAGGTCGCATTCGTCCCCGTCGATCCCCTTGCCTGTGAAACGGAGCCCGGAGCGCCGGAGAGCCCCGCGATGGAGAACGCGTTATCCGAAAGACCCCCGGGCTCGCCATCCGCAGTGTAGTGCATCGCGTTAGTGCGCGCAAGCTCGGCGAGTTGGGCGGCCGCGTTCGGCGTCAATGCCGAGCTGATCGATCCGATATTCAGCGCCATACCTTACCTCCCGATCTCGAGGGCCTTCATGAACATGGCCTTCGATCCGTCGGCCATGGTCGAGTTGGCTTCATAGGCGCGCGAAGCCGCTATGAGATCCACCATCTCCGTGACGATGTTTACGTTGGGCATCTCGACGTAGCCCACCTTAGGCCCCGTCTTTATCGCGTCGGGATGTGTCGGGTCGTATACGAGGCGGGCGGGAGATTCGTCCTTTTCGATGCTCGCCACCCGAACCCCCTGTCCGGCGCCGCTGTCGAGAGACTCGGGCTGGAAGGGCAGGCGGAAGTAGGGCTGGGCGTTCATCGGCCTGAGAATCACTCGGCTGCGCTTGAAGGGGCCGCCTTCCGGCGTCCGCGTCGTGCTGGCGTTGGCAATGTTGTCGGCTATGACGTCGCTTCGCAGTCGCTCGGCCGCCAATCCGGATGCGGCGATGTTTATGGACGTAAATAGGCCCATGGCTTAACCCCTTAGTACCAGGTTGACTTGGTTGAATTCGAAATTCACGGCCTGCGCCTGGAGTGTATAGGAAAGCTGATTCGTAAGCGAATCCATCATCTCCTGCTCCGCATCCACGTTGTTGCCGTTATTCTTGGCGGTCGTAAGGTAGTCGAGGACCCTCCGGGGCTCCACGAGCCTGTAATCCGAAGGGGCGAAGCTCTTTATATGCTGCGGATCGGTCGTCGTCATGGGTAGGAGGGGCTCGAGCTTCTCGGATTCCAGGGCCTTCTTGAGAGAAGCCTCGAAGTTGATCGTCGAGCGTTTGAAATTCGGAACGTCGGCGTTCGCGATATTATCGGAAATCACCTGGCGCCTCAGCACCGCCACGTCCATTCCCTTGTGGAGGATATCGATCGTCTTCCCGAATGTGCTGCTCTCGAACATCCTTCTACCCCCAGCCATGACCCGGAAACTTGTTCTCTATGCCTATCGGCCCAAGAATCGGCGGGCCTTAGGATTATCCGATTTCTACAATATATACCTGCTCAGATCCTGACGCTCGGCGAAATCCTTGAAGCGAGAGTCGACATAGGCGACGTCTACGTTGACCTTGACCCCCGCCATGGACGGCGCCTCGAAGGACAATTCCTCGAGTAGGCGCTCCATTACGGTCGTCAGGCGTCTGGCGCCGATATTCTCCGTCCTGGCGTTCGCCGCCGCGGCGATTTCCGCGATGCGCGAGACCGCCGGGGCGTCAAACGCGAGTTCGACGCCTTCGGAGGAGAGGAGTTGGGTGTATTGCTTGACGAGCGCGCCCTTAGGCTCGGTAAGTATCCGCTCGAAGTCCTTTGCGGAAAGCGCCTCCAGCTCCACGCGGATGGGAAAGCGGCCCTGAAGCTCCGGGATGAGGTCTTGGGGCTTGGCCACATTGAAGGCTCCAGCCGCGATGAATAGTATATGTGTGGTATCCACGGGGCCCCATTTGGTGTTCACGGTGGAGCCTTCGACAATCGGAAGGATGTCGCGCTGGACTCCTTCGCGGGATACGTCCACGCCGCCGGAACTCCGTCCCTCCCTGTTGGCTATCTTGTCGATCTCGTCTATGAACACGATACCAGTCTCCTGGACCCGGCGACGGGCTTCCTCGGCGGCCCTCTCCGGGTCTACGAGTTTGTCGAGCTCCTCGGCCGCTAGGATCCGTCGCGCATCGGCCACTGAAACCGCCTTTTTCTTGCGTTTGCCGCCGAAGAGACCCGAAAGACCGCCGAGCGCGACTTCCATCTCCTCCATCTGGTTTCCCGAGAATATCTCTATTGCCGGGCTCGAGCCTTGCACGGATATCTCCACCTCCCGTGTATCGAGCTTTCCCGCCCGCAGGAGAGCGCGGAATTTCTCTCGGCTGTCGCTCGCCGACCCTCCCTGTCCCTGGGGCGCCGCTTCCGGCGGGACGAAAGTAGCCTGGGTCGGTCCGATCGGCTCGTCAGCCTTCTTGATGCCGGGGAGGAGGAGGTCGAGGAGCCTTTCCTCGGCGCGCCTATCCGCCTCCTCCTTGACCCCGATCTGCATCTCGGTCTTGACCATAGCCAGACCGGCTGCCATCAGGTCGCGGATCATGGACTCGACGTCCCGGCCTACGTAGCCGACTTCGGTGTACTTGGTGGCCTCGACTTTTATAAAAGGGGCCTGGCAGAGCTTCGCTAGCCTGCGGGCGATCTCGGTCTTTCCGACGCCCGTAGGCCCGATCATCAGTATATTCTTGGGCGCTATCTCGTCTCGAATGTCTTCGGGCAGTCGTTGACGCCTCATCCGATTCCTGAGGGCTATCGCCACGGCGCGCTTGGCCTTTTCCTGTCCGACTATGTACCTGTCGAGCTCCTCCACGATCTTTCGAGGAGTCATTGTCGCAAAATCGCCGGTCACGCGAGCTCCTCCGCCGTAATGTTGCCGTTCGTATAGATGCAGATCCCCGCGGCGATCCTGAGACTCCTCGTGGCGATCTCGAGGGCGGGCAGCTCCGAGGTATCAAGATAGGCCAGCGCGGCGGCGTACGCGTAATTGCCGCCAGAACCGATTGCGATCACGTCTTCGGCCGGCTCGATCACGTCGCCCGTTCCCGAGAGGAGGAGGGTCTTGACCGAGTCGGCTACTAGCAGGAGGGCGTTGAGGTTGCGAAGAGCCTTTTCCATTCGCCAGGCCTTCGCGAGCTCCACCGCCGCCCTCTCGAGGTCGCCTTGATACTCCTTCAGCTTCGTCTCGAAGAGCTCGAACAGCGCGAATGCGTCGGCCGTGGCCCCGGCGAAGCCTATGAGCACCTTGTCGTCGTAGATCCTTCTCACCTTGCGCGCATTGCTCTTCATGACCGTTTCGCCCATCGTGACCTGACCGTCTCCGGCCATGGCGACCCTGCCTCCCCGGCGTACGGCTATGACGGTCGTCGACCTTATCCTCGTTTCCTTCATGCCCTATTTCCTTCCCCCATGGGGGTGTGCCTGTTCATAGACTTTGCGAAGCCGCTCCATGTCTACATGGGCGTAGACCTGAGTAGTTGAGACGCTCGAATGCCCGAGGAGCTCTTGCACGACGCGGATGTCGGCGCCCTTTCCGATCAGGTGAGTAGCGAAGCTGTGCCTGAACGAATGAGGAGTCACCGAACGCGGCGAGCCGCGGCGCTCGGAGTAGCATTGTATTATCCATTCGAAGCCCCGCTCGGTGAGGCGCCTGCCCTTGGAGTTCACGAATAGGAATTCTTTACTGCCCGCGGCGCCCGCTCGGAGCCTTCGCTCCGAGCGGAGGGGCAGGTAGGAGCCGATCGCGGCTTTCGCGTGACCGGCAAGGAAGACCATCCTTTCCTTGGAGCCCTTGCCCATCACGCGGGCGGAGCCGCCGGTCAGGTCGAGACGGTCGAGGGTAAGGTTGGAGGCCTCCGCGACACGGCATCCCGTGGAATACAGGAATTCCAGCAAGGCTCTGTCGCGGGAGGGGCCGAAGCCCTCTCCCTCCGGAAGGTCCAGGAATGCCGATACCTCATCTTCGAATAGGAAGCGCGGGAGCGGGCGCTTGGAAGGGAGGCCTTCGACGTCGCGCGAGGGATCAATGGCGAGGCCGCCGAAGCGGACGCGATAGCGGAAGTAGCCGCGGACGGCCGACAGGGCCCGGTTCACGCTGGAGCCGGCCTTGCCATCCATGACGAGGGCCGCCGCGAACGCGCGAATGTCCGACGCGGTCGTCGCGTCGATGTCGAGCCCTCCCAGGTGCCGCTCGAAACCGAGGAAATCCTCGCGGTAGGAACGCAGCGTACGGGGAGAAAGGCCTCGCACGGCATCGAGGTAGGCGAGGTATTCGTCAATCCTCCTGTCCATGCTCCTCTTCCTCCCCGTGCGTATGCAGGTAATCGCAATTGGGATTTATGCAAGCCTTGTGCGATCCCGATTTCTTATCGAATTTCTCGACCAGGAACCATCCGCATTTCGGGCAGTTCGAGCCCGTGGGCTTGTTATACGTTATGAAATCGCAGCTCGGATAATTGGTACAGCCGTAAAACTCCCTGCCCTTCCCTTTCGCCCTCCGTCGGGCGACTATGTCGCCTCCGCAATCCGGCCTCGGGCATTTGCCCAAGGGTATGGAACGGGTGTTCCGGCATTCGGGGAAACCGGTGCAAGCCAGGAAATAGCCGAAGCGGCCCAGTTTCTTGACCATCGGCTTAGCGCATTTCTCGCAGATGATATCGGTCGCCTCGTCGAGCGTGCCGCGATAAGACTGAAGGTCTTCCATGACCTCTTCGACCTTCTCTTTGAAGGGGCCATAGAAGTCCCTGATCTTATGGACCCAATCCGCCTTCTCGTCCTCCACCTCGTCGAGCATAGCCTCCATCCCCGCGGTGAAGCCGACGTTGACGACGCCGGGGAAGTACTCGACCAGAATATCGTTGATCATCCTCCCCAACGTCGTAGGCACGAGCTGGCGGTTCTCCCTCGATACGTAGTAACGCTCGAGGAGGACCGATATGATGGGCGCGTAGGTCGAGGGACGGCCGATTCCCTGCTCCTCTAGGGATTTTATGATGGAGGCGTCGGTGAAGCGCGCCGGGCCCTGAGTGAAGTGCTGCTCGGCCCTGACGCGCTCCAGCTTTATCTCTTCGCCCGTCTGGAGCTCGGGTATGCTGCCCTCCGCCTTGTCTTCCTTGGTAGCGCCGATCTTGATGACTTTATAAAAGCCCCGCTCGACGACCCGCGACGAGGTAACGCGGAAAGTGCCTTCGCCCGCGACGATATCGGCGCTCGCGCTGCGAAGCTTGGCGCTCGTCATCTGGCTCGCGACGAAGCGTTCCCATATCAGGGAATAGAGCTTCTGCTGGTCCTTGGAGAGGTGCTCCTTCACGGACTCCGGGTCGTAGGCGACGATAGTCGGCCTAATGGCCTCGTGCGCGTCCTGCGCTTTGCCGTCCGCCGCGTAGACGTTGGGCGAACCCGGGAGCTCGGCCGGGAAACGTTCCGCCAGATAGGCGCGAACCTCGGCTATCGCCGTGTCGGATATGCGGACCGAGTCCGTGCGCATGTACGTGATGAGGCCGATGCGCGTGGGCCCGATATTGACACCCTCGTAGAGCTGCTGGGCGATCTGCATCGTCTTCTTGCTGGTGAAGCCCAGGCGATTCGCGGCCGTCTGCTGGAGCTTGGATGTCGTGAAGGGCGGCTTGGGCTTCAGGGTCTTCTCCGCCTCGCGCAGCTCGCCCACTACGGCGCGCTTACCCTGGACGGCCTCGACGATGGCTTTGGCCGCGGCCTCGCGGGAAAGCTCGGGCCTATCGCCGCGGAAGAGGGCGAGCTCGCCGGAGAATGCGGCGCGTCCTTTGCGGAAGTCGCCTTCGACGCTCCAATACTCTTCCGGGAGGAAGGATTCGACTTCCTTCTCGCGGTCGCATATGAGCCTCAGGGCGACGGACTGGACGCGCCCCGCCGACAGGCCGTTCTTGACCTTCTTCCACAGGAGCGGAGAAAGGTTGTAGCCGACGAGGCGATCGAGCACGCGACGCGCCTTCTGGGCATCGACTTTCGTATCGTCTATCGCGTGCGGCGCCTTGACGGCGTCGCGGATGGCCTGGGGCGTGATCTCGTTGAACACGATGCGCTGTATGGGTAGCTCGGCTTCCTTGCTTCTCAGCGAGTTTTGTATATGGAAGGCGATCGCCTCTCCCTCGCGGTCGTTATCAGACGCGAGCAGGACGAGACTGGATTTCTTCGCGGCCTTTTGCAGGTCCTTCAGGAGCTTTGCCTTGCCGCGGATCGTAAGGTACTCCGGCTCGAAATCCCCTTCGACATCTATCCCTACGCGGGACTTGGGCAAGTCGATGAGGTGTCCCATAGAGGCGAGCACCGTATATTTCGAGCCCAGGTACTTTTCGATAGTCTTGGCCTTTGCCGGAGACTCGACTATGACGAGGATGCTTTTCGTCGCAGCCTTCCTAGCGCCGGCCTTCGGCTTGGCCTTCTTCTTCGCCTTCGACGGCGCCGCCTTAGCCCGCGCCGTCGATGTCACCCTCGTCTCGGGATGAGCGGCCGCCGCGCCTTTCTTCTCTGCCATCCAGGTCTCTCCTATCACGCGGTCCTTCGAGCGCTCCCCGAAGCTTCGCGTTCGGCTCTCGCCGCGATGCTAATGCTTGACCGACGCTTCGCCGAACGCCAACTCGTCGCCCGCGGTCGAGATCGGGCGTCCACCCTCGCCGACTCTATCGGACCGCGTCCCGCGACGTTGGAGGCGCTCGCCGCCGGTCGCGCGGGGAACGACACGGGCGCCGCTGCCGGCGCCGGTCCAATCATCTATGATGTCGCCTGCCTCGATCAAGACGCGGGCGCCGTCGGCGGCGAGCTTGTCCGCTCCGGCGCTCCTCGATCCGCCTAGGCAGGCCGCCGGTACCCAAACGTCGCGACCTTCATCGAGGGCGTGGTCGGCCGTGATCAGGGCGCCGGACTTCGCCGGCGCCTCCACGACGACGCATGACCTGGCCATTCCGGCGATGATCCGGTTCCGCTCCGGGAACCTGTACTTGCGTATCTCCTCGCCCGGCGGATACTCGGAGAGCAGAAGCCCGCCACGATCCAGTATCTCCGCGGCCAGTCGTCGATTGCTAGGAGGATATACGCGATCGATCCCGCAGGGCAGCACCGCGCATGTCGCTCCGGGAACGGAGGCGACTCCCCTTAGGACCATGGAATCCGCCGTGGGCCGCGCCGAGAGGGCGCCCCTATGCGCAGCCGCATCGATACCGCGGGCAAGTCCGGAAACCACGTCGACACCCGCTGCCGACAAGCCGCGAGCCAGATCGAAGGCGACCGTCATGGCCTTGCCCGTCGGCAGTCTCGTACCAACGACGGCCACACGATCCGCCGCCGGATCGAGGTCGGCTCCTCGCGCGAAGAGGCCGAACGGCGGTCGGCACGTCTCGCGAAGGGACGAGGGATAGGCGTTTTCGTCGTAATGAATGAATCGGCATCCCGACCGCTCCAGGAAGCGAGCGTCGCGGAGGGCAGCCTCGAGGAAGGAATCGGGCGACCATGGCCTGCCGCCCAGGCTTCGGCCGATCGCCGCCTCGACGTCCCGGTATAAAAGTAACGATAACGAGAGCTCGTCGTCAACGAGATCCCATAGAAGAAGCTTCTCATCCGGACGAAGATAGCTTATCCGTTGAACGGAAAGGGCGAGGATAAGGCATTGTTCGGCAGATTTCTTCATTATTCCTCCTCCCGTCCTACGCGATCGAGTCGGTGCTTCGCTTCACTCACTTCCTTGGAAAGAAGTCGCGATGGTAATCCTGGAGGCTCTCCGGGTCGATGTGAGTGTAAATCTGCGTCGTCGAGATGTCCGAATGACCTAGAAGCTCCTGGACCGTCCGAAGATCCGCGCCGCCCGCGAGCAGATGCGTCGCGAAGCTATGCCTGAAGGTATGCACTTTGGCTTCGACGCCGGACTTGTCGCGCAGGCCATCGAAGCGCTTCCATATGCCCTTGCGGGAGATTCCTTCTCCCGCCTGGTTCAGGAATATTCGATCGCTCCTCCCTTTGGCGAGGGCGGGTCTGCCCTCGTCGAGATAACGATTCAGCCACGCCGAAGCTTCCTCTCCGAAAGGCACTAGCCGCTCCTTGCGGCCCTTCCCGATGACGCGGATCACGCGCTCCCGAAGATATAGCCTGTCAAAGCTGAGGTCGGCCGCCTCCGAGATGCGGAGCCCGCAGGAGTATATCAGCTCGAACAGGGCCCTATCCCGCAGGCCCCGAGGCGTTGAAGGGTCGATCGAGGCCAGGAAACGGTCCACTTCTTCCGGCGGAAGCACCGAAGGCAGTGCGCGCTCCTGCTTCGGCGTTTCGATCAGCTCGCTCGGATCGTCCGCTCGCAAGCCTTCGAGCCGCAGGAATTTATAGAACGCATGCAAACTCGAAACGACCCGGGCCATCGTCTTTCGGGACAAAGAGGCGCGCGCGTCGGGCTCGGCCGAATCCGCCTCCGCGCCGGCCGCCCCTGACTGGCGCCACACGAGGAAGCCGAGGAGTTCGGCGCTAGTCGCGATTTCCGGACGCGAGCCCCTGGCGAAAAGGAAGCGCTCGAGTGTCGCGGCCTCTCGGAGATAGACTTCGGCCGTGAGCGGAGAGCGCCGGCGGGCGGCGATGAGATAAGCCCTGTAGAGCGTCGAGAGCTCCGACAAATTCAGGCCTCGCTCTTCTCGCCCGCAAGCTTGCGGTCGCTGGCGACCTTGTAGTCGCCGGCGACCTTGCGCTCGCCGGCGAACTTCTGCTCGCGAAGCACGGTCGGTATATCTAGCTCGTCCTCGTCGTTGCGCCCGAGCAGGTACTGCTTGCCGCGTGGAGCGGCCGGCGTCTCCGTAATGCGGTTCCACTCGTCGGTGGATAGGTAGTCCTCGAATCCTCGCTTCGCCTGGACGGAGCCGTTCCTGGCGTCGCTCTCCCCATTTCCGTCCTCGGGGCGCGAGCTCTTGTCGAAACCCGTTGCAATCACCGTGACGCGGACTTCGTCTCCGACTCCCGGGTCGATAATCAAGCCCGGCTTTTGGAAGAATTCGCGGTCGGCGCTCTTGGTTATGAGGTTGAGGATCTCCTCGAACTCCGTCAGGGAGAAGTCCTCTCCGCCTGTCACGTTGACGAGGAGATTCCTGGCTCCATCGATCCTCGCGTCCTCGAGCAGGGGGTTGTTGATCGCCTTGGTCGCGGCCTCTACCGCGCGATTGTCGCCTGTCGCCGAGCCGATGCCCATGATCGCGTCGCCTTTTCCCTGCATCACGGTCCGAACGTCGGCGAAATCGATGTTGATCTCGCCGGGGACGGTTATCAGGTCCGATATTGCCTGGACTCCCTGGCGAAGCACATCGTCGGCCAGCGAAAAAGCCTGCTTTATCGGCGTCCTGCGCTCTACGACTTTCAATAGGTGCTGATTTGGAATGACGATGAGAGTGTCGACCGCCTGTCGCAGCTTTTCGATGCCGCCCTCGGCCAGCCGGGCCTTCGCCCTGCCTTCGAAATCAAAAGGCCTGGTGACGACGCCGACTGTGAGCGCTCCGAGGTCCCTCGCGACCTGCGCGATTATCGGAGCGGAGCCGGTACCCGTTCCGCCGCCCATGCCGGCGGTGACGAAGACCATATCGGCGCCGCGAAGCGCTTGGGCGATCGTCTCCCTATCCTCCAGGGCCGATTTTTCGCCTATCTCCGGCCTGCCTCCGGCGCCGAGTCCATGAGTCACCTTGGCGCCGAGACCGATGCGCGTCTCGGCTCGGGACAGACTGAGCGCCTGGACGTCCGTATTCGCCACGATGAACTGGACATTCTTGAGGCCCGACGCTATCATCCTGTTTACAGCGTTCGACCCGCCGCCGCCCACTCCGATCACCTTTATAACCGTCGGTCCTGTGCCCGCTTCCTCCACGACTTCGATGTTCATGTTCCCCTCCCCAGCTTTTGCATTATCTTCACGGCCCGGCCCCCCGCCGGGTTTCGATGCCGATTCCAAGACCAAGCTCGCTCCGAACATTGCCTTGCAGTTCCTCGCGCCTCTCGGTAGCCGCATGAAGCGCCCCGAACTTCGCGCGATCTCGAGACAGCCGCGTCAGAAGAAGCCTTTGCGAATCCATTCGGCGAATCGCGCAAGAGCGCCGCTTCCTTCCGATCCCTTGCTTTTCCCCTGTCTATCGGGAGGCCTTTGCCCCCTGGCCTCGGCAGGCTGCGAATCTTCGGCGCCCATCAGCACCAAGCCGACCGCGGTGGCGTAGAGCGGGCTGCGGTACTCCTCGACGAGGCCGCCGAGGGTGATGGGATTCCCGATGCGAACGGGCATCTGGAACATCTCCTGCGTCAGCTCGGCGACTCCCTGCATAAGGGCTCCTCCCCCGGTCAATACGACGCCTCCTTTTATATGCTTCCAGTGCCCCATCTTCTCCACTCGCTCCCGGACCATGCCGAACACCTCCTCCATGCGCGGCTGGACGATCGAGCTCAGGCGGCGCCTCGGAGTCTCGACCGGCGCCCTTCCTCCGACTCCGGGAACGATCACGGTCTCATCGGGCTCAACGATCTCGATCCATGCGGAAGCCGACTCGCGCTTTAGGCGCTCCGCCGCGTCCATGGGAACGCTCAGCATGATCGACAAGTCGTTCGTGACCTGCGATCCCCCGACGGGGATCACGCTCGAGAAGTAGGGAGCGCCGTCCGCGTAGACGAGTACGTCGGTGGTTCCTCCCCCCAGGTCCACGAGGAGGCAGCCCAGCTCCTTCTCGTCGGAGCTCAGGACGGCCCCCGCCGCGGCGAGGCTCTGGAGCATCAGCTTGTTCACCTTGAAGCCGGCGCGGTTCACGCATTTCACGAGATTCTGAGCGGTAGTGACGGCTCCCGTGATGATATGCACCTCCGCCTCCAGGCGCACGCCTATCATATCGAGAGGATTGCGTATTCCCTTCTGGTCGTCCACGATGAAGGACTGAGGGATGACGTGCAGCACCTCGCGGTCCATCGGTATGACGACGGCCCTAGCCGCTTCGATGACTCTCGCCACGTCCTCGCGCGTGATCTCCCTTCCCCTTCCCGTCACGGCGACGACGCCGCGGGAATTGATTCCCTCGACGCTTGCGCCCGCCGCGCCGCAGTATACATCCCTGACCTCGCGACCGGACATGAGCTCCGCCGCCTCCACTGCGGCCGTCACGGAGGCGAGCGTGGACTCGATATTGACTACTACCCCGCGACGAAGGCCCGTCGAGGGGGCCACGCCCACGCCGATGATCTCGAGGACCCCGTTCTCGTTGTATTCCCCGACCACGGCGCGGGCGTTCGTCGTGCCGATGTCGAGGCCGACTATCAGATTGTCAGCCAGTCTGTCCCTCCTTGCTGCGGTACACCACCGTACCCGTCCGAAAATCTATCTCCTGGACCGAGGCGGCGATTCCCCGCGTCCCGAGGACGTCGAGGACGAGTATGATCGAGCGCAGCATCGACGCGTCGAGCGAAGGGCCTGCTCGCACCGGGATACGGTGGTTAAGCGGATAAATGAGGAGCTCGGTCGTCGCGGCGTCGGCCGAGCCGATATCTGTCGCGGGGGGATCGGCCGTCACCACCCTGATTTCCGAAACGGCCGCCAACAGCTCCGGCTCCCTCGCCTGTATCTCGCCGAGGGATGCCATTAGCCTCGCCAGCGACGACGGCAGACGCGTCCCGAGGCGGAAGCCTTCGAATCGTATGCCCGAGAGGACGGGAACCGAAATTGCCGCGTCCTGTCCCGCCTCTGCGAAGGCGACTCCTTCCGAATCGATGCATACGGCGGAGGATCTGCCGTTGAGCGCCACCAGGGACGCCGCCACCGCCCTTCGCTCCTTCAAGGCGATTTTCAACCCGTTCGGGAAGAGCTTCGATACTGTGGCCGAAGCGACGCGAGGATCGGCCGCAAGGGCCGCCTTGACGCGATCGACGTCCAGGGCGAAGAAGTATTCACGGTCGTGGATGAGCGCCGCGGATAGCACATCCTCGCGCGTCATGGCGGCGTTGCCGGAAATCTCATAGCGCGTTATCCGCAATGTCGGCGGGATAAGAAGGACTCCGACGACGATCAGGGCCAACGAGGCCGCCGCAATGAGGAAGGCGGAGAGAAGACGATCCGGCTCGAGCGTCGCCCTGTCGGCATTCAGCGTCGCTCGGCTCCGCCGGACCAGCCCGTTCGCCCGCGAATGGCGTGCCGCATAATCAGACATCTGCGGCTGCCTTCCAGTAGCGAATCGAAGCGCCGGCGCCTTCGCGATCGGCGAGGCCCGAGCTTGAGCTCGAGCTCAGATTGTATATGAGTCCGCACGATATCGCCGTCGACAGGAGAGACGATCCGCCGGCGGAGAAGAAGGGAAGAGCCATGCCGGTCGCGGGAACCGCGCCTGCGACGACGGCCGCGTTGACGAGTGTCTCTATGCTCACCAGGAAGGCCATTCCCATTCCCAGGTAGGACCGGTATGCGTCGGTCTCCGACAGGGCGGCCCTGACGGCGCGCCAGGCAAGGAAGCCGAACAGCGCCAGGACGGCTATCGCGCCGACGAGACCGGTCTCCTCCGTCCAGGCCGCGAAGATGAAATCCGATTGCACCTCGGGTATCGAGCCCCGCTTCAGCGAGCCCAAGCCGAAGCCCTTCCCGAGCAGCCCGCCGGAGCGGATGGCCTTGATGGAGCCGAGTATCTGATAGCTCTGGCCGTGGGGCTCATAGGCGGGGAAAAGAAAGGCGAGTATCCGGCGAAGCCTGAAGTCCGACGTGAGGATGGAGAGCGCGGCCAGCGGCGTCGCGGCGGCCCCAAGGCTCAGGAAGAAGGATGGAGGAGATCCGGCGATCCAGAAGACCGCGATCGCGGTCAGGGCGCAGATCATGGCGGTCGAAAAATCGTTCTGCGCGAATACGAGGAGGCAGCCGAGGGATACGAGGAGGAAGGGCGGCACCAGCACGCCGGCGCTCTCGCTCATCCTCTCGCGCTTTTTGGCTAGGATATGCGAAAGGTATAGGACCAGCGCAGGCTTCCATATTTCCGAGGGCTGGAATGTCGTGAACCGCAGGTCGATCCATCTGGTGGCGCCGTTGCGGTTCTGCCCGAGGCCGGGAATGAAGGGCAGAAGCATGAGCCCGAGCGCTATCAAGGTCAAGGCTCCCGTCTTCGCGCGCAGGGCATCGAGATCGACGGAGACGCAAGCCCAGAAGACTAATGCGCAGGGAAGGAGGAAGATAGCCTGCCGCAAGGCGAAATAGCCCGCAGGCCGCCCGAGGGACAAGGCGTACTCCGATGAAGCCGACCAGAGAGCGGCTACGCCTACGCCGGCGAGCAGCGCGACCGCGGCGAGTATTCCGCGGTCCCCGCGCCTCGCGGCGCTCGTGCGTTCGGCTTCGAATCCAGCCCTCATCCGGCCCTCATTGTATCTTCAGAGTGGAGAGGGCCAGGATGGCGAAGATTCCGCCTAGTATCCAGAAGCGGGTAACCACTTTGGTCTCCTTCCAGCCTTTGAGTTCGAAATGATGATGGATCGGCGCCATCTTGAAGAGGCGTTTCCCTTTCGTTATCTTGAAATAGCCGACCTGGAAGACATCGGACAGAATCTCCATCATGAAGACGCCGCCGATGAGGAGGAGGAGCAGCTCCTTCTTTACGATCAGCGAAAGTACTCCGAGCACTCCTCCGAGTGCGAGACTCCCGACGTCGCCCATGAACACCTCCGCCGGGTGGGCGTTGAACCACAGGAAGCCGACGCAGGCGCCGAGGAGCGCCAGGTTGAAGACGGTGAGCTCGCCCGCGCCCTTGACGTTGGGAATGTTGAGGTATGCGGACCAATCGGGCCTGCCTGTGACGTAGGTGAGCGCGGAGAACGCAATGAGCGCCATGATGGTGAGGCCCGTCGCGAGGCCGTCGAGGCCGTCGGCGATGTTGACCGCGTTCGACCAATAGACTACGTAGATGATGGCGATCGGTATCCAGGCTGCGCCGAGGTCCAAGACGGGCGCTTTGAAGAACGGCACATAGAGCATCGTCGTAGCGGAATTTTTCGGATCGTAGATGAGAAGGGCCGCGGCGGAGGCGACAAGAGCCTGCGTCGCCAGTTTTCCCCACGCAGGAATGCCGTCCGAATTGCGGCGCTTTATCTTGAGCCAGTCGTCGACGAACCCGATGACCCCGAATCCGACCAGTGAGCCCAGGGCTATCCAAACGTAGGCGTTGGAAAGGTCGGCCCATAAGAGCACCCCCACGGATACCGCCACGATTATCAGTATGCCGCCCATCGTCGGAGTTCCGGATTTCGAGAGATGAGTCTCCGGTCCGTCCGTCCTCACGGATTGGCCGAGCTTAAGGCGACGGAGCCTGCCGATGATGGCTGGTCCGAAGAGGAAGGCTATCAGCAGGGCCGTCACGGCCGCATAGGCCGAACGGAAGGTAAGGTACCTGAATACGTTGAGCGGGGAGAAGTATTTCACGAGCGCGCGGAACAACTCGAGGAACATCCTATGCCTCCCCTTGGGCTCGCGGCGCTGCGGGTGCCAACGCCTCCGCGAGCCGTTCGAGCGCCATGCCCCGGGACGCCTTCAGCAGGGCGAGGTCCCCTCGCCCGATGTACCCCCGAACGGCGGCGAGGAGCCTATCGAAGTCCGTCTCGAAGATCGCGAGACCGCGGAAGCCCGCGAGCCTCGCCGCATCGAAGGCGGGCTTCGTCTCCTCGCCGAAGAAAAACAGAGCCTCCGCCTTGGACCTGCCGGCGGTCTCGCCCATCGCGCGATGCGCCGTCTCGGATTCCTGCCCCAGCTCGAGCATCGAGCCCAGGACGTAGGCGCGGCGTCCGGCCCATTCGACGGAATCGCAGAGCCTTATCGCGGCCTCGACGCTGTCCGGATTCGCGTTGTAGCAGTCGCGCACGATGGTGAAATCGCCCTTCAATATCTCCGAGCGCCCGAAGAGCGGCCTTACCGATGATAACCCTTCCGCCACTTCGGAGGCCGAGGCTCCCGCGCGGGATGCCGCCGCCGCGGCCCCTATGGCGTCGAGGAGATTGTGCGATCCGGGCAGCGGAAAAACGAATTTGATCCCGTCCCAGGACAGCTCGTAACCCTCGAAGCCCAAGTTTCGCGCGACCCGAAGCCCGACAGTGCTCCGTGGCCCGAAATCGACCATGTCCCCGAGGATCCCGGACTTCAGGAAGGCGTTGTAATCGTCGTCTTCCCAGACGAATCCGGCCTGGCGGCCGTCGAAGCGGGAGAATACGGCTTTTTTCTCCTTGGCGATCGCGTCCCTCGAGCCGAGAATTCCGATGTGGGCGGTCCCGACATTGGTTATGAGGGCGATATCGGGCTCGAGGATCGAGGCTAGCTCCTCCATCTCGCCTTGCCTGTTCATGCCCATCTCGAAGATCCCCGCCTCGTGCGCCCGTCCTATCGCGAAGATAGAGAGGGGCAGGCCGATGTCGGAGTTGAGATTGCCGTCGTTGACGATTACCGAGCGGGAGCGCCCGAGGACCGAAGCGATGCATTCCTTCGTAGTGGTCTTGCCGCTCGAACCGGTGACGCCGATGCGAAGAAGGCGCGGGAACCTGGAGCGATGGGCATGGGCCAGCGATTGAAGAGCCGCGAGGGTATCGGGCACGAAGAGCAGCGACGCGCCCGCTTTCTTCGCGAGGGCGGATGAGGCGGTCTCGACCGAAGAGCGGCGGTCGGAGCGCGCGAGGATGCAGGATGCGCCTTCTTCGAGCGCCGAGGCTATGAAAGAGTGACCGTCGACGCGAGCTCCGGGAAGGGCTACGAATAGCGAGAGAGGTTCCACCTTGCGAGAATCGGCGACGACCGATTCGACGCGGGCGCCCGGTTCCCCGACCAGGGCGGCCCCCGTTATTCCCGCCGCCTCTGCCGCGGTAAACAGCGTAGCGCGCGTCTCCGTCACCGACCGCTCCCCGCGCCCGGGACGGGCAGGATCACGCGAAGACGGCGCTCCGGCCCGGCTATTTCCAAGCCGAGGCTTTGGGCGCGAGCCGCGGCCCTTTCCCTGCTCGACAACACGCGAATACCCGCCTCCAGCTTACGATTCTCCTGCACCCAGGATTCCTGCAGCGCTTCGAGGCGCCTCGACCTGGCGGCGAGGGCATCGAAGCGACCGGCCTGCCACGCGACCGCGATGAGCAGCAGCGGTATGGATAGGAGAATCGCGAACAGAGCTAATCGCTTCATGCAGCCGTCCTTCTAGCCGCGCGTTTGGCCTTTCGGGCGTCATCGCCCGGCGTTTCCGGATCGCCGTCCAATTTGCGGGCGATGCGCAGCTTGGCGCTGCGCGACGCGGGATTGCGTGCCACTTCCTCGGGCTTTGGCCCGAGAGGTTTCTTCGTCACGAGCTCGAGTATCGGCATCGCGACCGCGCCCTCGTCTAAAGGTATCGGAGGAATCCCCTGGCGCGAAAAGCCGGTACCCGCCGATTGGCGTCCGGCGAGCTCGCGAAGCACGCGTTTGGCCACTCGATCCTCCAGGGAATGGAAGGAAATCACCGCCACGAGACCACCCGGCGAGAGAAGCCCGACGGCGCGTCGGATCCCGCGCTCCGCCCGGCCCAGCTCGTCGTTGACGGCGATGCGGAGGGCCTGGAACGTCCTCGTGGCCGGGTGGATTCGACCGTGGCGATAGGCCGGCGGGACGGCATCCCAGACGAGCTCGGCGAGAGCGCCCGAAGTCGCAACCCCCCCCCTCTTCCTCGCCTCGACGATGGCCTTCGCGATCCGACGCGACATCCTCTCCTCGCCGTACTCGTAGAGGATGCGGGCGATTTCCTCCTCTCGCTCCTCCGCGAGAAGGCGCGCCGCGCTCCTCGGCGCTTCCGGAGAGAGCCTCATATCGAGTCCCTCGTCCTTCCCATGACCGAAGCCTCGCCCTGACTCGGCGAAATGGAACATCGAGATGCCGAGATCGAAGAGGACAAGGTCGGGCTCCCCAAGCCCGGCCTCTCCATCGGCCAAGACCTCGTCGAAGTAGCCCAGGCGATAGGATACCCGGCCGCCGAAGGGAGAAAGGCGCTCCCTCGCCTTCTCCAGGATGAAGGGATCCGCGTCGATCCCGACGTAGCGGATGCCCGGATGGCGCGCGAGGAAGGCCTCTGCGTGGCCTCCCTCCCCCAGCGTGCAATCGAGCATAAGCGCGTCGGACCGTGGCGGGACGAGGAGGGACAAGAGCTCCTCGAGCATAACGGGCGTATGAACGATCCCAGCCACGGCCGTCCCGACGCTTTAGAGCGTCAGGCCTCCCAGTTCTTCGGCCGCGGCCAGGAATTCGGATTCGTTATCCTCCAAGTACTTGCGATACGCTTCGCCGTCCCAAATCTCGATATATTTCGATATCCCCAAGATGACGCATTCCTTCGTCAAGCCCGCGAATTCGCGGAGACTCTGGGGAATGGCGATCCTTCCGAGCTTATCGACTTCGACTTCCTGGGCAGGCGCGAGAATCCGCCTTTGGACGAGACGGGCTCTCGCGGCGAAGAGGCTCGTCGACTCCATGAGCTTTTTCGAGAGGATAGCCCATTGATCGGGGGGAAAAAGCCAAAGGCAAGCATCGACGCCCTGCGTCAGGACTAGCTCGTTCCCCGGAAGCTCGCCGCGAAGCCTAGCTGGAAGGGAGAGTCTGCCCTTTTCGTCCAGGGTATTCCTGAACTCGCCGGTAAGAAGGTTCATTGCCACAAGTTCCTACGTTTTACCACTTTTTCCCACCACAGACTTTATACTACTTCGCGATGGGGAACTGTCAACGAAGCTAAATTCGAAAATACTCGACAGAACCATATTTTATTAAAGGAAAACTTGACGCTTGTATAGGTGTTGGAGTTTCTGGCCATAGGATCACTTGGGAGCCACGGCTCCTGTATTTATAACTGGTTAATGAATAAACGCAGATTGGTCCTGGTCATTTAGGCAGCTCTCGCGATATCGGAACATTCGCTGGGGAATATTGCCTCTTCTGTCTACGCCGAAAAAGAGCTCGCGCGGCGCCATATTTTCAAAAGCGCTCTCCTGGGGTACTATCAGGTGCACATGACGATCGACGAGTACTACATCGTGTATCCGCAAGGCGAGATGCAAGAACTGCAGTCGCCCTTGAGAATCGACGAGCTAGTCGACCTTAATGGCCGTCATCTTCAACTGCCGATTTCGAGCCCTCGGATGATCGCATATCGCGTCACGAAAATCATGCATTCCGAGGACAGGGGGATCCACGCGGTCCTCCATTATGTCGAGCTCGTCTCCGCCCGAGAGCTTCTGTCCTACTGTTGATGATCGTCCTCTTCCGCCTCCCCGGCGGGGAATAGGTACAGATCCGGAACCTTGAAGACCCTCTGCAGGGAGAAATCGAGCCGCGCCGACTGTTCGGGGACGATATCGATCTCGATATAATGCGACAAGAGCTCGAGCTCCGGGACTTCGACCTTGATTTCGAAGCCGAAATTCCTCTCCTTTTCCTCGGGCGAGGCGGCAATGGGTCCGGGCCAGAAGATGAAAGTGCCCCCAGTGGCACCGGCGAGGACGAAGGGATTCTGCCAGTTAGGATCGACCATGACTGCTTCCGCGCCCTCGGAGAGCAGGCGCACGACACCCTCGCCGAGGGGGGCAAAAGTCCGACCGTCGAACGCCCTTCCCATGATCGTAGGGAAATTGAAGACCGGCCCCTCTCGGCCGGAGCCGAGGATCTTGCCTCCGACATGATCCGATGTGGGTCTCGGAGAGTGGGAGACCTTGCCCCATCCCTCCTTGACGAGGGATATGAGGTCCGCTTGGCGCTGGACTTTGTCCAGGCCCTCCTTCTCGCTATACGCGAGCCCGCGGCTCGAAACGATGTATTCCGGCTTGACCCTGTTCAGCACATAGCAGGCGACGTCGAGCTTACATTGATCGCAGGTGCAGTATCCCAAGCGCTTTTCCCGGTCCTCGCGCTCGAACAGCTCCTCCACCATGACCTTCACCGCGTCTTCCATGACGTTGCGGATCTCCATCATGCCCCCTCCTCACTCCGTTAAGTGTAACCATTTCGACTTCTTCCGCAACGCCCGCGACGGGATCGAAGCCCGGCGTTCAGCCGAGCAGTTCCATTGCGGCCGCCTCGAGACCTTCCGACGGGCTTTTAGCGAAGACGCGCAGCCGGCGGAGCGCCCTCGCGAAGCCGGCGACGACTGGCGGCTTAAAGACCGTCGGGCTATCCGGAAACGGGATCGCGCTTCCCTCGTTCGCCAGGCGCCGCCCGGCGGATAGGCCGCGGTCGCGATGCGCTTTCTCGCCGACGACGGAAAGATCCGTCTCGAAGGAGACTCCCTCGGGAAGATCGATCACGAGATCGAGGCTTCCGAGCCCGGCCTCGGACGCGAGGGCTTCCTCCGCCGCGAGCCGCGAGCCCAAATCCAGGAGCCGGCGGTGACTCTCCGCTTCGTCGTCGAAGGCGATGTCCAATACCGTTGAATAGGTGCGCCCATCGAAGACGGCCTCCGCGAGGGCGAAGGGAGCGAAGGGTATTGCCCGGAGCTTGGCGTAGAAGCCATCGTCGTCCAGGCCGTAGAGATCCTCGGCGCGCAAGACCCCTTCGTTCAAGGCGAGAAGGACGGCCTTCTTGATCATCGCCGTGGCCGAGCGAACGCCTTTGTGCCAATAGACCGAGCGATACATCAGGTACTTCGAGAAAAGCAAGCCTTCGACGCTCATGAGGCCCCGCTCCTCAATCGCGAGGACTTCGCCGGGTCCCACGGCCACCCGCTGAAGGATGAAATCGCTGTCCTGGAGCCCGTAAGGCACGCCGCAATAGAATGCATCCCGGTTCAGGTAGTCGAGCTTGTCGGGATCGAGCACCCCCGACAGCAGGCTTCGGAAGAACCGGATCTCCCGATCGCCGTCGCGGGGCAGGTCCCTGTCCACGATAGCCGCCGCGACTTCGGGATCGGCGCCGGCTTCGAGCACGAAGTGCCTGAGCGGTCCGGAGAGGAGCTCGCGAGCGGTGAGGGCCTCGTGCTGCGCGAGGGGAAGCTCCTTGAGGGAATGGGCATAGGGGAAGTGCCCCAAGTCGTGGCATAAGGCGGCCACAAAGTAGGATTGGATCCCCTCGCGAGTGCAGAAATCCAGTTGGCCTTTGACCGCGAGGGCCCAAGCCAGGCGCCTGGCCATGTGGAGCACGCCGATGGAATGCGCCCGGCGCGTGTGCGTGGCCCCCGGATACACCAGGAAGGCCGGTCCAAGCTGCTTGATGCGGCCCAGTTTGGCGAAGGGGGCCGAGGAAGCGAGTCGCTCGAGCGCCGGACTGAGGAAGATATTACCCCAGAGCGGATCACGGATCGGCTCGGTGAAATCCGAAGCCAAAAAGCGCATTATCTCGGAAGAGCTCAATTCGGCGCCCGCTTCATTTGACCTGTCCCCGCATATATGCTAAATATTGACACGGAATGCCAAGGAAGTACAGCGATCCCGCCCGCCGACGGCGAAACGGGAGAGTTCCGAGAGGATTTCACCTAGCGCTCTCCGCGATGGCGATCGTTGCGATCGCGTCGGCGACCTTCCCGGCCTCGTGCGCCCGAAAGAGACCGCAGGCCGAAAGAGCCACGGACGCCGCGGCCGTGATCCCTCATGCAGCGGCGGTCCACGGCCCCTCGGGGGCGATCGAGACGGCCTCGCCGAAGCCCCAGGCCCAGATCCCCCTATCCGCTTCGATACGCGGCTTCGGCCTAGGCGTCCCTTCCGTCCCGCGCATCGCCTCGGATTTCTCGCTCGGCCCCCTGCAATCCGACCGGCCGGCCGAAGGCGACGAGACTGGGGCCCTCGCGGTCGCCAAAGCCTTCATGAAAGGGCTGGCCGAGGGAAAGATCGACAAGGAACTCCTCCTTCCCAATTCGCGCGACGCGCTTTCCGCGCTCCTTATGCCCTCCGCGCCCGGTTCGACCGATCGTCCCGCGATACCTTATAGGCTCGGCGCGATCCTCCTGCGCGGTCCGGACGCGTCGCTCAGGATCCGCCTTCCGGCCGCGGCCGGCGAACCGCGGGTGGAAGGCCTTCTGTCGCTCAGGAAAGCCGGCGATACCTGGTACGTCGAGGCGCTCGCCCTCGATCCGCCCGTCGACGGCCCTTTGGCCTTCAATCCCGCCGCGAACGCCGGCGCCCAGAGGCGATAAGGATGCGTGATGGCAACTAACCTTAAGCGGATCGAAAAGGAATTCATCCTCGGATCCGCGCGGGACGACAAGGTTCCCTTCCTCCTTATCGCCGGCTCCGGCGAGTGGCCCTGCCTCATCACGGCGATAGGCGCGGAAGGGCTCGTATTCTCCCACGCCATGCCGCTCCGACTCCTCCGGCGAAGCCAGATATACGAGTTCCGCTTCGTTTACCGCGAGCAGCCGATGGCGTTCAGGGCGAGGATACTCGAGGTCAAGGACTCGAGCGTGACTTCCGAGATGCCCGAAGCCGTTTACAAGAATCTCGGGCGCAGGTACAGCCGGCGCGCCCCGCCCACGGAGCTCGAGGTCTCCATCTCCTTCAGGGGCGACCGCTATCAGCTTTCCTTCCCCACGACGCGGGAATTCGAGCCGGTGACCGAGCCGGAGCCCGAGCGCGACTCGACCTTCGACCCGCACGATATTCGCGCCCTCGTGCGCGAATTCAACGAGCGCGCGTCCGAGTTCGCCACCGAGCGGGCAGTCCGCATGTTCAAGGACCGCAGGCCCGAGACCCAGGAAGAGCGCATGATCGTGCGGACCGGGAAGATATACTACCTCCCCTCCTCGGCCGGGGGGCTTCCGACGGTCGATCCCTATGTCAATCCTCGAATCATCACGCGCGACGTTCTCGCCGAATTCCTCAGGGACGAGGATATGCGAGAGGATCTCGTCGCCGACGAGGTCCTTCGCTTCGAGCGCAACAAGAAGGCTTCCGGCGTACTCTCGGAACTGATGATTCCCCTCCTTTTCCAGGAATACGTCATCGGCTACGTCTACCTGGTGAATACCCAAGCGGGCAGACCGCCCTTCGATCTTCCTATCCTCGAGACCTTCCATCAATTCGCGAAGGTTCTCGCATACTCGCTCAAGGTCAACGGATATTTCCGCAACGCCCCCAAGAAGGCGCGCGATTTCTCCGCCGACGTCATCGACATAAGCGCGGGGGGCCTCCTCTTCTCGAACTCGTCACGGGACCTTTCCTCCTCCCTCCTCCCAGGGAGCGAGATGGAACTCTCGATCAGGGCCAAGGGCAGGACGATCAAGGCCCTCGCCAAGGTCAAGCGAGTCTACAGGGACGCGTCGCGCAGCTACTTCGGAATGGAGTACGCCGAGATCCTTCCAGAGGACTTTCGCTTCCTGTTCGAATGCCTCTACGGCCGCGGCTTCACCGACGAGGACGCGGCGGGAATCGAAGGCCTCGGGCTCAAATCGCCTCAAAAGTAGCAAAGAAGGACGCAACGCATGCCTCTTGTCGCCAAGCCGCTTCGCGGTCTCTTCCTCGGCCTCTTCGGCGCCTTCGCCCTCTTCGGCACTTCGATGACGCTGATCGGCGCCTCGCTGCCGAAGATCCTAGGCGAGTTCGGATGGACTTACGCTTCCGCCGGTGCCGTGATCGCCGCGAGCGCGGCGGCCTATTCCCTCTCAAGCCTGGGCTCGGGCAAAGTGCTCAACTCGATCGGCCCCAAGGCGGCGGTGCTGATCGGCCTGGGGAGCTGCGTCCTCGGGCTGGCATTCTTCGCATCCTCCCCGTCGTTCATGGCCAACCTATGCCTGAACCTACTCATAGGCGCGGGACAGGGATTGATCGAGCCGGCGGTCAATTGGTCGGCCCTCCGCATGGACGAGGAGGAAGGATCGGGGCGCGCGATGAATCTCATGCATGGCGCCTTCGCGATAGGCGCCGTTGCGGGCCCCTTGATCCTGGGGCTCATGATCGCCGGGGGTCTGCCCTGGACCCTCCTCTTCCGCGCCATCGCCGTCCTCTTCGCGCTCCTCGGCATAGCCCTCGCCGCCATGCCCTTCTCGAGGCTCGGCGCCGTCGAATCCGCCCGCGGAAAGTCCGTCGCGGGGGGGAGACCCGCCCGGGCACCCGCCTACTACTTGGGCTTCCTCTGCCTCCTGCTCTACGTAGGCGCGGAGATCGGCATCTCCAACTGGATCGCGGAATACTTCGTGAGCATATTCGCCGCCGATCCCGCCTTCGCGCCGCTGGCCGTCTCCTTGTTCTGGGCGGGCCTCCTGGCCGGACGCTTCAGCGTGCCGGCCCTCTACCGCGGCTCTCGCCTGGACGCGGTCCTCCTCGGCTTCTCGCTCCTCCTGACTGCCGCGACCGCCGCATTATGCGCCCTAGGGTTCGCTGCTCCGGGGCGGAATCTGTTGTGGATACCGTCCGCCCTGACATTCCTGGCGGGCCTCGGATGCTCGATCATCTACCCGACGGTCATCTCGCTCGTCGGCATATCCTGCAGGGAGGGCCAGGCCGATGCCATCTCCTTCGCGGTGTCCGGCGGCGGCGTCGGCCTCTTCGCCTTTCCCTTCCTCATGTCCTGGATTTCCCAGAACTACGGCATCAAGGCCGGCTTCGCCAGCTACGCGCTGGTCGCGGCCTCGACGGCCGCCGCCTGCGCCGCCCTTGCCCGTACCTTCGCGCGTCGGCGACGGGCGGCGTGAGGATTATCGCTCGCTCGCGACCGACACCCCTCGTCGCTTCCTCGGGAAACGCTTCAGGACCGAGACGCAATTGCGTTTCGAATTGAAGACGAAGCCGCCGTCCCAATACTCCAGGGCGGCGAAGAGGGCATTACCGCCGTCGTTGTCGTCGGCGCGCTCGCCGCGGTAGGACACGTACTCCGAAAGAGCCTCGAAGTCGTTGCCCTCCAAGAGACTCTGTCTCTTGTGGTTGAATTCGTTCCATTTCTCGAGATCGTGGAAACCGGGCCCTTCGTCCTCGACTATGATGTGCGCGTGCTCGGGGCTGAACGAGTACCAGACGCGGATCTTCTTCTCGGGATCGCACTTGTTGCCGTGCTTCACGGCGTTCTTGATGATCTCGCTTATCTGCTGCTCGAGGAGATTGATCTCCTTTATGTCCGGCGGGGCGGATTGGACGATGAGGAGGGTGAAATACCGGATTTGCCTGAAATCGGAGGGAAACTCCTTGTGGAGCATACCTGTCTTCTCGAAGAGAGGGGAATTCTCGTCGACCTTGATTTCCTTAGCTTCCTGCGCCGCCATTTCAGGCCCCCATCCGCTTCAGGGCGTCGTCGATCGTCGGAGTTATCGGGAAGTATCCCATGAGCTTTGTGAGCTCGATCACCTTCTTTACGGAGCCGTGAATATTGGTGATCACGAGCTTGAAGCCCATCTTCTTGATGGTCGAGCAGATGTAGATCAGGGCGCCGATGCCGCTCGAGTCTATGTAGTCGACGTTTTCGAGGTTGATGATGAAGCGCTCGACCTTCTTCTCGAGCATCTTCATGACGAGCTCCTTGAGCTTGTACGAATTATAGAGGTCCATTTCGCCGTTGACGTCGATGATGTAGCTCTCGCCGTTCTTGCGGATCTTTAAGTCCATGCGCTCCGCTCCTCCGTGGTCATGCCTTGGATCTCTTGATTACGAGAACTGTCCTATCGTCGTGCGGGTGCGCGGGGCCCGCGAATCCGAGGAGGTCCTCCCGTATCCTCTCCGCGATCTCCGACGGGTCGAGGGCGCGGGAGCGCTGCACCACCGCGCCGAGGCTCTTTCGCCCGTACTGCTTTCCCTGCGCGTTCATCGTCTCGATTATCCCGTCCGTATAGAGCACGAGGAGGTCGCCCTCGGCCATCGCGAACCTCGACGACGAGTATACCGTACCGCGCTCGACGCCGATAGGCACGCTCTTGGACTCGAAGGCTTCGAGGGAGCCCCCCGCCGCGCGGCAGAGGAGGGCGGGCTGGTGCCCCGCGTTGGCGAGCTCCACCGCGCCAGAAGAGGAATCCACGTCGGCCAGGCAGAGGGTCGCGTAATGGTCCAGGTCGACCTTGCCCGTGATGCCGCGGTTGACCCACTGGAGGAGGGTGGCGACGTCCTTGGTCGAGGCGGTGATGAGGTGGAGGATGGAGCGCACCATCACCAAGACGATGCTCGCCGCGACGCCTTTGCCGGCGACGTCCCCTACCGCGACGACCGCCTTGTCGGCCTTGGTCTGGATGATATCGTAGTAATCAGAGCAGACGCCGCGCGCCGAGCTGGCGAAGGCGCCGAACGCGAAGCCGCGCACCTCGGGCAGCTTCTGGGGAACGAGGCTGGCCTGGACCTCGGCCGCTATGTCGGCCTCCCTCTCGATATCGCTGCGCTCGGCCGCCTCGAGGAATGAGAAGGAGTTCGCGACCGCGATGGAGCCGAAGTTGGCGAGGAGCTTGCAGCGGTCGAAATCGCGTTCCGAGAAGCTGCCCTTTTCCGACTTGACTACCGAAACCGCCCCGATTATCCGGTCGCGGACTATCAAAGGCGACGCGATGAAGGCCCCAGCCTTGAGCCAAGGCTCGTCGCCGTTATCGGGCAGGGGAGAATCGGGGCCGGCTTGCGGGACGAAGACGTGCTTGCCCGACCGCGATACCTCGCCGAGGATGCCCTCTCCCAGCCTGAAGCGCGCGTGGCGGACGTAGGACTCGACCCTGTCGGCCGTCCTGGGAAGATTCTCGGGGAGCTTGAAGGGCGGCGGGTACTTGCCGCACACCGCCCTTACGGAAACCGTCTCTTCGAACTCGTCGGACAGGAGCAGGGCTCCGCCGTCGGCGCCGGTTCGCTCGACGACCGTGCGGATCATGTTGTCGACCACGTCCTGGAGGAAGGTCTCGCTCCGCATCGCCGTGCCCGTGGAGAGGAGGAGATCGTACAAGGAGTCGACGGACTCCTCGTAGTAGTCGACGGCGCTGACCAGCTCGCCCTGGATTATGTCGATGAACATGAGCGCCAGGGCGAAGAGCAGGCCATAGAACAAGGGAGTCAGGAGGGTCCGGAAGACGGCGGCGTCGCTTCCCAGGATCGTCCCTGCGACTATGTATATCGCCGACCCGGTGGCCAGGGGCAGGGCGGACCTCGCCGAGAGCATCCTGGCGGGAGTGTCGGCCTCCGCGCCGTACATGAGCGGAAGGATCGCGATGGCCAAGACGGGGCCGAGCGCGGCGAGCCTGAGGTAGCCGGGGGGAACTCCGAGGTCCAGCCCGAGGGCTTCGAGAGCGAGGAGGACGATCGCCGCGCCGTCGAGGCCCATGCCTGCCCAGAGGGCCCACTCGAGCCTGAACGGCTTGAAGCTCATGTACAGGAGGCTGCCGAGCAGGATCAGGTCGCCGATGTCGTAGAGCTCCGGGCCCGCGAGGAAGGCGAAGTACAGGTCTCTCAGGGCGAGGAAGCAGGCGATGAGGGCATAGCCCGTCATCGAGCCTTCGGTATCCTTTTTGCGAAGGAACACGAAGACCGCTATCAATGCTGCCGAAAGGGCGAGCTTTGCGAGCAGAGGACCGCTCAGCGCTCCGAAGATGCTATCCAGCACAGTGTGTTTCCTCTTTGATTTGCCGGGCCCAAGACCGTAAAACCGCCCTGGGAGCGCAGTGTAGCATTCGCCATACTCGGAGTCAAGTTTTTACCGCTGGACGAAAAAGCCGTAATGGTGACAATTGTACCATCGGGACGCACATCGCGAGGTGGATCAGGTGATCGGACTCTTCCTGAAGATACCCTTCCATGCGCAGCTCCGCGGCGCGGAGCCGTCGCTGGCCGCGGAGCTGTCGGGCGCGGTGCAGGAAGCGATTCTTTCCTTCGCCGCGACCAGGCTGGCTACTGACGAATCCTTCCTCCTCGCCTTCGACGAGGACTCCCGCCCCTGCAGGCTGCGGGCCGCCGAAGCCGCTCGCTCCCTCTCGTCGAAGATATCCAGCCTCGGTCCGAGGCTTCACGGCTGGGCCCTCCTCCTCGAGGCGGGCTCCAAGGACCCGGAGGAGGCGCTTCGCTCGGCGAGGCGCCTGTGGTTCGGAGTCAAGGGAGACGGCTTCTACGTCTCGCTCCGCTCAAGAGCTTATTTCGAGGATTACTTCCTCTTCGGCCCCGTCCCCGTTGGAGAGCTCGACGGGAGAGGCTGCGTCCCGGTCCTCGACGCGCTGTACGCCCGCCCCGCCCTCCCCGGCGGCGAGCCGACCGGCGAGACGATCGAAGACAGTTCGCTCCAGACGATAGACAGCCTCGTCGATGCCCTCGGCGAGCTCGGGGTCGGTCAGGAAGCGGAAGCGACCCTTGCCGTCCTCGGGCCCGGCAGGGGGCCTTCGCTTTGCCTCGAAGCCGCGCTCGCCAAGCTCTACTCCGGAGATTCCCGCCGCTTCCTCAGGTTGGCGGCCTCTGCCGTGGAGAACGCGCCCTACGGACCGATCGCGAGCGCCCTAGGCGCGCTTGTCTTGCCGCAGGGAGGGGCGACCGGCCCGGGCGCTCTCCTCTCGGGAGCGGAGCGCGGCCTCCTCGAGGAACTCGCGCCGATGCTGGATTTCCTCCGGCGTTCGCCCTACCGAAGCGGCTATTCGGAGCAAATCGACATACGGCTCGGCCTATGCGTGGCGGCGGCGTTGAGGCTCTACGCTCGGACCATGAGATCTATCGGACTCCCCGCCTTCATGATCCTCGAAGGGATCGAGGCCTTCCCGGCGCGAAGCCTGGACCTGATCCGCTCTCTGGTCATCGGCCGGCTTTCGGGCGAGGGCCTCATGATCATCGTCGCCGGCTCGGACCTGCCGCCGTCCTGGAGAGGCCAAAGGCCGCGGCTCATAGAGGCGGCGGGACCGGGCCCCGCGGCGATCGCGCAGGCGGCCCTGAGCGCGGCCGACGCGATATGCGCGACCGACGCCTCCGTCGCCCTGGCCCTCGCGGCCGCCGGCGACCCCCTGCGGTTGCGACTCGCGATCCGTCTCCTCGCCTCGGGGCGCGAAGTCTCCGCCGCCGCATCGACCGAATCCCTGGCTTCCGACGCCTTGGCAACCCTGCCCCTGGAATACGCCGAACTCCTCTTCGCCCTGCGGCTGGGCGAGGGTGTCCTCACGGACGGATTCATGGAGGACTTCCTCCGCGACTCGGGCTACGCGGCCGGGATCCGCTCCATCGTCTACGGCACGCTGTTCGAGCTGGGCCTGGTCACTAAAGGCGAGCGGCCCCGCATAGCCTCCGCCGGGGCCGCCCGCCGCTGCGAGGACGCCATCCCCGATCGCGGCTCGGCAATGCGCGAGAGCTTCGCCTCCAGGCTCCTCGAGCTCAGGGAGAAAGGCCTGATCATCCCGTCCGTGGCCCTGTATCGGCGCGTGATCTCGGACTCGGCGCAGCGCCGCGCGGACGACGCCGATGGCCTCGCCCTCGTCCTGGACTGCATTTCCGCCGACGCGGTCTACGGGCCCCGCGGGCCCGCGGCGGGCGAGTCTCCCCGAATGCCCCTCGAGCCCATGGCCGACTTCCTCGCCGGCTACTGCGCCTCGGATCGCGAGGCCAGCCTCGATGCGCTCGATCGGCTCGAGGCCGCCGTGCGGAGCTCGGCCCTCCGGGGCAAGGGAGGGAAGATCGCCGCCGCAGCCGCGGACCTCGCGAGGGCGGCCTTCGAATACGCCGACGGCAAAGCCGCCGGCGCGGCTTCCAGGGCGAAGGGCGCGCTGATGGGCCTCCAGGATCTGGGGGCCCGCCAGGCCGAGGCGAAGGCCCACAGGCTCCTCGGTCTTTGCGCGCTGGCGCAGGGGCAGGTGCAGGAAGGCGCTGACTACCTCTCGAACGCCTACGACATCGCCTCCGTGTTCCCCGAGCCGCTCGAGTGCATCCTCTCCGCGACCGCCGAGGCCGCGGCCGATTTCGCCCTCGGCGACCTGGGAAGGGCGGGCTCCCGCGCCGATGCGGCCGCAGTATGGGCCGCCTCCGCGTTCCGCGCCGACTGGGAATCGATCTGCGCCTTCATCAAAGGCAGAGTAGCCTTCGAGACGGGGCGCTACGATAGCGCCGAGGAGCGCTTCGGGCTCGTCCGATCCGTCGCGCGCGTCTACGGCCAATCCGAGGCCTCCAAGCGGGCGGAGATATGGACCGGCCGAGCGGCCGCCTTCGCGGGCGAGGCTATGAGGGCGAGGGAGATACTGAGCCGATTCGTCGACGACGCGGAGGCCCTGTGGTTCCTCGCGGAGCTCGAGTACCGGGAAGGCGCGCCCGCCAGGGCGCTGCCTCTCCTGGAGGAAGCCCTCGCCGTCGCGCCGGTAGGCGGCTTCTCCCCGGCCGACGCCTTCGACTGGAGTTCGGGCTACTCCTCGCTGGAGGGTCGCGCGGTCGGATTCTTCGGCAAGAGGAGCTATCTTCGCGACCAAATGGCCGCGTTCGCGGAATTCGCGACCGGCATGTCCGACCCCGAGGGGAAGGGCTTGGCGAGCGCGGACAGGCTCGCGTCGATGGCGAGGGAGGAGAGGCTCTCCGCGCTCCACCCGGCCGCCCACTTGTACCTCTTCTACCGCTACCTAATCCTTGAGAGGGCGACGCCGAGCTCCATGGAGGGCGCGAGCGCCCTGAGCAAGGCCTTCAAGGCGCTGCAGCTTCGCTCGACCAGGATGGGCGAAGCCGCCCTCAAGGACGGCTTCTTGGAGGCGAACCGCTGGAACCGCGCCCTCCTGGAAGCCGCGCGCTCGAGGAAGCTCCTATGATAGGGCGCGGCTCGCCGCCGAGGGCGAGCGGGCCCGCCCCCGATCGGACGAGATGATGCCCGGCGCGGCCAGGGATCTCTCGGCGACATGCTACCACGCGGCGAGGGGTTTCCTCCCCCTCCTCCTCGAAGAGTTGCCCGAGCGCGACCGCCTCGACGGCGAACTCGTCACCGTCCTGGGAGGGCATCGGCGGCCCTATTGGACGCGAAATGTGTGGGAGAGGCCGCTCCTCGTCGAATTCGGGTCCGTAGGCGAGGCCGCGAGGATCCTCCGCTCCATTCAGCGCAACTGGGCGGTCGCGCCGTCAAGGCTGCACCGCCGCGCCGCCCTGATCGCCCAGAAGCTGCCTCCCCTGCCTTCCAAGCCGAAGGCCTTTCCCTTCGTACCGCCCGACGTGCCGATGGGCGCCTTCACCCTGCTCGACGAGAACACGATGATCGCGAGCCCCGAATGCTCGAGCCCCTTCCCCAACGGCGAGCTCGAGTTCGAGGAAGACCGGGAGGGCCCGCCCAGCAGGGCCTACCGCAAGTTGTGGGAGGCCCTCGTCCTGGCGGGGGAGCTGCCCGCCCAGGGTGATACCTGCGTGGACGCGGGCGCCTCTCCGGGCGGATGGACCTGGGCCCTGGCCGGGCTCGGGGCCGAGGTGCTCGCGATCGACCGCGCCGATCTCGAGCCGAGGATCGCGGCCCTCCCAAATGTCCGCGCGATGCGCCACGACGCCTTCACGCTCAAGCCGGATTCCATCGGGGCCGTGGACTGGCTTTGCTCGGACGTCGTCTGCTACCCTCCCGCCCTCCTCGAGTGGATATCCTCGTGGCTCGAGTCGGGACTCGCGAGGAACTACATCTGCACTATAAAGATGCAGGGAGCCGGCTTCGACAGGGCGACAACCGAGCGCTTCGCCGCCGTGCCGGGCTCGCGCGTGCTGCACCTGTGGCACAACAGGCACGAGCTCACCTGGATCAACCTGGAGCGGGACCGCCGAAAGCTCCTTGGCGATCCGGGATGAGCGCTCTATACTCGGAGGATGGACGAAAACAGGCGCGCGGCACCGCGTTTCGTCGTCTCGCTGTACGCTGAGCAGATCGAGCAGAAGGCCTCGCCGATCCATATACGCAACTTGAGCGCGACCGGCTTCCTCGTCAGGGGGGACGTCTGCGCGGGGCAAGGGGGCGTCTTACACGCCAGCTTCCGCGTGCACCCGTCCTCGGGCGAGATGCGCGTGACCACCAGAGGCAAGGTGATGCATTGTCGGATAGCGGGGCCCGAATCCGAATTCGGCATCATGATCGAAGGATTCGGGAGCGAGGAGGAGGAACGGGCCTACCGGGATTACGTGCTGGAGCTCGAAGCGAAATCGGGACCTTGAGCCCGCGCGAGGATAGTCCGCGAGCCGGTCGCCGTCATTCCGACTCCGGACCGAACAGGGCCTTCAGCTTCCCGAAGTACTCCGCGCCCTCTTCCTCGGTGAATTCGGTTTCTCCCTCGCGGCTTTGAAGGAGCTCGGGGGGTATTTCCTGCAGAAAGGGACTGGGCACGCAGTCCACGGTCTGGCTTTGCCTGCGGCGGCGACGGCAGGCGCTCATGACCAGGCGCCGGCGGGCGCGGGTCACGGCCACGTAGAAGAGGCGGCGCTCCTCCTCGAGGTTGCCCTCCCCTTCCTCGAGCGCCCGCGCATGGGGGATTATGCCGTCCTCGCAGCCGGCGATGAAGACCACCTCGAATTCGAGGCCCTTCGCGGCGTGTATCGTCATGAGGTTGACCTCGCCGCCTTCATCCTCCTCGATGTCGTCGCGGGTTATAAGCGATACGCGGTTGAGCCACTCGTAGAGGCCCGGCGAGACATTGTCGGGGTCGCTCTCCCAATCCTCGATCGATTTCATGAGTATCTCGAGATTCCGGAACTTCCACTTGGCCGCCTTGTCGCTCTGCTTGTTCTCCTCTACGAGGTAGCCCCAGTAGTCTACTGCGTCGACCAGCTGCCTTACCTTGGCCGCGATGCGTTTCTTGCCCAGGAGGGCCTCGCGGTACTCGTCGATGAGAGCCAGGAAAGCCGAGATGTCGGCGATTGCCTTCTCGGAGAGGCCGCCGAAGGCGAGGCCGCCCGACCCCTCGACCGCGTCCCCGCCCCCCTCGGCGCCGATCGCCGCGCCCGTGCGCGCGAGCTCCATCGCCGTCCTGAGCGACGAGCCTCGGGACCTGGCTATCGCGTTCAGCTTCTCGAGGGTGGTCTTGCCGATCCCGCGCCGCGGGGTGTTGACTATCCTGATCAGGTTCACGTCGTCGTCGGGATTGGCGACCACGCGCAGGTAAGAAATCAAGTCCTTGATCTCCTTACGACCGTAGAACGATGTGCCGCCGGAGACTCTGTAGGGGACTTGCTCGGCCAGGAGCGATTCCTCGATGCGTCTCGCGAGGCCGTTCGTGCGGATGAGTATCCCGAACTCTCCCCAGGGAACCCGCTCCTTGAGTCTGATTTCCTTGATGGTCCTCGCGATGAATTCGGCTTCCTCGCCTTCGTCCTCAGGCGTATACAGCTCGATGGGCGTGCCTCCCGCGCCGGAGGGCGACCACAGAGCCTTCTCCTTGCGATTCTCGTTGTGGGTGATGATGGCGTTCGCGGCGTCGAGTATCATGGCCGTGGAGCGGTAGTTGCGCTCGAGCTTGAGCTCCTTGAAATCGGGGAAATCCCTCTCGAAGAGGGCGAAATTCTCGAAGTTCGCCCCTCGCCACGAGTAGATCGACTGGTCGTCGTCGCCGACGATGCAAATGTTGCTCGAAGACATCATCCGCATGAGGCGGTACTGGACGAGCGAGGTGTCCTGGAACTCGTCGATCATCAGGTACCGGTAGGTCTCGCGGTACTTCGCCGCGATCTCGGGGTGGAGCTCGAAGATGCCTATCGGGAGGACGATGAGATCGTCGAAGTCGACGGCGTTGAAGATTCTCAGGGAGCGGCGGTACTCGTCGTAGAGCCCGCGATACGCGTCATCGGCCTTCGACCAGGTGCGCTGGTCGGAGCGGATCTGCGAGAAGAGGGCTCCCACCTTGTAGGCATCGAAGGACTCCATGCGGAAGCCCAGCTCGCGCGCGCAGTCCTTTATCAGCTGATTGCGGTCGGCCTCGTCGTAGATCGAGAAGTTGTCCTTGTAGCCAAGGAGGCCGATCTCCTTGCGCAGTATCTTGACGCCGAATGCGTGGAAGGTGGATACGGTCAGGTCCCGCAACCTCCTGCCCGTGATGGACCGGACGCGCTCGGACATCTCGCGCGCCGCCTTGTTGGTGAAGGTGAGGGCCAGGATCGAATGCTGGGCTATGCCTTGATCGAGCATGTAGGCCATTCGATAGGTGATGACGCGCGTCTTGCCGGAGCCGGCTCCCGCGATTATGAGGAGGGGACCCTCGGTGCTGGTCACCGCCTCGTACTGCTCCGAGTTGAGCTCGGCCTTGTAGTCGATCCGCATGGAGGCCAGGACTATAGACCGGTGTCCACGCCCCGGACAATGCCGGAAACGCGGGAGGCGAACTCCTCGGGCGAGGGGTCGATCCACTCTATGCCGGGGAGCTTGCGGAAGAAGGTCATTTGGCGCTTCGCATAGCGCCGCGAGTCGAGCTTGATCCTCTCGACGATGGCCTCGAGCCCGCCGGGTGGGCTTTCGCGGCCGACCGAGCCGGCGGGCCCGGATTCGAAGAATTCCCGGTAGCCGATGGCCCGCATTCCAGGCTCATCCGTGCCGTGGCCCGCCGCGCGGAGGCCGGCGACCTCATTGGCAAGCCCGGCGGCGATCATGGCCTCGACCCGCTCGCCGATCCTCAGTGCCAGCTCCCCCGGCGGGGGCGCGATGCCGAAGACGGCGAAGCTGCGGCCGGCCCGCGGCTCCTCGGATGGTGCGAACTGCGCCATCGGCCTTCCCGTGAGCCGGATTATCTCGAGGGCGCGAGTCAGGCGGTACAGGTCGTTCTCGTGGATGCGCGCCGCCGAGACCGGATCGACGGCGGCGAGCTCGGCGCGAAGAGCCGCCGCGCCGCGCGTCGAGAGGTCGAGCGCCACGCCCGTCCTGATCCTCGGATCGGCGGCGGGCGCGCCGGGAAGGCCGCAGATGAAATTCCGCAGGTAGAAGGCCGTGCCCCCCGAGACGACGGGAAGCCGTCCTCGCTCCGAGATCCTTTCGCAGGCCTCGTCGGCGAGGCGCACGAAATCCCCGACAGTGTATTGTTCGCCGATGCCGCGGATGTCGATGAGCGCGTGCGGCAGCCGGCTCCGGAGGGCGGAGTCGGGTTTGGCAGTGCCGATATCCATGCCGCGATAGGCCTGCATCGAATCCGCGCAGACGATTTCCGCCTCGGGCAACCCGTAGGCCTCGCGGCTCGCCCTCGACCCGAAGACGGCGTCGAGAAGAGCCGTCTTTCCCGAGGCCGTGGGGCCGACGAGGACGACGACCGCTTGATGCGTCCTCACCATATATAAGGGACCGCTTGGGGACTAGTCGAGGAGGCGGTACTGAACCTGCTTGCCGAAGACCTGTCGCGTCGCCAAGGATACGACTTTGCCGTTGTTCTTCTCGACTTCGGGAGTCTTGAGGACGGCGAGATGGTAGGCGCGCCGCGTGATCGCCACGGTTATCTCGTAGACATTGCCATCGTATTCTATGAGCTGCTCTAAAGGCATAATCATTGCACCAGGATATACTGCCCGGCGCCGCTTGGGCAAGTCCCGTCCCCGACCCGCGCTATGCCGGAGGATCCTCCGGCAGATCCTCGACGCCGGCAATGGGATTCTCGAGGCTGCGATCCAGGTCGGCGATCAGACGAGCCGCGATGGCGGCGAATTCCTCCTCCTCGTCGCCGCCGCCTCTCTTCCGAAGGCGCTGGAGCTCGTCCATCAGGGTTATGCTGAGCAGGACCGACAGCCGCAGGGGGTCGGCGACCCGCGTGGAGCCCTTGAGCGAGCTCAGGCGCTCGCGCAGCCGCATGACGAGAGACTGCATGTAATCCAAGGATTCGTCGGTCTGGATGGTGAAGGTCGGCCCGAGGAGATCGACCTTGAAGAGCTGGAGCGCCACGCTGTCGCCCTTCCGCTAGAAAATGTCGAGCTCGTTCTCGACCGTCTCGATTTCCGCGTCGGGCGCCGATTTGACCGCGATGCCGGAATCCGCCGCCGCGGCTTCCGGCGCATCCGCCGCCGCGGTCGAGGCGACCGCCTGCCCGAGGACCATGTCCTCGAAGGAGTCGAGCTTCCGGAGGGCATGCACGATGCCTTCTTCGATCTTCGCCTGGTCCTTACGGTACTCCTCGGCTCGAGCGCCGAGCTCGGCGGCCCTCGTCTCCGCCGCCGCAACACGCTCCGCCATGTCGGAGAGCCGCGACTCGAACTCGCGGATCCGACCGGCAACCGCGGAAGCCTCGGCCTGGCGCAGCTCCTCGGCCGCTTCGGCGCGCCCCTCGGCGGCTGCCGCCTTTTCCTCGGCGGCGGCGAGCTCGTCGGCCGCCTCGTCAATGAAGGACTGGGCCTCGGCCAGGCGGAGCTTGAGCCCGGCGCCCTCCTCGCGAAGGCTCGCAATATAGGCGACCGCCTTCTCGACCCGGTCCTCGAGGGCCCGGACCTGCTCGAGGCTTACCACGGCCTCAAGCCTCGAGCGCGGCCTTGGCCTGCTCGACAACGGCCGTGAAGCCGGTCGGATCGCGCAAGGCCAAGTCGGCGAGCATCTTGCGGTCCACCGCCACTTGGGCTTTGGCGAGCCCCTCGATGAAGCGGCTGTACGAGATACCCTTCTCCCGACAAGCGGCATTGATGCGCGCTATCCAAAGCCGTCGGAAGCTTCCCTTCCTGTCGCGGCGATCGCGATAGGAATACGACAGCGCCTTGGCGACGGCGTCCTTGGCCACCTTGTAATTGGAGTGCCTGCGACCCCAGAAGCCCTTGGCGCGCCCGAGGATCTTCTTCCTGTGGTCCTTTCTCTTGGTTCCGGCTACCGATCTCGACATCTATACGCTCCTCGTTTCGGATACGCGCCGTCGCGACGGGCGGCGCGGGACGCCGGCAATGGCCGATGGCCAGCGGCATCGCAAGACTTCGTCGGACAGGGCAACCCGAACGAAGCCACAAGCCTCATCCGTAAGGAAGAAGCTTCTTTTTGATCTGACCGGTGGCGACGGGGTCGACGTAGCCGCTCTTGCGGAGGCCCCTCTTCCGCTTGGTCGTCTTCTTCGTCAGGATATGGCGAAGGTTCATCTTCTTGTACTTCACCTTGCCGCTCGCGGTCAGGGAAAAACGCTTGGCCGCGGCCTTCTTGGTCTTCATCTTGGGCATGTCGATCCGTCCTTACTGCGCGTCACGCTAATCTTTGCCTTCAGCCGCGGGAGCCTCTTCGGCTGCCGGGACTGCGGTCTTCTTTATTATCGAGGCCTTGGGCTGAAGCACCATGGACATGAACCGGCCCTCCATGGAAGGCGTCTTCTCCATGATGTAGAAACCCTCGAGCTTGACGAGGACCCTCTTGAGGACCTGCTCGCCTATCTCGGTGTGGGCCAGCTCCCTGCCTCGGAAGCGGATCGTCACCTTGACCTTGAAGCCGTCTTCGAGGAATTCCCTTACGTGCTCGGACTTGAAATCGAGGTCGTGCCCGGCGATCTTGGGCTGCATCCGGATCTCCTTAAGCTCGCCGACGCGGATCTTCTTCCTCGATTCCTTTATCTTCTTTTCCTGTTCGAACTTGAACTTGCCGTAATTCAGCAGTTTGCATACCGGCGGTATTGACTGCGGCGCGACTTCGACGAGATCCAAACCGAGATCGCGGGCCATCTTGATAGCCTCGAGCGTCGGGACTATCCCCTTCTGCTCGCCCTTATCGTCTACGAGCCGCACTTCGCGGACACGGATCTGCTCGTTGATCCGCAAGTCTTTATCTGCCAACTGACCTCCTTCGGCCTGACCGCGGCTTGGCGGCCGGTTCCGAACGAACGAAACGTAAAATGAATATTAGCATAAGGCGCCTCGACGAGTAAAGAGGCGGCCCCTATTCGTTTGACATCCCGAATACGGCGCGTCTACACTTCTACCATGGAGATCTATCGCCTCTCATCGGCCATAAAGGAACTCGGCTCGCGCAGCTCCGCCGTCCTGTCGGCGTACCGCGACTGGTCCAGACGCATGCCGCCCGGACCGGCCTCGAGGCTGACAGCGTCCATGGCCGAGCAGCGACTCGAGCTATCGAAGGCGCTCGGCGAGATTTCCATGGAAATCGGCGCCATCCTCGCAGCCTCGCCGGATATAGAAATCGAATTCGAGTCGGGAATCTCCCCTGCGGCCCTCATCGACGGCAAGTCCGGATCGGGAGAGTCGCCGGCCGACCCGAAGGACCTGCTCAAGGCCATGGCCGAAATTGAATCCGGCGAGCACGAGCTACTCGCCGCGCTCGCCGGAGCCCTGCTCCCGCTCTCGAGCGTCCTCGCGGAGCGCCTCGCGGGGGAGGCCGCTTCCGCGCGCAAAAGATCGAACTGGGCTCGGGACCACCTCGACCTGCTCGGCATGGGCTGACTTGAATCCATCCCGGGGGCCGTGTTAGCCTGACTCGATGTACCTATTCCTGATATTCGGGCTTCCCTTGGGATTCCTCCTTCTGGTGCTCGACGCATACCCGAAGTTCGAATTCCCCCAGACGGGAAGGGCCTACGCGAAGGGTCTCGCCTCCTTCGTACCCGTCTGGCTGATCGCGCGCATACTCGGGGCCATCGTTCCCTCGGCCTACGGCTCCTTCCTCCTGACCTTCCACGAATGGGCGGACAGGCTCCTGCCCTACTCGGCCCTCCCGGCCCTGGCCTACCTCGTGTTCTTCAAGCCCGGCGAGCGCCTCCCTCCCGGTGCAGGGGCGCGCCGCCTCACCGCCTTCTACGCAGGCGCTCTCTCGCCCGTCGGGCTCTGCGAGTCTGCGCGGATCTGGGGCTCCTCCTCCCCCTACGCCCTTTTCTTCCTGCCATTCCTCTTGGGGGCAATCTGCCTCCTCATGCCCAAAGCGGCGGCGCGGATTCACGGCGCCTACGGATTCGGCCTCGCGATGGAGATCGCCGCGGTCGCCGCGGCCAGCTTCGCCGCGTCGCTGTGCCCCTTCCTCCTCCTAGCGCGGCTCGGGCCCCTGGCCATGCTCCTCGTCGCGATGCTCTGCCTCTCGGCGCGGGGCCTGTCCTATTCCGAGCTCCTGCGCCGCCCTCCCGTCCAAATCGTCGATGAATGACCGATCGCTAGGATCCTGGAAGATGGAAGAGGCCGTCCACATGGACGGCCTCTTCCATATATATGGCGCAATGGGCGGTTTCGCGGCGTTTCCGCCCCGATCCACGCCCCGGGTCGCCGGCCCTAAGCCTTTCCGGCCGACCCCAGGACTTCCTGGTTCTTGTGCGCGTAGAGCTTTTTGAGCTCGTCGCGGGCCGGACCCAGGTATTTGCGGGGATCGAACTCGTCCGGCTTTTCGAAGAGGACCTTGCGGATGATGGCGGTCATGGCGAGACGGCCGTCGGAGTCGATGTTGATCTTGCACACGGCGCTCTTGGCCGCCTTGCGCAGCTCGTCCTCGGGTATGCCGACCGAGTCGGAGAGCTTGCCGCCGAATTTCTCGATGATCTTCACGTACTCGACGGGCACGCTCGAGGAGCCGTGGAGGACGATGGGGAAACCCGGCAGGCGCTTTTCTACCTCCGCGAGGATGTCGAAGCGGAGGGGGGGCGGAATGAGAATGCCGTCGGCGGTCCTGGTGCACTGCTCCGGCCTGAACTTGGTACGCCCGTGGCTGGTGCCGATGGATATCGCCAGGGAGTCGACTCCGGTCTTCTTGACGAAATCCTGGACCTCGGAAGGCTGGGTGTAGTTGGAGTGCTCGGCCGAGACATCGTCCTCGACGCCGGCGAGCACGCCGAGCTCGCCCTCGACGGAGACGTAGTCCTTCTGGGAATGGGCGAAATCGACGACCTGCTTGGTGAGCTTGACGTTCTCGTCGTAGGGAAGATGCGACCCGTCGATCATCACCGAGGAGAAGCCTGACTCGATGCAGCTCTTGCAGAGCTCGAAGCTGTCCCCGTGGTCAAGGTGCAAGACTATAGGAATGCCGTAACCGAGCTCCTTGGCGTACTCGACCGCGCCCTTGGCCATGTACTGGAGCATGGTCTGGTTCGCGTACTTGCGAGCGCCCGCCGAGACCTGGAGTATGACGGGGCTCTTGGTCTCCACGCAAGCCGAGACAATCGCCTGCAACTGCTCCATGTCGTTGAAATTGTAGGCGGGGATGGCGTAGCCCCCCTTGACCGCCTTCTTGAAGAGCTCGACCGTATTGACGAGCCCGAGCTCTTTATAGCTTGGCATCTGGCACTCCTTTGAATTTGGACGGAGGGCGCCCCGGCCTGCGAAAAGGCCCGAAAGCGCTCCTCTATACGCCTTCAATACTATGGGTCGGGAATAAACGCGTCAAGTGCCGTCGCTGCCGGGAGCCGATTGCGGCAGAAACGCGCAGGAGATAGGATGGCTCGATGCGCTCGACCGGGAACTCCGCTCCATTCCTCGCTGTCGCGTGGATAGTCCTGGGGGCAACCTGCTCCTTGGCTTCCTGCGGCCTCGACGGACGGCCGCGAACAGTCGTCGCCCTCGACGAAGCCTTCGCCGCGGCTCGCCCGACGCTCGCCGCGAGGCTCCAGGACGGATCGCTCTTCGGCGACGGACCCGCCGGCCTGCTTCGACGGCCGATCGTTGTACCCGTCGCCCTTTCCGAGGGAGCCGGGAAGGCCCTCGATGCGGCCATGTCGGACAGTACCGGAAAGGGAGAGGCGACCGTCTTGATCGCGAGCCCTCTGATCGCCAAGGCGATAATGTCGAGCGGGACCTGGGACGGCATCCCCCCTCTCCTCGTGCCGGAATGGCGCGGCGGAGCCCCGTCAGGCACCACTACGCCGGGGCTGTGGACGGTTACTACCGATCCGGTGCCGGCCTATGGCGCCGCCGGCGCGGCCGCAGGTGCCTTCATCGCGGCCCTGTCCGGCGAAGGCGGCTCCCCGGCTTGCGGCATCCTGTTCTCCGAGGCCCCTTCGAGGCCGCGCGCCGCCTTGGCATCCTTCGCGGAGGCCTACGCCGACGCCTCGGAAGGAGGGCCCCTCTACGTTCGGGATCTCGGCCAGGAGGGCGCGGCCGATTCGAGAGGCGGAGCCTCCCCGCCCAAGGCGACCGAGGCACGGACCGCGAACGGCGCGGCCCAGGCCGCCGTAGCCGAGCTGCTCGGCTACGATATACGAGTGCTCTTCGTCGCGTTGGGCTCGGCATCCGGGGCCGCGATCGAGGCCGCCGCGCGGCCCTCATTGGCCATAGGCGCCGATTTCCCCGCGCCCGGGCCGCCGATCTCGCTCGCTTTCCGGATATATCCGGACGATATAGCTATAGCCGCTGCCCTGGCGGGAAGGCGAGAGGCAGCCCTCGGCCGAGAGCGGGGGGCCGGTCCGGGCGGGGCTTCCGGCTCGGGCGCCATGGACATCCCGGCGATCCTCGCGGCGGGCCCGGTCGCGGGCTCGATTCGCGCGGGGAGACACGATTTCGCGTATTTCCTGTCCGAGGCCCTGAGGCGGAGACTTTCCGGGCCGAGGAGGCGAATCGGCGAGGGCCGCGTTGCGCGCGAAAGGTTCGGGGCGAAGACACTAGCGGCCGAAGCTTTTTAGGCTTATAGTTTGACAAAGGACTATGCCGAAAATATAATCCTACTTAACCGCGGGCTCCGGTCAGCGGTACTGCCAAAGGAGTTTCAAGGATGAAACAGCACATTAACCGGGCGCTCCTCTTCACCGTCGCGTTATTGTCCCTCGCAGGGATTGGATTGCTGTTCGCGGACGAGACTACGGTCAATCTGGAATCCAGGGTCGTTCAGGACTTCAGCAAGCCCGAAGCCCAAAACTGGTTCGTCCTGGGCAGCAAATTCACGACCGGCGACTTCCCGCGGATCGGCTTCATCAAGGGTGGGCCCATTGCGATCCTCGGCGACGATCAGTCGGCGATACAAAGCGCCAGGTCCCTCAGCGTCGCGATGCTCTTCGACCGTCAGGAATACAACTGGGTGGACATCATCCCGGGCACCAAGGACAAGCCGATCGAGATACCCCTCCCCGGCCGCGTCAAGATGATAGACATGTGGGTCTGGTCGGGCAACTTCAACTACTATCTGGAAGCCTTCGTCCGCGACTATCGCGGCGTCGTCTACACGATCAACATGGGGAACCTCAGCTTCGTCGGCTGGAAGAACCTACGGATCAATATTCCGGACAACGTCGCCCAATCGAAGAAGTACCTGCCCAAGCGGGAGGGCCTCACGCTCGTGAAGTTCCGGATATGGACCAGGCCCACCGAAGTCGTGGTGATCCCCGGGACCGAGGGGGGCACCGACCTGCAGAAGTCCGTCAAGTTCAACTTCAACAACATCAAGGTTCTCACCGACACCTTCGAGAGCCTCTTCGACGGCGATACGCTGGCGAACCCGGACGTCTACACGGACGCCCTCGGCGCCGGCGCGAAGAAATAAGGGAGGCCCGACATGAAGAAAGCCATCATAGTCCTGCTCGCGCTCGCGGCCCTTTCGGCCTCCGCCTTCTCCCAGACCGCGACGACCTCTCCCGCCCCCGCGGCATCCGGCGCGGCTCCGGCGACCACCGACGTCGCCGCCCCCGACGCCAACAAGATCGGTATCGAGACGGCCCAGCAGAAGCTCAAGGAAGTCTCCGTCGAGCAGTTCCAGGCCGCCGGCTTCTGGGACGCCGCGATCTCGACCGACCAGGGCTTAGTGACTTCCCGCCTCTTCGAAGGCCGGCCCGCGGGCAGCGCCGCCGAGCCTCTGGCGGACCCCCGCTACGTAGGCCAGGATCCGAAGATCGTGTTCAAGTACGTCCTGGGCGTCAAGACCGAGTTCTACTCCCGCGGATACAACGAGATAGCGATCACCGCGAAGCGCCCCATCCCGATCGAGGGCATCACCAAGACAATTTCGGTGTGGGTGGCCGGGCGCAACTACAACCACATCCTCTGGATCGAGCTGAAGGACTTCTTCGGCAACACCTTCGAGCTGCCGATGGGCAAGCTCAACTTCCAGGGCTGGAAGAAGCTCTCGGTAGCCATCCCGCCGCAGAATCCCGATGGCCGCACGGGTATCGTTCAGCGCAATTTCCATTACACGAGCCACATGGGCATCAAGGTGGTCGGGTTCAGGATTCAATGCGATCCGGATGAGGCCTTCGGCACCTACTACATCTACCTCGACGACCTTCGAGCTGTGACCGACCTCTTCGCCGAGGATATGCGCGACACGGACGACATGCCCGACACATGGTGACGGAGTCCCCACCCTTCGAGAGAGGGGCGGGCGCTTCGGGCCCCGGCAGGGCCCGGGGCTCCGCCGGGCCGCAGTCCCTTCCGGAGGGACACGAGCCCCCGGGTCGCGACCCTCGAAGAGCCCTCCCCAAGAGGGCTCTTTCATTTGGCGAGGAGCTGGACTGGTTCCCCTTCCTCAGGCGCGCCTACCTTTTCAAGGGCCTTACCGACGACGAGATCCGGCTCGTCGGCGAATCCTGCGCCGAGGAGGAGCGCGACTCCGGGGACGTCATCTTCGTGGAGGGCTCGACCGCGGACCGGTTCTATATCGTGATGGAAGGCCGGGTCGAGGTCTGGAAGAACTTCTACGATACGAAGCCCGACCTCCTCGCCGTCCACGGAAGCGGCAGGTTTTTCGGCGAGATGGCGCTGATCGACGAGCTGCCACGTAGCGCGACGGTCGTCGCTAAGGAGCGGACCCGCCTCCTCTACCTCTATAGGGACGACTTCAGACGCCTCATCCGCGAGCGATCGTCGATCGCCCTCTCGGTCATGACGGGCATCTCGTACATGGTCCGCAACTCGAACGAGGCCTTCGTCGACGACCTTCGCAAGCGGAACGCGGAGCTCGAGCGCGCCTACGCGCAGCTCAAGAAGGCCCATTCCGAGCGCCTGCGCTCGGAGCGCCTCTCGACCCTCGGCAAATTCTCGTCCTTGATCCTCCACGACATACGCAATCCCCTCTCCATACTGAAGGGGCAGTTGCAGCTGATGCAGATGAGGCTCGCCGAGCCCGAGAAGCTCGCGGGCCATGTCGCCGCCAGCCTCTCGGAAGTGAACAGGCTCGAGCGGCTCGCGGGGGAATTCCTGGATTACTCGCGCGGCGAGGTCAGGCTCGACATGGTCGTGATCCGGCCGGGCGAGCTCTTCGCGAAGGTCGAGGTGGCCGTCGGCGAGCGCCTATCGAGAGCGGGCGTCGCGATGACGAAGGAGCTGCGCTACGACGAGCCGGTGATCATCGACGCCGAGCGCGTCTTCCGCGCCCTGCTCAATGTCGCGGACAACGCGCGGAAGGCCATGGCGGGCTCGGGAGGCACGTTGGCCTTGAAATCCTACCGCGACGGCGACCGGCTCGTCCTCGAGACGGCCGACACGGGGGAGGGCATGAGCGCAGAAGTGCTCGCCCACGTCTTCGAGCCCTTCTATTCGGCCTCCGGCCAGGGCGGGACCGGGCTCGGCATGCTCATCGTCAAGAATATCGTCGAGGCCCACGGCGGGACGGTCAGGCTCGGCTCCAAGCCCGGAGTCGGTACCCGCGTCCTTTTGTCCTTCCCCCTGAGATCCTGACCCCTCATCCGAAGAGGGAATGCGCGTTGCGCGATATCGTTTCAGCCAGGTCGGCCACGCCCACCCCGCGCAGCCCCGCGGCCAGCGCGTAGGTCCTCTCGATGTCGAGGGGCGTCGCGCTCTTCCCGCGGCGCGGCAGGGGATTCATGTAGGGCGAGTCGGTCTCGAGGAGGAACCTGTCGTCGGGCGTCAGGGCGCAGGCCTCCCGCAAGCCTTCGGAGCCCTTGTAGCCGAGGTTCCCCGCGAAGGAGAGCCAGCAGCCCGAGTCCAGGAAGGCGCGCGCCTCGAGGGGACCGTAGCCGAAGCAATGGATGATCACCGGCGACGGGCTCCGGACGCGGACGATGAGGTCCAGCGTCTCGGCGGCGGCGTCCCTGGAGTGGACGATCATCGGTAGCCCGAGGCCGGCCGCGAGGGTCAGCTGTCCCTCGAAGAGGAGGGCCTGGGACTCGGCCGACCCCTCCATATGATGGTAGTCGAGACCGCCCTCGCCTATCGCCGCCGGCTCGTAGCCGTCTCGGGCGGCCTGGGCTATCGAAGCCTCCAGGGCGGCGAGGCTCGATTGGGGCGAGTCGAGGCTCCGGGCGGAAGGCCAGATGCCCGCGGCGAGGCGCAGGAAAGGCGGGAGACCCCCTTCCCGCGCCAAGAGCCCGAGCCTGGGCGCCAGGTCGCCCGGATCGACTCCGGGATCGAGGATGAGACTGCCGGGACGGCCTTCCATCGCGGCCGATGCCCAGGCCACCTCATAGTCTTCGAGGATCGAGGCCAGGCCCAGGCTCCCGAGATCCTCGAAGACGAGAGAGAGATGGGCGTGCGTATCGGTGAATACCATGGCGCCGCCGTCCTAGACCCGGGCCGAGGCCACCGGCGCGAGCGCCTGGAACGAGAGGGACTCTCCCCGCACCCCGACCTTTACCCTTTGGCCGTCCTTCACCCTTCCGGCCAGGATCTCCCCGGCGAGGGAGTTCTGCAGCAGTGATTGGATGGAGCGCTTGAGCGGTCTCGCCCCGAAGAGGGGATCGAAGCCCGCCTCGGCCAGAAAGGCCTTGGCTTCCTTGGTGACCTCCAGCTCAATCTTCCGGTCCGCCAGCCGGCGCGCCAGGAGGGCGAGCTGGATGTCGACTATCGCCAGAATGCGCTCCTTGCCCAGTCGCTCGAACACCACCGTCTCGTCGATGCGGTTGATGAACTCAGGTTTGAAGGTCGCGCGCAGGAGGCCGTCGATGCCCGCTCGCACCTGCGCCATGTCCTTGGCCTCGAGTATGAGCTCGGAGCCGAGATTGCTCGTCATGATCACGATGACGTTCTTGAAATCGACCACGCGGCCCTGGCCGTCGGTCAGCCGGCCGTCGTCGAGGAGCTGGAGGAGGACGTTGAAGACGTCGGGATGGGCCTTCTCGATCTCGTCGAAGAGGAGGACCGAGTAGGGCCTGCGGCGCACCGCCTCGGTGAGCTGGCCCCCCTCGTCGTAACCCACATAGCCCGGGGGCGCGCCGATGAGGCGGCTGACAGAATGTTTCTCCATGTACTCGCTCATGTCTATCCTGGTGAGGGCCTTCTCGTCGTCGAAGAGGAACTCGGCGAGGGCCTTGGCGAGCTCGGTCTTTCCGACGCCCGTCGGCCCCACGAAGAGGAAGGAACCGAGGGGCCTGTTGGGATCCGAGAGCCCCGCCCTGTTGCGGCGTATCGCGTCGGCGACCGCCCTGACCGCCGGCTCCTGGCCCACGACCCGCTTCTCGAGCTGAGCCTCCAGGTCTATGAATTTCTGCGCCTCGGAGGAAAGCATCTTGGCCAAAGGTATGCCAGTCCAGGTGGAGACCACCCTGGCGATGTCCTCTTCCGAGACTTCCTCGCGCAGGAGCCGCCCTTCGGCGCTGTCCCTGTTGAGCTCAACCCCGAGCTCGTCGAGCTTCTTCTGCGCCTCGAGCAGCCTGCCGTACTTGATCTCCGCCGCCTTGGCCAGATCGCCCTCGCGCTCGCGCCGCTCGCCTTCGATCTTGAGCTCCTCGATGGAGGCCTTGAGCTTGCGGAGGCGATCGATCTTCTCCTTCTCGCCCTGCCAGCGAAGCTTCATCGCGTTCCTGGCGGACGAGAGCTCGGCTATCTCCTTCTCGAGTTTCCCGTGTCGCTCGACCGAGGCGGGGTCCGATTCCTTGGACAGAGCCTGGCGCTCGATGGTGAGGCGTAGCAGGCGCCTCTCCGCCTGGTCGAGCTCCGTGGGCTGGCTCTCGATCTCCATTTTTATTCGGCTGGCCGCCTCGTCGACCAGGTCGATCGCCTTGTCCGGCAGGAAGCGGCTCGTGATGTAGCGGTCCGAGAGGGTCGCGGCCGCGATGAGGGCCTCGTCCTTGATGCGGACCCCGTGATGGACTTCGTAGCGCTCCTTGAGGCCCCGGAGGATCGCTATCGTCGCCTCCACGGAAGGCTCGGGGCACAACACGGGCTGGAAACGCCGCTCGAGGGCGGCGTCCTTCTCGATGTGCTTGCGGTACTCGTCGAGGGTGGTGGCTCCTATGCATCGCAGCTCGCCGCGGGCCAGGGCCGGCTTCAGGAGGTTGGACGCGTCCATCGCGCCCTCCGCGGCTCCGGCGCCGACGAGGGTGTGGAGCTCGTCGATGAAGAGCAGCACCACGCCTTCGGACTTGACCACCTCCTCCACCACGGCCTTGAGCCTCTCCTCGAACTCGCCGCGGAATTTGGAGCCCGCGACCAGGGCGCCGAGGTCGAGGGCGAGGAGCTTCTTGCCCTTGAGGGAATCGGGCACGTCGCCGACGACGATGCGCCGAGCGAGGCCCTCGACGACGGCCGTCTTGCCGACGCCGGGCTCGCCGATGAGGACGGGGTTGTTCTTCGTGCGGCGCGAGAGCACCTGCATCACGCGACGTATCTCCTCGTCGCGGCCGATGACCGGGTCGAGCTTCTCGGCCCGGGCCAGGGCGGTGAGATCGCGGCAGTAGCGCTCGAGGACGCGGTATTTCTCCTCGGCGGCCTGGTCGGTGACGCGGCGGTTGCCCCGGACGGACTTGAGGGCGGCGAGGATGGCGGCCTTGGTCACGCCCCGCGCGCGAAGGCGCTCGGCCGCCTCGCCGTCGCCGGCCACTATGCCGAGGAGGATATGCTCCGCGGCGACGAACTCGTCTTTCAGGGCCGCGGCCTCGGCCTCGGCCTTGGCCACGGCGGTTGAGGCATAGGGGGAGAGATAGAGCTGCGAGCCCTCGCCGAAAACCTTGGGCTTCGCCGCGAGCGCGGTCTCGATCTCGGCCTCCAGGGCTCCCCGGTCGACGCCGATACGCTCGACGAGGGCGGGCACGACCCCTTCTTCCTGCCTGAGGAGGGCGATGAGGAGATGCTCGAGGTCGACCTGCGAGTGATCGCGCCGCCTCGCTTCCGCGGAGGCGTCCTGAATGGCTTCCTGGGCCTTTAGGGTATACCTGTCGTAATCCATGGTCCCGTAAAGGTACTCATTGCCCCGATAGGGGGCAATGACCTTCGCCCGCGCCCCGGGGCTTCACCGCCTCGCGGAAAGCCTCATCTTGACGGCGGTCACGATGGGCGGCACCAGGGAGATCGCGACGATGCCCAGCGCGACCAGGCTGAAGTTCCTCCGGACGAAGGGCATGGCGCCGAAAAAGTAGCCCCCGGAGAGGAAAAGCGCGACCCACCCCACCGATCCGATGAGGTTGTAGGCGAAGAAGCGGGCGTAGCGCATCTTGGCGATACCCGCGACGAAGGGAGCGAAGGTGCGGATGATCGGCATGAAGCGGGCTACGATGACCGTCAAGCCGCCGTATTTCTCGTAGAACGCATGGGTCCTGTCGAGGTACTCGCGCCTGAACAGCCGGGACTTGTCGGACTTGAAGACGGCCGGCCCCAGCTTGAAGCCGATCGCGTAGTTCGCCACGTTGCCGAGTACCGCGGCGGCCATGAGGACCAGGGCGAGGGTGCCGACGTCGAGCCCACCTCCAGCGGCGAGGGCTCCGAGGGCGAAGATGACCGAATCCCCGGGGAGGAAGGGAGTCACGACGAGGCCGGTCTCGCAGAAGATAAGGAGGCCCATGAGGATGTAAGTCATGCCGCCGTACTGCTGGAAAATCGGCGTCAAGTAGCGATCGACGTGAAGGACTATGTCGACGAATTGCAGGAGTGGGTTCACGTTCCCTCCGGGAAAGGCTAGACTACTCCAATGAGCGATCAAAAGGTAGTCATACTGCACGGTTTCAAGCCCGAGGAGGCCATGACGGCGATGCGCGCGCTCAAAGCGGCGCTGCCCTCCGGAGGGGAGGCGGCCTTCGCCACCACGACCGACACCAATCTACGGTGGAAGGTCGGCGATCTCATCGACCATATCTCGGAGGAGCACCGCCAGTTCAAGGGAATGCCCCGGAAGGCATGACGCCGGTCCCGCCCTCGGCCGGTCCCCCTATCAGTCTATCTCGAGCTCGGGGATCTTCTTCCTCATCGCCGCCACCAGGTCCTCGCCCGAAGAGCCCTCGCGGAGGGCTATGAAGACCATGTTGTCCCGGCCCGAGATCGTCCCGAGCACTTCCTCCAGGCCCATGTTGTCGATGGCCAGGGCGACGGTGTCCGAATGCCCCGAGAAGGTGCGCACGACCGCCAGGGCGGCGTTCCAGTCTATCGATACGTAGCCGCGGAGGAAGTCCTGTATGTAGTGCCGCTCGGACTCGCGCCTTTCCTCGTCCGAAGGGACGGTATAGTAGTAGCCCGAGTGGCCGTCCGAGACTTTGCCGACCTTGAGGTACTTGAGGTCGCGGGACAATGTCGCCTGGGTCACGCTATACCCCGCTTCCTGGAGGAGCTGGAGGAGGGTGTCCTGCGAATCGATCCTATGCGCCTTGATCAGGCCGCGAACGGTCTTTAAACGCTCGAATCGCTCTTTCATGATTTCTCCGGAGATGGATAAAAATGCAGGCTTCCTGCGATATTTGCACAATCGGGGGAAAAGAGCAATAGCCGCTCCCGAGTCGCCGATATATAAAGGGAGTATGGACGAGCTCGAAGAGAAAGCCGGGGAAGGCGACTCTGGAGGGGAGTCGGCGCGGCCCGAGGGCGGCGCCGCAACCGGCCTGGACGGGTCCGTCTCCTACCACAGCCCGGCCGGCCTCATCGACGGCACGGTGGAAGTGGCCGTCTCCCCCGACTCCATGTCCGCCACCGCAAGCTTCTATCCCCCCCGCGGCGACGGCCTGCCCATAGAGCCCGCCCTCGTCTACGAGCTTCTCCGGCGCATAGGCGTCGTCTCGGGAATATCGGACGGCGACATCGCCGAGGCAGCGATGAGCTGCAACCTCGACCGGAAGGTGCTCCGCGATGTCGTAGTCGCGCGGGGCTCCGAGGCCGTATCCGAAATTCCCGAGCACGCCTCGCTGGCGGACAAGTTCAGGCGCGCTGGCCCGCAGGTCGACGACAGCGTGCAGCACGTCGATTTCCGCGAGCTTGCGACGATCCGCATCGTGAAGGCCGGCGATACTATCGCCACCGTCATGCCCAAGAGGCCCGGCTCCCCGGGGATGGACGTGCGCGGCAAGGAGACGGCCTTCGCGCGGGAATCGCCGGAGGGCTGCACGGCGGGGCGGAACGTCGAGCGGCGGGACGACAGACTCGTCGCGACGGTCGACGGAAGGCTCCTCCTCGAAGGCGGCCGCGCCGACGTCGACGAGGTCCTCGTCGTCAAGGGCGAGGTGGATTTCCACACCGGCCACATAGTCTTCCCCGGCGACGTCGTGATCGAAGGAGCCGTGCACGACGGCTTCAAGGTCTGGTCGGGGGGCTCCATCGTGTGCAAGTCCACGATGGACGCCTTCGACGTCAACGCGAAAAAGGACCTGACCTGCGCCCAGGGCATCATAGGCCGCCGCCGGGGCCAGGTGCGCGCGGGCGGCGGGATCAAGGCCAAGTACATCCAGAACTGCCGCGTCGCGGCGCGGGGCGACGTGAGGATCTCGTCGGCGATCGTCAACAGCCGGGTCTTCTGTCTCGGTACGGTCGACCTGGGCGACAAAGGCGTGATCATGGGCGGGGAAGTCTTCGCCACGCACGGCATCCGCTGCGGCCGCCTAGGCAACCAGGCCTTCCAATCCACCCGGCTCCACGTCGGCACCGATTTCACGGTGCAGCAGAAACTCGATCAGGCCAACGAGAAAATGAGGCTTCTCGCCGGCCGGGTCCGCCAAGTCGAACAGGCCGCCGCTGCGCATCCGAGTCCCCAGGCGAGCAAGGCGAGGGAGGAGTTCGCCGGGATGGCCGAGGAGCTGCGCGTCCGGATCACCGAGCTCCTGGGCAGGCTCGACGCCGACGACGCCGCGGTCGTGGAGGCGCGCGGCGAAATCTTTCCAGGCGTCGTCGTCGAGATCTGCCGCGTGAGCATAGTGGTCGAGGAGAAGCTCCACGCCTGCCGCTTCCGTCTCGACAAGACGGCGGGCCGCATCCTCGTCGAGCGCTGACCCGGGCGAGGGCCCGGTCAGCGCCCAGTGGGACCGCGAGCAGGCTGTTGAAATACCCGAAGCATCTCAACAGCCTGCCTTGCAATTGCTCGAAAAGCTAACGCTTTTCTGCGCAATTGCAGAAATCAAGGTAGCTTTTTCAAAAATCATCCGACTTTGAAAAGCCTCGGCATACCAGGAATTGATTCCTTCTGTTGACGATGGAGGAATTCTCCACTGGTCGCGGAGGAATTATCAGTCTGTCCGGACCGCCATATCAGTCTGTCCGGACCGCCATATCAGTCTGTCTAGGCCGCCATATCAGTCTGTCTAGGCCGCCATATCAGTCTGTCTAGGCCACTATATCAGTCTGTCCAGGCCGCCATATCAGTCTGTCTAGGCCACCATATCAGGCTGTCTAGGCCACCATATCAGGCTGTCTAGGCCACCATATCAGGCTAAAAAACCTCTGTGCGACGGCTGAGGCGGCCGTCAATAAGGCTGTTCCACCGATAAAAGTGCTCAGCCTATTATGCCCGGATGAGCTCGTAGGCCCGGCTGCCGAGACCGATCGACTCGGCGTAGGCCAGGCCGAGACTGCCGTCGATCCCGGGGTGCAGGGCCTGGAAGATGTCCGCCTCCGCGCGCCCTTCGGCCGCGCTCCCCTTGTTGACCGGGGCCGCGTTCACGAGCTCGTAGCAGGCGCTGTCCAGAGCGACCGGGTCCGCCGAGGCCAGGATGCCCAGATCGGGCACGATAGCCGCGTCGTTCCGGTCCCAACAGTCGCAGTCGGGCGAAACGTCCATCACGAAACTCAGGTGGAAGCTCGGCTTGTCCTTGACGACCGCGAAGGCGTACTCGGCGATTTTCTCCTGGGCGCTCGCCGCGTTCCAGTTCGGCGCCGCCGCTCCGTAGCGGCACATGGCGATGCACTGTCCGCACCCGACGCACTTCGCGTAATCGATGACCGCCCGCTTTCCGGAATCGAGGACGACGGCTTCGTGGGCGCAGTTCCGGACACAGGCGCCGCAGCCGATGCAGGCCTCGGTCTTGATCTGGGGCTTCGAGTCCGAATGCATCTCGAGCTTGCCCCCGACCGAGCCCGAGCCCATGCCCAGATTCTTGAGGGCGCCGCCGAAGCCGGTCATCTCGTGGCCCTTGAAGTGGCTCAGGGAAATCAGGGCATCCGCGTCGGCGATGGCCGAGCCGATCTTCGCGCGCTTTACGTGCTTCATGCCGATCTCGATCTCCCGGTAGTCGGTGCCTCGCAGGCCGTCGGCTATGATGACGTCGCAGGCGGCGGAGAGGCGGTTGAAGCCGTTTTCCGAGGCGGCGAGGAGATGATCCACCGCGTTCGCCCTCCTGCCCTTGTACAGGGTGTTGCAGTCGGTGAGGAAGGGCTTCCCGCCCGCGGACCTGACGAGCTGGGCCACGCGCGCGGCGTAATTGGGGCGCAGGTAGGACAGGTTCCCGGGCTCGCCGAAATGCAGCTTGACCGCGACGAATTTATCCTTGTACTCGATGTCGAAGAAGCCCGCGGCCCTCAGCATGGCCTCCATTTTGTCGAGCATGTTCGCGCCCGAGGTACGCGTGTCGATATAGTAGACCTTCGCCTTCTCCATGTTCCTCTCCTACTCCCATTCTATCGTAGCCGGCGGCTTCGACGAGATGTCGTATACGACGCGTCCGATGCCGGGGACGCGGTTGGTGATCGCGCTCGAGATGGCGAGGATGTCGGGCATCTCGAAGGGAAAGACGTCGGCCGTCATCCCGTCCTCGGATACCACTGCGCGGAGGGCGAGGACGAAGCCGTACTTGCGCTCGTCCCCCGCCACGCCGACGGACCTGGCCGGGAGCAGTACGGAGAAGGCCTGCCAAATCCTGTCGTAGAGGCCGCGAGCCTTCAGCTCGGAGATATAGACCGCGTCGGCGTCGCGGAGGAGATCGCACTTCTCCTTCGTCACCTCTCCGAGGATCCGCACGCCCAGGCCCGGACCGGGAAATGGGTGGCGCCGAAGGACTTCCCCGGAAAGGCCGAGAAGGCGGCCGAGGGCGCGCACTTCGTCCTTGTAGAGCCGGTCGAGGGGCTCGATGACCCGGCCCGCCTTGCGCTTGGCCTCGACGAGGGGGCTCCGCACGTTGTGATGGCTCTTGATCACCTGCGCCTTCGAGCCCACGCCCTTGCCCGATTCGATGAGGTCCGTGTAGAGGGTTCCCTGGGCGAGGAAGGCGTCCGGTATGCCGAGCCGGCTCACCTCGCGCTCCTGGATCCGGATGAAGAGGTCGCCGATGACTCTGCGCTTGGCCTCCGGCTCATCGAGGCCGGCGAGGGCCGCGAGGAATTCCTCCCCGGCGTCTACCATGCGGAGGTCGGCCGCGCCGAGGGCCCGCAGGCTCCTCATAACTTCGTCGCTCTCCGCCTTGCGCATGAGGCCCGTATCGATATAGAGGAGGTGGATCTTCTCGCGCGGCAGGATCTTGAGCAGGAGGGCTCCGGCGACGCTGGAGTCGACCCCGCCCGAGATGAGGAGGAGGGCGTCGGCCTCCCCGACCGTCCTCCGGATACGGGACGAGACCTCGTCGAGATAGGCCTCCATGCTCCATTGCCTGGCGGCGCCGCAGATGCCGATCACGAAATTCCCTAGGATCGTCATGCCTCCCTCGCAGTGGCTCACCTCGGGGTGGAACTGGAGGCCCCAGGCGTTCCGGGCCCTGTCGCGGAGCGCGGCGGGAATGCCGCCGTCGGAGTTGGCGAGGACCTCGAAACCGGGGGCCGGCCGCTCTATCGAGTCGCCGTGGCTCATCCAGCTCGAGAATTCCGGCGGCAGGCCGGCGAGGAGGGGGTCCTCCGCTACAAGGCGCACGGCCTTGCGGCCGTACTCGCGCTCGCCCAGGCGCGAGACGGCGCCGCCGAAGTCGAGGGTCATGCGCTGGATGCCGTAGCAGATCCCGAGGATGGGCAGGCCCGAAGCGTAGGCCGTGGCGTCCGGCCCGGGCGCGTCCGTCTCGTAGGCGCTCCGCGGCGACCCGGACAGCACGATGCCCCTGACGCCTTCGAGAGAGCCCGGGCCGAGGACGGCGTCGCCGGGCGAGATCTCCGCGTAGACTCCCAGCTCGCGCACGCGCCTCCCTATGAGCTGGGTATACTGGCTGCCGAAATCGAGGATCAGGATCTTATCCACGGACTCTCCCTGACTATCGTGGCGTTGCGGTCGGAACCGACCGAGACTATCGAGACCGTCGTCTCGGTGTACTCCTCGATGAAGGCGATGTAGTCCCTCGCCTCGCGTGGCAGCTCCTCGTAGGCCCTGACGGCGCCGAGGGGCTTCTTCCATCCCCGGAAGCGGCGCAGCACGGGCTCGGCGTCGGCCAGGTCGGCGACGGCGGTCGGGAAGTCCTCGACGATGCGGCCTCGGACGCGATAGGCGACGCAGGCCTCGAATTCCCCGAGCTCGTCGTAGACGTCGAGGTGGGTGAGGGCGAGGCGGTCGATCGAGTTGGCGGTCGCCGCGTAGCGGAGGGCCACGAGGTCGAGGTAGCCGCAGCGCCTCGGCCTGCCCGTGGTGACGCCGTATTCCCGGCCGGTCTCGCGGATGTAGGCGTCGAGGGCGCTCTGCGACGAGGGATCGAATTCCGTCGGGAAGGGGCCGTTGCCGACCCTCGTCGAATAGGCCTTGAAGACCCCGAGGATCTTGTCGAGGGCGCGGGGGCCGACCCCGCCCTGGGCGGCGGCTCCCGCCGCGCAGGACATCCCGCTCGAGACGAAGGGATAGGTGCCCGTATCCAGGTCGAGGAGGGCTCCCTGCGCGCCCTCGAAGAGGACGTAGGAATTGCGGCGCGCCCTCAGGTAGGGCACGAGGTCGACGGACATGGGGGCTAGCCTCTCCGCCCACGGCGCGAGCCAGGCCCGGTCCCCCTCGTCGAGGTTCTCGAGCCGTCCTGGGTCCGAGAGGTCGGCGAGGCGGACCCCGTCGCGCGAGGCCTTCATGGCGTAGGTCACACCGATGCCGCGCCCGGTGGTGCCGATCGGCCTGCGCCTCGCGGCATCCATGTCCTTGTCCCTCTGGCGGTAGCTCGGCAGGACGATGTGCGCCCTGTCCGAGACGAGGACCCGCCCCCGCCAGTCGACGCCCTTCGCCTCGAGGCCGGAGAGCTCGGCGAACAGGGCTTCGGGATCGATGACCATCCCCGTCCCAAGGACCACGCTCTTGTCGGGATAGAGGATGCCCGATGGCACGAGGTGGAGGGCGTACTGCTCCCCGCCGAGGACGATAGTGTGGCCGGCGTTCGCGCCGCCGGAGAAGCGTACGATGAGCCGCGCGTCCGCGGCGAGGTAATCGACGATCTTGCCCTTGCCTTCGTCGCCCCACTGAGCCCCGATGACAACGATATTCACATGATCCCCCTGTAGCCGACGCCCGAGTATAGCCGAAGCCCGCTCCTTGGCGAAGCCCTGGCCCGGCGTCCTACTGACCCGGCAATTGTTTTATTGCCGGGTCAGTAGGGGCGGCTGTAGTTGGGGGCCTCCTGGGTTATCGCGACATCGTGGGCATGGCTTTCGCGCAGGCCCGCCTGAGTGATGCGGACGAAGCGCCTGTAGCGCCTGAGCTCTCCCAGGTCCCTGCAGCCGCAGTAGCCCATCCCCTTCCGCAGCCCCGCGACGAGCTGGTGGATGAAGCTCTTGAGCTCGCCCTTGTAGGGAACGCGGCCCTCGATGCCCTCGGGGACCGGCGTTTCGTCCTTCGCGATGCCGTAACGATCGCCGGAGCCGTCCTTGAGGGCGCCCATCGAGCCCATGCCGCGGTACTCCTTGTAGATCCTGCCCTCGTAGAGGATTTCGCGCCCGGGGGCCTCCTTGAGGCCCGCCAGGAGGTTGCCGATCATGACCGCCGCCGCTCCGGCCGCGATCGCCTTGACTATGTCGCCCGAGTACTTTATCCCGCCGTCCGCGATCACGGGTATGCCGGATTTGGCCGCCTCGTCCGCGCAGCGGAGCACGGCGGAGAACTGCGGCACGCCCACCCCGGCGACGATGCGCGTCGTGCAGATCGAGCCCGGGCCCACGCCGACCTTGATAGCGTCCGCCCCGGCCTCGATCAGCCTCCTCGCGCCCTCGGCGGTGGCCACGTTGCCTCCGACGACCGACAGCCCGGGGAAGGCCCGCTTGATGTTCCGCACCGCGTCGACCACGTTGCGCGAGTCGCCGTGGGCGGTGTCGAGCACCACGAAGTCGACCTTCGCCGCCTTGAGCAGGGGCATGCGCGTCTCGCAGTCCTGCGGCGAGACGGCCGCCCCCACGACCAGGCGGCCCGACTTGTCCGTCGCGGCGCGGGGGTAGCGCTCGTGCTTCTCCATGTCCTTCACGGTTATCAGCCCCGCGAGCCTTCCCTCGCCGTCCACCACCGGCAGCTTCTCGATCCGGTGCTCGTCGAACTTGGCGCGGGCGCTGGCGGGCGTGGCGTCCGGGCTCTCGACGACCACCCGCGACGTCATCGCGTCGCTCACGAGGGAGAGGTCGTCGCGCCTGAAGCGGAGATCGCGCGCCGTGATGATGCCCACGAGCCTCCCCGACCCGTCCACGACGGGGAGGCCCGTCACCCGCTGGGACTCCATCAAGGCCCGGACGTCCCGCAGGGTCCGATGGGCCTCCACGGTCACGGGGCTCTCGATGATCCAGTTGAGATAGCGCTTGACCGCGGCTACCTGGTCGGCCTGGTCGCCCGGGGAGAGGCTCCGGTGGATGACGCCGGCGCCGCCCTGCAGCGCCAGGGCCACTGCCATCCTCTCCTCGGTGACGGTGTCCATCGCCGACGACAGGATCGGCACGTTGAGCGATATGTCCCCCGCGATGACGGCGGAGACTTCCGTGTCCCGCGGGAGGATCTCCGAATAGCCGGGAACGAGGAGGACGTCGTCGTAGGAATAGCTCTCTTCGAACATATGGGCCTTCCGCGCGCCGGACGCGCGCATCCGCGCGGCCGCCTCCCGGCGGCCGCTCCTCCCGCGTCCGCCGGCCGCCGGCCCGGGCCGGCGCTCGCCGGTCGGACCCCGCTGCTAGCCCGCGGCCGAGGCCGCGCCCGTCTCCTCCGAGACGAAAGGCCCCATGAGGCCGCGATACTTCGCGCCGATCGCGCGCGCCTTCTCGGCCGCCCTTCCCCGGTAGCGCCGGGGCTCTTCGAAGAAGGCGGAGGCCTCCGGGATGCCGAGGCTCTCGAGCCGGTTCGTCAGCCGGTCGAGGATACCCTCGCGCGCGAGGGCCTCGCGCAGCGAGATCCCTTCCCGCTCGCACTCGAGCGTCGCGCGGCGCACGATCTCGTGCGCCCCAGCCTCTCCGCACTCGGCGAGGAGGATGTAGGCCGGCTCGGCCAGCACGGACCCGCCGGTCATGCCCAGGTTGGAAGCCATCCGCCCGCGGTCCACGGCCAGGCCCGCGAGCACCGACAGCATCCGGTTGGCCGCCGCGGACAGCCCGGCGAGATACTCGGGGACGAAGCGCTCGCTCGCCGAATTGGTGAGATCGCGCTGGTGCTCGGACAGCTGGTCCATGTAGAAAGTGACGACCCGCGGCGAGAAGGCCTTCCACAGGCTCTTCACGTGCTCGCTGTTCCAGGGGTTGCGCTTCTGCGGCATCGTCGAGGAGCCGACCTGGCCCGCGGCGAAGGACTCCCGCACTTCGCCTATCTCGGTCCGCTGGAGATTGCGCAGGTCGTCGGCCAGGTTGGCGACGACGCCGAAGGCCGCGTTGAGCTCGAGGAGGAGCCTGAGGACGTGCTCGGGCTCGGCGAGCTGGGTGGAGTGCTCCGAGGGTTCGAGCCCCAGGCGCCCCAGGAAACGCCTCTCCACCGCCTCGGGATCGGAGTAGCTCATCGAGAGCGCGTTGTACGAGCCGACAGCGCCGGAGAGCTTGCCGCGCAGGTCCTCGGCGAGCTCCCCGGCTCGGAGGACGCATTTGCCCAGGCGGCTCGCGTACTCGGCCATCGCGAAGCCGAAGGTCAGGGGGACGGCGTGCTGCCCGTGCGTGCGTCCGACCTGGGGGGTCTCGGCCTCGTCGATCGCGAGCCGGCAGAGCTCGAGCTCGACGCGGGCGAGGAGGGGAAGGACGACGCGCCTGGCCGCGTCGCGCAGCGCGAGGGCCTTGGCCGTGTCCAGGATGTCGGCGCTCGTGGCGCCGAGGTGGACCAGGCTCGCGACCCCGGGGTCCACTTTTCGCTGCAGGACATTGACGAGGGCGCGAATATTGTGCCGCGTCCTCTCCTCTTCCTCGTAGACCTCGGCGGGATCGATGGACTCGGCGGCGGCCTCTATAGACGCGAAGAGCTCCGGATCTTCGCGATCTCGGAGCTCGAGGTGGGTCTCGAGGAGGGCGGCCTCGACCCTCGCGCACCAGCGCGTCTGAGCCGTCTCCGAAAGGATGGAGGAGAGCGAGTCGAAGACCTCCCGGTTCGCGATCCAATAGCGGTGGTCGAGGGGGGAGAGGTTCTCGAAGATCCCGCGAGTCTCCATGCCGAATAGTGCCATGGGGCGGCTTCGGACTTCAAGTGGGACGGGGGGCCCGGGCGGGCCCGCTCAGCGCTTGCGGCGGAACATGCGGTAGTTGATGGAAGGGAACAGGTTGTCCCTCTTCTCGAGACGGGTCAGCCACTCGGTGCTGACCGTGTTCGAGCAGAGCATGTCGTAGATCCTGCCGAAATTGGCTATCGGCTCCTCGATCTGGCGCCGCGCGAAGCTCGCGGATTTGCCCGCCCGCATGAGGAGGGCCCAGTCCGAGCACATGGCGAGGAGGACTTCGCGCGCGGCCTGATCGAGGATGCGCTCCCGCAGGCCCGATTCGTCGGGAAAGCGCTCCGCGAGCTCCGACATGCGCTCGACCGCCTTGGCCACGTGCCGATAGATCCAATCGTTTGAGCCGTCGAGCCAGACCTCGGCGAAGCCTCCGTCGCCCCAGGAGGAGAACTCGGGCACCGACTTCTGGCTCTCGGGAAAGTCCCTGAGGTAGTCGCCCAGGGTCGTGAGGCCCGGCTCGCCGGCCGAGGCGGCCTGGCGGAACAGGGCTTCGAGGAAGGCGGGGCCCTCGAACCACCAGTGGCCGAAGAGCTCGGCGTCGAAGGGGCAGACCATGAGGGGCGGCCTGTCCATGAGCGCGGCGGCGGCGGCGGCCGAGGCGCGGCGCTCGGTCAGGAAGTGCGCCGCGTGCCGGGCCGCCCGGGCCTGGGCCGCGGCCGGATCGTAGGGTCGCTTCTCCTGGGTCCGGCCGGTCACGGACCAATACTTGAAGCCCGTGAATATGCGCTCGCCCGGATCCTCCAGGTGGGCCTTGAGGTATTCGGCCGGAAGGTCGAAGCCGATGTCGCGATAGAAGTCGCGGTAGACCGGGTCGGCCGGGTAGCCGGTGGACTCAGACCAGACCGCCTTGGTGGCGCCCGCGTCCCGGATGAAGGCGACGAGGCCCGACGGGCATTCGACCGGGGCGAAGGAGCCGCATCGCGGCGTGGGCTCGCCGAGCATGGCCCCCCGGGTGGTAACGACGGTGTACTGCACGTTGTACGATCTCAGCACCTCCGCGACCCCGGGGTACCATCCCAGCTGCGGCAGCCAGAAGCCGGCCGGATGCTTGCCGAAGGCCTTGCGGTGGGCGATTATCGCCGTCTCGACCTGCGAGGTGACCGCTTCGCGGCAGTCGCGGAATATGGGGAGGAAGGCGTGAGTGGCGCTGCTGGTCATGAGCTCCACCCTGCCCTTCTTGTAGTAGAAATCCAGCGCCGATAGGATGTCCCTTCCGTAGAGCCCCTCGAAATCCTCCTTGTCGGAGGAGTACAGGGCGCGGTACATCCCCGCGAGCGGCTCGAACGCGCTGTCCCCCCGGAGCCGATCCTCCTCCGCGGCGGCGAGCCTGAGCTGGGCGTCGAGGTACACCATGTAGCGCTCGCCGAGCGTCTTGTCGCTCAGCATCGCAGCGAGGGTGGGCGAGACGCTCAGGGTGAGGTGGAAGGGCACCGCGTCCGACTCGAGGGACCGGAACGCGCGGAGCAGGGGTAGGTAGGTCTCCGAGATCGCCTCGAAGAACCAGCGCTCCTCCAGGAAGCGCGGGTATTCCGGACGGCGGACGAAAGGCATGTGCGCGTTGAGGACGAGGGCTAGGTACGCGGTCTTCATCCCTGGATCCCTCAATCGGCGCGATTGCCCGGGCTCGCAGATCCCGTCGGAAGGATCCGCAGCGGGTTGCCCTCGGCGGGATCGTCGAGGGGGATGTCCTCCGCGCCGGACAGGGCGAGGAGCTCGTAGGAGCCCGGATCGAGGGATTTGGCCGACGCGGCAAGGCTCTGCCTGGGCGACTCGACCTCGTTGGAGCGGGCCAGCACCCGGAATTTCCCCCCATGGCCGCTCCGACGGGCGCAGAGGTCGATGCGGAAGCGGACCCCTGAGCGCGGGAGATTGATGTACCACTGCAGGTCGTTGTCGGCTATCGGGATGTCGAAGTACTCTCGCTGCGAGTCGTTGCGCTCGCCCGGCGGCCCGATCTCGGCGATCCGCAGGAAAAGCCCCGCCGCCCCGTCATCGCCCCTCAGCAACTCGATATCCGCATCGGCCACGTCCCAGTAGGCGAAGGCCCAGGACGGATCGCGGGCGATTGCCCGGATCATCGTCTCGTTGTAGCGGGAGGCGAGCGAATCGCCGCGGCCGGGCCCCTCGTCGAAGTCGCCGATGCGGAGCCCCGAGTACTTCTTCTCGTCTATGTGAAGGGCTTCGCCTTGGGCTTCCCACCTGTCCTCCGAGTCCTCCTCGAGAACCTCGAGGATCTCCTCGACCACGAAGGGCCGCTCCAAGCCGGGCGGCAGGTCGAGCCCGGTCTTATCGGCGAGCGCGTAGAGCTCCTCGAGGGAGAGGGCGTCGAGTTTGTCGGTCCTCACGTGGACATTCTGGAAAATATGGAGAAGACTTGTCAAGACATGGCCTTTAGGCGCCGGTAGGATCGCGAGGAGCCTGTCCCCCTTGCTGCCTATGCCTGCTTCGATTCCTGCGCCGCCTCCGCTTGGCGGCCGCCCCTTCCCCGAGAGGGCGAGCGCCCTCCTCCGGCTCTCCTCCTGCCGCCCGGGCCCCGCCATCCGGGACCGGCTGCTTCTCGACCTGGCGCTGCGGCGGGGCCCGCCGGCCTCCTTCCTTCCGCGAGGAATCGCCGGGGCGGGACTCCCCCCTGTCCGGTCCCCATTTGCGCGGCCTCTGGATGGGCGATATGCCGCGCCGCTTGAACACCACGAGGACGGCCGCCTCGAGCTCGACGCGAGGCGGGTTCAGCGGTGAGAGGAAGAGCCTCGCCTCGTGCACGGCCTCGCGGTAGGCGTCGGGGGTATCGACGAGGCGGTCCGGCCCGCTCTCGAGGAAGGGCTTGAGGTAGTGGGCCAGGAGGATGGCGAGGGAGCGGTCCCCGGAGGGGTCCTTCGCGCGCGCGTCGAGCTCGCGGAGCTCCTTGCGGAGCGACGCGGCATAGTCGGAGTCCGCCTCCCTGGCGGCGGCGCAGGCGGGGAGGATGTAGCGGAGCAGGCCGAAGCGCGCGAGGCCCTCCACGATCGCGGCCGAGGAGCCCGAGCCCAGTATCTTGAGGAATTCCTCGGTGAGCCTCGAGGGACTCGCCTCGCCCAGCAGGCACGAGTCGCGCCTGAGCGCGAATCTCAGCTTCAGAGGGATCCTGAAGCCCGCGGTGGCCGCGTACTTGACGCAGCGGATCATCCTGACCGCGTCTTCCTTGAAGATGGTCTTGAGAGGTATGACGGGCTCAATCCTCTTCGAGGCGATATCCTTGAACCCGCCGACGTAGTCGACGAGGGTCGAATCGTGGGGATCGAAGTAGAGCGCGTTGAGGGTGAAGTCGCGGCGGTGCGCGTCCTCGTCGATGCTGCCGAATTCGTTCCCGATCGTGCCGTTGGCGATGGACCTGAAGGTCGATACCTCGAACACCTTGGGGCCGGCGTAGACGTGGACGAGCCGGAAGCGTCTCCCGATCACGCGGGCGGAGCGGAACACGCGCTTTATCCTCGAGGGTTGGGCGTCGGTGACGATGTCGAAGTCCTTCGGCCGTCGACCCAGGAGGAGGTCGCGGACGGCGCCGCCCACGATGTAGGCCTCGTGGCCGTTCTCCCGAAGGCGTTCGATGATCCGGAGAGCGTCGGGATCGATCCCGTTGCGCTCGATCCTGTGTTCCGCCTGGGTATAGACGACGGCCTTAGCCAGGAGCTTGCCGTCCTCGGATCTGCGGTAGCGGATGAGCAATGCTGAGCCTCGCCGAAGATACGGATGAAATTCGCGACATTATACAATCGAAGAGTGGAGCCGGGTCAAGGTCGGTCGTCCCGCCGCGGCTCTCGCCCTCTGCAGCCCTCAGGCCTTTCCGAGCTTCTGCTCGAGCCAATCCCTGATATCGGCCATGGCCTCGTCCCGGTTCGTCTCGTTGAGGACCTCGTGGCGGGCGCCCGGGTAGAGCCGGGAATCGACGTCCAGGAGCTCGGCGGACTTGAATTTGGCCGTCAATAGCGGGACGAAGCCCAAGGCGCCGCCGAGGGGGTCCTCGGCTCCGGCGACTATGAGGATCGGCAGGGCCTTCGGCAGCCCGGAGAAGGCCGAGGCCCCGCCGTAGACCGATGCGAAGCCCGAGAGGAGATCGCGGTAGAGGCCGAAGCTGCAGACGAAGCCGCAGAGGGGATCGGCGACGTACTTGTCCACTTCCGCGGCGTCGCGCGACAGCCAATCGACCGGCGTGCGGGCGGGCTCGAAGTCCCTGTTGCTCGAGTCGAAGCTCAATCCGTGGAGGATCCTCGCCGGCGCCTTCTGTCCCTTGAAAGCGGCGCCGAGGGCCGCTATGAGCCTCGCCGACGCGAGGAAGAGAGGAGGCGGCGGCGCGAGGACGCCCGAGAGCACGCAGCCTGCGAGCTCCCGACCGTAGGCCTTGAGGTAGGCCTCGGCTACGAGGGACCCGAGGGAATGCCCGAGGAGGAAGAGAGGCAGTCCGGGATTCTCGGCCGCCGCATCCGAGGCGACATCGTGGAGGTCGTCGCGAACCCTCGAGAAGCCGTCGCGTTCGGCGAACCACCCGAGCTCCCCCTGAGCCGCGCTCAGCCCGTGGCCGCGGTGGTCGGCGGCGTAGACCGCCCAGCCGGCGGCAGTCATCACCGAGGCGAAGCGCCCATACCTCGCGGAGTGCTCGGCCATTCCGTGGGCGACGAGGAGAATGGCCTTGGGGGCGCCGGAAGGAAGCCACCTGCGGACGAAGACCGACTTGCCGTCGGAAGCCGTATGCGAGAAGTCTGAGGATTTCATGGAACCTCCGCCTAGGGGTCGCGGACATTGTAAGTCTTCGCCGCGGCTCGGGCAAGCGGAAGTTTGCCCGAGCCGGGGGAGGAGGTCGGGGGCGCCTAAAGTTCGGGCGTGATGATGCCGATAATTGGAGCGAAGGACCGCGAGCCGCGACCCGACGGGCGGCCGGGGACTCGTAGCCCTTTCTTATATTGTCGGATGCCGGCGCTTCGCCATGAGCCTTTTCGTAGGCCGCGAAGACCCGGCAAGGCGAAGAACGCGGATGAAAGGAGGCGCTTCGGGAGCAGAGAGGCGGGCCGATTCCGGTATGAGGTCGGATTTTGCGCATGAAAGCCGGGGCAAGGATGCCCCGCGACATATTCAAGGAGGATTATCGTGATCATCAACCACAACCTTAGCGCCATGTTCGCCGACAGGTCCCTACGCGAGACGAACGACGCCACGGCCAAGAACATGGAGAAGCTCTCCTCGGGACTGGCCATCAACCGCGCAGGCGACGACGCCTCCGGGCTCGCCGTGTCCGAGAAGATGCGCAGCCAGATCCGCGGCCTCAACCAGGCCAGCAAGAACGCGGCGAACGGCATCTCCTTCATCCAGACCACCGAGGGCTACCTCCAGGAGAGCCAGGACATCCTGCAGCGCCTCCGCGAGCTCTCCGTGCAGTCCGCGAACGGCGTCTACACCAACGAGGACCGGATGCAGATCCAGGTCGAGGTGTCCCAGCTGGTGGACGAGATCGACAGGATCGCCAGCCACGCCCAGTTCAACGGCATGAATCTCCTGACCGGCAGGTTCGCCCGCGACAACGGCGAGAACGCCGTGACCGGCTCCATGTGGTTCCAAATCGGCGCCAACATGGACCAGCGCAAGCGCATCTACATCGGGACGATGACCGCAAAGGCGCTGGGCGTGCGGAACGTCGGCAGCGAGGGCATCGTGAACCTCGAGGACTCCGACGGCGCCAACAGGACGATCGGAGTCGTCGACGAGGCCCTCAAGAGGGTCAACAAGCAGCGAGCCGACCTCGGCGCCTATCAGAACCGCCTCGAGCACGCCATCAAGGGCATAGACGTCGGCGCCGAGAACCTCCAGGCCGCCGAGAGCCGCATCCGCGACACCGACATGGCCGCCCAGATGGTCGAGTACACCAAGAACAGGATCCTGGTCCAGGCCGGCGGGGCCATGCTGGCCCAGGCCAACCAAAGGACGCAGTCGGTCTTGCAGCTGCTCCAGTAGCGTAGTATGATTAGGGCGAGGGCGGTCCGACAGGGCCGTCCTCGCCGTCGGTCTTTGACAAAAACCCTCCCGCGCGCACAGGCATAGAGGGCGCCCTTCAGAAGGGGCGCGCTCCTTGCCGCACGGGGACGAACGGAATGGGACGGCGCGATCTTTCGCCCCATTCCCCGGTCGGCGTGCGCGCAAGGAACGCGACGGCATGGAAGGCCGCCGCGGATATACCTCAAGGAGGGTCAGATGATCATCAATCACAACATGAGCGCGATGTTCGCTAACCGCACGCTCAACAACACGGGCGTCGATATAGCGAAGGACATCGAGAAACTCAGCTCCGGCCAGCGCATCAACAGGGCGGGTGACGACGCTTCCGGGCTCGCGGTTTCCGAGAAGCTTCGAAGTCAGATCCGCGGCCTCAACCAGGCCACGAAGAACATCGAGAACGGGATATCCTTCATCCAAACTTCGGAAGGCTACTTGGGCGAGACCGAGGACATCATCCACCGCATGAGGGAGCTCGCGGTGCAGGGCGCGAACGGGGTGTACACCTCCGAGGACCGGATGCAGATCCAGGTCGAGGTGTCGCAGCTCGTCGACGAGATCAACCGCATCGCCAGCCACGCCCAGTTCAACGGGATGAACATCATGACCGGACGCTTCGCGAAGAACGGGCCGTCGGTGATGCAGTTCCAGGTGGGCGCGAACATGGACCAGAGCAAGCAGGTCTTCATCGGCACGATGACCGCCGGGGCCCTCGGGCTCTCGGGGGCTCAGGGCACGACGGACGGAGTCAATATCCTGGACCCCGGCACCGCCAACAAGTCCATCGGCATGCTCGATTCCGCCCTCAGGGTCGTTTCCAAGCAGCGCGCGGACCTCGGCGCCTATCAGAACCGCTTCGAGATGGCGGCGAAGGGCGTGTCCGTGGCGGCGGAGAACCTGCAGGCGGCCGAAAGCCGCATCAGGGACACCGACATGGCCAGCCAAATGGTCGACTATGTCAAGAACCAGATCCTGGACCGCGCCGGCAGCGCCATGCTCGCCCAGGCCAATACGCGCTCGCAAAACGTAATGACTCTTCTCGGCTGACGGAATCCGTTCACAGACATGAGGTAAAGAGAGACTTCTGGACGTCATCTCTCTAATTCCTCGAGCCTTCGCCGCGAGGCGGAGGCGAGACCCGCGGGAGGGGAACGCGCCCCCTTCCCGCTTTTTTTACAGAAACCCTGTCGGAGGCTGATCATGGCTCTCGACGTATCTTCCATACAAGCTTCCTCGCCGGCCCCGGGCGAGAGACATGCCCGCCTTCCTCCGGGAGGCACGGCCGATCCCGAGCGTCCGGCCCCCCAGGCGGCGAAACCCGTCGCCGAGATTCCGAGCGATCTCAGGACGGCGATCCGCGACCTTCAGCGGGTAAGCGAGACCTTCAATCGCCGCCTCTCCTTCAGCATCAACGAGAAGCTGGGGCAAGTCGTCGTCAAGGTCATCGACAACGACACCGATAAAGTGGTGAGGGAGATTCCGCCCGTGGAGCTGCAGCGCGTCTATGAGCGCATCCGCGAGGTGATCGGCCTGCTCTTCGACAAATCGGCCTGATCCCCGCTCTCGCGCAATGGGGCGCGGGCGGGGCTCGATGATCCCTCGAGGCAAGAATGTCCGACATCTCCATTCCCGGAACTGCCACCGACAAGTACGGCACCCAGAAACTGATAGACGGTCTGATGAAGGTGGAGCGCATCCCGCGCGACGCGGCCGCCGACAAGATTAAGACCCTCGAGACGCAAAAATCCGTCTGGCTCGACTTCAACCAGCGGCTGGGCACCTTGCGGCAGGGAGCCCAGGGCCTCTACGATTTCAAGAACCCCTTCAACGCGAGGGTGGCCAAGTCCTCCGACGAGGACGTCCTCACCGCCTCTGCGACCCGCGAGGCGCTCGAGCAGGAGAGGACGGTCCTGGTCAAGCGCCCCGCGGCCGCCGACCGCTTCATCTCCTCCGAGCTGCCCAAGGACTACAGAGTCCCCGAGGGGAACTACGCCTTCACCGTAGGGACAAAGAGGATCGATCTCAAATTCGCCGGAGGCAGCCTCCAGGATTTCGCCGATGCCCTCACCCGAAAGGGAGGCGACACCCTGCGCGCCCAGGTCGTCGCGATCAGGACCGACACGAAGTCCCTTATCCTGGAGTCGCTCAAGACCGGCGCGGCGAGCCGCCTGGGCTTCGACGGCGACGCCGTGAAGCTGGCGCTGGACGCAGGTCTGGTCGAGCGGGTCTCGTCCTCGAGACAGGAGCTCGATCCCGCGAAGGCCGTCCGGTGGGAGGCCCCCATGGACCCCGCCGCCGTCGAGGCCGGCGCCGGCCTCCTCTCGCTGACCGCGGGAGGCGAGACCAAGCTCGGCTTCGCCCCCCCGACGAAGACGGCCGGCATGCTGCTCGAGATCGAGTATCGGCTGACGCGCCTCCCGCGGGAGCAGGCCCCCTCGCCGCCGCCCGGCCCGAGCCTCGGCGCCGTCGGATCGGTCAGCTACGAAGGCATCACCGTGACCGGCGCACCCTCGGCTTCGGGCCTGCCCGATTGGGCGCCGCCTCCCGCCCCTCCCCTCGTGGAGGACCTCTCGATGGCGAGCGCCATCGGCCCCGACGGGTCGGCCCGTCCATTGCCCGACCTCCAGGACGGCGACGGTACGCAGAAGCTTTCCGTCAAGCTGGACGGCTACGGCGCCTCCGTCTCCGCCCTGGGCTTCCGGGTGAAGGATACGACGCGCCGCCTCGAAGTGCTGAAGGCGCGGGTCTACGATCCGACCGAGACCGGGGGCTTCCGGCCCCTGAAGCCGGTCTCGACGGCGCAGGACGCCCTCGTGTCGGTGGACGGCGTGGAGGTCACGAGACCTGACAACGCTGTATCGGACCTCATCCCGGGCGTGACGCTCAACCTCAAGTCAGCCTCCGACAAGCCGGTCCGGCTCAAGGTGCAGCCCGACCGCGAAGCCGTCCAGGCCGCCATAGTCGCCTTCGTCGGCAACTACAACAAGCTCATGGGCCAGATCAACATCCTCACCCGGAACGACGAGAAGGTCATCACCGAGATCACCTACCTCACCGACGACGAGAAGAAGACGGCCAGGGAGAGGCTCGGGTCCCTCCAGGGCGATTCGACGCTCAACCTGCTCAGCGGATCCCTGCAGCGCATCGCGTCGGCCTCCTACCCGACCAAGGACGGCGCCGACATGAACCTGCTCTCGCAGCTCGGCATCGCGACGAACGCCAGCAGGCCGGGAACGGGGGGCGGATTCGACGCGTCGAGACTGCGCGGCTATCTGGAGATCGAGGACGAGACCCTCGGCAAGGCCCTCGACGAGCACTTCGAGGCCGCGAAACAGCTCTTCGGAAACAACTCGAGCGGCAGTCTCCTGGTCGACTCGGGACTCGCCTACGCGATGGACAACCTGATCAGGCCCTACGTCGAGACCGGGGGGATATTGTCCCTGAAGACGGGCACGATCGACGCCGAGATAGGGAGGGACAAGACCGACCTGGACAGTCTCGACGCCAGGCTGGCCACGAAGGAGGCCGACCTGAGGCGGAAATACGGGGAGATGGAGTCGAGCCTCAGCAGGATGGAGAGCGCCTCGAGTTCCATCGACAGCTTCTCGAAGCAGAACTCGGGCCAGTAGCGGCTCGAGGAAGGGAAACGCATGCGGATAACCGTGAACGGGGCGCCTTTCGCCCTGGAGATGAAAGGCGCCGACAGCCTCGGCGAGCTGCTCGCGGGAGCGGACGACCTCCTCGACAAGGCGGGATCGGTCATCGTATCCCTGAGAGTCGACGGGGAGGACGTCGACGCCGAGGGCTACGCGCGCTTCGCCGAACTGCCGTCCGCCTCGGTCTCGAGCGTCGAGATCCGCGCGGAGGACGCGGTCGCCATAAGGGTGCGCGCCATCGAGACCCTCCTCGAGCTCCTGGCCATCGCGAAGCGCTGTGCCGAGGATACAGCCGCCGAGGATACAGCCGCCGAGGATACAGCCGCCGAGGATACAGCCGCCGAGGATGCAGCCGCCGAGGATATGGCCGCCGGGGCGGTCGGCGACTGGCCGGGCCTCCGCTCGGGGGCCCTGGACATGCGCGACGCCTTCGCGGGGCTGTTCGCAGCCGACGAGCTCTCCTTCGTGCAGCTCTTCGCTGACCTCCTCGTCCGCGCCGGGGACGAGCCGGACAGGGCCGCGCGGATCGAGCTCTCGGCACAGACGGACCGCCTCGCCTCCGTATTCGGGGAGAGGCTGGCCGAGCTCCGCAGGCCGGCCGCGGAGATGCGGGCCGCGGCCGCCCTCTTCGACGCCAGGGCGGCCGAGCTGGCCGATCTCCCCGTCCTCCTCCAGACGGGCAAGGAGGATCGGGCGATGAAGTCAGTCCTCTACTTCATCGAGATCTTCAACAAGGTGATCAGGATAATTCCGGAGCTCAGGAGAAGCGGGATCGACACCGCGTCCATTTCCGTCCAGGGGTCGCCCCTGCCGGAGTTCTACGGAGCCTTCAACGGCGTGCTCCGCGACCTCACCGGCGCCTTCGAGCACAAAGACGCCGTCCTGATCGGCGACCTCGCCGAGTACGAGGTCCTGCCGAGGATGCGCAGCTTCTTCGCGGCGATGCTCGAGGCGCTGCCCGAATCATGATCGCCCAGGCAGTCCTCGCCCAAGTCGGCAGCAGCGATCTATACACAACGGGCGGCTCCGGGCCGAGTTCCGGCATCATGATCGCCGTCGGGATCGCGATCCTCCTCCTCATCCTCTACGCGGTCGTGAGGAACCGGGTCGGATTCGCGGGGCGGTCTTCCTCCTTCGACAGGGGCTCCTTTCGAAAGGCGGCGCGGTCGGCCGGGCTCCCCGAGGAAGAAGTGCGCTTCCTAGAGGAGTTCGGCAAGGCGCTATCCCTCTCGAACCCCGAGTTCGTGTTCCGAAACCCGCAGAAGCTGGACGCCTTCTTCAAGGACGCGTACCGCCACATCGACAAGGCCGCCGACTCGGAGTCCGACGCCGACGAGCGCAAGTCCAGACTCTTCGCCGCCCGGGAAAGGCTGAGCCATGCGAGCGCGCAGGGAGGGGCAGTGAAGAGCACGCGCCAGCTCGGCCGCGGCGCCCCCCTCACCTTCATCGCGCCCGGCGAGGAGTCCTACCCCTCGGTCATACTCGCGGTGGAGCCGAGCGGGCTGGCGGTCGAGCCCGTCTCCGATTCCTACGGCGAGGCCCTCCGCTTCCACCGCGGGACCAAGCTGACTTGCTACTTCTACGCCAAGAGCCACCAGGGCTTCCAGTTCGCCACCCGGGTCATCGGCTGGGAGAAGATCGGCGGGAAGGAAGCAATGGTCCTGGCGCACAGCGACGCGGTGAGCGCGCTGCCGGCCAGGCGCCACGAGCGCCGGGAGACGAAGGCGCCCTGCACCTTCTACCGGGTCGCGGTGACGGCGGCCAAGTCGAAGGGACAGCCGAAGAGCGCCGCGAAGGTGGAGAACATGCCCTACCCCGGGACGATAGTGGACATATCCGCGGGGGGCCTGGGCATCCAGACCGCGAACCCCCTCGCCGCGGGAGAGTTCGTGAAGATCGCCTTCAATCCGGGCGGGGGAGGCGCGCAGGCCGCCTTCGCGAAAGTGATAAGGATGAACAAGGCGAAGAACTTCGGCGGCGTCATGCATGTCCAGTTCGTCAAGATATCCCGCCAGGGGCTCAACGCGATCCTCTCCTACGTGTACGGCTACGCCGACTGAGCGCTCCTTGACTACGACGGCCGGCCCTACCTACAATTAGGCTATGAGGGTCGTCGAGCTCCGGGATCTCGCCCGCAGGGATTCCCCGGTGCACTACATCAAGGAGCTTACAGCCGTGGCCGTCATCGAGTGGCACGAGCGGCAGAGCGAGAGCGACGTATCGATCACCCTCGAGCACGGGCCCCTCGGCCCCCCCGAAGTCAGGATCCGCCTCCTCGACGCGCTCGAACTGCCGACCCTCCCCGTGATCCACGCGATAAAGGAATACATCGTCGAGATGGAGCGCTCCGGGAGACTGCCCTGAGGCAATTCCGCCTCCGGAAGCCCGAAGAGACTTTCGCCCTCGGCGAGGCGCTGGGCAGGTCGGTCCCCGGCGGCACGGTGATAGCTTTGCGGGGGGGACTCGGGGCCGGCAAGACCGTCTTCGCGAAGGGTTTCGCCCGCGGCCTCGGCGTGGTCGACGAAGTGACGAGCCCCACCTACACGATCGTCTCGGAATACGAGGGGAGGCTCCGCCTACACCACGTCGACGCATACCGGCTCGCCGGCCCCGAGGACTTCGATTCCGTCGGGGGCGGCGACCTCGTCGGGGATTCGGGCGGAGTCTGTCTCGTCGAGTGGGCCGAGCGCGTGGCTCCGGCCCTCCCGCCCGACGCCTCCGCCGTCGAGATCTCGGTGGAGGAGGACGGAAGCCGGCTGATGCGCGTGGCGGGCGCTACCCTGGAGGCCCTGCTGCCATGAACACCCTGGCCATCGACGCCTCGACCGACATACTGTCGGTCGCCCTCGTCAAGGATTCGGGAAGCGCGGAGGCTTCGCTCGACCTGGGTCTGGGACATGCCGAGCGCGTGATGGAGCTGGTGGATTCCTGCCTCGCGCGCTCGGGCACCCCCCGCTCCGAGCTGGGCCTCGTGGCCTGCGCCCGGGGCCCCGGCTCCTTCACGGGGCTGCGGATAGGCATGGCCGCGTCCAAGGGCATAGCCGCGGGCCTGGGGCTGCCCTGGATCTCGGTGCCCACCCTCGACGCGCTGGCCTGGGGCTACGAGTGTTTCGACGGCGCGGTGGCGCCGATCATCGACGGCAAGAAGGGCCGCGTCTATTCCGCGGTCTACCTGAGGGGCGCGAGGCAGACCGACTGGCTGGACATTCCCCTTGATAAGCTCGCCGCCCTGCTAGATACTTATCCAGAGGCCCTGGCGACAGGCCCGGACGCCGAGCTGTTCCGCGCCTTCGCGGCGGAGCGGAGCGGCTTCAGGGTCGACGAGAGGGCGAGGGCGCCCGCCGCCAGGGCGATGGCGGTCCTCGGCCTTCGCGCCTACCTGAGGCATGGCCCCGGAGGGACCGACGAAGGCCCTCTCTACCTGAGACCGAGCGAGGCCGAGGAGCCGGCCCCGAGATAGTCAAACCTTCCCGATGGCCGAGCAGGGCGCCGCGGAGAACGGAAATACGGGAGCCTATGGAGAATTTCAACTGGTGGGATACGCGGGACGAGGTCGAAGAGCTCGAGTCCGTCGAGGATCTTCCCGAGCTCGAAGTAGCCCCCCCGGCCCCTCCCCCCGATTCGCCTCTCTTGTCCGAGCCGGGGACGCGGAGTGTCATCCACAGCTACGGCCAGATTCCCGAGCCCCTGGCCCTCCTGGACGACTCGCTCGGCTTCGTGTTCCGGAACGAGTCCTTCAAGGAGCTCCTCAAAGCCTTCGGCTACCCAGAGTCCCCCACTTTCCTCGGCACCCTCTCGAGGTCTATAAGCCCGGACACTGCCCGGTCCATCAACGAGGCCCTGGGCCGCGACGAGGCGGGGCACGCGTGGAAGGGGACCATCGCCCACAGGGCGAAGGACGCCGCCGCGGTCATCACCAAGGTCCATATCTTCCCCTTCTACTCGGAGGAGGACGGCCGGGAGAGGGCGGCGCAGGGCAGGCCGGGGGCCTTCTCGGTATACCTGGACGACGTCACCGAGGAGAACAGGAAGTTCCTGCGGGACATGTTCTCCTCCCTCCTCGAGGCTTCCAAGCTCAAGGACAACGACACCGGCATGCACATCGAGCGGGTCAACCTCTACACGAGCCTCCTCGCCAAGGCCATGTTCAACGACCCGCGATGGCCCGAGCTGGACAAGGACTTCATCGCGGACATCGGCTTCCTGGCCGCCATGCACGACGTCGGCAAGATCGGCACTCCGGACAACATCCTCAACAAGGAAGGCCCCCTGAGCGAGTTCGAGTGGAGCATCATGAAGGAGCATACGATCAACGGCGCCTTCATCCTCTCCAGCTACCCGAACCCCATGGCGAGGGAGATCGCCCTGTCCCACCACGAGTGGTGGAACGGCTCGGGCTATCCCTACAACATGGAGGGGAAGATGATCCCGCTCTCCGCGCGGATCGTGACGCTCGCGGACGTCTACGACGCGCTGCGGATGAAGCGCAGCTACAAGCCGGCGTACAGCCACGAGACGGCCGTCCAGAAGATCGCGCAGGAGCGCGGAGTCCATTTCGACCCGGACATCGTCGACGTAGCCCTCGGCGTGGTGGGCGGCTTCGCCGAGATCTACACCGCGAACGCCGATTAGAGCTTCTCGACGAAGGCTCCGCGCCGTTCCCTAGAACACCTTAATAAAGGCGCGACGGCGCTTGTGCTGGACCTTCTCGTAGTCCTTCCACATGCTTTGCACCTTGACGTTCGTCTCGAGCTCCACGTTGGTCTCGGAGTACTTGACCCCCGCGTCGATGGCGCTCTTGTTGAGCGCGTTCATGATGATCGCGACGACTCCCCGTTCCTGGTATTCCGGCTTTATCGCGACGAGGTACATGTCTATGACCTCGGGCTTGCGCAGGGCCAGGAGGAAGTGGATAGCCCCGAAAGGCAGGAGCCGCCCGCCCGCCTTCTGAGCCGCCCGCGAGAGGCTGGGCATGGCGACGCCGAAGCCCACGAGGGCACCCTTCTCGTCCACCAGCACCTTGGTGAATCGGGCGTCGACGAAGCCCAGGTAGGTCTTGATGTAGAACTGCGTCTGGGCCTCGCTCAGGGGACAGGTGCCGTACAGATCCTTGTAGGCCTCGTCGATCAGCTCGAAGAGCTGGTGGCCGTACCTGACTACGAGATCCTTCTTGTCCTTCCACTCATAGAGCCTGACCCCTGTGCGCTTGGTTATCAGCTCTTGGACGCGCTGAACCTTCTCGGGGATCCTGTCGGGAGTCTTGATCCGGAATTCGATCCAATCGACGTCCTTCGAGTATCCCAGGCGCTCCAGGTACTTCGGATAGTAGGGTCGATTGTAGCCCGTCGCGTAGGTGCCGAGCTGGTCGAAGCCCTCGATGAGCATCCCTTCCTTGTCGAGGTCCGTGAAGCCGAGGGGGCCGCAGATGCCCTCGAGCCCCTTGGACTTGGCCCATTCCTCGACAGTCCCGACCAGGGCCGAGGCGACTTCGAAATCCTCGACGAAGTCGATCCAGCCGAAACGGGCATACTTCCTCCCCCACTTCTCGATGACGCGGTTATTGACGATTCCCGCCACGCGGCCGACCGCCTTGCCTTCGGCGAAGGCCATCCAATACTCGGCCTCGCAGTATTCGAAGGCCGGATTCTTGTCCTTCCTCAGCGTCGTCAGGTCGTCCATGTCGAGGGGGGGTACCCAGCAGGGATCGCCCTTGTAGATCGTGTAGGGAAACCTGACGAAGGACTTGAGCTCCTTGAGACTCCGGACGCGCTTGATCTCGACTTTCATGGAACGCTCCTATCGATGGGGCCGGGCGCGCCCGGCGCGCCCTCGGCCTTCCAACTCCCTATGAACTGCTCGTAGGCAGCTATCGTGGCCGCCAGGACCGCATCCCGCAGCATGCCCCGCGAGCCGTCGTCGTTGCCCTCCCGGACGTAGAGGTGCCTGAGGACGCCTTCGGCGTCCCCGAGGGAGAAGGCGGGATCCGCCCTCCTCCTCGTCTCGAGCGCGGAGAGGACGGCCTCGATGGTCTCTTCGTAGGCGCGATCGCGCCACTCTATGGCAGCCAAGCCAGGGCCCTCTTTCGGGAGGGGAGTATAGCCGGCCCGCGGTGGCCTGGCAACACGGTGCCGAGACCCTCAGGCGCGAAAGGCCTTCGCCAGGCCGTCCCTGTAATCGGGCCCGACGATGCCCCGCTCGGTGATGAATCCCGTGACCAGCTCGTGAGGCGTCACGTCGAAGGCCGGGTTCAATGCCTTGACGCCCTCGGGCGCGGTGCGGCGGCCGCCGAAGGAAGTCACTTCCTCGGCTCCCCTCTCCTCGATGCGTATCTCGCCGCCGGAAGGGGTCGACAGGTCGAAGGTCGAGGACGGGCAGGCCACGTAGAAGGGAATGGAGAAATGCTCCGCGAGGATCGCCACGCCCAGCGTGCCGATCTTGTTCGCCGTATCGCCATTGGCCGCCACGCGGTCGCAGCCCACGATGCATAGATCGACGAGCCCCTTGGACATCGCGTAGGCCGCCATGTCGTCGCAGATGAGCGTCAAGTCGAGGCCCGCTCTCGTCAGCTCCCAGGCTGTCAGGCGGGCGCCCTGGAGGAGGGGGCGGGTCTCGTCCGCGTAGACCCGGAAGCGGCGGCCCCTCGCGAAGGCGACGTACATCGGCGCCGTCGCCGTGCCGAGCTCCGAGGCGGCCAGGGCGCCGGCGTTGCAGTGCGTCAGGAGGCCGCAGCCCTCCTGTATCAGGCCTTCGCCGCTTTCGCCGATTCCGCGGCAGATCGCCGCGTCCTCGGCGTGGATGCGCCGGGCCTCGCCGAGGAGGAGGCCGAAGAGCTCCGCCGCGTCGGCCGCTGAGGCGGCATGGGCCTTGGCGAAGGCGAGCATCCGACGGAGCGCCCAGCCGAGATTGACGGCCGTCGGTCGAGAGCCTTCGAGGAAGGCGGCCATCGATTCCGCGCGGGAGAGGAAGGAGGCGAGATCGAGACCGACGAGGCTCCGCAGCCCGACGAGGAGGCCGTAGGCGCCTGCGATGCCTATGGCGGGGGCGCCCCGCACCTTGAGCCGCCTGATGGACTCCCAAACCTGCTCCACGCTCTCCTGTCTCTCCTCTACGATCTCCTGGGGCAGCCTGCTCTGGTCGAGCAGATAGAGGCCATCGTCCTTCCAGCGCAGACTTCGCGGGATGGCTGAGCCTGCGACGTAGTTGGTCTCGATCATCGCGTCCTTCCCCCTTCGCTCGGGATTATGCATGGGGACATCACCGACCCCCGTCCCTCAGTAGCCTAATCCGCCTTCAGGCCCTAGGATAACAGCTAGCCTTGCCGGCTCGGGAGCGGAAGGCGGGGAGGGCCCATGGCGAGGGACGAGATCGATGAAGCCGCGCGCTTCATCGCGGACCATATAAACTTGACGGGCCTGAACCCCTGCATCGGCGAGAACGATCCGCTGATCGGTCCCCGATTCTTCGATATGTCCCGGGCATACGACAAAGGGCTCGGCGCCGCGGCCGCGAGGGCCGCGGCCGAGCTGGGGACGGTCCTGCGCGAAGGGGTCTACTCATGGTTCGCCGGCCCGGGCCGTCAGGGCGACGGACCGGGCCGCCGGGCGAGCTCGGCGCAGAGCGCGGCGAACCTGGACTCGGCGGCGGCCCGATCGTCGCTCGGCGAGCTTCCGTCGTAGGCGACGCGCAGCGGATGGAGCCGGATTCCCCGGGCCAGGCCTCGGTACATCAGGATCGAGACGAGGGCTCCCCGCTGTCCGGCGGGCGGCTCAGCCTCCCCGGTGAACAGGAAATTGCCGAGTGAATAGGCGATGAGGGAGCTGCCCCTGGCCTCGAAGCCCTGAAGCACATGGGGATGGGAGCCGATGACGAGGACCGCGCCCGCGTCGGCGAAGCGGCGGTAGCGCTGCCGGACCTCGTCGGGAGGAGCGTCGACGTACTCGCGGCCGCCGTGCGAGAGGACGATGACCGCGTCGCCTTCCGCGGCCGCGGCCTTTATGGCCGCCACCGTCTCCTCTTCGTCGGCGTTCACCCCGGGCCGATCCGGCCCAGCGGCGGCCTCCTCGGTGCTGAATCCCATGTTCTCCTTCGGGAAGGAGGCGAAGCCGACGAAGGAGAAGCGGCGCTCCGAGCCCGGAATCCCGATGCGCCGGACCGCCCGGGCCCCCGCCGCATCGAGGCCCGCGCCCACGTAGGGGAGGCCCGCGCCTTCGAAGTCGCTCAACGTGTCCCTGAAGGCGTCGTACCCGTAGTCGAGGGCGTGGTTGTTGCCGAAGAGGAGGAGGCCGAATCCCGCCGACTTCAGGGCGGCCGCGGTGCCCGGCGGAAATCGGAAGAGGTAGCGCTTGCGCGGGTTGGGCTCGCCGCGCGCCGATATCTGGCCCTCGAGGTTGCCGACCAGGAAGTCGAAGGAGGCGAGGAGGGGGAGGAGACCTCCTCTCAGGACCTCTCCCCTTCCCTCCTCGCCCGAGACGAGGAGGGCGCCTTCCCGCGGCCCGACCTGGATGTCGCCCACGGCGCCGAGGACGAGAGGCCGATCCTCCCCGGCGGCCGAGCGGCGCGCCGCGTCGAGGATCCAGGCCGAGATCTCGCGCGGCAGCTTCCCGCGGACGGCGCGGGCCGAGAGCCGGAGATCCTCGAAGAAGGGATAGCCCTCCTGTCCGGGCCAGACGCCACCGACAGCCGGGGCCCGGAGCGGCGGGAGGAGATCCTCGAGGGGCCGGAGGCCCAGAGAGCGCGCCTCGGCCTCACTCAGCGAAAATCTCGGATCGGCCAGAGGAAGGGCGGGGACGAGCCAGCGCCTTCCCGCGGGAGCGCCCGCGCCGTCTCGCCCGCTTCCCGAGGCGACGAGCTCGACGGCGACGCGCGGAGCGTCGCCCGGCCGGGCGACGCTCCAGCCGGACGGGAGGGGATACCCGGCGAGGATAGCCTCTAGGCGCGCGAGCTCGGAAGGGTCGCCCGCTAGATCCACTTTTTTTCCCCCTCCCGCGCAGGAGGAGAGGAGAGCCGCCCCGAAGGCGGCGACGACGATAGATGTTAGGCCCAGCCGCATCAGCGCCTCCCCGATGCGTCTACAGCATGACGGTATCCGCCGACGGAATGTCAAGGCGGGGAGCGCTTGATCTTCGCGCAGGCCGACAGTAGTCTCTCGCGAGGAGATGGCGTGAAAAGGATCCTCGCAATCGTCGCGATTGGTATCGTCATCGCCTTGTCCGGCTGCGCAAGCCTGCGGAAGGCGATGGGGGTCGCCCCGGCCTCCGCGGTGAGCGATCGGGCCGCGCGGCTCGAGGCCCTCGAGGCGGAGGTCGAAGGCCTGTCCGCGAAAATCGGCGAGGCCGACGGCGAGGAGCGTGCCCGCCTGTCCGAGATCGAGGCGAGGGTCGGTGCCGTCTCGACAAGGGCGGACGAAGTCAGAAAGGCGATGGACGAGGTCCCGAAGCTCGAGGCCCGGCTCGCCGAGATGGGCCAAATGCTGGCTGGCATGACTGCCAAGGCTGGCTTGACTGCCAAGGCTGGCTTGATGGCCAAGGCTGGCATGACGACCACGGTTGGCTTGACGGCCAGGGCGGGCATTGCCGCCGAGCCGGGCCCGCGGCGGGACAGACGATATTGGCCTCAGGGCTATTACCCTGGCGACCCTATTCCTCCCAAGACAGTCTATCTGACCTTCGACGACGGGCCGAGCGACTTCACGATCCAGATCCTGGACATACTCAAGGAGGAGAATGTCCACGCCACCTTCTTCATGAACTCCTACGACAAGGACGATCCCTTCCACGCCGACACGGGCAAGAACCTCATGTTTCGCTACGCCGAGGCGCTCAGGCGCATGGTGGACGAGGGCCACGCCATAGGCAACCACACCTATTCGCACCGGAACCTGGCGGACCTCAGTCCCAGGCAGATCGATTTCCAGCTGGATACGCTACAGCGACAATTGAAAGAAGTGCTCGGGGACAGGACTCCCCCTCTCCTCCTCATCCGTCCGCCTTTCGGCTCGCCCTGGTACGGAGAGTCGAACACCGACGAGCAGAGGAGGAAGGTCTGCGCGGCGCTGGAGAACCGCGGCCTCGTCATGCTCTGGACGATCGGGTGGGATTCCAGCGACGGATTCGATTGGGCGACGGGCGAATGGTACAAGGCTACAGCGGCCCGCTACCACCCGGGGGACCCCTCCTATGTCGGCAAGATGGACCGCGAGGAGAGGAGAATACTGCTCAGCGCCGACGGCGTCGCGGGCGGCATCGTCCTCATGCACGACACGCACCCGACGACTCGCGATATCCTCAAGTCCCTCATCGAGGAGCTCAAGCGGCGCGGCTACGTCTTCGGCACTCTCGATGACTATTGCCGATGGCGCTGGGGCCCGGGTGTGTTCGACCGATGGCGCTGAACCGAGGTCAACCGAAGGCGTGCGCGGAGGCCAGGAAGAACAATACCGCGGAGAGCGCGACGCAATAGAATCCGAAGAAGGCCCATCGGCCCCGGGCGAGCCAGGCGGAGAGCCAGCGTATCGCTACCGAGCCGGCGAGAAAGCTGGCGAGCAGTCCGAGCAAGCCCATCGGGATCGGGAAATGCCGACTCGACTCGCCGACTGGGGCTGCGGCGTGCCAAAGCCGCAGCGCCTCCCTTCCGACGACCGGGATCGTGAGGAGGAAAGCCGTCGCGAAGCTGAAGACCTCGGCCCGCCAGCGGCTCATGCCGGCGAGAAGGCCGACCGAGATCGTCGAGCCCGACCTCGAGAATCCTCGGAAAGGCAAGGCCAAGCCCTGGATTACCCCGAGAAGGAGGGCGGCCGGAGCTCCGGTCCTCCCGACAGCCTGGGAGTTCGGCGGACCAACGTCCGACGGGCCTTCCCGAACGAGACCCGAGACGATTATCAGGACGCCCGCGACCGCGAGGCCCGTCGCGATGATCCAGAGATTGCCGAAGAGGTCCTCGACGGCGGCTCCCCTCCTCCCGCCCATGACGATCTTCTCGATCGCGTATTGGAGGCCCAGACCGACGAGACCGGTCGCGAGGGTCGCGAGCAGGACCATCTTCGCGAAGTTCCATCGGTCCGGGCCCTCCTTCGACAACAGCCGCCTCCAGGTCGGCCAGAAATAGACGAGGACGGCGAGCATAGTGCCGGAGTGGAGCATCACGAGGAGGAAGGTCATCTCCGGCGAGGAGGGATCGAGGCCCAGTACTTTCTCGACGAGGATCACGTGGGCCGAGCTGGATACCGGAAGCAGCTCCGCCGCGCCCTGGACGATCGCGAGGAGAAGGACGATTGCGATGCTCATGACCTCTGCCTCTCTTTCTCGATCTCGTAGATCGGGTCGGCCAGCTCGAAGTAGGTGGAGACCCCGGGGGTCAGGTAGACCTTGTGGGCTTCGTCGATCATGATGACGTCCAATCCGAGCCTTTCCCCGAGCTTCAGTCCCTTTTCCCTGCCGAGGGCGAAGAGCATCGTGGTGCAGCCGTCCGCGTCGAAGGACTTGGCCGTGACGATCGTCACCGAGCTCAGCCCGTTATCGACCGGGAAGCCCGTCCTCGTGTCGAAGATATGGTGATAGCGCTTGCCGTCCTTGATGAAGAAGCGCTCGTATACGCCCGAGGTCACCATGGTCTTGTCGACGAGGCTCGCGATGCCCATATAGGCGCCCCGAGCGGTCTCGGGATCCTGGAGCCCGATGCGCCAGGGCTTCCCGTCGGGGTTCGATCCCATGGCGAAGATGTTCCCGCCGAGATCGATGATGGCGCTCGAGACTCCCCGCGCCGCGAGGAGCTTTACAACCTCGTCGGTCGCGTATCCCTTGGTGCCCGAGCCCAGGTCGAGGGCCATGCCGCGGCGCTTGAGGAAGATCGTGCGCGCCGCCTCGTCGACGACGATGTCCTTCCAATCGACCAGGCTCAGGGCGTCCCGGATCTCGGCCTTGGAGGGCAGGCGGGCGTGGTCCGTCCCGATCCCCCAGAGCTTCACGAGGGGCCCTACGCTGGGATCGAAGGCGCCGTCGGACATGGCCGCGTAGCCCAGGTCCCTGCGGACCATGGCCAGCGCATCATCGCCGACCGCGACAGGATGCAGCCCCGCAGCGGCGTTGACCGCCGAGATCTGGCTTTCCGGCTTCTGGGCGGAGAGCTCGTCCTCGATCTGCCTCAGCCTCGCGAAGGCGACGTCGAGGGCCGCCGCGTCTCCTCCCTTGACGAGACGGATCGTGCAGGCCGTGTCCATGACGAACTCGCTGCGGCTAATCTCGGGAGTGGCCTTGGGACCGCAGGAGATCAGAAGCATGAGGGCCACAGGGGAGAGGGCGAGACACATCAGGGAGAGTTTCGCCGGCCGGAACACCGCTCGAACTTTCGTCATGGCGTGAATATGCCGGGAAAAGGCGGAATATTCAAGGAAGGCCAGAGCGAGGATCCGGCAGGCATCCCAGGCTTGCAAGGCCGCCACGTATCAGGTAGCTTGGTCCGTCAAAGAGAGGCATATGCTCCGTATTCCGAAGATAGAGCTTTCGATCATCCTCATGGGCGTCGCGGTCCTCCTCGAAGCGAACGCTCCGATTCCCGCGCCGATCTCCCAGGACCCCCAAGCCGCCCGGGCGACCGGCCAAGCCCCGGCCGCCAGCCCGAGCGATCCCGCCGCCGCTGTGCCCCGGGACAGCCGTTACTGGCCTCGAGGCTACTATCCCGGAGACCCGATCCCCGCGCGGACGATCTACCTGACCTTCGACGATGGGCCCTGCGATTTCACGGGCCAGGTGCTCGATATCCTCAAGGAAGAGAAGGTGCGCGCCACTTTCTTCCTGAACTCTTACGACAAGGACGATCCCTTTCACGCCGACACGGGGACGAATCTCCTCTTCCGCTACGCGGATGTCCTCGCGCGCATGGTGGACGAGGGCCATGCGATCGGCAACCACACTTACTCGCATCGGGATCTGGCGAGACTGAGCGCCCACCAGATCGATTTCCAGCTGAGCACGCTCCAACGACAGCTGACCGAGGTGCTCGGGGCTAAGACTCCCCCCATCGTCCTCATTCGCCCGCCATTCGGATCGCCCTGGCTCGGGAACTGGAATACAGGGGAACAGAGGGAGAAGGTCGCCTCATCGCTCGAGAATCGGGGCATAGTCATGCTCTGGACCCCGGGATGGGACTCGAGCGATAGCGCCGACTGGGCGAAGGGCGAGTGGTACAACGCCTCGGCAAAGCGCTACGAGCCCGGAAGCCCCTCCTACGAGCTGAAGATGCACCGAGAGCTCGGTCGGATCCTACGCCGCGCCGACGGCCTCGCGGGCGGGATAATACTCATGCACGATACGCATCCCACCTCGCGCGACGTGCTGAAGCCCCTCATCGAGGAGCTCAAGCGCCGAGGCTACGGCTTCGGGACCCTCGAGGACTATTGCCGTTGGCGCTGGGGCGACGGCGCCCTGGACCGATTCGCGCCGGCGCCCTCGTTGACGACCGGGTCCCGGGAGCCCTCCGAATCCATCGCCGTCCCCTGAGACCGCGGCGTCTCGGCGCGCGGCCGAGGCTCAGACAGTCACGCTCATGGAGGCGACCGTCTCGTCTTTGCGCTCGTCGAGCACGACGCTCGAGGAGAAGAGCATCCCTACCTTCGCGCAGGCCTCGGCGAGATTGCTGTAGTAGACAAGGCCGAGCTTGGCGCCGGCGTCGTTCCCCGCAGCGAAGGAGAGCAGGGCCGCGAGGTCCATGGTCCTCACCGCCTTGGCTTTGCCGTTCAGGACATCATAGCGCGAGCCATAGCCTATGAGGCCACGCGTCCTCGTCGAGATGTCCATCCTCCGCAGGCTTCCGGCGCCCGGGAGCGGGGGGGACAGATCGACCCTCAGCAGCATCGACTCGCCGCGGATCGCCGCTATCTCCATGAGCCTCTCGCGGAAGCTCGGGGTCGCGAGGAGGCGCTGAAGCTCCTGGGGGTGGGTCCGGACGTACCTGTCGCGCTCGGCCAGGTTGTGGAGATAGGACTTTTCCGCCAGCTGGATGATTTCCACCAGTATGAGGGAGAGATACTCCGCTACGCCCATCCGCCCGGCGTAGGCGAGGACGATCTGGGCAACGGCGCCGACGGGAGCGGCTCCCGCGAGGGCGAGCATCCTCAGCAGCTCCTCGTCGATCGCCGCGATCAAGCGGGCGCAGCGCGCGCCCGGTTCGCCATCTTCGTCCACGGAGCCCGATGTGGCCACCGCGCCCGCGCACTCCGCCCCTATAGCCGATCGGAGCTCATCGAGGCGGGCCCCGCTTCCGAGCCTGACGGCGGCGGCCTTCCGCCCGGACGGCCCGCCATCCCGCAGCAAGTGCGCCAGAGAAGCTATGGAAGAGTCGGAGGATACGCGCCGCCAGAGGTCTGCGCGGAAGCGTGAGAGGAGAAGCCCCGTCAGCACGACGCCTGCGAGCTTGACGAGGGATTCGCGCACGGTGACGAATTCGGGACGCGTCGCCTCGACCGCGGAGAGGAATCCCCCGGAAACGAGCCTCGACAGGGTCTCGACCCGGCAGCTCCTCCACTCGAAGCCGCTGGAGCGGCCCATGTCTCGGCCCAGAAGGTCGCGGACGGGGATCCTGTTCTTCAGGCAATAATCCAAGCCATCGGCGTTGAGGAAGTATTTGGCTTCTAGGTCTATGGTATCTGTTTTCGTCGGCGATTTGACCATCCTTGACTCCGGCACGATTATTCTGCCGAAGCGGTCGAGCGATGGTTAGATCGTCTTTAATACTTCGACAGATTTTGATGCCTTGGGCGAGGAGTCCTCCGACCGCCTCATCGAGCTCCCTTCCGCGAATTGTGAAATTTGCGTTAGCCGACCGCTTTTCCGTTCATGGTGGTTTCTATTGTGAGTATTATTTAACGGGCGCATCGATGGAGGGTACCGACATGAGCAAGTCGATTTCGGGTAAAATCGAGGATTCGAAGAAATTCCTGGATAAGAACGGGAAGTCCAACCTGAACCTCAAACAAGCTCAGGCCGCCTTGGCGGATGCCGAGAAGGCCAGCTCCGAAGTAGCCACGCTCAAGGCCAGGCTGAGCGAGACGCTCGAGACCCGCAAAAAGTCCTTGAGCTCGCTCGACGAGGCCTTGGCGCGGGTCAAGCGCGAGAAGAGGCTGAAGGCGAAGGAAGCCAAGCTGCAGGCCAAGCTGGCCATCCTCTCCTCCCCCCCGGTCGCGGCCAAATAAGCGGGCACTCTCCTACTCTCTCCCTATCTCGACTTAGAGGCTCGTTCCGTCTCCCAAAGTCTTCGATCCGGCCCATGTCAAGGGGCCTGCACCCCGCGCCAAAGAAGCGCTAAAATGGGACGGGATGCCGGTGAGCCTGTACGGGGAGATAGGAATGAAGAAGCTGTTCATATTCCTTGCGATGGCTACTCTGGGCCTCTCGGGGGCGATGGCACAATATTTCTATTTTAGACCGCTCAGGGTCGAATGCAGCTACGACCAATTCGGGTTGGGCCCCGAGGTCGAGTACGCTTTCCCCTACGGGAACGCGAACATTTCGCTTTTTGTATCCGGGAATATATCCCTGACCGAGCCGGACTACGGCAGTCTCGCGATCGGATCCCGCATCTATCCCTTCACCTTCGAAGGCAAGGGACTCTATGTCAGCCCCATGGCTGACATACTGGTGCAAGGCATCGAGACGAACAACGCTTTGTCCCTCGACCTGGGCTACCGAGCGATACTTTTCGATCTGGCGACGGTCTTCGCCGAGGCGGGCGGCATCGTCTACTACAACAACTATACCCGCGTCGCGAGCTTGGGATTCAACTTCTGCATGGGGTTCGGGGTCGCGCTCTGAGGTCGGCGGAAGCCCTCAATTCTTGACGCTGGTCGTTTCGGCCGCGGCCTTGCCGAGGATATCCGCCAGCTCCTTCAAGGTTTGCTGGGGGAGAAGGTCGATCTTCCCCTGCAGCTCGCCGACCAGGGTCTCGATCTTCTCGACCTGTACGGCGGCTTTCTGAATATCCTCGATCTTGGAGGACAGATCGTCGACCGCCGACTTGAGCTCGTCCAGCCGGGCGCTCTGCAGCTTGGCCGAATCGTCCGCCTTGGACGCCAAACCGTCGACCGTCGACTTGAGGTCCTTCAGCCGGGAATCCTGCTCGTTCTGGGAGGATACCGTCGCGACTCCCATCGCCTTCCACATGCTCGCGCAGCTGGTCATGCCTAGGACAATGCCTACCCCGACGACGAGAATCGCTTTTTTCACGCTTCTCCCCTTTCCACGAGGCTAGCCTCGAAACCCCTCGTGATCAAGGCCCCGGGGCGATAGGGTAGTTCGGTCCCGAATTGCGGGAAGGCCGCGCGACGGCAGGAGATCGGTCCAACGCAAGCTTCGCGATCGGCGCCTGGCTCATTTCGCGAGGGACCAGTCGAAGTCGCCCATGTACTTATTGACGATCGCGATGAATTTGTCCTGGCTCTTCAACTTCTCCGCCACGCTCTTCAAAGTCGCTATCGCGCCCGAATCGGCCGCCTTGCGCGAGAAATTGAGGATGATGCTCTGCCGATTCAGCATGAAGGGATCGCCGAGCTGCGCCTTCGAGATATTCAGGTTCTTCGCCTCGTAATAGAGCCCGATGCTGGACCCGAGGGCCGCGTCGATATGCTTCGCCGTCAGCATCTTCATCATGGTGTTGTAGTTGTTCACTTCGTATTTCCGGATGAGGGCGTCGGAGGCGAAGCGATCGTCGAAGGAGCCGCCGCGCAGCACTCCCACCGTCTTGCCGTGCAGATCCGCCAAGCTTGCGATCGAGCTTCCGCTCAAACCTAAGATGATCGTGGGCATTGAGACGATTGAGGCCACCTGGATCGAATTTTTCGCGATCTCCGGGCTGACGAAGCGGATGACGAAGCTGGCAGCTCCCGTCTCCAGGTCCGAGACCGTCTTCGCGTAGGGAATGATCGTATTCGTGTAGGGAAGCCCGGATTCCTGGGCGATCAGGTTCGCGATTTCGTAGGATATCCCGGCGGGATTGCCGTCCGGGCCCGCGAAGCCGAAGGGCGCGACATCGATAGTCTCGATCTTGAGACCGTCGGCCCAAAGGCCGCCGAGACTCCCCAGGGCGAGCAGTGAGGCCGCGACGAGGAGGGGAAGGGGCCTCAAGCCGGACTTCCGGGAACCGATCGAATCGTACTTTTGCATATCGACTCCTTAATTCGAATCAGGTCTTGAATCGCGAGAGCTCTTTCTCGAGGGCGTCGATCGTCGAGGAATTGCTGACGCTCAGCTCCGCGAGTCTCTGTATCGCCTTCGATATCTCGCCCGTCCCGTTCGCGATCTCCGCTATCCCGTTCCTGTTCTCGGTCGAGATCGCGAAGATGCTCTTGATGGAGGACTCGACTTCCCCGGTGCCGGCCTTCATCCCCTTGCTGGAAGAGCCGACTTCCTCCGTGAGCTTGTTCAATTGGGTGATCGATTCGATGATCTGGGAGTTCCCGACCGATATCTCCTGCAGCCCATTCAAGGTCTCGGTCATGCTGTCCGCCACCTCGTTGATGCCGTCCAGTACCTGTCGAATGACCTCGTTCGCCGAGGCCGAGATCTCCGCCGTCCCGCCTATCTTGTCGATGATGTCCTTGAGGGAGGACGAGATCTCCTTCGCGTTCAGCGCCGTCTTCTCCGCAAGGTTGCGGATCTCGTCGGCTACGACCGAGAACCCCTTCCCCGACTCTCCGGCATGCGCGGCCTCGATCGCCGCGTTCATGGCCAGGAGATTCGTCTGCCCGGCGATCTCGTTGATGACCGAGATCAGATCGAAGATGAAGTGCGACGACTTCGAGATGTCCTCGATGGCGCTGACGTTCCTCTCCATCCCCTCCTCGCCCCTCTTCGCCAGGGAGGATAGGTTCAGGATCAGCTCCCGCTTGCTCTCCGTCGCCTTCTCGATGTTCCCGAGATTCGCGATCATCTGCTGAACCGAGGCCGAAGACTCGTGGACCGCCGCCGATTGCTCCGAGATGGCCCCGACGACCCGCTCGATGTACTCGTTGATCCTCCCGACGCTCGTGCTCGTCTTCTCGACCTCTCCGTAGAGATGGCCCGTCCTCTCGTTCATCGACCGCATCGTGCCGGCGATCTCCTCGGCGGTGGCCGCGACTTCGGTCGCGTTCGCGGCGAGGTCGGCGCCGATGTCCCTGCCCTTACGGCCGGTTGCCTTGAGGCTCTCTATTATGGTCCTGAGCTTCCCGATGAAGACGTCGAAGTGGCCCGAGAGCGTCCCGGTCTCGTCGGAGCTCTTAGAGCCGATAGTCCGCGAGAGGTCTCCCTCGCCTTCCGAGATGTCGCTGACCGCCTTCACGATGCCGAGGATCGGCTTCGTGATCATGTTCGCCGTAATGAGGAGTATGACCGTCATGGCCGCCAGGACCAGGATGCCCATGACGATCACCTGGACCGCAAGGGCCCGGATGCCCGCCTTTATATGCGCATCCGTGAAGGACACTTCAGCCTTCCCGATCTCCTGGCCGTCTCGCACGATGCTGATCGCCTGGACGATAGGTTTGCCGACCGAGGGCACTGTCGCCTCGGCCAGGACATCGTCCTGGGTACCCAGGATCCGGATGTCGACGACATCGGCGTCCTTGACGAAGGCCTTGATATTCTCGTCGATCGCGGGCTTGTCGACATTCCAGACGTTCGCCGCGTTCGTCTTCGCGACGAGATCGGAGAAAGTCGCGATCTTGGCCTTGAGGATCGCTTCCTGCCTATTCGTCTGGTCGGCGACGAGATAGGAAATGAAGAGGGCGAAGGAGACGAAGAGCATCAATCCAATCGGCAGGATCATTTTTGGTCGGATATTCATGTAAGGCTTCCTCTCCTTTTCCAGCTAGCCCTGTCCGCGAACCATCGTTCGCGATCTTCGATGATTTGTTTATTTACGGAATAATCTTATGCCCGCCGACCCGTCCCCGGACGATGGATGAGCCGCTTCCGCGGGCGGCATCCTTCCCGCAGTGATATTTATCTACACGCTGAACCTATAATTTTGCGGGGGAATTGGCGCTGCGAATGCTCCTTTACGCTTTACTGATCGCTCGATCGGTTTTAATTATATGAAACAGGCCCAAAAGTTCAAGTTCTATCGGAAAATTCTCGGAGTAAACGCAGAGTCGCAATTCGAGCCAGCCGCCGCGCCGCCCCTTACCCCGATTCTGAACGATCGACGCGGAGCCAGGAGTTATTCTATAATCACTCTATCGAGCTTCCGCGCCCCTTGTCAATCCCGCCGCCGGCGCGATACGCGGCGCATCGGGTTCCCCACTCCCGCGGACGATGCTAGAATGGATTCCGCGCTCGCAAGCTTCGCCGCGGTCATCGAGTCCAGGCGAGGCATGCCAAGGCGAAGGAGCGGCGATGTTGGGCCACCCGGAACGCGAAGCGATAGAACGCCTTTGGAAGAGGAAATTGGATCAGGACGAGAAGCAGCTCCCGCAGTCCCTGCGGCACCGCAACCTTGAGCCGGACTCCGCCGAATTCATCTGCGCCCTCGCCGCGGGCTGCCATGCCACGCGGCTGGCCGAGATAGGCGGGTCGAGCGGGATCTCGACCATAGCCCTCGCCTCGGCCGCGCGCCGGACGAAAGGGGTTTTGGTCTCGATGGAGATTGAGCCTGCGCGACAGACCGAGGCGAGGGAGACGATCGCATCGCTGGGCCTGGCGGATCGGGTCGAGTTCGTCCTCGGAGATGCCGGAGTCGCCATTCCGGGATACGCCGATCTCGATTTCGTGCTGATCGACTGCGAGAAGGAAGATTACATCCGCTTCTTCGACCTGCTCCGCCTCGCCCCGGAGGCCCTCGTCGTCGCCGACAACATCATCTCCCACAATCTGTCCGACTACGTAGCGCACGTCCGAAGGCGACCCGGCGCGGAGTCCGTCACCCTGCCGGTCGGCAAAGGTCTGGAGCTCACTCGACTCCGAAGGGCGGCTGGCTGAGGAGCCACCCGCAGCTCGGCGCGGGAAAAATGGCCGCCCCTGGCAAGGAGGAACTAGCCAGGGGCGGCGCCTAGGGAGAGAGCATCTGTCTCTCTAGGAAGAAAATACTATGGCGCAAGCCGATAAGTAAACTTAATTTCGCCGCTCAGCCGGGCCGGGGAAGCGGAAGGGCGCCTTGGCGCCCGGATCGGGCCATCATCGCCGATCGGACGGCGGCCAGCGAATCAGCCAACTGCTGGCCGAGCCAGTAGTCGGAGTAGTCGCGGCCCAGCTTGGGTCCGCCTATCTCGAGGTAGCCCACGACCAGCGGCACCGGCCAGTCGTCGCGGCGCCGATACACGGTCTCGACGAGGGCGTCGAGGTCGACGATACCGCGTCGCCTCTCTTCCTCGCCGAAGCCGAAGGTAGAAGCATAGGCCGCGTCGGTGTTCTTGATGTGGAATTCGCACATGTATGGAAGGCCGAGCTCGAAAAGCTCGACGTTGCCGTGGATGATATTCCTATCGCGGTCGGCTAGGCCGTGGGAGATGTCGCCGCAGAGATAGGCGGGGACGGTGGTCCCGCTCTCCCTCCCGTGATGCTCCCCGAGCTCGGCCAGCATCCTCTCGATCTCCTCGGGATAGGAGGGCGGCTCGGCGCCGCAGCTCATGGGCTCGATGGTCAGGCCGGCCAGCCCCAGGGCCCTGGCCCCGGCCATCAGCTCCTTCATGTGCTTCAGGTAGCAGCGGATGCCGGCCTCCTTCGTCGACATCCTGTCTCGGAGCACGGCGCCGGGATTGGAGCCGGCGTAACTCGCCCCGAGCAGGGCCGCCGCCTCGATGAGGCGCTCGTAATTGCGGCGCGCCGCCCTCTCCATACCCGGGTCGCCGGCGAAGAAGCCGCCGAGCTCCCGGTGGGCGGTGAACACGCTGCGTATCGCGATCCCGTAGGAGGCGGCGGCCGACCGCAGATCGCGGAAGTACCCGTCCTCGAGCGAATAGAGCTCGAAGAAGCTTCCCAACTGCAGATTGCGCACACCGCAGTCGCGCATGAGCGCGAAGAGCCATTCGAAGGAGTAGCGGTATTCAATCGGATCGCTCTTCACCCCGAGCTCGAAATCCATCCTGCCCCTCGCTTCCCCGACTATATGGAGAAGATGACTTTGTTGAACCACTCCGTCCTCGAGACCAGGCGGCCGAAGACCTCGGCGCCTTCCGCGAGGGGGGGGGTATGACTGACGAGAGGCTCGACGCGCATGGCTCCGTCGAGGAAGCCGAGGACGCGCGTCCACTCGTCCTTCCCCCGCGGGGCTATCTTGGAGTTCCAGGTGCCCATGATGCGCAGCTCGTTGCGCAGGATGAGGGAAACGTCCTTCTCGGGCACCGCGAGCGTGCCCTTGATATTGCCCATGAATACCACCTGGCCAAAGCGGGCGGCGCTCTGCAGAGCCAGGAGGAAGGTCGCGGGCAGGCCGACGGCCTCGACGACGCAGTCGACCCCGCCCGCGGGCTCGAGCCGCCTGAGCTCCTCGCGCAGATCCGTCGCGCCCGAGTCGATGGGAATCATGCCGAAAGTCTGCGCTATCTCGAGCTTCCTCCCGTCGAGGTCGGCGATGTAGACTCTTCCGCAGCCCTTGATCCTGAGCCACTGCGCCGCCATCGCGCCGACCGGGCCGGCCCCGATCACGAGGGCCGTCATTCCCGCCCTGACCTTCATCCTCTCGACACCGTGCAGGGCCACTGCGCAGGGTTCGGTCATCGCGGCGCTCCGCAGCGTCACGGACTCGGGCAGGCGAAAGAGGTTGGCTTCCGGCACGAGGACGTATTCGGCGAAGGCTCCGTCGCGGCGCGAGCCCAGGTAGTCGTAGCGCTCGCATTGGGCGTAGTCGCCGGTCTGGCAGGGCCCGCAGACGCCGCAGGGAAGGAGGGGGAAAGCAGTGATGCGGTCTCCCGGCGCATAGGCCGAGCCTGGTCGGGTTTCCTCGACGACCCCGGAGAACTCGTGCCCCATGACGAGGGGATAATGGTAGGCCCCGCCTTGAAAGCCGCGCGGTATGTCGGATCCGCAGATCCCGGCGTATTTCACGGCCACGAGGACATCGTTCGACGACGAAGGGCGAGGGGTCGGGATTGTCCGGTATTCGAGCTCTTTATCCTTCTTCAATACCAATGCCTGCATTCTATCATTCCTTCTCGGGAGGTTTCTATCATATTTGCACATTATTTAATAAATATCAATCAATTAAGATTGAAAATGATTGATATTAGATGTAATTCATGTATACTGACTCATGTTTTTGGCAAGGAGTCGTGCATGCGTGCAGCTGTGCTGGAAAGTCAGGGGTCGATTAGGGTCAAGGAAATTCCGGAGCCCGATTGCGGGGCCGAAGAGGCGGTGCTGAAGGTCGAATCTTGCGCCGTATGCGGTTCCGATCTCCGAATATACAATTATGGAAACGAAAGGGTGAAGACCCCCGCCATCATGGGCCATGAGATCGCCGGGATCGTCGAGAAGGTGGGGGCGAAGGTGCTTTCCCTCCGGCCTGGGGACAGAGTGGCCCTGGGCGCGGACGTGCCCTGCGGCACCTGTTATTGGTGCGTCAACGGCATGGGAACGAACTGCGCGATCAACTACGCGATCGGCTACCAGTTTCCCGGCGGCTTCGAGGCGAAGATGCTCCTCAACGAGACAATCTTGAAGTATGGGCCGGTCACGAAGATACCCGATAGGCTCTCCTACGACGAGGCCGCCTTGGCGGAGCCCCTCGCCTGCGCGATCAATGGTCTCGAGCTCGCCAACATGAGCGTGGGGAAGAGTATGTGCGTCATAGGCCTCGGCCCGATAGGCTGCATGATGCTGGAGCTGTCCCGGGCCTTCGGCGCCTCCCGGGTATTCGCCGTCCAGCGTTCGCGCGCCCGCCTCGAGATGGCGCGCAAATTCCGGGAGGATGCGACCTTCCTTAGCGCCGAGGACTCGGATCCCGTCGAGGCCGTCCTCTCGGCTACGGGCGGAGAGGGCGTGGATCTCGTGATCACCACGGCCGGCACGGTCAAGGCTCACGAGGACGCCATCCGCATGGTGCGCCATAGGGGCTACGTAAATCTGTTCGGCGGCCTCAAGAACCAGCCCAAGCTCAGCATCGATTCCAACCTGATCCATTACAAGGAGTGCTACATCATGGGGAGCCACGGCTCGCTCCCGCGCCACCACCGGATCGCCGTGGACATGATCGCCAACGGGACCGTGCGGGCCCGGGAATACATCTCCAGGATATTCCCGCTCGGGGAGATCGAGGCCGCCCTCGCCTTCCACCAGTCCGGCCAGGGCCTCAAGACCATCGTCAAGCCGGGGCTCTGATCTTGAGCCGCAGCCCCCGCCCCCCCATCGTCTCGCCCTCGCTCATGTGCGCCGACTTCCTCGACCTCGGGAAGGAGCTCCGGCTCTTCGAGGAATTCGGAGTCCCCATGATCCACATCGACATAATGGACGGGCACTTCGTACCCAACTTCACCCTGGGTCCGGATTTCTGCGCCGCGGTCGCCGCGGGGACCGACATCCCCCTCGACATCCATCTCATGATCGAGGACGTCGACGCCTACGCTCCGGTCTTCGCCAAGTTCAAGTCCCCCTGGATAAGCTTCCACCCCGAGACGGTGTACCACCCGCTGCGTAGCCTGAGCCTGATCCGTTCCTGCGGAGCCAGGCCCGGGATCGCCGTCGACCCGGCCGTGACGATCGAGAGTCTCAAGTACCTCCTCCCCGAGGTCGAGCTGATCTGCGTGATGGCCGTGAACCCGGGCTACGCGGGGCAGAGACTCATCCCGTCGATGATCGGGAAGATCGCCGAGCTCCGCGAGTACCTGGACCGCGAAGGCCTCGGGGCCCGACTCGAAGTGGACGGCAACGTGAGCTGGGACAATATCCCGCCGATGATCGAGGCGGGGGCGGAGGTCCTGGTCGCGGGTTCCTCCTCGCTGTTCGAGAAGGGCGCCGCGCGCGAGGTCGGGATGAGGCGGATGCGCGGCCTCCTCGCCTCATTCGCCTCCAGGCCCGACGCGGGGAGGTCAGGCCATGCTTGAGCGCGAGCGCAAAGATACGATCTTCCGCCTCCTCGACCTCCACGGCTGGGCGAGCATCCACGACGTGGTCGAGGCGAGCGGGGCCTCCGAGGCCACCATCCGCAGAGACTTCATAGAGCTGGAAGAGGCGGGCCGGCTCAGGAGGGTCCGCGGCGGTGTCGAGCTGGTCAAGGAGGAAGCCGCCGGCGCCGCGCGCGTCGAGCCCCCCCTCGACCGCCGCGTAAGCGTCAATAGCGAGAAGAAGCGCCGGATCGCGCGCCAGGCCTGCTCCTATGTCCGGGCCGGCGACACCATCATCATCGACGGAGGGTCCACGACCTTCCATATGGCGGAATACCTCAGCTCCCTCTCCATCACCGTCGTCACCAACTCCTTCGCCATCGCCTCCCACCTGGTCAAGCATTCCGTCTGCACCGTCATCCTGCCGGAGGGGACCGTCCATCCGAGCTCGCAGCTCATCCTAAACACCCTCTCGGCCGACCCCTTCGCGAACTACCACGCGGCCATAGCCTTCATGGGGATAGAGGGCATCACCGAGAGCTCCCTGACCAACTCCGAGCCCCTCCTCATCCAGTCCGAGCGGGCCATGATCAACCATGCGCGCGAGCTCGTCATCCTCGCCGACGAGACCAAGTTCGGCAGGATCGGAAACCTCGCGCTCTGCCCGGTGGAGAGGTCGAGCAGGATCATCACCACGAAGGAGGCGGAGGGGCCCGTCCTGGACGCGCTGAAGCGGAAGGGAATCGAGATAATCCTGGTCTGACGCTCCCGGCTCAAGGAAGGTGGAAGACCTCTTCGAGGGGGATGGTCACGGGGGACTGATCCGGATTGGTCTCCATGATGTCGGCCATGTAGGCCCACCATTCGCGGACGACGTCCGCGGCTCCCAGGTCTTGCGAGGACGCCTCGCCCTCCACCTTCTGGACCGCGAAGAGGATCCCGGTCTCGTCATCGTAGAAAATCGAGTAGTCCGAGATTCCCTGCGCCTTGAGCAGGGCCTTCACCTCCGGCCAGAGGGCATCGTGGCGCCTCTCGTACTCGTCGCGGAATCCCGGCTTGAGCTTCATCTTGAACGCGACTCGCTTCATGTCTGGAAAGCCCCCCTCAACCGAGGCCCTTCACGGCCTCTATCATCGCCACGACCGTCTCCGGGGCGGTGTCGGCCTGGATTATGTGGGCCGGGGCCATCAGATAGCCCCCGTCCGCCCCCAGTATCTCGGCGCGCCGCCGGATCTCGGCCCGAAGGGCGGGGATGTCGCCCGAGGGCAAGAGAACCTGCTGGTCGATGCCGCCGAAGAAGTTTATCCGCCCGCCGTACCTGTCGGCCAGCTCCCGCGGATCCGAGCCCGCTACGTTGGGCTGGACGGGGTTGTAGACCTCTATTCCCATCTCGATGAAATCGTCGATGAGGGGGGCCACGGCGCCGTCGGAATGCATGATCACCATAAGCTCAGGATTGACCTTCTTGAGCGCCGCTATCATCCGCGAGTAGCGGGGCTTGAAGAGTCGCCTCCACATGTCGGGGCTGATGAGGGTGGAGCTCTGGGAGCCGAGGTCCTCGCCGAACCATATCGCGTCGACGCCGAGCCCGGCGAGCTGCAGTGCCAGTCCGATGGTCCAGGCCTCGACCCTGTCGTTGAGCGCCTCGATCCAGGGCTCCTCCATGGCCAGGGCGAGGAGGTAGCGCTCCATCCCCGTGAGGTGCCAGGCGAGCTCGAAGACGCTGAGCTCGCAGTCGCCGATCACGAAATAGTCGCGGCCGAATCGCTCGATGTCCCTGGCCGCCTTGTCGAAGCGGCCCGGGGCGTAGGCGTCGGGGAAGGCGTAGGCCGCTACGTCCTCGACAGAGGAGGCCTCCTCGAGGGGGCACTTCACTACCTCGACGTACAGGGCCGTCGGCTTCATCTCCATCCCGAACTCGTTGAGGCTTATGTCGTCCCTCAGCTTCCTGGCCTCGTAGCCTGAGGGGACGGTGCCCCCCACAACGACGCAGTCGCTGCCCAGGGCTGTCCTGATCGCGTTGGCGGAGATCCGGTAGGTCAGGTCCTCGTAATAGCTCAGGGAGTAGTCGGCCGGAATCCCGAGCAGCTCCCGGAAGCGCTCGGTCAACTGTCTGCAGAGGTCGAACTGCAGCGGGGGTCGGTCAGGCCGCCCGGCGATTTTTCGAAAAGCCCTGAGTACGCGCTCTCTGGATGTCATTCCCTATGCCTCCTTGCAGATTCGAAGGAATTGTTCATAGCGCCCGCGCCAAGCGTCGCTTGCAAGGGGCTCGAATACCTTCCGAGGGAAGGACTCCCTAACCATCCTCCTGATCTCGGATAGCGAGGCTAGCTCGCCGCAGCCGTAGGCCTGCAGCATGACGTTGCCTATGGCGGTAGCCTCCGCCGGCCCGGCGATAACCATGAGGCCGGTAGCCGACGCGGTGAACTGGTTCAACAAATCGACCTTGCTCCCGCCCCCGACGATATGGATCTTGTCGATCTTTTTCCCGGCGGCCTCCTGGACCATCTCGATGCCCTGTCGATATCGGAGCGCCAGGCTCTCGTACACTATTCGCGCGATTTGCCCGACATTCCTGACATCCACGGCGGCCTGCCCGGTCCTTTCGACGAAGCGACCGATCGCCTCGGGCATGTTCGCCGCATTGAAGAAATCGGAATCTTCGGGATCGATGAGAGCCTTGAAGGGTTCGGATTTACCCGCCAAGACGGCTATTTCCTCGTACTCGAGCTCGATTCCGATTTCCTTCCACGCTTTCCTGCACTGCTGGATTATCCAGAGTCCGGCGATGCTGATCTTGAAGAGTATTTTCCCGAAAGCCAGGCCGGAGTTCGAGAAATTCCACTCGAAGCTGCGATCGTTCACGATGGGAGCGTCGCATTCGATGCCGAGCAGGGACCATGTCCCGCTGCTTATGAAGGCCCACTCGCCGCCCTCGGAAGGGACCGACAATACCGCGTCTCCGGTATCGTGCGCGGCCGGAGCTATGACGCGCACGGCCTCCAGGCCGGAAGCGGCAGCGATCGCCGCGTTCAGGAAGCCGAGAGAGTCGCCCGGTTTCACGATTTTCGTTTGAATCGCTCGCGGAATCCGGAAGGCATCGAAAACTTCGTCTTCCCATGCGCCTTTTTTCACGTTGAACATCTGCGAGTACGACGCGACGGTATATTCGGAGCAAATATTGCCCGACAGGAAGTAATTGAGGATATCGCCGATGAAGAGGATGGCGCGGCCATTCCGAAGCGACTTGTCCTCGTCCCTGGACATGGCGATGACTTGGTGCAGCGAACCGGTCTGCGTGCGGCGGTGGTTCGTCAACTCGTGGAGCCGCCGATAGCCGATGCTCGACTCGATTATCGCGCTTACCCCTTCCGTCCGACCGTCGCGGTAGAAGAACGGCAGACCGATCAGGTTCCCGCATTCGTCGACGATGCCGAAATCCGAGCCCCAGGCGTCTACTCCGACGCTCTCCAGCTCCGATCCCATCGATCGCCGGTACTTTTTCAAAGATTCGAGTATCTCCTCGTATATCCTGTAGACGTCGACGACCGAATGACCGTTCAATACAGTGCAGCCGGTATCGAAACGATGAATCTCCTCGAGCGCGATCTTGCCATTCCGGACAGAGCCGACGATGGCCCTCCCGCTCTCGGCCCCGAGATCGAGGGCAAGATGGTTCCTCGTCATCTCGTCTCGCCTCTTCCCGAATCCCGGCCGCCGAGCGTCCCGTCTTCGGGCGACAAGGTGGACAAGGGAACTCCGGGTTCGCCGTTCGCGGAATGGGCGGCGCCCGAGTGGCGGCCGAGAGCCTCGACACCGTACTCGGGACGGGACATGATGCGCTCGATCTGCTCCTCGCCGAGAAGTCGCGGCTTGCGGGGGAAGAATTCGAGGATGGCGATCTCTTTGCAGTAGGCCTCGAGCGCCTCCATCCTGTACCATGCCTCCAGGGGGCGGTTTCCCCAGGTCAGCGACCCGTGATTGGCCAGGAGGACGACATGGTTGTCCTTGCAGAACGGGGCTACCGAATCGGCCAGCTCGGCCGTTCCGGGATAGGCGAAGGGAGCGACCCGCACCGGCCCGACGACGACCATCGGCTCGGGCGCGATGGCCAGGTCAGGCTCGATCCCCGTGCAGGCGAAGGCCAGCGCGAAGGGGGAATGAGAGTGGCAGGTGGATACCACTTCGTCGTTCTCGGCATAGACGCGCAGATGCATGAGAAGCTCGCTCGTCGGCTTCCACGATCCTTGGAGGACCTTGCCCTCCATGTCGGTCTTCACCAGCATTTCGGGCTTGAGGAAGGCCTTGCTGATGCCCGCAGGAGACATCCATAGCGCGTCGTCGCCGACTCTGATAGTTATATTCCCGTCATTGGCGGCGACGAAGCCTTTTTCGTACATCCTCTTCCCGATCTCGCAGATCAGGGACTTGGCTTCCTCGTCGCCGCAATACTCCCTCTTGTTCATTTGTAGCCTTCCTTATGGGGACCGCCGCGCGGAGCGAGTCAGTCCGGCTGGTTTCTCGCCAGCTCGAGGAACGCCGCGATATTTTGCGGGGGGACGTCGCCGGTAAGCGCATGAGAGGGGGCGAGGATGTAGCCGCCGTTCCGCCCCATCTCGCGAATGAGGCGCTCGCCCTCCTTCCGGACGTCTTGCGGCGTGCCGTAGGGGAAGGTGCTTTGCACGCTCAATCCTCCCCAAAAGGCGATCCGATTCCCGAATTCCCGATGAAGCTTCCAGATGTCCATGGCCTCGGGCTGGAAGGGATCGAAGACGTCCACGCCGCACTCGATGATGTCCGGCATGAGCTGTTCGACGTTGCCGCAGCAGTGCAGGCTCACCGACAAGCCTCGCGCCTTGATCGCTTCGCAAGTCTTCTTGAAGCGCGGCTTGATGAATTCCCTCCACGTATCCGGCGAGACTAGGGGACCGTGCTGGGAACCCCAATCGTCGCCGAGATGCACGCAATCGATGCCGCCGATATCGGCGGCCGCGTCGATGACGGCGATATTGTAGGACGTTATCCTGTCCATAAGCTCGTGCACGAAGGCAGGCTCGGTGAGCATCCATATCATGAGCTCCTCCATGCCCGTCAAGGACCAGGCCCGCTCGAAAAGCGCGAACCCGATCGAGAGCATGTGGAAGGCTTCCGGATGCCGCCGGTCGTTCGCGGCTATGGTCTCGAAAACCGGCAGGTCTTCGGCGCCGGGGAATCGGTAATCGCCGAAGGAGGGCTCGCGGAAACGATATTCGGACGGAACGCCGAGGGTCCTGTCGACAGACTTGTTCCAGACGACGCCGAAATAGTCCCGGAAGAAGCCGGGCCTCACTTCGGTCCAGCCGCCGTTCGTGTGCGAGGCGACGACGTAGGAGCCGAGGTCGTCCACTTCGTCGAAGGGCCCGCCCAGGTAGGCCGCGAAGCTTTCCCGGGCCTCGACGGTGAATTTTACGGAATAGGGAACGGGATGGAGCGCTTCCCGCGCCAAAGCCCGCTTGAACGTCGCCTTTTTCGATTCGCTCAAATCGAGCCTCGATGGATTCCCATGCCTTCCTTCCCTACTTGGACTTTCTCCCTGCGGTCTTCTTCCGCTCCTCGAGCCAGGCGAAGACGATCAGGGCCACGATGAGCATGACGCCGAGCGTGAAGTTGAAGATGTTGCCGCTGAAATTGAGCAGCGTAAAGCCCTTGCGGAGCACTCCGATGATCAGTACGCCGATGAAGGTCCCGGTGACGCTTCCGATCCCCCCCATGATGGACGTCCCTCCCAGGACGACCGCCGTGACCACCTGGAGGTTCAGGTCGTTCCCCATGCTGGTCGTCGCCGCGGAGAGCCGTCCCAGGTATATCAACGCGGCCAGGGCGCACATGAGGCCGCTCAAGGTATAGATGAAGAGGAGGTTGCGCTTGGTGTCGATGCCGGAGAATATCAGGGCATTCTCGTTGAAGCCTATGCCCTTGAGGTTGCGCCCGAGACGTCCTCTCGAGTAAAAAAGATTGAAGACGGCGAAGAGGACGATGAAGTAGATGAATTGTATCGGTATCACGTCGAACAGATTGATGGTGGAGATCTGCTTGAAGCCGTCGGGGAACCCCGAATAGGTGTTCGTGCCGGCTACTATCATGGAGACGCCGCGGAACAGGCTCATCGTCGCGAGGGTGGTGACCAGAGGAGGGATCCTGGTGCGCGAGATTATTATCCCGTTGAGGAAGCCGCAGAGGATCCCGGTGGCGACGGACAGGAGGATCGCGAGCGTCAGGTTGTGGCTCGACGTGTACACCGAACCGAAGATCACCGCGCAAAGCTGAAGGTTGTAGCCTACGGAGAGGTCGATGCCCCCCGTCGTGATGATGAAGGTCATGGCGAGGGCCATGATCCCGATCTCGCCGATGATCGCCGTGACGTTGAACAGCACGTCGGGGGCGAAGAAAACCGGCTGCAGGACACCGAAGAGCGCGATCAGGAAGACGAGAAGGGAAAAAAGCGCCGTCTGATACGTTATGCGGAATCCGCGGCGCCGCTGCTGCACTGAAATCGGCTGTTCCATTGCTGTCAATTCTCCCCGCGCCGCGCGATGACGGTCGGGCGCTTCTTTCGCCAGGCCGAGAAATCGGTGACGGTGATAAAGACCGCGACCAGGATGATGATTCCCTGGAGCGCGTACTGGAAATAATCCTGGAATCCCAGGTAGATCATCGCGGTGCTGAGCAGGTAGACCAGCAAGGCGCCGAATACCGCGCCAAGCAGCTTCCCCGAGCCGCCCATGATGTTCACGCCGCCGACTATCGCGGCCGCGATGTAGGTCATCTCGCGACCCTGGAAGCTGGATGGCAGCACGTCGCTCCGGGTAACCGCCTTGAGCGTTCCCGCGATGCCGAGAAGGAGACCCTCCACGAGGAAGACCTTGATGACGGTGCCGTCGGGGTTGATGCCGGCGTAGATGGCGGCCTGCCTGTTGCCGCCGACCGCATAGACCGATTTGCCGAACTTCGAGAACTTCATGATGAACATGAAAAGCGCGGCCACCGCGATCGAGACGATGAAGATAAACGGGATGATGCCGAACACCTGGCCCCGGCCGAACCAGGTGAAGTTGTCCCCGAGATTCTCAAGCCACCCCGAATTATGGAGGAAGGTCGCATAGAAGCCGAGATGCACCATGTTCATCGCCAGGGTCACGACTATGGACGGCACCTTGAACCTGACCGTGATGTAGCCGTTCAGTCCGGAGAGGAGGACGCCGACGACGAAGGCCGCGGGCGCGAAGAGCCAAATGGGCGCCCCCAAGATGGCCAATTCGCCCGCGGTATAGCTCACGAAACCGAGGATGGTGCCGGCGGAGATATCGATGTTGCCGGTGAAGATGACGAGGGATAGGGCGATGGCGCCGAGGATGGTCGGGCTCACGTCGAGCATCATGCTGAACAGGCCGTTCCTGGTCGCGAATTGAGTAGTCAGCGCGAGGAATATCATGAACGCAAGGACGATGAGCCCGAGAATGAATTCCCGCGTTAATGTGATTCTCTTCTTCATATTCGCATCCTCTATAGGGCGAGCTGTAGAATTCTCTCCTGGGAAAGCTCGGCTCGCGACAATTCCCCCATCTTTAAGCCGTTCTTCATGACAATCACGCGGTCGCTCATGCTGATGATCTCGGGCAAATCGCTCGATATCATGATAATGGACTTGCCCTCGGCGGCGAGATTCGAGATGATCCGGTGTATCTCGCTCTTGGCACCCACGTCCACGCCCCGCGTAGGTTCGTCCAGGATCAGGATCCTCGGAGCGGTGGCCAAGGCCTTCGCGACGGATACCTTCTGTTGGTTGCCGCCGGACAGGTTGTTGACGACGAAGTCCCCGCTCGGGGCCTTGATAGCCAGTCTTTCCATGTACTCGCCGCTGATCCGGCGCTCGGACTGGGAATCGATGATGCCCGTTTTCCTGGAAAGACTGCGGAGGAGGGGAAGCGTGATGTTTTCGGACACGGACATCGGAACGATGAGGCCGTATTTCTGCCTATCCTCGGAAATGTAGACCATCCCATGGTCCATCGCCTGTCGGTAATTCGCGAAATGAAGCTTCTTGCCGTCGATGAACACTTGCCCCGAGTCCGGCCTGGAAAGGCCGCACAAGGCCAGCGAGAGCTCCGTGCGGCCGGCGCCCGCCAAGCCCGATAAGCCCAGGATCTCGCCGCGCCGCAGCTGCAGGTCGATGCCTTTGAGCAAGGGACTCTGGGAAATCCCCCTCGCCTCGAAAATCACCTCGCCGATCTCGACTTCCCCCTTCGGATAGAGATTGTGGAGCGTCCTTCCGACCATCCAGGAGACGAGCTCGTCCTTCGTGACCTTGGCCACCTCTTCGGTGTGTATGTGCTCGCCGTCGCGGATCACGGTCACTCTATCCGCGATCTGGAAAATCTCGTCGAGTCGATGGCTTATATAGAGCATCGAAACGCCCTGGGCCTGGAGCTTGCGGATCGTTTCGAAAAGAGTGTCGACTTCTTTGTTGGTCAGGGCCGCCGTCGGCTCGTCGAGGATCAATATGCTCGACTCGAAGGTGAGGGCCTTGGCGATCTCCACCATCTGCTTCGTGGCCACTCCGAGGTTCGCGACCTTGGCGTCGAGGTCCACCGACATGCCCAGCTTCCCGAAAATCTCCGCGGATTTCCTGCGCATCGCGGGATAATCGAGGATGGGAAACAGCCTGAGACTATCGAAGAGAGGTCTCTTGAGCTCGTGGCCCATGAAGAGGTTTTCCAGGACCGTTAAGTCCGGGAAGAGGCTCGTTTCCTGGAAGATTATCGCGATGCCGCGAGCATAGGCCTCGTTGGGGTTCTTGATATCGAGCGGCTGGCCGCCGAGCTTCATTTGGCCGCTGTCCGGCTTGTAGATTCCCGTGATGATCTTCATGAGCGTAGACTTGCCGGCGCCGTTCTCGCCGCAAATGGCGTGCACTTCGGCGCGGCGCAGGTCGATTGTCATGCCCGAGAGCGCGCGGACTCCGGGGAAACTCTTGGTAATGCCTTCGAGATGAAGGACGACCTCGGGACCTGAAGATGCTATGCCGCTATCCATGGAAAACCTTTCCGAGCCGAGATAGGAATCGACCGACGCAACCCGGTTCGGGACATGGTTCCCTGCGGTTGCGTCGATCGAGCACGATGGAGTCCCGAATCGACCCGAAGGCCGATTCGGAATCGGCGAATCGGGCTATTTCAGGAAGTACGCCATCCCGCTGTCCGCCTGAGGATATCCGCGGAAGCGGTCGATGTTCTTGAGATTGACCACCATAGGCTCGCCTAGGATGATGACATTGTTCGGCAGGATCTTGTGGCCTTCCTTGGCATAGGACAGAATGCTCGTCCCGTCCATGAAGCTCGTGATCATATTCGTCCCGCTGAGGGGGGACTTGTAGAAGGAGCCGCTCGGGTTCTTGCCTTTCAGCACATCGTAGGCGACGAAGAGGGTGAGATAGCCGAGATCGAAGGGCTGCCAGAGGACGAGGGACGACATCTTGCCGTCCTGCATGTCCTTGCGGGAGGACTCGGGGACGCTGATCCCTACGATCTTGATCTGTTCCTTGATGCCGAGCTGGTCGCGGGCGGAGGAGACGGCGGGAACGGTGTTGGAAGAGAGGGCGATAATGCCCTTTATGTTCCTGTTGGCGCTGAGCAGGGACTTGATCTTCTCGTCTGCGGTGCCGCGGTCGTTACCGGCGTAGACGATCTGGCTCGGATCGCCCAGGAGGTTGATGTGCTTGTAGTCGGTCGTCTTCTTCGAGTTGTACTCGTTGATGATGGCCTGGAGCCACGCGTTCTGGTTGGGCGAGTCGTTGGTCGTGGAGACGAGGGCGACCGTGGCCTTGTTGGATGCGGAATAGGAGCTCAGGTCCCCCGACAAGCCTTGAAGCAGCTTTATCGCGATCTGGTCGCTCTCGACCTGGTTCACGAAATAGTTCCTCGCCGTCGGATCGACGTCGGCGTCCCAGGTGATAATCTTGATTCCCTTCTTCATGGCGGCGCGCAGCGTATCGGCATAGGTCTCGGGGTCGAGGGCGGATACCAGGATCGCGTCATACTTCTTGTCGATGAAGCCCTGGATGTAATTCTTCTGGTTCGCGGCGGATGTCTGAGCCATGGTGTCGCCGATCCAGTCGACCTTTACCTTTCCGCCAAGAGCCTTCTCGGCCTCGCGGAATCCCCTCTCGCAGGCGATGAAATAGTCCTCTGCTATGAACTTGGGAATTACGCCGACCCTGTAGACTTTCTGTGCGGAGACGGGGACGGCCATCATTACGATGAGAACGGCAGCGAATACACCAAGAATCTTTCTCATTACTACCTCCATGGCATTGTCCGGGGCTAAGCCTCGGTTCTCCTAGACATATTCCGCTCTGTTTCCTCACTTGTCAAGCAGAATCGCTTTTCCATGAATTGTTTTGTTCAATAATGATTGATAATGATCTGATTTGCAGAGAAAAACTCCGCTCTCATGAAGAGAGCGGAGTTCTCGCTCCTGCCGCGATCGCTTTGATTTCTTCCTTATATACGCTTTGTCAGGACACGCTCCTCGTATTCCTGAACTTTCTGAAGCCAGTCCGTCCCTACGGGTACGCCCTGATCGAGGCAATACTTGTCCCAAACGGCCGAGAAAGGAAGCGTCTTGGCCTCTTCGATGACCGCGAGCCGCTCGTGGTTGCGTCCGGCCTTCTCGGCCTCGACAATGAGGGCGCTCGGTTCGAGCCGCGCCTCGAGGAGGGCTTTCTGGAAGCCGCGCGCGCCGATAGCCCAGGCCGCTATGCGGTTGATGCTCGCGTCGAAGTAATCGAGGGCGATGTTCACCTTGTCGAAGGCCTTGCGCCGGGTGATCTCCCGGCAGACCTCGCGGACATCGTCCGAGAAGAGGGCCACGTGGTCGGAGTCCCAGCGGACTCCGCGACTGATGTGGAGCAGAATGCCGGGAACGAAGAGGAGGAGGGCCGAAATCTTGTCGGCGACGCTCTCGGTCGGATGGAAGTGGCCGAGATCGAGGCAGAGATCCACCTGCTTCCTCATAGCGTAGCCCATATAGAACTCGTGCGAACCGACGACGTAGGCTTCGCTTCCGATCCCGAAGAGCTTGGGCTCGACGGCGTCTACGATGGTTCGGGGAGGCAGGGACTCAGAGAAGACTTCATCGAGGGCCTCGAGGAGTCGCCGCCTGGGCGCGTCGCGGTCCGCCGGCAGGTCCTTGGACCCGTCCGGTATCCAGACGTCGTTGACCGAGGGGGTCCCGAGCTCCCGCCCGAAGGCGCTGGCTATGCGCCGGGAGGCGACGGCGTGCCTGACCCAGAAATCCCTCACCTTAGGGTCGGCGCTCGAAAGGGTGAAGCCGGAATCGGCCATGGGATGGGAAAAGAAGGAGGGGTTGAAATCGAGGCCAATGCCCTTGGACTTGGCCCAGGCGATCCAGGAGGCGAAATGCTCGGGGAGGAGCTCGTCGCGGGGAACCCGGGAAGCGCCGGTCTCGGCGTAGAGCATGTGGAGATTGAAGCGTTTGGTCCCCGGTATGAGGGAGAAGGCGAAATCGGCGTCCGCGCGAAGCTCCTTGCCGTCGCGGGCCCGGCCGGGGTAATTGCCGGTGGCCATGATGCCGCCGCCCGAGAGGCCGCCTTTCCCCTCGAAGCCCGCGACGTCGTCGCCCTGCCAGCAATGGATCGAGACAGGCACCTTGGCCGTCGCGGCTATCGCCTCCCCAGCGTCGACGCCGAGGGTCTCGTAAGCCTTTTTGGCCAGTCCGTAGGCTTTTTCGATGGAATCCCGATCCTGATATGTCTTCATGTTTTACCCTCCACGAGCGCGCGTCAGTATTTACCCGACCCGGATATCCGTGAATGGACAAATCGCCGCGGCGTGATGGATAATGATCTCGGCATGTCGACTACGATCTTCTCCGCCTACCTCACCTGGAGCGACGACGACGAGGCGCGCGGCATGTACTGCACCGATATAGGGCACGCCGACGTACCGCCCGGTAGCCCCTATCCGCCTACCATCGTAGGACATCCCAACGTGTACCAACCAGTGGCTACCGGGCGCGTGCTCAGCGACTACCAGCTCGTGTACATCGCCAGGGGGAGGGGAGTATTCCGTTCTGAAGGGACGGAGTCGCCCGTCGAGGAAGGCACGGTGATCGCGATCTTCCCCGATGTCCGCCACGCCTACCATCCTGACCCTTCGACGGGCTGGGAGGAATACTGGGTCGGCTTCAGGGGCCCTTCCGTGGACAGGCTGCTGGCCTCGGGCTTCCACGTTCCCGGCCATCCCTTGATCGCGGTCGGGCTCGAGCCCTCGATCCTCTCCATCTTCGACGATATCTTCCGGACCGTGAAGGTGCAAGAGCCCTTCTACCAGATCCGCGCCGGGGCTCTCGTCTTCCTCCTCCTGGCGGAAATCCACAAACTGGAGAGCAAGTCGAAGCAGCAGAGCGGCACAGCGCAGCTCGTCGAGCGCGTGAAATTCCTCATGAGCGAGAACATCGACGGCACGATCGACCTCGACGGCATGAGCGATCGGCTGGGCGTAGGCAAGGCCCGATTCTACGAATCCTTCAAATCCTATACCGGCATGACGCCCTATCAGTACTTCATCCACCTGAAGATCAATAGGGCCAAAGAGCTACTCGGCTCCGAGGGCGTCTCCGTCAAAGAGGCAGCCTTCCGCCTCGGCTTCGACGATGCCTATTATTTCTCGAGACTCTTCAGGAAGAAGACGGGGCTGTCGCCCTCGGCGTGGAGAGGGGGGAGAAAATCCCCGACGGAAGGTTGATCCTTCTACGCCCGCCCGTGAGGCAGCGGCTTTCCGCAAAATATCATATATAGTATATTGATTCATGACGAAAAATGGCTATGGATTCTCCGTCGGCTCGAACTGGCTTCCGGAGCATGAAGAACATAATACCCCATAAATTAAGGACAATTGGCGACAACCGAAAAGATTGATCCGCCAATGAAGCTTGACAGATATCATATATAGTATATGATGTGACTACAATCACGGAAACGAAGCGGGCAGCAGCTTCGTACCGGTCCCCGCTGTCGTCGAATATCGGGCAAGAGTTCTTCGCCCTCCCCGACCGACGGGGAGACGAGACGGTCGCGAGACGCCGAAAAGGCGAGGAAATACCCACAAGCTTTCGCAAAGGAAGGAGAAGAGAATGAGCGACGTCAAGTACCCGTCACTGTTCAAGCCTCTCAGGATCGGCAACTTCGAGGTGCCGAACAGGATCTGCCACGTCCCCACCGATATCTCGTCCGGCAACGCCGACGGATCGGTCAGCCAGCGGGTGATCACCTACCATGAAGAGGCCGCCAAGGGCGGCACGGGCTTCATCATCATTGGCGCGGCCACTCCCGACCGGAAGACCGGGCGCCCGACCGTAACCTGCCTCGCCGTCGACGAAGATCCGCTCATCCCCGGTCTCGCCGAGCTCGCCGAGGCGATGCATCGCCACGGAGCGAAGTGCGCCATCCAGATTCAGCATCCGGGACGCCAGGCGGCCTGGCCGCGCACCGACATGATATCCGCGACCGACATGGTCGTGGATATCCCCGGGTCGGCCGGCCACGAGGTCGTCTACGCGGGCTCGGCCGCGCACGGCAAGTCCATCCGCGCCATGACCGTCGAGGAGATCTACGACCTGATCGAGA
>CAYOIX010000016.1:0-106330 GCA_964404145.1 uncultured Treponemataceae bacterium
GTGCGTGTCAGGAAAGCGCGCGAAGATATGTCAGGGCAATGTGCGAAGCGACACGTGGCGCGAAGCGCAGATAGCGGCGCTTCTCTGCCGAGGGCTTACGACTTCCGAGATCGCGTCGAAGCTCTTTATCAGTAGACGGACAGTAGAGTGGCATCTCGAGAACCTTTACCTGAAACTTGGGGCGCGTACAAAGCGACAGGCAATATCACGTCTGGCGAAGGCTTCGGGTGGAGAGGATCGGGGAACTCTCTAGGCGCCGGCACATAGCCCTTAACGATGAGAGTGAGCACCAGTCTCTCGGCTATCGTGCGGCAATTGGAATCTGGGTGATGTCGTAGATTTATCGGCAAGCAACCTTGGCAGGAGGTACATATGAACACGACAGCGCGCAAATTCGTCAAAGCAATTTGGGCATCTGTCGGGGGGCAGGAGGACGCGGTCTCCACACTATCATTTACCGGTAAGGGTAATCTGCAGTCGGCCTATGCAGTTACCGATTTTGCGGCGGCGGCGATCGGAGCAGCCACTCTCTCCATAGCCGAACTCGTCGGTCGCGCATCTGCGGTCATCCCTGCCTCCGTTGTCGATCGGCGGCTTTCTTCTTTTTGGTTCGGTTTGTCGATCCGTCCTATGGGTTGGGAAATGCCGGCAGCGTGGGACCCGATGGCGGGGGATTATTGCGCCAGCGATGGCTGGATCAGGCTCCACACCAATGCGCCGCACCACCGGGCAGCGGCAGAGCGGGTGTTGGGAAAGCACGCAGACAGGGCAGGCATGGCGAAGGCGGTCGCTTCCTGGGCGAAGCGAGACCTTGAGTCGGCAATCGTTGAAGCGAACGGCTGCGCAGCCGAGATGAGATCATGTTCAGACTGGTTGAATCATCCTCAGGGGAAAGCCGTGGCGGCTGAACCGCTTGTACATGTCGTCACGACGGGCCGTGCGCCGACTTCCTCATGGACGCCCGCGCCATCGCACCCGCTTGCGGGACTTCGCGTTCTCGATCTGACCCGCGTTCTCGCGGGACCCGTCGCAACCCGGTTTCTGGCAGGCTATGGTGCCGATGTGCTGAGAATAGATCCTCCTGGGTGGGACGAACCGGGCGTGGTCCCGGAAGTCACTCTGGGGAAGAGCTGCGCACAGTTGGACCTTCATGATGTCACAGCAAGAAAGAAGTTCGAGGCCCTGCTCTCGCAGGCGGACATTCTAGTCCATGGATATCGCCCCGATGCGCTTGATCATCTCGGTTATGACTCGGCGGCGCGCCGCGCTCTTTCGCCGGGACTAATCGACGTTTCTCTCAGCGCCTATGGCTGGTCCGGACCGTGGGCGACGCGGCGTGGTTTTGACAGTCTCGTGCAGATGAGTGCCGGGATCGCGGAAGCTGGCATGCGTTGGCGGCAGATGGACAAGCCTGTGCCGCTACCGGTGCAGGCACTAGATCATGCAGCCGGATATTTGATGGCGGCAGCGGCGGTCCGTGCCATCACGCGACGGCTAGACGAAGGAGTCGGTACAGAAGCGCGTCTGTCTCTTGCGCGAACAGCGATGTTTCTTACGGAGAGCGGCAATACCGCTCCAACATCACTGCTCGCGCCGGAGGCATCGGAGGATCTGTCGCCTACCATTGAACACACGGATTGGGGGAACGCTCACCGTCTTTTGCCCCCTGCCACAATCGCGGGCACTGTAATGCTTTGGACACATCCTGCCCGGAAGCTGGGTTCTACAGCGGCGACATGGCAGTAAAATAGAGGGAACAGAAGAGTGCATGAAATTACAACGGCTGAGTAGCTACACCGCCTATGGATACGCGCACAACGCAAGCGCGTTGCGCACATCCCCAATCGGTGTCGGTGTCGGGCCGATTGTCAGCAGCATCCTGGCAAAAGGCGATCGGAATTATAAATAAAAAGGAGCGCTGTCGAGAATAAAATCATCACTTGTGGTTTATCGCTGGATAAAGGACATCATCTAGTCGTATACTCATCCATGCCGCACGCGCTCCTTCACCCCTCCATGATAGTATCCGCCATGGTTTCTCCGAATGTCGGCCGCTTCGTTCGCGTCGCAATAGTGGTCTGTATCGCGGCAGCCAGCATTCCCGCCTCGGCCCTCGAGCTTTTCAAGCGAAACCAACAACGTGAAGCGCCCTGAGCGGTCGGAGCCGTCCTCGACCTTTCCGGTTGGAATTTTCAACGCAAACGGCCGGTGAGCCTCGCCGGCGAGTGGGCTTTCTATCCGGGAGAGCTTCTCGATGCCGTGGGGGCAAGGACTGCGGTCACGACGCGCCTCGTCCCGGATCTCTGGCGCGGCGCGGAAGCGGGAGGCGCAATCGCGTCGAGCTAGCGTCGCGATAAAAGCGGCGCACCTTTCATATAGGTTTGGCGCGGATTGACAGTCCGAGCCGCAAATGACAAAATGCTCAGGGCGATGGAGTTCGCCGACCGAGCCGGCCATGGCAGAATTGCCGGCTCGGCAAAACCGCCGACCCGTGGCTGATGACTCCTAACACGTTCGGTTGTGGAAGGAGTCCTACCAATCATGGAACCGCTATTCTTCATCGCCGCTCTGTGGCTCGCGCTCGCCGTTGTCGCGGCCATCGTCGCCTATCACCTGGACATCTCGATCGCGCTCGTGGAAATCTGCGTCGGGATCGCCGCAGGCGCCGTCGCCGACCATTTCTACGGCAAGGGCGCTCTGGGGAGCGGCCAGCAGTGGCTCCAATTCCTCGCCTCCGTGGGAGCTGTCCTGCTGACCTTCCTCGCCGGAGCGGAGCTCGACCCCGCCGTCATGCGGAAAAAAGCCAAGGAAGTCTCGATCGTCGGGGTGGTCGGCTTCCTCGCGCCCTTCGCGGGCGCGACTGTGGTGGCACACTTCCTGATCGGCTGGACCCTCCCCTCCAGCATCCTCGCCGGCATCGCGCTCTCGACCACCTCGATGGCCGTGGTCTACGCAGTCATGCTCGAGACGGGGCTGAACAAGACGGAGTTCGGCAAGGGAATCCTCGGCGCCTGCTTCGTCAACGACCTCGGCACCGTGCTGGCGCTCGGCCTCATCTTCTCTCCCTTCAACTACAGGACCTTGTTCTTCGTCGGGGCGAGCGCTGTCCTGATCTTCCTCTTCCCCCGCGTCACGAAATGGCTGACGAAGACCTACGGCAACAGGACGGCCGCGATCCGGACGAAGTGGGTCATCGTCGTGCTCCTCTTCCTCGGCGCCCTGGCCTACTGGGCCGGGAGCGAGGCCGTCCTGCCCGCCTACGTTCTCGGCATCGTGCTCGCCGAGTTCGCCTCCGTCGAGCACCAGTGGGTCCGCCGCCTGCGGACTCTGACGACGGGCTTCCTCACGCCCTTCTACTTCCTCCGGGCCGGCACCCTGGTCTCGGTGCCCGCGCTGATAGCGGCTCCCTTCGTATTCCTCCTCCTCTTCCTCGCCAAGGTCGCCTCGAAGATATTCGGGCTCTTCCCCGTGATCGGGCGCTTCAGGAAGCGGCCGAAGGAGCGCTGGTACTACACGCTCATGATGTCCACGGGACTCACCTTCGGGACGATCTCGGCCCTATTCGGCCTCTCTCACGGCATCGTCGACCAGGGCCAGTACTCGGCTCTCGTCGCGACCGTGATCGGGAGCGCCCTGATACCGACCTTAATCGCGAACAAGTTCTTCCTTCCCAGGGAACTTCTCGCGGAAACCCAGGAATCGAAGCGGACTCTCCACGTGCCCGAGGGCGGGCTCAAGGACGAGTAGGCTTAATCTTCGGCAAGCGCGAAAGGAGCAGCGAATGACGTATTCGGCAGAAGTCGAGCACATGTGCCCCCTGGCTCAGGGAGGTTACCACGAGTCGTCCCCCATCCCCGCGGAGGGGAAGTGGGTCCGCGCCAAGGAAATCAAGGACATCTCGGGTCTGACCCACGGTGTCGGCTGGTGCGCCCCGCAGCAGGGCGCCTGCAAGCTCACCCTCAACGTCAAGGACGGGGTGATCGAGGAGGCCCTGATCGAGACGATAGGCTGCTCGGGCATGACGCACTCGGCGGCCATGGCCGCCGAGGTCCTGACCGGCAAGACGATCCTCGAGGCGCTCAACACCGACCTGGTCTGCGACGCGATCAACACGGCGATGCGCGAGCTCTTCCTCCAGATCGTCTACGGGCGTTCGCAGACGGCCTTCTCCGAGGGCGGCCTGCCCATCGGCGCCGGGCTCGAAGACCTGGGCAAGGGGCTGCGCAGCCAGATCGGCACGATGTACGCCACCAAGGCCAAGGGCACGAGGTACCTCGAGATGACCGAGGGCTACATCACCCGGCTCGGCGCCGACGAGAGCGGCCAGATCATCGGCTACGAGTACGTGAACCTCGGCAAGATGATGGAGGCCGTCAAGAAGGGCACGGACGCCAACGAGGCGCTCGCGAAGGCGAAAGGCAGCTACGGGCGCTTCGCCGAGGCGGCGAAGTACATCGATCCCCGGCACGAGTAAAGGAGGCGAATCATGGCATTATTCGAAGGATACGAGCGCAGGATCAAGCAGATTCTCCCCGCGCTGAAGAAATACGGCATCGACTCGCTCGAGGACGCCAAGGCCCTCTGCGAGAAGAAAGGCCTCGACGTCCCCGCCATCGTCCGCGGCGTCCAGTCGATCTGTTTCGACAACGCCTGCTGGGCCTACACGGTCGGCGCCGCGATCGCCATCAAGAAGGGCGAATCGAGCGCGGTCGCGGTCGCGAAGTCCCTGGGCGAGGGTCTCCAGGCCTTCTGCATCCCCGGCTCCGTGGCCGACGAGCGCAAGGTGGGCCTCGGGCACGGCAACCTCGCGGCCATGCTCCTCTCCGACGAGACGAAGTGTTTCTGCTTCCTCGCGGGGCACGAGTCCTTCGCCGCGGCCGAGGGGGCGATCGGCATAGCCAAGAGCGCCAACCGCGCCCGCAAGGCCCCGCTGCGCGTCATCCTCGACGGGCTCGGGAAGGATCCGGCCCTGATCATCTCGCGCATCAACGGCTTCACCTATATGGACACCTCCTTCGACTATTCCACGAGCGAGCTGAAGATCGTGCGCGAGATCGCCTTCTCCAAGGGCGAGCGCGCGACCATCCGCTGCTACGGCGTCGACGACGTCCGCGAGGGCGTCGCGGTGATGGAGCACGAGGGGGTCGACGTCTCGATCACGGGCAACTCCACGAACGCCAATCGCTTCCAGCACCCGGTCGCGGGCACCTACAAGAAAGCCTGCGTCGATGCCGGCAAGAGGTATTTCTCGGTGGCCTCGGGCGGCGGCACGGGGCGCACCCTCCACCCCGACAACATGGGCGCGGGACCCGCTTCCTACGGCATGACGGACACGATGGGCCGCATGCACTCCGACGCCCAGTTCGCCGGCTCCTCCTCGGTGCCGGCCCACGTGGAGATGATGGGTCTCATCGGTATGGGCAACAACCCGATGGTGGGCGCTTCCGTCGCGGTGGCCGTCGCGACGAGCGAGGCGATGAGGAAGTGAGCGGCGAGGGGCCGTCCGGGATGCGATTCCCGGGCGGCCCCCGCCTCTCCCACGGCCTTCCGCGAATGAAGGACCTCGCAGCTTGGCCAAGGGCCTAGCGTGAGGATATTTTGACTACGCAATGGGAGCGCTCTGCTTTCAGGTAAGCTCACCGACTATGTTTTTCGTACGACTATTTGTCCGCAATCCGCCGCAAAGGATATCGAGGGCCGCGTTTATCAGGCTTTTCCTGTCGATATCGCCCGGATCGAATACGATCTTCTCCACCGTCGTCTGGATGATCCTGTCGTAGAGGTAAGCGCTGGCTACAGGATCGTCTAGGTGGTATTTTCGCTGATTTTCCCTCAGGAAGTCGGCAATCGCACTCCGTATCTTTCGATTTTGGGCATCCATCAACGCAGCTATCGCCGGGTCGGTGTAATAGAGCGCCTTCTGCTCGAGGTTGAATGCCTTCGATTCCCCGTGCACAATGACGAGTCTGTCGATGAGGTGTCGGAGAGTATCTCTCAGGCTGCCTTTGCTCGTCCGCAAAGTAGCCATCGCCTCGTCTCTCTCTGCGTCGAAGGTCACCATGTAGCGATCGACCACTGCCATGAGCAAATCGTGTTTGTCCTCGAAATACGCATAGACAGTACCTACGGAGACTCCCGCCTCCTTGGCGACTTCGGGCGTCGACGTGTTGTCGAAGCCGCGCGAACAGATCAGCGAATAGGCTGCTTCGAGTATCAGCTCCCGTTTCTCGATGCTGCGTTTCTGTTGCGGTGAGCGTCTTCGTCTGGTATCTGACATCGGTACATTTTACACCCCGATCAGTCGGTGTCAATATGAAATATACTTCATATTGACAAGGCATGGGTATTCGAGTAACGTAAATATGAGAGTATATTCATTTTCATTACCGCGAAACGATAGGCAAATCATGCGCGACGGGAATAAAGGAGGAAGGGAGATGAATATCGTATTCTTCGAAAAGAGCGCCTACTCTTTCGAGGCCCTGAGGGCCTTAGGAGCCGTCTCGTTCGGAGGCGGGGAGGTTGGAGAAGTATTGACCGCCCTAGAGCGGATCAAAGAAGGAGACGATGAAGGCTGGTATGCTTCGTGGAAGAAATTGGGAGACCTCGTCGCGGCACAGGCGGCCGATTTCGCTCAAGAAGGCGATGGAGTGAGCGCTCAAGAATGCTATTTCCGGGCATCCGCGTACTACCGCTCGGCCGAGTTCTTCATCCATGGAGATACAAACGACCCTCGTATAAACGCGACGTGGCGGCTTAGCCGCGATTGCTTCCTGAAAGGAGCCGCATATTCCGGCCCTCTGATCAAGGCCGTTCAAATTCCGTACGAGGGCAGATACCTCTCCGGCTATTATTGCAGACCGGACACGAAGGAAAGGCGGCGCCCCCTCGTCATCGTTCATACCGGCTATGATGGAACGGCCGAGGAACTCTATTTCACCAATGCCGTCGCGGCCCTGAAAAGAGGCTTCAATGTGCTGATCTTCGATGGTCCAGGGCAGGGCGCGGCGATCCACGAGGACAAGCTGCCCTTCCGACCGGATTGGGAGAAGGTCGTGACGCCGGTCGTGGACTTCGCGTTCACGCTGCCTGAGGTGGACACTGCCAGGATAGCGCTCTTCGGCATCAGTTTCGGAGGCTACCTCGCCCCCCACGCGGCGGCCTATGAGCACCGAATCGCGGCGCTCATCGCGGATAGCCCGATTTTCGATTGGCACTCGGTAATGTTGAGCCTGCTCCCCAAGGGACTGGAGGAAGGGCTGGACAACCCGGAGGCCTGCGCCCACATAGATTCGTCGATCTACGAAAAACTGGAAAGCGATGTCTATCTTCGCTGGGGAGTCAACGAAGGCCTGTACAAGTTCGGCGCCAAGACACCCAGCGAGTATCTGCGCATGACGCGGCGGTACTCGAACCGCGAAATCGCGAGCCGGATACTCTGCCCGACGCTTTTCGTCGGATCCGAGGGGGACTTCATGGTGCACGGAGACAGGCCGGACTTCTTCGAGTCCTTGAGCTGCCCCAAGACCTCCATGGTCTTCGCCTCGGACTGGGGCGCCCAAGCTCATTGCCAGGAAGGTAGCCTGGCCATCGCAAACGAGAGGATACTGAACTGGCTTATGCAAACCTTCAGGATGCTCCCCTCGACGAAAACTACCGTGGCGATAGAAAACGGAGGATTCAATAGGTAAAAGACAAAAACATGGCTTGAAGGAGGAGTTTATGGAAATGAGAATAGTCGCGGTGGCGGGAGCCTCGGGAACCCTGGGGTCGGCGATCGTCCGGGCCCTCCTCGAAAAAGGGGCCCAGGTCAGGGCCATGGTACGGGCTAGCAGCGACCGCACCAAACTCGAATCCCTCGGGGTGACGGATTTCGTGGTGGCCGACCTCATGGACCCCGCTTCGCTACAGCGGGCCCTGACAGCCGAACCCCGGGCCGAAGCTTTGGTTGCCAGCGCCGCGGGCTTCTCCGCCCACACGGCCCGCACGAAGGGAGACAACTCCCGGACGGACACCGAGGGGTATCGGAATCTGGTGGATGCGACCAAGAATGCGGGCCTGCCTCGATTTGTCCTGATATCGATTCTCGAATGCGACAAGGCACCCAAGGTGCCCCATTTCTCTCAAAAGTTCGAGACCGAGAAATACCTGGCCGAGAAACGCCAGCCCTACCTCGCCCTGCGCGCCGGGGCTTTCCTCGACCGAACCCAGGACGTCGTGGCCCAAAAGGTTCGGAAAGGAGTCTTTCCCGATATTGTTCCTGGAGTCGCCCTCGACATGATCTACACCCCGGATCTCGCCCGGTATGCGGCCGAGGCCGCCCTCGACGTGCCGGCCTCGGCCCTGAACCAAAGCGTGGATGTATGTTGTAATGTTGCGGCCACTGGACCAATGGTGGCTGCGGCGTTCGCCCGGGCCCTGGGCCGACCTGTGGTCGCCAAACCCGCCTTCCCGCCACTCCTTTTCGCCGTGATGCCGCTGGTGGCCTGGTTCGTCCCGCCCCTCCTCCGGGACCAGATCGACGTACTTGCGTGGCTTCGAAAGGGAGGCTATGTCAGCCATGAGAGACAAAAGCAGGAGGATCTGTTCGGCGAACTGCCGACGATCGAGGATTCGGTGGCCCGGTACTGCCGGGACAAGGGTCTGGTCAAGCCGACAGCGTCCCGAGTGCCGCACCCGTCTCCTTGAGAAACGCGATCGACAATCCGAAACTGGTGCCGTCCAGGGGATTGTGCACCATCGCATCCCGGACCACGGCCCATCCTGAACTGTTCAAGATGGGCGAGAAAAACGCGAAGCAAAGCTTCGAGGTATGGACCCGCCTGCGAATCAATCAGATGTAACAGAAAGCATAACTGCCAGTGTATCCATATAGTCACGCCAATGAGTTATTTTACGATCTTCAATAGTGATGATGGAGCAAAAGTGATTGTTGTAGGCTTTCCCTGTTTCGGGAACTATACCATGCACTTCATATTCCAAGATGATTATGTTATTTGGTTGCGTTGCCTTGTAAACTCGCAAGTTGTCGGCCGAATGAAGGACATTGGTATAACTTCCAAACCAGTCCATATAAGCCGCTCGCCCTTTGATTTTATTGGTAAATCCAGGGATATTATATAAAAATTCGAATATCGCATTTTCCGCAACTGCATCCCAGAAATGTTCTCCATCTACCTCGCCTTTCAATCCCTCCATAATAATGCTATAAAATGGCTCGGAGTTTTTATTGAATGCTGGGTGATTTCTATTCACTTTTTTCCCCTACCTTGAGGACATTGATTTTTCATTGTTCACACAAACTCCTTTTAGCCGGGATTTCCTAAATGACTTGCCATTCATGCCAGTCATAGGGATTCCTCCCCTTCAACCGCCATTTTGCATTAATGTAGCTCGTCGTCAAGACAGTTTTCATCTCGGAACCCTCCTCCGAAACTTTTACCTGCTTTATTTCCGTTTCGCCTCTCCCAGAATCAACCCCAAGTCCGCCAACTAGCTTCCGCTATCGAGGGATGGGTTTGAGGCTGGGAGATATCGTTACGATAGCGCTGCCGGGAGCATGTTGACTGTTTCGCGCTCCTTATCGATTTTTCTGGGAATCGCACAATAAGGGGATCCCGCCGGATGCTCCTCGCCACGATCAGGACGGACCAGATGACGATCATTCGGTGAGGACCGTATCACGCGAAGGGATTGACGATCTCCAGAGCCCGCACTTTCCTCCCATTCTGCAAATCCTCGGTCAGTAGCCGGTTTGCCCCCGATTCGAGAGCCGCGGCGAGGATGAGGCACTCGTAGTACGAATAGCCTGTTTCCCCGACGAGATCGAGGGCCTCGGAATATAAGGACTCGGAGGGCCAAACCCTGCACAGGGGGAAAAGAACCTTACGTGAGAATAAAGCGCATTCCGGGGCCGTCATCGGGGAGACGAACTTGCTCAGGGCCAGATTGCAGAATTCCTGTACGACTTGCCAACTGATCGCGCCGTCCCATTCCCTGAGCGATTTCCCTATAAGCGCTTGAGCTATGTTCGCCTTGGCGGAAGCCATGGCATCGAAACTATAGACGATGATGTTCGTATCCAGGAAATTCTCAACGCTCATTGGCCTCGTCCCTGGAGAAGCTGCTTCCGACCTCGACGTGAGAGAACTTCCGCATGATGGCGTCATATTCTCCGTCTGCGGTTTCGGAAACAAAACTGGCCAACCAAGCTCGAAACTCGTCGTTGAGGCTGCGATGATGCGTCATCGCCTTCTTACGAGCGAGTTCTATGAGTTCCTCCTCGGCGCTTAGAGTGATGTTCTTCATGGCCCCTCCATATACACTATTATGGTGTACACGGCGACAGTGCAGAGTCAAGCTCTTCTTACTACACGAACGCGGACGAAGCGACGATGTCGACTGTTTCGCCCTCCTTATCGATTTTCCAAGGAATCGTGCAATAAAGCGAGCTATCTCTCGTCATTCTGGCTCAGCAACTCCTCGAAAGGGCGATAGTCCTCGACCTTCATGCCTAATCCGGGCAGAAGGGCGGGCAGGATACCTGCCCTTGAATAAGGTCGCCGGCTGCGGCATCTTTGAGTAATGGTCAGCGTCAGCCAATCGAAGTGTGCCGCCTTACTATCGCAGGTATTCGTATGATGCAGGAGCATTCCCATTATCGCGCCGGCGAGCGGCTGAACGATAGGCTGCGAAGCGCGTTCTTCCTTACCTTGCTGATTCTGGTCGTGGAGCTTATCGGCAGTCTGCTCTCGCATTCCTTGGCCCTCCTGTCCGACGCAGGGCACGTCCTTACGGACGCCATAGCGATCGCACTCGCCTTGTTCGCGGCCATGCGCGCGCAGCGTCCGGCCGACGCGCGCAACACCTACGGATACCATCGCAGCGGCATTCTCGCGGCCCTGCTCAATTCGATTACGCTTCTCCTCATCGTCGGATGGATCGGATACGAGGCCTTCAGGCGATTCCGTAATCCGGAGCCCGTTATGCCATTGCCGATGTTCATATCTGCCGCCGCGGGGATCGCCGTGAATCTGTACATCGCACTGGGACTGCGCGCCGACAAGACGGAGAACCTGAATGCGCGCGCGGCAGTGTTGCACGCGATGGGCGACGTAGGAGCATCGGCCGGCGTCATCGTCGGCGGCCTGGTCATCCTGCTTACCGGATGGCAGTACGCGGACCCGCTCATCTCTCTCGGCATCGCGCTCATCATCGTAAATGGCGCGTGGAACCTGCTGCGCGAGACCGTGGACATCCTGATGGAGGCGACGCCGCGCGACATCGACCTGGTCCGGTTGGTCGATGATGTCGTGCGGATACCGGGAGTGGAAGCCGTCCACGATCTCCATGTCTGGTCGATCGCCGCCGGGATGCGGCTCCTCTCGGCGCACGTGCAGGTGAGCGACAATCGCGCCCTCGATGCCTGCGATGAGCTCATCGACGATATCCATTGTCTGTTGTGCGAGCGCTACGGCATCAAACATACGACGCTGCAAGTGGAGCTGGCCGCCTGCCGTCGGCAAGAGCTCTACTGCGATCTGCACGGTTGCGGCCATTCCCACCATCGGACATGAATGGTGGCACATTATTTACGGATGAATATATACTTATTATTATTTAACTTCAGAATCAGCCTTACTATTTGTCTATATTAGCTACAGGGGTTATGGAGGGGAGACGTATCATGAGTTCAAAAACGGTCCTTCTCGTCGAAGACGACGCATGTATCGCGCTCGATGAGGGCAATGCACTTAAGCGTTTAGGGTATAAGGTTTTCATCACTGATTCCGGCGAAAATGCGGTCGAATTGGCGGCCAACATCGCGACGGTTGGCCTCATTCTCATGGATATCGACCTCGGTAAGGGAATCGACGGAATAGAAGCGGCGCGGCGGATTCTGGCCACGCAAGAGCTGCCTATAGTCTTCCTTACATCGCACTCCGAGCAGGGAACGGCGGCCCAGGTCAGTGGAATCCGTCACTATGGATACGTGTTGAAAAATTCGGGCAATTTCGTATTGCAAACGACGATCGAGATGGCGTTCGAGTTGTTCGAAGCATTCAGGCGAATCAAGGAAAAAAACGAAACGCTTGTCCAAGAACAGTTCCTGTTGAATGCGATTCTGAATAATAGCCCGGATTATATCTACTTCAAGGACGGAATGGGCCGGTTTATCAGAGCTAGCAAAGCTCTTGCCCAAGCGCTTGACGTGGCGGATCCGTCGCGACTGATCGGCAAAACGGATTTTGAATACTTAACCAAAGGACGCGCGCAACAGGCCTACGAGGATGAGCAGGCAATCATTAGGACAGGGGAACCATTGATCAAGGAAGAAAAGGAGGTTGGGACCAATCATCCCGACCTGTGGGTATTAACGGAAAAAATGCCCTTGCGCGACGAACAAGGGAAAATAATTGGCACGTTCGGGGTTTCCAGGGATATTACGGAACGCAAACGGGCGGAGAAACGCGCGGAATATCATATACGTCTCTATGCTACGCTCAGCAAGGTATATAGGACTATCGCTTGCATCAAGAGCCAAGCCGAGTTGTTCGATAAGATATGCGAAACGATAGTTATCACCGGTAAATTCCGTGCGGCCTGGATTGGCGTATTGGACGGAACTTGCGCTGGAATCGATATTCTAGCCCACAATGCGCAGTGTAATGGAAGTCTGCCGCCGGAAAGCGAAATCTATAGAGAAATACAGCTTGCGAATAGCCCCTTCGGGAAGGCGATTCATAGCGGGAACGTGATACTATACGAGGATCTTACAATCATCGACCGAAATAAAGGCCGTAAAGCCGAAGCGCGCTCTTCCGCGGCCATTCCGTTGAAATTGAGGGAAAAGGTCGTTGGAATATTGAATATCCATGCGACTGCGTCCGGGGTTTTCACGCACGAAGAGCAAGGCTTGCTCGAAGAGATCGGTTCCGACATTTCCTTTGCGCTGGATAAATTAAAATTGGGAAAAGAACTCAACCATGCGATGGGTTGCGTGGATGCAGCATAAGAGGATAACAATATTGTAGATCGGGCACAATATAACACGGCTCGAAACCGGCTCGAGAGCCTTGCCCGTGCCTCCCGAGCCCGCGTCCATCATCCTACGGCCGAAATCGCCACCCTCTCGCGACGGTCCTCGCGGAGGTCCCTGCCGTTCACCGCGGCGCGGAGGGCGATCGTGTAAAGATCGGGGGCGAGGCTGCCCGGCATGCTCGACAGGACCGTGCCGGGCAGTATCATGGGATAGAAGGGCGAGCGAGTCTCGACTCCCTCCGAGTCTCCAGCCCGCCCAGGATCGACTCCTCGAAGACCCTCTCGGGCCAATGGTGGAGTCGCAGGGCGTGATTCTTGGTCTTATCTTGCGGAAGGAAGGGCTCGAAGAGCGAACTCATGCTTCCCCCCGCGCTCATTTAGAAGGAGCCGGTGGGCGTCTTCACCGTCTTGCCATCGGCAACTGCCTTTGCAGCTCTTCCTTAGAGGCCGGATCCTTCGATGGAAGATCCTTTCGGAAGCTACTACGCTCGCGAAATGGGCCAGGGCATGAAGGATGAGGCATTATCAAGCTGTAAAGGAAGATTTTTCAGCCTGAAAAAGGAGACGGGACAGTCTGAAATGTCGGACGAATCAGTCTGAAACGTCGGACGAATCAGTCTGAAACGTCGGACGAATCAGTCTGAAATGTCGGACGGGACAGTCTGAAAAGTTGTACAGGACAGTCTGAAAAGTCGGCCGGGACAGATTGTTACATCATCTCCGTGTGTGAGCCGGGCGGCTCGGCAGCAGGCCTTCCTCGAGTTCCTCCGAGAGGCAGGCTAATGGAAGCTCGCTATCGTTGCGATCGAGCTTCCGGGAGCCCATGGTAAGCCGCGACCCGCTTCGGTGACGCTATCCGAAGCGAATTGCTAATACGTCCCATTGAGCGGCTGCTTCGCGCTCTCGCGGGGCGATCTCCTCACGCCCAGGCCTGGGTCGCCACGAGGATAGCCAGTCTATTGAAGAAATCGGGGCCGGACAGGTCGGCCCAAGCCTTCGGGAAGGAATCGAGCAATTCCCGCAGCTCGACCTGACGGAACGCGAAATACTCGGCGATTTCGGGCGCCACGACGATATCGCCCGGCGGTAGCTCCTCGCGCGGGACCTTCCTCCATCCTCCCCAGCGCAGATAGGAACGGAGTATATCGCTCGCGATGACCGCGTCCTGCAGATTTCCCAGATGATCCTGCAGCCGCCTCGTCCTCTCGATGAGGGGACTCGCCGCGGGGCCCAGGGGCTCGATGAAGAACTCGAGGGTGTAGCGGAGGCGTTTGGCGGCGATCCGGAGCTGATGGTAGCGGAGTAGGGGCGTCTCCTCGTTCCCGGCGAAGCACTCATCGAAGGCGCGCAGCCGCGCGTAGGCGGAGAAGAGGAGAGCCGGAAGGACGTGGCGGACCCGGAAGGCCGCTGGCTCGGCCTTCGCCGTGGCCGTCGGTCTCGTCCCCGCATCCGGAGTCTCGAGGAAATCGCTGAATCTTTCCTTGAAGCGCGAGTAGTCCCGGCCTTCGAGGTAGTCTCGCATTTCGTCGAGCCGCGCCTCGTGCTCTTCCTTCCAGGCCGCGAGCAGGGGCTCCATGCCTCGCCTGCGAAAAGGCGCAAGGGACTGGAGGTAGCTCTCGGTCTTGGAGTTGAACACATTGAGGTCGCGCACCGAGCCGAGGGCCTTGCAGGTCCGCTTGAGCGCCTTGGCGAAGGGCTTGAGCCCGTCGCCGTCGAGATAGTCCGAAAAGACCTGCATCACGGCCAGCATCCGCCTCGTCGCCACCCGCATTCCATGCAGTTCCTCGGCGTCCTTTCCGGCGAGCGCGCCCTTTTCCCGATCGAGCATTCTCTCGAATTGCGCGACCAGTATCTTTCGCGCCGCGTCGGTCATCGAGTCGCCCATCTCGATACCGAGCGCCTCGCCTTGCTGCGGCGCCTGGACCTCCGCGTCCTCGTCCGCCCGGATGCGCTGCGGGAAAATGCCCATGCCCGCGCTTCCGTACTCGCCGAGCCAAAACGCCGCGCGGCGAGCCGATAGCCCGGCCCGCGATCCGGCCTCGGAGGCGGTAGCCCCCGCGTCGAAAGCGAGCAGCGCGCGGGCCCTGCGCCCGTATGCGTCCCGTCTGAGGGCCAGCCTGGCGCAAGCCGCCCGCCCGCGGTCGCCGAGAAGTCCCTCCTCCGTCGCGGCGAGCCCAAGGGATTCGAGGGCGCGCTCGAAATCGGAGCGCCGCTCCGGCCGGAGATTCCATCCCTCCGAGAGCGTCCGGACGAGGCCGTCGAGATCCCCCTCGGTTCCCTCGGGCCGAAGCTCGAACTCCAACTCCATGAATCGCAGGACTCGCCCGCCGAACTCTACGCTCACAGAATCGAGGGCGAGCAATCCGATCTCGACCTCTCCCCGGCTCGCGATGCGTGCCCGTCTCTCCACTTCCAGCTCGATCAGGGGAAGGAGGTCGCGGTCCCCTGCGATCTCCAGTATCAGTTCCCTCCCGGGGCCTGCCTCCCATTCGGCAGGCGGTCGATAGGCCGGCATCCCGAGCTCGAGTTCCTCGCGCTCGCCCACGTCGGCGCGCGCGACCGGCTTTATGTTGATGAGGATTCCCTCTCCGGATTCGCGGCGCCGGCAGCAATAGCCGGCGGCCAGGAGGGCCCGGTCGGTCGTATCGAGGTATGCATCGCGGGCTAAACTCGCCAGAGGCGCGGAGAGCGAGAGCTCTCCCAAGACATCAATCCCGGCGAGGCTCTCGAGGGTCGCCTCGTCCGGTAGCGCGAATTTCGTCTCGGTTCCCATGTCAGCGGGCCTGATCCTCTCTCTGCCATCCGGCGCTCTCTTCGGCGATTCCGCGCCGAAGGAATACGGGCCTCATACCCTGGCCTCTGCGCTCCCATAACCTAGCCACTCCGCGCCGGTCTGTCAAATGCCCGGAAATTATGCATTAAAACGATGCATTTAGTATTGCAATAAATGCACGTTTGGCATATACTGAAAGCAGGAAGGGTGCATGGGAAAAGCGGAAAAAAGCCAGAAGCAGCACTTCGAACTCTCCCCGGCGAACAGCCGGCGACTGGATGAGTACCTCGAGCGCTACAACGGAGATCCGAACAGGGTAACGCCGCGGCTAAAGATCGGGGATGTCATCAATCGCGCGATGGACGAATGGTTCGCGCGTCGGCCATCCGCCGCAAAAGGAGGCTAGGACGATGCCTAAAAAGGAGGAGAAGGGGGACAGAGGCTCCTCGAAGAAAGTGAACGTGGAGATCGCCCCGGGCAACAAGAAGCGGTTGAACGAATATATCAAGTCCAACAACGAGCACCCCGATCGCAGCCGGCCGGCCCTCACGCTCACCGACGTCATCAACGAGGCGCTCGACGAGTTCTTCTCCAGGGGCCTCGACGCGGCAGTCGGCGACTCGGCGAAGAAAGAGGCCCCGAAGGCCGGAAAAGGAAACGAGCATGCAAGAAAACCGGAAAGATAAGGATCGCTCCGGGATCGCCTTGAAAATCCCCGCGACATTGTTCGCGGAAGATAGCCTATTTTCACAAAGTAGAGAGGGTACACGCATGAGCAAGTCAGTTACGAGCAAGCTCGAAGCCTCGAGGAAATGGCTCGAGAAGAACGCGCAGGCCGGCCTCAACCTGAAGGCCGCGAACGCCGTCCTCGCCAACGCCGAGAAAGCCGCCGGCGACCTGGCGGGCCTCAAGGCGAAGATGGCCGAGGCGACCGCCGCCAAGGCGACGGCGCTCAGGAGCCTGGACGACGCGATGGCGCGGGTCAAGACCGAGAAGAAGCTCAAGGCCAAGGAAGCCAGACTCCAGCTGAAGCTGGCGGCGCTCGCCTCCCCGGCCTGATCGCGGCGCAAAGGCCGCCGATGATTCCGGCGGCGCAAATGTGGTAGCGGCGGTGTCGCCGTGGCGGATTGGCGTATCCGCCGCTACTTCAGGGGGATTTCGCCGTCGCCGATCTAGGATGAAGCATAGTCCGCGGCTTTTTTGTAGTCCGCGATCCATTTCGCCAGAAAATGATGCACTTCGGAGGGATCTATTTCCATCCTGGCCTGAAAGCAATAATAAAAGAACTCCATCTTTTCCCTCAGCTCGCGGTGAGCCGATTTATCTTCCTCGAATTCCGGGAAAAGATAATCAGCGCCGATGTCGTCGGCGTAGCATTTATCTTCCGCGAATTCCAGCAGGTCGAACACGATTTGCCCGATGATCACGTCGCCTTTCCCGATGCCGATCGCATCCTGCAGGAAGGTGAGCCGCTCGACTATATCCACGCTCTGTCTGTACATTCGATCCAATCCGAGGAATGACTTTTGGTCGATATCGAGATTCGACATGGTACGTCCTTCGGCTTCAAGGTGTTTCGGTGTATCGTTAACGACGGCAATTGCGAATCTCGTTATGGACCCGTTAGTATTTCAACATTAGGGGAAAAAACTTGCGCTATACACGATCACGATATGCATTTAGCCTAATATTAACTTTTAAATCAACGAGCCCGCCCTATATCATAGTGAACGATTGTCGCGCGGGGGAAGCATGACGATGAACTACGAGGATATCATTGAAAAGAGCGCCCAATATATCAATCATCAGATGTCCATATCGGGCAGGCTCGGCGAGACCTTGGCGGCCCATGGCTTCGATCCCGCCAGCATATCAAAGGACGATATCCATGTCATTTTCGTCAAGACAATGATGTTGCTTCAAGACGAATGGGAGAAAGAGGATACCGAGTATGAAGGCGACGGAAGCCTCGGGAATGAGCTGCGCTATCTTTACAATGACGACGATTACATGGACTGACAGATAGCCTGACGCGCGCTCCACCGCCTTGTCGCCCGCTCGCCCGTCCACCCGATCAAGAAAGCGTCTAGCCCAGCAGCTCCTCGTAGAGCCGATAGTCCTCGGCCTTCATGCCGAAGCCCGGCAGGCGCGGCACGAGGCGCGTATCGACGATGCGGCCGATCCGCGAAGCGATGCGCGAGAAGACGAAGTAGCCCGAGTCCGCCCAGGAATAGGGCACGCAGATCCTCGAGCAATGATCGTCGCGGTGGACTGTCTCGTAGGCGAGGCCGGGCGGGAGGCCGGCCACCTGGGCGGCGCGGAGCTCGAGGAAGCGGTCGTTGGCCTTCGAATCGATCTTCTCCCTGAGGGCCAGGAAGGCCTTCCTCTCGCTCTGGAGGAGGAGGTCGCCCGAGAGGACCATGTCCTCGAAATCCCGCCGGAACTTGTCCCCGTTGATCTCCATGAAGCGGAGGAAGCGGGATCGCGAGATGTAGCTGAAGTCGCACCTCAGGCCGCCGTAGCTGCCGATCGCAATCGTGATGAGCTCCTGAAGGTAGAGCATGAGCTTGTGGGCGTTGCGGAGGAATCGGTAATCCGGATCCGGCGCCGGCTCGTCGAAGCCTATGGCCTCGAGCGAATGCCCCTGGCATTGCATGGCGCCCACATAGTCGTAGACCCGGTTCACGAAGTACTTCATCGAGAAGACCCAGTCGGGAGGGGAGAGGAAGGGCCCGGGCGGCAAGGCCTTGCGGCAATAGACCCCGAAGGGCTTGGATCCGATGACCGCCCCGGCGAGGACCCGGTCGCCGCCCTCGGCGATCAGGGGCAGCCGCTGGGAGCCCGAGCGCAGCTTCGCGTAGCTGGGATTGCTCCCCTTGAAGCCGAGGAAGTTCTCGAATATCCGGCTGTCGGGCTCCGCGCGGACGAGCGAGAAGAGTCCTTCCCGGATCGGGGCATGGTCTTTGATGACGCTGATGCTCCTCTCGTTGCTCTTGTAGAAGCGGGCGTTGGCCTCGCGGATCTCTTCGTCGGCGCAGGCCAGTCTCGCCGCGACTTCGCCGGCCTTGAGGAGGGTATAGGCGGGGTCGATCTCAAGGGCGATGCCGAAGAGCTCGTACAGGCGGGTCTTGAGCTCGTCGAGCCGCCGGGCGAGATAGTCCATGTCGGCCTTGCTCGTGCCGTCCCCGGCCACGATGTTGAGGTCGACGTCGGTGCAGTGCTGGCATCCCATGTCGTTGTAGCTGGAGAAGAGCCTGCCGAGACCGAACATGAAGAGCTCGCCCGCCACGCGCGGCTTGAGCGAGGGGAGGAAGATGCGCCCGATCCACTCCGTCACGATGAAGCGGTAGAGCTCGGCCCGCGGCCTGAGGTAATCGTCGGTCACGGCGCGGGGATCGAGGCGCTGGAAGTCCACGTTGCGGATCGAGCGATTGCGCTCGACGAAGACGCCTACGATGAAGCGCTCGAGCTCCGCGGGACTCGAGCCGGAGGCGGCCAGTTCGTCGAGGCGGCTCCGCGCCGCCGCAATAGATGTAATCGCCTTGGCCGCCGCCGGGTCCCTGGCCGTCCCGCCCATGTCCGCTCCGTCGTCGCCCCGCTCGGCGACGGGCCATTCTCGCTTGGCTTAGCGGTTCGGTCAAGAATAATCCGCGGGAGGCGGAATGGTCTCGAGCCTGTAGCCGACTCCCGCCTCGGTGACGATGAGCTCGGGGGCCGAGGGATCGGCCTCGACCTTCTTGCGCAGCGAGTTGATGTAGACGCGGAGGCTCCCCTCCTCGGCCTCTCCGGCCGGCCCCCACACTTCCTTGAGCAGGCGCTCGCGCGTGACGATCCTGCCCGAGTAGCGGACGAGTATGTCGAGCACGGCATACTCGGTAGGCGTTAGGCGGACGAGCTCTCCGGCCACCCGGGCCTCGCGCCGCTCCGCGTCGACCTCGAGCCTGCCGGATCGGAAGACGGGCTCGCGCCCGGGCATGCGGCGGCGGTGGACTGCCTCGATCCGCGCGATGAGCTCGTTCGTGTAGAAGGGCTTGGCCACGTAGTCGTCGGCCCCCGCGTTCAGGAGCTCGACTATGTCCCGCTCGGCGTCCCGCACCGAGACCACGATGACGGGGATGGAGCTCCACTCGCGCAGGCGCCCCAGGAGCTCGGTCCCGGTCATGTCGGGGAGGTTCAGGTCGAGGAGGATGAGCTCGGGCTTGGCCCCCCGCGCCGCCTCGAGGCCTTCGAGCCCGGTAGGCGCCGTGAAGACCTCCCATCCGAGGTTGGAGAGGGTGATCTCGAGGAGGCGCCGGATCTGCGCCTCGTCGTCGATGACGAGGATCCTTCTCACTCGGCGCCCTCCCTGGAGGACTCCTCGGAGGAGTAGGGCAGGAGGGCCTCTACCTCGAGGCCGCCGCCCGGCGCATTGGCGACGGCGATGCTGCCGCCGTGCGCCTCGGCTATGCCGCGGCAGATCGCCAGCCCGAGGCCCAGGCCGCTGCCCTTGGCCCCCCGTCCCCGCTTGAACTTCGCGAAGATCGCGGAGAGCTCGTCCTCCGGCAGACCCGGCCCCCTGTCGCGCACGCGTATCGCGAGGCTGCGCGGGTCGGCCTCCAGGACGAGCGAGATCGGGAGCTCGGCGGGGGAGTAGCGGGCCGCGTTGCGGAGGAGGTTGGCCGCGAGGCGGGCCGCGAGGGCGGCGTCGACGAGAGCCGGACCGGCTTCCTCGGGCGCGACCACCTCGACCCGGCGCGAGGCGAGCTCCGGGCCGGCGCGCGAGATCGCGGCCCGGGCCAGCTCGGGCAGGTCGACGGGCCGCCGGGCCAGCTTGAGCATGCCCGATTCTATGCGGCTCAGGGAGAGGAGGTCCTCGACGATCCCGTCGAGGCGGTCCGAGGCCTCGAGGGCGTTCGCGAGGATGGCCCTCCGGGCCTCGGCCCGCTCGGCCAGGGCGTCGTCCCTGAGCGCGCTGAGGGATCCGGTGATGGTCGTGAGGGGCGTCCTGAGCTCGTGGGAGACCGAGTCGAGGAGGATGCCGCCGAGGCGTTCGGACTCGAGCTGCAGGATCGCCCTGCGGCTCCTCGCCTCGGAGCGGAAGCGCTCGACGCTGAGGGCGAGGGTCCGGCCGAGCGATTGGAGGAGGTTGTCGTCCGCCCGGGTCCAGACCTTCCCGCTCGGGATGGCGAGGCCTATCACCCCCGCGGCCTTCTCTCCCGCCGTGGCGGGGACGTAGCGAAGGCGCGCGCTCGGCAGGGTGTCGGCCTGGGCCCCGCAGGTCGCGCGCTGCACGAAGGAGTAGGCGGCGACGTCGAATTCGCGCTCGTCGATCCTGGACGCGGCCTTGCCGCGGGGAGCGGGGTCGAGGTCGCCCTGGCCGTCGTCGACGAAGACCGCGGCCTCGGCGTCGAACTGATCCTCGGCCAGCCGCGCCGCGGCCTCGGCGGCGGCCTCAACCGAAGAGCACTCGGAGAGGAGCTGGGCTGCGCCGAAGAGGAAGGCGGCGGCGCCTTCGCGGTCGCGCAGGAGCCTCTCGCGCGAGTGCACGCGGGAGACGAGCGAGCCGGTGACGAAGGCCACGAGGAAGTAGACGCCGAAGAGGAGCCAGTCCTGGAGCGCGTTGATCGCGAAGGTGTAGAGCGGCGGTATGAAGAAGAAATCGAGGGAGAGGGCGCTGAGGAGGGCGAGGACGGCGACCGGGCCCGGGCGGGCGATGAAGGAGAGGCCGAGCACGGCGGCGAGGAAGAGAAGGGCCACGCTGTGGTAGCCCAGGGCCGGGACCAGGAGCTCGGCGACGAGGGTGAGGAGGGCGAAGGCGGCGGCGAGGAGGGCGTACTGGCGCCTCGGCGCGTCGAACAGGCGCTTGATGAGCGAGAAGGGACGCTCCGCGGGAGCGCTGCCCGAGTCCTGGACCAGGGCTATGTCGATCGGGGCCGCCTCCTGCATGATCCGATCCGTCACGGTCGCGCGCCGGAGGCCGGAGCCGAGGCGGGAGAGCCCGGAGCGGCCCACGACGATCATCGACGCTCCCTTCGCCCGCGCGGTCTCGATGACGGCCTCGGCCACGTCCGCTCCGGGCACGACGAGGACTTCGGCGCCCAGCTTGCGGGCGAGGGAGAGGTTGGCCTCGAGGCGGCCCTTGTCGTCCTCGCTCAGGGGGGCGCCAGTATCCACGTGGACGGCCGTCCAGTCGGCCCGGAGGGCGTAGGCAGTCCTGCGGGCCCATCGCGCGAGGTAGGCCGAGCCGGGCGCCGGGCCCACCGCGACGAGGATCCGCTCGCCGAGGCTGGCCTGCGAGGAGGGCCCGCTCTCGGCGCGCGCGTAGGCGCTCAGGCGGTGGCTCGCCGTGCGGGCGGCGAAGCGGAGCGCAATCTCGCGGAGGGCTCCGAGGTTCCTCGGCTTGAAGAAGTTCTGGATGGCCGCCCGCGACGACTCGCCCGTGTAGATGCTGCCTTCCTCGAGCCTGCGGATCAGGTCCTCGGGCGCGACGTCGATGAGGCGGACTTCGTCGGCGCGGTCGAACAGCGTGTCGGGCACCCGCTCGCGGACGCGGACGCCGGTCAGGTCCTCGACCACGTCGGCGTAGCTCTCCATGTGCTGCACGTTGATGGCCGTCCACACGGAGATGCCCCGGTCGAGCAGCTCGAGCACGTCCTGCCAGCGCTTCACGTGGCGCGACCCGGGGGCGTTGGCGTGGGCGAGCTCGTCGACGACCGCGATGGCGGGGCGGCGGGCGATGAGGGCGTCGAGGTCGAGCTCCTCGAGGAGGACGCCGCGGTATTCCACCGATCGGCGCGGGATGAGCTCCAGGCCCGACACGAGGGCCTCGGTCTCGTGCCGGCCGTGGGTGTCGATGATTCCCAGCACTATGTCGATGTCCTGCGCCCGAGCCGCGCGCGCTTCCTGGAGCATCGCGTAGGTCTTCCCGACGCCTGCCGACATGCCGAAGAATATCTTGAGCTCGGCCCGCGAGCGGGTCCCTTCGGTCTCCCGGATGCGCGCGAGGAGCTCGTCCGGATCCGGCCGGTCGTCGCCGTTCATGCTTCGATCTTCTTCATCATATATGGAGACAATTTAAGGCCCCTCGTGGCCGACGTCCAGGCCGAGGCGCGGGGAAGGCGGGCCGCGGGGGGGATTTTAACGCGGCCTTAACCGGGAAGCCCCGTCTTTGAACACGGCCTTTATTATCGGCCGACGCTCGGCGGGCGATTATGCTAGTATCGGTGCCGGGCTCCAACCCGGGGCGAGCGGGCGCCCTGCGACCGCCCCGCGCCGATGCGCTCTCGCCGAGCGCGCTGCCGAAACGGATGCCGCGTTCAAGGCTTCGCGCCAGGAGGTTCCTATGCCGGATGGGAGAAAAGGGCCGATAATCGTCGCCTTGGGCTTCGACGCCTCGGGCGCCGACCTGATCCGCGCCGGGCACGCCCTCGCCCGCGAGTCGGGCGCCTCATTGGAGTGCGTGACCATCGATACCGGTACGGCGGCCTCGGCCGAGGAAGGGGAGAGGATGGCCGAGGCGCTGCGCCTGGCCCGCGGTCTGGGCGCGCTGGTTTCCGTCGAGCCGGACATAGACGCCGCGGCCGGCATCCTCCGCCGCGCCGAAGCGCGCGGGGCCTCGGCGATAGTCGCGGGCCTGGGCCGCAAGAACCTCCTCGGCCGGGGCTTCGTCGATCGCCTGAGGGCCGGGAAGGGCGATTTCCCCGTCGTCGCCATCGCCGCCCCGCGGGGCTCGGGCGGGAGGAGGGGCGCGAGGCGGCCGGCCGTCCCCTTCGAGGATTCGGCCGGACAGCTGACAGCGGCCATACTCGTCATCGCCGGGGTGACCGGGCTCAACCTGGCCCTGGCGGGCTACGCGGGCTACTGGGCGGCGGCTATCACCTATCTCGCGGCGATCAGCATCTCGGCCCTCTTTCTCGACAGATGGCCCGTGTTCCTCGCGGCCCTCCTGTCGGCCATCGCCTGGGATTTCTTCTTCATACCTCCGCGCTTCACCATGTACATATCGAGGACCGAAGATATCCTCATGCTCGTCCTGTACTTCGTCGTCGCCCTCTGCTCGGGGTGGCTGACCGCCAGGCTGAGATCGAGCGAGCGCCTCCTGGCCGCGCGCGAGATCCGGCTCTCGCGCCTGAGCGCCCTCGCGTCGAGCCTCGCCGGCGCCAGGACCCTGAAGGCCATTCTCGGCGAGAGCGTCCGCGCGATCAAGGAGGCCTTCGACGCCGAGGTCCTCGTGATCCTGCGCGAGGGCGAAGAAGGCCTGAAGCCGGAGGCCGAGAACGGATGGGAGCCCCTCGACTCAGTCGCCGGGGAAGCCGCCCGAGCATCCTTCGAGGGCCCGAGGAGCGCGGGCAGGTTCACCGATGTCCATCCCGAATCGGAATGGCACTTCGTCCCGATGGAAGGGCCCCGCGGATGCCTGGGCGTCATCGGCCTGTGCGCCGCCCGCGACGCCGCCTGGAGCGAGGAGCTGGAATCCTTCCTCCGCACCATGTCGCTGACGGTGTCGGGCGCGGTGGCCAGGGAGCTGCCCGAAGCCTAGGCTGTCCGCGGCGCCCTCGACGAGAATCCCGCCTCGAGAGGAAGATCGACATAGCGGCAAGGTATGCGGTATGCCGAACATGGTATTCGACTTCCGACCGCGCCGGCTTTTTTGCGGCGACCGCCTACCAGCGCAGGACGGCCCCGCCGTAGGTGAGTCCCGATCCGAAGGCCAGGAGCATGAGGAGGTCGCCTCGCTTGAGGAGGCCTTTCTCGTTCATCTCGTTGAGGGCTATCGGTATGCTCGCCGAGGAAGTATTGGCGTATTCCTCGATGTTTAGGTAGAAGCGCTCCTCGGGAGCCCCGAGCCGCTTGGCCGCGGCCTGGATGATGCGCGCGTTCGCCTGATGGGGGATGATCCAGGCGAATTCCTCGAGCTTCCGACCGCAGAGGGCGAGGAGCCGATTGACCAGGGCCGGAATCGTCTGCACCGCGAAATTGTAGACCTTGCGGCCGTTCATCTCGAGCAGGGGTACGATGGGCAGGGACGGGTGGAAGGTCGTGGCGCGCTCCGACTGGAGGAGGCGCAGGTCCCCGGCCCCCGTGCCATCGGCGCCGAGCACGCTGACCACGACCCGGCTGTCCCCTCCCTCGCTGCGGGTCAGGACGGCGGCCCCCGCGCCGTCGCCCAGGAGGACGCAGGTCGATCGGTCCTCCCAATTCGTGATCCTGGAGAGCGTCTCCGCGCCGATGACCAGGGCGTGCCGCTTCCGATTGGCCTCGAGGAGGCTGGAGGCTACGTTGAGGGCGTAGACGAAGCCCGTGCAGCCCGCCGTGAGGTCGAAGGCGGGGCATCCGAGGGCCCCCAGCTTCTCCTGCACGATGCATGCCGTGGAAGGGAATCCGAAGTAGTCCGGAGTAGCCGTCGCCACCACGATGAAATCCAGGTCCCCGGCCGCGATGCCGGCCTTGGACAGGGCCTTGCGGGCCGCCGCCGCGGCGAGGTCGCTGGTCAGGACGCCGTCGGCCGCGATGTGCCGCGAGCCGATGCCCGTGTGGGATCGGATCCAATCGTCGGTGGTATCCACCATCCCGGCCAGCTCGACGTTGGAGATGCGGCGCTCGGGCACGTCGACGCCGACCGATTCTATGAAGACGGACATTTTCGCTCCTCTCGGGATATTTGCGCGCAAGACGCGATCCTTGTATAGATCGAGAGGCCCGCGTTTCGGTTGCAAGCGTCGAGGGGAAAGAAGGGGCCGGGCCTCAGGCCTCCAGCTCGAGCCCGTCCCAGGCGGGTCGCGCCCCCACGTCGGCGCCGACCTTCGCGCAGAACTCCTCGAGCTCGGCGTGGGTGGACTCGTGGTTCATGTGGGTGAGCCAAGTCCGCTTCGCGCCGATGCGCCGCGCGGCTTCGATGCCCTGCTCGAGGCTGAAGTGGGTGGCGTGGGGCTCTCGGCGCAGGCCGTTGATCACGAGGACCTCCACTCCCTCTAGGAGGCTCATGGAGGAATCGGGCAGCTCCGAGCAATCGGTGATGTAGGCGAAGCCTCCCGTCCTCCAGCCGAGGATCGGCAGCTCGCCGTGGCGCACCGGGATCGGGACGAGGCCGAGGCTCCCCGCACTGAGCGGGCCTTCGGCGAGCTTGAGCTCGATTCTCGGCTTGCCTCCACCGACCTGGGTCTCGCGGAAGATATAGGCGAAGCGCTCCCTGGTCTCGGCCAGGGTCTCGGCGTTGCCGAAGACCGGAAGGACGCTTTCCGAGGTCAGGGGCCGCACGTCGTCGAGGCCGGAGATATGATCGGCGTGGGCGTGGGTGAGGAGGAGGGCGTCGAGCCGGGCTATCCCGGCCCGGATGGCCTGGAGGCGAAACTCGGGCCCCGCGTCCACCACGACCGAGGAATCTCCGGATCGGATGAGGATGGATGCCCTGTATCGCCTATCGCGCGGGTCCGCCGACTTGCATACTCGGCAGGCGCATCCGATGACCGGCACGCCGTAGCTTGTGCCGGATCCGAGGAAAAGTACTCGCATGGGGGCCCAGTATCTCGCGCTCCGGCGTCCCTATGCAAGGTAGGCTAGCGCGCGGGGAATTCCGGCGGGTCGTAATCGCGCCCGGCCCTGATCCTGACGAGGTGGACGAAGTCCTTCGGAACCCGCGCCATGATGGCTCCGACGCTCGTTTCCGCGTCGCTCTCGAAGGCCGCGATCCTGAACTCCCCGCCTTCCTCGAAATACGGAGCTAGGACGGCGACATGGTAGTGCCGGGAGAGCCCGGGGATGGCCCCGCCCGACTTGCGCGACAGGCTCGCCAGGTAGATGCAGCCCGGCTCTCGGACGGCGAGGACGTAGAGGAGGGCCTTCAGTCCGACGGTTTCGTAGCCGAGGTCGAGCTGATAGGCCGGGTAGTCCAGGTAGGCCGGGTTTCCGTTGACCGTCGCCCGCGTATCCGGGCTCGGGGAGCCGGAGGGCGCGGCGTCGAGGACGTCGGCGGGGGCTACCAGGGCGAAGGCGGCGATCCGCACGTCGGCCTCCGAGAGGCCGTGGGGCCGCGACGGGTATCGCGCGTCGAGGAGGGCCAGGGCGATGTTGCGAGTCCAGTCGAGACCGAAGAAGGGGTCGAGGTCCGTCTCGTAGCGCGCGGCCGCCGGGGTCGCGCGGGCCTCTACGTGCCTTGCGGCGAGCGCCTTCGGATCGAGGAGTCGGCCGGTCAGCGGGCGATAGAAACCGTCCGCCACCCAGGCCGCGAAGCCCGAGCAATTGAGGCCCGCCGGCGGCGCCTGCGGCGCGCCGGACGCGATATAGACGGGTCTGCCCTCGGCGTCGAGAGCCCCGTCGTCGCCGTAGCGCAGGGAGGGGATGCGGCGTCTGGTCTCCTCGACGAAGGAGAGGACATCGCGATACGCGCCGGGACTCGGCGAGAAGAGCCCCCAGTCGACGAGCTTGTCGGTCCAGGAGGCTATGTCCGCCATCGTGGAGGCGAAGGCGCGCTCGAAGGGAACCGGAAGTGGCACCTCGCGGTTGAGCACGCCTCCGTATACGACGAGATCGAGCTTGCTGCGGTCGCCGTCGGGATAAATCCGGATGAAGGTGCCGGGATCGCTGCGCAGGAACACCTTGGCCTGGATCGGCGCGCCGTCGGGCGACGAGCGCTTGAGTATCCAGCTTCCCCGGGTATACAGTGGGATCGCCTTCCCCGAGGCTGCGGCCCCCGCGCGCTGCGGCGCCGACTTGCTCGGCGACGCTGCCTCGAGGGCGGTGACCAAGACGTAGAAATAGCCTCCCGACCTCATGACAGAGAGCCTGAAGGAGCCGTACTCGTTGCTCACTATCGCGGGGCCGCGGCGCTGGAGTTCCTGCTCGGGAGCGGAGAAGAAGCTGGTCCAGTATCCGGACCTGATGTCCGCGCTCTCGGGAAAGCCGTCGAACGGAGGTCTTCCCGCCTCGGCGCCGACGAAGGCGCAAGCCAGGAGCAGGGCGGCCGCGATCGAGCTTCTTTTCATCCTAATCATTCTCGGCCGAGGCGACGGAGCACTTCAGTCCCTTGAGAGCCGCGCCGATACTCGAAATCGACACCTAGCAGCGCACACTGGAGTCTCGTCATGCGACCCTTCCGATTTTCGTTCCATCCCGTCCTCCTCGCGGTCATCGGTGTAGCCTCGGGAGCCCTGGCGCTCGGCGCCTCGACCCTGGGCCCGCATCCCGAGAACCAGGTATCCGCGCCTTCGCCGCCTCGAGGCTCGGGGCCGGCCGGCGAGGCCACCCTCGCGCTCTACCCTGCGCCCCGGGGAGGGGGGCGGATCGATTCCTACTCGATCGGACGGCGCAGCCGCTGGTTCCCGGCCCTCTTCTCGCCCGAGGAGTGGCTCGACGCTAGGCCCCGAGGCTTCGACCTGGTCGCATCCTCCGCGAACGGAGCGGCGGCGGCCGACCGCGCCTCTCTCATCCCCGCGCTCGCGAATAATCTGATCCTCGCCTTTTACGGTAAGCCCGATTCGCGCCGCATGGGCATCCTGGGGGAGTACCCGAAGGAGGAGCTCGCCGAGATCCTCGAAGGCTACGCGAAGCTCTACGGGGCCCAGAACGGGTCCGAGGGCGTCGTACCCGCCTTCTATCTGATCTACGGCACCTGCTGGCCCGGCGGCGAGATCGGCTACCTCAAGGATTCGGTCGTCCTCGATTATATCGATTTCGCGCGGCAGAGAGGCTGGCTCGTCTTCGTCGACCACCAGATAGGGAAGTACCCGGTCGCCGACGCGATGACCAAGCTTCTGCCCTGGCTCAAGTATCCCAACGTCCATATCGCCCTCGATCCCGAGTGGAGGACCGAATCCCCCATGAAAGTGATCGGCGGGGTGAGCGCCGACGAGATCAACGCCGCCGAGGAGACGATGAGCGATTACATGGGCGCCGAGGGGATACCGGGGGTGAAGATGCTCATCGTCCACCAGTTCCAGGGGAGGATGATCGCCGAGAGGGAGAAGGTGAGGGCCGACTACGACGGCGTCCTCCTCATCCACACCGCCGACGGATTCGGGCCGCCCGCGCTCAAGCGCTGGAGCTATTCGTCCAACGCGAAGGCCGCCAATATGCCTCTGAAAGGCTTCAAGCTGTTCTTTAAAACCGATATCGAGGGCGCCGGTTACGATGATCCCCTCCTCCTGCCCGCCGAAGTCCTCGCCCTGGACCCCGCGCCGCGGCTCATCATTTATCAGTGAAAATCGCCGGGCTAGTAGTCGCTAACGCGCATCGGCGCTATTTTTATGGTGTCCTTCTCACGGTCCAAAAGGTTCTCAAGGAGGGAATGATGGCGCAGCACCGAAAGACAGCTTCCGCGATCGCGCTTTTCCTGGCGATGTGGGCGGCCACGGCTTTCGCGTATAATCCGCCTCCCGGCGTCGCGCTCTTCCCCATCCTCGGATCCGCCCAGGCCCTCGGCTACGGTCCCTCGGTGACGGCGCTCGACGCGCCTTGGGCCGACCGGGAGAACCCGGCCGCATCGGCGGCCCAGCAGCGCGTCGTGCTGGACGCGGGCTTCACCGCTCTCACGGATTTCGGGGCGGAGTCCTCCGGCCCCTCCCAGGGCTTCGGGGGCGCGGGCTCCCTCGGCCTGACCGTTCCGAAGCCCTATGCGGTCTGGAGCGCCTCCGCCGAGTTCGTAAGCACGCCCTCGACGATGACGGACCTTCCCTACGGCTCGGTCGGGAGTCTCCGCGGCGGCATATCCAAGGATCTTTATCCCAACTTCTTCGTCGGCGGCGCCGTCGACCTGACCCTCGGCGACCAGGGTTGGGGAGCCGGCCTCGACCTGGGCGTCATGGACCTGCTCGGCGATCACGGCGCCTTCAAGGATCTGCGCTGGGGCGCCGTGCTCTCCGGCATCGGCAAGTCCTACAGCGACGAGGTCGATCCCTTCGCCTTCTCGACCGGCATACGCGCCAACATCGTGCGGACCGCCGACTGGAGGATCGCGGTCGGCGCGGACGTCTCCTTCCCGGGCTTCCAGGATTTCGGCTTCGGCCTGTCCACCGGCGTCTCCTACCGGGGCATCGTCACCTTCCGGGCGAATTGGGATCAGGACCTGCGCGAACTCAGCCAAGGTACGAACAGGAGCCTCATGCCCGCCTTCGGGCTGACGGCCGACATACCGCTCAGGCGCGCCTCCGAAGGCTCCTATCTCGCCAAGCAGGGCTGGGACCAGTCGGACATCCAGCCGGCCCTTGCGGCCGCGCCGCTCTACGGCGGCGTCTGGGCCCTGGGAGGGAGCGCCACGCTCCCGCTCGGCGTCGTCGGGAATACCCCCCCCAAGATCGTCGCGTCCTTCCCGGCCTCGAAGTGGGGGCCTGCGTACATATCGCCCAACAACTCCGGGATCCAGGATAAGCTGGAAATTCCCGTCAAGATCACCGACCGGCGCTACGTCGTGGGCTGGACCCTCAGCATAGCGAACGACAAGGGCGAGGTCGTGCGGAAGATCTCCAATAAGGAATCCAGACCCGAGACCCAGGGCTTCAAGGGCCTGATGGATCGCCTGACCTACGTGAAGAAGGGCGTGCCCATACCCGATAAGCTCGTCTGGAACGGCGTTACCGATGCGGGGATCGTCGCGCCTGACGGCTCGTATTCCGCCACGATCGAGGCCGTGGACGACAACGGCAATCGAGGGAGCGTCGGGCCCTTCCCCATAGTCGTGAAGATCACCCCGCCTGCGGTGGAGATCGCGGTGCCGGAAAATCCCCCGATCTTCAGCCCCGACGGCGGCGGGAACAAGAACACGCTCCTAATCAAGCTGACGGGCTCGGTCGAGGATCTCTGGACGGCCCAGGTCGCGGAAGCGTCCGGGAAGGCTGTCAGGACCCTGAAGTTCGAGAATGCGGCCCCCTCGGATTGGATCTGGGACGGCAAGGGCGACGACGGAAAGGTAGTTCCCGACGGAGTCTACTCCTTCTCGATCTCCTCGATCGACAGGGCGCGCAATTCCACATCGAAGCGCTTCGACAACATAGTCGTCGACACCCAGCAGCCGCCGGTCGGTCTCGTGATCGACCTGGCGGCCTTCAGCCCCGGCGGCGCCAACCAGAAGAGCGACGTCAACCTCTTCCCCAGCGTTCCGGTCAAGACGGGCATCGTGGGCTGGAAGCTCTCGGTCCTCGACAAGGCAAAGCGCGAGGTCTGGTCCCAGGCGGGCCAGGACGGCGCCTCCCTCAAGGACCGTGTGGCCTTCGACGGCCGGGATCAGGTCTCCCTGAAGGTCCTGCCCGAAGGTCAGTATCAGGCGCAGCTCTCGGTGACCTACGTCAACGGCTACAGTCCCGTCGTGAATTCGCCTAACTTCGTGCTCGATGTCACGCCGCCGTCGGGAAAGGTGAGCGCGGACAGGCCGGCCTTCAACCCGGCCGGCTCCCAGGGGCAGAACAGCGTCCACTTCGAGGAAAAGGGTGTCAAGGACGCCAAGTGGAGCGGCGAGGTCTCGGGGCCCGACGGCAAGGTCGTAAGGACCTACTCCTTCTCGCCCCTTCCCGATCCCGACGTCGAATGGGACGGCACAGACGACGCCGGCAAGCCGGTGCCCGACGGAGTCTATTCCTATAGGCTCAAGGCCGTCGACGCCGCAAGCAACACGTTCGCGTCGGACCCCGTCTCGGTCTCGGTCGACACGGCCAAGAAGGCGGTGCGGCTGATAGCCGACCTCAAAGCCTTCAGTCCTCTCCCAGGCAGCGCCAAGGACAGGCTCACGCTCACGGCGCAGGTGCAGTCCAACGACAGGGTCAGGTCCTACGAACTCTCCATCGTCGCCCTCGACGCATCGGGGACGCCGACGGGCCCGGCCCTCCGCTCATGGAAGGACAACAAGGGCGTGCCGGCCACCTTCGTCTGGGACGGCGCCACCGACGCCAAGGCCAGGGCCCCCGACGGCCGCTACGCCGCCCGCCTCGCGGTCTCCTACCTGAACGGAGACGCCGCCGACTCGGCGACGCCCGGCATCCTCCTCCGCACGGTCGCCCCTTCGATAAGCGTCAGCGCCTCGCCCCTCCTCTTCTCCCCCACGGAGGGAAGCAGGCTTCGCATGGTCCGCTTCTCGCAGAAATCCGTGCCGGGCGACGACTGGACCGGGCTCCTGACCGGTTCCGACGGCAAGCAGGTCAGGACCTGGAGCTGGAAGGGCCAGGCCTCCGATTTCGTCTGGGACGGCACGGACGATGCGGGAAACAAGGTGCCCGACGGATCCTACCGCTACGAGGTCACCTCCACGGACGCGGCGGGCAACAAGGGCTCGGGTTCGGTGCCCTCGATCGTCGTCGACCAGCGCCAGGTCCAGGTCTTCGTCACGGCCTCCGAGCAGGGCATTTCGCCCAACGGCAGCGGCTACAAGGATACAGAGACCTTCAACCTCATCGTCAAGCTCCGCGAAGGCATCGATACCTGGCATTTCGCCGTGGTCGACAAGGACGGCGTCGAGAGGAGCGTCTACGGGGGCAAGGGCAACGACGTCCCCAACAAGATCGTGTGGGACGGCCGCGATTCCTCGGGCGCCGTGGTCGACGGCTATTACACCGGCTTCTTCTCCGTCGATTACGTCAAAGGCGATCACGCCGAGGCGCGCACGGGCAAGATCCTCGTGGACACGGCGCCCCCGAAGGCCCAGGTGAGCCTGACTCCCGACCCCTTCAGCCCCGATAACGACAGCAGCAACAGCGACCTGACGATCGGCCTCGACGTCTCGAGCGTAGCCGAAATTGCCCAGTGGAGCTTCGAGGTCCACGAGGTGGCCGTGGTGGAGGGAGCCGCCCCGGACTCCAAGCCGGCGGATCGGCTGTTCAAGTCCTGGAGCGGCACCGGAGAGCCGGCGAAGACCATCACCTGGGACGGCCGCTCCGACAAGGGCGAGCTGGTCGAGTCAGCGACCGATTATCCCTTCGTATTCACCGTCACCGACGTGCTGGGCAATTCCAGCAAGGTCGAAGGCGCGATCTCCGTCGACGTTCTCGTGATCCGCGACGGCGACAGGCTCAAGATCAAGGTGCCCTCCATCGTCTTCAGGGCCAACGGCGCCGACTTCGACGGCCTCGACGCGGACACGATCGCGAACAACGCGAAGGTGATCAAGCGCATCGCCCAGATCCTCAACAAATTCAAGGATTACCAGATCCTGATCGAGGGCCACGCGAACAGCGAAGGCAAGATCGCCGGCTACGGGGCGACCGCGATCGCGAACGAGGAGGCGAAGGAGCTCATTCCCCTCTCGACCGGTCGCGCCGAGCTCGTGAAGAAGCTCCTGGGCGACAACGGCGTGGATCAGCGCCGCCTGAGCACCAAGGGAATGGGCTCCAGCGAGCCCGTCGTCGACTTCAAGGATGCCCAAAACCGCTGGAAGAACCGGCGCGTCGAGTTCATCCTGATCAGGAACCAAGCGGCCCCGGCCTCGACGCAATAGCGTCCTCCCCGAGCCCCCGGCCGAGACCGAGCCGCTCGGCTACGCGGCCTCCCTTGAGCAGCCTCGCGATCTCGCCGAGGGTCTTGAGGTGCTCCTCCGGGCTCTGGGATGCGGGCGCGCAGAGCACGACGACGAGGCGGGCCGGCGCGTCGAGGGAAAGAAGCCGGAGTCCCTCGGGGCGAGCGCCGAAGTAGACGAGGGCTTCCTTCGCCTCTTCGACATGGGCGTGGAGAAGGAGGATGCCGGGCTCGAGCTCGATGGGCTGTCTCTGGGCGATGCCGGTGAAGAGGGCGGAGAGCCGCGCCAGGGTCCTCCGGTCGGAGTCGAAATCCACGCGCAGCAGCTCGCGGATCGCATCGTTGATTGAGGTCTCTTCCATCGCCGGCTTCACTCTGCCCGCGGCCAGGGCGCGCTCGAAGATGTCGCCCGCCCGATCCGGGAGGCGCGCCGCGCCCTCCTCGGCCGGCTTCTCGCCGGCCGGCAGGTAAAAGAGGAGGAGGCTCAGGCCTGGTCTCTCTTCCCCGATCCTGTGCGGCAGCTTCTCGACGGCCGGATGCCAGGCGGCCTCCCCGGGCCGCGCACTGAAGAGCGCGAAGGCTTGGCCTCCCGGACCCTGCGGGCCCGGGGCTTGGTCGAAGGACTTCCAGGATTCGATCTCGACGATCTGCGCGCGAAGCCGCGTGCGCAGGGGGCCGATGGCGGCGTCGACCGCGGCGCCGTCGGGCCTCTGGGCGTAGACGACCAGCCTGGCCCCGGTCTGCGAGACGAGGTTGGCCAGGTAGGCCAATCCGCGGCGGAAGCCGGGATGGCGCTCCACGAGGGGCGGCAGGAGGAGGCTGACCTGAGCGAGGCTGTTCAGCGGGCCCGCTATCCTGGCGACGACCACGAGCTCCGGCGCCTCGCCGATGACCTGGTCGATGACACTGCCGAAGAAGGCTTGCGACAGCTTCGGCGCCTTGTTCCAACCCACTATGATGACTTCGGCCCGGTTCTCCAGCGCGGCCTGCATGATCCCCTCTGCGACGTTGACGCCGACGCGCGTCGCGGGGACGACGGGGACGCCGGCCGATACGCCCTGGACGACGGCCTGCGCGAGGCTGTTCTCGGCCTTGGCGATCTCGAGCCTCGTGTTGGCGGACTCGGGAACGACGGCCACCGGGTATATGGGCTCCTCGCTCCGCTTGGTCCGGAGGAGAAAGGCGAGCGCGAGGAGATCGCGTATCGAGGACGGTCTGGATATGGCGACGAGGATGCGCTCGAGGGTCCCGTCGGAGGGCCTCTGCCTGTCCTCGCAGCCGGCCGCGAGGCGCTTTCCCGCGCCCTGCGTCGCCAGGGCGCCGACGAAGCAGCTCGCTAGTATGAGGAAGATCGCCCAGGTCAATACCGCTTGGCTGAATAGCCCGAGCTTGTAGCCGACGAGGGCGGCCGCGAGAACCACGGCCGCGTGGTTGACCGACAAACCGAAGAGCATGCGCCGCTCTGTCTTCGAATAGCCCAGGAGGAGTCCCGCCCCGCTCGACGCGATCCACTTCGATGCGAGGTTGAGGGCGACCATGGCGAGGGCCCCCGCGAGGGCGCCGAGGCTGCCGAGCGCTGCGACCGGATCGGCGAGCACGCCGATGTACACCATGAAGAATGGCACGAATAGGGCGTCCCCGGCGAACTTGACGCGGTTCATGAGGACGCCCGACTCGGGGATGAAGCGGTTGAGGAGGAGGCCCGCGACGAAGGCGCCGATCACCGGCTCGAGGCCGGCGAGGCGGGAGGCGAAGGCGCAGATGTAGACCAGGGCGATCACGAACACGAACTCGATGGTCCCGTCGGGCTTCGCCTTCCGGAAGAAGAGCTCCGCCGCCCTGGGTATCAGCAGCGCCGAGAGCAGGGCCCAGACGAGGATCGAGCCGAGCATCTTCGCCCAGGCGAGCCGGTCGCCGCCCCCCTGCGTGACGCGGGCGACCGCGGCGAGGATGCCCATCGTCGTAATATCGGTGAGGATGACGGCGCTCACCGCCGCGACCACGGAGCGCTGATGGGCCAGGCCGAGCCTCGAGACGATGGGATAGGGCACGAGGGCATAGGAGGAGAACACGCAACCGAAGAGGATCGCCGAAGGGGCCGCCATCCCGAGGAGGAAGGATCCCGTGGCGAGGCCCACGGCAAAGGGCAGGCCGAAGGTGAAGGCGTAGAACACGAGGCCTGAGTTCCTCTCGCGCCGAAGTTGCGCGATGTCGATCTCCGCCCCGGCGACGAAGAACACGTACATGAGGCCTATGGTGCCGAGGAACTCCACGGCCGAATCCTTCGCGATGAGGTTCAGGACGTGGGGCCCGACGAGGATCCCGGCGAGAGCGAGCCCCGCTATGCCGGGCAGACGCGCTCTCTCGGCGAGGAAGGGAGCCGCCACGATGATCACGAGCACGACGGAGAGGATGCCCGCGGGCTCGGCGATGGGCAGGGCGAATGACATTATCTTGATTCTAGGGCGGATATCGCCGCGCCGCAAGTTACTGTATATTCCTGCAAGGAGGATCATATGGCCAACGATCTCGATTCATCGGGCAGGAGGTACAGGGGCCATCCGGCTTCAGCCGGGGCGGCGAGCGGGGTCTACGGCCTCGCCTTCATCGGCGCGGCCGTCTACTTCATCGGCCACGCCGCCACCTTCGGAGCGGGCGTCCTGGGCTTCATCAAGGCCCTGCTCTGGCCGGCCTTCGTCGTGTACGCGCTCATGAAGCACATCGGCATGTAGGCCGGCCGGGCGGACGCGAAGAGCTCAGAACGCTCCCACCATCAGTATTTCCGGCTCGAGCTCGACCCCGAGACTCGCCCTGGCCTCGGCCCTGGCGCAATCGACGAGGCTCCTCATGTCCGCCGCGGTCGCGCTGCCCGCGTTGACGAAGATGTTGGCGTGCCAGGGCGAGACCATGGCGTCCCCTATCCGCCTCCCTCGCAGGCCGAGGCGGTCGAGCAAGACTCCCGTGGGAGCCCCGAGCGATCGGTCGTTCTTGAAGACCGAGCCGGCGGAAGGCAGGCGGTAGTGGCCTTTGGCCTCGCGGTCGGCGTGACGAGTGCGCATAACGCGCGCGACGCGCGCCGCGGCCACGTCGTCGGCGGGCCTCAGCCTGAAGGCGGCCTCGACTATGAACTCTCCCGCCGAGGCGCCGCCCGCCTGGTAGGGCGAGCGCTTGTAGGACCACTCGCGAGCCTTGTCCGAGGCGGGGGCTTCGCCCTCCGCTCCCGATACGAGCCGACGCGAGGCTCGGCCCCCGCCGTCCACCGAAGCCACCCAGGCGAGCGCCTCGGACATCTCGGCCCCGTAGCAGCGCGCGTTCATGAAGACCGCGCCGCCGACGGAGCCCGGCATGCCGGCGAAGTCCTCGAGGCCGCCCAGGCCCCTCGCCAGGGCTCCCAGGCAGAGCGTATCCATCGGCAGCCCCGCCCCGGCGACGAGGAGACCCGATTCGAGACGCGTCGAGGCGAGGCGCGAAGTATCCATGACGATGCCGCGCATCCCCCGGTCCCCGACGAGAATGTTGGCGCCGCCGCCCAGGATGAAGCAAGGGATGCCCTCGGCTGCGGCGGCCAGAGCCAGAGCCGAGGCGGATGCGGCGTCCTCCGGGCGCGCGAAGGCCTCGGCGGGGCCGCCGATCCCGAAGGTCGTATGGCGGGACATGGGCTCCTCCCACGCGAGCTCGGCCCTTATATTGATTTTTTGCAGGAACTCCCGTAGTGTGGGCATGACTCGATACTACTCGCCGACCCGGAGGCAGTCCATGCCCGCGCTTCGTCTGTACAACACCCTCGGCCGCGAGCTCCAGGAGTTCAAGCCGATACGGCCCGGCATGGTCGGCTTCTACGGCTGCGGTCCCACGGTCTACAACTACGCGCATATCGGCAATCTCAGGGCCTACGTGTTCGACGACATCCTCGTCCGGGCCCTCCGCTTCCTCGGCTACGAGGTGAAACACGTCATGAATATCACCGACGTCGGCCACCTCTCGGGCGATGACGCCGCCGAGTCGGGCGAGGATAAGATGGTGAAGAGCGCCAAGGAGAGGGGCAAGAGCGTCCTGGAGGTCGCCGCCTTCTACACCGAGGCATTCTTCAACGATACCGCGCGCCTCAGGGTCCTGCGCCCGAGCGTGGTCTGCAAGGCCACCGACCATGTCCCCGACATGATCGAGCTCATCCGTCGGATCGAGGCCAAGGGGCTGACCTACCAGGCGGGCGGCAATCTCTACTACGACGTCAGCAAGTTCCCGAATTACGGCGGCCTCGCCCTTCTCAAGCTCGAGGATCTGAAGGCCGGAGCCCGCATCGAGGTGGACCCGAACAAGCGCAGTCCCGCCGATTTCGCCCTCTGGTTCACCAAGTCCAAGTTCGAGAACCAGGCCATGGTATGGGACAGCCCGTGGGGCCGCGGCTATCCGGGCTGGCACATCGAGTGCTCGGCCATGAGCATGAAATACCTGGGCGAGCAGTTCGATATCCACGCCGGAGGCATCGATCACATCCCGGTCCATCACACGAACGAGATTGCCCAATCGGAGGGCGCCACCGGCAGGAAATGGGTCAATTATTGGCTTCATAACGAGTTCCTCGTCATTGCAGGCGGGAAGATGGCGAAATCCAAGGGCGACTTCCTCACCCTGCAGAGTCTCGTAGACGCCGGCTACGACCCCCTCGATTATCGATACTTCCTCCTGGGAGCCCATTATCGATCGCAGCTCCAATTCTCTTTCGAGGCCCTCGATTCCGCCCGCTCGTCGCGCAAATCCTTGGTCGAGCGTATAATAGCCCTGAAGGAGAAGAGCGGAGCGAGGCCCCTGCCTTCTTCGACCGGCCCGAAAGCTTCCATTTATATGGACGCCTTCGGGAGTCATCTCTGCCAGGACTTGGCCACCCCCCGTGCGCTCGCGGAGCTTTGGGGTCTGGTGCGGGACGGCGAGGTCCCTCCGGCGGAGGCCCTGTCGACGGCGTATCGGATGGACGAAGTGCTCGGCCTGGGCCTCGCGGAGTCGCGGCGCGCGGAGGTCGCGGCCGTCGACGGAGCCCTGGCCGCAGAGGTCGACGCCCTCGTGGCCGAGCGCGGCGCAGCGAAGAAGGCGAAGGATTGGGGTCGCGCTGACGCGATCAGGGCGGAGCTCAAAGCCAAGGGCGTCCTGCTCGAGGATGGGCCCGAAGGCACGATGTGGAGACTCGAATGAGCTTCGGTCGGGCCCGGTCGTAACCCGGAGGATACGGGATTGTTTTCAAGTAGCGGGCCACCGGGTCCCGAGGACTTGCGCCGCCTGTACGACGCGGCCGCCCCCCTCCTCCTCCGAATAGCCGCGCGGATCGCCGGCAGCTCCGAGGCGGCGGAGGACATAGTCCACGATGCCTTCGCCCGTCTCGTCGAGAAGCGAATTCCCTTCCCGACAATGGACGACGCGAAATTCTGGCTCATCAGGGTCGCCAAGAACGGGGCCCTGAATTATGCGAAGCGCAAGGGTCGAGAGGCCAAGGCCTACGAGCGCTGGTGGCGGGGCGAGAGAGACAGCTCTGGTGGGGCGGACGAGGTAGTGCTGAGGACGGAGTCCTCGGAGGAGCTCAAGCGGGGGCTGGAGTCCCTGCCCGAAGGGCTCAAGGCGGTCCTCGTCCTCAAGGAGTACGGCGGCTTAAGCTATAAAGAGATTGGGCGCGCGCTCGGGATCAGCGAGGGCAACGTGAAGGTTCGCGCCTTCCGCGCGCGCGAGGCTTTGTACAATAAGCTTCGGGAGGGTTCCAAGGATGTGTCCTGACCGCGATCTCGTCTCAGCCTATGTCGATGGCGAGGTGCCCAGTCCCTGGCGCGAGCGCCTCGAGGAGCATTTGGGGTCCTGCGCGAAATGCGCATCCCTTGCCGCGAGCTACTCCGCCCTCGGCGATAGGCTCAGGGCCGAGTTCGCCGCCGACGAGGCCGCGTCCCTTGCTCGAGGGCGCGCGAGGCTCGAGGCCCTCCTGGAGGGCCAGCCCGAGCCCGGGGAACGAGGAATGCCGCGGCGCGACGCCGGCGGAAGGTCCGACAACGAGGCTCCGAGGAAATCCTGGCGGCGCTCGGTCAGCCTCCCCCTGCCCCTCGCCGCGGCGGCGGCCCTCCTCGTCTTACTCCTCGGCGGGACGACCGCTCTCCTGGCGCTCAGGCCGAGCAAGGGCACCGCGATCCAAGCGGTGGCCTCGGGCGAGATAGCTCCCCCATCCTCCCAGGCGCGGGCCCAGCCCGCGAGCATGGACGAGCTCTTGCGCTATCTCGACGCGCAGGGCGGTCAAGTCACCCTGACCATCAAGCTTCCGAACGAGACCACCTTCGGCAGCGCGGGCAAGCCGGTCATCATGCGCTCGGGCCAGGTTCTGCGGGGGACGACGGTGGGAGGTAGCTCGCCTTGAGACTAGCCCTGGCATTCCTGGTGACCGCCGGCCTGGCCGCCAGTCCCCTCGCCCTTCTCGCCCAGGACATCCCCGATGCGCTGAAGGACAAGGCCCTCATCGTCCGCGTCACCGCCATCGTGCCCGCGGCGGTCCCGGACTCGAACGCGGCGACCTCGAGCCTCGGGACGGCGCCCGCGAGCGGGCAGGATAAAGGCCAGCCGTGGGAAGCCGAAAGCTCCAAGTATACGGTGCCCGGGACGCCGGCGCCCTTCAAGCTGGTCGGGTCCAACGTCGCGGTCATCGTCCAGATCACGCCTTTCGACAGGGACGACGGCAAGGGCGTCACCCTCATCGCGCAGGGGCAGGTCTGGGTCAAGCCCCCCGAGGGCGGACTTTCCTATCATACGACTATCGAGTCGCTCTCGGTCGACTACGGCGAGACAGTCCTCTTCTTCCCCCTCGGACTCGATGCCAACGGCAAGGCTCCGATGCGGCTGGAGATATCGGTGGTTCGCGCGGCCGAAGCGGGTCCCGACGGGGGCGGCGAGGGCGACAAGGCCGGCAAGTGAGGCGCTCGGTATTGAGATGAATCCTCCTTTCAAGTATTATGCCCCATCTTCCGGCCCGGCAGCGCGCGACAGGAGGCCCCCATGTCCCTGATTCAGCAGAAAGATCCCGAGCTCTTCGAGGCGATGCGGCTGGAAACCGCGCGGCAGCGCGACAATCTCGAGCTCATCGCCAGCGAGAACTACGCCTCGCGCGCGGTGATGGAGGCCGCGGGATCCGTCCTCACGAACAAGTACGCCGAGGGTTATCCCGGCAAGCGCTACTACGGCGGCTGCGAGTTCGTCGACCTCGCCGAGAACCTGGCCCGCGAGCGCGCGAAGGCGCTTTTCGGCTCCGACCACGCGAACGTGCAGCCTCACTCGGGAAGCCAGGCCAACATGGGCGTCTATTTCGCGACGATCAAGCCGGGCGACACCATCCTCGGGATGAATCTGTCGCACGGAGGCCATCTCACCCACGGCTCCCCCGTGTCCTTCTCGGGCAGGATGTACAATGTCGTAAGCTACGGCGTGAGCAAGGACACGGAGACGATCGATTACGAGGAGCTGGCGCGCGTAGCCCGCGAGTCCAGGCCGAAGATCATCGTCGCGGGCGCCTCGGCCTATTCGCGCATCATCGACTTCCGGCGATTCCGGGAGGTCGCCGACGAAGTCGGCGCCTTCCTCATGGTGGACATGGCCCATATCGCCGGTCTCGTCGCGGTCGGCCTCCACCCGAGTCCCATCAAGCTCGCCCATTTCACGACGACCACGACACATAAGACGCTTCGCGGCCCCCGAGGCGGGATGATCCTCGTCGGAGCCGACTCCGATAACACGCTCGGCGCCATGACGCCGAAAGGAGACAGGCCCAAGCTCTGGTCGGAGCTGATCGACGGCTCGGTCATGCCGGGCATTCAGGGCGGGCCCCTCATGCACATCATCGCCGCGAAGGCGGTCGCCCTCAAAGAGGCACAAGCCCCCGACTTCAAGGTCTATATGCGGAACGTGGTCGAGAACGCCAAGGCCATGGCCGCCGCCCTCAAGGCGGGCGGCGCTCGCATCGTCTCCGGAGGAACCGACAACCACCTCATGCTCGTCGACCTCTGCGCTCTCGGCATCACGGGCAAGGATGCCGAGAAATGGCTGGACGAAGCCAGCATCACGGTCAACAAGAACGGCATACCCTTCGACCAAAAGAGCCCCTTCGTCACTTCGGGCATCAGGGTCGGCACTCCCGCCCTGACGACTCGAGGCATGGGAACCGCGGAGATGGAGGAAATCGCGGGCTATATAATGGAAGTCCTCAAGTCCAAGGGCGAATCCAAGGTCGTCGCCGGCGTCAAAGAGGGCGTCCTCAGGCTTACGTCGAGATTTCCCTTGCCATAATTGCTTGCAGAACAACGAGACGCCGCATGAAAAGCGACTTCGTGCCGGATAGTCCGCCGGGAGGCGCCGTTTTTTGAGAATCGTCCGCGAAGCGATATCTTACTTCTGAGCGATTTCGTAACGGAACCTTCAATTGACAGCTGATAGAGGCCGATTCTATACTTAGCCCAAGTCGGCCACCGAGGAACGGTCAGGAAACACGATGGATAGTCCGCTCCAGCTCTCATTCGTCAACTTCAAGAAGGACTCCTATATCATCGTGGAGGGGAAGCAGAACGCCGACCGCTTCTTCATCATACGATCGGGCAAGGTGCGCATCGCCAAGGAAGTCGAAGTCGTCGAGGAAGAGGGGGGCAATGTGCTCGGCCCCGGCGACTCCTTCGGCGTCGTATCCACCATGTCCAACCACAGCCATATCGAGACCGCCCAGGCGGTGAGCGATTGCACCCTTATATCCGTCCATCGCGACCAATACGGCCCCCTGATCGAGAAGAACACCCCCGTCGCCATGAAGATAATCATGGCCTTCTCGAAGCGCATGCGCTATCTCGACGAGGCGCTCACCCGCCTGACGCTCAAGAGCACGGCGGAGGCCGATCCCTCGCACCTCTTCCGCGTGGCCGAGTACTACGCCAAGCAGAGTCTTTACAACCAGGCCTTTTACGCATACTACCAATACCTCAAGCATTGCCCCCACGGCGCTCATGTCGATGTGGCGAAGGAGAGGCTGGCCAAGATCAAGCCCTACTCCAAGGCAGTCTACCTCGACGGCTCGACGGAGGAGTTCAACCGCTTCTATCCCAAGGATACCATGATCTTCTCCGAAGGCATGCCGGGCTCGGAGCTCTACATCATCCAGAAGGGCTCGGTGAAGATCACGAAGATAGTCGACAACAACGAGGTCCTCCTCGCGGTGCTCAAGGTAGGCGACATCTTCGGCGAGATGGCCCTCCTCGAGAATAAGCCGCGCTCCGCCAACGCGGTCGCGTTCGAGGACGCCTATCTCCTCGCCGTCAACAAAGCCAATTTCGAGCGCATGGTCTCGACGCAGCCGCAGATCGTGACCAGGCTCACCACCCTCCTCGCCGAGCGCATCTGGTTCATCTACAAGCAGCTCGCGAATACCCTCCTGACCGACCCGCTGGGACGGCTCTACGACGCCCTCCTCATCCAGCTCGAGAAGAACCGCGTGACCATAAAGGCGGGCGCCTCCTACAGCTTCGACTTCGGTCCGAAGGAGCTGATCGGAATGGTGGGCCTCCCGATGAACGAGGGCACGCTCGTGCTGCACAAGCTCCTCGAGAACAATAAGGTCCGCCTCGTGGAGAACAAGATCGTGTCGATGGACGTGACCGAGATCGAGAAGCAGACCGAGTACTACCGCAAGATGCAGAAGATCGAAAAAGCGAGGAAGGACGCCCAGCTGGCGCGTTAGGGATGATCTCCGCGATCCTGGACGATTCCTTCCGGGCGGCCGGCCTTGAGACTCATGGCGTGGTATGCGGAGCCGCGCTCCGAGAAGTCTGCTCCGGCATGCCGGCCTCCCTTCGGGAGCGCCTGGGCACCGACGAGGCAGGCTGCGCGGTCGTCGCCGCCCTCGCCTACGGAGAGGGCCCCGACGCGGCGCCGTCCGGGGCTTCGTTCCCTCCCTTCGAGGCCTTTCCGGGTCCATTGGCGCGCCTGGCCCGCTTCGCCCGGGCGGATTGGTACGCGGAGCTCGGAGCCCGGCTCAAGAAGGCCGCGGCCCTGATCCGCGAGGGCCTTCGGTCGGTAGGCGAGGATCCGGGGCCGGCCGGCGAATGGCGATATTTCGTCAACTCGCGTCTCCCCGAGAAGCGTCTCGCCATAGAAGCGGGCATCGGTACGCCGGGCCGCAACGGCCTCGTCATGGTCCCGAAGCGCGGAAGCGCCGTCGTGCTCGGGGCGCTTTTGCCGCCGGCCGGCGTTTCGCTGTCGCCGATTCGCGAAGCTGAGCCGATCGCCGCCTCGACCTGGACGCCGGATGCCGAATGCGAGGGATGCGGAGCCTGCGTGGCAGCCTGCCCCACGGGCGCGCTCGACGCGGGGGGCGCCTTCGCGCGCGAGCGATGCCTCCAGCATTGGAGCTCGATCCCCGGGACCTTGCCGCCCGATATCGAAGCCGCTTGGGGGGAAAGGCTCTACGGATGCGACGCCTGCCAGGAGGCTTGTCCCCGGTTCAAGCCCGACGCGTCCGCAAGCACAAGTCGGGGGCTCTTGGGACCCGGCTTGCCGGCGGCCTGGCTCGTCTCGGCCTCCGATGCGGAGATCGGAGCGGCTCTCAAGGGAACGGTCCTCGGCATGCGATGGATTGCGATCGGCGCATTGAGGAGGAACGCGGCTCTGGCCCTTCGCGGCGTCGGCGGCGTCGCCGCGAACAATGAGGTTACAGGTTATCGCGAGACTCGGGCATTTGACTGACGCGGTCTCTGAACCTACAATAAGGATAACGGAGGATCAGATGGAAGCCTCGAATGCCAATCAGTATTTGACTTTTACCCTGGACGACGAACAATATGCCATCAGCGTGGCCAAGGTGCGCGAGGTCCTGGAGCACACGAAGATCACGAGGCTCCCGCGTACGGCGGACTTCATGAAGGGGATCATCAATCTTCGCGGGGCCGGCGTGCCGGTCATCGACCTGAGGCTGAAGTTCGGCCTGCCCGAGACGCCCGTCACCAAGGACACGAGCATCATCGTGATGGAGGTCGAGGGCCGGGACGGCAATGTCATCGTCGGCGCATTGGCCGATGCCGTCCACGAGGTGGTGGAGATCGACGAGAAGGCGATAGAGCCCGCGCCTCGATTCGGCACCCGCCTCGCGGCCGAGTTCATCAAGGGCGTCGGGAAGAAGGATGATCTCTTCATCATCATCCTCGACATCGATCTTATCTTCAATGCGGAGGAGATCAGCTTCCTCGCCGCCGGAAAGGAAGAATCCTCGGAGACCGTGAACGCCTGACGGTCGGGCATCGGCCGGGCTTTCCCGGGTCCACCAGTATCCTCGCGATCTCGCCGCGTTTCTTATCTCTTTCCCGGTTTTTTGCTATCCTTAGCCTTGTGACCGATCTCGACAGCTACGTCAACAAGAACGTCGAATTCAAGTTCAACGGAGCCGAGCTCCGCTTCGACCTCTCCCATGCCCTCTTCTCCTCTTTCGATATCGACCTCGGGACGCGGCTCCTCCTAAAGACCGTGGCCCGCGATCCGGTCCTCGCCTCGGCGCGCAGGATGCTGGACGAGGGCTGCGGAGTGGGGGTCATAGGACTGTGCGCCGCGAAGGCCTTTCCCGGGGCCGAGGTGACGCTCAGGGATAGGGACAGTCTCGCCGTCGCCTTCGCCGAGCGCAACCGCCTCGCGAATAAGCTTCGCGGCGTCGCCGCCTGGACGGAGCCCCGAACGGGGGAAACCCGAGAGGCGCGCCCCGCCCCCCGCGTCGAATGGGGGCTCCTCGGCGACGGCCGCGAGGCCGGACCCTACGATTTCGTCTTCTCGAATCTCCCGGCGAAGGCCGGAGCCTCGGTCCTGAGCCATTTCTTCGATCGCCTTTCGGGCAAGCGCGGCTCCCCCCTCCTCGTCCCGGGGGGGAGGGCGGGCATCGTCATCGTGAAGCCGCTGGCCGAAGCCGCCGAGGGCTGGATCTCCGGGGCAGGGCTGGCCAGTGTGGCCGCTGAACGCGGGAGCATGCATAGAGCCTTCATCGTCGAGCGGCGCGTCGAGGGCCCCGACGACGAGGCCCTCGACGCGCGCGACGAAGCCGGGGTCGAGGGAACCGAGCTCTCGGCCTACATTCGCGGCGAGGCGCGCTTCACGCTCGCCGATCGCAGCTATCGGGCTCGCGGTTTCTGGGGTTTGCCGGAGTTCGATACTCCGGGCTACGGCAGCTCCGTCGCCGCCGAGCTGGCCTCCCGCGCCTGCGGGGGCGCGACCCTGGACGATGCCCTGTTCATCGAGCCGGGCGTCGGGCACCTGGCCTTCTGGGCCTCTCTCGCGTTGGGCGTGAAGCGCGTCGCGGTCGCCTCGCGGGACGGGCTGTCCCTCCGGGCCGCGGGAATCAATCTCGCCTCGCTGCCGGATCGCTCGAGGCCGGAGTATAGGGCCCTCGACGCGTTGAGCGCCGTCGATCTGCCTCCGGCCTCGTTCGACCTCGTCGTCGAAAGCCCCGATATCGTGCCCGAGCGGGACTGGATAGGTCCCGCCTGGGATCTGGCGGAACGCCTCCTCCGTCCTGGTGGCCTCTATCTCGCCTATTGCTCTCCCACCGAGATGACCCGCCTCGAGAGGCGCCGGCCCGTCGGCCGCCCGAGCCCGGGAGGGAGCGGCGCGGCGCGATGGAGCCTCCTCGGCCAGAAACGGAAGAAGGGCTTCGTCGCCTCCGTCTGGCGGAAGGGATGAGGGCCGCCGGCGGGCGCGAGGCGCGATCCGCGCGATGGGCGCAACCGGTCCCGGACCCCGCCGAGAATTTGCATTGACGACCGCCCGATACTATTATTGAGGTATGACCAAGACCGAAACCTCGATTCTCGGTTCCAAGACCCCCGAGGACTACATCGACCGCTCGCTCAAGGCCCGGCTCAGCCCCGCCGCCAAGGCCAAGCTCGCGAGGCGCTGGATGGAGGCGACGGGCTACAGGAAGGAGGATATCCTCAAGGCGCGCAATCGTCACCCGTACTGGAAGCGCAAGAAGATGGAAGGCTCCGCCGAGCGCACGAGAAAGCGCCTCGCCGCGCACGACTATTCCGGCGGCGCCTCGGTGCGTTGGGACCAGGCTCTCGTGACCGAGTTCCTCGGCCTCAACCGGAAGGATCCCGACGGTCGCTACGAGCAGAAGGACTGGCAGCTGGCCGAGCGATTCGGCGCCACTATCCCCTCGATCCAGTATATGAGACGCAAGCTGAGCAGGGTCGAGTCCCTCCTGGGCGCCCGCGCCTCGCAGGGGAAGATGGTCGAGTACCTCCTGCGCGCCGAGTCCGTGCTGTCGCGGGGCAAGGAGGCCGTCGAGGAGCTCAAGCAGTCCCGCAAGGCTCCCCCGGCCAAGACCGCGCGCCCCGCGGCCCCGCGATCCGCGGTCGCGAAGCCCAAGACGGCCGACAAGCCGAAGGCGGCCAAGGCCGGCGCCGCGAGGACCAAGCCCGCTCCGAAGGAGGCCCCTTCCAGGAAGCCGGCTCCCAAGAAAGCCGCGAAGCCCGCGAGGAAGCGCTAGGGCGCGGCCGCCGCCGGATGCGTTTCGGGCCCGGCTTCAGGAGCCGGGAGCGTCGCCGAAGGGATTGGCCCTGGCGAGCACTTCTCGCACCGGTGCGTTGTGCGGATCCAGGAGACCGGGGTCAGATTCGAGCATCGCGAAAGCCTCGGAGCGCGCCTCCTCGAGGACCCTGGCGTCGCGGATGGGGTCGGCGATGGACAGTCTCAGGTAGCCCGACTGGGCCGTACCCGCGATCTCTCCCGGGCCCCGGATTCGGAGGTCCTCCTCGGCGAGCGCGAATCCGTCGCTCGTCTCGAGCATCGCCTTGAGCCTCGATTTTGCCTCTTCTGTCACGTCTTCCGAGTAGACGAGAAAGCAGTAGGCCTGGTCGCCGCCGCGACCGACCCGGCCGCGGAGCTGATGGAGGGCCGCGAGGCCGAATCGATCGGCGTGCTCCACCACCATCGCCGCGGCGTTGGGCACGTCGACCCCGACTTCCACGACGCTGGTCGCCACCAGGACCGAGAGCTCGCCGCGGGAGAAGGCGTCCATCGCCGCCCGCTTCTCGTCCTCCTTCAGGCGCGAATGGATCAGGCCGACCTTGAACTCGGGATAGATCTCGGCCTTGAGCATCTCCTCCATGGCTATCGCGTTCTTCAGCTCGAGCTTCTCCGACTCGCCTATGAGAGGATAGACGAAATAGGCCTGGCGTCCCGCCGTCAGGAGCCGCCTGACGAAGTCGTAGACCTTGGCCTCGTTGCCCGCCTTGGCCAAGTGGGTCACGACGGGCTTCCGGCCGGGAGGCATGGTGCGGATCGCCGAGATCGAGAGGTCGCCGAAGACGGTGAGCGCCAGCGTCCGGGGTATGGGCGTCGCGGTCATCATGAGGAGATCGGGCACCGGACCCTTGCGCGACAGCGCGAGGCGCTGAAGGACGCCGAAGCGGTGCTGCTCGTCCACCACAGTGAGCCTGAGGCTCTTGTACTCGACGTCGTCGGAAAAGAGGGCTTGGGTGCCGAGGACGAGGTCGACCTCGCCGGACTTGAGGGCGGCGAGCAGGGGAGGGCGCGCGGCATCCTCGACGTTTCCCGACAGGAAGGCGAGGCGCACGCCGAGGGGCTCGAGGAGGCGCGCGGCCGTCGCGGCGTGCTGTCTCGCGAGGAGCTCCGTGGGCGCCATGATGGCCGCCTGTCCTCCCGCCTCTATCGCGTCGAGGCAGGCGAGGAAGGCGACCAGGGTCTTGCCCGAGCCCACGTCGCCCTGGAGGAGGCGGGCCATGGGCCGCGGGGAGGCCATGTCGGCCGCGATCTCGGCGGCCGACTCGACCTGGCCGCTCGTGAGCTCGAAGGGCAGGCGCTCCACGAGGCGCCGCTTGAGGAGTCCCTGCGGCGCGCGCCGTTCGACCTGCGCCTCGCGGCGGCGCATCGCCCGCCGCGCCACGGCGATCTGGAAGTAGAAGAGCTCCTCGAAGACGAGGCTCGCCCGCGCCAGGGCGAGCTCCTCGTGCCCGACGGGAAAATGCACCGCGCGCAACGATTCGCGCTTGGTCATGAGGGACCTGCGCTCGCGGAGCGCCGCGGGCAGCTCCTCCTCGACCTTCGACCCGTATTCGGCGATGGCCGCCTTGACGATCCGCCTGACCTGCCCCTGGCTGAGACCCTCGGTCAGGGGATAGATCGGCAGGATGCCGGAGGCCGGCGCCCGGTCTTCGCCGAGGCGCTCGACTTCGAAGGAAGAGGATTGTATGTCTCCGTAGCGATACGTGAACTTGCCCGTGACCACGACCCGGGCGCCTATCGGGAGCTGAGACTCGAGGAAGGGCCGGTTGAAGCAGACGAGGACCGCGCTCGCCGTCTCGTCGCGGACCCGCACCTTCAGGGTCCTCATCCTTCCGTAGCCGAACCATTGGTGGTCGATGACCTCCGCGAGGCTTCGCACTCGCGGCTCCTTCGCGAAGTCCGCGAAGGGGACGAAGCTCGTGCGGTCGTCGTAGTCGCGGGGATAGTTGAGGATGAGGTCGGCGACCGAGTAGATGCCCTGCCTGGCCAGGCGCGCCGTCGCCTGGGCGCCGGCCCCCTTGAGGACCTTTATCGATTGGCCGAGCTCGCGGAGGAACATCGGTGGCCTCCATAGCCCGAGATCATAGTTGGACGACGGGCGGCGGAGCAAGCCTTGTCCCGCGCGATGCGCGATGCTAGGATTCCCGGGGATCAAGGAGAAGGCATGCGCAAGGAAATGACGCGACTGATCGAGATCGACCGCGAGCTCGGCCTCCTCGGCCATATTGCCGCTCTCCTCGGCTGGGACCAGGAGACGTATATGCCTGTCAAGGCGGTCGCCGAGAGGTCGGAGCAGCTCGCCCTCGTCGAGACCATAGCGCACGAGAAGTCGGTATCGCCCGAGATAGGAGAACTCCTATCCGCCCTCGGCTCCACGACGGCTTCCCCGACCGGCGCGCCGGGGGGCGCCTCGCTCGACGCGAGGGATAGGGCCTACCTTCGCGTCCTGCGCAGGGAATATGACCGGAACACGAAGCTTCCCGCCGACCTCGTGGCGGAACTCGCCCGCGCGACCAGCCTCTCGCAGGCCGCATGGGTAGAGGCCCGCGCAGACAACGACTTTCCGGCCTTCGCTCCGCACTTGGAGCGTATGGTGGACCTCAAGAAAAGACAAGCGGCCTGCCTCGCTCCGGGCGGCAAGCCTTACGACGCCCTCCTGGACCTCTTCGAGCCGGGCAGCACCGAGTCTTCGATAGCCGAAGTCTTCGCCGGCCTGCGCGGAGAGCTGATCGCCCTCCTCGCGAAGATCGGGTCCAGGCCCCAGGTGGACGATTCCTTCCTGCGCAGGCCCTGTCCCGCCGACCGCCAGGCGGCCATAAGCGGGTGGCTCGCGGGGATCATGGGCTACGATCGCGGGCGCGGCAGACTGGATGTCGTGGCCCATCCCTTCACCACCGCCTTGGGCGAGGACGACGTGCGGATTACGACGAGGTGTATCGAGGACTCCTTCGTATCGAGTCTCTTCTCCACCGTCCACGAGGCAGGGCACGCGCTGTACGAGCTCGGGATCGCCCCGGGCCCGACCTTCGGACGAACGAGGCTGCACGAAGCCGCCTCCATGGCCGTCCACGAGTCCCAATCCCGGATGTGGGAGAATCTGATCGGGCGTTCCGGCCGGTTCTGGAAGCCGAACTACGCCCGCCTTACCGAGCTCGCGGGCGGCGGCGCCTCGGGCCCCCTGGATGGCGTCGGCCTCGAGGCCTTCGTGCGGGCGATCAACAAGGTCGCGCCCTCTTTCATACGCACGGAGGCCGACGAAGTGACCTATGGCCTGCATGTCATCCTGCGCTTCGAGCTCGAATCGGATCTCGTCTCCGGACGTCTCGCGGTGAAGGACCTCCCCGAGGCCTGGAGCGCGAAGATGAAGGATCTTCTCGGCTTGGCTCCGCCCGACGACGCGCGCGGCTGTCTGCAGGACGTCCACTGGTCGGCGGGACTCTTCGGCTACTTCCCCAGCTACGCCCTCGGCAACCTCTATGCCGCCCAGTTCTGGTCGGCCATGAAGAGGGACATGCCCGATAGGGACGAACGCATCGAGTCGGGCGATCTCGCCTCGATCCTCGGCTGGCTCCGTTCCAATATCCACGAGCCGGGTAGCATCTACCTTCCCGGGGAACTGGTCCGGCGAGTCACCGGTACCGGCCTCGATCCCGGCCATTTTGTGGCCTATCTCGACGAAAAATACTCGCGGATCTATGGTTTCCGAGACTGATCCCTATCTCTGGGCGACGACCGCGGCCCTCTTCGCTGGTCTCGCCGTCGGGCAGGCGGTCCGCTGCCTTTCCCTTTCCGGCGCGAGCCCGTCCGAGACGGGACGCGCGCGCGCGCGTCGAACGGCCCGCGCCCTGACCTACATCAGCCTCGCCATCCTCGCCGTCGCGGGCCTCCTTGTGCTCTCCGACAAGGCTGCGCTGGCCCGGGCTCTGGGAAGCGCTGCGCTCGGCACGGGGAACAAAGGCGGAGCCTTCTTCGGGAGCGGGGCCCTCCTCCCATGGGCCGCCCTCGTAGCCGCCATCGCCCTCGCCGTCGGCCTGTTCCCCCGCGCAGCCGGCATTCCGGCGGCGGCGGTCTGTCTCGCGGGCCTCGTTCTCCTCCGCCTGGCCCTCATGGGCTGGCTTTCCCTTCCGGCCGCTCCGGCGGAGGGCCACTATAAAATAGCCCATCTCCTGCCCTACGAAGTCGGCCCCGCCTCCTTCCTCGGCCATCTCGAGATGCCCGCGCTGGATTCCGCTCCCGCCTCCCGGGAACTGAGCCTTCGCGCGAGCGCGGTGGCCCTGTCGGCCGAAAGCCTCGAGCTCGCGGGGCCCCTGGCCTTCTTGGGGGGGCTCGCCGACCCTCCGAAGGCCGCGGGCTCGGTCGTCCTGCGGCTCTATCGCATCTCAGCCGTATCCGCCCCTGGCGGCATTGCCGAGTCCTTCCCCCTGCCTGCCTATTCGCTCCTGCTCGACGTCTTCCTGTCCTTGCCCCCGGGGGCCGGCATCGCGCCGGGGGGAGCCGCCGTCTCGCGTACGACCGCATTCGGCCTGGCGCGAAGGTCGCGCGCCACGAGCGCGGCGATCGGCCTCGCCGCGCTTGAGCCGGTAAACTTCGGGCTCATACTCGACCCGCTCGGAATAACCGCCGCATATTGACTGGCGCCGCCCGTATTTATACTTTGCCTAAAAAGCGTCTGCGCGAGGCGGCCGTGGGATCACCGAGGACCGAAGCTTTCGCCATACAGGAGGGCCACTCTCCGGCCAAGCGAGCCCTTCGGCCGAACGAGCTTGCGCCCGTCCGCGGCGCGCATCGCCGATCGGCCGCGGCATCGCTTTGCCTGATCGCATGTCTCGGCGCGGCTATGACATTGTCGCAGGCTGGCTGCGCCGGAAAGGCCGGCTCGGGCAAGAAGACTATCGTCGTTACCTATTCGATCTTGGGCTCCCTGGTGAAGGAACTCGTCGACGACCGCTTCCGGACCGTCGTATCGATCCCCGACGGGGTCGATCCCCGGGGGTGGGAAGCCTCGACCGCGGACCTCGCTACGATCGACAAGGCGGACCTCGTCGTCGAGAACGGCCTCGGTCTCGAGAAGGGCATGCAGAGGGCGCTCGATCAAGCCAGAAAGGGGGGCGTGAAGTTCTTCACCGCCTCGGATCACGTCCTGGTGAGGACCGTGGGAATGGGCGAGGGCATCCCTTCCGGCGACCCGGACCAGGCGAGGGGCGCCCAGGATCCTCATCTGTGGACGGACCCGGTGACCATGCAGGCCGTAGTGGATGCCTTGGCCGAGGAGATCGACGCCGATTTCCACGTGGACCTGTCGAAGCGGCGGGCCGATCTGGACGCCCGCCTCGAGGCTCTCGACGCCGAGATCGCGGATCGAGTCGCAAAGATCCCCGAGGAGAGGCGTACTCTGTTGACGGGGCATAATTCCATCGGCTATTTCGCCCAACGCTACGGCTTCAAACTGCTTGGGGAGGCCTCTCCGAACGACTCGGCCCGGGCCGAGTCCTCGGCCGCCGGGCTCGTCAGGCTGGAGAAACTCATCGCCTTGGACCGCGTGTCCGTCATATTCACCGAGATAGGCGAGAATCCGCAGGTGGCCGAAACCCTGGCGAAGGAGGCGAGGGTCGGTTCCGTTCCCCTCGCGACTCATTCGCTGCCCAAGGGGGGCGGCTACTTCGAGTTCGCCCGCGGGCTCGCCGACACAATCGCAGAGGCTCTGTCCAGATGACCGGTTTCCCGTCAGGGCCCTTCCGCGCGCCTTCAGGGAGCGACCGCTTCGAGCCCGCTAGCCGAATGACCGTCGTGTCGGTAATTTAAGTCCAAGATGGGGAAGGAGCAAAGCATATGAAAGATCGGGCGCTAGGCAAGAGCGGCATCAGGGTCTCCGCGATCGGGCTCGGCTGCATGGGCATGTCCGAGTTCTATGGGCCATCGGACGACGCCGCTTCGGTGGAATTGCTCAGAAAGGCCGTAGGCCTCGGCATCACCTTCTTCGATACCGCGGACATGTACGGGGCCGGCCACAACGAGATGCTGCTATCGCAGGCCTTCCGCGGCCGCCTGCGGGACAAGGTCACGATCGCCACCAAGTTCGCGAACATGCGCGGGATCGACGGCTCGCACCTGGGGATCAACGGCCGGCCCGAGTACGTGAAGGCCGCCTGCGACATGAGCCTCAAGCGGCTCGGTTTCGACCATATCGATTTGTACTACCAGCACCGCGTGGACCCGAGCGTCCCGATCGAGGAGACGGTGGGAGCCATGTCGGAGCTGGTAAAGGCGGGGAAGGTGCGTTTCCTCGGGCTCTCCGAAGCCGGTCCGGCGACCATCAGAAGGGCCAATAAAGTCCATCCGATCACGGCCCTCCAGACCGAATACTCGCTGTGGACGCGGGACGTCGAAGCCGGGATCCTCGCGACCTGCCGCGAGCTCGGCATAGCCTTCGTCGCCTATAGCCCGCTGGGACGTGGCTTCCTGACCGGGGCCTTCAAAGACCGCGGCGACTTCGCGGCCAAGGATTTCCGCTCGGTGAACCCGCGCATGAGCGCGGAGAATTTCGCCATGAACAGGGCCCTAGTCGAGAAGGTCGAGGCCTTCGCGGCGCGCAGGAGGGCGACTGCCGCCCAGCTCGCCCTCGCCTGGGTCCTGGCCCAGGGCGAGGACATCCTGCCGATCCCCGGCACCCGCCGCCTGTCCTATCTCCGCGACAACATCGCCGCGACGAAGATCGAGCTGACCAAGGAGGAGATCGCCGAGATCGGCTCCCTCATCCCGCCAGATCGGGTCGCCGGTACGCGATACGACGAGGCGGGCATGAGGCGCGTCGGCATATAGCCCCGGGCCCGACGAGCTACGATCGGTCCCAATACCTGAAGAAGAATCTCGCCAAGCCCGCTAGACCGCGGATCCTGGCAGAGATTCCCGGTCCGGAGACGAGGCCGATGATCGAGCGGAGGCCTTTGTAGACCTTCTCCGAATAGGGCTGCCACCAGATGTCCTTCTTGGCTCCGGGCAGTATGTCGTCGACGACGACGCGCGTCTGCAGCATCTCGAGGAAGCCCAGCTCGGCGTGGGTCCGGCCCATCCCGGAGTCGCCCACGCCGCCCCAAGGCGTCTCGGCGAGGCCATGGGACATGAGATGATCGTTGATCATGACCGCGCCCGCGCGGATGCGGCCGGCGAGGGCTCTGGCGGTGGTCCTGTCCCTGGACCAGACGCTCGCGGTCAGGCCCATGGCCGAATCGTTGGCCATCCTCAGCGCCTCTTCGTCGTCCTTGAAGGGAACGACGGCGACGACGGGGCCGAAGATCTCCTCCCTCATCGCCGGCGAGTCCGGCCCGACGCGGCCCAGGACGATGGCCGGCAGGAAATTGCCCTTCTCGAGCTCGGGATCGATGGGGCTGCGGGCGATGACCTGGGCGCCCTGCGCCAGGCAACGTTCTACCTGAGCCTCCACCAAATCCTTCTGGCGGGCCGAGGCGATGCATCCCATGTCGATGTCGAAGTCAGCGCCCGCGCCGATCCTCAGCCTCTCTACGCGCTCCTTGAGCTTCCCTACGAAGGCGTCGAGGACCGATTCGTGTACGAGGACGCGCTGGGCCCCGCCGCAGGATTGGCCCGCGTTGGAGAAGCCCGACCAGACGATGCCGGCGGCCGCCCGGTCGAGGTCGGCGTCCGCCCTGACGATGGCCGCGTCGTTCCCTCCGAGCTCGAGCACGACGGGGACGAGCCGCGACGCCGCCTTCGCCATCAGCTCCCGGCCTACTTCGGTCGATCCGGTGAAGAAGAGTTTGTCGATCCCGCCCGAGATGAAGGCCTCTCCCGCTTCGGGGCCGGGCAGGTTGACGTAGGCGAAGAGGCCTTCCGGCAGGCCCGCTCCCGCGAAGCAATCGGCGAGGGCGCGGCCCACGGCGAGGCTGTCCGACGCGACCTTGAGCAGAACGCCGTTCCCGGCGAGGAGGGCCATCGCGATCTCGGCGAAGGGGATGGCGAAGGGGTAGTTCCAAGGCGAGATGATACCGACGACGCCGAAGGGCACCCGATGGAGCCGGCTGCGCTTGTTGAACATGAGGATGCTTCCGCCTCCGAGCCGCCTCGGCCGGAGAAGCCGTCGACCTCGGGCGCGGCAGAAACGAAGGGCGAGAACGGCGGGCACTATCTCGGTCGCAAGGGCGTCCACCCTCGTCTTGCCGCTGTTGGCGCTGATGACGGCGGCCAACTCGTCGGCTCGGCCGGCTATGGCCGCGCCGACCCGCTTGAGGGCGAGAGAGCGCTCGCGGTAGGGGAGGCTCGCCCAGGCGCCCTGGGCTGATCGCGCGCGCCGGATCGAATCGCGGACTTCGGCGGAGCTGTCCAGGCGATAGCTGCCCAAGAGGGCCCCGGTGGCGGGGTCCCGATTATCGACGGTCTTGTCGGGCATTCCCGCGTCCTTTGAAATCGTCCATGGTGGAGCTGACGCCGAAGAAGTCGGCCATCGCGTCGAGGAAGCCCACCGGGAAAAGCCTGAGGAGCCAGACCGAATAGGCGAAAAGGGGAAGGACGAGTCGCTTCTTTCCTTTGAGTACCGCGCCGAGGATGCGCTTCGCGACGTAGTCCTGCTTGAGGATGGGAAGAAGGAAGGGTACGCGGGTCTTGACGCCTTCGAAGAGTCCAGTGTCGATGAAGAAGGGGCAGACGATCGTCGTACGCACGGGGGAGCGGGTCTTGCGGAGTTCCATCCTGATCGCCTCGGCGAAGCCGAAGGCGGCGAACTTGCTCGCGCAGTAATCGGCGAGGCCCGTTACGCCGACGATGCCGGCGGCCGAGGAAATGGCGACTATATGCCCCTCGCCGCGCTCGATCATGCCGGGAAGGAAGGCCTTCGTCGTCCAGAAGTGGGCCATCGCGTTGACCGACATCAATTTCTCGATCCGCTCGTCCGGCGTGTCGAGGAATTTCGTGCCCGAGACGATGCCCGCGTTGTTGACGAGGAGCCCGACCTGGCCGAAGCGCTCGGCGGTCTCCTTGGCCCGGGCGTAGACCTCGGCGCGATTCGAGACGTCGCAGCGAAGGCCGTGGATGTCGAGCTTCCGCTCCAGCGCCTCGGCCTCGAGGCGTTCCAGGGCGGCCTCGTCCAGGTCCCAGACGACGACCCTCGCTCCCCGCCGGGCGAGGCCGAAGGCCAGGAGCCGGCCTATCCCTCCCGCCCCGCCCGTGATTACCGCAGTCCCGCCCAAGATGGATCTCATTGCGGAAGTGTAGCCGCCATTCCCGGAGCTGTAAAGTCGACTATCTTCCTATCGCTATAGCCTCTATCTCCACGAGGCCGCCTTTGGGAAGGGCCGCCACCTGGAGGGTGGATCGCGCCGGGTAGGGCGACGCGAAGCGAGAGGCGTAGACCTCGTTGACGACGGCGAAGTCGGCCATGTCCGCGAGGAAGACGCTGGTCTTCACGACGTCGCGGAGGCCGAGCCCCGCCGCCGCGAGGAGGGCTTCGAGATTGAGGATGGCGCGCTCCGCCTGGGCCTTCACTCCGGCCGCCAGCTCCCCCGAGACCGGGTCCAGGCCGAGCTGGCCCGAGCAGAACAGAGTTCCGTCGGCCTTGACCGCCGGGGAATAGGGACCGATGGCCTTCGGCGCGTCGGCGGACGAGATGCTCTCCGTTTTCATTGCGTCTCCTTACATGCTTTTCCAGAATTTATAGTGGCGCCTCTCGACTTCGTCCAGGGAGAGGAGGGGATAGAACTTGACCAGCTCGGGCGAGGCGAAGACGAATCCGCCGCGCAGGAGCTTGTACGATATGCGATCGAGAGGGCAGTAGAGGGAGATGCCCTTGACTTCTTTGCTGGGCGCCCGGCGGAGCTCGCGGATGGCGGCCCTGAGGCGCTCGGGGTGGATCCCCGGGAAGAAGCTCGTCACATAGGGGCTCTCCTCCGTTTCGCGCATGAAGTCGTCCATCGAGACGTCGAGCTCGGTGTAGAGCATCTTCGGCGCGCCCTTGGAATTCGCGGGATCGGTCGCGAAGCGCGCGTATTCCGACAGGCCGAGCCTGGTGAGCACGATGAACTTTACCGGATCGACCTCGAGGATCACGCGGAGCTCCTCGCCGTCGGGGGCGCCTCCGGCCGCGGGACCGGAAGCGGAAGGCTCGAGGGCGACGTAGCCCCCCGAGGCGTCGCTGAGGTAGAGGGTTCCCATCGCGCCGAAGTCCACGTGCTCGAGGACGCGGTAGCTCGAGACGAACTTCGTCGCCTTGGGGCTCCCGTCCTCGTGGGGCTTCAGCTGCGCGAGAGCGCCCTCTACGTCGAAGTAGGGATGCCGGAATCCGGGATCCAGCTCGACGAAGACGAGCTTGCCCTCGAAATAGCGCGCCGACTCCCTGACGTAGTGCTTGATGAAGCGCTCGGCGTCGAGCTGCGACGCCACGAGCGAGTGGTTCGGGTGGACGACGAGATAGAGGTGCCGACCTTCAGCCATACCTGGACTCTCCTTCCGCCATTCTACGTAAGCATGGCCTGCGTTGCTAGTCCGTGCTTTTCAAGAGCACAGCATTTCGACAGTACTACTCGCCGCCGGGGGTGGGGCCCGTCGCAGAAAACCTTCCGCGCTACAGCAGCAAGGCAAAGTGTCACGGGTTCCGGGCCGGTCGAGGCGGCGCCTGTGCCGCGGTAGCCCCAGCGCACTATGTCGTATAAGGTATGCGCCGATGTATAGCCAACTGGTCTACGGGCACCCGCCCTGCGCATCAGCCTGGACCGGCCTAGACACAGAGCATACTTGCGGACAACCAGCAGCGCGGGGGGGTGTCGCATACAAACGCCCCCGATTTTGAGGGGACGTTTGTATGCGACAGGACCCCCCAACTGCAGTCCTCCAAGATGCTCTTTATCTGCGACTTACAGTGTGCGGCGCAGCTCGGCGGCCCGCGCATGGCCCTCGAGGCCCTCGAGGCGGGCGAACGCCGACGCCTCCGTGGCGAGCGCTACCGCGTCGTTGGCGGGCGCTACCGCGTCGCCGGCGAGAGACCCGTTCGCGCTAGTCGAGGGGGCATCCATCTCGAGCCAGGTCCTCGCGCGGAGGAAGGAGAGGACCGAGAGTCCCGCCGAGAAGCGCGCCGCCCCGCCCGTGGGCAGGCAGTGGTTCGGGCCTGCTCCGTAGTCCCCGAAGACTTCGGCCGAGCCCGGCCCCAGGAAAACCGCTCCAGCGCTCGCGATCGAGTCGGCCCATTTCCGGGGCTCGGCTACGAGCAGCTCCAGGTGCTCGGGCGCGAAGCGTTCCGCGGCGGCCCTAGCCTCGGCTTCGTCGCGGGCCATGAGCATCCATCCGTTCCCCAGCGCGGCGGCGGCGACGGATCTATTGGGCTCGGGTAGCTCGGCGAGTCGTCTGGCCAGGGCCTCGTCGAGCGCCTCGGCGAAGCGCGGGGCGAAGCCGTCGGCGAGCACGACTATGGCCGGCACGGCCGCGATGTCGTGCTCGGCCTGGGCGAGGAGGTCGGCGGCCGCGATCTCGGGGTCGGAGCCGCCTTCCGCCAGCACCAGGAGCTCGGATGGGCCGGCGGGGGCCTCGGTGCCGACGATCCCCGCGAGGAGGCGCTTGGCCGCGGCGGCGTACCTTCCGCCCGGCCCGACGACCACGTCGCAGGGCGGGACGCCGGCGCCGAGCGCGAGCGCCGCTATGCCCTGGGCGCCGCCCGCCGCAAGGAAGCCCTCCGCCCCCGATAGCGCGGCCGCCGCGAGCGTCGCGCGAGCCGGCTTGGGTCCCGCGCACCAGATCGAGCCGACGCCCGCGGCCTTGGCGGCGCATGCGGTCATGATCGCGCTCGAAGGCAGGGGAAACCGGCCGCCCGGCGCGTAGCATCCCGCCCGCGCGACCGGCAGGAAGCGGTGTCCCGCCCGTCCGCCCGGCACCGGGATGTCTATGTCGAGCAACGCGGCCCGCTGGGCCTTCGCGAAGGCGAGCACGCGGTCGCGAGCCCGCTCGAGCAGGCCTCTCTCCTCGAGGGGAAGCGAGGCGAGGGCGGCCTCCATATCCCCGCGCCCTATCACCAGGGGATCGCCGGGCCCGAGCTCGCCCAGCCTCTCCGCCCATTCGCGGACGCCGGCCTCGCCGCGCGCCGTAACGTCCGCGAGAATGCGCGAGGCCGCTTCCTCCGCCTCGGGATCTCGGGCCCTGGAGCGCGCCTCGGCGAGTTCCTCTAGCCTTATCCGCCGGAGGCGGATCAGTGCTCGCCCGTCCACGCTATGTCCTCCGACGACTGTACGTAGGCCGCTTTGGGCGCGCCGCCCCGGCGGCTCACGCGAAGAGACCTGCGGTCCAGCTCAGCCTCGATGGCGGCCAGGCTCGAGCCCTCGGCGATGGCCTTCGTGAGCGCGAAGTAGATGACGTCGGCCGCCTCCGCGGTGGCCTCGTCGAAACCTTTGGCCTTGTTCAGCTCGTCGGCCTCCTCGCGGAGCTTGGACCCGAGGAGACTGGGATCGTCGAAGAGCTTGCGGGTGTAGGAGCCGGGCGGGGCGTCGGCCATGCGCGATCTCAGCGTCCGCTCGAGGCGCTCTATCCCGGAGCCGTCGTCGAAGCAGCTTCGTCTCGCGAGATGGCAGAATCCGCGTCCGCTCTGCCTCACGGTGAAGCGGATCGCGTCCCTGTCGCAGTCGGCCTCGATGCGGATCAGCTCCTGCAGGTCGCCCGAAGTCTCCCCCTTCACCCAGAGGCCGCGGCTGCGGGACCTGTAGGCGCCTCGGCCGGTCTCGATCGCGGCGGCGAGGCTCTCGAGGTCCGACCACACGAGGCCGAGCGCCCTGCCGCCCTCGTCGCAGACGACCGTAGGCCAAAGGCCGTCCGGCCGATCGGACGACAGGCTCGCCGCGAAGGCCTCGGCCAGCTTGAGCTTGCCGAGCGCGATCGCCGTGCCGGCCTGGACGTCGGCGCCGAGGCGGTCGAGGGCCCCTATTTCCTCCGCCCCGGCCGCGCCTCCGGCGAAGGTTATGCGGACGCCTCCGGCCGACGCGATGAGCGACCTGGCGCGGTCGAGGCCGATGCCCCCGAGACTGCCTTCCGCGTCGACGAAGGTGACGAGGAAGCCGGAGACGTAGGGGGCCAGGACGGCCATCCTGTCCTCGATCCTGCTGCCTGTCCCCTTTGTCCATCCCTCTACGACCACTTCGCCGCCCTTCTCGTCCAGGGCGGCGATGAGCCTGTCGCGCGGCAGCTCCGACAGGAACTCGGGTGTGGCCTTCGTGCCGAGCATCACCGACCTCGCGCCGGCGTCGAGATAGCGCAGGACGGCCTCCTTCGTGCGCAGTCCGCCGCCCACGCGGCAAGGGTGGCGACGCAGGATCCTGAGGACCGTCGCGCTGTTGTCGCCCGTCCCGAGGGCCGCGTCGAGGTCGACGATCGCGATTTCCCCGACGCGGGCGTATCGCTCGGCCACTTCCTCCGGATCGCCCACATCCAGGACGGGATGCCTGCCTCCGCGAAGCTGGACTGCCTTCCCTGCCCTTATGTCAATGCTGGGGACTATCACGATCGCACCTCCATGCCCGATTTGGCGAGGCTTTCCTTGACGCTTCGTATCGAGAGCTCGCCGCGGTGGAACACCCCCGCCGCCAGGAGGGCGCGGGCTCCTGCGCGGGCGCCGTCGACGAAGTGCCCGGGGAGCGAGGCTCCGCCCGAGGCGACGACTGGGACGCTCGCCGCCGCCGTCACGGCTCTCAGGAGCTTCAGGTCGTAACCCGAGCCCATGCCGTCCCGATCAATCGATGTGAGGAGTATCTCTCCCGCGCCGCGGCGCGCTCCTTCGCGCGCCCACGCCGCGGGCTCCAGGCTCGTGACGCTGCGCCCGGCGTCGACCACGACCTCCCAAGACGGCTCCGCCGCGTCCGCGCGCCTCGCGTCCCTATCGACGCCCCGCGTCCTTCTCGCGTCGATCGCGAGGACGACGCATTGGACCCCGAAGCGGGAAGCGAGCTCGTCGATGAGCTTCGGCTCACGCGCGGCGGCGCTGTTCACCGCGACCCGGTCCGCGCCCGCCTCGAGAAGAGTGGAGGCATCCCCGACGCTGCGCACGCCGCCGCCGACCATGAGGGGGATCCCGATCGCTTCCCTCACGCGCCTGATGGACTCGAGGGCGGTCTTCCTCCCTTCGATCGTGGCCGAGATGTCGAGGAAGGCGATCTCGTCGGCCCCCTCGGTCTCGTAGCGGGCGGCCAGTTCGGCCGGATCGCCGGAATCGACGAGGTTGAGGAAGCGGACGCCCTTGACTACCCTGCCGTCGTCTACGTCGAGGCAGGGGATCACTCTCAACGCACCGACGGATCTCACGATGCCCCCCCTTCGGCCCCGACCGAGGCTCCGAGCCACGCGCGAATCAGCCCGAGGCCCCATGGCCCCGAAAGCTCGGGATGGAACTGGCAGAGAAGGAGGCTCGGTCGGACGGCGCGGGGCCGCGGGGCCTCCTCGCCGGCGAGAGGCCTTTCCAGCGCTGCGACGAAGGGTTCTCCGTATTCGGCCCAACTCGCCGCGAAACCGGTCGGGGCTTCCGACAATCTGTAGGAATTGGCGAAATAGGCCCATCCCTCTCCGACGGCGCCGATTCCCGCCGATCGCACTCGATTCCATCCGAGCTGGGGTACGGGCAGGTCGCCGGGGAAGCGCCGCAGCAGGCCCGGCGCGATTCCCATGCCGGCGACGCCGGGAGATTCCTCGCTTCCCTCGAAGAAGACTTGCATGCCCACGCAGACGCCCATGGTGGTCTTTCCGCGGGCCATGCGCTCCCTTATCGCCTCGTCCATCCCCGCGGCCCTCAGCGCCGACATTGCGCTGCCGAAGGAGCCTACGCCCGGCACCACGGCGAAGTCCGCGTCGGCGAACTCGGAGGGAGAGGACGCGAGCCGAGGCTCGGCGCCGGCCCGTCGGAAGGCCGCCATGATCGAGGCCAGGTTGGCCACGCCCGTCGCCGCCAAGGCGACCTTGGTCGCGGATGACTCAGGCATCGAGACCTCCCTTCAGCCTTTCCCAATCCGATTCGTCGATGTCTTCGAGGAGCACGGCGCCCTTGGTCGATTCGGGGCCGGCTCCGGCGCCTTTCGCCGGCGCGGCGGGGGCGCATGCTTCGCGCAGGGCGAGAGCGAGGGCCTTGAACGCCGCTTCCGCCTTGTGGTGGGAATTCTCTCCTGCGAGCACGTCGACGTGCAGAGTCACCTTGGCCGCCGACGCGAGGCTCATGAGGAAGTGGGTCGCGTTCTCGCCCGCCAGAGCGCCCAGCCTCTCGCCTCCGAGCGACAGGTCCGCGCGGCAATAGGCCCTGCCCGAGAGGTCTATGACCGCGCGGGCCAGGGCCTCGTCCAGGGGAGCGTAGGCGGAGCCGAAGCGCCGCGGAGCCGGACCCTTGGCCAGGGCGCGGCCGAGGGCCTCTCCCAGGGCGAGGGCGCAATCCTCCGCGCTGTGGTGGTCGTCCACGACGAGGTCGCCCCGGCAGACGAGGGAGAGCCTCCAGCCGGCGTGCGTGGCGAGCGAGGTCAGCATGTGGTCGAGGAAGCCGATCCCGCTGTCTATCTCGGCCAGCGGCCTCTCGGGGTCGAGGTCGAGGACCACGATCACCTCCGTCTCTCGGCTCTTGCGCCTGAGGGCGGCAACGCGCGCCGGGGAGCGGGAACTCTCGCCTTGAGTCGTCATCCTAGCCTCCCTATCTTCCTGAGGGCCGCGAGAAGCATCCGGAACTCGGAGTCGTCGCCGGGACAGGTTATGCGAATTAGGCCCTCCCTGGCGGGCTTGCCCGGCCAGGATCTGATCCTGATCCCCTCCTTGGCGAGGGCGGCCGCGAAGGCGGGGGCATCGGGGACTATGGCGGCCGCGAAGTTCGCCTTTCCCGCCCAGGTCCTGGCGCCGATCTCGGCGAGGGCGGCCTGGAGGAGAGGCCGCTCGCGGCGAACCTCGGCGACGAAGGCCTCGATCGACCGCGACCCCGACTCGAGGGCCGCCTGCGCGGCCGCGATCGAGAAGCTGCCGAGCGCGAAGGGCGGGCCGGCGGCCCGCAGCTTCGCGATGTCTTCGGGAGCGCCCGCGGCCCACCCGGCTCGAAGGCCGGCGAGGCCGCAGGCCTTCGAGAAGGTGCTCGTGGCGATCACGCCGGGAAGGCCGACCGCGATGTCGTAGACCTCGCGGTCCTCGTCGAAATCGGAGTAGGCTATGTCGAAGAGGAGCGTCGCGCCGCGGGCCGAAACCTCGGCGGCGAGGGCGCGGAGCTCCGCGGCGGATATCGTCCCGCCGCCCGGATTGTCGGGCGAGGCGACGACCACGAGGGTCGGCCTCTCGGCGCGGATCGCGGCGACCAGGTCGGCGAGGGGGAGGGGGCCGTCGGGCGCCCGCGGGACGGCGACGTAGCGCGCGCCCGAGCGCGCAGCGGCCGCGGCGTATTCCTCGAAGGCGGGCGCCGTCGAGAGGACCGTCGCGCCTGAGCGCCCGAAGGATCGGATCGCCCGATCTATCGCGTCGTCGGCGCCCGCGGTCGCGATGACCCGGTCGGGGCCGAGCCCCATGCGCGCGGCCAAGACGGCCTCCAGAGGGCGGGCATCGGGATACCTCCGGAGGACTTCGGAATCGATGAGGGCGGCTATCGCGGAGGTTGGCAGGCAGGGCCTGCCTTCGTTGGCGTCAAGTCTGAGCATTGCGGCTTCCATCTCCCGCCTCGCTTCAAGGAACGAGCTGCGAGAGCTCGGATACCACGATGTCGCTGCCGCCGCGGCGCTTGATCTCGGGGATGAGTCCCGCGAGCGAAGCCCGCGGGGCCGCAACCCGAACGGCAAAGGCTTCCCCTCCCTTGAGGGGAGAGATCGTCGGCGACTTCATGTAGGGCAGGACCGAGGTGAGCTCGGCGAGTCGGTCGGCGGGCACGTTCACCTCGATCATCACGCGCCTTCGGGCCTCGAGGACCGAGCCGACGAGGAGGGCCAGGCTCTCGGCCGCCTCGCGCTTGCCCGGGTGGGCCATCGCCTTGCGCGAGGCATACAGCCTCGTTGAGCTCTTCATCACCTCGTCGACGATGGCTAGGCCGTTGGCCTTCAAAGTCGAGCCGGTCGCGCAATTGTCTACTATGATATCGGCGTCCTCGGGCGGGAAGACCTCCGTCGCTCCGTAGGACCGTACGAACTTCGCCCCGGGCGCGTTTCGCGACATCCACTCGCGGGCGATAGTCTCGTATTCGGAAGCGACGACCATCCCTTCCCTCGGGAGGAGCCTTCCGTCCACGAGCAGTCCGAAAGGGGCCGCGACCACCACGCGAACGGGGTCGAGGCCCGTATCGAGGAGCTCCACGGCACCCGAGCCCAGCTCTCGCGTCCAGTCCGCGCCGGCGAAGCCGACGTCGCGGCTTCCGAGGTCGATCATCTCTACAATGTTCTGCGGCTTGAGGAACTTGGCCTCGAATCGAGGCGCGAGGCCGAGGCCGTCGGCCGCACCCTCGACGCCAGCGCCCACGACAGGCCTATAGCCCCTATCGTCGGCCTTGACGGGAAGGCCCGCATCGGCCATGAGCTTGAGGACTTCGGCCTGCATCCTGCCCTTTGGCAGTCCGAGCTCCAAAACGACGTCGTTCATGCATGACTCCTTTCATTCGGGAAACGGGACTCCGGGCTGCCGGCGTCCGACCCTCCGAAAGGATCCGTTTAAAACCGGAGCGCCGGCCCCTCGAGGCCGGCGCTCCCGCAGACTGCGCTTCTTCTCGGCGCTCAGGCTACGGCTTCGCTCGGCCCATTCCTATGGCCGTGATGCCGATGCTTGAGACTGATGAGCAAAGTGCGCGTCTTCGGGTCCACGATGGCACGAATGTTCGCACGTCGCCCGCGATCTTGTCAATAGCATCCGCCGACTCGGCTGCGCCGAAGCTCGTATTGCCCCGACCGCCCGGCGGCGGTACTATCTCCTTATGCGGGGCCCCGAGGATCATCGAAGCGATCGCGAGGCGGGCCGTCTTGTATATCCCGTGCTTTCGCGGCGCTCGGGCGGCCTATCGCTCGGCGTCAACCTCTTCCCCGATGCCAAGGTGTGCGCCTTCGACTGTCCGTATTGCGAAGTCTTCCTGCCGTCCGATACCCGGCTCGGCCCGGGCTTCGGCTCCTGCGCCGGATCCCGGCGTATCCCGATCGACGCCCTCGAGGGGGCGCTCGAAGGCTTCTTGGATCTGGGCTATCTTGCGGAATGGGCGCCCGAGCGGATCAGGGACATATGCATTTCGGGCAACGGCGAGCCTACCATGTCCCCGAGCCTGGAGGACGCCCTCGATCTCTGCGCCCGGATTCGGCGTTCCCGCGCGAAGTTCCTGGGCTCGACGGCGCTGGTCCTCATCACCAATTCCACCGGCTTCATGGATCCGTCGACCAGCGCCGTCCTGGAACGCGCGTGCCGGGACGAGGGCCTCGTCGTCTGGGCCAAGCTCGACGCGGGAAGCGAGGCCTCGTTCCGCCTGATGTCCGGCACGGATATCGGCCTCTCGCGAATCGCGGGAGGCCTGCTATCCTTCGCCCGACGCGCTCCCGTCGTCATCCAGACAATGCTCTGCGAAATCGATTCCGCAGAGCCGTCCGAGGACGATGTCGCGGACTATGCGGGCCTCCTGTCCCGCCTGGCCGCGGAGGGGGCGCGCATCAACGAAGTTCAGCTGTACACCTTCTCGCGGCCAAGCCCCGGGGGAAGATGCTCCTCGCTTCCCGACGAGTTCCTCGTTCGCGCCGCCGCCGCGGTCCGCGGAAGCACGGGACTTCGCGTGCGCGCCTTCGGCGCTCGGGCGGAGCTCCGAATCGATGGCGCGGCTCCCCATGATTGACCTTCACAGCCACTCGACCGCGAGCGACGGAAGCTACACGCCGTCGGCCCTCGTGGACCTCGCCATCGAGCGGGGCCTCTCGGCCCTGGCCCTCACCGATCACGACTCGGTCTCGGGCCTCCCGGAGGCCGAAAAGGCGGCATCGGGCAGGGATCTGCGGCTCATCCGCGGCGTCGAGATCGAGATAGCCTTCGAGCCAGGCGAATTCCATCTGCTGGGGTTGCGCCTGGAGCGCCTCGACGGAGAGCTCGAAGACGCGCTCGGCCGGCTGTTTCGCGCGCGAGGCGAGCGAAACAGCCGCATCCTCGACAGGATGAGGGAGGCGGGTTTCGCGGCTACGATGGAGGATCTCAAGGCGGTGGCCGGCGAAGGCAGCGCCGGGCGTCCGCACATCGCGGCCCTCCTCGTGGAGCGGAAGGCGGTGCGGACGCGGCAGGAAGCCTTCGACAAGTACCTCGCTAAAGGCCGGCCTTTCTACGAGGCCAAGGACTGCCTCGAGCTGGGGCAGGCGATGCGCGTGGTCAAGGAGGCGGGGGGCCTGGCGGTCGTGGCCCATCCCCTCTCCCTGTTCGTTTCCTGGGGCAGACTCGCCGCGTTGATGGACGAATGGAAGGACCTCGGCGTCGACGGCATAGAGGCCTACCATCCGACGGCGAAACTGAGCCAGTGCAGGCGCGTGGAGAGGATGGCCCGCGAGCGCGGGTTCCGGGTCACGGCCGGCTCGGACTTCCATGGGGCAATTCGCCCGGACCGCAAGCTCGGGAGGACCGCGGGGAATCTCGTCATCGGCGACGAGTACCTGGTCGAGATCGGACTGCAGCTTCCCTAGTCAGGCTGGGGGCCTTCGTCCGGGGCGTCATCGCAATCTTCCTTCCTTCTCCGCTGCCCCTCGGGCGGCGTCGCGTAGGCCTGCTCGTAGAGTTCGAGCGCCGTGAAGAAGAGGATGAGGATGATGGGACCGAGGACGAGGCCGTTGAACTTGAAGACTTTGAGTCCTCCGAGGATGGAGAAGAAGATCAGCAGGGGATGTATCTTCAGCCGGTCGTGGAGGAGGATCGGCCTTATGAAATTATCGAGAGTCCAGATGAGGATCGCGGAGCAGACGAAGAAGAGGATCCCTCCCGTCAGGTCCCCCGCCACGATTTTGCTGGCCGATACGGGAAGCCACACGAGAGCGGTGCCCACGAGCGGGATGAAGGAGGCCATCGCCGTAAGAGCCGCGATCACCAGGACTCCCTTGACCTTGAAGATCGCGCACAGGATCACCATGACCAGTGCCTGCATCCCGGCGATCGAGAAATAGCCCGTCACGAGATGCTTGCCCATGTCCCGGAACTTGCGGAGGAAGATCGCCGTGTAGTTGTTTTCGATGGGGATCGCGCTTATGAGGACTTTGATCAGGTGCCTTCCGTCGAGGAGGAGGAAGAAGAGCGTGAAGATCATGAATACGAGGGATAGGATGATGCTTCCGCTGACTTTGAGGAATTGTCCGGTCAGAACGACGATCCTGTCCGTCCGCAAAGTCAGCATGGTCCGGATCTCGTCCGGGATTTTGAGCTTCGCCAGGTCTATCGATCCGTCGCTGACGGTGTAGAGGAAGCTGGCGATGGGGCCGTCGGGCGAGATGCCGATGACGGAGGGATTTTGCTCGATCTCGATGAGGGCGTTGTGGATCATGCCGCCGAGCTGTCTGGCCATGCTGAGGCCGAGGAGTACAGCGGGCACGGCTATGAGGAGGACGCCTCCCAGAGCCAGGACCACCGCGATGCCCGTCCGGGCTATTCCGGTCCTCTCGGTCTTGTCCCTTCGTACCGCCAGCCTTCGGTAGAGGGGGAAGAGGAAGGCATAGAAGAGGGCGGACCAGACGATGACGGTGAGGAAGGGATAGAAGATCATGGCGACGAGGACGAAGAGGCCCAGGAATACCGCCAATAAACCGAACTTCTTGACTTGCGGGCCTTCCATCGATCTTCTCCCCTTGCGATCAGCCGCGACAGCCCGTGCAGCCGAGCACGTGCACGTGCCGCCTGCCGGGGCGCTCGAAATAGCGGGCGATGACCCATCCCCCCGCATCCAGTGCCCCGCCGCACACCGGGCAAATCCTGGGGACCGAGGGCGTGGCCGGCCAGCAATGAGGGCAGCCGAAAATATGCATGATCCTGTCGGCCCCGCCCGGGAACAGGCTCGACTTTACCGTCTGGCCCGCGACGAGAACCGACCTGCATAGCGGGCAGGACTTCGCGCCGGCGCCGGTCGTCCCGCGATGCGGAGTCGACGCGAGTCGCCTGTGTCCTAGGAAGGCCGCTGCGAGGAGGAATGCGGCGACGAGGGCCGCAATCGGAATTGCCATCGAAATACACTATACATGGAAGGGCGCGGCGCTATCTAGCCTAAGCGCTCCCGTCCTTGACCCTGCGGCCCGGTCGACCCATACTCGCCCCAATGGGCACTCTATGTCTCGTTGCCACGCCTATAGGCAATCTCGGCGACATCACGCTGCGCGCCCTCGAGGCCCTGAGGGGCGCCGATGCGATTGCCTGCGAGGACACTCGACATACGCTCAAGCTTCTCAACCATTTCGAGATCCGCAAGACGCTCCTGTCCTGCCATGCCAACGACGAGACCAGGGGCGCGGAACGGGTCCTCGGCCTCTTGGCGCAGGGGAAGACAGTGGCCTACTGCAGCGATGCGGGCACTCCCGGGCTTTCGGACCCGGGAGCCATCCTGGCGCGGCGCGCGCGAGAGGCGGGGCACACGATCAGCCCCCTCCCGGGCCCGTCGGCCTTCGCCGCCCTGGTCAGCGTCGCTGGCATGGGCGGCAGGTCTTTCCTCTTCGACGGATTCCCCTCTCCGAAGGCCGGGAAGCGAAGGGCGAGGATATCCGAGCTCATGCTGCGCGAAGAATCCTTCGTCCTCTACGAATCGCCGCATCGCATAATCGCTTTGATGGAAGAGATCGTCCTGGCGGATCCGGAGCGAAGGGTCTGCCTGGGCCGGGAGATGACCAAGATCCACGAGGAATTCCTCGCGGGGAGCTCGTCCGAAGTCCTCGATATCCTCAACCATAGAGGGGACCTGCGCGGAGAATTCTCGGTGCTTGTCGCGGGCTCGGAATTGGCGTAAACTATTTACATCCGGAAGCCGATACTTCTGATGAAAGGCAGGGGAGCGAGATGACCATAGACCGGCTGAACTCCATAGATCCGATCCGGGACCCCCAGAAGCCCTCCCCTGGCGGGAAGGCCGAGAGGATTCGCGGGGCCGATTCCATCTCCATCTCCTCGGACGCGGCGCGCAAGGCGGATCTCTTCAAGGCGTTCGAGTTGGCGAAAGCGGCGCCGGAGACGAGATCGGATCGCATCGAAGAGCTCAAGGCCAAGATCAACGAACCCTCCTATATGGACGACGCCGTCCTATCCATGACCGCCGATCGTATCATCGACCAGCTTTTCGGGTCTTGAGGCGCTTCCACTGGGTATCGCGGCGTGGGCCGCATCGCGATCCTCGAGCGCGAAGTCCAGTCCTTCAGATCGGTAAATCAAGGCGGGAGCGTGACTTCCGCCTTTTTTATTAGCTGGGTGTCGAAAAAGACTATTGCGTCGGGTATATCAACAGCCTGTTAGAGCTGAGCGACTTTCAAAATAGCCGATCCCTTAAAGTCGCTAGGAGAAGAGGGTGCCTGATTTCAGCTTTCACGTACGACCTCGCATCTGGATCGGGCCCGACGCCCTGCTGAGGCTGCCCCTCCTCGCCGACGAGCTCTCCGGTCCCGGGCGTCCCCGCTGCATGCTCGTCGTCGACCCCATCCTCTACGAATCCAAGACCGTCGATCGAGTGCGATCCCTCCTGGACGAAAGAGGCATCCAGGTACTGGTCTTCGACGAAGTCGTCGATCGGGCGACGAGCAGGGTCGCGGACGATGCCCTTCGACTTGCCCGAGGCTCTCGATCTCCTCTCATCATCGCGCTCGGAGGGCTGAAGACCCTCATGGTCGGTCGGGCCGCCGCCGCCCTCGCCTTGGGCGACCGCGACGTCGACGCCGTCTTGGATGGAGCCGACGTCAAGGGAGGGCGCGTCCCGCTCATTGAGATCCCGACCTCCCTGCGCCATCCCTTCCTGACTCAGGACTGCATCCTCCTCCCCGACGGTCGCGATAGGCGCATAAGGCTGGCGCGGATCGCGGACTCGTCGCCCGCCGCAGCCCTGATAGATCCGGGGCTGTCGGCCTCCCTATCGCCGAAACTGTCGGCCACCTGCGTAATAGATTCCCTGCTCGGGACGGTCGAAGCCTACGTCTCCTCGAAATCCTCGTTCATGAGCGATATTCTCCTCGAAAAGGCGGCCATCTCCCTTGCCTCCGCCCTCGACGGCCTCATTGCGCGACCCGACGATCCCGCGGCGAGGGCGGAGGGATGGAAAGGCTCGTTTCTGGCGGCGCTTGGCCAGGGTTTGAGCGCTCCGGGCCTCGGCTGTGCCTTGGCTTTGGCGATCAACGCTCGCTGGCCCGTGCCCAAGGCGGCCCTGGCAGCGATCCTCCTGCCGTACTCTATGGAAGTGGCTTCTAAGAGCCGTCTGGAGAAAGTGGCCGCCCTCGCCTCGCTCTTCGGGGAGGATCTGGCCGAGGCGAATCCGCAGGAGGCGGCGTCCAAGGCCGTCGAATGGCTGCGGACGCGCCTAGGCCTGCTGAAAGTGCCTTCTCGGCTCAAGGACTTCGACCTGGTCCTGGACCGCTTGGTCGAGTCGGCTCGGGACGCGAGAGAGCTCGACTTCATGAATTACCTGCCGCGGGCCGCATCCGTCGACGATGTCTTCGATTTCGTGAAGACGGCCTTCTAGCGCCCCTTCGATGATCCCGATCGGCAAGCTGGCGAAACTTTCTTCGCGCCATCGGATGCGAAAGATTGCTCTGGTACTTGGCGAGATCGAGCGGGATCTGCTGGCCCATCGCGGGGATGGGCCCGATGCCGCCGTCCTTCGATATGGGGTCGAGCTTGCGGAACTCCTACTCTCGGACAACATCGATTCCGAGGCCGTTCGGAGGGCGGCGATCTCCCTTTCGGCACTTTGCGTCCGATCATCGGAGGAGGCGGAGCCGTCGCGTGCCGCGCTGTCGCGGGCCGACCTCGCGCGGGCGATCGACTCGCTCAGGCATGCGCTTATTGCGGCGACCGGCCAGGCCCCCGCCGATTGGGACCTGCTGGACCCGAATACGGGCCTCCCCGATAGAGGGGCGAGGAAAGTGTTTCCCGGAAGAAGAGTCTATCTCGAAGACCTGCGCTCGCCATTCAATGTCGGCTCGGTCTTCCGCACTGCCGACGCTTTCGGGGTGGAAGAAATCATCCTTTCTCCTTCATGCGCCGATCCTCTCCACCCTCGAGCTCTGCGTAGCGCCATGGGGGCCATCGAACTCCTGCCCTGGAGGAGGGCCGAACTCGAAAGCCTCGAGGGGGATGTCCCCATTTTCGCCCTCGAGCTCGGAGGGGAGCATATCCACAGCTTTTCCTTTCCGGAAAAAGGAATAGCCGTCCTTGGCTCGGAAGAGCTCGGAATTTCGCGAAAGGCCCGGGACTTTTGCAGATTCGGAACCGTCAGCATACCCATGGCGGGAGCCAAGGGCTCGCTCAATGTGGCGGTCGCCTTCGGCATACTCATGTACGCATGGACCTACAATTGGTTTGACTGATCCTCCTCTCACGTATATACTTACCGGCACTAACATAACCCCTATAGGGAGGATTCCATGGCAAAGGTAGAGCTCAAGAAAATCGGGAAGGTCTACGACGGCAACGTTCGCGCGGTCGACGACGCGAACATCACCATCAACGACAAGGAATTCGTGATCTTCGTCGGCCCATCGGGATGCGGCAAGTCCACGACGCTCCGCATGATCGCCGGCCTCGAGGACATCACCGAGGGCGAGCTGTACATCGATTCGAAACTCGTCAACGACGTTCCTCCCAAGGATCGAGACATCGCTATGGTCTTCCAGAACTACGCCTTGTATCCGCACATGACCGTCTACGAGAACATGGCTTTCGGGCTCAGGATACGCAAGCTGCCCAAGGACGAGATCGACAAGCGGGTCAAGGAGGCCGCGCGCACTCTCGACATCGAGAAGCTCCTCGAGCGCAGACCCAAGCAGCTTTCGGGCGGCCAGAGACAGCGGGTGGCGGTCGGGCGCGCGATCGTACGGAACCCCAAGGTCTTTCTCTTCGACGAGCCCCTCTCCAACCTCGACGCGAAGCTGCGCGTCCAAATGCGCGCCGAGCTCATCGATCTCCATTATCGGCTCGACGCCACGATGATCTACGTCACCCACGACCAGGTGGAGGCCATGACGATGGGCGACAAGATCGTCGTCATGCGCGACGGCAAGATCCAACAGATCGGCTCGCCTCTGTATCTCTACAATCAGCCGATCAACAAATTCGTGGCGGGATTCCTGGGTACGCCCCCGATGAACTTCCTCAACGTCAAAGTCCTCGAGGAAGGCGGCAGGATCGTCATCGACGAAGGCGCCTTCAAGCTCAATGTGGCCGCCGAGCATCAGCCCCTCCTCAAGGCCTACGTCGGCAAGGAAGTCACCTTCGGCATCAGGCCGGAGGATCTCGAGGCCAAGGACGCGCAGGTGCCCGGAGCCACGCTCAAGGCGAAGGTGACCGTGGTCGAGCCCCTAGGCGCCGACATCAATCTCTACGCTACCACGGCCAAGAGCTCCATGACCGCCCGCGTCCCGCCCCATCATGTCTTCAAGATGGGGGACGAAGTCACGCTGGCGCCCGTCATGGCGAAGGGCCGCTACTTCGACAAGGACACCGAGCTCTCCGTCCTCCCCGTCAGGTGGGACGAGCAGGTCAAATAGGCTAGGCTTACCCGAAAGCCGCCGACTCGGGCGAAAAGCCTCCGGGAGTCCGTCCTTGCGGCGGGCTCCCTATTTGTTTATAGTTGATCACGATGCCGACTACCGTAGAGGACCTGATCGCCGAGCTGATCGCGGAGGCCGACCGCATAGAGCGCGAGAGCGAGGCCGTTTACCTCGAGCTGGGGAACCTGTTCCCGCGACTCTCGGCGGAGATGGAGAAGGGCGCCGACAAGGGCGACAGCTCCTTCGCGGTCCTCGCGGCCCTGGGGAGCGCCGGCGTCGAAGCCGGGCGGGGCTCTTCCTTCGTCGAGGTGGCCGCGCGCTTCTTCGGCGCCCTGCGCGAGAGGGACTCTTCCTTCCTAGCGAGGATCAACGACGGCATCACGCGTCTCGGCGCCCTCGAGGAAATCATCTCGAGAGTGCGGGCCGATTCCGAGGAGATGGAGATAATCTCGCTCAACGCGATGACCGTCGCCCTCAAGTCGGGCGCCCAGGGGAAGGCATTCTCGGTCATCACCGACGAGCTGAAGCGGCTGTCCGGCCGCACTATCGCCCTTAGCGAGGGCGTGACGGCGAGCGGCCGCTTCCTCCTCGAGTTCTTCGCGAAGCTGCGCAACGCCCTGGCCGAGCTGGACGACTTCCAGCGCGATTTCTTCGCGCTGATCGACCGGACCCTCGGGGAGGGCTACGACGAGATCGAGCGGAACCTGACGGAGGCCAAGGCCTTCTTCTCGGCCCTCCTCGGCGAGGCCAGGACGGTGCGCGATCCCGTCCTCCACGTGATGGGGGAGATACAGCTCCAGGATATCGTGCGGCAGTCGCTCCAGCATGTCGGGATTTCCCTCGAGGAGGCTCGGGAGGCGGGGTCCGGCGATCCCGCCTTCGTGGCCGCGGTGGCCGAGCTCTGCGGGAGCCTCATCGAGGAAGTCGTCGGAAAGCTGGACGAGAGCGCCCGGTCCTTCGGGGCCGACATCGGCTCGGTGAGCGCGATAGTGGGCGAGGGCGAGCGCAGGCGCGTAGAGTACCTGAAGGCTCACGCCTCGATCGAATCCTGCGCCGACGCCAGCGCCTTCGAGAAGGGATCCGAGCGATATCTCGAACTCAAGCGAGGGGTCGTCGTGATGGCCTCGCGCCTGACCGACCACGTCGCTGCGCTGGAAGGCAGCTTCAAGGGACTCGCGGCACTCCTCTCGCGCTTCCAGAACATCGTAGTCGCCTCGCGCATAGAAGTCGCCAAGACAAAGGCCCTCGCCGGAGTCGCCACGACGGTCGGCGGCATGATCTCCCTCACCGAGCGGATAGAGGAAGACGTGGGCGCCGCGATGGGCACGACGAAGGACTTCACCAGGCTCTCTATAGACGCCATCGAGGGATATGCGATCGAGGGCTCCCGCCCCGGAGAGGTCGGCGCCGAAGGCGCGAAGCTGGTGTCTACGCTTCAGGCGGTCGAGGAAGACATAGCGCGCCTTTCGCGCGTGCAAGACTCCTTGCGATGCGCGATAGACGAGTTCTCGCTCTATACCGCGGACTTCATCGCCCTTATCGCGCGCGCCGGCGACGAGCTCGCGAAGCTTCGCGGGCTAGAGGACAGGCTGCGCTCGGTAGGCGCCGGCCTCGGCCGGCTCAGGGCCTCGCAGCAGGCCTCCCTCGGGTCCGAGTCGAAGGGTTTCGGGGCCAGGGATGTCGATTCGGAAAGGCTGCGCCGCATGGTCGAGCGCTTCACGATCTTCACGCACAAGAAGGCTGCGGGTACGATCGGTCGCTTTGCCGTCGAGGAAGGCGGCAAGGCAGGCGAGGTAACGCTTTTCTAAGGCGGGACCCGTGTTCAGGCACAGTATCTCCCGATTCGAGCAGGAACTCGTGACCATCCATCCGGGCGAGTACTTCGCGACCGTGGAGGACACGATCATCTCGACGGTGCTCGGCTCCTGCGTGGCGGTCGGCCTCTACGACGCGGAAGCCAAGGTCGGGGGCCTGAACCACTTCATGCTGGCCCACGATTACGGCAAGAGCGACTTGGTCCGGAGCCCCGACGCGAAATACGGCATGTACGCGATGGAGCTCCTCATCAACGACCTGATGAAGCTGGGCGCGAGGCGGGCCGCCCTCAGCGCGAAGGTCTTCGGAGGCGGGGCCGTCCTGCGATTCGAGGGAGGGGGCGTCTCGAAGATTCCCGGCGGCAACATCGACTTCGCCTTCGAGTACCTCGACAAGGAAGGAATCCCGCTCCTCGCGTCGGACGTCGGCGGAAAGGAGCCCAGGAAGATCTTCTTCTTCGCGCGCACGGGTAAGGTGCTGCTCAAGAGGATCGGCGGACCGCTCGTCGAACTCGTCGGGAAGGAAGAGGAGCGTTATCTGGACAGTCTGCGGAAGGGCAAGACAGAGGGGCCCATCGTCCTCTTCTAGGCGCCGATCGGCGGTCGCCGCGGCTTCCCGGAGCTCTTCGGCCGAACGGGAAACCGCGAGATTGTCTCATGCCTCGGAGGTCTTCGTGTCCTTCTTGGCCTTCTTCTCGGCTCGCTTTTCCTTCAGCGTCTTTTGGGGTTTTTTCTTCTCTTCGTTTTTCTGCTTATCCTGGGACTTCATGGAATGCCTCCTCGAAGGATTTTTCGCTCATCATTTTACAGCCTCAGAGGCGTTTTGCAAATAGGCGCGGAGAATCGCCGCGATGGTCGGCCGCGAAAGCGAAATCGATCCGGCGAGGTCGCCCGGCCTCGACCCGCCTAGACTAGCACCCTGAGGGCGCCCTTGGCCCGCACCGAGAGCGGAATGACCGAGCCCGGTCCGAAATACCGCTCCATGAGCTCCGCGTAGCCGGGCGATATCTTCTTGGGTACGTAGGCTTGGATGGTGCCGGCGAAGCCCCCCCCGTGCACGCGCCATGCGCCTTTGCGCCCGATATAGTCGGCGCTCAGCGCGAGTGCGACCGAGAGCCCCTGCTCGGCGGGCGCGGAGGGAGAGTAGGTGTTCTGCGCGAGCTCCCAGGACGACCTTCCCGACTTCTTCACCAGCTTGAGGTAGGCGCCGAGGTCGTCGGCCGTCAGGGCCTGGGTCATGGCGACGACCCGCTCGTTCTCCGCAACGAAGTGGAGCGACCGAAGGAAGGCGCGGTCGCCGCAGGCCTTCCGAATCTCCGGACCGTGGGCGATTATCTCCGCAGGCCTCACTTCCCTGAGGAACCGCGCGCCGCAGGCGGCGGCGGCCGCCTTCATCTCGGCGGGGACGGCCGCGTAGTCGGCCGTGAGGTCGGCATGGCTGCCACCCGTGTTCACCACCACGAGGTCGTAGCCTTCCTCGGCGAAATCGTATTTGACGCGGTCCACCTTGGGTGCCGCCGGGTCGGCGAAGTCTATGGCGATGATGCCGCCGACCGCGCTGGCCGTCTGATCCATAAGGCCGCAGGGCTTGCCGAAATACTCGTTCTCGGCGTATTGGCCGATTTTGGCGATCTCCACGGGCGGAAGGTCGATGCCCGCGAGGTCGGCCATTATCGTGCCGAGGAGGACTTCTATCGCGGCTGAGCTGGAAAGCCCCGATCCGGGAAGGACGTTCGAGACTATCCTCCCGGAAAATCCGCGAAGCCCGGCCCCGCGCCCCGCCAGGCCCTTCGCGACGCCCCGCACGAGCGCGGCCGTGGTGCCGCGCTCGGAGGGCACCATCCCGAGGGAGGAGAGATCGACGACGATGGAGGCGGGATAGCCCTCCGAGACGAGCCTGACATGGCCGTCGGAAGAGGCGGCGACGCAAGCGACAGCGTCCAGCCCTACGGCCGCGCAGAGCACGCGCCCGCAGTTATGATCGGTTTGGTTGCCCCCGAGCTCGGTCCTTCCCGATGCGGAATAGAAGCGCAGGTCGGAGACTCGAGCCCCGACGGTCCCTAGCTCGCGCGCCGTCGACTCGGCCAGCCCGACGTATCGCTCGGCCTGGCGCTCGGCCCCGTCTCCGTAGATCTCGGCGAGCGCCTTCCTGGCCGTTTTATCTTCAATCCTCCGCTTCCAATCTTGACGCTCGGACATCGTCGCTCTCCCTCCCGCCGGAACGCATCGGGCATCCCGCGATCTGTCCGGGGATTGTAACGAAAAGGAAGTAGGCCGGGAAGTGTACCGCCGTCCAGGATTTGACACGATCCCCTCCTTGCTTTAGTCTGAATTTCAGGATGAGATCGAAACGCCGCCCGAGCCCCGTCCTCGCGGCCGCCCTGCTCGGCGGGGCGGCGATAGCGGGCGCTTTCTACTTCAAGCCCCTGCCGGCGCTCGAAGACAAGGGCCTCCTCCGCTCCGACGCCTCCGTGCGCGTCGAGGCAGGACGGGCCGGCATACTCTTCGCGCCGGCGTCAGCCGCAAAATCGTCGGGACTGGTATTCTATTGCGGCGATCGCGTGCCGCCGGAGGCCTACGCCTATCTGGGGAGGGCCTGCGCCGAGGCAGGCTATTCGACGGTCCTTTCCTCGATGCCGCTCAATTTCGCCGCCCTCGATCCGTCGAGGGCAGTCAGGGCGGCCGCGGAGAATCCTGCCGTGGCGCGCTGGGTCGTAGCGGGCCATTCCCTGGGCGGGGCGGCCGCAGCGGACTTCGTCGAGCGCAACGCGTCCGCCAAGAAGGGCGCGGTGCCCGTCGCGGGCCTTCTCCTCATCGCTTCCTATCCGAGCAGGGGGGCCGACCTCTCGACCAAGTCCTTCCCCGTCGTTACTGTTAGTGCCTCGCGCGATGCCTTGGCCACGCCGGCGAAGATCGCCGCGGCGAGGGATCGCTTGCCCTCGGGGAGCCGCTACGTCGAGATCGCGGGCGGCAATCACGCGCAGTTCGGCGAGTACGGCCCCCAGCCGGGAGACGGTCTCGCCGAGATACCGGGGCCGACCCAGCGAAAGGCCACGATCGAGGAGGCGCTCGGCCTTCTCGATCGGGTCGAGGCCGGGGCCGAAAAGTAGGAGCCGTTATGCTGCTCAAGACTCTGGACGACATTCTCGTTGGGGCCGCGCCCGGCGTGGGCAGGCGCTGGCTCGCCAAGCTCCGCAAGGCCGAGAACGTCACGGCGCTAAACGCCGTGGAGGATGCGGAGCTGCTTTCCATCCATGGGGAAATCATCCGCAAGCTCGGCCGCTGGTTCGACAAGAGCGCCGATAAGAACGAGATCGGCGCCTTCTTCGTGATGGTCGGCAAGGAATACTGCGCCCAGGCCATCCCCCTCTCGGAGCTCACTTTCTCGCTGAATCTCGACCGCAAGGCCGTGACCGAGCATATCGTGGAGGGAGAGGAGCTGGAGGGGGCCCATCGCATCTACGGGCTCATGGAGGTCCTCGATCAGGTGGGGGATTTCTTCTTCCTGGGCTCCTATTATCTCACCAAGGGCTATCTGGAAGATACTTTTAAGCGCATGCAATGCGAGCAACGTCTTGACGACGAGACATTAAACAGGTATTTTCCCGACGACTTCTTTTTCAAGGATTAACAGAGAGCCGACCATGGATACCCTATCCGCTCGTAGTCTCCTGATCGTCGCCATGCTCCAGGCGTCGGTAGCCGCGGCCGCCTTGGCGTCGTCGCGCACGGCGGCGCTCGCCGCTGGGGCGATAGGCGCCCTCGCTATCGGACGTTACGCGGCCGTCGCTTTCTTCGCGTCGACGATCGGGTCCTCCGCAAAGGCGGGGATCCGCGCCTTCGCGGCGTCGGCTTGGGTCCTGGGACTGGCGGCCCTCCTGGTCGCGGTGGCCGCCGTGGCCCTGCGCGCTCGCGCGGCCCTTCCCTGGGCGGTCGCCGCCGCGATCGCGGGCCCCCTCGGGATGTCGGCTCTGGCCCTGGTCTCGGGATTGCGCGCGCTTTCGACAGGCCATCCCGCGTCCGATCGGCCGGCGCATTCGGGAGGCGCGCGATGAGTTCCCCGGCGCACGCCGTGTCCATAAGCGATCGCATAACCGAGGGCATCGGCATCAAGACGGTGTTCACCGTCCATGCCTTCGGTCTAGCGATCCCGATCTCCGATACCGTCATCTCGACCTGGATAGTGATGGCGATCCTCATCGCGGCGTCGGTCCTGCTCACCAGGCGCTTCAGGGAGATCCCCAAGAAGCCCCAGCTTCTCCTCGAGGCCTTGATCGGATTCATCAACGACTTCGTCACCGAGAACGCCGGCCATCACGGCAAGGACTTCGCGGCCTTCCTCGGCACCATCTTCATATTCATGATCACCGCGAACCTGGCGCCGATGCTCACCCCCGTCGGCGGCTTCGGCTTCGAGCCCGCCTTCGTGATAAAGCCGCTGACCAGGGATATCAACGTAACGGCCGCCTTCGCGATCACGGTCATCGTGACGGTCTTCATTTCGGGCATCCGCTACAAGGGGATCAAGGGATGGCTCAAGGGGCTCGTGAGCCCGATGCCCTTCATGCTGCCCTTCAACCTCATGGAATACGCCATCAAGCCGATGTCCCTCTGTCTCCGGCTCTTCGGCAACATCCTCGGCGCATACATCATCATGCAGCTCATCGAGGCCGTCGCGCCCGTCATCTTCCCGCCGATCGCGGGACTCTACTTCGATCTTTTTGACGGCCTTATACAAGCGGTCGTATTCTCGTTCCTCTCGACGATCTATATCGCCGAGGCAATCGAATAGGAGGAATCATGGACGTTCAATCTGCGGCGTTGATCGGGGCCGGCATCGCGGTCCTCACCGGGCTCGGGGCCGGCTTCGGCATCCCCCTCGCAACCGGCAAGACTTCCGAGGCCATCGCCAGGCAGCCTGAGGCATCAGGCAAGATACAGGGAGCTTTCCTTCTCGGCATCGCCCTCGCCGAGGCAACGGCCATCTACGGCCTCGTCGTCGCCCTCCTCCTCATCTTCAAGTAGGAGAGGCGAAGGGAGATAGGTCGTGCTCAACTTTACGGTCACGTTCTTCATCACCATCGTCAACTTCCTCGTCCTATTCCTCGTGCTCAGGAAGCTCCTCTTCAAGCCCGTCACCAATTTCATGGACGCGCGGGCGAAGAAGATCAAGGACGCCCTCTCCGATGCGGCGATAATGAAGGGGCAGGCCGAGGAACTGGCCGCCCGCTACGAAGGCCTCATGGCCAACGCCGACGCCGAGGCGGAGCGCCTGGTCAAGGAAGGCGAAGACCGTGCGAGGGAAGAGGCGAAGGCGCTCATCGAGAAGGCCGCTGCCGAGGCCGCCGAGACGAGGCGCCGGGGAGAGGAAGCGGCCGAGCGGGAGCGCGAGAAGGCGCGCCAGGCGCTGGCCGGCGATATAGCGGCCCTGGCGGCCGAGATCGCAGGCAGGCTCGTGGGCCGCGCGGCCTCGGCCGTGGACGTGAGCGCCGCCGAGCACCTCGTGCGCGAGCTGGAGGCCGGCCGTGCCCGATAGGCGGCGCGCCTGGGCCCAAGCCCTCTTCCTTGCCGCCCCGGACCTCGAGAGTCGCGCCGCCTTCGCGGAAGCGCTCGAGGGTCTGCGCCTTGCCGTCGAGCGCGACCGTCCCATCCGCAACTTCCTTTCCGATCCGTCGGTCCCCAAGTCGGCGAAGGTTTCGGTCATCGCGGCCTCCCTCCGCGCTACGGCCGTCGAGGGCGCCGCCGCCTTCGAGCGCTTCTGCGCCCTTGTCGTCGAGAAGGGGAGGACGTACCTCCTACCCTACGTCGCCAGGTCCTACTGCGAGCTGCGCGACGCCGACGAGGGTATAGCCCGCCTCGATGTCGAGGCCGCGCGCGAGATGGCCGACGAGGCGCTCAGGCGCGTCGCCGGGGCTTGGACCATCTACTCGGGGGCCAGGTCGACTCGGGCCACGGTCCGGATCAACACCGCCCTCATCGCGGGCTATCGCCTCAGGGCGGGCTCGCTCCGCATCGATTACTCTATCGCCGGCCGCCTCGAGCGGCTCAGGCGCGAGCTCGCGCGGCCGCTCGGGAGGGGCTCGGCTTCGGCCGGGATCTCGGGCGACGCGGCGCGTGGAGAAGGATGATATATGCCGTTTCGACCCGATGAAGTCACCGCTATCCTTCGAGAGCGCCTCGGTGCGTTCGAAGACCGCATCGACCGTGAAGAGGTAGGGACCGTAGTCCAGGCGGGCGACGGGATCGCCCGCGTGTACGGTCTCGATTCCTGTTCATACGGGGAGCTGGTCGAATTCGAGTCGGGAGGCGTGGGCATGGCCCTCAACCTCGACGAGGACGACGTAGGCTGCATCCTGTTCTCCGATCAGGACAAGGTGCGGGAGGGGGAGACGGTGCGCCGCACCGGACGCGTCGTCGAGGTGCCGGCGGGTCCCTCGCTGTTCGGCCGCGTCGTCGACCCTCTCGGCGCGCCGATCGACGGCGCCGGACCCATCGAAGCGAAACGCAGCATGCTCATCGAGCGCCGCGCCCCTTCGGTCATTGACCGCAAGGGCGTCGGCGTGCCACTACAGACTGGCATCCTCGCCATCGACGCGATGATCCCTATAGGCCGCGGTCAGCGCGAGCTGATCATCGGCGATCGCCAGACGGGCAAGACCGCGCTCGCAATCGATACGATAATCAGCCAGAAAGGCCAGGACGTCGTCTGCATCTACGCCGCGATCGGTCAGAAGGCCTCCACCACCGCCCAAGTCGTGGAAACCTTCCGGCGGTACGGCGCCCTGGACTATACGATAGTCGTCGCCGCCACCGCCAAGACCACGGCCGCCCTCCAGTACCTCGCGCCCTATTCGGCCTGCGCCATCGCCGAGTATTTCATGGACGAGGGCAAGGACGTCCTCGTCATCTACGACGACCTCTCCAAGCACGCCGTCGCCTATCGCGCCCTATCCCTCCTCCTGCGCAGGCCGCCCGGACGCGAGGCCTACCCCGGAGACGTCTTTTACCTCCACTCCCGGCTCCTCGAGCGCGCCGCGCGGCTCTCGCCCGAGAAGGGGGGCGGCTCGATAACGGCCCTGCCCATAGTCGAGACCCAAGGGGGCGACATCTCCGCCTACATACCGACCAACGTCATCTCGATCACCGACGGGCAGATCTTCCTTCTCTCCGAGCTTTTCTTCTCGGGCGTCCGCCCCGCGGTGGACGTGGGCCTTTCCGTGTCCCGCGTCGGCGGAGCCGCCCAATCGAAGGCGGTGCGCAAGATCGCCGGTCGAGTCCGCCTCGACCTGGCGCAGTACCGCGAGCTCGCGGTCTTCGCGCAATTCGGCTCCGACCTGGACAAGGCCACTCAGGACCAGCTGGCCCACGGCAAGAGGCTCGTCGAGGTGCTCAAGCAAGGGCAATACGCTCCGATGCCACTGGCCGACGAAATAGTCGTCCTTTTCGCCTCGGTAAACGGGTACTTGTCGGACGTGAAAGTGGAGGACGTGCGCCCCTTCCTGGAGCAGGCGCTCAAGACCCTGAAGTACAAGCATAAGGCCCTTCTCGACACCCTCCAGGCCAAGGGCGAGCTCTCGCCCGAGTCCGAGGAGGAGCTGCGCGCCGCCCTCGACGACATACGCAGCCATAAGAAGGCCGACTAGCCATGGAGACGATGCGCGACATCCGCACCCGGATGAAGAGCGTCCGCCAGACTCGCCAGGTTACGGGCGCGCTAAAGCTGATCTCGACCTCGAAGCTCCGAAAGGCGCGCCGCAGGCTCGAGGATACGCTCCCGTACTTCGACGGGATAACGGAGGCGATGCGCGACATCATCGGTCATTCGGAGGAGAGCGGCCAGAAGTGGTTCGACGCCAGGCCCGACAAGGCGGACAGGAAGGTAGCCACGCTCGTCGTCACGGCTGACATGGGTAAGGCTGGCGGCTACAATCACGCGATCATACGCTACGTCGAGGAATCGTGCCCGCTCGGCTCCCTGCTGCTGCCGGTCGGCAATGTCGGAAAGCGCTACTTCATGGAAAGGGACTATGTCCTCGTAGAGGACTTCGCCGTCTCGACGAAAGAGCCGACGGTCTACGAGGCCAAGGAGGTAGCGGCATTCGCCGCGAGCCAGTTCTCCGAGGGAAAGATAGACGAGTTCCGCGTCATATACACGAGGATGCGGTCGATCGTGCGCCTCGAGCCCACAATGCTTACTCTCCTCCCTCTCTCGATAGAGGACATCGCAGGCGCGGCTCGGACCGCAGTCGACGCCGAGACCTACCGCTACGAGCCGAGCGAGGAAGGCCTCTTCGACGCCCTGGTGCCGCAATACCTCAAGGGCATAGCCTACGGGGCCCTCGTATCGGCCTTCGCCAGCGAGCAGGCCTCGCGCATGACGGCCATGGACGCGGCGACCAAGAACGCCGACGAGATGCTCGGTCGGCTGCGCCTGCACTATAACCGCGCTCGGCAGGCGGCGATAACGAGCGAGGTTTCGGAGATAGTAGCCGGAGCCGCCGCCCTGGAAGACTAGGGCGCGATCCGGAAAGGAATGAGGGAAATGGGCGAAAGCGTTGGAACTGTCGTGCGCGTAACGGGACCTATCCTCGACCTCAGGTTCGAGGCGGGGAATCTGCCATCCATACTGGACGCGGTCGAGGTCGAGCGCAAGGACGGGACCAAGGTCCTGACCGAGTGCCTCCTCCATACCGGCGACGGCGTGGCCCGTTGCGTCGCCATGGAGGCCACGGAGGGCCTCGCGCGTGGGCTCGTCGCGCGCGGAACGGGAGGCCCGGTCTCTGTACCCGTCGGCAAGGAAGTGCTCGGCCGCATGTTCGATCTGGCCGGCAGGCCTATAGACGGCGGACCGCCCGTCGTCGCCGCGCGCTCGCCGATACATCGGGACGCGCCCGCCCTGGAGGACCTGAATCCCAGCGCCGAGATCCTCGAGACCGGCATCAAGGTCATCGACCTGATCGCGCCCTATGCGAAGGGAGGCAAGATCGGCCTCTTCGGCGGGGCGGGCGTCGGCAAGACGGTCATCATCATGGAGCTGATACGCAACATCGCCACCGAGCATTCGGGCTATTCTGTGTTCGCGGGCGTAGGCGAGCGCAGCCGCGAGGGCAACGATCTCTGGAAGGAAATGAACGAATCCGGCGTCATCAAGAACACCGCGCTGGTCTTCGGCCAGATGAACGAGCCGCCCGGAGCGCGCATGCGCGTCGCCCTCTCCGGTCTCACGATGGCGGAGCATTTCCGCGACGTGCTGGGCCAGGACGTCCTCCTCTTCATCGACAATATATTCCGCTTCGTCCAGGCGGGCAGCGAAGTCTCCGCCCTCCTCGGGCGCATACCGAGCGCCGTAGGCTACCAGCCTACGCTCGCCAACGAGATCGGGGCCCTCGAAGAGCGCATAACGTCGACCAAGAAGGGCTCGATAACGTCGGTTCAGGCCGTCTACGTCCCGGCCGACGACCTCACGGACCCGGCTCCCGCCACGACCTTCACCCATCTCGACGCGACGACGGTCCTCTCGCGGCGCATCGTCGAGAAGGGCATCTATCCCGCGGTCGACCCGCTCGCCTCGTCGTCGCGCATCCTCGATCCCCGCGTCGTCGGAGAAGAGCACTACGCGGTCGCCACGAGGGTCCAGGAGATCCTCCAGCGCTACCAGGAGCTGATGGACATAATCGCCATCCTCGGCATGGAGGAGCTCGGGCCGGAGGACAAGCTCACGGTCTACCGCGCTCGAAAGGTGGAGCGCTTCTTCTCCCAGCCCATGCACGTCGCGGAGCAATTCACGGGCTTCCCCGGACGATACGTCGCGCTGGCGGACACCATCAAGGGCTTCAAGGAGATCGCCGAGGGAAGGTGCGACGACATTCCCGAACAGGCGTTCTTCATGGCCGGCACGATCGAGGAAGTCCGCGAGCGCGCGAAGAACCTGTAGGGAATGAGCCATGCCGCAATTCGACTGCGAGATTTTAACGCCCTATCGGCGCTTCTACGACGGAAAGGCGGAATCCGTCACCTTCGTGACGCACGACGGGCAGATCGAGATATTGGCCGGGCACGAGAGCCTCGTCGCCCCGGTGCGCATCGGCCAGCTGAGGCTCCTGGTCGACGGCAAGGTCGTGAGGGCGGCGCTGACGGAGGGCTTCGCCCGGGTCAAGGCCGGCAAGATCGACCTTTTCGTCGACGCCGCGGAATGGCCCGAGGAGATAGACCGGGAGCGCGCCGAGAAGGCGCTGGGCCGAGCGGCCAAGCGCCTCGCGTCCGAGACCCTCGCCTGGCGCATCGAGTCTTCCAAGCGCGCCGCGGCCAGGGCGCACAACCGAATCGCCGTCTCGAGGGGAGAGCCCACCCAGCCCTCCTCAGCCGTCCTATAGGCGAGGGAAGGCCCCGCCGATGTCCGAGCCGGTTCGGCCTCGGACATCGGCTCAGGCCGAGAGCTCCGCGAATCGCGGAGCTTTTAGCTCCGCGATATAGCCCGTACGGACGCAGGTGTCGAACAGCTCTCGGGGAAGGAAGTCCTCCTTGACGTCGTCCCAGTCCTCGTGGCGGTGAACGATGCGGACGAGATAACCGCCTTCGGTCTCCTTGATGAGCTCGAGCAGGGATGGATCCGGGCCTTCCGACTTGATCGCGAATTGCTTCATGCGCCACCTCTTCGCTCCAAATATCGGAGCTAGCCCGAAGCGCCTTTAGTCCCTACATTTCGCGGCACCCCGCGGCCGCGCGCCGGGCGAGCTCGACATAGGCCTCGGCGTGGGGGCGCAGGCCGGCCACCTCCTCGTCGGTCAGGGGCCGAGCGAGCTTCGCCGGGCTGCCCAATATCATGGAGCGGGGCGGAAAAGCCTTCCCCTGCGTGACAAGGGCGCCGGCGCCGACGATGCTATCCTCGCCTATGACCGCTCCGTTGAGCAGGACGGCGCCCATGCCGATCAGGCAGCGATCGCCGACGCGGCAGGCGTGGACGACCGCCCTGTGACCGATGGTGACGTGCTCGCCTATGACGCAGGGGGTGCTATGGTCGACGTGGAGGACGGATCCATCCTGTACATTGCTGCCGGCTCCCACGCTGATGGCGGCGATATCCCCGCGCAGCACGGCGCCGAACCAGACCGAGGCACCCTCGCCGAGGGAGACGCTTCCGACGACTTCGGCATTCCAGGCGATAAACGAGGCCCTCGAGATGTCGGGCCTCTCGCCTTCGAAGCTGTGAACCATGATTCCTCCTTGACGCGCCCTTCGGAGGCCAGAGCCCCGCGACGAATCTGCGGCCGCGGCCTCGGATCCGGCCTTCCGCGCCGCCGAATCCCGGCGCCCCGGCGCGAGCGGCATTGTACGGCTCATTCGGTCCGATGCCTACGGCCCCGCCGGGATCGTCCGTCCGCGACCATCCGCCATCCGGACCGCGGAAAGCATCTCGCCTCGGATGCGCCTTCGTGCTATACTGCGCGGCCGTCTGATCGACGGTCGCGCGGTGGACGGGGAGGGAGACAATCATGAGCAGGGACGAGAACGCGATTGAGCCTGGCTATTATAGCGACATCCTCGATCCTGGCCTCGCGGAAAGGCTCGTCCTCCGATTCCCCGAGGGGGACCTCATAGTCCTGCCCTCCTCCGACGGTAAGGTCAAGCTCGAGCTCGAGCTGCGCGGCAGCCCGAGTCAGCTCCCCGGATGGAGGCCCTCCATCCGCCGCAGCGAAGGCATCCTCGTCGTGGCCGACGAGCCCTGCGACCAGGTCGTGGCGACCGTGGCCCGAGTTCACGTGCCCGGCGCGTTTCGCGACATAGAGGCTCACGCCGGATCCGGCTCGATCGAGATACGAGGTCTCGAGGTCGACCTTCTAGCGGCTACCGAGACCGGAGACATACGCGTTTCCGGCGGGACCTGCGTGGAGGCCTCCTCATCGGCTGGAGGGGTCGAAGTGGAAAAGGCCTTCAGGGTGAGCGCCAAGCTGGTATCGGGAACCCTCCGCTGCCGGGAGATATCCGATTCGATCCATGCCGAGACCCAGTCCGGGGACGTCACCGTCGAGGCCTCGGGCGGCAATGTCGTAGTCGTCAGCGCCTCGGGCGATATAGCCGTCCTCCGCCCGGGCGGGCGGCTCAGGGTCGCCGGCGGCACGGGCGACGTCGAGCTCGAGGTCCAGGGCCGCTTCGCGGGAGGCGAGATCAGCACCACGACCGGGGACGTCAGCCTCGCCCTCGCGGGATCGGACCTGGAGCTCCGCGCGGAGACTCTCTCCGGCCAGCTCGACGCCCCTGGGGCGGAGCAACCGCTCACGACCGGGCCGCGACGCTGCGCCCTCAAACTAGGCGAGGGAGGGCGGCGCCTCCATGTCAGGTCCGTCTCGGGGGATATCGAGATAGAAGGCTAGTCCTTCTCGAAGAGTTTCTTCACTTCCTTGTGATAGATTTCGACGATCGCGTGACGCTTCACCTCCTGCTTGGCCGACAGCTCCCTGCCTACTTCGAAGGGGACAGGAAGGAGGATGAATCGGAAGATGCGCTCGAAGCTCTTGAAGCCGTTGCGCGCGCTCACCAGCTCGTTCAGCTCGTAATCGATGAGCTCGACCACCTCGGGTTGCTGCAGAAGACTCTCGTAGTCGACGATGAGGATCGCGTTCTCCTGGGCCCAGGCCATGACCGCGTCCTGATCGGGCACGATGAGGGCGGCGAGGTACTTCTGGTCCTGTCCCAGGACGACGGCCTGCCGGATATACTCGCTTTCGACCAGCTTCTGCTCGATGGGGACGGGCTCGACGTTCTCGCCCCCGCGGAGGACGATTGTGTCCTTGGCCCTGCCGGTGATCCTCAATTCGCCGCGCCGCGTCAGCATGCCGAGGTCGCCCGTGTCGAGCCACCCGTCCGCTCCGAGGACCTTGGCGGTCAGGTCGGGCCTCTTGTAGTAGCCTTTCATCACCTGGGGCCCCTTGACCATGATCAGGCCCTTCGCCCCCGAGGGGAGCCTCTCGCCCAGCTCATCGACGATCTTGAGCTCCGCGCCGCGTATCACGGGACCGACGGTGCCTAGGACGGGCCTGTCTTGGGGACGTACGCCGATGAGGGGGGAGGTCTCGGTGAGGCCATAACCCTCGAGGATTAGTATGCCGATCGCGCTGAAGAAGCGGTCCACGGCCGGGGGCAGGGCTCCCCCGCCGGAAATGCCCGCAATGAACCGGCCTCCGAGCTTGTTCTTGACTGTCCTGAACGCCAGCGTCGCGCCCAAAGCGCGCAGGGGCGCGAGCAGGAGGAAGGGGAGGAGGGACCAGAGCATTTCGAGGATCCGTATCCTCGGCGCGAATTGGGCCACGCGGCCGAGCAAGTGCTCGCGGAAGTAGGCATAGCTCTCGCCTAGGCCGACGAAGAAGGAGAAGAGGGCCTTCTTGACGACGCTCTGATTCTTCAGCGTCCTATAGACTCCATCCATTACCGATTCCCATATCCTCGGCACCGAGGTGAGCCATTGAGGGCGTACCGCCTCCATGTCGGCGAGCATCACCGAGCCTATCGGCTTGGAATAGGCAATGCCCGCGCCGGCGGCGAGGACCACGTATTGGACGATGCGCTCGAAGGAATGCCAAACCGGGAGGACGGAAAGGAATACGTGGCCCGGCAGAATGTGGATAATGAGGGGGACGACATCGGTCTGGTGGAGGAAGTTGCCGTGGCTCAGCATTACGCCCTTGGGCTCGCCCGTCGTGCCCGAGGTGTAGATGATGGTGGCGAGCTCCTCGCGCCTTCCCGAAGCGACGGCCTTTTCGTACTCGGCCGGCCTAGCCGCCGCGCGGGGAGTGCCTAGGGCGCAGGCTTCCGCGAATGTCGCGACCTTCAAGCCCGAGGCCTCGGCCGCAGCCCTCTCCTTCGGCGAGGCCCCCTCGAATAGCAGGGCCATTTCGAGGCCGGGGATCTCGGCCTTGCGGGCCACCACCTTCCCCAGCTGCTTGGCGTTCTCGAGGATGACGAGGCGGCAATCGCTGAAGTCAAGGATATAGCCAATTTCCTGCTCGGTGGCGTCGCAGCCCCTGGGTACGTCGGCCGCGCCCAGGCCCAGCACTGCGAGATCGGCGATGAGCCACTCCCTGCGATTGTCGGAGATGAGGCCCACGTGATCGCCCCTGTCCACGCCGAGCTCGAGGAGGCCCGCGGCGAATATCTTGATATCCCCCAGCAGCTCGGAATAGCTCCTGGCCTTGAAATCCCCGTACTCGTCCTTGGAGTATTGAGCCGGCAATCCGGCGAAGGATCGAGCCCTCTCGAGGAACATCTGGGGAATCGTATCGGCCATAAGGTCTCCTTCGACTTTTACATTCTAACGCCGAGTGTAAGGATGAACAAGTTGCCATTCACTCGCTAAATCTCATGATGCGATCGTCAGGCATCTCCTCGAAATACGCATCGAGCTCTTTGCGCATGGAGCCCAGGTCGGGGGAATTAACCAACTTCCATTTTATATAGTGCGCGTACCTGAAGTTGTCCGCGAAATAGAAGAAGAAGCGCTGCGCCCGCGTAAGCCTGAAATCCTCGACGAGCCGGGACTCAATGAGATCCAGCATCCTGAAAGCCGCAGCTCGAAGATCCACGTCCATCGAAAAATCCTCGGATCCTTCCTTGCCGCGCAGAAGGGCGAAAATCCAGGGTCTCCTCGCCGCTTCCCGCCCGATCATTATTCCCGCAGGCTTCGCCTCGTCCCGCCTCCTCCTGTAGTCGGTCCACAGACGAATGTCGCCGTTGCCGACGATCGGCAGCGGCATCTCGGCGGCCAGACGGGCCACGAAATCCCATCTGCCTTGGCGTCTGAATTTCTGGCCCTCGAATCGCGGATGGAGGGCCACGTAGTCGATTCCGGCCTCGGCGAGGCCCCTGACGAAGTCGGCGAGCCTCTCATAGTCCTCGTCCTGGCCGAGCCTGATCTTAGCCGAGAGGGGCTTGTTCCAGACGGCGCGGGCCGACCTCGCGAGGGCGAAGGCGCTTTCCGGCCGGCGCATCCATGCGGCTCCGCCTCCTGCCCGGGTGATATGGGGAGCCGAGCAGCCGAAGTTGATATCCGCCCCGAATACAGGCTTGTCCCCCAGCCGGGCGAGGGCTTCGGGCAACCGCTCCGGCCTGGTCGCGTAGAGCTGGTAGACCACTTTCTCCGGCGCGGGGCCGGCATCGAGATAGCACTCTTCGTAGGGCGATCCCGAAACGGCCGCCCCGGCGCTCGCCATCTCCGTATATGCGAGATCCAGTCCTCCGTACTCGAGGATGAGTTCGCGAAGGGCTCTATGGGAGAGCCCCACCATGGGCGCCAGGAAGAGCGAGCCGGGAGCAAAGGAGTGGGTCATGAGGGTCGCTGGGCTTTTTCGACTTCCCCTAGCACGGAAGCCAGAGGGAATTCATCATGCATAGCCCGCCTCGTTTCCCGCCTCTCCGATGCCGAGCGGAATGACTATGCTATACCTTTATGCGCTTTTCTTGACAGAGGCCTCGCATAGGAACGCGGTATCGTCCGGCGCGAAGACCCATCATTGACCCTAGGCCCCTCGGCGTTGTATAACCTTCGAACACCCCGCTCCGGGTCTGCCGTCCGGGGATGGCGATTCCGCAAGCCGGATCGCCTGTCGTAAGGTGGGCCCAATCAGAGAGTCAGGTTTCCGGAGGACAGTACAATGAGCGTCAAGATCAGGCTGAAGCGCTTCGGCACCAAGATGCGGCCCTTCTACCGCATCGTGGTCATGGATTCCCGCGTACCACGCGACGGCGTCTGCCTCGAGGAGATCGGCCTATACCACCCGATCGAGAAGGCGGAAAAGCAGATAATAATCGACGAAGCCAAGGCCAAGGCCTGGCTCGCCAAAGGCGCCCTTCCTTCGGACACCGTCCGAGGTCTCCTCAACAAGAAGGGCATTCAGATCAAGTAAGGAGGGATCGTGGAACGCGATCTCGTCGAATACATCGCCAAGTCCCTCGTGGACGATCCCGCATCCGTATCCGTGGCGGTCGTCGAAGGCGATAGGTCCACCATCCTCGAGCTCAGGGTGGCCGCCGACGACATCGGCAAGGTGATCGGGAAGCACGGCCGCATCGCGAAGGCGATGCGCACCATACTTTCCGCGTCCACCGGCGCGTCGGAGAAGCGAGTCGTCCTCGAGATCCTCGATTAAGGGCGTGGACCGCGATTTCGTCTCGATCGGTCGCCTGGGCGCTCCCAAGGGCGTAAAAGGCGACCTTAAAGTCCAATCCTATTCGGGCGAGAGCGCCCATTTCCGCGAGCTGCAGGAAGTTGAACTCAGGCCAAGCGCCGCCGGGGGCGCAGCGGTGGGGGCAAAGGCGCCAAGCCTCAGGCTCAAGGTGCTCAGGGTCGGGGGCGACGGGCCCTCCCTGACGATGGCCTTCGAGGGCTATCCCTCGCCCGAAGCCGCGCGATCCCTGACCGGACTCGATATCGTGGTCCCTCGGGCTAAGGCGGCCCCTCTGGGACCCGATGAATGGTACATAGACGACCTCGTCGGCCTCGCATTGGTTTCGGGGGGCGAGCGACTCGCTAAAGTGGCATCCGTCCTCGAGGGGGGGGCCGAGCCCTGGCTCGAGGCCGTTCTCGACGGAGGCCGCAGGGCGATCGTCCCCTTCCGTGGAGCCTACGTCGGGGAGGTGGATATCGCCGCGGGCACCATCGAGCTCCTCGTCCCGGAGCTCCTCGACGAATGAAGATCACGGTCCTCAGCCTTTTCCCCGAAATCCTAAGGGGCTTCTTCGAGAGCTCGATCATGGCCAAGGCCGTCGAACGCGGCCTCATGTCATATGAGCTCGTGAATATCCGGGACTACGCGAACGACAAGCACCGCAAGTGCGACGACGAGGTCTTCGGCGGAGGGGCGGGTATGCTCATGCTCCCCGGTCCTCTGGGCCGCGCTCTCGAGGCGGTCGGCGTCCGGGCCTTGGATACGGCCGGCCCGAAGGCCAAGCGGAGCGTCTACGTCACCCCCTCGGGCAGGCTCCTCAACCAGACGATGGCCGCGGATTTTTCCCGCGAGGACGAGCTCGTCATAGTCTGCGGACGATACGAGGGCATCGACCAAAGGGTGATAGAGCGATATATCACCGACGAAGTATCGATCGGCGATTACGTGCTTTCGTCGGGCGAGATCGCGGCTCTGGCGCTGGTGGACGCGGTCTATCGCCTCGTTCCGGGAGTCATCTCGGGCGAGTCCCTCCTCGAGGAGAGCTTCGGCGCGGCCGAAGCCTTTGCCGACAGGCCCGCCCTGCTCGAGTATCCCCAGTATACACGTCCGGCGGTTTATGATAGCATCCGGGTTCCCGAGGTCTTGACTTCGGGTCACCACGCGAATATCGCTCGATGGCGTCTCCGGGAAAGCCTAAAGAAGACCCTGGCGTACCGTCCGGAGCTCCTCGTCGAGGAAGGGCTGCCGAGCGAGATTCGAAAGCTCATGCGCGAGATAATGACCGAAGGGGGAGACGATGAACCTTATACAGAAAATCCAGGCGCCTCAGATGAAGACCCAGGCGATTGGCTTTAAGGTCGGCGACACCGTGAAAGTCCACTTTAAGATCGTAGAAGGCAAGACCGAGCGCGTCCAGATATACGAAGGCCTCGTCATCGCAATGAAGAACGCCGGAATCGGCCATACCTTCATGGTCCGCAAGATATCCTACGGCGTGGGCGTGGAGCGCGTCTTCCCGGTCAACTCTCCCCGGATAGAGAAGGTAGAAGTCGTGCGGGCCGGCAAGGTGCGCAGGGCCAAGCTCTACTACATCCGCACCAAGGTCGGCAAGAAGTCCAAGGTCAAGGTCCTCCTCCCCAACAAGAAGGAAGAGGCCGCTCCGGAATCCGCCTCCTGAGGCCCCCGGGCCAATACCTCGGATGAGGACTGCCGGCCCCAACGAAGCTTCGCTTCGAATCATCGACGCATCCGCGGGCGCCGGCCGTGGCGAAAGGCTCAAGGCCGGCGCTTTCGTATCCCTGCAAGTCCGCGGGCGCATCGGACCCGGACGCTATGAGGTCGCAATCGGAGGCCGCCTCTTCGTCGCCTCCTCGGCGAGCCAATTGGAACCCGGGACGAGGATGACGGCCCGAGTCGAGCGCCTGGGCGGCTCGACAATCCTCCGGACATCCGCGCCCGACGATTCGCCGGCCGAGGGTCGCGAGCTCCCGCGGGCCTCCGCAGCGGCCCTGGTAGCCTCGGCCGGGCTCCCCGGCGACGCGGCCGCGTACGCGGCGCTAACCGCCCTCCTTCGAGAGGGAGTCGCTCCGTCGCCGCCCGCCCTTGCGCGAGTGAGGCGCGCCGCCCTCGCGGATGCCGGCGAAAGGACCGATCTGGCGGCGAGAATGGAAGCGAAAGGCATGCCTTCCGACGAAGAAGCCCTGGAAGGACTCCTGCGGGATTGCGCCCCGACATCGTCGGACGGGCGACGCGAGGCGACGGGCGGTGAAGACTTCCGCGCCGGAGGAGACTCGACGCGCGATCGCCCCCGCGAAGAGGCGGATTTCGCCGATCTCGGGCGGGATATCGAGCGATCGATCCCCGAACCCGAGCTCGGACGCGTGCTCGGCGCGCTTCTGCGCGCGCTGGCCACCCGTTGCGGGGAGGCGGAAAGGCGCCCGGGAGGCGAAGGCGAGACCCTCGCCCTCTTCAATCAATTGCGCGGCCCCGAGGGCAGCTGGGTCATAGTGCCATTCCGTTTCGCGCTGGACGCGGTTGATTTCGCCGGAAGCTTTCGTATACAATTACCATACGTTCGTGGCGGCGCCGGGCTCCTCGAGGCGCGATTCACCGCATCGCGCGGCTCGATCCCGGAGCAATGGACCGCCGTGCTCGGCTTCGGCGGGGGACGCGCTTCCACGCTGCGGATCGGGTCGCCCGAGGAACGCGAAGGCTCGCTCTCCGGTGCCGCTTTCGAGGCCTTCGCGGCGGAGCTCGCTTCGCTTTCCTGCTCGGTTCGGCGAATGCCTCGCGGAGAGGCGGAAGGCGCCGGCGGAAAGGGGCTCGATCTCGATGCATAAGGGCGGAGCCGGCAGGCGCAGGGCCGTAGCGCTCCGGTATTGGGCCGGCCTACCGGCGCCGTTCCTGGCCGCCAAGGCGGAGGGCCGGGCGGTCGATCGTCTCTTGGCCATCGCGAGGGAAGCCGGCATACCGATAATGAAGGATAGCCCACTCGCCAATGCGGTCTTTCCGCTGGAGGTCGGGGACTATGTGCCCGAAAAGTGCTTCGAGATCCTCGCGAAGGTGTTCGCCTTCGTGAAGTCGATAGAGGAAGTATGAAGAAAAGAATCGCCTTGGACCAGATCAAGCCCGGCTCGCGCTTTTCCGAGGACGTATTCATCGACGATAAGAACATTCTCGTTCCGGCGAATATACCCGTAAAGCAGAAGGATATAGATTCGCTGAAACGCTGGGGCGTCGCCTTCGTCCTGACCGAGGGCGCCATCGCCGACGATTCGGCCGTGGCGGCGACGCCCGTGGAAGCCGTTAAGCCGAAACCCATAGGCTTCACAGGGAGCAGGGAACTCTACCTAAGGTATACCGAGCTCGTGGATAGGCTATCCCAAATCTACGACAAGATCCGCAAGAGCGAGGCTGTAGAGTCCAAGGCCGTCGACCAAGTGTCGCAGGGAGTCCTCGCCCTCGTACGCGAGGAACGCGATTCCGCAATATCGGCCATCCTCGGCTCGCAGAACGCCGGCCCCAATCTCGCCAGGGCGGGAGTCAATACCGCCATCCTCTCCTCGGTCATCGGCATGACCCTCAGGCTGCCTCCCTACAGGCTCGCCTATCTGGCGTCAGGCGCCCTTCTCCACGATTCGGGCATGCTCAGGATCCCGGACTCGATAATCAAGAAGAAGGGGGCATTGAGCGAGGACGAGGCGCAGAAAGTTCGCGCCCATCCTCTCCTTTCGTACAGGATAATCACCAAAGAGCTCATGTACCCCGACGACGTGGGCCTCGTCGGGCTCCAGCACCACGAGCGCTGGGACTCCGAGGGCTATCCGCGCAAGACGGCAGGCGGGGAAATCGATGTCCTGGCCCGCATCGTATCCGTCGCCGACGCCTTCGAGGCCATGGTGAGCGAGAAACCCTATCGAAACTCGATGATAGGCTATGCCGCGATGAAGGCGCTCCTCTCCGATAATTCCCGCCGCTTCGATCCCGATATCCTCAAGGCTTTCATCAAGAGCATGGGGATCTATCCCCTGGGGTCGACCGTGCTTCTCAACAACGCAGCCATAGCTAAGGTCATCGAGACTCATCCCGAGGCGCCGCTGCGGCCCAGGCTCAGGATAATCGTTGACGAATTCGGCAAGCGCTACGAAGCCGAAGAGGGCGATTCGGTGGATCTCGTGGCGGAGAAGACGCTCTTCATCGCCCGGGCCCTCGATCCCAAGGAGCTCGCCGGCCAACATGCCGGCAACGGCTCGCGAGCGGACGGCCGACAAGTCGGCGCCGGTTCGTGAGCCGACGGCCCGCGAGCCCACGCGGGGAGGCCGGCGCCGACGAGCCTGCGCGGCCGGTCCTCTCATCGTCCGCCAAGGGGCGCGCGGGCGAGGAGGTCGCCGCGTCCTTCCTCGAGGCCGACGGCTGGTCGATCGTCGCCCGAAACCTCCGTTGGAAAGGCGGCGAGATAGATATTATCGCCCGGCGCGGAGGCGTGATCGCCTTTACGGAAGTGAAGTCCTGGGACAGCATGGGCCCCGAGGAGCTCGCGAGGGCGATCGGTCCGGATAAGCGTCGCAGAATTGTCGAAACGGCTAAAATCTTCCTCTCCCGGCATCGAGAATATAATGACTGGAGCGTGCGATTCGACGTCATCCTCGTTAGTGGAGGAACTGTAGTCGAACGATATCCTTCGGCCTTTACGGGAGATCTATGACGAGCCGAAAGACGATGGGGACCGAATCGAGGATGCGCGAGCCGAGGATTGCCGAAGCGACGAGGCGCGCCGCGAGGATTCGAGCGGAAGTCGTACCCGCGGCGCAAGGCGCCGCGGGCGCCGCGAAGGGCCCGGCGAGGAGGCCTCCACAGGGGCAAGGTCGCGCCCGGGCTCGGGCCGCTCCGCGTTCCGATCAGAATCGCCTGGCGGAATTGAAGGCCAAGCTGGGGGACGAGGACTATATGAATGGGGCCATACTGAGGATCGCCACGGTCCTGAGCGCTCGATTGACGCTGCGTTAACGGCAGAAAAATGATATGCTGGCCGAGTACCGAGGAGTTCCCCGATGGCTGACGAGAGACCGATAGACGGAAACGGAAAAGAAGGGCGCGAGGCTCCGGGAGACGCATCCCCCAATGGCCCGCCGGGCAGGGAGGATGGACAGGGCCGGAGGAACGGAAGGCACAGGGGATTCAGGGGACGCCACGGCGGCAGGACGAGCGGAGCGGATGCCTCGCCCGGCGGCCCTCGCGAGGGCGGTCGCCCGCCGTACCGCGAGGACCAAGGGCCGAGACCTCGCGGCGCTCGGCCCGAAGAAACGCGCGACATGCCCGCCTGCCCGCTTTGCGGGAAGCCCGTCTACGATCTCTTCACCGCTCTTTCCGCAAGCAGGGATACGGGCGAGCCGGCGCACTTCGACTGCGTTCTCGAGCGTGTAAACGCCTCGGAGAGTCTCGCCGCCGAAGAAAAGCTCGTCTATCTCGGCTCGGGAGCCTTCGGCGTAGTCGAGTACAAGGACAGGGATAAGAGCGAGAGCGCCTTCCTCGTTAAGCGCCGGATACAATGGGAAAAGGAAGGCGAAAAGAAAGATTGGAGGAAAGGCCTCTCGTCGCGAATCTCCAACCTTTAAGCATTTTCATTTCAATAAATGAAACGCGTATCGACATCGGTATGCGTTTTTTATTGCCTTAAGGCAACAGTCGCCCGCGGAATAAGCGAAAAATGACCGAAAGGCGGCTTTTCTCTCTGATTTCGGGCGATTCGTCGATCCGCCTCTTTACAAGCATTTTAGTATGCGATACGTTAACGCCCCAATACTCGAGCTACGGGAGTTGTATGGATCGCTACGTCCTATCAGCCTTGGTTCAGAACCATGCGGGCGTCCTTTCTCGCGTATCGGGGCTTTTTAGCCGAAGAGGCTATAATATCGACAGTCTCACCGTCGGGGAGACCCAGGAGACGGGCGTATCGAGGATGACGATCGTCGTCCGCGGGGACGAGGCGACCATCGAGCAGATCCAGAAGCAGCTCGAGAAACTCGTCGAGGTCGGCGCTGTTCGCCGCCTGGAACCCTCAAAGTCCGTCTATCGGGAGCTCGCTCTCATAAAGGTTTCGGCATCGCATGGGAGCCGCCCCGACATCGTTCAGATAGCCGGAATATTCCGCGCACGCATCGTCGACGTCTCCAACGACGGTCTGACCATCGAAGTCACGGGCGACCAGGAGAAGGTCGACGGCCTCATCGAGCTTCTTGCGCCTTACGGCATCCGCGAACTGGCGAGGACCGGCATCGCCGCCCTCGAGCGCGGCCCCGCTCAATTATCTCTTATTTAACCGCCCCCGGGGCCAGATGGCGCCGCGGGGGCGGAGAGAAAGCCACAGAGACCTACCCGCCGGCCGCGAGGCGGGAGCGATCATAGATTACCCGCCATCCTCGTATGGAAGGCGGGAGGAGGCATAGGACCATGGCGATAATGTATTACGACAAGGATTGCGACCCCAAGGCTTTCGCCGGCAAGACGATCGCAGTAATCGGCTACGGCAGCCAGGGCCACGCTCACGCCCTCAACCTCAAGGATTCAGGGCACAAGGTCATCGTCGGGCTGTACGAGGGATCGAAGAGCTGGAAGGAGGCGGAGGCGAAGGGTTTCAAGGTGATGACGGCGAAGGACGCGGCGATCGCCGCCGACTTCATCATGGTCCTGATCAACGACGAGAAGCAGGCCAGACTCTACGCCGAGAGCCTCGCGCAGGGCCTCAAGGCCGGCAAGACCCTCGCCTTCGCCCACGGCTTCAACATCCACTTCAAGCAAATCGTTCCCCCCGCTGACGTCAACGTCGTCATGATCGCGCCGAAGGGGCCGGGCCACACTGTCCGCAGCCAGTACCTCGAGGGCAAGGGCGTGCCCGACCTGATAGCGGTGCATCAGGACGCTACGGGCGACGCGAAGAAGCTCGCGCTCGCCTACGCCTCCGGGATCGGCGGAGGGCGCGCGGGAATCCTCGAGACCACCTTCAAGGAGGAGACCGAGACGGACCTGTTCGGCGAGCAGTGCGTCCTGTGCGGGGGAGTCACGGCCCTCATGAAGGCGGGCTTCGAGACCCTCGTCGAGGCCGGATACCAGCCCGAGAGCGCCTACTTCGAGTGCATTCACGAGATGAAGCTCATCATCGACCTGGTCGTGCAGAAGGGCATCTCCTTCATGCGCTATTCCATCTCCGATACCGCCGAATACGGCGATTACACGGTCGGCAAGCGCATCGTCACGGCGGAGACCAAGAAGGAGATGAAGAAGGTCCTGGGGGAGATCCAGGACGGCAGCTTCGCGCGCAACTGGATCCTCGAGAACCAGGCCAACAGGCCCTACTTCAACCGCATGCGAGAGATCGAGGCGGGGCACCTCTCTGAAAAGGTGGGCAAAGAGCTGCGCGCCATGATGAGCTGGACCAAAAGCGCCGAGGAAAAGGCCTGACGGAGGCCGAATGCCGCGCAGGATCGCGATACTCGATACGACGCTGAGCGAGGGCGAGAAGGCGCCGGGTCTCTGCATGAACCTCGACGAGAAGCTCGAGGTGGCGCGGCAGCTCGCCAGGCTCGGCGTGGATGTCATCGAGGCAGGGCGGCCCGGCGGCGGTCCCGGGGATTTCGCATCGGTCAAGGAGATCGCGCGCGTAGTCCGGGGGCCGACGATCGCGAGCCTGGCGCGGGCTTCGGATGCGGACATCGACGCCGCCTGGGAGGCCGTGAGGGGAGCGGAGAGGCCGAGGATACACGTGCTCCTCGCCACTTCGCCTCTATGCATGGAGCGCGGCCTGAGGATGAAGCCGGACGAGGTGCTCGAGCTGGCCGCGCGCGCGGTGCGTCGGGCGAAGGGGCACTGCGCCGAGGTCGAGTTCTCGGCCGAGGACGCGATGCGCTCCGACCCCGATTTCCTCTGCAGCGTGCTTCAGGTGGCCATCGAGGCCGGCGCAACGATAATCGACGTCCCGGACACCGCGGGCTTCGCCGTTCCCGACGAGTACGCAGGGCTCATCGGGAGGCTGCGCGTCGGCGTGCCCGACATCGAGCTGGCGACGATCTCGGCCCGCTGCCGCGACGACCTCGGTCTGGCGGTCGCCAATAGCCTGGCCGCGATAGGCGCCGGGGCGCAGCAGGTCGAGTGCACGGTCAACGGCCTCGGCGAGAGGGCGGGCAACGCGGCCCTCGAAGAGCTCGTCATGGCGCTCTCGACGAGGACGGATTTCCTACGCGCCTATTGCGGAGTGGACACCACGCAGATCTACGGCACCTCGAAGCTCGTCCAGGCGATCACCGGCATCCGCGCCCAGCCCAATAAGGCGGTCGTCGGGGGCAATGCCTTCGCCTGCGAGGCGAGGACCCTCGACGGGGCGCTCGTCGGCACGACGGGGTACAAGCCTATGACGCCAGAGTCCGTCGGCATGCCGACCTGGAAGCTCGCCCTCGGCAAGCACTCGGGGCTCGGAGCCTTCGAGGAGCGCCTGGCCTTCCTCGGCCTCCGGCCCAGGCCCGACGCCGTGCAGGGCCTGTACGGCAGCTTCAAGGAACTCGCGGAGAGGAAGAGGACCGTGACCGACCGCGATCTCGAGGCCCTCGTCCTGGGCGCGGCCGCCAAGGTTCCCGGGACCTACAGGCTGGACAGGTTCGTCATCAACTCGGGATCGACGATAGCGGCCACCAGCGCCGTCAGGCTAGCGAATCAGGACGGCTCGCTCTCGGAGCGGGTATCCGTCGGCGATGGACCCATCGACGCGAGCTTCAAGGCCATCGACAAGGTCGTGGGGAAGCATCCCGTTCTCGAGGCCTTCTCGCTCGACGCCGTGACCGAGGGCAAGGACGCGCAAGGCGAGGCCAGGGTGAGGATCCAAAGCGCGGGCAGGCGCTACAACGGGCGAGGCCTCTCAACGGACGCCGTGGAGGCGAGCATCAAGGCATATATCGCGGCCATCAACGCGATGGCGCAGGACATGGAGGATAGGCATGAGCCGGATCGCGGTCCTTGACTCGACATTGCGCGATGGAGCGCAAGGCGAGGGCATAAGCTTCTCCGTGACGGACAAGCTGAATATCGTACGCGCCCTGGACGACCTCGGCGTCGATATCATCGAGGCGGGCAACCCGGGATCGAACCCGAAGGATCTCGACTTCTTCAAAGAGGCGCCCGGGCTCGAGCTCAAGAACGCCGTCCTGGCGGCATTCGGCTCCACGAGGCGCCGCGGGATCAAATGCGAAGAGGACGAGGGACTCAAGAGCCTCTTGAGCGCGGATACGCCGGTCGTCGTGATCTTCGGGAAGAGCTGGGACCTCCACGTCAGGCAAGTCCTCAAGGCGAGCCTGGAGGAGAACCTCGGAATGATCCGCGATACGGTCGCCTACCTCAAGGCGGCCGGGCGGCGCGTGATCTACGACGCCGAGCACTTCTTCGACGGCTTCGCGGCCGACGGACCCTACGCCATGTCGACGCTGCGCGCGGCCGCCGAGGCGGGGGCCGAGTGGCTCGTGCTCTGCGATACTAATGGCGGCAACCTGCCCGGCCGGGTAGGAGAGCTCACGGCGCGCGTCGTCAAGGAATTCGGCATGCCTGTCGGCATCCATACGCACAACGACTCCGGGCTCGCCGTGGCGAACTCCCTCGCCGCGGTGGCGGCGGGCGCCACGCAGATCCAGGGCACGCTGGTGGGCTTCGGCGAGAGGTGCGGCAACGCCAACCTCTCGACCCTGACCGCCGATATCGTCCTCAAGCTGGGCCTCGACTGCCTCAAGCCCGATTCCCTGCCCAAGCTCTCCCGCGCGACGAGGCGGGTCGCCGAGATAGCCAACTTCAACTTCGACGAGGGGCTTCCCTACGTAGGCCTCCGGGCCTTCGCCCACAAGGGCGGGATGCACGTCGACGCGGTGACGAAGACGCCGATCTCGTTCGAGCACGTGCCGCCCGAGACGGTCGGCAACTCGAGGCGGATCCTCACGAGCGAGGTCAGCGGCCGATCGGTCATCCTGGACCGCGTGAAGCGCCTCGACCCCACGGCGACCAAGGAGTCGCCCCTCGTCGCGCAGGTCGTCAATCGCCTTAAGGAGATGGAGAGGCTCGGCTATCAGTTCGAGGGCGCCGACGCCAGCCTCGAGCTCCTCATGCGCAAGGCCGCCGGCAAGTACAAGCCCTTCTTCGAGCTGGGCCGCTATCGGACGATCGGGGAGGAGCCGGCGGAGGGAAGGGTCTCCGCCCAGGCCATGGTCAAGATCAGGGTCGACGGCGAGGACGCGATCAGCGCCGCCGAGGGCGACGGCCCCGTCAACGCCCTCGATCTCGCGCTTCGCAAGGCCCTGGAGAAATTCTACCCCGCGCTCGCCTCGATGCGGCTCATAGACTATAAAGTCCGCGTCCTGGACACGAAGGGGGCGACCGCCGCGTCCGTTCGCGTGCTGATCGAGAGCTCGGACGGAGAGTCGGCCTGGACCACGGTCGGCGTCTCGACCGACATCATCGAGGCCAGCTGGCTGGCGCTCGTGGATTCCATCGAATACAAGCTGATCGACGATATCGAGAGGCGCTACAAGGCCTACATGTGATGAGGCATACAAAGATCGGGCGGAGGCCGGCATGAATTACAGCATCGCAACGATACCCGGCGACGGGATAGGACCGGACGTCGTCCGTGCGGCCGTCGGGGTCCTCGAGGCCATCGCGGCGCGCTTCTCCTTCGGGTTGGCCTTTACGGAGGCGCCGATGGGAGGCCGGGCGATAGACGATTTCGGCGAGCCCTTGCCCGCCTCGTCCCTGGCCGCCTGCAGGAAGAGCGACGCCGTCCTCCTCGGGGCGGTGGGCGGCCCGAAGTGGGACGGGCTCCCAGGGGACAAGAGGCCCGAGGCGGGCCTCCTTGCGATCCGGGCGGGCCTGGGCGTATTCGCCAACCTTCGGCCGGCGATCATGTTCCCCCAGCTCGCGGGCGCCTGCCCCCTCAAGCCCGCCCTCGTCGAGGGCGGGCTCGACCTGCTGGTCGTGCGAGAACTGACGGGCGGCATCTATTTCGGACAGCGGGGGCGCAGCTCCGACGGCCTCTCGGCCTGGGACACGGAGCGCTACTCGAAAGGGGAGATCGAGCGTCTCCTCGAAGTGGCCTTCGATTCGGCCGCGAGGCGCAGGAAACGGCTCTGCGTCGTCGACAAGGCGAACATCCTGGAATCCTCGAGACTCTGGCGGGAGACCGCCGCGGCCATGGCGCCGAAGTGGCCGGGGGTCGAGCTCTCCTTCATGTACGTGGACAACGCGGCGATGCAGCTGGTCAAGGCGCCCAGGCAGTTCGACGTCATCGCGACGAGCAACATGTTCGGGGACATCCTCTCCGACGAGGCGAGCATGCTCACGGGGTCCATCGGCATGCTCGCCAGCGCGAGCCTGGGCGCCTCCGGTCCCGGCCTATACGAGCCCATACACGGCTCGGCCCCCGACATCGCGGGCCAGGATAAGGCCAATCCTCTAGCCGCGATCCTGTCGGCGGCTCTCCTCCTCCGGCACTCGCTCGGGCTCGAGAGGGAGGCGCGCGCGATCGAGGATGCGGTTTCGGCGGTCCTCGACGCCGGCTATCGTTGCGCGGACATCGCGACGGGCGCGCAGAGCGAGAGGCTGATAGGTACGAAGGCGATGGGAGAAGCGGTCGTCGAGGCCATAAGGGAGGTCGGGCAATAATGAGGAGCGACAGAGTCAAGCAAGGCGCGGAGCGGGCCCCGCACCGCTCGCTGTTCAAGGCGATGGGCTATACCGACGAAGAGCTCAGCCGGCCCCTGGTCGGAATCGTCAACGCCAAGAACGAGATCATTCCGGGCCACATCCATCTCGGCACCATCGCCGACGCCGTCAAGGCCGGAGTCCGGAGCTCGGGCGGGACGCCCATCGAGTTTCCCTCGATCGGAGTCTGCGATGGCATAGCCATGGGCCATGCGGGGATGAAGTATTCCCTCGCGTCGCGCGAGCTCGTCGCCGATTCCATCGAGACGATGGCGGAGGCGCATTGCCTCGACGCCCTCGTCCTCCTGCCGAACTGCGACAAGATCGTGCCCGGCATGATGATGGCGGCCGCCAGGCTGAACATCCCGACCGTCGTGGTATCGGGGGGGCCGATGCTCACCGGGCGCAAGGACGGAGCGGACGTCGACCTCAATTCGGTCTTCGAGGCGGTAGGCAAATTCCACGCCGGCGCCATGAGCAGGACCGAGCTCTCGCGCTACGAAGACTCCGCCTGCCCCGGCTGCGGCTCCTGCTCGGGCATGTTCACCGCGAACAGCATGAACTGCCTCACCGAGATACTCGGGCTGGGGCTCCCCGGCAACGGCACCATACCGGCGGTCTACGCCGAGCGGATACGGCTCGCGAAGCGGGCAGGCTCCGTCGTCATGCTGGCGATCGAGAAGGATATCAAGCCGCGGGACCTCCTCGACGAGAGGCAGTTCCGCAACGCGTTGGCCCTCGACATGGCCCTCGGATGCAGCACCAACAGCATGCTCCACCTGCCCGCGATCGCCCATGAGGCGGGAATCCGGCTCGATCTCGACCTGGCAAACGAAATCGCCGCCAGGACGCCGAATCTCTGCAGGCTCGCGCCCTCGGGACCGCATCACGTGAGCCAGCTCCACGAGGCTGGAGGCGTCTTCGCGGTCGTGAAGCAGCTGATCAAGAAGGGGCTCATCGACGGGAGCGCGCGTTCGGTGACCGGCGAGACGATAGGCGAGATCGCGGCCAAGGCCCCCGAGGCCGATGGCGCGGTGATCCGCAGGATCGACGAGCCCTACTCCGCCACCGGCGGCATCGCGGTGCTCCGAGGCAACCTCGCGCCCGACTGCGCCGTCGTGAAGCGGGCGGCGGTCGCCCCATCCATGCTCAAGCACGAGGGGCCCGCGCGGGTCTTCGACTCGGAAGATGCCGCCAACGCGGCCGTCCTGGGCGGCAGGATCAAGGCGGGAGACGTCGTCGTGATCCGCTACGAAGGTCCTCGCGGCGGCCCCGGGATGCGGGAGATGCTCGAGGCCACGAGCGCCCTGGCCGGCATGGGCCGAGACGCGGACACCGCCCTCATCACGGACGGCCGCTTCTCCGGCGCGACCCGCGGCGCCGCCATCGGGCACGTCTCGCCCGAGGCCGCCGCAGGCGGGCCCATCGCCCTCGTCCGCGAAGGCGATCTTATCTCGATCGACATCGATGCGGGGAGGCTCGAGCTCGCGGTGCCGGAGGGGGAGCTCGCAAGGCGGCGCGCCGAGTGGAGGGCCCCCGAGCCCAACGTCAGATCCGGCTGGCTGGCGCGCTACGCCTCGCTGGTCTCCTCCGCCGCCAGCGGGGCCGTGCTGTCGCCTCAAGGCAGCGGCAGCTAGGAACGGGAACCTGGAGGATCGCAATGGAACTCACGGGAGCGCGGATCGTCGTGGAGACTCTCATCGAGAGGGGCGTGGACACGGTCTTCGGGTATCCGGGCGGCACGATATTGAACGTCTACGACGAGCTGTTCAAGTGCTCCGACCGCATCCGGCACATCCTGACCGCCCACGAGCAGGGGGCGGCGCACGCCGCCGACGGCTATGCCCGCGCGACAGGGAGGGCAGGAGTCGTGATGGCCACCAGCGGCCCGGGCGCGACGAACCTCGTAACCGGTATCGCGACGGCCTACATGGACTCGGTCCCCCTCGTGGCGATCACCTGCAACGTCCCGAACAAGATCCTCGGTAAGGATAGCTTCCAGGAAGTGGACATCGCAGGGATCACGATGCCGATAACGAAGCACAACTACATAGTGAAGGACGTCGGCTCGCTGGCCGCCGTCCTCGGGCAGGCCTTCGAGATAGCGACCACCGGCCGGCGCGGCCCCGTCTTGGTCGACATCACGAAGGACGTCACCGCGGCGAAGGCGGAATGGAACGCGGCTGGGTTCACGACCGCGAATTCCGAAGCGGCGACGACCGCGACGGGATTCGCGGTCGATCCGCGATTCGGCGCGAAGCGGGCCCCGGTCGTCTCCGATTCCGATCTCGACGAGGCGGCCGCCCTCATCGCCGCGTCGCGGACTCCCTTCGTCTACGCGGGCGGGGGAGTGATCGCCGGCGGCGCCTCGGAGGAGCTGCGCGCCCTCGTCGAGCGCCTCGAGGCCCCCGTCGCGCTCAGCCTGATGGGCCACGGCGCCTTCCCTTCCAGGCATCCCCTCTTCACGGGAATGATCGGTATGCACGGGACGAAGGCCTCCAACATGGCGTCCAGCAGGTCCGACCTCCTCATCGCGATCGGCGCGCGCTTCTCCGACCGAGTGGTCAGCGACGCCTCCAGCTTCGCCGCGAGAGCCCGCATCCTCCACATCGACATAGATCCCGCCGAGATAAACAAGAACGTCGCGAGCTGCAAGGCTCTGGTCGGCGACGTCAAGGACATTCTCGTCCGCCTGCTCGAGCGAGTCCCCGAGCGCGATAAGTCGGCCTGGAACGGCGACATCGACGCCTGGAAGGCCGAGGTGCCTTCGGCTCATGGCCGCGACGCTCTGCTGCACCCGAAATTCATCATGGAAGAGATCCATGCCCGGGTTGGCGATGAAGCGATCGTGACCACGGAGGTCGGTCAGCACCAGATGTGGACCGCCCAATTCTATCCCTTCGCGAAGCCGCGAACCTTCATCTCCTCGGGCGGGCTCGGGACTATGGGCTTCGGCACCGGCGCGGCGATAGGCGCGCAGCTGGCCGACCCCGATCGTCAGGTCGTCCACATCGCGGGCGACGGCTCCTTCAGGATGAATTGCGCCGAGCTCGCGACCATCTCGCACTACGACCTGCCCATACTCGTCGTCGTGATGAACAACGGAACGCTCGGCATGGTGCGGCAATGGCAGAGCATGTTCTACCAAGGGCGCTACTCGCAGACGACGCTCGATAGGCCGCCCGATTTCCTCAAGCTCGCGGATGCCTACGGGGTAAGGGGATTCCGCGCGGGCGACGAAGGGCAATTTCGAGCCGCCCTGGAGGCCGCGCTTTCCCTGCGTAAGCCCGCCCTCGTCGAGTGCCTCCTCGACATCGACGAGAAAGTCCTGCCGATGGTCCCCTCGGGCAAGCCCATCGAGGAACTCATCCTGGAGCCGCCCGAAGAATGATTCCCATCCTGGGGGTCGCGGGGCGGCCGATACTGCACTCGATGAGCCCCGTCCTGTTCCGCGAGCTCTTCCGCGCGTCGGGCGTCGAGGCCGCGTACACTCGAGTCGCCGCCGGAAGCGCGGCCGAGGCCCTGGCCCTCTTCCGCTCCCTGGGGATGAGGGGCATGAACCTCACCGCTCCTTTCAAGGAGGAGGCCGCGTCGCTCGTCGACGAGCTGACTCCGGACGCGAGCGCTCTCGGTGCCGTCAACTGCCTAGTCGCACTAGCGGGAGGGCGCGTACTCGGCGCCAACACCGATCGTCAGGGAGTGCTGGACGCCCTCGGGGGGCGCGATGTCGAGATCTCCGGTCGGCGTTGCCTCGTCATCGGCGCGGGCGGGGCGGGAAAGGCCGCCGCGCAGGCCCTCGTCTCGGCCGGCGGGGACGTCGTCGTAGCCAACCGAACGCTCGCTCGGGCGCGGGAGATAGCGTCCGCGCTCGGCTGCGCCGCGGCCGGGCTCGACGAGCTCGCCGTCCTGGCGGTCGGCGCCTCGATCATCGTCTCGACCTTGGCATCCGAGGCACTACCCCATCCCGAGACCTGGCTGCCCGAGGACTCCGCGGCCGCCGTCCTCGACGCCGATTACAAGCGGGGCACCCTGGCCCGCTACGCGGCGGAACGGGGCTTCGCGGTCGCCACGGGCGCCGATTGGCTCGTCTGCCAGGCCCTCCCTGCCTATAGGCTGTTCATGGACGAGTCCTCCTTCCCCGACCGCGTCGCCACTACTGTGGCGAACGCCACTACTGTGGCGAACGCCACTACTGTGGCGAAC
>CAYOIX010000017.1:0-105666 GCA_964404145.1 uncultured Treponemataceae bacterium
GTGGATAGACGGCAGCTTCATCGAGGATGCGGAAAAATCCCGCGGCCGTCCTCCCGCCGATATCGACATCATCACCTTCGGCGGGCGACCCGCGGGATATGCGGAGAAGGATGCCTGGGCCGAATGGTGCGCGGCCCATTTTGCCGTATGGAAGGGCATGATCGAGCTGCCTCTCGCCTCCGACGACGAGGCCGCCATGAAGATTCTCGAAGGAGTTCTCGATGGTCAGACGGCTTGAGCTCGAAGCCCTCCAGGCCGATCTCGCGGCCGTCGAGGAACTGCTTTCGGACCGGACCGAAGCCGACGATCCTTCAGGCTGGGTGCAATACTCCCGGCGAAAGTTGGAGATAGAGAAAGAGATTGAAGCCTTTGGCACTAGGCCTGGTCCTGCCGCGGAGGTTGCCCTTTTCTTCGGCGGGCGCCCCGTATTCGGAAGTCGCGCCATCTCCTCGGATTTTTCATCGCAGGCTTTGACCGCTTTCCAGAATCTTGTTTCAAAGCGGTATGCGGCTCCCGAGCAAGGCGGCCTCGCCTCTCGCGGCAGGATACCGCAGAAAGATCGTTCGACGCTCATGATCAGCGATATCGTGCGAGGCTCGTTCGGCTTTGTCCTGTCGGAGATGAATCAAGACCAGGAGCTCGTCGATTCAAGACTCAAGGGAACCGTCGACGAGATTTCAGCCATCTTATTTCGTCTCTGCGCGGAAGACGAAGCCACGCTCGATGTCGCCTTGGACGAGCTCAATAGCAGGATACTCGCCGAGATTAGGTTGTTTTTTCAGATCCTGTCGGACGGCGGAGCGACGCTCCGCATCGTCGAGGACGACAAAGAATACCTCTTCCCCGACGAGGCGCTCCGGCGAGGCCGCGAGCGCGTGGAGAGAATGGATATAACCGAAGACGAAAATGTCGAGATCGACGGCCTCTTCTATCTCTTGCCGGCATCCCATCGGTTCGAGTTGTTGCCTGGGGATAAAGCGCTTGGCGTCGTACGCGGCGCCATCGGCGAAGTGGCGTACGCGCGCATGATCGGTATCGACGGCTTAATCAGTCGCGAGTATATCGGGAATACCGTCCATGCCCATTTGGGGCGCCGCATCATCAAGGAACATGGAGAAATCCTGCACACCGCTTATACGCTTATCGATATTATCCGAGAATGACTACCTCGCGCCCTGATGCTACCCTTCCCAGCCGACCGAGCTGGTTCATTTGTTATTGAATACATTAATGGACACTCTAATTAATTGTAATATATATAATAATGATCAATCGACAAATATAATTGAGCATATTATTGAACTAAGGTATGGAGCCGGCTATACTCAGACTGATGCATACGAGCCATACCCATATCTGCTTCCAGCCCCGATGGACGCTCGACGGGCCGACTCAAAATCTGCTGGGACAGTGCCACGCTTTTATTGTAGCTATGCTGGGGACGCCGATACGACCGGATTATCGTCAAGAGCTTCTCTTGGTCGCCCTCGCGAGGGGCGCTCAAGCGACGACTGCGATCGAGGGGAATACGCTCTCTGATGCCGAAGTCGACGCAGTCCAGGCCGGGAAGAGCCTCCTCGCGAGCAAGGAGTATCTCGAAAAAGAAGTGAAAAATATCCTCATAGCCTTCAACTTGATCTTGAATGAGCTGATTCGCGACAAGAGCGAAGAGCTCATATCCCCGAATTTGATTCGGCGCTTCCATCGCCTGGTCGGCGAGGGCCTGGGCGATGCCTTCGCCGCCGAGCCAGGAAGCTTTCGTCGAAAGAACGTGGTGGTCGGGAACTATCGGCCGCCCTCTTTCGAGGAAGTGCCTGCTCTCGTCGATAACTTGTGCGCCTGGCTCGACAGGGAATTCCATTTCCGTGCGGGACAATCCTTCGAGGACGCGATGATCGAAGCGATCGTCGCCCATATCTATATCGAGTGGATACACCCCTTCGGCGACGGCAACGGCCGGACCGGCCGGCTTCTCGAATTCTACATCTTGATGCGAGCGGGCGTACCGAATGTCGCATCCCATCTTCTTTCGAACTACTACAATGAGACGCGCGAGGCATACTATCGAAAGATAGAAGAGGCGACCTCTACCAACGACCTGTCGCTATTCATAGCCTATGCGGCGCTCGGCCTTCGCGACGGGCTGAAGGGCATGTTCGAGAAGATACAGGAAGGACTTTTCAGGATAGCCTGGGGGAATTACATCCACGATCGGGTCGGCTCGCTCCGCGAGAAGGGCAGGAACGACGCGACGATACGGCGACTCCGCCTGCTCGCGCTCGCAATGCCGATCGAAAAGGATGCGGCCGTGGGCGAGGTCGCGAATCTCTCGGCCAAGGTCGCGAAGGAATACGCGACGAAGTCGAGGCCGACCGTCGCGCGGGATCTTTCGGCTCTGCTCGAGCTCGGGCTCATCGTCAAATCGGATGCCGGCTATCGCGCGAACATCGATACGCTACGCGCGCTCGCCCCCGTCTCGACCGAAAGGATTGGCTAACGGCCTTACAGTCGCGCATGTTCGTATATCGCAAAGGATCTCCTCCGCGCGAGGGATACCGCGCCAAGGCGCGGTTTGCGTAGAGGAATGGATTGTAGTATGCGCTATCGCGCATGACCGCATCGCAGCGAGTAGTCCTCGCGGAGAGCCCGACGGCGGGCGGCGAATATTTCTATTGCCTACCCGCGACCCAAAGGTGATGCGCGGGACGCCGATGAAATAGGGGTCGAGCGATTCCGCAGGCCATCGGGCCTCGGAGCGAAGCCGTCACCCGCGATAGCGGGCATACAACCCTTTCCTTGCGGCTCCCGAGCCGAAGGCTCGGAGGACTAGCGAGACCCCTATTTTATCGAAGCTGGGACCCGCGCATTTACCTCGATGTCGCGGGTAGGTCTTCACCGACCTAAGCCGCCCGCCGGCGCGCCCATTACTACACCCTCGGGCGCCTTTCCTGCTATAGTCGAAGCATGGCTACCACCTTCGACGACAAGAAGATCATCTATACGATGGACCGCGTCACCAAGCGCTACGGCACCAAAGTGATCCTCAAGGACATCCGCCTCTCGTACTACTACGGCGCCAAGATCGGCGTCATCGGCCTCAACGGCTCGGGCAAGTCGAGCCTCCTGCGCATCCTCGCGGGGGTCGATACCGAAATACTCGGCGAGACTTCCGTCGCGCCTGGCTACACGATCGGCTTCCTCGAGCAGGAGCCGAAGATGGAAGCCGGCAAGACCGTCAAGCAGGTCGTAAGCGAGGGCGTGCAGGAGATCGTGGACATGCTCGCGGAGTTCGAGGCCATCGGAGAGGCCTACGGCGATCCCGACGCCGATTTCGACAAGCTCGCGGCCAAGCAGGCGAAGCTCCAGGAGAAGCTGGATGCCAACGACGGCTGGAAACTCGACGCTCGGCTCGACCTCGCGATGGACGCGCTGCGCTGCCCGCCCGCGGACAAGGTCGTGGACGTGCTCTCAGGCGGCGAGAGACGCCGCGTCGCGCTCTGCAGGCTCCTCCTCAAGAAGCCGGACATACTCCTTCTCGACGAGCCGACGAACCATCTCGACGCCGAGACGGTGGCCTGGCTCGAGCGGCATCTGCGGGAGTACGAGGGGACGGTCATCGCGGTCACGCACGACCGCTACTTCCTCGACAACGTGGCGGGCTGGATCCTCGAGCTCGATCGCGGCGAGGGCATCCCCTGGAAGGGCAACTATTCGTCCTGGCTCGACCAGAAGTCGAGGCAACTCGAGATCGAGGAGAAGGGCGAGTCGGCGCGGGCCAAGACCCTCGAGCGCGAGCTCGAGTGGATCGGGATGAGCGCCAAGGGCCGGCACGCCAAGTCGAAGGCTCGCATCGAGCGTTACGAGAAGCTCCTCGCCGAGGACGGCAAGGAAAAGCTGCGCGAGACGAAGATCGTCTTCCCGGCGGGTCCGCGCCTGGGCAACGTGGTGATCGAGGCGAAGGGCCTCGCCAAGGGTTACGACGGGAAGCTGCTGTACGAGAATCTCTCCTTCGAGGTGCCGCCGGGGGCGGTAGTGGGGCTCATCGGGCCGAACGGCGCGGGCAAGACGACGCTGCTGCGGATGATCACGGGGCAGGAGAAGCCCGATTCGGGGACGCTGCGCCTCGGCGACACGGTGAAGCTCGCCTACGCGGACCAGATGCGCACCTCTCTCGATCCGGAGAAGACGGTGTGGGAGCAGCTCTCGGGGGGTCTCGACATCATCAAGCTCGGCAAGCGCGAGGTGAACTCGCGGGCCTACTGCACCTGGTTCAACTTCTCGGGCACGGACCAGTCCAAGAAGGTGGGGGTGCTCTCGGGCGGGGAGCGCAACCGGCTCAACATGGCGATGATGGTGCAGGACTGCGCGAACGTCCTCCTCCTCGACGAGCCGACGAACGACCTCGACGTGAATACGATGCGCGCCCTCGAGGAGGCGCTGGACGACTTCGCGGGGGCGGCCCTGGTGGTGAGCCACGACAGGTGGTTCCTCGATCGGGTGTGCACGCACATCCTCGCCTTCGAGGGCAACTCCGAGGCGATCTGGTACGACGGCAATTTCACCGAGTTCGCCGAATGGCGCCGCGCCCAGCTCGGCAGCGAAGCGGATCGCCCACACAGGATCGTATATAGGAAGCTCGAACGATAGCGAATGTGGGGCGATCCGCTTGAGGGATCGCCCCAACACGTCCGCGCGTTGGGGTACGCCAAGCCGAAGGCTTGGCGACGTCCTTGAAAAGCCTCCGGTGAGCCCTTAGTATTATAATCCGAAACAAAATGAACGACCTCGCAGCTCGCTGCGAGGTATCGTTCGCTCGGTAAGGAAATTTATTGTATGAGGGCCTCATACCCCTGTACCTTGAAGCGTCGTACGCAGCGAGCTGCGGGGTATGAGTCCCTCCTCCGAATCAACGCTGTTGCCCGCCGAGGCACCCCGAGGCGGGACACGATGGAGCCGAAAAATGCCGTCACTCCCCGTTTCGTTCTTCACCGCGGCCTATGCCGGAGAATCGCTGCAGGTGCGCAAGAAGAGCCGCATCCTCGCGACCATCGGCATCACCTTCGGGCTGGTCTCCGTGGCCTTCGCCGTCTTCATGGCGCTCACGGGCTCGATGGTGCCCGCCGCGGTCTTCGCCGGCCTCGCCCTTTTCTGCGCCGCCGTGCTCGCGATGCTACGCTCGGGCAGGTACCACGCGGCTTCGTCGGCCTTCCTCTACGGGGTCTTCGCGGCGATGTTCATCGCGATCAAGTTCGGCGACCACGCCTCCAACGTCTATAATAGCTACGTCATGGGGACGCTCGGGGGCTTCCTCCTCGTCGTGGCGGCCCTCGTCGCGGACCGGCCCGTGCAGGCGATCGTCCTGGGAATCCTCAACCTGGCCTCGATCGAGGCGATCTACTGGATCGACACCTTCCCGGGCGACGGTCGCGTCGTCACGACGCTGGCCGTCCAGAACCTGTCGGTATCCTCGCTCTTGACCGTCATCGGAGCCGGTATCGCCGCCTACATCGTGAGCCTCACGACGAATCTCCTCGGCGACGTGGAGCGGGACGCGAAGGCCGCTGAGCGGGGCTACCGCGAGCTCAACGCGGCGATGGGCGAGGCCCAGTCCTCCTCGCAGCGGATCGGCGAGACTCTCTCGGCGAGCGTCGGTAGGACGTCGCTCTCCATCGAGGCGCTCAGGGAGCGGGCCCGCGGCATCGCCGCCGGCATGGACGAGCTCGACGGCGCCCTCGGGGTCTCGGGCGAGGCGAACAGGAAGGCCGGGGACTGCCAGCTCGAGGCGAAGACCGCTCTCGCGGCCTACACAGAGCAGGTGGCCCGCGCGTCGGCGGCCATCGAGGAGATGGCCGCCGCGGCGGGCTCGCTGGCGAGGCAGGCGTCCGGAAAGAAGGCGGCCGTCGCCGGCCTGGTCGAGACTTCGAGGGCGGGAGAGAGCGTGCTCGCGTCGATGAGGGAGTCGATGGAGCTCATCCGGGGATCGGCGGAGCGGGTAGCGGAGCTCGGGGCGATCATCGGCGACGTCGCGGACAGGACGAACCTACTGGGCATGAACGCCTCGATCGAGGCGGCGCACGCCGGCGCCTCGGGCAGGGGCTTCGCGGTCGTCGCCGGCGAGATACGCGCCCTGTCGGTCGAGGCCGGCAAGAGCGCGCGCGTCATCGGCGACACCCTCAAGGAAATCCGGGCTTCCATCGCCTCGACGGCGTCGAGGAGCGGAGAGGCCCTGGCTTCCTTCAGGAGGATAAGCGAGAGCATCGAGGGCTTCAGCCTGATGATCGAAGAGCTCCTCGCGAGCATCCAGGAGCTTTCCGCGGGCTCGAAGGACGTCGTGGCGGCCGTCGAGGTCGTGGCCCAGCTGACCAGGTCTACGGAGGCGGCGGTCGACCGCTCGGGCGACGGCATGGACGAGTCTCTCCGGGGGATGGACGCGGTCGCCGAGATCGCCTCGCGGGTCCGGGTCCAGAGCTCCGAGATGTCCGCTCGCTTCGACGATATGCGCGAAGACGCCGAGGAGGTGAGGAGGCTCGGGGGCGAGAATCTGGGCACGATCCAGGCCTTGAGGGCGAGCCTCGACGGATTTGCGAGCCGAGGCGCGGCGCCGGCCGGAGGCGCCTAGGCCGAGAGCGCTGTCTCGATGTCCTTTACGATCTCCCCAGGCTCGGTGGTCGAGGCGAAGCGCTTCACCGTCTGTCCGTCTTTCGCGACGAGGAACTTCGTGAAATTCCATTTGATCGAATCGCCGGCCACGCCCGGGGCCCTCGACTTCAGAAAGGCGAAGACCGGATGGGCGTTCGGTCCGTTCACTTCGACCTTGGACATAATGGGGAAGGTCACGCCGTAATTGAGTTTGCAGAATGAAGCGATCTCCGCGTCGTCGCCGGGCTCCTGGTGGGCAAACTGGTCGCAGGGGAAGCCCAAGACGACCAAGCCTTTATCCCTGTATTTTTCATAGAGCGCCTCAAGCCCCTCGTATTGGGGAGTAAAGCCGCATTTGCTCGCGGTATTCACGATCAGGAGAATCTTGCCCTCGTAGAACTTCAGGTCGATGTCCTTGCCGTCGTTCGCTCGGGCGGAGAGCTTGAAAACGGAATCTGCCATAAAGCCTCCGATGTCCTGAATCGAAAATACTGAGGGATCGCTCCGCCGTCTACTTTCGCCTCATGAGGAGGCGTTCGCGTTCATGCGCGCGCATCGCCGGGAGAAGACTCCGTCTTCCAGGGCCAACTCGACCGTCCCCCGAGCGCCGCCTACATCAGGCAGTCCCGAGGCTAGACCGCGCGCTTCCTAAGCGCCTCCGCCCTGTCGAGGAGGCCGGCCCTGTACAAGGTGGACCTGTTCCTCCCGCCCAGCTTGGAAAGGTAGAGGGCCTTGTCCGCCATCTCGAGGCAGCGGGCGGCGGAGAGGCGCGGCGAAGGCGGGATGAGGCAGCAGCCGAGGCTGGCCGTGACCGAGAGCTTTCGCGATTCGTAGACTATCTCCATACCGGCGATGGCGGTCCTGATCCTCTCGGCCACTTCGAGGAGCTTGGTCCCGTCGCACTCTATCGCCAGGACGCAGAATTCCTCGCCTCCGAAGCGGGAGACCACGTCCTCGGACCTCACGGCGCGCTTAAGGGCGCGGGCGAGCTCATTGAGGGCGGCATCGCCCGCGAGATGTCCCCATAAGTCGTTGAAGCGCTTGAAGTGGTCGACATCGAGCATGACGAGGCCGGCCATCGTCTTGTGCCGCGCCACGTGCGCTATCTCCTGCTCGAGCCTCTGGGTGAAATAGGCGTGGTTGAAGAGGCCGGTCTTGGCGTCGGTGATCGAGCTCTCGTGGTGAAGGCTGTTCTGGATGCCGATCGAGAGGAAGCGCATGAACTTGTCGACGTACATCCGTTCCAGGTCGGTGTAGGGGGTGCCGACGATCTTGCGTCCGAGGAGGGCGAGGCCGAAGGGTCCCCCGATCCCGCACATGGGGAAGAGGATCTCGGGATCGAATCGGAGGAGGCCGTCGTCGCCGTCCCTCCAGGCGGCGAGGTCCCCGTAGGCGACCGGGTAGGGCGAGGAGAGGAAGTACTGCTTGATCCGCTCGTAGCTCGACGCAGGCAGGCGCTCCTCGCTCGGTTTGAGGTTGACGTAGCAGTACTGCGTCAGGGCCTCGCCCCGCGGCGGCTCGATGAGGATCGCGAGGTGGGTCGGGATGAACTGCTCCAATATGCGGGAAATGACGAAATCCAGCATCTGCTCGATGGAGTTCAGCGTGAATAGCGAGGCCGCGTCGTTTATCAAGGCGTCGAGGAGGCGGTTCTCGCTCCGGAGCAGGGAAAGGTCGTCGAGGGCGCCGCTCCTCTGGAGGTAGTTGAACTGGTTCAAGAAGCTGTCGTCGACTCTGCGACCAGCCGATTCCGATTCCACGCACTCAGTATAGGCGAAAGGCCGCGCTTTTCACAGCCAAAAAGCATCGGCGCGCCGGAGCCTCCCGCGGGCTTCTCGGCCGGCGGGAGGGCAGCGCGCGAGGCCTCATCCGGCTACGAGCTTCGCGAGGGCGTCGGCCGTGAAGCCGAGATGCCTCGCGACGTCGTCGCCCGGCCCCGACTCGCCGAATCTCTCGATCGAGAAAACATCCTCGGCCTTCGCGAAACGGTCCCAACCCATCGACACGCCGGCCTCGGCCGTCACCACGCGCGCGCCGGGAGGCAGGATCGCGTCCCGGATGGGCTTTGGCTGGGAGAGGAAGAGCTCCCGGCACGGCATCGATACCACCCGCGCCCCGGCGCAGGCGGCGGGGCTGCCGAGCCTGTCCGCGGCCGCCAGGGCCATGGAGACCTCCGAGCCCGTGGCGACGATCACCGTCTCGGGAGCGGCCTCGGTATTCTTTACGACGTACGCCCCCAGGCCCATGGAGAGGGCCCACTCGGGATCGGCCTTCTCGAACACCGGCAGGTTCTGCCTCGAGAGGGCGATCACCGTGGGACCGTCGGTCCGCTCCATCGCCATCCGCCAGGCGACGGCTGTCTCCTCGGCGTCGCCCGGCCTGAGCACTCGGACGTTCGGCATGGCGCGGAGGCTCGCGAGATGCTCGACGGGCTGGTGCGTGGGACCGTCCTCGCCGACGAAGATCGAGTCGTGCGTGAGGACGTAGACGACGGGCTGCTTCATCAGCGCGGCGAGGCGGAGGGCCGGGCGGAGGTAGTCGGAGAAGACGAGGAAGGTCGCCACGAAGGGCCTGAAGCCCCCGTGGAGCGCGATGCCGTTGGCGACTGCGGCCATCCCGAACTCCCGGATGCCGAAGTGGAGATAGCGGCCTTTCCGGTCGGCGGGGCCGTAGACTCCGCCCTCGGGCAGGGCCGAGACGTTGGGGCCCGTGAGGTCGGCGGAGCCGCCCACCAGGTTCCAGGCTTTGGCTACGGCGGCGAGGCATTTGCCCGAGGCGTTCCGCGTCGCGACCTTGTCGCCCTTGGCGAAGGCCGGCAGGTCGAGGGGCCTTCGCGCCCTTCCGGCGAGGTAGTCCTCGAACTCGGCGGCGAGGGCCGGCTCCTCGGCCTTCCACGCGGCGTACTCGGCCTTCCATGCGGCGTGCGCCTTCGCGAGCTCGACCCGGCGCTTCTCGTAATACGCGTAGGCCGCGGGATCGACCCAGAACTTCTGGCCCGCGGGAGCGCCGATGGCCGCCTTGGTCTTGGCCACCTCCTCCTCGCCTAGGGCCGAGCCGTGCGCGCCGGCCGAGCCCTGCTTTCCCGGCGAGCCCTTGCCTATCACGCTCTTGAGGATGATCAGGCTGGGCCGCTCGAGGTCGCCCTTCGCCTCGGCGACGAGGCGCTCGAGGCCGGCGAAGTCGTACATGTCGCCGCGCAGTACCTGCCATCCGTAGGCCTCGTAACGCTTCCCCGAATCCTCGGTGAAGGCGAGATCGGTCGAGCCGTCTATCGTGATCTTGTTGGAATCGTAAAAGACTATCAATTTGCCCAGTCCTAGATGACCGGCGAGGGAGGACGCTTCGGCCGAGACGCCTTCCTCGAGGCAGCCGTCGCCGGCGAGGACGTAGGTGAAGTGGTCGACGATCCTGCGCTTCGCGGAATTGAAGCGGGCGGCGAGCATGCTCTCGGCTACGGCCATGCCCACGGCCATCGCGAGGCCCTGTCCGAGGGGGCCGGTCGTGCACTCGATGCCGGGGGCGAGGCCGTATTCGGGATGCCCCGCGCACTTGCCGCCCACCTTGCGGAATTTCCTGATATCGTCGACGCCGATGCCGTACCCGGCCAGGTGGAGATGGGCGTAGAGGAACATCGAGCCGTGCCCCGCGGAGAGGACGAAGCGGTCCCGATCCGGCCAGGCGGGGTCGGCAGGGTCGTGTCTCAGGGCTTGCCCGTACAGGAAGGCGCCGAGCTCGGCGCAGCCCAAGGGAAGGCCGGGGTGGCCGGAGTTGGCCTCTTGAACGGCGTCCATTGCGAGGACCCTGGCGCTCAGGGCCACTTTCTCGAGGGATCGGATATCCATGACGGCTCCTCAATCGTTGTGTCGTGCACTTGGCAGATTACACGCTTTTCGGCATCTTCTCAACGGGAGGCCCAGATGGCGAAAAGGGTTCCGGCGGGTACCGGCAATATAGAATCTGGAGATTTGCGCGTCCTCCTGATCCGCTCTCCAAGGCGGACGGTGTCCCTGCAGGTCAACCCGGATCTCTCCCTCGTCATGAAGGCCCCGTCGGACACCCCCGAGCCCTTCCTCCGGGACTTCCTCGAGCGCCGCCGGCCCTGGGTCGAGCGCCACCTCGCGCGCATGGCGCGGATCAAGGCGGCGGCCCCCGCCTGGAAGGACGGCGGGAGAGTCCCGTTCCTCGGCGGCGATCTCGAGCTCAGGCTCGAGGCCGGTACCCGCGCCCGGGCTCATCTCTCCGACGGCGGGATCATCGCGACGGCCCGCGATCCCACCGACGCCGAGGAAGTCAGGGTCGCGGTCGAGCGCCTCTTCGCCCGGGAGGCTGCCGCGCGCTTTCCCGCCATGCTCGAGGCCTGCCTCTCGAAGGCCGCCCGCCGGCGCTTTCCCCGCCCTGAGCTCCGCGTCCGCACCATGCGCTCGCGCTGGGGGAGCTGCGACGCGAGGGCCGGAGTCATCACCCTGAACGCCCGGCTCCTGCGCTTCCGCCCCGAGGTGATCGAGTCCGTCATAATGCACGAACTCGCCCATTTCAGGTACCGCAAGCACGGTCCGCGCTTTTACAGCCTCCTCGGCGACCTCTGTCCCGGCTACGAGGCCCTCCAGGCCGAGCTGGCGGAAGTATACCTGGAATAGGCCCGGCGCCTTAACGGGTATTGAAAAAGGCTATGGAGCCTTTTTCAATACTACCTTGAGTCGCGCAATTGCGCAGAAAACCGAAGGTTTTCGGGCAATTGCATTAGAGTCTGTTGAAATGCTTCGAGTATTTCAACAGACTCTTAGTAGCCCTGGAAGGGGTCGGTCCGTATCCTCGATCGGCGGACTCCCAAGGCCCGCAGCTCCTTCCTCGCGCCGGCGACGAAGCCCGGCGAACCCGATACGAGGAAGGTCCGCTCGATGGCGTCGGGGACGGATCGTCTCAGCATCGCCGAGTCTATGCGCCCCCTCTCCCCTTGCCATTTCGGCGCCTCGCCCTCCGGGCCGGTCAAGGTATACACCGTCCTCATGCCTATCGAGCCCGCGGCCTCCCCGAAAAGGTCGCGGAAGGCGATGTCGCGCTCGGAGCGGACGGAGTAGAGGAGGACGGCATCGCGCCGATCGCCCTCGTCGATCATGTACTTGACCATGCTCCGGAACGGGGTGATCCCGATGCCCCCTGCGACGAAGGCGAGCTTCTCGCCCCGGTCCCTCGGGAGGGTGAATTCGCCCGATATCTCGGTGGCCAGGATCTCGTCCCCCGGCACCATGGCGGCAAGCTCGGCCTTGTAGCGGCTGGGCTCGTCGGGCAGCCGCGCTGCGATGAGGATCTCCGGCTCCGTCGGCGAGGATGCGATGCTGAAGGCGCGCCTGCTGCCGCGCCCGTCCCCGGCCCGGATGGGCAGGGCGAAGTCGGCGTACTGCCCGGGCTCGTGCCTGAATCCGCCCGGATAGGCGAAGGAGAAGCTCGAGAGGCCCCGTCCCATGTCCCGCCTTTCCTTGAGCCTAAGGACGTAGCGGCCTTTGGGCGAGGCGAGGAAGGCGAATAGATTGGCCGCGAGGAGGGCAAGCTCGGGCGAGGAGCTGACCGAGAGGATTGAGAGCTGGGGGATCATGAGGAAGGCGACGACCAGGGCGTAGACGGCCTGGAGCCTGAAGCTCTTGGGCGAAGTCTTGGGCTCGGTGAGCATGGCCGCCGCCAGGAAGAAGACCTCCGTATGGGCGAATGCGAAGCCGACGCTCGCGATCGCCAGGTCCGGCGGCAAACCCTGGACGAGGGAGCTCGCGAATAGCATGGCCGCATAGGCCGCCAGGAAGAACGCGACGAGCCTGACGCGCCTGACCTTCCAGACCAGGAGGGCGCCGCCCAGGACCGCGGCCGGCAGGAGGACGGGCTGTCCCACCCACCAGGACGCGAACTCCTTGAAGGCGACGGAGGCGAGGAAAACCCCTACCGCGGCGGGATTGAACAGGTGCTGCCGCTTGTAGGCCAGGAGGTACTTGGCGGCCATCGCGAAGACGCCGGACATGGCTATGGCCCCGAAGCGGGCGGGCTCGGCCGAGATGGAGGCCGGCCCCGCGATGAGGGCGAGGATCAGGGCCGTGATGACGGCCGATTCGTTGTCGGACCAGACGCGCAGGATCTTGGAGAGGGCGATGTCGGCGGCTACCGTCGCGGCCAGGAGGCCCGCGGTCGTCTCGAGGAGGGAGAGGGGGTCCACCGCGATCCATCCGAGGAGCCCGTAGAGCCCTCCCATGGCGAGGAGGCCGGCGAGGTAGTAGAGCGCGAGGCGATGCATCGTCGCCCTCCGGAGGAAGGACGCGATCATTCCATGTACCTCGCGAGCCCGGGGGTGAAAAGGGCCATGCCGTCGCGGACGACCGCGTAGACCTCGATCCCGGGCGTCGAGGAGAGGAAGCCGATCCCCTCTTCGCCCATGGCGAAGGCGGGGGTCGAAAGTCTATCGGCCTCGCAGGCGTCCGGCCCGACGACGGTCAGGCTGGCGACTCCGTCGACGACGGGCGCTCCGGTCTTCGGGTTGTAGATGTGGCGGCCGCGGATATAGGTGCCCGAGGTCGCGATCCCGCGGTCGCTCAGGCGCAGGACCTTTATGATCGTGGACGGGTCGAAGGGGTTCCTGATGCCGATCTCCCAGGGCAGGCCCTCGGCGTTGAGCCCCCGGGCCTCCATGTCGCCGCCCGCCTCGATGCAATGGTCGAAGAGGCCGAGCTCGTCCAGCATCCTCGAGGCCTCGCGGATGGCCCAGCCCTTCACGACGCCCGAGGGATCGAAGGTCCCTCGGTACCATGCGCTGAAATAGCCCCCGGTCTGGGCGGCCGTCTCGTCGCAGATCCGGAGGACCTCCTTCATGCGCGGGCTCGCCTCCTCGGGGACGAGCTCGCCCCTGCCCATGCGGCTTACTTCGCTACCGGACTTGAAGGGACTGAAACCCTCGTCGATCTCGCGGAAGTAGGCGAATACGGCCTCGAAGGCCTCCTCCGGCGCATCGCTCCCGAAGATCGGGGATATCGAGACCGTGATCGGCATGTCCATTATGACTTCGGTGCGTTCCATGGCGCCTATGCCCCCGCCTTCTTCAAGGCCGCGTCGAGGGACCTGGAAAAGGCTTCGCTCGTGAGCGTGGCGCCGCTGATGAAGTCTACGCGGGCGTTCTGGACGCTCAGCGCCTCCTCCACGAGATAGGGGAGGGCGACGCCCGAGATGTATCGGGATCGGCCGGCGTGGCTGGGGAACTCGAGGACGACGACGTCGGTCAGCCTGCCGTCCTGCACGATCGCCCTGACCTTCACGTAACCGTAGAAGGCGTACTCGCGGCTTCCTACGAATTGCCCGGAATTGAGCGCATAGACGGCGGCGGCCTTGCTCCCGCCCGTCCCTTGGGCCGAGAGCCCGACGGGACCTCCGCCCGGCAGGAGGGCGAGGCAGCCGCCCCCAACGCCCGCCGCGAGGGAAGTCGCGAGGAAGCCTCTCTTCAGTCCCTTCATCTCTATCCTCCTGGATGGTCTCTAGGAACTAGGATAGGGATCGAAGATGAAGAACGCATGAAGCCGGGGAAGGGAAGGGACTATCGCCGGGGAAAGCGGAGCCGGACCCTGGTCCCTTGACCCTCGAGGCTCGATATCTCGAGGGAACCGCCGTGCTCGGCCAGTATCTTCTTCACTATGGCCAGGCCGAGGCCGGCCCCGCCGCCGTCGGCGGCGCGCGCCGCGTCGGCGCGATAGAAGGGTTCGGCGATCCGCGGCAGATCGGCGGAGGGGATCCCGATCCCCGTGTCCGCCACGACGAGGTCGACGTGGGACCTGGAGGGACTCAGGGCGACCGAGACGGTTCCGCCCTCCGGCGTGTACTTGACGGCGTTCTCGAGTACGTTGGCCAGGGCCCTCTCCACGGCCCGCGAATCGAGGCGAAGGAGGGCGGGCTCCCCCATGGAGGAGACCAGCGCCACGCCCTTGGCCTCGGCGCGGGGCCTCATGCGCTCCAACGCGGTCGCCGCCAGGTCGCAGAGGTCGCCCTCTCCCCGCCGAGGCGGTGTTTCCCCGAACCCTTCTCCCTCCCTCGGCCCGAGCACCGAGAGGAGGAGCATCTCCTCCACCATGGCCGACATGCGATCGATCTCCTCGAGCGAGCTTTCCAATACTCGTCGGGGCTCGCCGGGGATCCGCTTCGGGTCGCGGAGGGCGACCTCCGTCTCCGTCTTCATGACGGCGAGGGGGGTCCTGAGGTCGTGGGCGGCGTTGGCGTAGAACTGCCGCTGCGACCGCAGGAGGTCGCGGATCGGCCTGAGCGTGCGGCCCGCGAGGAGGTAGCTCAGGGCGCCCGCGATCGCGATGGTGACGAGGTCCGCGGCGACTATCGAGCGCTGGAGAATCTCGAGGTATTCGTCGATCAATCGCGAGGCGGTCCGCGTCCCCGCCTCCGATTCCCCCGCCTCCGATTCCCGGATGCCGAGATCCCGGACCCTGAGGTCGTGGATGGCGTAGAACGAGGAGCTGAGGACGAGGACCACGACCGCGATTATCGCGATATAGAGGGCGGTGAGCTTGATGCGGGCCCGCGAGAAGGGATCAGCCCTTGAAGCGGTAGCCCAGGCCGCGAACCGTCTCGATGACTTCATGCCCTTTCCCCGCATTCCCCCGCAGCGCCTCGAGCTTCCTGCGAAGGTTCTTGACGTGGACGTCGACGACGTTGCTGAAGCCGCCGAACTCGAAGTCCCAGAGCTTGCCGACGATGTTGTCCCGCGTCAGGATCCGCCCCGGGTGCCTGACGAAGAGCTCGAGCAGGCGGAATTCCTTGAGGGTGAGGCTCGCCTCCCGCCCCGCGACGGTCGCGGAATGCCGCGCGGGATCGATCAGGATGTCGCCCGCCTCGTAGGCCGCGGCGCCGCTCTCTCGCGGCCGCCTGAGCAGGGCGCGGACCCTCGCCGAGAGTTCGTCGAAGGCGAAGGGCTTGGGGAGGTAGTCGTCCGCGCCGGCGTCGAGGCCGCTCACCCTGTCCTCCACGGCATCCCTCGCGGTCAGCATGAGGACTGGGAAGCCGATCCCCCGCTCGCGCCAGCGGCGGCAAATCTCCACGCCGTCCATCCTCGGCAGCATGACGTCGAGGATGGCAAGGTCGTAGTCTTCCCGCCGGGCCGCGCCGAGCTCGAATGCCGTCTTCCCGTCTGCTTCTCGGTCGACGGCGTAGCCCTCGGCCCCGAGGCCCTTCTTGAGCGAGGCGGCCAGCTTCTCGTTGTCCTCGATCAGGAGCAGCCTCATGGGCCGGCGCTCGCCGCGCTTCGCGCCGTCCTCTCCTTGACCCGCCTCGCGGCCTCGAGGGACATGCCCGTCGCCTTCGCGATCCCCTCCTCGCCGGCCGCGGCGATCATTTCGAGCGAGCCGAACTCCCGCATGAGCCTGCGGGCCCGCGCGGGCCCGACTCCCTCTATCTCCTCGAGGACGCCGAACTTCAGGTCGGAGGCCCGGAGCTTCTGGTTGAGACCGGTCGCGAACCTGTGCGTCTCGTCGCGCACGGCGACGAGGACGCGCAGGGCCGGCGAATCCTTGGGCAGCACAATGGGCTCGGGTCGCCCGGGGAGGTATACCTCCTCGTTCTGCTTGGCCAGACCGGCGAGGTCGGAATCGACTCCCAAAACCTCGAGTATCTCCTTTGCCGCCGACACCTGCCCCGCGCCTCCGTCGATGAGCACGAGGTCCGGCAGGTCGAGGCCCTCGTTGACGAGGCGGGTGTAGCGCCGCGCCACGGCTTCGCGGACGGCGCCGAAGTCGTCGATCGCGCCCTCGAGGCTCCGTATCTTGAAGTAGCGATAATTCTTCTTGTCGGGTACCCCGTTCTTGAAGGAGATGAGGGAGGCGACGGTGTGCTTGCCGGACAGCTGGGCGATATCGAAGCCCTCGATCCGCGAGGGCAGGGACGAGAGACCGAGCTCCTTTTGGAGCTGCTCGAGGGCGGGTATGTCGCCGATCTCCCTCCGGCGCTTCGCGAGGTCCTCGGAGGCGTTGTGCGCCGCGAGGTTCATCGCGGCCGCGTGGAGGCCCTCCTCGGGCAGGGCGAAGACGGTCCGGGTCCCGAGCTCCCGGGCGAAGTACTCCCCCACGACCGTTAGGTCGTGAGCGACCGTTAGGTCGCCGGGGTCTTCGGGCTCGCCGGAGGGCTTCTGGACGAAGACCTTGCCGGGCGGGAGACGATCCGGACCGTAGTAATCCATGAGGAAGCCTTCCAAGGCCTCGCCCTCGGTGGAGTAGAGCTTGCCGCGGAACAGGTCGCGGCCGGTGAGCCTCCCCTCGCGCATCTGGAAGACGACGTAGCAGACGAGGTCGCCGTCGGCGGCCCAGGCGATGTAGTCTCGAGCCTCGGGATCGAAGTCGACGGCGCTCGAGCGCCCGGCGAAGAGCTCTATGGCCGTCGCCGAGTCCCGGAGCTTGGCCGCCTCCTCGAAGCGGAGCGACCCTGCCGCGGCGGCCATCTTGGCCCGGAGCTCCTCGAGGAGGGCCTCGGTCTCGCCGGAGAGAAGCTTCTTCACCTCCTCGACGTACTCGGCGTAGGCTTCCTTCGTTATCTTCCCGGCGCAGGGCCCCGAGCAGCGCCCGATGTGGTAGTACATGCAGGGACTCTGGCGGGGGCGCATCACCGCGCAGCGCCGGAGGGGAAACAGCTTCTTTATCAGGTCGAGATAGACGTCGACGGTGTCGACGCTGGGGAAAGGCCCGAAATAGTCGCTGCCGTCCCGGATTATCCGACGAGTCCGGAACACGCGCGGGTATTCCTCGTTGGTGATGCGGATGCTCGGATAGCTTTTGCCGTCTTTCAGGTTGATGTTGTACTTGGGCGTATGCCGCTTGATCAGCGTATTCTCGAGGAGGAGAGCCTCGTACTCGCTCGCGGCGAGTATCCATTCGATCGACTCAATGCGGGATACCAAGTGGCGGGTTTTAATGTCCTTTCGTCCCGAGAAATAGGACGAGAGGCGGTTGCGCAGCACTTTGGCCTTGCCGATGTAGATGATCTCGCCCTCGACGGAACGCATCAAATATACGCCCGGCGACTCCGGGGCCTGCCTCGCGAGGGCCCTGAAGCGGGCGAGTCTCGGGTCGCGGGGCTTCCCGCCCGCTTTAGTATCGTCCATACTGTACGATAATAAATGTACGTCAGAATGAGCCATAAGGGAATATGCACCTTCTCCCTTTGTCTGCTCGCGGCCGTCTCGGCGCGCGCATTGGAAGAGCGGATCGAGCTCCTCCCGGGACAGCCACGCGCCGAGACGGTGTCGGCGCGAGCCGCTTCGGCCCGTGCCCAACCGGCGCGATCGATCGGCGATTGGCGAGCCGAAGGCGCGGTCCTGCGCAAAGGCTTCAAGGGAGGCATGGACTACGTCGTCGCTGATCAGGTCTATGAGACCGATCCGTCGGTCGACCTCCTCCTGCACTTCGACGGCGCCTCAGATTCCGACGAGACGGGCAACTGGAGCCTGAGCGCCGGCAGTTCCTTTTCGATCGACAGGGCGAGGGCCCTTCTCGGCGGGGGGGCCGGCAGCTTCAGGGGTCCCGATTCCGCCCTTGCGCTGAGCCCGAGGCCCGGATCGATATTCGGCAAGCCTCGGGGCGGCGCTTCGGGCTTCCGCGATTTCAGCATCGAATTCTGGCTCTTCCCGGCCAACGCCGACAACGGAGAAGTCATCCTCCTGTGGCGCTCCCTGCGCAAGCTTCCCACGGGGGTCCAGGCCCAGCAGCTCTCCTGCGTCGTCTCGGGGGGAAGGCTCTCCTGGTCCTTCTCGGGCTTCTTCTCGGATCCCGCCGGAGGCAAGGGCGGCGGACAGGGCACCGCGAAGACCGCGGACTCGGGCGTAAGAATCGAGCTCCGGGGGCTATCCCCCCTCGTGCCGCGCGTCTGGTCCCATCACCTCCTGCGATTCGACGGCGATACCGGGCTGGTCGAGTACCTCGTCGACGGCCGTCCGGAGGCCACCGCCTACGCGACGGCTTCGGGACGCGAGGGTGGGACGGTCTTCGAGCCGGCGGTCGGGGCGGCGGCGCCCCTCGAATTCTGCCCCGAGTATTCCGGGCTCGCGGAGGAGTTCCGGATTTCCCGCCGCTTCGTCGAGGAGCCCTCGCTCAGGCCCTTCGGCAGCGACCCCGCCACCGTGACTTCTCCCGTCGCCGACTTCGGCTACGGGCACAGTCGCCTCCTGGCCGTCGAGGCCGAGTACAAGGCTCCCGGCACGGCGAGCGTCGAGTTCTCCTACCGAATCGCCGATTCCTGGGCGGGCTGGCGAGGCGACGCTCCCGAATGGATCCCTCTCAGGCCGGGAGAGACCTTGCCCGAGTCGGCCAGGGGGAGGTACGCCCAGGTCAGGGCCGAGCTCTATCCGGACGGATCGGGACGCCTCGCCCCTTCGCTCTCGTCCATCACCTTCCGGTACGAGGCCGATCTTCCTCCGCCGGCGCCGGCGAGGCTCGTGGCCTACCCCAAGGACGGGGCGGTCGAGCTGCATTGGACCAAGGTGCCGGTGGCCGACCTCGCCGGCTATCTGGTGTACTATGGGGACAGGCCCGGCGAGTACTTCGGGACCGGGGCCGACCAGGGCCCGAGCCCAGTCGACGCGGGAGATACCACGACCCTGACGATCACGGGCATTCCCGACGGGCGGCTCCTGTACTTCGTCGTCGCCGCTTACGACGGCGCGCCCGATCCTGACGCGGGATTGCCGGGCGCCCGGGTAGGGGACGCCGGCGCGGCGCTGGCCCGCGCCGAATCGCGCGCGGGAGAATTCTCGCCGGAGACCTCAGCCCGGCCCTCGAGGACCGCAAGATGAGCAGTACGCAGCAGAAGAGCCAGCCCTCCCATCTCGAGCGGGTGCGATCGGCCCTCAAGCTCCGCGACTTCGAGACGGCCGAGCGCCATGCCCGCGCCTGCCTGATCGAGCAGCCCGATTCCGACGAGGCGCGCATCGCGCTCGGGACGGTCTACCTTCGCACGGACCGGCCGGCCGAGGCTCTCGCGGCCTTCTCCAGCGTGCTCGCCCGCAAGCCTACCCACGTCGAGGCCCTCCTCGACGCCGGAGCCGCCTACCTGCGCCTGGGCAAGGCGAAGGACGCGATAGGCGCCTTGGAGCGGGCCCTGGCCGCCGATCCGGCCAACGCCGAGGCCTTCTTCACGCTCGGCAACGCGCACCGCCAGACCGGGAACCTCAAGATGGCGGAGATGGCCTACTCGAAAGCCATAGAATTCGATCCCGAGCACGTCCTGGCCTACAACAACCTCGGCGCCGTGTACCGCGCGATGGGCGACGCAGAGAAGGCAGTCCGCGTTTTCTGGAAGGGCCTGCAGGTAGATCCCAATTATCCTTCCTTCCACTACAACCTCGGCTTCGCCTACGATTCGCTGGGCAAGCACGAGGATGCCCTCAAGGAATACGAGCAGGCGGTGAAGGCCCGGCCGGGCTGGGTCGAAGCGATGAACAAGTACGGCCTGTCCCTCCTCCACACGGGCAGACACAAGCGCGCGATCGACCTCTTTCAGCAGGTGCTCGCGGTGGATCCCCTCAACGCGGAGGCCCGCAACGACATCGGCCTCGTCTACGCCGACGAGAGCAGGATCGACGACGCGATCCACTGGTTCCGCCAGGCCCTCGAGGCCGATCCGTCCTTCGTGAAGGCCGCGCTCAACATCGAGCAGCTCCTGGAGAAGTCGGGCCGATGGGACGCGGCCCTGCAGGAGATCGTGGGCCTGGTCGAGATGATGCCCGACAATGTCGATCTGCGCGTCCGCCTGGCGTCGCTCTACTCGAACCTCGGCAGGCATGACGACGCCAAAGCCGCCCTCGAGGAGGTCCTCAGGCGGACCCCCGACGACCTGAAGGCGCTCAAGCCCTACGCCTTCGCGCTCGAGAGGCTCGGCGACCCCGAGCGCGCCCGGCAGGTTTACGAGAAGATCCTCCGTCTGGACCCCAAAGAAGTCGGCTTCAGGGTCGACTTGGCGCGGCTCGCGGCGGGGCGCGGAGACTTCGGCCTCGCCGAGACCGAGCTCATCGAGTACCTCAGGGCGAGGCCGGGGGACAAAAAGGCCCGACTGGAGCTGGCGAAGGCCAGGGCGGGCAAGGGCGACTGGGCGGGTGCGAGGGCCACCCTCGTCGAGCTCGAGCGCGATTTCCCCGACGACGCGGAAGTGCAGCTCGAGCTCTCGGCCGCCTATCGCGTCCTCGGCGAGAAGCAGAAGTCGGTCGGGGCCGCCGAACGCCTGGTGACCCTCAGGGGTTCCGCCGCCGAGGAGGACCCGAACGCCCTGCTAGCGAGCCTCGACGTCCTCGAAGGGGCGGTCAAGAACTATTCCTCCGACGTGCGGGAAGCCTGGGACAAGAACCTGCGCGTCCTCCGGGCCTCGCTGTCCGACGAGGGCGGGTCCGAGCGGGCGCGCGCCGAGCCGGGCGAGCCGTCCGCCGCCGATGCCGACATCCTCGCGCCCTTCGCGACGGCCGTCGCGCCCGAGCCCATACCCGTGGACGAGCAGGAGGAGCTCCTCTTCCTCGACGAGCGCGAGGAGGAATTCGAGACCGAGCCCCTCGACGAGGTGGACGAACCGTCCTTCGAAGAGGCTGCCGAGGAGATCGCGGAGCCGAGGCACGAGCTCGACGGGCTCATCGAGCTCGGCGAAGGGGATCCAGGCGGCGCCGGGGGGAAAGGCAATAGCGGCGATGGCTCGGGCGGGCGCGGCGAAGGCCAAGCCCCGAGGTTTCCAGAGCAGCCTCGATACCAGGAGGCGCCTCCCCAATATCCGCCACCCCAGTATCCCCCCCCTCAATATCCGCCCCCACAGTATCCTCCCTATCCCCAATATCCTCCGCAATCGGCCCAGCCCTATCCTTCGCAGTATTCTCCGCAGGCGCCCGAGCCGCAATACCGGCCGCAAGCCCCCGTGCCGCAGAGGCAGCCGCAGGCGCCCGAGCCACCGTATCGGCCAGGTCCCGCTCAGCCGCAGCCTCCAGAAGCGCCGTCCCGACCGCAGCCCGAGTCGCCGCCGGTCTACCCCGAGTCGGCCCCCGCGAACTATCGAGCGCCGCCGACGCGCGAGCCGCCCGCGGAACAGCCGCGACCGGCCCCAGAGCCGGAGCCAAAGGCCATGCCGGAAGCCGCGCCCGAGCGCGCCGAGGATCCGATCGAGGCGGAAGAGCCGCCGGCCGCCGAGACCGCGCCGTCGTCGGAGCCCCAGGCCGAGCCGGAAGCGGAATCGGCGGAGGAAGAAGCCCTCGAGTATATCGAAGACCCGGCGATAGGCGAGGACCTGGAGGACGAGCTCGAGGTCTCGCCCGAAGCGGGCGCGATGGGGGAGGACGAATCCCTAGCCGCCGGGGACGCGGCCGAGGGTCTGGAGCTCGCGGAAGTCCCCGAGGATATCTGGGGCGACGGGAACGCCGAGAAGGCTCCCCGCTTCGATGAGCCGCCTCCCGCTGCGGAGAGCGGCGGTCGGGCGCCTCCAGCCGCGGCCGATCCAGCCGCGACCGAACCCTCCGCGGGCGAGCCCTCGGGGGCCGAGGAGCCCCTCTTGGGGGAACCCACCGCTAGGCTCCTGGAATACCTGAAGGGCCTGGCCGACGAGCTCCCGCCCGAGAAGAGGGAGGAGTTCGACGTCTCGGGATTCAAGCGAAAGGTCGACGATCTCATCGGGAAGATAAAGCGGGAGGCCGAGCTGTCGCGCGAGCCCCCTCCCGTCCTCCCTCGGGAGAGCGGCTTCGGCCTCCTCTCGGCGGGCCAGGCCATGCGCGTCTCGGATCCCCGGCGCGGCGCGGAAGGCCGGCGCGCCCTCGCCGAGCGGCGGGCAGAGAAGGACAGGCGCGAGCGGGAGGAGAGGCGCAAACGGGGCGAGCGCCGCGAGAGCGTTGACCGTCGCGGGGGGGAGCGTCGCGGGCCAGTCCCAGAGCTGGAGCTCAGCGGGCTCATTTCCAGGGAGGCGGCTCCGGTGACGGTCGCCCCCGACGGGACTCCGACAGAGGTGGCGGGCGTCGCGATTTCGCCTCGCATGGCGAAGCTCATCCAGATCATGAGGCGGGAGAAGGACAATGCCAGATAGCGACAGCGCGCGCCGCGTGCGCGAGTACGTGGGCGGGATGCCGAGCCTCCCCACGACGGTCTCGAAAGTGCTCGAGGTGTGCAACAATCCCAAGACCAGCCCCATCGACCTCGATCGCGTGATTCAGCTCGACCCGGTGCTGATGGGCCGGGTGCTGAAGCTGATCAACTCGGCCTACTACAGCATGGGTACCCAGGTGACCAGCCTGGTCCGCGCGATAATCATGCTCGGCGTGAACACCGTCAAGAACCTCGCGCTGTCCAGCGCGGTCCTCGACCGCGTTTCGAGCAAGAAAGACTTCCGCGCGCTCAACATGGAAGGCTTCTGGCGGCATTCCCTCTGCGTCGGCGTCACCGCGAAGCTCATCGCGAAGCAGCGCGGCATCGACGCCAAGGGCCTCGAGGAGTACTTCGCGGCCGGCCTCCTCCACGACATCGGCAAGATTCCGCTCAACACGGCCCTGGCGGACGAGTACGTGCTGACGATGTCGCTGGCCGACAGGGAGCGGATCTCCCTCGTCGCCTCGGAGCGCCGCTCGCTCGGCCTGGACCATTGCGAGGCGGGAGAGGTCGTCGCCGAGAACTGGAAGCTCACCGGTGCGATAGCCGATACCGTCCGCTGGCACCATGACCTCGAGGCCTACTCCGGGGAGTACGGGGACGTCCTGAGGACCGTCGCCGTGGCCGACTTCTTCGCGAACCGCGAGGGCATAGGCTTCTCGGGCAACCGCTATCCCGACAGAGTCTCTCCGGAGACCTTCAGCCTCCTCGCCATCGAGAAGTCCATGCTGGAGGATCTCGAGGAGCCCGTGACGGCGGAGATAGAGAAGGCCAAGGTCTTCCTGAAGCTGGGAGGCTAGGTATGTTCACGGTGAAGATCTGGGGCGACCGCGGCTCGATGCCGACTCCGGGGCCCGATACCGCCGTCTTCGGCGGCAACACCTCCTGTCTCGAGGTGCGCTGCGGCGCCCGCCTGATAATCGTAGACGCGGGCTCGGGCATCAGGCCCCTCGGCGAGAAGCTCATGCGCGAGGACATCAGGAAGGGGCCGATCGACGCGGACCTCTTCATAACCCACACTCACTGGGATCATATCCTGGGCTTCCCCATGTTCACTCCCATCTACGTGCCCGGCACGAAGCTCCGCCTGCGGGGCCCGATCAGCTACGAGGACGACAGCCTCGAGAAGGTCATCGGCAGCCAGCTCTCCTACCGCTATTGGCCCGTGAGGCAGGACGAGCTGGCGGCCGAGATCGAGTACGAGCAGATCAAGGAGACGACCATCGACCTGGGCGACGGCATCTTCGTCACGACGAAGTACCTGAATCATCCGATCCTCTGCCTGGGCTACCGCATCGAGTACGAGGCCAAGTCCTTCGTAACCGTCTACGACAACGAGCCCTTTCGCAACGTCTTCCCGACGGACCCGGCCGATCCGAACTACGACGAGGACGCCGCGCGCGAGGGCGAAGAGGCGGCCGAGGAGGAGAACGAGAAAGTGCTGCGCTTCTGCGCGGGGGCCGATCTCCTCATCCACGACACCCAGTACACGGCGAAGGAGTACTTGAAGGGCAAGGTCGGATTCGGCCACTCTTCCTACGAATACGCCATCAACGCCTGCCATAGGGCCCGCGTGAAGCGCCTCGTCATGTTCCACCACGATCCCAACCGCACGGACACGGAGCTCCAGGAGCTCGAGCTTTTCTACCAGGGGAAGGTGGCGGGCAGGACTCCCCTCGAAATCGAGATGGCCCGCGAGGGCCGGGGCTTCACGTTATGAGCAAGGCCAGGAAGGCCAGGCCCGGCGCCCGGTCGAGCGCCTACCTCGCCCGGGCGCGGGCGATTCCGCCTATCGCCTTCGCCTGGATCGGGCTCCTCCTCGCCTCGGCCGCTGCGACGCCTTGCCCCAGGTTCACGCCCTATTACGCCGTCTACCTGCTGGTCACGCTCGGCCTGGCCGCGGGCGCCCTGGCCTTCCTGCGGGCCATCCACCGGAAGAGGAAGATCCGCCTGCACCCGGCCTTCAAGAAATTCCTGGGCTACGGCCTCGTCCTCCACTACGCGGCGGCGGCGCTTCCCCGCGTAGACTGGGCGAGCGGGGGCCTCATCGGCGGCGGCCGCGTCGCCTATCTTTTCGCCCTCGCCATGGCCTGCCTCGCCGCGGGCGTCGCGCTCTTCGTCGCCTCGGGCAGGCCCGCCGCCCTGGCCGGCCTCGGCCTCATTCCCGACGCGGAGGTCTCGGACAGGGCCCTGCGCAAGCGGCGCTCCCGCGAGAGGCGGGGCAAGGGCCTTCTCCGCGCGGGCCTCGAATGGATCGACGCGCTCGGCTTCGCGGCCGTCCTCGTGATCCTCATCCAGACCTTCGTCTTCCAGCTCTACGAGATTCCCTCGGAGTCCATGGTGCCCGCCTTCCTGAACAAGGACAGGCCGTTCACGTCGAAATTCGACGCGGGCCCGCGGGTGCCCCTCACCGACTGGCGCCTCCCCTTCCTGAGGTTCCCCGCGCGCGGCGACATCGTCACCCTCGCCAATCCCCGCTATCCCGAGAACCAGGGCGTTAACCTCAAGAAGTACCTCGCCCAGTTCGTCTCCATGGTCACCTTCACCGCCGTCAATATCGACAAGTACCTTCCCGACGGATCGCCCAAGGCCGATCCCCTCGTCAAGCGCATCGTGGGACTGCCCGGCGAGAAGCTCATGATGGTCGACGACGCGCTCTACGTCAGGCGCAGGGGCGACGCGGCTTTCGCTCCCCTCGAGGCCGACAGGGCGTGGGCCCGAACCGACCTCTGGAAGGAGGACGCCGACATACTGTCCCGAGTCGAGCTCGTGCCGATCGACGAGGGCCACCGGCGGATCCTCGACGCGTGGGACGCGAGGAAGCGGGAGGCCGATCCCGCCCGGCTCGCGCAGTCCGTCGCCGCGAGCGCCACCCTCCTCGAGTCCAGGGTCTCGTCGTCGGCCTCGGCAGCCTTCGTCGCGGGCCTCGCCAACTCGAAGCCGGAGGTCTACAAGACGATCGCGGCCGATATCGCGGCCTACGGGAGGGCCGATCCCTCCTCGGGGAATCAGATCGCAGCCGCGGGCGCGGGCGCGGACGATCTCGCCCTCGCCCTCGCGCTGGCCCTCGGCGCTTCGCCCCGGCTGCGCTCGGAGCTCCTCGACTACGCGACGGCCTCGGCCTCCGCCCTGCCCCCTGCCGACGCCTACGAGCGCGGAGGGCGGATCCTCAATCTCCTCATCAAGGAAAGCATCCTCGGGCGGGCCGCCCGCGACGCCGAGCTGATAGCGGCGGGCGCTTCCTTCGAGGCTCTCCGGGGCGACGCCGCCCTGGCCGCCATGACGAAGGAGGGGGCAGAGCTCGACTACTACGTGAACGGCCAGAACGGCGGCCTCTACGACCAGCGCAATTTCCCCGAGTTTCCGGCCGGGATTTCCTACCTCGGTCCGCGGGAGTACTTCGCTATGGGCGACAACCGCTACAACTCCACGGACTTCCGCTACAGGACCGAGCGCTATTCGCTAAAGCCCCTCGATCCGGCCGATCCCTCGTCGGTCGCCTACTACTCGAACATCGACCCATTCGCCCTGGACCTGCGTTATATCGAGGGCTACGCCCTGTTCAGGCTCTGGCCGCCCTCCCGAGTCGGGGCCATTCGTTGACGTCGGCGCTTGACCGCCATCCCCCCGCCTGAGGATACTGGTGCGAATGAGCAAGAGAAAGAATGCCCGCGCGGGCGCGCGCGACGCGAAAGCCAAAGGCGGCGCGAGCGATTACGCCGGCGCCGCCCGCGCATTGCCCGTGATGACCCTCGTCTGGATAGGCATGCTGCCGGCGACGGCGCTCGCATCCCTATGCCCGCGCTTCACCGCCTATTACGCGGTATATCTCGTCGTCACGATCGGTCTAGCGGCGGGGTCCCTCGCGTTCCTGCACGCGATCTACCGCAGGAAGCGGGCGTCCCTGCACCCGGCCTTCAAGAAATTCCTCGGCTACGGCCTGGTCCTCCACTATGCCGCCGCCGCGATGCCCCGCGTCGATTGGGCGGGGGCCGGCCTCATCGGGCCGGGGAGGGTGGCCTACCTCTTCGCCCTGGCGGCGCTCTGCCTCGCGGCGGGAATCGCGCTCTTCGTCGCCTCCGGCCGCCCGGCAGTCTACGCGGCCCTCGGGCTCATCGAGGACGAGGAAGTCCGGGACAAGGCTCTGCGCAAACGGCGATTTTCCGAGCATCGGAGGAAGGGCCTCCTCAACGGCATCCTCGAGTGGGCGGACGCGCTCGGCTTCGCGGCGATCCTCGTGATCATCATAAACACCTTCGTTTTCCAGCTCTACGAGATCCCCTCCGAATCGATGGTCCCGGCCTTCCTCATGAAGGACCGGCCCTTCACCGGCAAGCTCGAGGCCGGTCCGCGCGTGCCTCTCACCGATTGGCGCCTGCCCTTCCTGAGGCTCCCCAGGCGCGGCGACATAGTGACCCTGGCCAATCCTCGCTATCCCGAGAATCAGACGGTCAATCTGAAGAAGTACCTTGCCCAGCTGGTGTCCATGGTCACCTTCACCGCCGTGAACATCGACAAGTACCTTCCCGACGGCTCCCAGAAGGCCGATCCCCTCGTCAAGCGGATCGTCGGCGTCCCCGGCGAGAAGCTCATGATGATCGACGACGTGCTGTATTCGAGGCGGAAGGGCGACGCCGCCTTCGCCCCCGTCGAAGCCGATGCGGCCTGGGCGCGCACCGACCTCTGGAAGGAGAGTCCCGATCGGCTCGCCCGGATCCATGAGCTGCCGATCGACGAGAAGCGCAGGGCGGTATTGAGCGCCTGGGACGCGAAGAGGAAGGCCGCCGACCCCGCGGCGCTCGCGGCCTCGATCGCGGCCGCCGGGCGGGCCCTCCTTTCCGAGGCCTCGGCCTCCAGGGCCGAGGCCTTCATGAGAGCGCTCGAGAGGGATCGGCCAAGCGTCTTCCAGATAGTCTCGGCGGATCGCGAGGCGCTCGAGAAGTCGAGCGCCGGCGACCTCCTCGGATCGGCCGGGAACCCCGTCTCCGCGGCGGGGACGCGCGCCGACGATCTGGCCATGGCCCTCTCGGCCGCCTCTTCGGCCCGGTTCCGCTCGGACCTCGCGGCCTACGCCGCGGCTCCGGCGGCGGCCGTCCCGGCGGCGAACGCGTACGCGCGCGGCGGCCGCATCCTCAACCTCCTCATCAAGGACAATCTGCTGAAGCGCGCCGCCCGCGACGCCGCGCTCGTGGCCTCGGGCTCCACCTTCGACGGCCTGTCCAAGGACACGGAGCTCGCTTCCCTGAACAAGGATGGAGGCGAACTCGATTTCTACGTCAACGGCCAGTACGCGGGTCTCTATGACGAGCGCAATTTCCCCGAGTTCCCTCCGGGCGACGAGTATCTCGGGCCGGAGCAGTACTTCGCTATGGGGGACAACCGCTACAACTCGCTGGATTTTCGATACCGCACGGGCAATTTCGCCGTGAAGCCGCTCGATCCCGCCGATCCCGCTTCCGTGATGTACTACTCCAACATCGACCCCTTCGCCCTGGATCGGCGCTTCATCGAAGGCTACGCCCTCTTCAGGATATGGCCGCCCTCGAGGATCGGAGCCATTCGTTAGCCTCGAAGTAGTCCCGGTGCGAGGCGCCCGCGCGAGGCGCGCCTTCCTCTCCTTCCCCTATCGACTCTACTCCGGAGACCCGATCTGGGTGCCGCCACTGTATCCGGAGCGCCGCGACGCGGTGGAGCCCGGGAAGGGGGAGTTCTTCCGCCACGGCGAGGCCGAGCTTTTCGTCGCCCGCCGCGGCGGCGAAGTCGTGGGCACGATCTGCGCCGGCGAGGATTTCTCGGCCAACGGCGCCTGCTCGCGGAAGGACTGCCTCTTCGGCTTCTACGATTATATTGAAGACTTCGAAGTGGCCCTGGCCCTCATGGACGCGGCGGCCGCTTGGGGCGCGGCCCGGGGCCTCGAGACCCTCTTCGGGCCCAACAACCTCGATTACGAGAATGCCTACGGCGTCCTCGTGGAGGGGCGCGACCGGCCTCCGACCCTTCTCTGCGGCCACAGCCCGCCCTACTACCTCGGCTTCATGGAGGCGATGGGCTTCGAGCCCTCCCGCGACGACGCCATCGCCCTGGAAATTCGACTCGATCGGCCCCTGCCGGATCGGGAGCGCCTCGAGCGCGCGGCTGCCATGGCGGCCCGCAGGAGCGGGGTCCGCGTTCGAGGCGCCGACTTCGCCCGCATCGACGAGGAGATCGATCGCGTGCACGGGATCATGAATCGCGCTCTCGCGCATCTTCAAGGCTTCATCCCCGTGCCGCGCTCGACCGTCGAAGCCCTGGTGCGGCCATTCGTCGCCATCGCGGATCCCGAGCTGATCCTCTTCGCGGAGAAGGGGGGCGAGACCGTGGGCTTCTTCCCCGCGGTGCCGAATCTCAACGAAGCCTTCGCCCGAATGGGCGGGCTCAGGTACCCTTGGCAGTACCTCGGCCTGCCTCTCGCCCTCCTGCGCGCCCGAGGGGGCATCCTAGGGCACGCCTCCGGGCGACGGATCGAATGCGTCACGGCGAAGAGCATCCTCGTGCCGCCGGAGCATTGGCGTACGGGCGTGGGGATCGCCCTTCTCGACGAGCTCTACAGACGTCTCCGGGGGCGAGGCTATTCCTGGCTGGACCTTTCCCTCACTTCCGCCGAGAATCCGAACACTGTGCCCCTCGCGATGCGCTTCGGCGGGAGGATTTACAAGCGGTATCGACTGTTCAGGAAGCCCATCGCGGCGTCTTGATTATCCCGGCGTTTCGTCCACAATACTTGTAATGGATAACAGCTTCATCGGCACCGTCTTTCTCGAACTTCCGCCCGCGGAGCGAGCCGCCGCGGCCGCTGCGCTCCGCGCCGTCGGTATCGCCGATTCCCCCCTGGAAAGCGTTGCGCCCGGAGGGGCGGAGGGCTTCCTCCTCGTGAGCGCCGATGCCTGGGAAAGGGTCCGCGCCTCGCTCGCCCCGCCGCCCAAGTCCTTCACGGTCATCCTGATCATGCCTCCGGGGCGCGAGGGCGAGGCCTGGGACCTGCTCCAGCAGGGGGCCTTCGACTACCTGGTCGGCGGGGATCCGGGCTGGGCCGAGCGGGCCGCCGCCTATTTCCGGGCCCTGATGGCCCTCAACAGGCGTTTCGCGGGTGGCATCTCGGCACTCGAGCGCCGCTACGAGAACCTCGTCCTATCCCTGCCGGATATCGTCTACGAGCTGGACTCGGAAGGCCGATTCACCTTCGTCAACAATTCTATCGCCGTCCTGGGCTACGAGCCTTCGGACCTCATCGGAAAGCATTTCTCCATCCTCCTCTACGAAGAGGACGCCGAGGCCGTGGACAGAACCATGGTGCTCGAGGCCTTCCGCGGGGTCACTACGGGACCGGCCCTCAGCCCCAAGCTATTCAACGAAAGGCGGAACATCGGGCGGAAGACCGAGAACCTCGAGGTGCGCCTGCGTCGGAAGCCGGGCAATCGCCTCGTCCCCGGCGACATGATCGTCACGGTGATCTCCTACGGCGAGGTGACCGCGGCCGGCGAGTACGCGCTGGACTCCTCGCGGCTCGATTTCGTCGGCTCGGTCGGCGTAATCCGCGACATAACCCTTAGGCGCAAGTCGGAGGAGATGCTTCGCAAGCTCTATCAGGCGGTCGATCAGCTCTCGGCGGGCATCCTCGTCTCCGACAGGTCCTTCCTCATCGAGTACGTGAACCCGGGCTTCTTCAAGTTCACGGGGCTCCGCCCCCAGGACGTGATCGGCGCCGAGCTATTCTCCTTCTTCGATTTCGCCCCGGGCAAGGCCGACGAGATCCGATCCCTCGTCTTGGAGGGCTTCGACGCAAACGCCGAGGTGCGTCTCGCGCGGCCCCGCGAGCGGCCCGCCGAGCCCGGCTCGAGCCCTGCCCGGGACACGAGCTTTGCTCGCGAAGGCCCCTGGTCGGCCCTTCACGCCTCCCCTGTGCGCTCTCCCTCGGGGTCGGTCACCCATGCGATACTCATCTGCGAGGACATCAGTCAGCGCAAGGCCATGGCGGAGCTCGTGAGTCTCGCCAAGGAAGAGGCGGAGCGCGCCAACGGGGCGAAGAGCGACTTCCTCGCGTCGATGAGCCATGAGCTCAAGAGTCCCGTCGCCAGCATCCTCGCCGCGGCGAGGCTCATCGAGATGGGCGGCCCCGAGCCTGAGCGGCGCGCCGCCTCGATAATCTCGAGCGCCCAGGGACTCTTGGACATGCTCGGGGACATCCTCGACTTCGTCCGATTCGAGACGGGAAACGGCACCCTGCGCAAGTACGCCTTTCCCCTCCCCGGCTTCGTGGCCAGGGTATGCGATCCCGCGCGCAAGGCGGCCCAGGCGAAGGGCCTTTCGTTCGAGATCGGTCCCATCCCGGACGAGACGCTCCGCTCCGATCCGGATCGGCTCGGGCGCGCCCTCGCCGCCGTCCTGGACAACGCGGTATCCTTCACCGAGCGGGGCGGAGTGCGCGTCGGGGCGGCCATCGAGAAGCGGGAAGGCAACGTCCCCTACCTGACCCTCACGGTGGCGGATACCGGGCCGGGAATCCTGCCCGAGGATCAGGGGAGGATCTTCTCGCCCTTCGTGCAGCTGGCCTCCCCCTATACGAAGCGCGGCGGCGCGGGAATCGGCCTGTCGCTCGCCCGCAATATAGTCCGGGCCCTCGGCGGCGAGGTCAGGCTACAAAGCGACGTCGACCGGGGCTCGGTCTTCACCCTGCTCGTGCCGGCAGGGGATCCGCTGGCTCGGCCCGACCTCGCCGAGAGGCCGGTCGAGCGCCGCGCGTACAGGCTCCTGGTCGTGGACGACAACGAGGTGAATCTGGAGTATATGGCCGTCATCCTCGCCAATGCCGGCCACAGGGCCGTTACGGCCACGAGCGGGGCGGAGGCCCTCCGCCTCCTCGAAGAGATGCCCCCCGACGCCGCCATCCTGGATATCCAGATGCCGGGCATGAGCGGCATCGAGCTCGGCAGGAAGATCCGCGGCTACGGGGGGGGGCGTTACGACCCAAGCATCCCCCTCGTGGCCCTGACCGCCTTCGATCCGGAGGAGGTCGCGCGCTCGGGCGTCGATTTCGACGGCGTCTTCGACAAGCCGGTGGACGTGCCCAAGCTCCTGTCCTATCTCGACGCCGCCGTGGACAAGCGCGAAGCGCCTTCGCCGTCCGCCCTCTCCGGGCACTGGGCGGGCAGGACCACCGAAGGGGAGCGCAACCTTGCCGCCGCCATCCCGGAGATCCCCGGACTCGCCGAGAGGATCCGGAGGGCGATCGAGGCGGGCGATGCCGACAGCCTGAGGCCCGCCGCCCGGGCGATGGGCGCGCTCTTGGGGCGGCTCGGCGACGAGCGCGGCGAGGCCGCGCTAAGGCGCCTCGCCCTCTCGTTCCCGGAGGAGGACAGGACGGTCATCGCGTCCAGGGTGAGGCGGCTATCCTCGGGCTGGGAGAAGACGGTCGCGTTGCTCCATTCCCTGTTCGGCGGATAGCCTCTCCTCCTTTCCATCGCGCTCGGCTTTGTATTATCCTTCTCCCATGGACATGACGGGGAAAAGGACCAAGATCGTCGCTACCCTCGGCCCGGCCTCCGGTACTCCCGAGACGCTCGAGGCCCTCTTATCCGCCGGGGTGAACGTATTCCGTCTCAATTTCTCGCACAGCAATCCCGAGGCCGCCAAGGCCGTCGTGGACATGATCGGCGCCGCGCGGGACAAGATGCGCCTGCCTGTCGCGATCATGGCCGACATCAAGGGCCCGGCGGTCAGGATGTACGGCTACGCGGGGGCTCTCGCCATCGAGGCCGGCTCAATCCTGACCATAGGGTCCCGGCCCCCCGAGGGCATCGAGTCGCTCTCGTCGCCCGCCCCGGACGCCGTGTACACGAACCTGCCCGATATCGACGCGTTGTGCGTCATAGGTCAAAAGATCCTCCTCATGGACGGGTATTTCGCGGGCGAGGTCGTCTCCAAGTCCCCCGGCTCGATCGCCGTGAGGATCGGCAACCCCGGGGAGCTCAGGCCCAAGGCCCACTTGACCATCCCCGGCGTCGACTACCCGATACCTTTCCTCTCCGAGAAGGACATCCGGGACATCAGCTTCGCCGTCGAGAGCGAGGTCGAGTACATCGCCCTGTCCTTCGTGCGCAACGTGACCGACATCGAGGAGGTGCGCCGCCTGGTCCAGCGCGTGAAGACTCCCTCCGGCCGCAGACCGGCGGTCAAGCTCATCGCGAAGATCGAAAGCGCCAAGGGCCTCGACGCCGCCGAGGAGATCGTGGCCGCCGCGGATGGAATCATGGTCGCCCGCGGTGACATGGGCGTCGAGATCGCCATCGAGACCGTGCCCATCGCGCAGAAGCGCCTGATCCGCACCGGCTTCCTCGCCGCCAAGCCGGTCATCACCGCGACGCAGATGCTCGAGTCGATGATCGAGAGCCCGATGCCCACGCGCGCCGAGGCGAGCGACGTCGCCAATGCCTGCTTCGACTCCACGAGCGCGGTCATGCTCTCGGGCGAGACGGCCATCGGCCGCTTCCCGGTCAAGGTCGTCGAGACGATGAGCGCCATCATCCGAGCGGTCGAGGCCGAATTCGACTACGACGAATTCCACAGGCGGATGCCGCTCTTCGCGCGCTCGGGGGAGCTGCCCGCCGTGCTCTCGTACAACGCGCTGTCCGTCGCCTACGAGGTCGGCGCGGCGGGGATCGTGGTCCTCACGGAGACCGGCCATGCCGCTCAGCTGATATCGCGCCTGCGGCCCCGCATGCCCATCTTCGCCTTTACCAAGGAGAAGTCGGTCTATAACCAGCTCGCGATGAACTGGGGCGTCTATCCCTTCATGTTGGCGGGTCCCGAGGAGAGCATGGACGCCCTCATAGCCGAGACGATCGAAAGCTGCAGGTACGCGGGTGTCCTCAAGAAGGACGACCTGGTGGTATTCGTCGCCGGGCTGCCGCTCTCGCAGAGAGGGACGACCAACATGATCCGGGTGGAGACGGTGGGGTGAGGGAGCGTAACGTCGTCTTTCGGATAGGTATACCCGCCGTCGATCGTTAGGCGGCGAAGGACTTTTTTCGTACGGCCCATGGCGGGGCCTGTCCTAAAAACCGAGGGCCCGGCTACGCGGGGTCCCCGGTTTTTTAGGACACCCGCCGCCTTTCATCGTCCATAAAAATGTTACTGCATTTAGGCCGATTTTTCGCCGCATTCCCAACACAGGATGTGATGCCCTCCGTTGGCATCCGAGAGTCTTGCGACCGTAACGTCGCGCAGACCATGCTTACCTATCGATCCCCACTTCCGTCGTCACGTTTCGCGTGTTAGTCTTCGAAAGGCGAGGACGGGAGGGCCGATGGAAAAAAACCTTGATCGTTTATCGAGAGCCGATGCGGCGACCTTGGCTCGCGTACGCTTCGCGACGACCGTCCGCTTGGTGGCCTTGGCCGCGGAGGCCGAGCCCGGGCTTCGTGCCAAGGCGAGCGCGCGGCCCTTCAGCCTGGTACTCTCGGCTCCCGGCCTTCCCTCAGCCGGGATATGCTCGCGGCGCGGAGCCATCACCTCCTGGGCCGGGGGCGCGAAAGCGCCCGCGGGAGCGCTTCCGCCTTCCCTCGTGCTCCGCTTTACGAGCTCGCGCGCCGCTGCACGGACTCTGGGCGGGGGAGGCGGCGCGCCGCTTCCCCTGTTTTTTGGACCGGGCGCCGTCTCGGCTCTCGCCTTCTTCAGGCCCGCCGCGGCGCGCGTGCCCGCCATGCTCAGGGACCCGGCCACGGAAGCCGCGCTCAAGGCGCGCCTCCTCGGCGAGGCCGCCATGCGGGGCCTCGCCGAGGTGGCGGTCTCCGATGCCTCGCTCGCGGAGAGGCTGGCTCACGTTCCCGACGGTTCGGTCGCGGTCGAGGCGGCTGGGGCCTTCTCGATCGGCATCGCGAAATCGGGGCGGCGGATCGAGATCCTGGATCCCGCGCCCGCGACGCCGAGCGCGCGCCTGACCTTCCGCGACGCTGCGGGCGCGATCGCCGTATTTACGGGCTCCCGGGCCGCCGTCGTGGCTCTCGGCGCGGGAGAGGTGGCCGTCGGAGGCCTCCTGCCCCTCGTACAGGGGCTCTTCGCGGTGCTCGACAGACTGGGGGAATACATGGCGGTGGGGAACGAAGGGGTGGCGCGATGAGCGATACCGGCAGATTATCGAGATCGCTCGAAATCTTCGAGCGCGCGGCGAAGGTCATACCCGGCGGCATCTACGGCTCCAAGGCCCCGGGCTTCCTTGTGCCGGGCTCCTATCCCTACTATATCGAGAGCGCCAAGGGCTGCCGCATGCGCGATGCCGACGGCAACGAGTACATCGACTATCTCTGCGGCTACGGCTCTCAGATCGTCGGCTACGGCAACGAGAGGGTGGACGGCCCCGCATGCGAGCGCGCCTCCCGCGGCGACCTCCTCGACCAACCGGCGCCCGTCATGGTGGATTTGGCGGAGCGCCTCGTCGGCGGCGTCGAGGGCGCGTCCTGGGCGGTGTTCATGAAGAACGGCACCGACGCCACGACGCTCGCCTACTCCCTGGCTCGGGTTCGGACCGAGAAGCCCATCGCGATCATGGCGTCGGGGGCGTACCACGGAGCGGCCAACTGGTGCGGGGCCAATCCCTTCGCGGCCCTCGCCGCGGACAGCGCGAGCGTCCTGAGCTTTCGCTACAACGACCTCGCGGGGCTCGAGCGCCTCTTCGCCGAGAAGCGCGGCAGGATAGCCTGCCTCTTCCTCACGCCCTACCACCACCCGACCTTCAGGCCGCAGGAGATGCCCGACCCCGCGCTGTACGAAACCGCGAGGCGGCTCTGCGACTCGGAGGGCGCCCTCCTCGTGATGGACGACATCCGGGGCAACTTCCGCCTCCATCCGAGGGGCTCCCACGTCCGCTTCGGCGCGAAGCCCGACCTCTGGTGCATGGGCAAGGCCATGGCCAACGGCTACCCGATCTCCGCCCTCCTCGGCGGAGACGGGACCCGAGGGACGGCCAATTCCTTCTTCATAACCGGCACCTATTGGATGTCCGCCGTCCCCATGGTCGCGGCCATGGCGACGATGGACGAGATGGAGCGCCTCGGGGGAGTCCCCAGGCTCGAGCGCCTCGGCCTCTTGCTGAAAGAAGGTTTGGAGTCGGCGGGCAAGGAGGTCGGCTTCGGCGCCCGCGTATCGGGCCCGCCCGCGATACCTTTCCTGACCTTCGACGAGGATCCGGACCTCTACTTGAATCAGCGCTTCGGCGCGGCGATGGCGCGGCGCGGCGTCTTCATGCACCCGCACCACAACTGGTTCATAAGCCTGGCCCACGACGAGGACGACATCGCCCAGACTATCGGCCGATCGCGGGAGGCCTTCGCGGCTATGGCCTCGGGCGCGGAATAGCCGCCAACCCGGCGTGCTTCGCCGACAGGCTCGCCCAGGTCGACGGCATGTGGCGCGACAGGAAGAGGCCGAGGCTATGCTCGAGGCCGAAAGCCACCTTCACCTCGGGCCGGCCTCCGAGCACGGCGCGCAGGATTCGGCGCGCGACAGGCCCCGGCTCCGCGCCGCCTTCGATATGGGGATCGTCCGAGGCCATGGGCCTCCCGTCGCCCGCGAGCGCGTTGCGCGCCACCGACGTGCGGACGTAGCCGGGGTAGGCGGTCACTACGCGCACGCCCGTCCCGACGAGCTCGGCGCGAAGGCCCTGGAACAATCCCGCCAGGGCGTGCTTGGCCGACGAGTACGCGGGCCTCATGGGCATCCCCGCGAGCCCGATGAAGCTCGATATCGCGACGAGGCAGCCGGAGCGGCGGGCGAGCATCCCGGGGAGGCATCGGCGCACCAGGTCGACCTGGGCCGAGAAGTCCAGGGCCATGACGCGATCGAAGACCGCGGGCGAGGTCTCGAGGAAGGTCGAGCGCTGGCTCATGCCGGCGTTGAGGACGAGGACGTCGAGGGGGCCGAGGAGGACAGGCGCTTCCGAGCATGCCGCGGCTCGGGCTTCGGGATCCTCCAGGTCGAAGGGCAGGACGGCCGTCGCGTCCGACCCCGCGGCTGCGCAGGCGGCAGCCGCTTCCTCCAGGACTTTCCGCCTGCGCCCGGACAGTATGAGCTTGGCGCCCTGCCTTGCGGCCTCGAGGGCCAGCGCCCTGCCGATGCCCGAAGAGGCGCCGGTAATCCAAACGATCTTGCCGCGCAGCCCGACTCTTGCCATTCCTGACCTCCGCCCTTTGCACTGCGAACCACGCGCTTTCAAACGCTGTTTTAACCTGCGAACGGGCTTGTCCCATGAGGCAGGCTGAAAACTTTGTTAGGCGCCACGGCTTCGAGTGCTTTCGTAAATGTGCGCCGTTCCGACGGGGATTTCGTCAGCCTGATCGCACTCTTGTAGTGTGACACCGCCGCCAGGGGGTCGATGTTCGTATAAAGGCGCCCTAGAAGGGCGTGATAATACCGATTGTCGATAAGTGCGAGTCTTTCAGTTTCTGAGATTCCTTTCTCATAACCGTGCACTTCGGCAAATGCGAACGCGCGGTTCAATGCCGCAACCGGGGAATACTCTATGACAAGTAGGTCGTTGTAAAGCGCGAGAATGCGTTCCCACTTTTGTTCGGCGTCTGTAGTATGCCAGTAGGCAATTGCCGCTTCTAGCTGATATTTAGAAAGCTCGTTCCCCACACAGGCTTCGACGAGGTAGTAATTTCCCTGAGCAATCAGTTCGGTGTTCCACCGAGAACGATCCTGATCTTCGTAAAGAACCACGTCCCCCATGCCGCTTAATCGCGCATCGAGACGCGACGTTTGATAACACATGAGTGCGACGAGGGCATTTGCATCGCGAGTGTTCGTCAAAGGATTCCCAGTAAGCTCGAGGGCAAGGGATATCGCTTCGAGGCAAAAATTTTTTCTTATAGCCGCTTTCGACGACTGAGACGCATACCCTTCGCTGAACAAGAGATAGAGTGTGCGGAGCGCCGATGGAAGTCGGTCAATTACTTCATGTTCGGATAGCGGTTCGGTATCAAAATTATGATCGCGCAAATTCATCCGCGCGCGTAGAAGTCGTTTCTTCACTGTTTCGCGATTTGTGAGAAATGCTTCCGCAATCTCTTCGACGCTAAAGCCGCAGAGAATATGCAAGGCAAGTGCAATCTGAGCTTCCGACGGGTTCACGCGGTCGCAGACGGCAAAGATCATCGCAAGGCGACTATCGGCAATTGTCTCGTTTGTGAATTCTACGGGCGCTACGCCAATTGTAGTTTCCGATTGGATTGCAAGCTTCACTTTATTATCGAAGATGTTCTGGCGTTTGAAATAGTCTTTCGTCTTGTTTGTCGCAACTGTGTAAAGCCATGCAGTGGGATTCTCCGGCGTACCTTTCGCGTTCCACGATTCTGAGGCCCTGAGAAAAGTGTCGCTCACGATATCTTCAGCGAGTTCGTACTGCCGTATGCCGAATCGGTGACAGAGCACCGCAGTCATTTTCGCATACTCGGAACGGTACAGCCTCGAAAGCAATTCCGCGCTTGCGTGCATGTTATACCGGTCTCGCCCCAGAGACGATCACTTCTCGCACTTCGACGAAACCGCCCATCTCAAAGATAGGATTTGACTTGGCGAACTCGACCGCTTCATCGATCGATTCGGCTTTCAACATCATGAAACCGCTTATGAATTCCTTGATTTCGGCGTACGGCCCATCGGTTACGAACGTCTTTGAGCGGACGGTCTTCGCACTTCCGACAGAGAGGTTTTTCCCTTTGTCTGCAAGCTTGTTCTCAGCCGCGATTCGCGCGAGCCAGTCCATTCGCTCTCTCATCTGCTCAGGGGTGGGTATTTCGTGCGCAGTGTCGCTATGTCTAAAAATGAGGACAAATTCTTTCATATTCTCTCCGCGAGACATAGAGGTAGGCTATCGCATTTCGCACACATGATCAATAAAAAACTGTCGCGATTCCTTGCGGTACGAAAGGCACAGCTGCGACTGCGCTACCGAGATGAAACGCGTCCACCCCGGCAGCACATACCGTCATTTCTTGACGGCGCCGGGAACGATCGCCTCGCGAAGTTCGACCGATCCGCCCATTGCGAAGACCGGGTTTCCCTTGACGAGTTCAGTGGCCTCGTCAATGGCTTCGGCTTTCACGATCATGAATCCGCTCACAAAATCACCTCCACTATCAGTATACGGTGCGTCGTTCGCCACACCGCCGGGCAATAATGTTCTTGCGCCTTTTTCCATTAGTGTTCTGCCTTTGTCGGAGAGCTTGTCCCGTGCGGCGATGCCACCGAGCCAATCCATACGCCCCTTCATCTCTTCGGGTGTCGGTACGTAACCCACTTTCGCGTGGCGGAAAATCACGACGAATTCTTTCATATCGTTCCTCCTCGTTATGTGTACGGCGTTTCCCTTTGCCGGTTAAATCAATGACGACCGGGGAAAGCAAATGGGGACAGGTATCGCAACCTTTTTGCCGTTATAAACCAGAGCGAACAAGTTTTCTTAGCTTTCCAATGAGACCGATCGCAGACCGTATCCAGGTCCAGAATCGCGCAATCTTCGCTTCTCGATTTCCCTTCCCCATGACCATGTGGGCCTAACAATATATATGCCGACTCGCGCTGTCGAGACGCCGAATCATAGAGTCGAAGCTGTCAGGGCCCCTTCGCCGGTATGCGGTCTTCGCATGGCACGGCCGTCTGGCATTTACCGCAGCCGTAGCGCGGGGCATAGCGCATTTTCACTCTGTCCAAATAGTCGCCGCAAACGGCGTTGTCCTTGCCGGATTCCGTGATCGCTTGGGGAGGGCATCGCGGGATGCAGGCGCCGCACTTTATGCAGTTCTCTTCCGGCTCGCTATAATAGCGACCGGTCGCCTTCAAGTCGGCGTCCACGATCACGCTGCCGAGCCGACCGGCCGAGCCGGCTCGGGTGATTAAAGAACGGCTCAGCCCGAATGTTCCCAGACCGGCTACGAAAGCCACGTGACGTTCCGACCAATTGCTCTTGCGGTCGACGACCGTGAACCGCCGGTCCGATGTCGGGGCCAGGGCGCGATATCCGGCGGCGGCGAAGTATTCGACGAGAAACTTCTCCAGCGCTTGGTTGAGCCTCTCGCCTTCTATTCTGCCATAGAGCCATTCGACGGCGGGCAGGCCAAGGCTTCTATTGGCCTTGCGGACGGTCGCCGTAAAGGGCAGGAAATAGGAAACGACGGCCGCGCTCCCGCTCTGCCACTCCTTCGGGGACATATGCCCCGGTCCGACGGCGTCCGCCTCTTTTAGGCGGTCGAAGAGCGGATCATCGGCCGCGGCCACCGCGACCAGCGGCGGATCGAACAAATGCAGTGAATTCAATTCCGCCGCGACATTCAAGGGATTGGCTTGGAAGAACCCATTCACCGCCCGGACGACGTCTTCCAGCCTCATCCTCTCGCTCCTACGTAGGCCGCGAGGTCCACGAGCCTCTTCGAGAAGCCCCACTCGTTGTCGTACCAGGCCAGGACCTTCACCATCCGTCCGCCTATCACCAAGGTCGACAATGCGTCGATGATCGAAGAGCGGGGATCGCCGCGATAGTCTGCGGAGACCAAGGGCTCCTCGCTGTAGCCCAGGATGCGGTTCAACTTTCCCGCGGCCGCCTCCTTGAAGGCGCCGTTCACTTCTGAGACCGTCACCGGGCGGCCCACATTGACTGTCAGGTCCAAGATGGACACGACCGGCACCGGGACCCGCAAGGAGTAGCCCGTCAGCTTGCCGTCCAACTCGGGGATCACCTTGCCGATGGCCTTTGCGGCCCCGCTGGAGTAGGGGACGATGGAGAGCGCGGCCGACCTGGCTCCGCGGAGGTCCTTCTCGGGCTGGTCGTGGAGGGCCTGGCTATTGGTGTAGGCGTGCGTGGTGTTCATGAAGCCCTCCTCGATGCCGAAGGTCCGGTGAAGCACGAGCGCCGCGGGCGCGAGGCAGTTGGTGGTGCAGGAGCCGTTCGAGATGATGTCGTGTCGGCCGGGATCGTAGCTCTCGTGGTTCACGCCCATGACGATCGTGATGTCCTCGCCTTTGGCAGGGGCGGAGATGAGCACCTTCCTAGCTCCCCCCGAATCTATATGGGCCTTGGCCTTCTCGCGGTCGGTGAAGCGCCCCGTCGATTCGACGACCATGTCGACGCCGAGCTTGGCCCAGGGAATGGCCGCGGGATCCTTTTCCGCGATGACTTCGACGCGCTTTCCGTTCACGATCAGCGCATTCCCTTGCGCCAGCACTTCGCCGGGAAAGGCTCCCCACAACGAGTCATGCTTGAGCAGATGGGCCAGGGTGGCTGCGTCCGTGATGTCGTTGACCGCCTTAATCTCAATTTCATCCCGGCCGAGGGCTGCGCGCAGGAAAGTTCTCCCTATCCGCCCGAAACCGTTGATGCCGATAGTTTTCATGGTTCCCTCCGTTTGTTTCAACTGCCTATTGGTCTATTTTGTTATTGACCCGTAGAAAGACTAACAATACCAAATATACTTGTCAATAGTAAAAATGACCTGTAGATTTTTATCATGAGCACTGAAACCATGACCGAGAATGAGCTTTCCAAGCTCGAGTTCCTCTTCATCGGTGGGAACCTTGCGATAAACCTCGTGAATACATGGCGCAACCGACGGATCCCAGGCTCGAGGCAGGCCGTCCGCTTCGATCTGCTACAGGACGTCTCTCAAGTCGAGCTCTGGTGGCGTAAAGCCTGCGCCCAGCACGGATTATCGACTTACGAGGGATTCGTATGGACGGAAGGAGACTTCGGGCTTCTTCTCGGCCTCAGGGCGGAGCTACGCTCCCTATTCGAGGCGATAATAGGAAAGAGAGCGGAATTACCCCAGACCCAGCTCCTCAATCGCGTACTTGCGCGTGGGAGTTTCGTCGTGAGGGCCGAGGGCACGAGCGTCTCGCGCGAATACCTTTCGCGCGAGGGCAGGCCCGACGGCCTTTTAGCGATAGCCCTCGCGGCCGCCGAGCTTCTCGCCGAGCGCGATCTTTCGCGGCTGCACGACTGTCAAAACGAGCGCTGCCTAGCCTTGTTCTACGATACCACTAAGAGCGGAACTCGCCATTGGTGCCGTCCCGAATGCATGAATCGCGCGCGAGCGCGGGAGAATTACCGGAGGTCCAAAGAGGGAGCCTAGGAACTTATCCTATTGGACCAGGCACTTCGACCCGCTTCCGATCAGGTCGCGCCTGCCCGCCAGGATCAGAGCCTCTCGGACGAGCTCCCGGTTCTCTGGTTTCTTATACTGAAGGAGGGCGCGCTGCATCGCCCTCTCGCGCTCGCCTCGAGCCACGTATACCGCCGCTCCGGTCTCGGGGTCCATTCCGGTCCAGTACATCGCTGTCGAAAGGGTGCCCGGCGTCGGGTAAAAATCCTGGACCTGGTCGGGCACGAAGCCCGAGTCGCGCAGGCTCTCGGCGAGCTCTACCGCCTCGCGCAATCCGGCGCCCGGGTGGGCGGAGATGTAATAGGGGACGAGATATTGCTTCAGGCCTGCCTCGCGATTCAATGCCGCGTAGCGCTCCGCGAAGGCCTCGTAGGCTGCGTTGCCGGGTTTCCCCATGAGGCGCAGCACGGCGTCGGACACGTGCTCGGGGGCCACCTTGAGCTGACCCGATACGTGATGCTCCACGAGCGCCCTGAAGAAGGACTCGTCTCGGTCCGCCATGAGGTAGTCGAAGCGTATCCCGGAGCGGATGAAGACTTTCTTGACGCCGGGCAGGGAGCGCAGGGCCCGTAGCGCGCCTAGGTACTCCGAGTGGTCCACTTTCAGGCTGGGGCAAGGCTCCGGCGAGAGGCAATGTCTGTCCACGCAGGCTCCGCGCTCGTCGGTCTTGGCGCAGGCCGACGCGCGGAAATCGGCCGTGGGCCCGCCTACGTCGTGGATGTAGCCCTTGAAGCCGGGAAGGCGCGTCAGGATCGCGGCCTCGCGCAGGAGGGACTCGCGGCTTCGAGAGGAAACGGCCTTCCCCTGATGCAGGACGATGGAGCAAAAGGAGCAGCCCCCGAAGCAGCCGCGGCTCGAGACGAGGGAGAACTTGACCTCCGCGAGAGCGGGAATCCCGCCGAAGGGCTCGTACATCGGGTGCCACGCGCGCTCGTAGGGCAGCTCGTGCACGCGGTCGAGCTCAGGCCTGGAAAGCGGGGGGGCCGGCGGCTCCTGGATCACGTATCTCGAGTCGCTTCGCTCCACGAGCGCCTTGGCGAAGTGCGGGTCCGCGTTGGAGTGGCGCGCGCGCGCGGCCTCGAGGAAAGCGGTCTTGTCCGAGCTCGTCTCCTCGTAGGAGGGCAGGTCGACGTAGCTTCCCCGGGCGAGACCGGGCGGCTTGGACGCGCGCCACGCGGTGCCAGCTATGCCCCGCAGCTCGGCGGCCGGCTCCCCGGCCGCGAGCCGGCGCAGAATCTCGACGAGGGCCCGCTCGCCCATGCCGTGAACGAGGAGGTCGGCCTTCGAGTCGAGGAGGATCGAGCGCCGGACTTTATCGGACCAATAATCGTAGTGCGCGAGCGAGCGCAGCGACGCCTCGACCCCGCCGATAATGACTGCTACGCCCTTGAAGGCCTCGCGACACTTGGCCGAGTAGGCGATCACCGCCCGATCGGGTCTCGCCTGCGCCCTGGCGGCGGAGCCCGCTCCGATAGTCCCGTCGCCGCGAAGGCAGAGACTCGGATCCCCTCCCGGAGCGTAGACATCCTCTGAGCGAGGCTTCCGATTGGCCGTATAGGAGGACACCATCGAGTCGAGGGCTCCGGCCGTGACGAGAAAGGCGAGCCGCGGCCTCCCCAGGAGCCTGAAGGCCGCGACGTCGTCGGGGTCGGGTCGGGCGATGATGCCGATGCGATAGCCCTCCGCCTCGAGCAGGCGCCCGAGGAGGGCGGCGCCGAAGGACGCGTGGTCCACGTAGGCGTCGCCCGTCACGAAAATCGCGTCCAGATCGTCCGGCTCGAGACCGCGAGCGGCGAGGTCGGAGGGTAGCGCCGGGAGGAAGGCCATCCCCACACTATACGCGCATCGCGCCTCCCTTCCTACATCTGCGCCTTGGCCAGGCTCCTGTTTACCGCCGAAAGGACGGCGCGCACGCCCGCGGCCGCGATGCTCGGGTCGGTGCCGACGCCCCATGACTTGCCCTCGCCCGGCCCGCGCGCCTGCACGTATGCGACCGCGAGCGCGTCGGAGCCCGAGGAGAGAGCGTCCTCGTGGAAGGACAGGACGCTCACTCCGGCGATCCCGATGGAGGCGAGGCTGTGGACGAAGGCGTCGATCGGGCCCTTGCCCTTGCCGACTATCTCGCGCTCCTCGCCGCGGAAGCGGACGCGGGAGCGCCACGTGGTCTCTCCGTTGGCGTGGTCGGGTATCTCGTTGAAGGAGAGCAGCGCGAGGGGCGCGACGACGTTGAGGAATTCGGCTTCGTAAAGGACCTGGATCTCCTCGGCCGAAAGCTCCGTGCCCTTTCCGTCGGCCACTCGGTTTATGAACAGCCCTACCTCGGGGTGCATGGCCTTGGGCAGGTCGTAGCCGGCGCTCTCCTTGAGGATGTAGGCGACGCCGCCCTTCCCGGATTGGCTGTTGATGCGGATGATCGCCTCGTAGCTGCGGCCGATGTCCTTGGGGTCGACGTGTAGATAGGGGACTTCCCATTCCGCGTCCTGATCCGAGAGCCTCGCCCGCCGCTCGACGCCTTTCTTGATGGCATCCTGGTGGGACCCGGAAAAGGCGGTGAACACCAGCTCGCCCGCGTAGGGGTGGCGCGGCGGCACGTCCATCCCGGTAAAGCCCGAATAGGCCGCGGCGAGGCGGGGAATGTCGGCGAGGTCGAGCCCCGGATCGATCCCCTCGCTGTACATGTTCAGGGCCATCGTCACGATATCGAGGTTGCCCGTGCGCTCTCCGTTGCCGAAGAGCGTGCCTTCGACCCGTTGCGCCCCCGCGAGGAGGCCCAGCTCGCTCGCCGCGACTCCGGTGCCGCGGTCGTTGTGCGTGTGCAGGCTCACGATGGCCGAGTCGCGGCGCGTCAGGCGGGTCGCGAACCACTCGATCATGTCGGCGTAGAGATTGGGCGTCGACGACTCCACGGTGGCCGGGAGGTTGAGGATGATCGGATTCCGCGGCGTGGGCCCCCACTCGTCCATGACCGCCTCGCAGACCTCGAGGGCGTACTCGACCTCGGTATTCGAGAAGCTCTCGGGAGAGTACTCGAGGATTATCTCGGTGCCGGGCAGGGAAGGCAGCCCCGCCTTCACGAGTCTGGTGCCCTCCACGGCGATGGCCTTGATCTCGTCCTTCGAGAGCCCGAAGGTGACCTTGCGCTGCACCGGGGAGGTCGAGTTGTAGATGTGGAATATCGCCTTCTTCGCGCCTTTGAGACTCTCGAAGGTACGCGCAACGAGGTGCTCCCGGCATTGGCAGAGCACCTGTATGGCGACATCGTCAGGTATTCGGGCCTGCCCGATGAGCTCGCGGGCGAAATCGAACTCGATCTGGCTCGCCGAAGGGAAGCCGATCTCGATCTCCTTGAAGCCTATCCCGAGGAGGAGATCGAAATACTCGAGCTTCTCGTCGACGCCCATCGGCTCGACGAGGGCCTGATTGCCGTCGCGGAGATCCACCGAGCACCATATGGGCGCCTTTTCGATGCGCCGCCCGGGCCAGGCGCGATTCGCGGAAGGAAGGCTCTGAAAGGGACGGTACTTGGCCATTCTGTTCCTCCTTGTATATCGAGCTCCGGCCGCGGGTAAAAAAAAGGCCCGCGTGCCGTGAGCGGCAGCGGGTCCTCGTCCAGGGGCTCGAGGCCCCTTATCCGGCTTGCATCGCCGAACCCGCGCCGCTCTTGCTCCTAAGGAGGAGCCCGGTAAGGAGGAGGCCGTTCTGAAGGAGGCCGCTCTTGCCATGAGCGAATGCGAGGAGTTCGCGCGATCCGAGACTCGGGGTTTTCTTCACGGGTATTCCTGAGGATATAAACTATAGAAGCTTCGAATCACGGTCAAGCCCCCGCGCCGAGCCGCCGAACGCCGCGGTATACTGAGTCCGCCATGAACGCAGCGCAAGCCCTAAGCCAGGCGCAGGTCGCCTATCTCGTCGCCGTGGCGGTCGCGCTCGCGGCCGCCCTCGTCGCCCTCGGCCTCTACATGGGCCTGCGCCTGGGCAGACGGTCGGGCAGGCTCGAGGCGGAGCGCGGCCTACCCGGCCGTCTCGCGGCCGAGCGGGACGATGCCGTGAAGCGCTCGCGCGCCGTCCTGGGCGGCCTGGCGGCGGAGCAGCTCGCCCCCTATCTCCCCGGCTTCCCCTTCGATCCCACCGAGGTCCGCTTCGTCGGAAAGCCGGTGGACTTCGTGGCCTTCGTCGGGGCCTCGTCGGGGAGGATCGAAGAGGTCGCGTTCGTCGAGGTGAAGTCGGGCGACGCGTCCCTGAATCGGGTGGAGCGCAGTCTGCGGGACGCGATCTCGAAAGGGAGGGTCCGCTGGGTGGAGTACAGGTCGCCGTAGGGAGGCCATGAACCGGTTTACGAAGCGCGTTGCGCGATTTCCGAGCGTTTTTCCCAAGATTCGTGCTAGAGTGCGGGAACAGGATGAAGAGGAACGAAGCGAAACGCCATCGGAGGCCGGCGCGGGCCATGCCCGGGTTCGTCGACTATAGCGCAGCCCTCGTCCGCCGCATCCAGGTGATTGCGTCCATCGTCGCCGCGATGTACCCCCTGGCCTACCTGGTCGACGATCTCGTCTCCGGCAAGGTCCCCCCCTACGCGCGCTACCTGGCCGCGATCGCCGCGATGCTGTCGCTGGCCTTGGCCGCCCGGCGCTTCGCCCCGTCGAAGGTCGTGACTGCCCTCTTCATCGCCGCGATTTACGCCGGCTACGCGATGACCCTGGGCCTGCCTCGCTCCCGGGCGGTCTACATCGTCGTCTACCTGGTCGCCGTGCCGCTGTTCTACTTCTCCGGCGGCATCCGGATCGGGCGATTCGCCAGTCTCGGTTTCATCGCGCTCAACGCGGGCCTGATGGCCGCGGGCAGGCTGGCCGCGGCCAAGGAGCTCCTCGGCGTCGTCCGGCCCTATCACTACGCGATGCTGCTGTCCGGCCTCGTCCTCATGGTGGTGATTGCGGAGGCTAACGAGCGGCGGCACGCGAAGGGCCTCGACATCATATTCGAAGAGCACTTCATCGACGGCGCCACCGGGCTTCCGAACGCCACCGCCCTTTCGGCCGAGCGCCTCGCCGAGGGCGAGATCCTGGCCCTGGTGAGGCTCCGCAATTTCAAGGACCTCCGGAGCTTCTTCGACGATGCCGAGGGGCGGGCGATGGCCGGAAAGGCGTCCGAGATCCTACTTGCCCTCGCTCGCTCCCGGGGCGCGCGAGGGCCCTTCAGGATCTCCGAATCCGAATTCGCCCTCGTTCATCCGAGCGGCGCCGAATCCCGCTCGGTCTCGGCGGCGATTCTCGGCGCCTTCGCCGCGGAGAGCGTCGAGGAGGGTTCCCCTTTGCGCTTCGAGGCTCAGGTCGGCTCCTACCGGACGGGCAAGGGTGGCGAAGGCGCCCACAGGGCGGTGGAGGAGGCGGAGACCGCCCTCGCGGATTGCGTCGCCGCGGATTCCAGCGCGGCCCACCGCGAGAGCGGAGCCCCCGACGACGACTTCAAGGCGCGCGCGCCCGCCCTCGTCAAGAACATCAGGGAGCGGAGCCTGTCCGCGGTGTTCCAACCTGTCTACGATGTCCGCCGCGACGGAGTCGGCTTCCTCGAGGCGCTCTCTCGGCTCCGCGTAGGCGATCGCCTCGTATCCCCCGAGGCCTATCTCGCCGCGACCAGCCGGCTCGGGCTGGAGAGACACTTCGGCGACTTCATCGTCGGCGCCTCCCTGGATATGGCCCTGCGCAGCGGCCATTCCGTGAGTTTCAACGTCGCCTTCGGGGACTTGGAGAGGCCTTATTTCCTCGACGCCCTATTCGAAGCCTACTCCGCGCTGTCGGGCAGGCCCAATACGCTCATAGTCGAGCTGACCGAGCACGCGGCCTTCTCCGATTACGCGCGCCTGCGGACCTTCGCCGCCGAGCTGCACAAGGCCGGGGGCCTCATCGTCCTGGACGACTTCGGCTCGGGATACTCGAACTACGCCAGCCTCCTCGAGGCCAGGTTCGATGCTGTCAAGGTGGCGGGGGAGATCGTGCGGGAGATCGTCGATCGGCGCGAGGCCTCGGAGCTGTATTCCGGGCTCTGCGCCTTCTGCCGCGCGGCCGGGCTCGACGTCGTGGCCGAGCATATCAGCGAGGAGAGCATCATGGCGAGGGCCCTCGAGGGAGGGGCCTCGCTGCTCCAGGGCTACTACTTCTCGAAGCCCGTGCCTGCCGAGCGGATCCTCGCCGGGGAGCTTTCCTTCCCGGGCGGGCGGTCGGCATCCCCCGCTCCGCTCGGGCGCCCCGGCCCTAGTTCTCCAGGATCGTGATCTCCACGCGCCGGTTGCGCGCGCGGCCGGCCTCGGTCGCGTTGTCCGCTATCGGCCGCTCGTCGCCGTAGCCGGTCGCGCGGACTCGGTTCGGAGGGCGGGCGCCGAGGGCCATCAGACGCTCGGCGACCGAAGCGGCCCGCTGCTCCGAGAGCTGCTTGCGACCCGGCGCGTAACCCGCGGCCGCCGTGTGCCCCGCGACCAGGATGTCGCGGTCGGGGTAGCGCTTCAGGAGATCGGCTATGCGCGCGATCTTCGCAAGCTCCGTCGGCGTCAAGATCGCCGAGTCGGCTTCGAAGCGTATGTCTTCGATGCTGATGGTCACGCCCTCGTCGGTCTTCGCGACGCTGACGTTCGGCAGGTCGGCGACCGCCTTCTCGACCTCGGCCTTCAGGGAATCGCGGTCCATGAGGGTGGACTCGACGACCTCGGACTGCGCGGTGCCGCGGTACTCTACGGTCGAGCCGTCGGACCAATCGAAGACGAAGTCGAATCTTTCCTCGTAGGCCGAGGGCTGGCCCATGTCCTTGTCCCAGTAGATCTTCTGGTCCGAGTAGCCGGCGATCTGCACGGGAAAGGCTTCGTCGTAGGCGCGGGGCGCCCCGGGACGCTCGAAGATGGTATACGAGGCGGAGACGAGGAGGAGACTCTTGCCCTTCCGCGCGACTGACCCTTCGTATCGATAGCGGACGTCGATCGGGATCTCGTAGGGGTCGGGTATGCCGAAGACGCGGCGGAAATCGTGGCGCTCCTCGCCGGGCGCGTTCCAGGAATCCCCGGGCGAGAGCTCCCGGTCGGGGAAAGTCGGGACGTCGCGGACTACGGGCATGTAGTACTTGGGGTCGATCGCGTATCGTCCGAGCCTGTCGCGCGTGAACTCGGAATCGTAGCTTTCGGTGACGACGTAGGCCGAGTCGCCCTGCGCGCGCTCCGAAGTCTCGAAGGTCCCGCGCAGCAGTCCCGAAGAGCCGTCCTCGGCCGCGTCGGCGGTCTCGAAGGCTATGCGGTTGAGGATCTGCGAGGAGTGGGCGAATCGGCGATTCACGTAGACGTCTTCGTCGACGGTCGACAGCGCGCGGTATTTGTCGCCTTTGACCTGCGCGAAGGAAAAGCGGAAAGACCCGCCGGTCGGCTGCGCCTGGGCGGAAGGTGCCGAGCTGGCCGGGGCGCTCGTTTGCGCGGGCGCCGCCTGGGCGCCGAGGTCCGGCGCGGGATATAGCGCCAAGGCCAGCGCGGCCGCCGAGGCGAACAGGAGTCTTCTCTTCATCGGGCTACCCCCACCTTCATTATCGGCCCAGGCGATCATGGGGCAAGCCCCGCCCGAAGGGAGGCTGGACGGAAATCCCGTCCCGATCGGCGACCTTGCCCTTCGCCCCCGCTCGGAACATAATGTCTGGCGATGCCTCCCCTTCCGATCAGCCCCGAGACGGGTCCGCAAGTCGTGCTCGAGCTCATATACCGCCTCAAGGTGCGCGATGCGATGAGCTCGCCCGTAATAACCGCCGCGATCGGGGATAGTATGCGGGAGGTACAGTACCGGATGAGGGACAACGGCATTACCGGCGTACCGATCGTGGAGGGCGGCAGGCTGGTCGGCCTCGTATCCATGGGCCTCGTCATCGAAGCCCTGGACGCGGGAAGGATCGAGCAGCGCGCCGGCGAGCTTATGACGCGGACGGTCATCTCGCTCGAGGACGACATGCCCCTGGCTTTCGCCACGACCTACTTCAACCGCTACAAATTCGGGCGTTTCCCAGTGCTCGATCGCGACGGACGCCTGGTCGGGATCGTCAGCGCCTCCGATATAATCCGCGCCCTCCTCGTCGCGATGAACGCCGAGGTGGAGCGGCTCGAGGAGAAGCTCTCCGCCGCGGCCGCGGCCTCTGATCGTCCCTCCGACGGCCTCGTGAGGCTCGGCTTCCAGGTGACCCGCTTCGATTTCGAGAACGCAGGCAAGGCCAGCGCCGAGATCAAGAAATCGCTCAAAGGCCTCGGCGTCGATGCGGACGTAGTCCGCCGCGCCGCCGTGGCGTCCTACGAGCTCGAGCTCAATCAGGTCATCCATTCCGAGGGAGGCTCGATCTCCTGCGTCGCGGGCGCGGGTCGGATAGAGCTGGCGGCCGAGGACCGGGGGCCCGGTATTCCGGACGTCGAGGCCGCGATGACCGAGGGCTTCTCGACGGCCAACGAATGGATCCGCAGCCTCGGCTTCGGAGCGGGTATGGGCCTGCCGAACGCCAAGCGCGTATCCGACGAATTCGCGATAGACTCGGGTCCCGGGCGCGGAACGAGGGTCCGATTGGTCATCAGGTACTGATAGGAGCGAACCGCATGCGAATCAGCGAACTAGCCGCGTCCCTCGGCCTCGAAGTCGCGCAGGGAAGCTACGCGGACCGCGAGGTAAGCGCGGGCTATTCTTCCGACCTCCTCTCGGACGTCATGGCCAACGCGAAGGCGGATGCCGTCCTGGTCACGGTGCAGGCGCACAAGAACGCGGTGGCGGTCGCGAGTCTCGTCGGCCTCGCCGCCGTCGTCGTATGCAACTCGCGGCCCCTGCCCGACGACATGGTCGAGGCCGCCCGCTCCGAGGGCCTGGCCCTGTTCAAGAGTCCCGAGACCGCCTTCGAGGTATCGGGACGGCTCTGGACGATGCTCCGTCGACCGTGAAGGCTCTTGTCGACCTGCATAACCATTCCTGTCTCTCCCCCTGCGCCTCTCTCGAGATGTCGCCCTCGCTGCTCGCGCGCCTGGCGCGGGGGCGGGGCCTCGATCTCGTCGCCCTGACGGACCACAACTCGGCGCTGAACTGCCCCGCTTTCGAGGAGGCCTGCCGACGCGAAGGCATAGCGGCCCTCTTCGGGATAGAGGCCAACAGCGTCGAGGAAGTGCACGTCCTCTGCCTCTTCGGAAGCGTCGCGGACGCCCTCGATTTCGGATCCGGCCTCCGAGCTCTCCTCGCGCCCCTTCCCTACGATCCGGAGAAGCTCGGAGACCAGGTCGTCGTCGATGCCGACGAGGGCGTGGTCGAGCTCGTCGACCGCTACCTCGGAGCCTCCCTCGACATCGGCTTCGGCGACCTCTGCGAGGACGCGGCCGCCCGCGGCGCGATAGTGATACCCGCCCACGTGGATAGGCCCATGTTCTCCGTCTCGAGCCAGCTGGGCTTCCTGCCGACGGGTCCCTACGACGCCGTCGAGTCCATGCGCGAGCCTCCGGCTGCGCTGACCCTCGGGCTGGCCGCGGTCTCGGGCTCGGACGCGCATTATCCCGAGCATGTATGCCGCAGGCCCTTCGCGGCTGAGCTGCCGGACGGCGCCTTGGTCGAAGGCGGCGCGCCCCTCCTCGAGGCGCTGCGGGAGGCGCTCAGGGCGGGCCGCGTCAGGCCGTCGTGGGCGGCGCCTCCATGACGCCGAGAGTCGCGGCGATCGCCGCCGCCTGCCTCATGCTCGCGCGGCCCGCGGCGGCGTTGGGGACGATAGAGCTTCGCGACGACACTTCCCGAGTCGATGTCCTGCCCTACGCCCTCTGGGCGCCGGAGGCAGATCCCCGAGACGCGCCCTCCGCGCTCGGCTTCGAACCCGATCTTTCGCGCTTCAGGGACGGGACGGCCGATCGCCTCCGCGCTCCGGTCGGGGCCAAGGCCCTATGGCTGTGCTTTCGCGCGCGAAGCGCGGCCTCGGCCCGTTCCTGGCTCCTGGTGGTCGGCCCGAACCGGGGCGAGGGCGCGACCGTCTATGCCGTCGATCCCAAGGGCGGCGTAGATAGCCGTTCCGTCGACTCCTCGACGGGCCCGGAGGAGGGCAGGCGGCCTCCCTCCGACTATTCCTTCCCCCTGACCATCGGGCCCGGGCAGGTGAAGACTATCTATATGCGCGTCTCCGCCGAAGGCCTCTTTGCCGTGCGGGCGTCGCTTTGGGACGCGTTCGATTACCTCAAAGCCGACGAGATCGAGGAGACGATCGCGGGCATCGTCATCGGAGTGATGATCGCGGTCTTCATCTATACATTTTTCATCGCCATATCCCTGCGCGAGCGCGCCTACGCCTTCTATCTCGTCTATCTCGGGGGCATCTTCCTCTTCGTCCTCGCCTTCAGCGGCGCGGGAGCGTCCTTCCTATGGGTCGGCGGCGCCTGGGCGGGCAAGCGCGCCCTTCCCTTCTCCCAGGCCGTCATGGCCTTCGGCATTTCCCTCTTCGCGAGGCATTTCCTCGATACCCGCCGGAGATCGGCCCCGCTCTCGATCGCCCTGTCGATCTGCGCCGCCTCGGCCCTGATCCAGGCCGCGGGCCTCGCTGTCCTCGATCCGGGCACGGCCATACGCATCGGGGACGGAATCGACCTGGCGGTGCGCGCGATAGTCCTCGCCGCGGCCATTCAGGCAGTCGGGGCGGGCGGGAGGAGAGAGCGCTATTTCCTCGTTTCCTGGATCTTCGCGATCTCCGGATCGGCACTCTCCATGCTCGACGCCCTCGGCCTCCTCCAGGGCGCGCATGCCGGACTCTGGGAGAAGGGCGAGGAGGCGGGGGCCCTGGTACAGGTCCTCATCCTGTCCTTCGGGATAACCGACGCGATAAACGCCATGAGAAGGGAGAAGGAGGAGGGCCAGCGCCGCTCGATCGAGCTTCTCGAACGCGCGAACAGGGTCAAGGAGGACTTCATCATCGGGATGAGCCTCGAGTTCCGATCGCCGCTGTTCGGCGTAGTGGGCCTCGTGGACGCCATGGACGACCTGACGGCCGAGGATGGGAGACTCGCTTCGCTCATCAAGGCCGAGGCACTTCGCCTCCTCAGCCGAGTGGCGAACATCGCGGCCTACGCACGCCTGCGCAACGGCGACCTGGCCCTCGTGGCGGAGCGGGTCTCGCTGCGCGAGATAGTCGAGGGCGCCGCGGGATCGGCCTCCCACATCGCCTCCGGGAAGGACATCGCCGTCGAGAAGGCGATCGAGGACGTCGAGTTCGCCACCGATGCCCGGGTGCTCGGGCAGATCGCCTACGATCTCTTCGCGGACGTCTTCAAGCGAAGTCCTTCCGGCATCGTCAGGATCGAGGGCGGGGTCGCCGGAGATCGCGTCCGCCTCGCCGTGGTCGACTCGGCCCAGAGCCTGCCCGAGGAGGTCCTCGCCCGCTTCCTCTCGAAGGAAAGCCCGAGCGGGCCCGAGGCAGTCGGCCCGGGACTCGAGCTCTTCGTCGCGCGCCTCCTCTCGGAGTGTCTCGGCGGCTCCCTGGGCTATTCGTGGGCGAACGGCCACGGCCGCTTCGAGCTCGACCTGCCCAGAGAGTCCTCGTGGCGGCCGAGCGGCCGGGAAGTGGAGCGAGGCGGCATCGCCTCGCTGTTCGGGAGGATAGCGGCCAGGAGCCTCCGCGCCGTCAGGGCCGATCTCTCGGAGACCGCCCCCGGCAAGGGCTCGCGGGGCCTCGTGCTCGTCTACGACGAGGACCCCGTCTTCCTCGAGGCGCTCAAGCGCTATCTCGAGGGCAGGGGCTACGCCGTCGCGCCCGCCCTTTCCGCGGACAAGGCCGTCGCCTTGGCCCAGACGCGCCCCTTCGACCTCGTGCTCCTGGACGCATCATCGCAGAGCCGGGCGGGGCTCGCGGCCTGCGCTCGGATCCGCGCCGCCAAGGGCATGGACGTCCTCCCCGTCGTGGTGATGACCGACCGGGAGAGCGCCGAGGCGGTCGAGGCAGCCTTCCGCGCCGGCGCGAGCGACTACCTGCCCAAGCTTTCCCCCAACGAGCTGCTGTTCGCGCGCGTGGACACCCATGTCGCGCTCCGGAAGGCGGTGGAGGACGCCCTCGAGACTCGCAGGCGGATCGCCGAACTTGAGAAGCTCAAGACCTTGGGCGTGCTGGCGGCCGGGGTCGCCCACGAGGTCAACACTCCGAACAACGCGGTGATCCGGAACATGCCGGTAATTTCCGAGGTGTGGCGCGAGCTCTCGCCGATCATCCGCAGGCTCATGGACGAGACCGAGGGCTTCGCCATCCGGGGGTGGACCGCCGAAGAGCTGGTCCGCGAGCTGCCCGAGCTCCTCGCCGACACGTACAACGCCGGGCTGCAAATAAAGAAGATCGTCGAGGACCTGAAGGACTATGCCCGCGACTCCTCGGGCTCTCCCCCGGAGGCGGTCGACCTCTCGGCGGTCGCGGCCTACGCCTCCCGCCTCCTGGCTCCCCTCGTCGGCCGCTCGACCCGCCGCTTCGTCCTTGACGCGCCGGCGCGCCTGCCTCCCGCCAGGGCCAACTTCCAGAAGCTGACCCAGGTGGCCGTCAGCGTGCTCGAGAACGCGCTCCAGTCCCTCCCGGACCCCGAGGCCGGGGTGACGCTCAGGACCCGGTACGACGAGAGGCGCGGCCGAGTGGTCCTGGAGTGCGAGGACGAGGGACGGGGAATCCATGCAGACCAGCTCGATAAGGTCTTCGAGCCTTTCTTTACCACTAAGCGCGACGAGGGCGGGACGGGCTTGGGGCTTTCGGTCGCCCGGGGAATCGTGCGCGACGCAGGGGGGGAAATCGAGATAGACTCTAGGCAGGGCAGGGGCACGACCGTGCGAGTCGTCCTGCCCGCGATCGTCGATATGGAGCGGGGGGACGATGGGCGAAGAGACTAGGTCGAGCATACTCGTGGTGGACGACGATCCCGACGTTCTCAAGCGGATGGAGCGCTTCCTGCGCTTCGAGGGCTTTCGCGACGTGATATGCTGCTCCGACCCGCGCGAGGTGGCCTCCATCATCGACCGCGACGAGGTCTCCGTCATGGTGCTCGACCTCATCATGCCGGGCATGCCGGGACAGAAAGTCCTCGAGGAGACGAGGGAGCGGCACCCCGAGATCCCCGTAATAGTCGCGACGGCGGTGAACGATCTCGACAGCGCCATAGACTGCATGAGGCATGGCGCCTTCGACTACGTGCCCAAGACGGCCGAGACCGGGCGACTCGCCTCGAGCATCCGTCACGCGCTGTCGATCCGCGAGCTTCAGCGAGACTACTCGGCCCTCAAGGACACCCTGCTCGCCGCCAAGCGCCCCGAGTCGCCCGCCTTTGCGGACCTGATAACCTCCGACGAGCGCATGCTGAGCGTCCTGCGCTACGTCGAGACGATCGCCGCCTCGCCGAAGCCCATCCTGATAATCGGCGAATCGGGTACGGGAAAGGAGCTCATGGCCCAGGCCGTGCATCGACTCTCGGGGAGGAGCGGACCCCTCGTGAGCCTCAATATCGCGGGGCTCGACGACACGATGTTCTCGGATAGCCTCTTCGGCCATAGGCGGGGAGCCTTCACGGGCGCCGATACCGATAGGGGCGGACTCATCGAGCGGGCGGAGGGCGGCACGCTCTTCCTCGACGAGATAGGCGAGCTCTCGCAGGTGTCGCAAGTCAAGCTCCTGCGCCTCATCGAGGATAAGCGCTACTATCCTCTCGGCGCCGACCTTCCCAAGGCGTCGAGCGCCGCGATAGTAACGGCGACGAATCGGGACCTTAGGACGGCCTCCGGGACCGGCGCCTTCCGTCTCGACCTGTTCTACCGGCTCCAGACGCACCTCGTCCAATTGCCTCCGCTCCGCGAGCGGCCGGGCGACCTGCCCCTCCTCCTCTCGCATTTCGTGAGGCAATCGGCCGAGCGTCTCGGGCGCGGGGTGCCGTCCGTTCCCGACGAACTGGTCCTTCTTCTCGAATCCTACGACTTTCCCGGGAATGTGCGAGAGCTCGAGTCCATGATCTTCGACGCGATGAGCGGCCTGAAGGGCGGTGTCTTGGGCCTCGATAGCTTCCGGCGCAAGATCAACCGCGGAAACGGTGCGGGGAACGCGCCGGTGAAGGGCGGAGCGGGGGGCGACGGGACTCGCTTTTCGATGTGGGAGCGTCTCCCTACTCTCAAGCAGGCCTCCGAAGAGCTGATTCGCGAAGCCCTTCGGCGGTCGAAGGGCAACCAAGGCATCGCTGCCGATCTCCTCGGGATATCTCGTACCGCCCTCAACAAGCGTCTGAAGAACACGCGCGACGTGGAAGGCGACTCAGAGTACTAACATTAACCCCTGTGAGAATTGTCACAGATTAGTCCAATAGGCACATTGGCAATAAATATTTATATGTATTGAAAATAAGTATAATTATTATGAATTTACTCATCGAAATGTTGCACTATTGCACAGGGGTTCTCGAAGGCTGTCGCCTTTTTCTCTTGTAGACGATCGTCTACAAAGCTCTACGATAGTCGCGGTATTACTCGGGCTTTTCGGCCGAAATCATTATTGTTCAAATAATGCATTAGTTGGCATGAATACTGCATAAATATCGGCAACTAAAAAAGTGGATGTAAAAATATTCCTAAGTAAAAATGAAAATCATAAAATGCCTTGGATGAAGCCGCCCGGGTCGCAGCCCCGGGCGGCTTCATTTATGGCGCGGCCTTCCAGCGAATTCGAAGCTCGATAGGCTTTTCCAGGGCGAGCGCATCGATGATCGGAATCCTCTCGGTCAAGGTGGAGCCAGCGAGGATTCCGCCGCTCGAGCTCAGTACTTCGCCGGGGGCCGAGATGCTCAAGCTGAGGGCCGCGCTTGCCATCGCCGGCATCGCCTTTTCACCGAGAACGCTATTCAGCATCGTTTTGTATTCTTCCACCGTGACGGGGTCCTCCTCGAGAGCGGGCGGAGAGAGGGCCTCCACCAAATAAGGATCAATGCCGGGGAAGAGGGAAGCTAGGGTCTTCGCCTTGCCCCGCTCCAAGCGGAAACGGCATTCGATCCATCCGGCGCCTCTCGATATCGAGATCAGGCCAGAGTCCTTGATGTCCGGTGAGGATGCCAATTCCTCGAGGCTGCGGGCGGACAGTACCGCGCGGATCGAATCGGGGCTGGGCTGGGCGATTTCGACGAGGCTGAGTCCGGGGCGCTCGGCTATCGACCGGCGTATCGCGTCGGCGTCGAAGAGGGGGCCCGTCGGCGGCGAGCCCGAGCCCGCGGCGAGTCTCCTGAATTTCGCCGCGAGGGGCGAAGGAACCTCCGCCTGTATCGAGATCCGGGCGCCTCCGTCCGCCCGAATCGCCGAGGAGACCGACGCGGAACAGGAGGCCAGGAGCATGGCCGCCGCCAGGAACGCGGCTCCGAGGCAGAATGCCCCCGCCATGACGATGAGGAGGGCGCGCTTAGCCCGGCGTCCTTCGTCCCCTCTCGGTCCCTTCTCGTCGCGTGACCCCGTCATATGGATAATAACAGCCTCGTCCGGCCCAGGTTACCGCGACTATCCGCGCGCGCCCAAGTCAATGCGATATTGTCGTCCGAGCTATTGCGGTAACGGGGTCTATCTAGCTAGCATTATAAGCGCGGAGGCTAGGATGAGTATGAAGCGCGAAGACCCATGGAAATTCCTCGACGATTACCGCGGGACGGCGTTCTACGGCGAATGGCCGACCCTCCCGGAGTTGTTCGTCCTGACTTCCCGCAGGTTTCCGGACCGCGCCTGCTTTACCGTCTTCGAACCCGAGCGAAGGAGCCTCAGCTATGCCCAGGCCCTGGTCAGGATCGAAGGCGCGGCGCGCAAGCTGCGCTCCCTCGGCATCGGCCGCGGCGACAAGGTCGCGGTTACCGGCAAGAACAGCCCGGAATGGGCCGTCGCCTATTTCGCCGTCCTTACCGCCGGCGCCGTGGTCGTCCCTTTGGATTACCAGTTGGCCGTCCACGAGCTGGCCAACCTGGTCAGGGCGGGAGACGTGGTGGCTCTCTTCGCGGACGAGGAGAAGGAGGACGAGCTCGAGGCGGCCTGCCCGGCGCTCAAGGCCGTATTCTCCCTCGCCCCCGGGAGACCGGGCTACGTCCTCGACCTCGACGCTCCGGCCGCGCCCGCCTTCGAGAGTCCCTCGGAGGGCGATCTCGCGGCCATCCTCTTCACGAGCGGCACCATGGGCACGCCGAAGGGCGTCATGCTCAGCCACCGCAACTTCGTGGCGGACTGCTATCTCGCCCAGGCCAACCTGCCCGTCTACCACACGGACGTGTTCTACGCCCTCCTGCCTATTCACCACGCCTATACGATGCTGGCCGTCTTCATCGAGGCCGTGTCGACCGGCGCCGAGATCGTCTTCGCCAAGCGCATGGTGATCAAGCAGGTTCTCAAGGATCTGAAGGAGGCGAAGGTCACGATGTTCCTCGGAGTGCCCCTCCTCTTCAACAAGATACTCGCAGGGATCGTCAAGGGCGTGAAGGAAAAGGGCCCGATCGTGTTCGGCCTCATCCATGCCCTGATGGGAATCTCGTTCATGGTCAAGAAGCTCACCGGCAGGAACCCCGGGAAGAATCTCTTCCATTCGCTGCTCGAAAAGGCGAGTCTCGCCAGCATCCGGATCTGCATCTCCGGCGGGGGCCCCCTCGCGCCGAGCGTGTTCAGGCGCTACAACGAGCTCGGCATAGACTTCGTCCAGGGCTACGGCCTCACCGAGACATCCCCCATCCTCACGCTGAACCCGACGGAGGACTTCATCATAACGAGCGTCGGCAAGCTCATTCCCCGAGTCGAGATGAAGATCCTCGAGCCGGACGCCGCCGGGATCGGCGAGATAGCGGTGCGGGGGCCGATGGTCATGGGGGGCTACTATAAGATGCCCGAGGAGACCGCCGAGGTCCTGAGTCCCGACGGATGGCTCAAGACGGGCGACCTCGGCCGCGTCGACGGCCGGGACTACGTCTACCTCGAGGGTCGGGCCAAGAACCTGATCGTCACGGAGGGCGGCAAGAACGTCTACCCCGAGGAGATCGAGAACCGCTTCCAGCTCTTCGACGAAGTCGAGCAGGTCCTCGTATGCGGCTATATCGAGGACGTTGAGACCAAGAGCGAGGGCATAGAGGCCAGGCTATTCCCCAACGCGGATCGCTTCAAGGCGGGGGAAGAAGGGACCGCCCTGGATTGGAATGCCGCGGAGGCGAGGCTCCGCGGCATAGTCGACGAGGTCAACCAGAAGCTCCTGCCCTACCAGAAGATCTCCAAGGTGACCGTGCTGCGAGAACGCCTCGCCGAAACCACCAAGAGGACGGTCAAGCGCTTCGAAGTCGCGAAGGGCTGAGGAGCCGCAGTCGGGCCGGCTTCCAGGCGCGGTCAGTCGTCCTCCGTGAAGCGGAATTGCGTCAGGAGGACCTGCTGCGCTCTCGCCATGTCGGATAGGGACCTGGCGGAATCGGCGACTTCCGCCGCCTGGGTCGAGACTTCCTTCGTCGATGTTTCGATCTCGGCGGCCGCCTCGTCGCTGCGCTCGTTCATGTCGTTGAGCGAGCGGACCGTCTCCTCGATCCTGCGGGAGAACGAGAGCATCTCCTCGACGGCCCCGAAGATCACCTCCATGCTCTTCTCGTTCTCGCCGGCGAGGAGGCTTATCTCGTGCAGGCTCTTCCTCGAGAGCTCCGCATTCTCGGCGTTCTCCCTGGCTTCGGCGAGGCCGCGGGCCGTCGCGGTCTCGGCCGCCTGTACGCGCTTCCTCAGTTCGCTTATCACTTTCTTGATCTCGCCCGCAGACAGGTTGGACTGCTCCGCCAGCTTCCTGATCTCGGCGGCTATGACCGCGAAGCCTTTCCCCTGCTCGCCGGCCCGAGCCGCTTGGATCGAGGCGTTGATGGCGAGCACGTTAGTCTGGTTCGCGATCTCCTCTATCGAGGCTACGATCGTCCCTATCCTCTCGGTATCCTCCTTGAGCGAGCGGATGGTCGACTCGGAGACGGTGGCGGCCTCCTCCAGCGACTTGACCGACTCCTGCATCACGCCGATCGCCGCGGAGCTCCGCACGGATGCCTCGGCGACTCTGCGGGCCGTCTTCGAGCTCTCGCCGGCCGTTTCGTTCACGCGCCTGATGTTTCCGGCGAGGGTCAATATCCCTTCCTTGGTCCTGCCCGTCTCGTTCGCCTGGGATCTCAGGCTCGAGCTTATCTTCTCGATCGTCGCGGCGATGCTGGCTGTGGATTGCCCCGATTGCTCGGCCGAGGCGGCCAGCTCCTGGCTGAGCGCGAGTAGGCTGCCCGCGTGCGCCGAGACGGCCGCGACCATCTCCCGCAGGCTCGTCGGCTCGGAATTGTAGGTGACGACCGCGAGGCCCGCGCGCACGGCCTTGTTGAGTACGGGGATCATGTCGCGATCGAAGATCGGGATCGCGATTCCGTCCCATTTCTCGCTGATGAGCCGCTCGATGATCGGCGCGTACGTGGCGGCTTCGGTGAGGCCGCCCTCATGAGCCCCTTGGGGTACGATCCATTCCACCCGCGCCCCGTATGCTTCCAGCTCCCGCTTGGCCTCGAGCGCTCCTTCGTAGACCTGTTTCCAGAACGCCTCGCTCTTCATGCAGACTATCGCGATCCTTATCGATCCGGGCGGCGTCTTGCCGCGATCCGAGCCGAGGTCGACCTTGGCCAGGCGATCGCGATCGCCGACGCCCAGCGAGTCGTCGCGGCTCCAATAGCGCTGGTAGTTGTCTTTGCGAACTTCCTGGAGGGTGGTGAGAAAGCGGGGAAGGGGGGGAGTCCACCCGGCGGCTATGTGATTGAAGAGGCGTACGACCGAATCATGGCCCTGCGCGAAGGGATCCTGGGAGACCGTCGCCGCGATGACGCCCTTCGCGACGAATTCCATGGTGTCGTCGATCAGGTCGTGCGTCACGACGAAGGTCCTGTCCGTCCTGCCCGCGTCGAGTATCGCCTTGGCAGCGAATGGCGGCGTCGAGCCCTCCGTGACGTAGATGACCCCCAGGTCGCGGTAGCGCTTCATCATGTCCGAGGCCGCGTCGTAGGTCCTCTTGCCGTCCTCGAAAGTCTCGACCGTCTCGACCACTTCGATGCCGGGGAACTTCTCCGCGATGACGCTCAGGGCTCCCTTGCGCCTTAGGATGTGGTTTACGGAGCGCAGGTCGCTGGCGATGACTGCGGCGCGTCCCCGGCCCCCGAGTATCCGGCCGATTGCCTCGCCGATGGTCCTCCCTTCAGCGTAGCTGTCGGATCCGATGTAGCAGAGCCGCAGGCAAGGATCGTTGGTGATGCCGTTGAAGGCCTCGAGGCTCTCGCGGAGCAGTCCCGCCGCGCTCGCGGCGATTCGCGCCATGGACCCCAATTCGCCCCTCGCATCGACCGGAGCCTCGAGCCGGCCGCAGGGCGCCTTCGCCGCGAGGTTGCCCGTGGACAGCTTGGCGAGATTCGAGGACAGCGCCTCAAGGCCGTCCCTGATGTGTGTCTGGGAGTCGAGCAGCGCGCGGGAAGGCCCGACGAACTCCTTCAGGTACGCGATCCACGCGAGTACAGCGAGCAGGAGCCCCAGGCCGAGGACCGTCGTCTGGAGCGCTCCCGCCTTGGACCTCGCGCCGATGGACAGGAGGCCCGAAGCGAGGAGCAGAAGGCAGGTGGCAGGGAAGAGGAACTGCAGGAGACTTAGGGATGCTGCGCGGCGCTTCATAGCTGAAATCCCTCGTGAAAAGGATGATCGAGCAGGGCCATTATAGGATAGGAATTTGAGTTGGGCGAGAAAATGCGCGAGGATGGGAGTTCTTTCTATTTGGTGCCGTAGACGGGTACCGGCTGGGTGCTGTTGCGCAGGAGCACTTCTCCGATCCTGACGAGGCGGGCCTGACTCTCCAGCTCGAGCTGATGGAATACGGATTGGGACAGGAGGAGGTCTTGCTTGAGCTCCCTGCAGAGCGAGTCGAGCCGGGCCGCCACCGAAACGGCCTCCCCGAAGACCCCGAGCCTCCTCGAGCCCTGGACGCCGAGGTCGCCGGCCACGATGGCCCCGGAGTGCAGGCCGATGCTGACGTCGGAGGGCGCAGGGAGCGAGGCCGACTCGAGGTCGTCCCGAAGGCCGGGCAGCTCGGCGATGAAGTCCCGCGCGCAGGCCAGGGCCCGCTCGGCTGCGTCCTTCTCGCCGAGGAGGCCGAAGACCACGAGGACGGAATCGCCCGCCGTACCGGCTATGCGGCCGCCGTGCCGATCGGCGGCGACCGCCCATACCGAGTAGTAGCGATTGAGTATTGCGACCGAGCGCTCGGGGCTCAGCCGCTCGGCAAGGCCCGTGAAGTCCCTGATGTCGGAGGAGATCACCGTGACGGTCGCGGCTTGGCCGGCCGCCGCGGCGGGATCGTCCACCTTCTCGTCGACGCGGGCAGTGCCGAAGAGTCCGGCTATGCGCGACCGGAGGCCCAGGGCGTTCACCTTGCTGGCGAGCAGCATCAGACCGAAGGTCGCGACCCCGAAGATGAGGAAAAGATTCTGCGGGGTCCCGAGAAACTTGAGGAAGGAGGGGCCGAAGGCGGCGAGCCCGAGGGACCTGTCGTATTGGGCAGCGCCGATATCCCCGGCGGCCAGGCGCTTGGAGAGGGCGAGGCGCAGATCGAGGTAGAAATAGAAGAAGACGAAGACGAGAACGACGCCCGCGGCGAGGAAGGCCTCGGCGGCGCGCTTGAAGCCCGTCCCCCTCCCCGAGAGGGCGATGGCCTGGAAGGATCCTACGTAGAGCGCGGCTGCCCAAATGAAGCCGTTGGCCATGTCGAACGAGATGAAGGTCCCGTCGAGGAGGCGAACGATCGTGTAGGAGGCGGGAGTTATGAAGGAGAAGAGTATCCTCAGTATCGGCTTGTGCCCCTGCCCGACCAGGAGGAGGATCTGGACGACGAGGAAGAAGGTGACGATGACAATCGAAGTGGGCCTGAGCGCGTCCGTCGCGGGCGTGATCAGGAGCATCAGGATGAAGAAGACGAAGAATTGGCTGGAATAGAGGAAAAACTCGTCGAAGAAGCGCCTGATGTCGAACCGCATAGCCCCCCTCCTCGTCCATTCCGAGCATCGTAATAATACCCGCAGTTGTCCCGCCTGCAAAGCCCGATCGAGGCATGGAATCATCGCGAAGGATTGACAGCGGGTCCCGATTCCTAAATAATGTTGCAATTATTCATATTGTTTTCATGGAGGCGACATGAAGCGATTAACTGTACCGATCCTCATCGCGGTGCTCGTCCTGGTCGGCGGGATCGCATGGGCGCAGGACACTCTGGTGTACGGAACCACGGACAAAGTCACCCAGATGGATCCGGCGAGCGCCTACGACTTCCACACCTGGGAACTCTTCGATAACATCGACGAGAGCCTGCTTACCTACAAGCAGGGTACCTCGGAGATCATCCCCGGCCTGGCCGAGAGCTACACGGTCAACAAGACCGGGGACGAGTACGTCTTCAAGCTGCGCAAGGGCCTCAAGTTCACCGACGGCACTCCCTTTACGGCCGACGCGGTGAAGTGGACCATCGACCGCGTCGTGGCGCTCAAGGGCGATCCATCCTGGCTCGTCACCCAATTCGTCAAGTCGGTCACCGTCGTGGACCCGCTCACGGTCAAGTTCACGCTGAATGGCCCCACCGCCTTCTTCCCCTCGGTCATCGCCGGCAACCCGCCCTATTTCCCGCTCAGTCCGGGCGTCTACCCCGTCGACAAGATCATCAACGATCCGACCGAGCTGAAGGGCGGTCAGCTCGTAGGGCTCGGGCCCTACAAGATCACTTCCTTCAAGCGCGACGAGGAAGTCATCTTCGAGGCCAATCCCGGCTACTACGGTGCTCCCCCGAAGGTCAAGAAGATCATCATCCGCTACTTCGCCGACGCCACGACTATGAGGCTCGCGCTCGAGAAGGGCGACGTCGACCTCGTCTACAAGTCCCTGAATCCCTCTGATATCGCGGACCTGACCAAGAACCCGAAGATCGTCACGAACAAACTGCCCGGTCCCTTCATCCGCTTCCTCTGCTTCGAGACCTCGGAGAGCGTGTTCAAGGACAAGAACCTGCGCAAGGCCATCACGGCCCTCATCGACAGGCCCGAGATAAACCAGAAGGTGTACCTCGGCCAGAACGAGCCGCTCTACTCCCTCATCCCCAAGGGAATGCTCTACCACACTGAGGACTTCAAGACCGCGATCGGAGACGGCAACGTGGCGCTGGCCGAGAAGCTTCTCAAGGCCGCCGGCTACAGCAAGGACAAGCCCTTCGAGTTCGACCTCTGGTATACTCCGAGCCACTACGGCGACACCGAGGTCAACCTCGCCGAAGTCGCGAAATCCCAGCTCGAGAAGACCCCCCTCGTCAAGGTAACGATCAAGAGCGCCGAGTGGGCCACTTATAAGCAGCAGTTCAACAAGAAGCAGATGCCCGCCTACTTCCTCGGCTGGTATCCCGATTACATCGATCCGGACGACTATACCGCGGCTTTCGCCCAGACCGACGCCTCGGCCGGCGAAGGCATCTTCTTCTCGAACAAGGATTGGGATGCCCTCTTCCTTAAAGAGGAGAATACGCCCGACCCGAAGGTCCGCCAGCAGCTCTTCGAGCAGGTCCAGAAGTGGTGGACCGAAGAAGTGCCCTGCGCCCCCGTCTTCCAGGGCAACCTTTACGTCCTCACGCAGAAGAACGTGACGGGCGTCAAGATCGGCGCGCCGCTGATCTTCCGCTACGACTCGCTGATGTTCAAGAAGTGATCGGGCTGGACGTCGAATAAGCGGGGGGAGCCGTTCGAGTGGCTCGAGCGGCTCCCCTTCTCTACGGACCCGCTTAAGGCTCCCCCGGCAGAAGGCTTTGATGAGACGCATCCTCAAGTATCTAGTCGCCCGGCTTTTATTGATGATTCCGATGCTCTTCGTGCTCCTGACCCTGGTATTCGTCGTCCTGCGCGTCATGCCCGGCGATCCCGTATCGGCCATGCTGGGCGGGCACGCCCCCGAGAAAGTCATCCAGGAGAAGAAGAAGGAGCTGGGGCTCGACAAGCCCATAGGCGCGCAATACCTCGAGTACCTCGGGCAGCTCGCCCGCTTCGACTTCGGCAAGTCGATGATCCTCGAGGAGCGGGTCTCGAAGCCCATTCTCGACAAGCTCCCCGCGACCATCGAGTTGACCGTATGCGGCCTCCTGATCTGCCTGGGGATCGGCGTCCCCCTCGGCGTTCGGGCGGCCCGCAGGCGGAGAAGCGGTCACGATTTCGGCATACGCCTGTACGCGAACGTCGTCTATTGCATTCCCGTCTTCTGGATGGGCCTGATGCTCCAGATGATCTTGGGCGTCTTCCTCAACCTATTCCCGATTTCGGGACGGGTAGGTAGCCGAGTGATCTCGGGGGATTTCGACCGGACCGGCTTCTACGTCCTGGATACCCTCTTCTCGGGGAAGTTCCTCGCCTTGGGCGACGTGCTCTACCATCTCGCGCTTCCCGCGATTACGCTCGGCATCGTCCTCTCAGGCGTGTTCGTAAGGCTTACGCGAGCGAATATGCTGGACGTCCTCAAATCGGACTTCGTGCTGGCAAGCCGCGCGCGGGGGGTGCCGGAGCGCGACGTCGTCTACAGGCACGCGCTCAAGAACGCGCTCATCCCCATCATCACCATGCTCGGGCTCCAGTTCAGCACCCTTCTCGCCAACGCCATCCTGACCGAGACCACGTTCTCGTGGCCGGGAATGGGTCGCCTCCTCCTGGAGCGCATCGAGCTTCGAGATTACCCGACCGTGCAGGGGATAATTGTGGTCTACGCCTTCATCGTGAGCCTGGTATCGCTCCTCGTCGACATCGTCTACGCGGTCATCGATCCGCGGGTCAGGCTCTAGGAGGGCGCGCCGATGGACAAAGCGCAGCGCGACATCGGGCCCGAGGCGGCCAGGTTCTCCCCGGCGGCCGGCCTGGCCAAACTCTTGGGGCGCTTCTCCGCGGCGGCCCGAAGGTACAGGATCGAATGGTGGATCCTCGTGGCCGGGATCCTCGTGATCGGCTTCATCGCCTTCATGACCGTTTTCCCCGGAATCTTTACCGGTTACAGCCCCTTGGACCAGAACGCGGGACCGCAGCTGGCCAAGCCGAGCGCCGGGCATGTCATGGGGATCGATAATCTGGGCCGCGACATCGGCGCCCGGGTCGTTTACGGGGCGCGGACGATCCTCGGAGTGGCGATGGCGGCCGCCTTGCTCTCGGCTTTGATCGGCATTCCCCTCGGCCTTATTTCGGGCTTCGCCGGCAACTGGCTCGATAAGGTGCTTTCGCTCGTCATGGACTCGGTCTATTCCTTCCCCGGGCTCATACTCGCGATCGCCTTCGCCGCGATGCTGGGGCCCGGCGTGATCAACATTACCTTGGCGGTGTCGGTGGTCTACATCCCGACCTATTTCCGCCTGGTGCGCGGCCAGACCCTCTCGATAAAAGAAGAGCTGTACGTCGAGGCGGCGCGGGCGATCGGCGCCAGGCGCAGCGTCATCCTCGCCAAGTACATATTCCCGAACGTCATCGCGACCGTCGTGGTCGTGTTCTCGCTCAATATCGCGGACGCGATCATGACCGAGGCCGCCCTGTCCTATATCGGCCTCGGACTCCCGGCGGGGATACCGGACTGGGGAATGGATCTCTCCATGGGAAAGAAATTCCTCCCGTCGGGCGTTTGGTGGATGATCACCTACCCGGGGATGATGATCATGATGCTCGCCCTGGGCTTCACGATGCTGGGCGAGGGTCTCTCGGAGATCCTCAACCCGCGGCTCCAGGAGTATTGATGATGGCGTACGGCTCGGGCGATCCCATCCTGGTGATACAGAAGCTTTCGATCGCATATCCCATCTCGATCGGCACGGTGCGCGCTGTGGAGAATGTTTCGCTCTCGGTCCGCAAGGGCGAGGTTCTCGGCATCGTCGGCGAGTCCGGCTGCGGGAAATCCACCCTCGGCCTATCGATGTTGAAGCTCATGAAGCCGCCGGGAAGGATAACCTCGGGCAGCATCCTCTATAAAGGCCTCGATATCCTCTCGATGAGCGATAGGGCCCTGCTCGACCTTCGGGGCAGGAACCTGGCGATGATATTCCAGAACCCCCTCACGTCGCTCGATCCCCTGGTCACCGTGCAGGATCACTTCATCGAGGCGATTCGCGTCCACGAGCCCGAGGTCCGGAGGAAGGACTGCGTCGCGAGGGCCGAAGCGATCCTCGCCGACCTGGGGATCGAGGCGCGCAGGCTCTCGGAGTACCCCTACCAGCTCTCGGGGGGGATGCGCCAAAGGATAATGATCGGCCTGGCCCTCATCCTCCATCCCGATATCCTTCTGGCCGACGAGCCTACCACGGCCCTCGACGTCATAGTCGAGGCGGGATTCACGGAACTCCTCATGAAGCTCAAGCGCCAGTACGATCTCACCGTTCTCCTGATTTCGCATAACTTGGGCCTCGTCGCCGAGATGGCCGACAGGATCGCGGTGATGTACGGCGGCCGCATCGTGGAGCTGGCGTCGGTAGAGGATATCTTCTCGAGGCCGCTCCACCCCTATACCCGAGGCCTCATGGCTTGCGTACCAAACATCCTGCTCGACCAGAAGGAGCTCCTCGCGATGCCGGGGAGCCCCCCCGACCTCGTGGACGCGCCCGAGGGCTGTCCCTTCGCGCCCCGCTGCCCCGAAGCCATGGATATCTGCAGGGCCAAGACGCCGACCCTCGCGGCCTATGGCGCTTCCTCGACCGCCTGCTGGCTCTACGAAAGGAACGCGTGACATGCCCATCCTGATCAAGGCGGAGCGCCTCGTCAAAGATTTTCCCGTCAGGGGCGCGTTCCTGGAAAAGAAGCGGAAATTCGTCCACGCGGTCGACGACGTCGACATCGCGATCGAGGAAGGGGAGGTGCTCGGCCTGGCCGGCGAGTCGGGCTCGGGCAAGTCGACGACCGGCCGCCTCCTCATCCGCCTCGTCGAGCCTAGCTCGGGCCGGATCGAGTATCGCGGCAGGGATATTACAGAATACCCGAAGCGCGAGCTCGAGGATCTCAGGGCGAAGGTCCAGATGATCTTCCAGGATCCGGTGAGCTCGCTCTCGCCCCGAATGAGCGTGGGCGAGGCGATAGGCCACCCCCTCGCGATACACGGCATGCGGGACAAGGCCCAGCGGAAAGGCGCCGTCATCGAGATGATGGAGAAGGTCGGCTTGTCGCCCGCGGAGTATCTCTACCGCAAATACCCGCACCAGCTCTCGGGCGGGCAGAGCCAGCGCGTCGTGATCGCGCGCGCCCTCGTGACGAGGCCCGACTTCATCGTTGCCGACGAGCCGATAGCGATGGCCGACGTTTCGGTCCGCGCTCTCATCCTCCAGCTCATGCGCCAACTCAAGGATGAGATGGGGCTCACCTACCTCTTCATCACGCACGACCTCGCGACCGCGAAATACCTCTGCGACAGAGTGGCCATCATGTACCTCGGGAGGATCGTCGAGCTCGCCACGCGCGACGAGTTGTTCTCCCGCCCTCATCACCCCTATACGAAGGCCCTCCTCGCCGCAGTGCCGATTCCCGACCCTAGGGCGCGCAAACCCAAGGATCTGCCGACGGGCGAGATACCGAGCGCCATCGACCCGCCCTCCGGCTGCCATTTCCATCCGCGCTGCCCCTATGCCATGCCCGCGTGCTCGCTGTCCCGGCCCCCCCTGAGAGACGTGGGCGCCCGGCACCTGTCGGCGTGCATACTCGACTAGGAACCGCGATGGGAGGGCCCGACCGATCGGCCGTCGTCGCGACGCTCGCCTTGGCTTTGGCCGCTCTCGGCGCATCCTGCTCCGCGCCGAAGGCGCAGGAGGGTCCCCGACCCATCGTCGTCGTCGTCACTCCCGCCGAAGCCGCGGCGCCGGTCGAGTTCCGGGGAGCCGAAGCCCTCGTCGGGGCCTATTCGGCTAAGGACTCGAAGGTCGAGCTGTCGCACGCCGTGCTTCCGGGCATGGCGAAGCCGGGCGGCAGGCCCGAGGCCGTCGTGGCCTCCTTCATCGCCGAGGCGGCGAGCGACGCCCGGGTCAAGGCCATAGTCGTCGATCCCGCCCTGCCGGGAAGCGCCGAAGGACTCCGCCGATCGAAGCTCTCGAAGCCCGGGCTCCTCTGCGTCTCGGGCGGCTCGCGCGAGGACGTTCTCGGCATCGAGGCCTCGGCAGACCTCGTCGTCGACCTGGATCGGGTGTATCGCGCGTACCTGATCCCCTGGGCGGCCAAGAAGATGGGAGCCAAGGCCCTCGTCGCGGCCTACGCGCAAGGCGAGTACGCCGAGCCGGCCTCGGCGCGCGAGCGGGCGATCATGTCCGCCGCCTCCGCGGACTTGGGGCTCAGGTATGCAGCTATGACCGCTCCGAGCGGCGCGGATGCCGCCGCCTACGCGCGGGCGATGACAGGCGCCTGGCTTCGCGACTACGGTCCCGACGCGTCGCTGTACTGCTCCGACGGGGATCTGGCCGGGACCATCCTCGCGGGCGCGATAGCCGGCGGGGGCATCGTCGTGGACGAGGCGGGCCGGGCGACGCGCGCCGCTTACGCGGCCGCTCTCGGCATCGACCTCGGCCCCGCCAAGGGCGATGCGGGAAAGGAGAGGAAGCTCCTCGAGCGGGCCCTGGCGGCATTGGGCGGGCGCGGACGATACGGGGAATGGGATGCCGACTACGCCGAGGCGTGCGTCGAGGGCCTGGGGGAGTTCGCGCTGCGCGTGGTCGCCGGCGCGGCCCGCAAGGACGATCTCAAAGACCTCGTGGCCGCGCTCGACGCTCGCTCTCCCGGCGCCGCATGGATCGCCGCCTACGACGTCGATCCCGAGACCGGCGTCAAGTCGGCCAATCGGGTCCTCGTGCGGCAGGATGTATACGTCTTCGGCTCGGGCTACCTTCAAAGCGCGCTGCAGGCGGTGCCCGAGAAGTACCTCGCCATCCGCGCTCCCGGTCCCTGACCTCCGCGCCGACGCCGTTATTGATCCTCGGCCCTCCTGTCGATTACTATCTCCCAATCGTCGCGACGGGCGTCCAAAGGGAGCGAGTTCATGGCCAAGTATCCGTTCGGGGAGATAGAGAGGAAATGGCAGGCGCGATGGGAGGCCGACAAGACCTTCCGAGCGGTCGAGGATCCCGCCTATCCCAAGGACAGAAGGCGTTACGTGCTCGACATGTTCCCCTATCCTTCCGGCGCCGGCCTGCACGTGGGCCATCCCGAGGGATATACCGCGACCGACATCTATTGCCGGTATCTCCGGATGAAGGGCTATAACGTCCTCCATCCCATGGGCTTCGACGCCTTCGGCCTCCCGGCGGAGAACTACGCGATACAGACCGGCACCCACCCGGCCGTCTCGACGATGGCGAACGTGAAGCGATTCCGGGAGCAGATCAAGTCCCTCGGTTTCTCCTACGACTGGGATCGGGAGATATCGACCTGCGAGCCCGACTACTACAAGTGGACCCAGTGGATCTTCCTCAAGCTCTTCGAGCGCGGTCTCGCCTACGAGGCCGACATGCCCATCAACTGGTGCCCGTCCTGCAAGACCGGCCTCGCGAACGAGGAAGTGAGCGATGGCGCCTGCGACAGGTGCGGCACCAAGGTCGTGCGCAAGAGGATCCGGCAATGGGTCCTCAGGATCACCGCCTACGCCGACCGCCTCCTCGAGGACCTGGGCCCCCTCGACTGGCCCGAGGCGGTCAAGCTCATGCAGCGCAATTGGATAGGCCGCTCCGAGGGCGCTACCGTGCGCTTCGGGCTCGAGGGGCGCGACGAGGAGCTCGAGATATTCACGACTCGGGCGGACACTCTCTTCGGCGTGACCTACATGGTCCTCTCTCCGGAGCACCCTATCGTCCCCAAGGTCACCGCCGAGGGCCAGCGGGCGGCCGTCGAAGCCTATGTCGAGGCGGCCGCCCGCAAGAGCGACCTCGAGCGCACCGATCTGGCCAAGGAGAAGTCCGGCGTATTCACCGGCGCCTTCGCGATCAACCCTCTCGACGGGAGGCGCGTGCCGATCTGGATCTCCGACTACGTCCTCATCTCGTACGGGACGGGCGCGATCATGGCCGTTCCCGCCCACGACGGCCGCGACTGGGACTTCGCCAAGAAATTCGGTCTCCCGATCGTCCAGGTCGTCGCGTCCGCTCGGCAATACGAATCGGGCGCGGACTTCACGCAGGAGCCTGAGGTCTGCGACATCGAGGACGGCTACTCCGTCAACTCCGGAGAATTCAGCGGCATGACGACCGAGGAAGCCAAGCGACGCATCGTGGAGAGGATCGAGCGCGAGGGCATAGGCCGGAAGGCCGTCAACTACAAGCTCCGCGACTGGGTCTTCTCGAGGCAAAGGTATTGGGGCGAGCCCATTCCTCTCGTGCATTGCGAGAAGTGCGGCATCGTCCCCGTACCCGAGTCCGAGCTGCCCCTCCTTTTGCCCGAGGTCAAGAGCTACTCGAACTCGGGCACGGGAGAGTCGCCTCTCGCGAACATTCCGGAATGGGTCAACACCGTCTGCCCGAAGTGCGGGGGGCCCGCGAAGCGGGAGACGAACACCATGCCCCAGTGGGCCGGATCGTGCTGGTACTACCTGCGCTTCCTCGATCCCGGGAACCGGAACGCCTTCGCGTCCAGGGCCGCGATCGATTATTGGCTGCCGGTCGACCTGTACGTGGGAGGCGCCGAGCACGCGGTGCTCCACCTCCTGTACTCCCGCTTCTGGCACAAGGTCCTCTTCGACCTCGGAGCCGTACCGACCGTAGAGCCCTTCGCCCGCCTCGTCAACCAAGGCATGATACTCGGCGAAGACAATCAGAAAATGTCGAAGAGTCGCGGCAACGTCATCAATCCCGACGATATCATCCGGGACTACGGAGCCGACTCGATGCGCGTCTACGAGATGTTCATGGGACCCCTCGAAGTGTCCAAGCCCTGGGCGACCGCGGGCCTCGTGGGGGTGAGTCGATTCCTCGAGAAGGTCTGGGCCCTGTCCGAGCGCCCCCTGGTCGACGCCGAGCCGAGCCGGGACAGCCTGAAATCGCTCCATCGCGCGATCAAGAAGGTGAGCGTCGATACGTCGACCCTCGATTTCAATACCGCGATCTCCGCGATGATGATCTACGTCAACGAGCTGGGCCGGCTCGAGTCGCTCGCCCGCTCGCAGTGGGAACCCCTCGTCCTCCTCCTCGCCCCCTACGCTCCCCATCTCGCCGAGGAGCTTTGGGAGCGCTCCGGACACGCCGGGGGCCTCTCGCGCGAGCCCTGGCCGGCATACGACGAGTCCTTCTGCGCCGATGAGACGAAGGAGATCGTCGTCCAGGTAAACGGCAGGATCCGCGATCGCTTCGCCGCGCCGGCGGGCTCTCCGCAGGCGGAGCTGGAGGCGAAGGCCCTGTCCCTGCCGAAGGTGCTCGAATGGACCCGAGGCAAGAGGGTCGTGAAGGTGGTCGTCGTAAAGGACAAGCTCGTGAATATAGTCGCGCCCCAGTAGGGCGTCAGGGCTTGATGAAGAGCGGGACGTACGCGGCGAGGACCGCCGCGGCCAGGGTCGCATAGGCGACGGGCCTCGGGCCGCCCCGCCGGGCTTCCGAGGAAGGAGCCGCCAGCGGCTCTTCCCATACTCTCAGCATGAGCCTGTCCGCGTCCTCTATCAGTGTCGAGGGGCGTATCGCGCCCCTGTATTCGACGATCCGATCGTAATAGACGAAGGCGGAGGCCACTAGCGCCCCGAATCGCCCGGGCAGTCTCAGACTGGGCAGGATGGAAGCCTTCGAAATGTGGACGAGGCCCTCGAATACTAGGGCCTTCCCTATCCCGTCGAGAAGCGCGCTCTCGGTCAATCTGAAGGGTCCGAGCACGGCCAGCACCCTGCCGACGGGGACCAGGAGGTTGGCCGCCACGATGCCGGCGGAGACGACTATCGTCGACGCGAATGACAGCTTCTTGCCCGACAGCCAGGCTGCGGCTAGGACGCAGAGGAACATCAGGGCGCGAACCGCGAGCGAGCGCTGGAAGAGGTAGGCGGCCGATATCGCCGCGCCGGCGGCCGCGAGGGCCCAGGGCGGGAACATGGATGCCCACCGCTCGCGCCGGAGCTCCCTCTTCGTCTCAGCCATGCAACTCGCGCGTCGCGCGCGCGTACCAGGCCGATTTGCCGGCGAAGGCCTCGGCGAAGACTCCCAGGAGGGCGCCGGTCGCGAGTCCCGCGGCGAGGAAGGGCGGGGCCACGAGCCGGACGGCGTCGCCGAATACGATGAGCCTTGCGATGGCCATTTGTACGGCATTGGAGAGCACGGCGCCCAGTATCGACACTCCGACGGCGGATATGAGGCGCCCGAAGGCCTTTCGGGCAAGCCGCATGGCCAGCGCCGCCGTCAAGGTGCCGGCGAGGGAGAAGAGAGCCACGTACGAGAACAGGGAGCCGGAGATGACGCTCATGCCGAAGACCTTCACGAGGGCGAGGGCGAGGTACCAGGGCAGGGGGAGCAAGTCGGCGGCGAGGAGGATCGGAAGGTTGGCTATGCCGAGCCGCATGAACGGCAGAGGCTTCGGCACCATGTACTCGAGGGCCGAGAGGAAGAAGCAGAAGGCCCCGAGCAGGGCAGTGATATCCGCGTAGGTCCTTCTCCTCGCCTCAGTATGCGGATGCGTCGACGCCGCCATCGGCCCTCCTTCCCTCGATGCTGACGAAGACCTGGTTGGGGAGGCATGCCAGCCATTGGCCGGGCCTCTCGATCGCGCCCGCGGCGATGCATGTCTTGTTCGGGCAAGGCGAGGCCACGATGCGGACCGACTTCCCGCGGATCTCGACGACCGTATCGCCGAGCGGGCCGGCGACGCGCACATCCCGGTCGGCCGAGAGGGGATAGATCCACTCGCCGCCTCGGCCTTTGAGGACCGCGTTGACCGGGCCGCTCCCGGGCCCGTACGCGGAGACTGCAGCGAAGGCGATGGCGCCGGCCGCCGCAAGGGCTATGACGATATCGAGCGGCCTCAGGCGCATGGGCGCCCGGCCAGGTCAGTCGGAGCAGTCGCAACCGCCATCGCCGCAGCCATGACCGTGCCCGTCGTGGCAACCCTCGTCGCAATCGCAGCCGCCGTGAACGTGGCCGTGCTCGAGCTCTTCCGCGGTGGCCTCCCGCACGTCCACGACCTTGACCGAGAAGTGGAGCTCCTCGCCGGCGAGGGGGTGATTCGCGTCGATCGTGACCTCGTCGCCATCTATGCCCATGACAGTGACGATCTGGGCGCCGTCCTCGCCGTGGGCTTCGAATTGCATGCCGAGCTCGATAGGCGTTCCTTCGCCGAATTCGGACTTGGTGACCTTGAACACCAGGGCCTCGTCCCGCTCTCCGTAGCCTTCCTTCGCGGGCACCACGCATACCAACTCGTCCCCCGCCTTCTTCCCGAGAAGGTGCTTTTCGAGGCCGGCGATGATGTTTTCGTTGCCGTGAAGGTAGATAAGGGGATCCGAGGCCTCCGAAGAGTCCAAAACCCCTCCCGCGGCATCATGGAGCTTGTAGTCTATGGTTACCACTCGATCTTTCTCGATGACCATTCCACATCCTTCCGGGGGCGCGTCCCCCGCTCGCGAGGGAATAATGTATATATAATTTCAATATATGGAAAGAGGCATAGGCAGCTTCGTGCTAAACTGTGGAGGCGAAGACTGCCGATATTGAATTGATCAAGCAGGGAGCCCCAAGTCTATGCCGAACGAGCCGAGCCCTACCATTTCCAATGTACTCCTAGGCTCGATCCTCGCCGCCGTCGCGGCGTTCTGCCTGGCCTCGATCATCGCCGCAGGCATCGATCCCGCGGCTCTTCCCGTGTTCGCGGGGCCCGGGGGCTTCCTGCTGGGAGCCTTCTCCTGGGCCTCTCCCTTCGTGCCGCTTTGGTTCGCGGGGGCCGCGATCCTCGCCTTCCTGCCGGGCTGGCGGCCGGGCGCTTTCGTCGCCCTCGCGGCCTCGGTCCTGCCCTTCCTGCCGGTCCTGGCTATCGCCAGGCTCGGCGCCGAGCCGGAGCCCTTCCTCTCCGAGCACCCCTACTTGGCCGCGGCGGGACTACCCGCCCTGGTCTTGGCGGGTCTCGCCCTTGCGCTCGCCCTCGCCGCCTTCGTCGTCTACGCGTCGAGGACCGTAGCGGCCATTTCCGCCGCTTCCGGCGGCCGGCAGCCGCGCCGCTCCATCGGTCTCCTCCCGCCCCCGGCCGCCGTTTCCGAGCCCCGCGAGGAGGGACGCGCGGCATCCGCCGCTTCGATGCGGGAGGAAGGGGGGGAGGCTTTCGATTTCCGCGTTCCCGAGCTCCCGCCCGTCCCCCTGCTTCGCGCCCTCGAGGAAGGGCTCCCAGCGCCGGAGCTCGCCGGGCCCTCCGCCGCCGCAGAGGAGGACGACGAAGCCGTGGGAGTCGAGGATATCGCGGATGTCGCGGAACCGGCGGCGCCCGAGCCCGGCATCATGCCGCAACCCCGCGAGGAGACCCTGGTTGAGCTCGAGGGCGAGCGGGGCATCGAGTTCATCTCGGTGCCTCCCTCGCACGCTCAGGGCGCGGGCCGCGACGAAGCCGCCGAAGCATCGGCCGCGGCCGCCCTGCAGCGCATCCTTTCCCTGCAGGCCGCGCGCCGCAAGGACAAGCCCTATCTTGTCCCCTCGGAGGGAATCCTCACCGCCTACCCCGACGGCGAGTACTGGATCGTGGACGAGAAGACCAAGCGCTCGGCCGAGATACTTCGCGAGACCCTGGCCGAATTCAAGATCGAGGCGGAAGTGACCGGAATCCGCAAGGGTCCCGTCATCACCATGTTCGAGATCCTGCCCGCGCCCGGAGTCAAACTGTCCAAGATCACGAACCTCGGCGACAACATCGCCCTGAGGCTCGCGGCCTCGAGCGTCCGCATCGTCGCGCCCATTCCGGGCAAGCACGCGGTGGGGATCGAGGTCCCCAACGAGAGGCGGTCCATCGTCTCCCTGCGCGAGATAGTCGAGAACGAGTCCTTCAAGACGGCCAAGATGGAGATCCCCATAATACTCGGCAAGGACATCGCGGGCGAGGCGCAGTTCATCGACCTTACGCAGACGCCCCACCTCCTCATAGCCGGCGCCACCGGCTCGGGGAAGTCCGTCTGCGTCAATTCGATCATCCTCTCCATCCTGTACAGGCGCTCGCCCGGGGAGGTGAAGCTCCTCCTCATCGACCCCAAGATCGTCGAACTCAAGCTCTACAATGACATACCCCATCTCCTCACGCCGGTCATAACCGAGCCCAAGCGGGCCTTCCAGGCCCTGCAGTACTGCATCTGCGAGATGGAGCGCCGCTACAGCCTCCTGGACCACGCGGGAGTGCGGGACGTCAAGAACTACAATCGCAAGATCAGGGACAAGGGATTCGCCGCCGAAAGGCTGCCCTATATCGTCGTGATCATCGACGAATTCGCGGACCTCATGGCCACCACGGGAAAAGAGCTCGAGTCGACCCTCGCGAGGCTCGCCGCCATGTCGCGCGCCGTCGGGATCCACCTCGTGCTGGCGACCCAGAGACCCAGCATCGACGTGATCACCGGCCTCATCAAGGCCAATATCCCCAGCCGCATCGCCTTCATGGTCGCGAGCAAGTTCGACAGCCGCATCATCATCGACATGGTGGGCGCGGAAAAGCTCCTCGGCCGTGGCGACATGCTCGTCGCCACGGCTTGGGATCCCTTCCCCATCCGCATGCAGGGAGCCTATGTCTCGGAGGAGGAAGTCGAGAAGGCCGTGGAGTTCGTCAAGACGCTCGGCGAGCCCGACTATATCGACGAGGAAATATTCATAGACGAGGACGACGAGGACGGCGAGCCTTCCCTCTTCGGCGACGAGGACGACGATCCTCTCTTCGAGAAGGCCCTGGAGATCGTGCTCCAGCAGGGGAAGGCCAGCGCCTCCTACATCCAGCGCAGACTCAAGATCGGATACAACAGAGCCTCGCGCCTGGTCGAGGTCATGGAGGAGAAGGGTATCGTGGGCCCGGCCAAGGGCTCCAAGCCGCGCGACCTGGTCCGGAATCCTCAGGTCGCGAGTCTGCGCAATCCGGAGGCTCCCGGTCGGGACCAGGGCTCCGCCGCTTCTCGCGCGGCGACGGAGGCATCGCGGCAACCGAGCCTCCTGCCCGGCCTCGAGACCGTGCCCGGCCAGCGGGTCGGCGAAAAAGACGCAGAATAGGCTGTCGGGCGGGGCGGGGTGCGAAGGATAGGCATCATCGGCGGCGGCCAGCTCGGTCGCATGGCGATAGAGGAATCGAGGAAGTATCTGGCCCGCATCGAGGTGCTCAGCCCCGAGTACCCATCGCCCGCGTCGGAGCTCGCCGACGCCGCGCACATCGGCCCCTTGGACGACTACGAGACCATCATCGAGTTCGCCGAGGAGCTCGACGTGGTTTCCTACGAGATCGAAGGCGTCAGCGTCGAGGCCCTGCGCGAGCTCGAGCGGCGCGGCAAGACGGTCCTGCCCGGGGCGGGGGTCCTGGCGGCCGTGCGCGACAAATACCGCCAGAAGGAGCTGCTGCGCGCCGCCGGCATCCCGACCGCGCGCTTCGCGCTCGTGGACGGCCGGGCCGGAGGGCTGTCGGCCTCGCTGGCCGCAGCGGCCGGGGAGCTCGGCGGCTTCCCCCTCGTCCAGAAGGCGCGGACGGGAGGCTACGACGGACGCGGCGTGGCAATCCTTTCAGGGGCCGACGACGAACGCGCCCTCGACCGCCCCTCGTTCGCGGAGGAGAAGGTCGACTTCGAGAAGGAGCTGGCCGTCGTCGTCGCGCGCGCCCCCGACGGAACTACCGCCGCCTATCCCTGCGTCGAGATGGTATTCGACTCGAGGGCGAATCTCTGCGATTCCGTCCTCGCTCCCGCCGGGATCGGAGTCGAGAGGAGCCGCGAGGCCGAGAGGATCGCCCTCGCCTGCGTGGACGCGCTATGCGAGGAATCGCGACGCGCCGGCTCGCCCCGGAGCGGATCGGCCGGCGTCTTCGGCGTCGAGATGTTCCTGGCCCGTTCGGGCGAAGTGCTGGTCAACGAGGTCGCGCCGAGGCCTCACAACTCCGGGCATTACAGCATCGAGGCCTGCGCCTCGAGCCAGTTCGACCAATACCTTCGCCTCCTCCTCGGTCTCCCCCTCGGCTCGCCCGAGCTGCTGAGGCCGGCGATGATGGTCAATCTCATCGGAGAGCCGGGTCTGTCCGAAGGGAAGGGCGGCTGGCGGGAGGCCGAGTACCTGGGCCTCGACGCGGCCCTCTCCGTCCCGGGCGTCGCGATCCACCTATACGGCAAGCGGGAGCTCCGACCCTTTCGCAAGATGGGTCACCTGACCGCGCTCGGCGCCACGCCCGAAGAGGCCATCGCGCGCGCCGCGGCGGCCAGGGACCATATCAGGATCGTCCCGCGTCTTGCCGGCGCCTAGGAGCGAAAATGCGATTCATGGACTTGGTCGTGGCGAGACGGAGCGTCAGGAAATACGCGATTAAGGCCGTCGAGCCCGGGCTGATCGACCTATGCGTCGAGGCGGCGCGCCTCGCCCCCTCGGCCAGCAATGGTCAGCCGTGGCGCTTCGTCGTCGTCGACGATCCGGCGCTCAAGGATGCGGTCGCGAGGGCCACCTTCGGTCCCGGAAGCGCCTTCAATCGATTCGCGGTCCAGGCTCCCGTCCTCGTCGTCATAGTCGTAGAGCCATCGACGGCGTTGAACCGCCTCGGCGCGATCATCAAGCGGCGGAACTACCCGCTGTTCGACGTCGGCATCGCGGCCGAGCATTTCTGCCTGCAGGCGGCGGAGCTCGGACTGGGGACCTGCATGATGGGCTGGTTCGACGAGCGCAGGATAAAGCGGCTCCTCGGAGTTCCCCCTTCGAGGAGGATCGGCCTCGTTCTTTCCCTGGGCCATCCCGAAGGCTCCGACGTACCCAGGCCGAAGCAGAGAAAGCCGCTCGAGACGATCCTCGGGCGAAACCACTATTGACCTTCCTTCGAATGCGGAAGCCTCGAATCCCGTCCGCTCCGAGCTATGGCGCCGGGGCGGGCCCCTAGGATAGGCTGACGGCATGAACACGGCCGGGCCCTTCTCACTTTCCTTCGATCCCTCGCTCCGCGGGGGCCGCCTTCGGGCGGCGATCGTCTGGGCCCGCGGAATGCGCGGCTGCCCGAAGACCGAATCGGTCCCCGCCTACCTCGCGGCCCTGCTCGAGCGGGTTCGAGCGACAGGCGAGGCCTACCTCTCGCTGGAGCGCAAGGCGGCGGTGCGCGACATGCTCCGGCACGGTACCTACAAACCCGCCGGGCGCGCCAAGCCCTCGAGCGAGTACCTCCTGGCGGCCGCCCTCGCCGACGACTTCCCCTTGGTCAATGGTCCGGTAGACGCGAACAACGCCGTGAGCCTCGAGTGGGGCTATCCCGCGAGCGTATTCGACGCCGCCAAGACCGGAAGCGAGCTCCTCCTTCGGCTCGGCGCCGCCGGCGAGGCCTACGTGTTCAACCCCTCCGGTCAGGAAATCGAGCTCGGGGATCTCATCGTCGTCTGCCGGCGTTCCGGGGAAGGATGGGAGCCCTGCGGCAACCCCGTCAAGGATGCGATGGCGACGAAGGTCTTCGAAGACGCGGAGGAAGTGGTCGCGGTGGTCTACGCTCCGTCCTCGGAAGGTCCGGAGCGCCTCGAGTCATGCGCCTCTCGCTTCCGAGAGCTCCTCGAGGCGCAGTGCGGAGCGGCGGATTCGGGCTACGCGATTGCGGAGGGAACATGAAAGTCCTGTTCGTCGGCGGAACGGGGAACCTGTCCGGCGACTGCACCGCCCGGGCCCTCTCCAAGGGTATGGAAGTCTGGCATCTCAACAGAGGAAGGAAGGGGCGCGAGCCGCCCCGGGGGGTAAGGTCGCTCCGCGCGGACGTCAGGGACGAGGCGGCGGCCGACAGTGTCCTAGGGCGCGAGCGCTTCGACGCCGTCGTCGATTTCGTGGCTTTCGCGCGCGAGCACGTGGAGGAAGACATACGGCTCTTCCGAGACAGGACGAGCCAGTACATGTTCATCAGCTCGGCATCGGCCTACCGCAAGCCGCCCGTGCACCACGTGATCTCGGAATCGACGCCCCTCGTCAATCCGTTCTGGAAGTATGCCCGCGACAAGATCGAGTGCGAGAGGCGGCTTGAGGAGGAGCTCGGCGCGAACGGCTTCCCCTACACGGTCGTCAGGCCCTCGCATACTTATTCCTCCGAATGGATGCCCACTCCCTTCGGCTCCGCCGGCTTCACCGTGCCGAGGCGCATGCTCGACGGGAGGCGCGTGATAGTGCACGGCGACGGCCAATCGCTGTGGACGCTGACCCACGCGCGCGACTTCGCCGTCGGCCTCGTCGGCCTCCTGGGCAATCCCGCCGCGATCGGCGAGGCCGTTCAGATCACCGGCGACGAGGCCCTGACCTGGGACGCGATTCACGCGACCATCGCGGCGGCGATCGGCGCCGAACCGAGGGTCGTCCATATCCCTTCCGATTTCATCGCGGCGGCGGATCCGGAAAGGGGCCCCAATTTCCTCGGAGACAAGACCTACAGCGCCCTCTTCGACTGCTCCAAGCTCAAGCGGCTCGTGCCGGAATTCCGGACGACGGTGAGCTTCCGGGAAGGCATGCGCGAATCGGCCGCCTGGTTCATGGCGGACCCGGCCAGGCAGAAGGCGGATCCGAAGGTCGACGCGTCGATCGACGCCATCCTGGCGGCATGGGACCGGAAGCGATTTTAGCCCTGGCTTCCGAAGAGTCCCGCGACCATCGCATCCACGTCTTCCTGGGCCATATCCGACTTGCGCTCGTAGGCGAGCTCCTGATCGGCGAGCTTGAGCTTTCGCAGGAGGCCGAAGATGATGACGAGGAGGATCTTGTTGCCGGCCTCGGCATGGCGCTTCAGGAATCCCGCGAGCTCGGTGCGGTGGACCCTGAGGATGATCGTCCTCGCCTGGGCGGTGACTGTGGCGGTCCGCGGCACGCTCATGAAGATGCCGGCCTCCCCGAAGACGTCGCCGGCGCCGAGCGAGTTGACGTAGACCTTCCCGTCGCCTCCGCCCACGCTCACCGAGACGGTGCCTTCCGCGATCCCGTAGAAATAGGGGCTCAGCTCGCCCTCCTCGACGATGACCTCTCCCTCCTCGAGCTCGAGGGCCTCCGAGTGGGAGATGAGGTCGAGGAGCTCGGGGTCGGAGAGGAACCTGAATGTGACTATGCCGCGGACGGGGGCCATGAGGGAGGAGGTGTCGGAGAGGGTTTTCATACTAAGAGTATAATCCCCTCCGACACCTCCTCAAGTGCGTGTTTCGAGGTAGTGCCGAAAAAGCTCCGTGGCCTTTTTCAGCACTTCGTCATAGGCCGTATTCCTTGAGTACGACTTTCTGGGTATCGAGGCTCGGCAGCATCATTTCGACGAAGGCGCTCTCGTCGGCGGGGATATCGGCGATCTCCCCTCGTATTCGGCCGATGTACTCGACCTCGCGCTCGGTCAGGGCGAGGCGCCCTTGGCCGTGGGCGGCCTCGATGATGTCGAGGGCCTTCGCCCCGGCCTTGATCGCCGCATCGAGATGGCTCTTGGCGCCGACGATGACCTTCGATATCTCGATGACGCTCGAGGGCGCGAGGACGAGCGCCTGCGGATCGAGTCTTATGTCGGAGTCGACGAGGAGCTTCTGGAGGGTTGCGTCGCTTTTCTGGAGGATGGATTCGTTCATGAGCCGGGCGTCGTAGGCGAGCTGCTCGAGGTAGATGGTCGGCGCCATCCCGCCGAGGAGCTTCACGTTCTGCACGCTCTCGTTGCTCCACAGGTCGCAGGCCGCCGATGCGACGTTCCCCACGGGGCTCATGTGGGCGCAGGCCGAGGTCTTGCCCTCCATCGATATGGGTATGCCGGTTATGGCCTTCAGGAAGGGTCCTTCGTAGCCGCAGTCCTTGTCGGGCCCGATGGCGCCCTCCTCGTGGGCCACGAGGGTGCGGACGATCGAGACGGCGCGATCGAAGGCCGCGAAGACTCTCGGTATGTATTTCTTCTCCGCGAGCACCATGGCGGTGTTGGCGAAGCCGCAGGCCGTATCGCCGCCGGCGCTCACGCCGGTCTTGCGCGCGACATCCACGATCTGCTTCCACAGGAAGCGCATATCCCGGACTCCGAGCACGCCGAGCGCGAAGACGACGCCCTTCGCGTCGGTGTAGAGCAGCGCGTCGTCGTGGACTTCCTTGCCCCCCGTGCTCTCGATGGACAGGAACTCGCCCCCCGCCCTGGCGCCCTCCTCGAAGAGCCGGAGCATCGCCTCCATCCTCGGGCCGCTCCTCATGAGGGGAGGCCTGTCGTAATCGCGAGTGTCGTTGGGAGTCAGGCGAATGGCGCTGCGGATGCCGCGGTTGGCGTAGTAGTCCTCGCAGACTCCGTTCATGATCTCGACGAGCTCGATGCCGATGTCGGGATTCAGGGTCATCTCGAGGAGGGTCTCGAACTCGAAGACCACGCCTTTGACGTCGAGTTCGATGGAGCGCTCGAGGGCGTCGGTTACGATCTGGCGATAGTGCTCGCGGATCTCGGGCCGGGTCGATTCCTCGATGTGCATCGGCGGCAGCGTGAAATTGAGCTCGGGATAGACGGCCCCGCCGCCTACGACTATGCCGCGGCGGGAGGTGACGGGATGGGGGGCGCGGCCGAAGACGAGGCCCTCGGGGCGTCCTATTGCGAGCGAAGTGTATTTCATGAGCGTCTCCTCGGACGGCCCGAAAGGCGCACGCCGTCCTCATTCGCGATCCTAGGCGCGTTTAAAGGGCGGGTCTTTGACTATTTTTCGTTATTTTGCCATGAACCGGCGGCTTCGGCGCCCCGTTGCCCATCGAGCTGGCGGCGACATATCATTGCGTCGATGGATTCGAGGAGACCGCCATGTTGAAAAGCGCCCTTTCCGGAGCCCTGGTGGGCATAATCATGGGCTCCGACTCCGACCTTCCGGTCATGGTCGAGGCCGGGCGCGTGCTCGCGGAGCTTGGCGTCGGGACCGAGACCACGATCGTGTCTGCGCATCGCACCCCCGCGCGGCTCGCGGGCTATGCCGGCGGGGCGGCCGCTCGCGGCATAGAAGTCATCATCGCGGGCGCCGGCGGGGCCGCCCATCTGCCCGGCATGGCGGCGAGCATGACCACCCTCCCGGTGATCGGTGTGCCGGTGCGAGGCAGGACCTTGGATGGCCTCGACAGCCTCCTCTCCATCGCGCAGATGCCTCCTGGCATTCCCGTGGCGACCGTGGCCGTGGATGGAGCGCGCAACGCGGGCCTCCTCGCCGCGCGGATCCTCGCCATCTCCCGGCCGGCGCTCGCGAAGGCCCTCGCCGAATACGCGGCGAAAATGGAGGCCGAAGTTTTGGTCAAGGCCGAGAAGCTCGAGGCGGCAGGCCCGGAGGCCTATCTCGAGCAGAAGCGGAATTCCCCCTAGCAGGGGGCACCGGCATGGAAATCCTCGGAACGAGCGATGCCGAGCTGCGCCGCGCGGGCGAATGCATAGCCCGCGGCGGCCTCGTGGCATTCCCCACCGAGACTGTCTACGGCCTCGGCGCCGACGCCTTCGACCCGAGGGCGGTGGCCCGCATCTTCGAGGCCAAGGCCAGGCCGAGCTTCGACCCTCTAATTGTTCATGTCTCGTCCGCGGGCGACGCGGACCGCGTCGCATATACGAGCGGCCCCGGCGCGGGCGCCCTCATGGCGAGCCTCTGGCCCGGCCCGCTCACCCTCGTGCTGCCGAAGCGGGCGGCGGTGCCCGACATCGTCACCAGCGGCCTCGGCACGGTCGCCCTTCGCCTGCCCGCGCATTCGGTCGCCCGCGCTATCATTGCCTATTCCGGCACCGCGGTCGCGGCGCCGAGCGCCAATCCCTTCGGGTACCTCTCTCCCACCCTGGCCGAGCACGTCGCGCGGGGACTTGGAGGCAAGGTGGACCTGATCGTCGACGGTGGTCCCTGCGCGGTGGGAGTGGAGTCGACGGTCCTCGATATGACCGTCGACCCGCCGAGAGTCCTCCGGCCCGGAGGGATGCCCATCGAGGCGATCGAGGCCGTGATAGGCCCGATAGCCGGACGAGAGCCTTCCGGCGCCGCCTCGGCCGCTCGCGACCTCGCGATGCCGGCCGCGAGCCCCGGCCTTCTCGAGAGCCACTATGCCCCCCGCACCCCCCTCTTCCTCTTCGAGGCGGGCGCGATCGCCGACGCGCGGCCGACGGGAAGAGCCGCCGCCCTGATCCTGAGCCCGGCCTCGAAGGCCGCCCTGGAGGCTGGCGCCGGGCGCTTCGCCCTGGCGCGCTATCTCTCGGCCACCGGCGACCTCGTCGAGGCGGCGGCCGGGCTCTTCGCCGCTCTCCACGAGCTCGATGCGGGCGGTTTCGACGAAATTTGGGCCGAGACCGCCCCCGGCCGCGGGCTCGGTCCGGCTATCAACGACAGGCTCTTCAGGGCCTCCAGGAGGTGACGCGCCCGGCTTTCGCGATATTTCGTTAATCTCCGCGGCCCGCCTTCCGATATACGAAACGGAGGGAGGAGTCAGCTATGGAAGCGATAGCCAGCAGCTACGTGCCGCTCGCCTACGTCTGGGCCGCCCGCTACGGCGAAGGCAGGGCGGTAGTGCCGGTGCTCAAGAGTCAGGCTCTCTATGCCAATTTCTCCCACGTCTCCGGCGTGGCCGCGCAGGACGGGACGGCGGCATACAGCATCGACAAGCTCCACATCCTCGACGTCCTCATAGGGCAGCTCGAGAGCGTCAAATCCGAGCCCCTCGCGGCCGCGGAGGCTCCGGCGAACCTGAGCCCCTCCCGCGTCGACGCCCTCATCCAGCAGTACGGCGCCGAAGTGCACGCCCTGGCGACCGCTCCGGCCTTACCCTACGCGCCCTCGGCCTCGGCCTCCCTGGCTCTTCCCGGCATGCTTTTCTCGATGGCCGCGTAATCTACCTGGCAATCCCTCCTTCGACCAGCTCCCCGACCGTCTCGCCCACCGTAAGGCCGTAGTACAGCTCTCCGTACATCACCGTCGCCTGAAGGATGTTGCGGCAATACTGCCTGGTTTCCCGGATGCCGAGCGCTTCTATCATGAGGTCGTCGGGGAGGTCGCCCGATTCGGCGGACCAGGTCGCTAGCCGTCCCCATCCCGCGTTGTACGCCATGATCGCCCGGAGGGGCCTGCCCTCCGCCTTCCGGAGGAGGGACGCGAAGTGCGAAAGGCCTATGGCCAGATTGTCCTTCGGGGAGGCGAGATCGTAGGTCGACAGCCCTATGGCTTTCGCCTGGTCCGCCGCGGTCGAGGGCATCAGCTGGGAAAGGCCGACTGCGCCAGCCAAGGAGACGGCGTCCGGCCGGAACAGGCTCTCGGAGCGCACGAGCCCCAGGGCGAGACGCTCCGGGACGATGGACTGGAGCCGAAGCGAGCGGATCTCGTCGAGGTAAGGCCGGGGGTAGAGAAGCTCGTAGTCCGAGCGGCGGGGCTCGTAGCCCGGTCGGGTCGCCATCTCGCTCGCCAGCCGAAGCCCGCAGTCCGGCCGACCCAGCCAGGAGAAGAGCGCGGCGAGTCGGCGCAGGGCCTCGTCGCTCAGCAAGGGCAATATCGATCTGGCCTCGGACAAGGCCAGGTCGGACAGACCGAACGCGGCCATGCCCGAAACGAAGGTCTCGGCTTCGCCGACCTCGTCCGGCGGTCCGGCGGTTCCGTAGGGGGGCGAGGAGTCGGGGATGACGAAGCTGGGCTCTATCCCGGCGCGCCACGCCGCGAGAGCGCGGTAATGGAGCGGCGCCGATCTGGCGTCCGCGATGGCCGCGAAGCGGACGGCCGCGGCGGCTGCGCGGGCTTCCGCCTCCGCACCGGATTTCGGATCCGCGCCCATTTCGAGACCGAGCTCGTAGGCTCGCGCGGCCGCGTAGGCGACAGGGGCGGCCTCGTCGGGCGCGAGCTTACCGGCCAGTCGCTCGGCCATAGCCTCGATGAGGCGCCAATCGCGGGCGCGCAGGGCGTCGCGAAATAGACCGCTCACGAGGTCGGAGAAGGTCGCCGGGTCTCGCCACCTCGTCGAGGCCTCGACGAGCCCGTCCAGGGCGGTCTCTCTCGCGGCCGATTCGGCCTCGGCCTTGGCGGGGACCGAGTCGCCGGCGCTCGAGGGGAGCGTCGCGCCCGTAGGAGAAGCGGCGCCCGCCGCCTCGAGGGCCGCGCGATAGCCGCATTCCGCGGCGTACCAAAGGGCCGCATCCGCATCGGCGCGCGTCGGGGCGTCGTCCGACGCCTTCTTGAAGAGCGCGGCGGCCTCCTCCGGGCGATCCAAGGCCATGGCGAAGCGCGCCTTGTAGAATCGAGCGGTCCATCCGACCGCGGCGAAGAGCCCTTCTCCTTCCTTGAGCGAGGCGGAATAGAGGAAGGCCTTGCCCGTGTCGGCGATCATCGCCTGCGAGGAGGATCGGCCCATCGAGGCGAAAGACCCGAGCAGGGCTTCGCGGTATGCGAGGCCGTAGTCCTTGCGGCTCACCGCGTCCCGCATCGCCAGGGCATGGATCTCGCCGGGGGAGAAGAGGCTGCGGATCCTCGGCTCGGTCGACAGAAGCGCATAGGCGCGAGCCGTCCATTCCGATCCGGGCCTCTGGAGCAGGAGGCGGCGGAAAGTCCTCGCCCAGGCCTTGCCCCCGGCGCGCATGTCGGCGGCCGCGCCGAAGTAGGCGAAGGCGTCGGCATCCCTGGAAGCCTCGTCCGGGTACGCGGACGCGAGTCGGGCGATGAGAGCCTTAGCCTCGACGTTCCGTCCGAGGGCGTCGAGAGCGTCGAGGCGGGGCCGCTCGGCCCCCCATGCGGGCCCGATCGAGGCCGCGTATTCGGAGGAGAAGGAGAGGAGCTCCTGCCAGAGACCGGCGGAAGCGAGCCGCGCGATGAGGGCCAGCCCGGCTTCGCTGCGCGCGATCCCGGCGGCCCCATCGAAAGCCATCCGATACAGGAGCCTCGTCCTGGCCTCGATATCGGGCGAGGCGGATGATCCTAGGCCCCGCGAGTCGATCCAGCGGCCGAGGTAGTAGTACGCTGCGGGACCATAGGGACCCGTATCGCCGAGGGCGGCTTCGTCGAGGGCGAGGACCAGCGATGCATCCTTGCCGGCGAGGAGCCTGGCAAGATCCGCGGCCCCCATGCCGAAGGCTCCCCCCTCCTGGCAGTATGCGAGCGCGCCCGATAGGAGGAGGAGCGTCAATGCCAGGAGGGCGCGCGTCGCGCGGCGAATTGCGGCTTCGGGATTCATCCGAATCCCGAAGCTAGCATGGTTACTTGGCCGGTATCCAGAGCTTATTTCCGCAGATTATCAAGTCCGGATTCTTGATCTTGTTGGCTTTCGCGATGCGCATATAGATCCAGGGATCGCGGTAGTACGCGTAGGAAAGGTCCCAAAGCGTATCTCCCCATTTGATCTTATAGCTGACGCCCGGTCGCCTGAACGCGACGGCCTTCTTCTCCGGTTCCGTGGCTTTGGGCGCGACCGCGACGGGAGCGGGCGCAGGAGCGACCGCCGCTTGCGCCGGCTGGGGGGCCGGCGGCTCGATCTTGGCCGCTTCCGGCGCGGGCTGGGCGGCGACCGCCTGGGCCGGCTGCGCCTTCGCCGTGGAAGCGGGGGAAAGCGCGAACCTGTATATGAGGAACCCGAGGAGGAGGAGTATGACCACTATCCCCAGCGCGACGAGCGCGATGCGGAGGGCTCTGCCCTTGGGCCTTTCCTTGGCTTCCTCGGCATCCGCCTCGGACCTGACGTCCGCGAGGAGCTGCGCCGAGTCGGCTTCCGGGGGAAGACTGTCCGTGCTCTCGAAATCCTCGTCGGAGAAGGTCGATGGGCCCGACTCTTCGGAGCCTTTGGAGAACTCGAAGTCGGGGACCTCGTACTTTTCCTCTTCCGAGAGGGCCTCGAGCGATACCTTCAGGGTCTGGCTCGCTCCCGTCGAGGCTTCCTGGGCGAATGCCGTGAGGGTGCCGTCGGCGGCCAAGCCCAGGTCCATGCGGATGTCGGGCTCGCCTTTGGCCATCTTGGGGATGCCCTCCACGACGAGACTTCCGATATACGCGGCGCTTTCGACCGTCGGGCCCTGGCCGCGGTAGAGGTCGATCTGGACGCTGGGCTGCCCATCCTGGACCGTCGTGACCACCAGGCGCTTCCGCGCCGCAGCCCCGTCCTCCAGGACCGGATAGAACTCGCCGTCGGCGAGCTTGAGGCCGATCATGTTCGTATTCATGGCGCCTTCCTCGATGCGGTCTGTGCCGAAAATCTCGTCCCGCCTCGCTATCAGTGTATCGCTTGGCGCGAATAAAGCAAGACGTTGCGCGCCGGACCCAGGCTCGCCCGATCAGGCGATGGCGAGCGCCACCAGGCTCGACGCCGCCTGGTCGTAGGGCGAGCCGTCGACCCCTCCGAGGATGCGCGCGGCCGCGAAGCCCGCCTCGAGCACGGCGGCCCTGAGCTCGGTTCCGGAGTAGAGCCTGATGTCGAAGGAGCGATCCACCACTTCGCCTCTTCGGGACAGTACCCATCGGTTCCGCAGGCCCTCCCAGGCCCCGACCACCGAGTATTCGGTCCGTATCTCCCAACCGCCGCGCTCGAAGCTCTCCCCGGAGGTGAAGTCCCTCGCGGCGGTCTCCTTCCCCGTCGTCTCGAGGACGAGGGAGCCGCCGGGCCTGAGGGCCGCGCGGATGCGTCCGAGGGCCCTCAGGTCGTCCCGGGGGTCGGAGAAATACCCGAAGCTCGTATAGAGGTTGATCGCGAGGTCGAAGGGCTCGTCGGTCGAGAAGTCGCGTATGTCGGCGCGCAGGAATCGCGCGCTGCCGGCCGCGCTTTCCCGGGCGGCCTCGAGGTAGGCCTCGGTGATATCGATTCCCGTGACCCGGTAGCCGCGCGAGGCGAGCTCGAGGCTGTGGCGTCCCGGCCCGCAGCAGGCGTCCAGGACGGCCGCGCCGGGGGCCGGGCCGGCCAGCCGCTCTATGGCGTCGACGACCGCCGGCACCTCGGCCCAGCGCGCCTCGTCGAACATGATCGGCGCGTAGGCGGTCCAGAACTCCTCGTCCTCGAACCACTCGCCGCCCATCACAGGGCCCCGTGGTCCACGACGAGGGCCATGACGTACTCGAGGAGGTCGATGTCGAGATCCTCCTCCTCCAGGGCCACGGCTTCGCGGAGCTCCTCCCAGTCCGCCCTGTCGAAGGGCGTGCCGTCATAGTCCATCATGAGGACGCTGCCGACGCCGGAGAGCCATCCCGCGGCCGCGTCCGGGCTGGTGCGGCGACGCTCGAGGTACGCGGCGAAGAGCGAGGACAGGGCTTCGCGTCCCACCCCGGGGAAGGAGCGGAAGAAGAAGGAGCGAAGGGCTTCGACTTCGGCGGCTTCCCCCCTGCCCGCTGCCCGGCGCGCCGCCTGGTCGAGATCGGTTCGGAATTTATCGGTCGGCTGCATTGAGTGAATATACAGCCTCGGGGCCGCTTTCAAGAATAGAGCGCTATCGCGAAAACGGCCGCGTCGAACAATCCGTGGCCGATGGCGATCTCGTGGATATTCCGGGCTTCGTTCCAGCGCCACGCGAAGAACAGACCGAGAAGGGCTCCCGACACGAGTCCGATGATCCCCTGGTAGCCGTGACCGAGACCGAACAGGATCGCCGAGGCGATGGCCGCCCACAGCGGAGGCAGCCCCGCCTGGGCCAATCGGCGCAGGAGGTAGGATCGGAAGAAGAGCTCCTCGCAGTAGCCGGTCGCCATGGACGAGGCCAGGAGGACGGGGATGAGGGCGACCCCGCCCCGCGGTCCCTTCCTCGCCTGGGCGAGAAAGCCGTTCTCGACCCCCAGGGCGGAGAGCAGGAGGCCCGGCAGGAGTATCGCCGCGAAGGCGCCCAGCGAGCACAGGAGTCCGCGCCCGAGGTCCGCGCTCGCGATCTTCCGGACGCCGAACGGCCCGAGGCCGTCGCTCACGGCCATGAGGTAGAGGAGGAGGGCGGCCCGCGGCAGATTGACGGCGATCACGGAGAGATGGTATGCGGGACTCGAGAGCGCCAACGGAGACGATCCGGCGAAGACGTAGGACGCCAGGTAGAAGGCGAGGAAAACTATCAGACTCTCGAACAGCGGGCGTTGCGGCTCTCCCCTGGGAGGGCCGCAGGGACTTCCGCCTTCTCGACCTTGTTCGTGCATCGCGTCGCCTTTCTTTGACCCGGAAGAATCATGTACAGTATAATGCAAATATATGTTCCTGATCGCGCTGCTCTCGGTCCTCGTCCTCATCCTCCTCGTCGTCGTGCTCTCGTCGGCTGTACGCGGGGCTAAGCGCTATTCGTGGGCGGAGTACTACCTCAAGGCGAAGGAAGCGGGCATGGGCCTGTCGGAGGCCAAGCAGCTCAGGGACGCGGCGGCCATTGCGGGCCTGTCGGATCCGACGAACGTCCTCTGGTCCCCTCGCGACATGGACAAGGCGATCGCCGTCCTGGGCGCCGCCCTCAAGCGCGACGGCCGCGACAGGAGCCGCGAGGGCGTGCTGCTCATGGACAAGGTCTACGCATTGCGCAAGGGGATAGAATTCGAGCAGCCGCGCTTCAAGTACGGGATTCGCTCGAGCCGCCAGATAGGAGCCGGCCAACGGCTGCGCGTCCTCGTGCACGGCGTGGGAGTCTTCGGCTCCACGGTCATCGACAACAATGCGCGCTTCATCGTCGTCTCCTACCCGATAGGTAGCCGCCTGCCCAAGGACTGGGTCTGGAAGGGCAAGAAGGTATCGATCTATTTCTGGCGCCGCGAGGACGCGGGCTATGTCTTCGACAGCTACGTGATCGACGATTTGCGCATCCGAAGCGTGCCGGTGCTCCAGGTGTCGCATTCCGAGGCCCTGCTCCGCACCCAGAAGAGGAAATCCATACGGGCGAGGTCCAAGATCCCGGCCTTTCTCTACCTCCTCAAACGGATCGAGGGGGCCTACGAGAGGCCGGAGCGCGTTCCCGGACTGCGCGCCCTGGTCCAGGACCTCTCCGAGGACGGAGCGGCAGTCGCGATAGGCGGCAAGGCGCGGCCCGGGCTCCAGGTCAAGCTCCAGTTCGGCCTCGAGGAGCGGAGCGTCGTGATGAGCGGTACGGTGAGGAGCGTGGATTTCGACGCCGACTCGAACCGGTCCGTGCTCCACGTCGAGGCCGTGACGCCGAGCCCGAGGATGCGCAACGCGATCCGCTCCTTCGTGTATAATATCCGCGAGGACGACGACCGCCCCGACGGGGACGACATCTCGCGGGGGACGGCGTCTCGCAAGGGGGCTGAATGAAACGCTTCGTCGCGGCTCTCGCGCTCGCGCTCGGCATGGCTTCGGCGCTCCAGGCGCAGGACGCCGAGTCCATAGTGCTCGCCTACCGCCGCAACTTCGCCAGGGCCAGCCTCGTGACCAAGCTCGAGCTCCTGAAGGAGGCGGCCTCGCGCAGCGATGCGGCGATGGGACCGCTCTACGACATGGCCCTCCGCTTCGCCGTGGACAACTCGGCCCTCCTCGGGCCCGATTCCCAGCTCAAGGACCTGGCGGTCCTCGCGGCCACGGAGACCGGCAAGGCCGCGTACGACAAGGCGATCGACGATCTCTGGGCCCTCTTCCAGGGCTATAAGGACGAGGACGTGAGGGCGGCGGCGATTACCGCCCTCGGCTCGGCGGGCGCTGGCGAAGCCAGGGTGGCCGAGAACCTCAATTCATTCCTCGCCTCTCAGAACAGCCTCTTCCGCTCCGGAGCCCAGCCGGAGTATCCCGCCCTCGAGGCCTGCATCGACGCCCTGGGCGGACTGGGCGACGGCTCATCCTTCCCCGTCCTCTTCTCGGCCTACGTCGCCGGGTACGCTCCGGCGCTCGCGGCCAAGGCGGCCGCGGCCCTCGGCTCGATCAAGGGGGACTATCGGGGCTACCTCCTGCGCGTCATCGCGAAGAACCCGCCTCTCGAGAAGTCGGCGGCCTACGCCGCGGGCATGGCCAACGCGAACTTCTCCGACGACGACCGCGGCGAGATAGCCGAGGGGGCGATGAGCGCAGCCCTCGCGGCGACCGCGCAATCGGCGACCTTCTCGCCGGTGGAGATACAGTCCCTCCGCGAGCTCAGACTCTCCTCCGCTCGCCAGCTCCAGGCCCTCAAGTGGCAGAAGGCCTCGCCCCTCGCGGTGGCCCATTTCAGGCTGGTTCAGGCCGATTACGCCAAGGGCGCGGCGTCCAAGACGGACTTCCTCGAAGCCATCGCCTGCCTGGGGGCGATGGGCTCCACCGAGGCGGCCCAGGCCCTGGCCCTCTATCTCCAGCTCATCAACGCCCAGACGGAGCAGGGATCGCCCTACGACGAGGATATCCTGCTCGCCTCGATCAACGCGTTAGGCGAGCTGGGCGACAAGGCCGCCTTCGACTATCTTCTGCAGATCGGGTATTTGCAATATACGGAGGCGGTCAAGAGGGCCGCGAAAGAAGCGCTCCTGAAGCTCAGGTGGTGAATTACCGACCCGCTGAAGCGTCGGCCAGGCGCGCATGCGTCCTTCCTTCCATGGACTTGCGATCGATCCTCCGCTCCCGGCCGAGGAATTTCTCCCTGCCCGTCGCCGGGGCCTTCGGCATGGCGCTGGGCTTTTACCCCGGCGTCCGTTTCATCCTGCCTTCCCTCGCGATGGCGACCTTCCTCGCGGCCTTAGGCGCCGTGGTCCTCCGCGTCGGGAATCGCTCGATGCGGCTCCGCCGCATGCAGCTCCTCGCGGCGGCCATCGGTCTGGCGGCCGGAGCCGCGATCGCCTGGAGCGAGGCGGGAGGCGCCGAGAAGATCGAAGACGAAGCGCCGGGCGCGGTCGGCGGTTCCGCCGGGATCGGAACGGGACTCGTCGCCCTCCGCCCTGCCTGGGCGGAAGGCCGTCTCGCCGCCGACTCGATGCCCGCCAGGAACGGCTTCCGATCCTATCCGCTGAGAGTCGAGCGACTGGGCCTGGCCGGCCGCGGCGCCTCGGCGGAGATATCCTATCCCGGGAGGGGGCGAGGCGGGGACCTGCGCATACTCGCCCGAGCGGGGCGCGAAATCGATGCAGGCTCTCTGATCCGGGCGAGCGGCTCCTTTTCCCCCGGAATCGGAGGGTCGGCGCTCTTCGCCCAGCCGCGGGACCTCCTCTTGATCGACGGAGGGGGGCGCTTCGATCGGGCGAGAAGCGCCATCCGCACTGTCTGCAGACAGGCTCTCTCCCGAATCGGGACTCGCTCGGCCGGCCTCATGCAGGCCCTGATCCTCGGGGTCAGGGACAGCCTCGCTCCCGGTGAGGCCGACGCCTTCAAGGCGGCGGGTTGCTCGCATATCCTCGCCCTCTCGGGCGAGCACCTCTCCGTATTCGCCCTCCTCTCGATAGCCGCCCTGAGCCCCGTCTTGGGGCCGGTTCGCGCGCGGCTGGGCGGCGCGATCCTCGCCAGCGCCTTCATGTGGATCGCCGGCCCCGGGCCTTCCCTCCTGCGCGCGGTGCTGATGGCCTGGATCGGGGCGATCGCGGTCGCCCTGGACAGGCCTCAGGCCTGGCTCGGCTCGCTGGCCCTCGCCTTTCTCTTGATGGTCCCGCTCGATCCTTCCGGAGCCCGGAGTCTCGGCTTTACCCTCTCCTACTTGGCTGTGTGGGGCTTGGCGGTGCTGGGCCCCAGGTTCTCCTTCCTGCTCGGGAGGATGCTCCCGCCCTTCCTCCGCGAACCGGCCTCCGCCTCTCTCGCGGCCCAGGCGGCCGTCTCGCCCCTCCTGGCCTTCAGTTTCGGCTACCTGCAATTCGCCGGGATATTCGCCTCCATGGCGGCGGGGCCCGTCGTCATGGCGATCATGTGGTGGGGCATGGGCGCCGGCCTGGTCTGCTCCTTCCTGCCCTTCGCGGCGCCCTTCGCGAGGCCGGTCTCCGATCTCCTCTACAGCGCGCTCATGGGCATCATGGACGCGGCCGCCGCCGTCCCGACCCTGCCTCTTCCCGCGCTCGGCGCTCGGGTCGTCGCGAGCGCCGCCGTAGTCGGTCTCTCGGCCTTGGTATATGCTCGCCCCGATGCCGAATACAGAGCCTGGCTATCCCGATTACGATTCGCCCCAGGCTCTGCAGGCCCTCCTCGCGGCCGAGGGTCTGGCCATGGCCAAGAGATTCGGCCAGAACTTCCTGGTGAATAGGCGGGCGCGCGAGCGCGTGCTCGAGGAACTCAGGGCCGAGCCCGGCATGCGGGTCTGGGAAATCGGGCCGGGCATCGGCGCGATGACCGCCCTCGCGCTCGACTCGGGCCTCGCGGTCACCGCCTTCGAGATCGACCACGGCTTCTCGCGCCTGCTAGGGCGGCTCTTCGGCGGGAATCCCTCCTTCAAGCTCGTCGAGGGCGACTTCATCGACACCTGGAAGGCCGAGCTCGAAGCCGCGGGGCCCCCGGATAGGATCTTCGGCAATCTGCCCTACAGCTCCGCCAACGCGATCGTGGCCTCCGTCCTGGAAGGCGAGCTCGTCCCGCCTCGGATGATCTTCACGGTGCAGAAGGAAGCCGGGCTCAGGATGATCGCGACGCCGGGCAGCAAGGACTATTCCTCCTTTTCCGTGCTGTGCGCCTCGGCTTGCAGATCGAAGCTCGCCTTCGACCTGGGCTCCTCCTCCTTCTGGCCAGTCCCGCGCGTGACGAGCTCGGTGGTGCGGATGGAGCCGAGACGCGCGCCGATCGCGGCCGGGGATCGCGTCGGCTTCTCGAACTTCGTCCGCGCGGGCTTCTCGTCGCGCCGCAAGACTCTGCGCAACAACATGCGCGCCGCCGGCGACGCGCTCGGCCGATCGCTCGGGCGCGGCGACCGCGCCTCGATCGGGTCCGTCGACCTCGGCGACGCCCTCCTCGGCGCGCTGGCCGCCCTGGGCATACGGGCCGATGTCCGCGCGGAGGCCCTGACGCCCGAGGAGCTCGCGGCGGTCTACGAGGCGCTCAAGCGAGCCTAGCGGGCTCGCCTCGACCTCGCCTCCATGGTTGCCTTTCCTTTCCGCTTGCCGTATCATCGCGTCGTATGACTGAAGTACAGATAACGACGGTCGACGAGGAGCAGCTCGATACCGTCCTCGCCCTCGACGTCGAGTTCGCCGGCGAGATGATCTTCTCGAAGCCCCTCATGATCAAGGGCAAGGTCTCGGGCATAGTGCGCTCGGAGAGCGACCTGTACATCGACGAGAAGGCGGTGGTCGAGGCCGATATCGTGGCCAACGTCGTCTCCGTCAAAGGCAGCGTCAAAGGCAATATCTCAGCGCGCGAGAAGGTCGAGCTCTTCGCCTGCGCTTCCGTCGACGGCGACGTCACGGCTCCCCAGATAACCATGGAGACCGGCTGCCGCTTCAACGGCGCCTGCCGCATGGTCGCCCCCCAGATCGATGGCGAGGCTTAAGGCCCTCGCCGCCCTCGCCCTGGCGGCCTTCGCGGCGGCCTCCTCCCCGGCCCAGGACCGGCCGGACGCCCTCCGGCTCTATGTCGACGGCAAATACGACGACGCCAGGCGCGCCTGCCTCGCGGAAATCGTCGCGAGTCCCGCCAACGTCGACTCCTACGTCGTGCTCTCGTGGTCCCTCGTCGCGCTCGGCCGCTACGCCGACGCCGAGAACTACGCGCTCAAGGGCTATGCGGTCAGGCGCGATCCCCGCCTGACCGAGACCCTCGGCGAGACCGCCTTCTTCCTCGGGCGCAACGATGCCGCCCTGCGGAATTTCCAGAATTACGTCGGGGCGGTCAACGAGGGCGGGAGGGTCGGGACGGCCTACTACTACATGGGCGAGATATACCTTCGCCTCGGACGCTTCAGCCACGCCGATATAGCCTTCTCGACGGCCCTCCAATACGCGCCCGGAAGCGCCAAGTGGTGGACCAGGGCCGGCTACGCCCGGGAGAAGCAAGGCGACGCCGCGCATTCGCTCGAAGCCTACGAGAAGGCGCTTTCGATCGACCCGCACTTCCAGGACGCGACGGACGGCGCCGGCCGGGTCTCGGCCAAGCTGCGCTGACGATGCCCCTCAGAGTCGCGTTCCACACCCTCGGTTGCAAGCTCAATCAACTCGAGACCGAATCCTTCGCGGGCGCCTTCGCCCGCGCGGGCGCCACGGTGCTGCCTCTCGACGCCGAAGAAGGAGCCGCGGACTTCGTCATCGTCAACACCTGCACGGTCACCGGCAAGGCCGAGCAGAAGGCGAGGCGCATCGTGCGGCGGGCGCTCGCCGACAATCCCGCGGCCGCCGCCCTCGTAACCGGTTGCTATGCCCAGGTCGAGGCGGCGGCCCTCGCCGCTCTCGACGAGCGGGTCCTCGTGCTGCCGGGCGGCGGCAAGGAGGCCCTTCTCGGGCTCCCCGGATGGCTCGGCTCTCGCGGCGCCGATGGCGATCTCCGCGGCGCGCTGCGCGAATGGCTCGCGATCGTGGCTCCCGCCTCCCGCGTCGCCGCAGCGAAGGCCGCAGGGGCCGCAGAGGGAAGCTTCGCCTACGAACCCGAGGCCTTCGCCTTCCATTCGCGGCCGTCGCTCAAGATCCAGGACGGCTGCGACAATGCATGCGCCTATTGCCGCGTGAGGATAGCGAGGGGGAGATCGACGAGCCTCGCCGCTTCCGAGGCGCTCGCCCGCGCGCGAGCCCTCGAGGCCGCGGGCAAGACGGAAATCGTCCTCACCGGCGTGAATCTCTCGCAATACCGCGACGGTGCCATCGATTTTCCCGCCCTGCTGACCCTCCTCGTCGCGGGAACCGAGCGGATAGCCTTTCGCCTTTCTTCCTACGAGCCCGATCGAGTCGACGCCGCCTTCCTTGATGCCTTCGCCGATCCGCGCGTCAGGCCCCACGTCCACCTGGCGGTGCAGTCGGGCTCGGATCGGATACTCGCGGCCATGGGCCGGCGCTACGGCCGCGCCGACGTCGCCGCCGCCGTCGAGGCCCTCAGGCGATGCCGGAGCGATCCCTTCGTCGCGGCCGATATCATCTCGGGCTTTCCCGGAGAGACCGAGGCGGAGGCCGCCTCCACCCTCGAACTCGCCGCCTCCTGCGAGTTTACGTGGATCCACGCCTTCCCCTTCTCCCCGCGCCCGGGAACTAAGGCCGCCTCCATGCCGAACCGAGTGCCGGAGCGCCTGGCGGGCGAGCGGGTAAAGGCCTTGCTGAGCCTCGGGAGACAGGGTCGTTCCGTCTACATCGATCGCCGCATCGGCTCCGAAGTCCAAGCCATCCTGGAGGGGGGACGGGAGCCGGTCTCCGCCACCGCCGAGAACTATCTGAAGCTGGAGATCGGTGGCCTTCCCCTCGGGTCTCGGCCGGGCCAAGCCGTCCTGTGCCGACTCGAAGGCCGGCGCGGCGACCCTTCGGCGGAGAGTATCGACGCGTTCGCGCGGTATATCGCTTCCCCGCCCTGATCTACCCTTGAAAAATCTCCGAACTACGCTATGTTTTAGGTCCTCCACATACAAAAAGTGCAACCTATGACTCGGAGGTTCGCGATGAAGCGGACGGCAATCCCCATGCGGAGCTGTTGGATGCGCGCCGCGAGCGTCTGCTTCGCGCTAATCCTCTCGGTCGAGACCCTCGCCGCGCAGCAGTCTTACTCGAGCCCCGCCCCGAAGGACGCGATCTCCATGGCGCTGGGCGGCATATCTACCGCCCTCCCCGGCGCCGAGTCCTCCTTCTTCGGGAATCCTGCGGGCTTCGCCGCTCCCAAGGCATCCCTGACCCTCGTCTCCGCCGATGCCTGGGCCTACATCAAACCGACGAGCCCCAACATCGCCGCTCTGGCCGATGCGGCGAGAAGCTCGAACCCTCTATCGGCCGCAGCCGGACTCATGCCGGGGAACGGCGGCATCGGCGGCGGCGCCTCGGTCGGAATCGGCTATGCCGGGAAAGGCCTCGGTCTCGGAATATTCGCGACCACCGACGATTTCGCGGCCGGAAGCGGCATTCCCGGCGCTGTGCTCGACTCCGTGACCGAGATCGACGCGGTGATAGGTCTGGGTGTTCCCGTAAAGCTGTTCGGAAGCACCTTGTCGATTGGCGGCGATATAAGGCCTTTCTATCTCGTATCCGGGACCGAGCCTTACGCCGTGGCGGTCGACAGCCTCTCCCCGGGCGGCGCCGGCAGTTACCAGACGGGACTTCCCGGCAACCCGAGCGTCATCGACGCGGGCTTCGGCCTCGCGATGGATCTGGGCGCGTCCCTGCAGCTGGGAAGCCTCGGCATAGGGATCTCGGCGCGCGATATCTCTCCCTCCTTCCCCATATGGACCGGGACTTTTCAGCAGTTCTTCGGTTCGCTCGCGAACGGCTCGCCGCCGAACGCCATCAATTCGTCGAATACGGCGGTCCTGAAGCCGGATGTCAGCGTCGGCATGTCCTGGAAGCCCCGTCTCGTCCCCGGTTTCATAGATCCGGCTCTGTATCTCGAGCTCCAGGATCCCGTATGGGTCGTGCAGAATTGGGAGGGCATCGGCTCCGCGCTCGATCTTTTGCACGCGGGAGTCGAGCTGAAGCTCCTGAACTTCATCACTCTGAGGGGCGGCATCAATCGCGGCTGGCTCTCGGCCGGGGCGGGCCTGCGGCTCCTCTTCGTCGATGTGAACGCGGCCGTCTTTACGGAGGAGCTGGGCGCCCTGCCGGGGAATAACCCCCGCACGGGCGTGGCGCTCCAGGCGGCCATTCGTTTCTGATCTCTCGACGCTACGCTCACGCGCCGATAATTACAGGGGTGCCTCGCGCGATCTTCGCGACGGCAAGGCCCCCGCGTCCCTCGGAGGTCCCTATGCGGCTTTCCCGGCTTCGTTCACGGTCTCGCTCCACAGTCTCCGGGCGCTTCCTCTCGGTCGCCGTGTCGGCCGCCGTCCTGGCGGCGGCGCTCTCCGGCTGCCAGCAGCTCTTCACCACCTCGCTCGCTACCGCGCTCGCCCGAAGCAGCATTCCCGTGCCCACCAATCTCACTCCGAGCCAGGCGGCCGCCCTGGCGGCCCAAGCAGCCGCCAACCAGGACACCACCCTCGCGGCCGCCCTCGTCTCGAGCCTCGAGACCGAAATCGCGGCGACGACCGATCCCGCGACCAAGCAGGCCCTGCAAGCTTCGGCCGCCGGCTCCGCCGTCGTCGCGAGCGGGGTCGGCGCCGCCGTCACCAGCCTCCTCAGCAGCCTGTCTTCCAATTCGGGAAGCCTGGGAACCATCAGCCAGGCTACCGTCACGAACCTCATGGCCTCCGTCACCGCGGGCGCGACTCCCGGCGTCGTCGCGGCCCTCTCGTATCTCGACCCATCGAGCGGTATCCCGGGTACCCCCCCCTCGAGCCTCACCGCCACCGATTACGCGATCGCGGCCATCGTCGTAGCCTCCAGCGCGCTGCCCCCCGATCCCACCACGATGACCCCCGCCCAGGTTACCACCTTCCAGGCCACGCCGGCGGCGCAATCGGCGCAGAGGATCCTCAACCAGGGCGCGACGCTCGTCGCTCCCGGCTCGGCCAGCGCCTCTCTTCTCAACAATATGGAGTCGCAGTTCCAATTGTAGAAGCAAACTTGACGACGGGAGAGAATATGCATAGTCGCCTTGCTCTGGTCGCCGCGCTCAACATCTCGCTCTTCACCCTAGGCGCATCGGCCGATACCCTCGTTCTCGACCCGATCGATTTCTCTACGGGGCGGGAGAAGAGCATGGGCGGCAGCCACGTCGCCCTGGCCGACGACTATTCGGTCCTGCTCACCAATCCCGCCGGCCTCGCCGACGTACCGCAGCAGGTCTCGGTCGCCGATCTCGGCATTCAGGCGATAGGGCCGGTCTTCGATATCGCGAATGCCCTCATTGGCGGATCAAATCCGACCACGGCGCTCGTCAATTTCCTCGCGGCGAACGACTATAAACTCTACGCGGGGCTGGGCATCCAGGGCCCGATCGCCTTCGGCTTTACCGGAGGGGGACTGGGCTTCGGCCTCTTCAACAAGACGAGCATGATCGTCGATGTGGCCAGCGCCACCTCGATCAACGTATCGGCCGAGGAGGACATGCTCTTCACCGGCGGCTACGCGGTGCGCTTCGACCTCGGCCATGGCCACGAGCTTTCCGCGGGCATGACCGCCAAAGGCTTCGTTGAGGGCGATGTCTCCACGCCCTCCGGCATGGGCATCATCGAGGCCGTAGGCCTCATCTCGAACCCGACTTCCCTCATGTCCCAGCCATTCACCCTCACCACGGGCATCGGGCTCGACGCGGGTCTGCGCTGGGCCTGGAAAGGCCTGGCCGCGGGCCTCGTCTGCCACGACATCTACAGCCCCGCGATACAGACGACCTACTCGAGCGTAACGGACTTCGTGAGCTCCGGGGCGGGCAGCGCCCCGTCTGCCGCCATGCTGAAGCGAATGCTGGACGCGGGCTTCAGCTGGTCTCCTTCGCTCGGACGCCTGGGTGAGGTCCTCGACAGACTCGTCATCGCCATCGACTACAACGATATCCTCGACCTGACGAATCCAGTTTACCGCAACCCCATCCTGAACGTGGGGCTGGGCGTAGAGACGCGGATCCTCGAAATCGTCACCCTCAGGGCGGGCATAAACGACGCCCTCCTCTCGGCGGGAATGGGGCTCGATCTCGGCGTATTCACCATCAATCTGGCCGCCTACGGCACGGAGCTCGGTCTCGATCCGGGCGACAGGCCGTATTACAACCTCCTCGTCGATTTCGATTTCAAGTATTGAGCATCCGCCGCGATAGCGCGTCGATTGACAGAGGCTCGTAGGGCAGATAGTGTAGCCGTCTCGGGCCGCTAGCTCAGTAGGTAGAGCAACGCCCTTTTAAGGCGTGGGTCACGTGTTCGAATCACGTGCGGCTCATTTTAATGCTTTACGAGGTAGGTACTTAGCAAAGCTACCGGGAAACCGGCGTCTTCTTTTGTTTACGCGTTCGCTTGCCGGGGCTTCGTGCACATCGACCGCCGCCGATCCGCTGGACTATCTTTCGGTCGTGCGGCCGGACTTTAAACGCGGTGATAAATAGCGTAAATTACTTTGATGCGACACGGAATCGGACATTCTCGCTTTTATAAACGCTCGTACACCCTCAATATCCTCAGTCTCCTGCCTTGGATGATCATCGTCCCGGCCATCGTCCTTTTCTTCACCGAGATGAACGGGCCTAACCTCTCCGCTGGGATCCGAAATGCCTTCGATTCGCTTTTCTCCTTCCGCGGGGGCATCAGCTTTTGGCCCTTCATACTCGCCGGGACATTTTTCATGCTCATGTATACCGGTCCGATCAACGCGTTCTGGTGCGAGCTGCGATCCGGGGGTAAGGCGTCGGGTCTTCCCTGCGCCCTCGTGCTCAAGCGCCTGGACCATCTGGCGCCGGTAATCATCGCCATCAACCTCCTCGTTTTCGGCCTCGGATCCCTCATCAAAGCCCATCAGAGCGAGCAGTCGCAATTCTTCTTCACTCCGAGGATCTACACCTTCATGGAGGCCTGTTCCGTGGGGCTCATGCTGGGCGTGCTGCAATTCGTCAACATCGAGAACATGCTCTTCCCGGCGCGCAAGGCCATCCTCATGGCCTATCCCGAACTCACGCCGAGAAAGTCCTCCCTGTTCGGAAAGATTTTCATAATCATCACCGCCATCGTGATCTTCATGGTTTTCCAGATATTCTCGTCCGCCGGGGTGTTCTTCTCCCTGGGCGCCAGAGGCGTCCCGCTGCCCGGCGGCATGGGGCCCCCCGGGGTCGACAGAGGCACCGCCTTCCTCCATAGCGACGCCATCAGGTGGCTCAAGGACTCCCTCGCGGTCTTCTACGCCCGCATGGCGGCCTTCATAGTCATCGTGTCCCAGCTCCTTTGGCAGATCAAGATCACGATCGTCCGGCCCCTGGAGATCATCCGGGGCAAGCTCTCCGCTCTGAACGCCGCCAATCCCGAGCCGGGGGAGCGGATCCAGATCATCTGGAACGACGAATTCGCCCAGGTCTACCGCGAGATCAATCGTCTCATAGAGCGGCAGACCGGCGAACTCCAGTCCTCGCGCGACAGACTGGACAACATAACCAGCAACGCGGCCGACCCGATCATCGTCTATGGGGAAGGCGGCATCGTCGAGGCCTTCAACCCCGCGGCGGAACGGTATTTCGGGTACGAGGCCGCCCAGGTCGTGGGGAAGGACTTCTCCGGCTTCTTGGGCCCCCTGGGCGAAGCCGAGGTCGATGTCGCGGGCTTCGCGGTCCCCGCCGAGCCGACGGCCGGCTTCATGCGCTACCAGGCGCGCGCCAAGGACGGCAAGCTTCTCCGCTTCGAGGCCCACGCGGCCAAGTCCATAGGGCCGAGCGGCGCCGTCGTCACCGTCATCCTCCGCGACGTGAGCCACCAGGTGGAGATCGAGGAGAACCTCCTGAAGGCGAGGCGCGCCGCCGAGACCGCCAACAGGCTCAAGAGCGAATTCCTGGCCAACATGAGCCACGAGCTCCGGACCCCGCTCAACGCGGTGCTCGGCTTCACCCAGCTGCTTTCCGCGGACAAGAATCTGACCGACGGACAGCTGTCCAAGGTCGATATAATCTCGCGCAGCGGCGAGCACCTCCTCGCCCTCATCAACGACATCCTGGACATCTCCAAGATCGAGGCGGGCAAGGTCGAGATGCATACCGTCGTGTTCAACCTGGAGCGGTTCATCGAGGATATCCGCGAGATGTTCGCGCTCAAGTGCAAAAGTAAGGGCCTGAGTTTGTACGTGGAATTGACCGGCGACCTGCCGAGCTACGTCGAGGGGGACCTGGGCAAGCTCAGGCAGATCGTCATCAACCTCGTCGGCAATGCCGTGAAATTCACCTCGGAGGGCGGCGTTGGGATCACGGTGGGGCCCGAGGAGAAGGGCTTCCGCTTCGCGATAAGCGATTCCGGGAAGGGCATACCGGCGGAGGAGCTGGACCTGATACTCAAGCCTTTCATGCAATCCTCGATCACCGACAACGAGGGCGGCACCGGCCTGGGGCTCGCCATCTCGTCGAGCTTCATCGAGATGATGGGCGGGAGCCTGGACATCCAGAGCGAAGTGGGGAAGGGAAGCGTCTTCAGCTTCGTCGTCGAGCTCAAGGCGACCGATAGGATTCCCGAGGGCGAAAGCCGAAAACCCGTTCCCGTCGCGGTGAAACGGGGAAGCTCGGTGACCGCCCTGATAGTCGACGACAAGGAAGTGAACCGCCTCGTGCTCAAGGAGCTCCTCGAGGCCGCGGGCTTCGGGACCCTCGAGGCGGAGAACGGCCGCGAGGCGGTCCGCATCGCCCTGGAGCGGAGGCCGGCGCTCGTGTTCATGGACATACGCATGCCCGAGATGGACGGCTACGCCGCCGTGGAGGCTCTGCGCCGCACCGAGGAAGGCCGCGCGATGAAAGTCTTCGCGCTGACCGCGAGCGCCTTCAAGCACGACGAGGAGCGCATTTTCGCGTCGGGCTTCGATGGCTTCCTCGCCAAGCCCTTCAAGAAGGCCCAGCTCTTCCAGCTGATCGCGGAGAAGACCGACATCGCCATGGAATACGAGGATGGGGCGGGTCCCGCCAAGCCTGCCCTGGCCGACCCCGCGAGCATCGATTATGCGCGCGCCGGCGCGGAGCTCGGCGCCGAGGAGATCGAGCGTTTCGCGAACTTCGCCCTGATCAACGATTTCGCCGGCGCCAAGGCCTTCGGCGAGAACCTCGAGCGGAGCCTGCCCGACCTGGCCTCGCTCATCTCGTACTATGCCGATTCCTTCGACGAAAAGGGCCTGGGCGACCTGGTCGGCGCGCTGAGGAAGGGATGATCTTCGACGAGGAGGATTCATGGATTCAAAGGCCGGACAATCGAGGATCCTGATCGTCGACGATATCGAGGAGAACCTGAAGGTTCTCACGGAGACCCTCGTCGAAGAGGGTTTCCATCCCCTCCAGGCGAAAAGCGGCGAGAGGGCCGTCCAGATCGCGAAGGCGGCCAAGCCGGACCTTATCCTCCTCGACATCAAGATGCCCGGCATGGACGGCTTTCAGACCATCGAAGCGCTCAAGTCCGATCCCGACTCGCGCGACATCCCGGTCATCTTCATCTCGGCCATGAACCAGATTGAAGACAAGGTCCGGGGCTTCAGGGCGGGGGCGGTGGATTACGTGTCCAAACCCTTCCAGAAGGAAGAGGTGATCGCCCGGGTAAGCACGCACCTGAAGCTCAGGCAGGCCCTGCGCGCTGTCGAGTCCGAGCGGAAAAAATCCGAGGATCTCCTCCTGACCATTCTTCCCAAGGCGGTCGCCGACGAGCTCAAGGAGAGGGGCACCAGCGAGCCGCAGGCTTTCCCGGACGTGAGCATCCTCTTCTCCGATATCGTGGGCTTCACCGGAATATCCTCGACCATCGAGCCGAAGGAGCTCATCTCCGAGCTCAACGAGATATTCACCGCATTCGACGACATCATGGCCTCGCGCGGTTGCGAGCGGATCAAGACGATCGGCGACGCCTACTTCGCGGCGGCGGGCCTGCCGCTTCCGCTGGAGGACCACGCCCTCGCCATCACGCGCGCCGCCCAGGACATCGTGCGCTTCCTCGCGACGCGCAACGCGTCCGGAAAGCGGGCCTGGGAGATCCGCGTCGGCATCCACTCGGGCGGCGTGGTGGGCGGCATCGTCGGAACCAGGCGCTACATCTACGACGTCTTCGGCGACACGGTCAATACGGCGAGCCGCATGGAGGCCGCGTCCCTGCCGATGCGCATCAATGTCTCCGAAGCCACCAAGACCTTGATCGACGGCAAGGTGAGGCTCAGTCCGCGCGAGACTACCGATGTAAAAGGCAAGGGACCCATGCGGATGTACTTCGTGGATGAGTGACCGCGATCGATCTCCTAGTGGGAAAATTGTTCAAGGATGAACCGATGGGAAGCGCGGAACGCAAGGAACGGGAAGTCTCGGAGCTCAGGACCAGGATCATAGAGGCCGCCGCCGCGATCATCGCCGAAGAGAGCTATTATCGGCTCTCCATTCGGAAAATCGCCGAAAGGATCGAGTACTCGCCCGCGATCATCTATCACTACTTTAAGAACAAAGGAGAGATCGTCGCCCACATCGTCGAGACCGGCTACCGGAGGATAGTGGATAGCGTAAAGGGCGCCCCCCTGTACGCCGACGATCCGGTCCGAACCCTGTATGAAGCCTTCGAGACATATTCGCGCATCGTCCTCGAAAGCCCGAACCTGTTTCGCATCGCCCTCCTCGGACAAGGCTGGGACCTTCCGGATTCTCTTCGAATCCTCTCCGATGGCGTTTCAAAAGAACGAGAGAGCATCGCGCAGCTTGCGGAGTTCGTTCGGGTTTTCTGCGAGTCGGGTACCTTCCGTTCCCTCGAGCCGGAAGCTACCGCTCAGGTCATCTTATCGGCCATTCATGGCCTCCTCGCCCGATTCATCCTTGAACCTGATGTCCCGCCTGAACGCCGCGAAAAGCTGCTCCGCGTCTTGATCGAAGTCCTCGTTTTGGGACTTGGGAAATAGGACCGCAATACGATCGCCCTTCCCGATATTTTGAAATCGCCGACGGCAAAGCCAAATCGGCCTATTTGAGCTCCCGGTACAAGAGATGGCGTAACACCATGCGCAGCTCCCGATGCGCCCCGTCCCCTGCGCAATCCCGCACGGCCGCGGCGTCGGGCTCGTCTCCCGCCAAATAGACGGAGACGATCT
>CAYOIX010000018.1:0-101458 GCA_964404145.1 uncultured Treponemataceae bacterium
GGGTATTCGCGAGAGACGTGCTTTATTTGGTCAATTCAAACTGCGCGCCGACAGGGCGCGTGGATTGAAACGAGATAGAGCGCATCCTGGGGCCGGACCGCCGGGGTCGCGCCCTTCACGGGCGCGTGGATTGAAACATCCAGTGCCGCGCCGAAGTCCGCGCCCGGCCCGGTCGCGCCCTTCACGGGCGCGTGGATTGAAACATAACTCCCCCTTCGGCTCGTCGAGCCGAGTAATTGTCGCGCCCTTCACGGGCGCGTGGATTGAAACAGGTTGCCGTACACGCCGCTCAGGTCGCCGGACAGTCGCGCCCTTCACGGGCGCGTGGATTGAAACTTGTACATAAAACAACAGGCTCCCTGCTTACCGGGAGTCGCGCCCTTCACGGGCGCGTGGATTGAAACCCTCCGTAACTAAGAATAAGGACAGAAAGTGCATGTCGCGCCCTTCACGGGCGCGTGGATTGAAACAACAAAACCCAGATGGCGATCATTTATCGCATTGCGGTCGCGCCCTTCACGGGCGCGTGGATTGAAACCAAATCCGCGATTGCCGGGCCTACAAGGGCTTGGGTCGCGCCCTTCACGGGCGCGTGGATTGAAACTCGTACTGGCGGGCACAATGTTGGTAAACGTCGGGTCGCGCCCTTCACGGGCGCGTGGATTGAAACTGCGTCGCTAACGACCTGCTTGAAAGTATACTGCGGTCGCGCCCTTCACGGGCGCGTGGATTGAAACGTATGAGCGGAGTACCGGTAATTGTGACCTATACGTCGCGCCCTTCACGGGCGCGTGGATTGAAACAACCCTTTTCGGATTCCTGCCGCCAAATCTGCGAGGTCGCGCCCTTCACGGGCGCGTGGATTGAAACTCGAGCTCGCGGTCGAATAGCGCCACGATTTGACGTCGCGCCCTTCACGGGCGCGTGGATTGAAACAGGTCCTCGGATCGGAAGGCCGTAGACAGTGCGCGTCGCGCCCTTCACGGGCGCGTGGATTGAAACCAAATCCGCGATTGCCGGGCCTACAAGGGCTTGGTCGCGCCCTTCACGGGCGCGTGGATTGAAACATCGGAGAAGACAAAAGAGCCATAATGATTTTACGTCGCGCCCTTCACGGGCGCGTGGATTGAAACTTCGATGCCCGCAAATTACGTCTCTATGCCTGCGTCGCGCCCTTCACGGGCGCGTGGATTGAAACCCTTATGCGCTAGGATCTCAACCGAACCCAACGCGTCGCGCCCTTCACGGGCGCGTGGATTGAAACGGTCAATGGTATGGTGGCTCCGACCTCACAGCTAGTCGCGCCCTTCACGGGCGCGTGGATTGAAACGCGACAGGGCCGAGGCTGGGCAATTATCGCTGCGTCGCGCCCTTCACGGGCGCGTGGATTGAAACCCCCCGGATGGAATCGTTACGCGAGTGTACTGGGGTCGCGCCCTTCACGGGCGCGTGGATTGAAACTATGTTCCTCCCCCTCGTGGTATGTATCCTACGTGTCGCGCCCTTCACGGGCGCGTGGATTGAAACAAGCCGCGGCGGGGAATCGAACCCCGTTTCGTGGGTCGCGCCCTTCACGGGCGCGTGGATTGAAACCGGTAAATCATCGCAATAAAAATCGTCCGGTATGTCGCGCCCTTCACGGGCGCGTGGATTGAAACGATGAGCGCAGTCTTTTGCGCTGCCGTCGCGATGTCGCGCCCTTCACGGGCGCGTGGATTGAAACATCGTATAAATTCCGCCTTTGTATTGTGCGCCATGTCGCGCCCTTCACGGGCGCGTGGATTGAAACATCTCGTACCTCCCTCATCTGATCTATCTATAATAGTCGCGCCCTTCACGGGCGCGTGGATTGAAACGATTGGATGCACGAGATCCTGCAATCTTTCCATCAGTCGCGCCCTTCACGGGCGCGTGGATTGAAACAGCGTTGGATCAAGGATCAAGGATCAAGGAAGGGTCGCGCCCTTCACGGGCGCGTGGATTGAAACTTGGGCTCCTCCCGGGCCAGGGCAGCGCGGTCAGTCGCGCCCTTCACGGACCTGATCTGCGCTTCGTTGAGGACGGTGTTGCCATGGGTAGGCGGCGTGTAGGGGAGGGCGAGACCTCGAGGAGGAACGAGGCCCTTGCGGCGCTCATCGCCTCGAGCGCATCCTTCCAATCGGAGGGACGGCGATGCACATAGGCGACTTCGCGAGGCTGACCGGGCTCTCGGAATATACTATCCGATATTACGAGAAGGCGGGCGTGCTGCGGCCCGCGAAGAGGGACGGCGGCGGACTGAGGGACTTCGATGAGGGCGACATCGCGTGGATGGAGTTCGTCCGGAGACTCAAGGGCACCGGTATGCCGATTGGCGAGATCAAGCGCTATGCCGAGCTGCGGGCGGCCGGAGACGGTACGAAGGGCGAACGATTATGCCTCTTGGAAGCCCACGAGAGGCGGGTCGTCCAGGAGATAGCCGAAAAGTCCAGGAGCCTCGAGAGGCTGCGGGAGAAGATCGCGCTCTACAAAACATGCTGATTCCCCTTGCCCTAGAGTCGACTCTAGGTTTTACCTTCGTATGCGAGAGACGAAGGAGGTTCCCATGGACGAAGGTAGATTCGCAAGAGGCGAGACTGTGTTGAACGAAGTTACGAGGGCGAGCGGCAGAGCGGTAGTCGAGGGCCTCCGGGATATTTCCCCGGAGCTCGGCGACTTCATCGTGGAGTTCTCCTATGGCGACGTTATCGGCAGGCCGGGCTTGTCCCTACGGCAGCGGGAGCTCGCGACGATCGCGATGCTCGGCGCGATGGGCGGATGCGAACCGCAACTGAGCGTGCATATCCAAGGGTCGCTCAACGTCGGTTGCACGAAGACCGAGATCGTCGAGACCCTGCTCCAGCTCTGTGTGTATGCAGGGTTTCCGAAAGCGATCAACGCCATCAATTGCGCCAAGAAAACCTTCGCCGAGGTCTGAAGAACTCCCTTGATGGGGTCATTCGGGGCCCAGGCGGGCCGGACGAAGATACCAGCGGTGGCTTGGCATACGGTGGGCGGATAGGTCCATATTCCGATGAACATGCCGCCCGACCTATTGTTAGCATGACGTCTGCCCAATGGCTGCCATCCGTGTTCATGAATGGAGATATTGCAGAAAAATCACCGTAAACATTTAACTGACTATTGCAAACAAAGCTTCCGACGCTTATAAACATTTTCTACGCAGCTTGCAAACAGTTTGTGCGACGATTGAAAACATTCCATCCATAGATTGAAAAACTTTTGTGCGACGATTGAAAATATTTGTTCCGACGGTTGAGATTTTTTTGTTCGACGATTGAAAACGTTCCTTCCGACGATTGAAGAATCTTTCCCCCTGCAGCCGGCTCTTATGCCATACTGTCAATCCCTATGATCCTTCCCGAGGTGCGCGATCCCAGGTTCATTACCATCCGTCGCGGGGGCACGCTGGAAGACTCCCATCATCGACTCCTCGCTCAATGGGCGGCCGAATGCGCTGAACACGTCTTGCCTCTTTTCGAGGCGACCCAGCCCTCGGATCCGAGGCCGCGCCGTGCGGTGGAGCAGGCTCGGGCGTGGGTACGCGGCGAGGTAACGATGACCCAGGCGCGCGCGGCAGCGGGCAACGCCAATGCCGCAGCCAGCAACCTGTCCGGTGCGGCGAGGTGGGCGGCATACGCCGCCGGCCAGGCGGCGGCGGTCGCCCACGTGGCAGCCCACGAGCTCGGTGCAGCTGCCTACGCGATCAAGGCGGCTCGGGCTGCAGCCGCGAAGGGCGAGGGCGTTCGTGCCGGTCGCCAGGAGTGTCGCTGGCAGCGCGAGCGACTGCCGGAGCCGATTCGCGATCTTGTGCTGGATGACCAGCGGCTGCGCAACGGTATCTGCTGGTCGGTGTTCGACCCGTAGTTTGGCCGGCGGGGCAGGCTCCCCGGTCGGGCTCGCCCGGCGCATGTGCACTGCATCGATTCCGCGGAAGTCCGCTCCTCGCCTAGTTTTCAATGCGATACAGTGCCCCCGCCCTTGACGGCTGCCCCGACTCCGCGGTCTTCCCCGGGTGCCGTTTCTCGAAGTTCTCGAGGTACTGTTTCATGTCGGCGAGTCGCCGGATGGCGAGGAGCTCGCGGGAAATTTCTTTCATCTCCTCCAAGGTGAAGGAGGCGAGACGCCGCTTCAGGCCTTCCACCTTTGCGGGACTGACGCTCAGCTTTCGGATGCCGATCCCGACGAAGAAGGGCGCGAGCACCGGATCCGAGGCGACGTCCCCGCATACCGAGAGCCCGCCGAGCTTCTTGCCGCTGAAACGGGCGATCGCGGAATACACGCGCAGGACCGTGGGGTGGTGGCTCTGGTAGAGGTGTTGCAATTTCTCGTTGGTGCGGTCTACGGCCAGGAGGTACATGGTGAGGTCGTTGGTCCCGATGGACAGGAAGTCGGTCTCGCCGGCGATGTCGCCGACGGCCATCGCGGCCGAGGGGAGCTCTATCATGGCTCCGATCCGCGGAGACGCGTTGTGGGCCACGCGCCTCTGCGCGAGCGCGGCGGCCGCGAGAGCGATTTCTTCCTTCGCCTCGAGGACTTCTTCGACGCCGGACACCATCGGAAGCATGATGCCGAGGTCCGCGCCTTCGCCCGCTCGCAGCATCGCCCGCAGTTGCTCCCGAAACATCTCCCTGTTGGCGAGCGAGAAGCGGATTCCGCGGACTCCGAGAAAGGGATTGTTTTCCGCCTCGCCTCTGCCCTGGAGCAGCTTGTCTCCGCCGATGTCGGCGGTGCGCAGGACCACCGGCTTTCCCGCCTGGCTTACGACGATGGATCGATAGATCCGATATTGCTGCTCCTCGGACAGGTAGTCGTTTTTCAGCAAAAACGGAAACTCGCTCCGGTACAGCCCGATTCCCTCGGCCCCTTGGGCGCTCGCCTCGAGCGCGTCCTTCAGGATGTTCACGTTCGCGAGGACCTGCACGCGCTCTCCGTCCGCGGTCCTTCCTTTGAGGTGGTACGACTGGAGGTCGGCGGCGATGCCGCGCGACGAGCGGTACTGGTCGAGCCTGGTCTTCTCGGGATTGACATGGAGCCACCCGGCCGTCGCGTCGAGGAAAAGCGGCGTCCCTTCGGGGATGCTCAGGATGCCCTTGTCGTCGGTGATCATGACCGGCAAGGCGAGGGATCTGGCCAGGATGGCGATGTGCGCGGTCACTCCGCTTCCGCGGAGGACGAGGCCGTCCACTCCCTCTATGGCGAGCCGATAGAGATCGGAGGGGTACATGTGCCGCGCTATAGCGATTTTCCCTTTGTAGGAGAACCCGCCCGACGCTCCGCCGACGATGTTGTTGATGAGGCGATATCCCAGGTCGCGGACATCCTGGGCTTTTTCGGCCAGCCTCGCCTCCGACATAGCGGCGAAGAGTTCCGCGTATTCGGCGATGACCGACTGGACCGACCGCACAGCCGACCGGCCTTCCTCGATGCGCCTGCGCATCTTGTCGGTAAAGCCCGAGTCTTTGAGCATGAGCTCGTGGGCGGAGAAGATCAGGGCGACCATCTCGAAGTCGCCGGAAGACGCGCCGCTCCGGAGCTCGCCGAGCTGTTTGACGGATGCCGAGAGCGCGGTCTCGAACAGCGCGAGCTCCGAGGCGATGTCTCCGGCGGGAACGGCCCGCTCGGCGAGGTCGTCGATATCGGTCCAGAACGGCAGGGCGATCCCCTGGACCTGACCGCCCGAGGCCTTGATGCCCCTGATCGACCGCGCTTCGCCGTGGCCCGCCGCGCTTCCGCGATACGCGAGAAGCGCCGAAGCGTCGGTCAGGAGGTCGCCGAACCGGGAAGCGGCGGCTATCAATCCCTCTTCATCCTCGCGATCGAAGCCCCGGTCGTCGGCGCGGGCCAGGATCAGGACACCGATTTGAATCGGCCCGCGAATGACGGGAATCAGCACCTTGGAGCGGTAGGGATGGTCCGGGTCGGCTTCGGCGTAGCTGAGCCAGATGATTCGCCGCTCGGTGAAGGCCCGGCCGACTTCGTTCCCCTCGAGCCCGAACCGCAGCGGCGCTCGACAGTCCTCGAATTGATCGTCCTCGCAGAGCCCACCCTTTTCGAAGCCCGCGCGGAGGACGAGCTGGCCCTCGCCTTCGTCGTGCACGAAGACCGCGGCCATATCCGCGCCCGAGCGCGTCACGACGACGTCGATCAAATCCTTCAAGAGGCCCTTTCGCGCGCTCTCGTCCTCGAAGAACGATATTTTTCCGGCGATCTCTTCGATGGCGCCGGTAAGTACACCTGAGCTCATGTACTACAAAGTACGCAATCCGGCTCGGAGGGGAAAGTCGTTCATCTTTTGATTGACGAAAGGCATCGAGCTGGTAGAATGTCCGTCGATGGAAGGGATTGCCCGATGGGGAATCTCCGCTAAGGAGGCCAGCATGGACGCGGCGGATAAGGGTACCGAGAATCCTGGTGGCGATCGCCTGTCCCCCCTTTGGCGCTACGGAGTCTTGATCGTCTTTGTGCTCGGGTTCGGCGTCTTGATCTGGATGACCGCAGGCGCCTACAAGTATGGCCCGCCCATACCGGACCGCGTTCTCGGGCCCGACGGGTCCGTCGTATTCTCGGGCGAGGACATCCGCTCCGGCCAGGAGCTCTTCCTGAAAACCGGCCTCATGGACAACGGCACGCTGTGGGGACACGGGGCCTATCTCGGGCCTGACTTTTCTGCGACCTATCTGCACAATCTCGTCGCAGGAATTCTCGACTCCTTGGGGCCCGCGTCTGCCGGGCCCGGCGGAGCCGCGACGCCTGTCGATTCCCGCGCGGCAGCCATCCTCTCGGAGAACAGATACGATCCCCGGTCCCGCAACCTGGCGTTCACCGGGTACGAGGTCGACTCGTTCAACAGCCAGCTGGGTTTCTGGAAATCATATTTCGCTTCGTCCGAGGCCTCCCGAGGCCTGTCGACCGCCACCCTGAGCGACCCCAGGGAACTTCGGCAGGTCGTATCCTTCTTCGCCTGGGCGGCGTGGGCTTCGGTGGCCCATGTCCCCGGACACGGCTACTCGTATACGAACAATTTCCCCTACGACCTGCAGGCGGGCAACCAGCCTTCGAAGGACGCTCTTCTGTGGAGTGCGTTGAGCCTCATCGCGCTACTCGCGGGGATAGGCGCGGTTCTGTTCGCCTTTGGACGCTTCGACTACCTGGGATGGAAGGGGGACAACGCGGCGCCCATCGCATTCCAGATGCCCGTCGGCATCACGAAAACCCAGCGATCGATGCTGAAGTACTTCGTCGTCGTGCTCCTCATGTTTCTCGCCCAGACCCTGCTCGGCGGCGCCGTCGCTCATTTTCGCGCGGATCCGAAAAGTTTCTACGGCTTCGATCTCGCCGCTCTCCTTCCGTCGAATCTGCTGCGCACCTGGCACTTGCAGCTCGCGATCTTCTGGATCGCCACCGCCTATGTCGCAGGCGGCCTCTTCCTCGCGTCCGTGATCGGGAAAGGCGAGCCCAAAGGCCAGGCCGGCTTGAGCCACATCCTGTTCTCGGCGCTCGTCGTCGTCGTGGCGGGCAGTCTACTGGGTGAACTGCTGGGCCTTCGCCAGCTGCTCGGCAAGCTTTCGTTCTGGCTCGGCGACCAGGGATGGGAATACCTCGAGATCGGTCGCCTTTGGCAATATGCGATGGCCGTCGGCCTCCTGTTCTGGGTGTTCCTCCTCATTCGAGGCGTCGGCAAGGGCCTGCGCGAGGAGGGCCAGAAAGAGCTCAATCGGCTCTTCCTCGGTTCGGCCCTGGCCATCCCTCTGTTCTACGTCCCCGCCTTCTTCTTCAATGGCCGGACGAGCTTCACCGTCGTCGACACCTGGCGATTCTGGATCATCCACCTCTGGGTAGAGGGCTTCTTCGAGCTTTTCGCCACGACCATGGTTGCCGTCATGTTCTTCAACCTCAGGATGATCTCGGAAAAGACCGCCAAGCGCGTCATCTACCTGGATGCGATCCTCTTTCTCGGCGCCGGCGTCATTGGCACCGGGCACCACTGGTATTGGACCGGTCAGCCGACCTATTCCATGGCCCTTTCGTCGGTTTTCTCGGCGATGGAGGTCGTGCCCCTCATTCTGCTGACCTTGGATGCCACGGCCTTCATGCGATTGACGCGCGGGACCTCGGGCGACCCACGCAATAAGGAGTACCTCCCGCATCGCTGGACCTTCTACTTCCTCATCTCGGTCGGCGTCTGGAACTTCGTCGGGGCCGGCATCTTCGGCTTCCTCATCAATACCCCCATCGTGAGCTACTACGAGGTCGGGACGACCTTGACGCCGAATCATGGGCACGCCGCCTTCATGGGGGTGTTCGGAATGCTCGCCATGGCCTTCGTGGTCTTCGCGATCCGGCACTTGTCCGACGAACGACACTGGAAACGGATCGAGAAGTACGTTCGCGTTTCCTTTTGGGGTCTCAATATCGGCTTGGGCGGGATGGTCGTGCTCAGTCTCTTCCCGGTCGGGATACTCCAGCTGCTCGATGTCCTTCGGAACGGGTACTGGCACGCGCGCTCGGCCGCTTTCATGAATCAGAGCATCGTCAGTAGGCTGGAATACCTCCGCCTGCCTGCCGACCTCACCTTCATCATAGTGGGCGTGGCGCCGATGCTCATCGCCGTCGCGATGACCTATTTCCACGCGAGGAGAGAACCCAGCCAGGCGGCAGATCAAAAGTAATCGGAAGTCGGGCTGTCGTCGCGTCGAGCGGAAAAAAGCTGCCGTTCGCGATCCTAAAACTGCTCGAAATCCTCGTCTTTCGCGTCGGATTTCAGGGCGATCGCCGTGACGCGAGCTTGCGGTCGCGTAGTCTGTACCGGCCTGGAAACCCGAGGCTCCGAGACGATTGAGCCTCGCCCCGCGTGGATGAACTTCAGGTGCATGATGGCGTCGACGGTCCTCCGCGAGGCCTGGGCGAACTCGCCGCCAGTCATGGACTGTTTGGCTTCCTCGATCTTTCCCTTCTCGACGAGACCGATCAACGCGCCGACGCAGGCGTGGAACCGTCGATGCTCCGTTTGGAGCGCGGCGAACTCCTCTGTATGCGCGAGGACAGCCCCCTCGCCCTGCATCCACTTCCCCAGATCGCACTTGTCGTCCGCGCTCGCCGTGGTCTTATCGATCGGCTTGCCTTGCTCGATGAGCTCCCTGATCCTGTCCTTCCACTTCGTATGCGCGAGGACCGCGCGATTGAGAATGCCGGCCATGTCGCCGCGATCCTTCACCGAGCCGGCCGAATCGAGCTTGAAGAAGGACACCGTGTCGAGCAGGGAACCCGCCTGGGCCGAGAGCTCCTCGGAGGAGGCCGCCAGCTCTTCCGAGGACGCGGCGCTCTGCTGTACCACCGTATCGAGCTGCATGATGGCCTTGGTCACCTGCTCGGCGCCGATGCTCTGCTCCTTGCTCGCGGAGGCGATCTCCTGCATGAGATCCGCGGTCTTCTGAATGTCGGGCACGATCCTCTCCAGAAGCCTACCCGCCTTCTCGGCGACATCGACGGAGCTCCGGGAGAGGATGGAGATCTCGCCCGCGGCTTTCTGCGACCTCTCCGCGAGCTTGCGCACTTCGCTGGCGACGACCGCGAAGCCTTTGCCGGCCTCGCCGGCCCTCGCCGCCTCTATCGCGGCGTTGAGCGCGAGGAGGTTCGTCTGCCTCGCTATCTCCTCGATGATGCCGATGCTCGACGCGATCTCCTTCATGGCCTTGACGGTATCCGCGACGGCCGCGCCTCCCTCGGCCGCGTCCTGCGCCGCCCTCCGCGACATGCTCTCGGTGGCGAGCGAGTTGTCCGTGTTCTGCTTGATGGTCGCCGCCATCTGCTCCACGGACGCGGACACCTCTTCGGAGCTCGCGGCCTGCTCGGTTGCGCCCTGGGACAGGCTCTGCGCGGTCATGCTTATCTGCTCGCCCCCTCCAGTCACGTTCTCGGTGGCGGCTTGGATGTTGCCGACGATCTCGGTCAGCCTGCCTATCATGGTCAGTATCTCGGCGAAGGCTCCCGCCGGTTTATCGCCCGTCTCGTAACTGACGGAGAAATCGCCGGCGGCCATCCTTTCGGCGATGCTCCTGATCGTCCCGGGTTCGGCGCCGAGCTGTCTGACGATGGAGCGCGTGATGATGGCTCCGGTAAGCGCCGCGATGAGCGCCCCGACGAGAATGACGATGCTCATGAGGAGGAAGGATGTCCTGTAGAGCGCGCCATTGCTCGCCGAGTCCGCGGCCGCCTCGTCTTCCTGCATTTTCGTGGCGGTATCGAGCACGGGATTGAGAAGATCGGCGTTCTTCTGAAGATCTCCGGCCATGAGTGCCCTGGCTTCGGCTTCCTTCCCGACGAGGCCGAGCGAGATGATCGGACTCGCCTTGGCGTAGTAGTCCCCGAGCAGGTCGCCCATCCTCTGGAAATTTTCTTTATCCGCTTCGGAGACTAGACTTTTCGAGAAGTCTTTCAAATTTGTCCTGATAGTGGACCTGAAGCTTTCGCATTTCGCGGCGTCGTTCTTCGCTTCATCGAGAGACCTGTCGTCGACTATCTTGACGAGGTTGAGGCGAGTCCGCTGATAGGCCTGATTGATCCTCGCAATCTGGGCAAGGGGCAGGGTCGCCAGCCTGTACATGTTGACGTCGGCCGCGCTGATGCGTGCCATATTCGCCACGCCTATCGCCCCCACGATCGCCGCTATCATGGCGACGGCCAGGAAAGCGACCAAGAGCTTGGTCCTGAGTTTCATGAGCGGCTCCTCACCTAATGTCGGGTATGTACACGATGCTGAACTCTCAGTTAGGTATATAAAAATATGCTAATGTATGTTGGATTCGGATTCCAGGACATTTTCCGAGCTTATCGCTGTAATTTTTTTGCGAAATGGCAGTGAGGACTGGACCGCCGTCCCGCTTGCGGGTCACCGGTCCAGGTACTTCGTCAGCGGCTCCCAATACATCGATTTCCAGCCCGCATCCAGGTGCTCTCTCTCCGCTTCGGGAAATCCGGCGTGGTCGAGAACCACGCGTGTCCCGGAACCCCTCGGCTGGAGCTCGTAGCGGACAATGGAATACTGGCCGTCTTCCCAAGCCTTGACGCGCCAGGCCTCGACTATCCTCGTGCTGGGTACAAGCTCGATGACCCGGCCGCTGATCGCTCCGCCGTGCGTGAAGAAGGCTCCGCCAGCCTCGCCGCTTATCTCGGCGGGCGCTCCGGTGAAGGCCGCGTGCGCGCTCGACTCCGCAAGGGCCTGGTAGACGCTGGCGGGACTCGCCGCGAAATCGACCTCGTGATGAATTGGGGCCATCTGGTTCTCCGCTGCCCGCGAGTACGTTCGGGCCGGCTTGAAATAGTAAACCTAATGGTTTACTATTGGAATATAAAAAGGAGGCCGCGACGAAGTCAAGCGTCGTTACTTCAGGTTCCATCGCCGAAGAAAAGCTCGACAGGGTGTTCTCCGCGCTGGCGGATCAGACTCGCCGCGGACTGCTGTCGCGTCTCGCGGAGAAACCCGCCACGGTGACCGAGCTGGCGGCGCCATGGAAGATGTCCTTGCCGGCGGTCTCCAAGCATATCCGCGTGCTCGAGCGGGCCGGCCTCGTCACTCGCACCGTGGACGGGCGAGTGCACCGCTGTTCCCTTTCCGCGGTCCCGCTGCGCGACGCCGAACTTTTCATTGCGCGCTATCGCTCTTTCTGGGAAGAGACGCTCGACTCGCTGGCTCGGTATGTGGAACGGGATCCGGCCCGTCGGAGACACCATGGGTGACCGCGAATCGTATCTGCTCGAAGTGCGCCGAATCGTGCGGGCCCCTGTGGAGCGGGTCTTCGAGGCGTGGACGGATCCTCGTCATCTCCTTCTATGGTGGGGACCGCGGAACGTTCGCTGCCTCGAGGCATCGGTGGATCTGCGCGTGGGCGGTAGCTATCGAATCGTGAACGGCATGCCGGACGGCTCCCGCCTCATCATCTCCGGCGAGTTCGAGACTGTGATTCCGCCCGCAAAGCTCGTGTATTCCTGGCGCACAGGTCCCGATGAAACCGCCGCCGAGCGCGTAACCGTCACCTTCCGAGCCGTGGGGCCCGACTGCGAAATCGTCATCCTCCACGAGCTGATTCCGGACAGGAAGCTTCGCGATGGACACGGGGAAGGATGGGCAGGCTGCCTCGATAAGTTGGAAATATTTTTCGGCACTACGGCACCGGGCTAGGGCAGGGGGCACCCACGAAATCGGATTGATCGGCTCCAGCGGCTTGGTATAGGATTCGAGCATGGACACCAAGAATCGACCGGAAGTGGACGAAGCGGTCTGTACTGGCTGCGGGACCTGCCTGACCGACTGTGCGCCGCGACTCAGGCTCGAGGGCACCGGGCACGTCGACCCCCGGGATCAGCGATGCGAGCGCTGCTTTCACTGCTACGCCGTCTGTCCCTTTGGAGCAATCGGAGTTGCCGGTCCGGGGAGCTTCGACGGGTCTCCCTCGCCGAAGGGGCTCTCCCCGGACGCTGTCGCGCTGTCGCGGATACTCGAGGATCGCCGGAGCGTAAGAAGCTATTCCGGCGAGGAACCATCGGCGGCCGAGCTGTCTTTCATGCTCGAATCGACGCGATACATACCGTCCGGCGGCAACAGCCAGGATGTGACGATCACCATTGTGAGGGGGGCGGAGCAGCGCGCAGCGTTGCGCTCGCGCATCGTCGACTATTACCGCCGCATGCTCGCGCTCTTGCGGCTGCCTTTGCTGCGCCCACTCGTCGCCGCCTTGGGGCCGGAGAAAGTGAGGGCTGCCCTCGATGACAGGGAGTTCTACGATAAGATCCGGGGGATGCTCGATTCCCCCGGAGGCCAGGACCTCGTGTTCTACCGCGCTCCCCTCGTTCTCGTTTTCCATTCCAAGCGGCTGTTGCCGACGCCGAAGGAGGATTGCGTGCTCGCGGCGTACAATCTCGTCCTCGCGGCCCAGACCATCGGTATCGGCAGTTGTTTCGTATCGCTGGCGCAACAGGCAATCGACGCCGACGCCTCCTGCAAGCGACTCGTCGGGCTCGAGCGCGACGAGCGAATCCACGCCGTGGTCGTCCTCGGCAGGCGGGCGATCTCGCATCGGCGACCTGCCTACCGGGAGCCCAAGCGCATCCGCTTCGTCCAGGGATGAAGTGCAGTCGGATTGAGTATCTTCTTCATGGAGGCTGAAGGATGACTCGAAAGACAGTATTGATCACCGGATCCACCTCGGGCATCGGATTCGCGGGCGCCGAGGCCCTGGGCCGCAAGGGTTGGAGGGTTCTGGTCCACGGTAGAAGCCCTGCGCGACTCGATCCCGCGATTGCGGCGCTGCGCGCGCGCGTCCCCGAAGGCGTTTTCGAGGGAGTCACCGGCGACCTCGCATCGCTCGCCTCGGTAGCCGAGCTCGCAGGACAAGTGCGGGCGAAAGCCGCGTCTCTGGACGCTTTGTGGAACAACGCCGGGGGCATGACCACGTCCTTCACCACCACGGTCGACGGCATAGAAGGCCAGATGGCCGTCAATTTCATCGCCCCCTTCGCTCTCACCCGGCTCCTCCTTGCCCTCCTCCGCGCCGCCCCGCAAGGCAGGATCGTCACCACGAGTTCCATGGCTCATGCCTTCGCCCCGCGGAGGATCGAGAACTGGCTCGTGCCGGGAGGGGAGGGCTATCGCCCCATGGCCGTATACGGGCAATCGAAGCTCGCGACCCTCCTCTTTACCGAGGAGCTCGCCCGGCGGATCGGCCGGAGCTCCGTCACCGTCAACGCCTACCATCCGGGTTTCGTGCGCTCGGGATTCGGATCGGGGGGCGATCCCCAGAAAAAGGGCACCTTCGCCTTCGCGTCATTTCTCGCGCTTCCGCCCGAGAAGGGCGCGGATACCGGCGTGTGGCTCATCGATGATCCTAGTGCCCAAGCTTCGACCGGGGGCTATTGGATGAAACGCAAGCCGAAAAAGCCGTCCTCCGCGGTGACGCCCGAGACGGCGAGGCTGGTATGGGACAAGGCGGAGACAGCCGTCCGAACGGCTCTCGGAACCCTGCCGGAATAAATGGGTATGGATCAATCCCTTAGGCGGCAGGTACGGCAGCTGGCGCGCAGGCGCGGTAAGTATGGCTTCGATGCGCCTTTTGTTCCATTCTCGCTCGGTATAGCCGCCATTCTCCTGCTCGTCCTCGGCATCCTCGGTTTCTTCGTGTTCGATATTTGGCTTTTGGGCCTGCTCGCTTTGGTCTGCGGCTTCATCTTCCTCCTCAGCGCCGCCAGCTATGTCTATACGACGCGCCGCGGCAAGTTCCGGGTCTGGGCCGAGCTTCTGCTTCAGATTGGGTTGCGGGGCGGCGAAGGGATCCTCGACATGGGCTGCGGCCGCGGCGCCGTTCTGCTGATGGCTGCCGGCCTCATTCAAGAGGGAAGGGCGGCCGGCGTCGATCTTTGGAAAAGCGTCGATCAGTCGGGCAACGCCGAGCCTGTCACCCTGCAAAACGCCGGGCTCGAAGGAGTCGCCGAGAGGGTGGAGCTGCATACCGCGGACATGCAACAGTTGCCATTTCCCGAAAAATCCTTCGATGTCGTTCTCTCCAGCCTGGCGATTCACAATATTCCGAGCTCTTCCGGACGGGATCGGGCGATCGCCGAGGCGGTGCGCGTTCTAAAACCCGGCGGCAAGCTTGTCATCGTCGACTTCGGAGGGGCGACCCCGAACTACGCAGAGCATTTGCGGCAGCTGGGCATGGCGGATATTGTCACCCGCTCTCTCGGCTGGCGTTTCTGGTATGGCGGACCCTGGGCGGCTTCCTGGCTGGTAAGCGCGCGTAGCCCGCTTGCGGCTTAAGAGCCGTTCCGATAAAAGCGCTCCCGATCTCGACCCCGGCTGAAGACATAGGCTTTACGCCATGGCAGTTGGCGTTTATCATGATAAACGCCATGTTAGTTGGCGGTCTCTGTGTAGTCGGAGGGCGGCTTGGCTAATTCCTATCTGCATAGGGTATTGGATATTTCGGCCCTCGTTGGCGAACGATCGCTCTTTCTCTTCGGGCCGAGGCAGACAGGCAAGTCGTCCTTCATCCGGGAGGAGCTGGCAGCGACGCCCACTCTTGTCTATACCCTCCTCGATCGTGGTCTCCTCCTGCGGCTCCTTGCCGACCCGACTTTGATCCGGCGGGAGGTGGAGGCGCGGGGCCTGCGCGATTGCTTGGTAGTGGTCGACGAAATCCAGAAGTGCCCCTCCCTCCTCGATGAGGCCCAGCTCATGATAGAGGAGAGGGGCATCCGCTTCCTCTTCACGGGTTCGAGCGCGCGCAAGCTCAAGGCGGCGGGGACCAATCTCCTGGGCGGGAGGGCGAGGACGAGGAGCCTCCACCCCTTCGTCTATCCCGAGGTGAAGGATAGAGACTTCTCGCTCGAGCGCGTCATGGAGCGGGGGCTTCTTCCTCCGCATTACCTCTCCGCCTCTCCCGGCGAGGACCTCGCGGCCTATGTCGACACCTATCTCGCCGAAGAGATCGCGGCCGAGGGGCTGGCGAGGAACCTGCCGGCTTTCGCCCGCTTCCTCCAGGTGGCTGCGTCGACCAACGCGCGCATGATCAACTATACGAACGTGTCGAGCGACTCGATGGTGCCCAGGCAGACCGTGAAGCTCTGGTATCAGATCCTCGTCGATACGCTCCTCGGATTCGAGCTTGCGCCCTATGCTCGGACGGTGAAACGCAAGTCGGTGGAGACGGCCAAGTTCTATCTCTTCGATATCGGTGTCGTGCGGACCCTGAGGAGGCTTCCTCCGATCGCGCCGGAGAGCGCGGACTTCGGGGAGTTCTTCGAGCATTATATCTTTCTCGAGCTCAGGGCCTGGATCGATTACCGCAGGCCGAGAGGGATCCTCTCCTATTGGCGCTCGCTCTCGGGCTATGAAGTGGATTTCGTCCTCGACGGCGAGGTTGCCGTAGAGGTCAAGGCCGCTGCCATAGCGCAGGAGAAGCACACGGCGGGCTTACGGGCTCTCCGCGAGGAAGGCGGGATCGGGCGCTTTATCCTGGTCTGCAGGGAAGATCGGCCGAGGATGCTGGACGGCGTCGAGGTCCTGCCATGGCGGGAATTCCTCGAGCTACTGTGGGCGGATCGGATACTCTATCGGGAATAGACGGCCCGCCTTGGTAGAGGCGTCAGTCGATATCCAAAATCGCGACAATCGATTACCACAGGCCGAGAGCATCGCTGTCTTGTGCGGTTTGCAGGACCAACTTGAAAGCATAAAAACCTTTGGCTTTGAACATTTCAATGACAAGCAGTGGGACTATCGTCCTCTTGTTGAAAACTTTCCCTTTTCAACTCGATATTTTTCGTTTTCAGTCTCAATATGAAGCATTTCGAGTCTCAATCGCCGGATCCCTTCCTCGTGGTCCGTAGCGGGGGAGCAATGCTGTTCCCTTCGGATTTGCGGGCCGCGACGATTGAGCATCGCTGGCGCAAATTGTAATAATACCGCCCATGCACCCTCCCGATTCACGCACGAGGACTCCGTCCAGGGGCTCCCGATGACCGATCAAGAAGCCTTCAGCGTAAGGCGGCTATTCTTCGTCTGGGCGAAAATCGGCTTCACCTCTTTCGGCGGCGGGGCCGTCTCCCAGTACCTCATTCAGGAAAGCTTCATATATAAGCGCAAATGGCTCGGCGCGGAAGAGTATGCCAACATCATTGCGATGAGCCAGATCGCCCCGGGCATAAATCTCATCGCGAATGCGATACTCATAGGAAAGCGACTGGCAGGGTGGCTCGGCATACTGGTATCCCTCGTAGGCTTCGTTCTGCCCAGCGCCGCGATCACCGTCGGGATATCGGCCATATATGCCAAGTTCAGCTCGCTTCCCCGGGTGCAGTCCGCCTTGGCCACTGCCTTCGCGGCCATATTCGGCATCTCTCTGGCCACGAATTGGCGAAACGCCGGGCCTATCTTCGCGAGCAACCGAAAGCGCGGACCGGCGGCTTTGGCTTTCGCGCTCGCGATCATGATCGGCAGCGCCCTCGTCTACGCGGCCTTCAGTCCTACAGTGCTTGTGCTCTATCTGGTAGGCGGCCTATGCGGAGCCTTCGCCTATCGGCACAACGCCGGGAAGAAGCGAAAGGATTGAGGAGTGAACTGGTTTTTGTTCTTTTGGGTCGTGCTCAAATCGGTCTTGTTCTCGACCGGCGGCTTCGGCCCTTTGCCCAGCTTGCACGCCGATTTCATCGCCCACGGATGGGCCAGCGAGAAGCAATTCACCGAGGCTCTGGCGATCGGGCAGATCACTCCCGGGCCGAATGGCCTTTGGGTGGCCAGTCTGTGCTATCTGGTCGCCGGAGTGCCGGGGGCCGTACTGTCCTGTGTCGCGCTGCTTCTCCCGCCGCTGTCGATCCTGATCGTGCAGCTCGTCTACGCCCGCATCGCGGATCGAGCCGCGACGCAGGGGGCCCTCGACGGGGTCGTTCTCGTCATCGTCGGCTTCAACGTCATAGTCGTGGCCAGGCTGTTCTTCGGCAATGGCGCGGACCTCCGCCTGGTCGCAATCGCCGTCCTGAGCGCGGCCCTGGCCATCTCGAGGCGGGTCCCGTCCATCGTCATCCTGGCGGCGGCCGCCCTGGTCGGCTTGCTGTTCGGCTGAGCGTCGAATCCTCGTCGCCGCGCGCCTTCCGCGAAGGCCCTAGCTATTTATGAGAAGATGGCTCATCATCGCCGCGAAGGTATGGCATGTTCAATGCTCCAGAGTCTGGGCACCCCGAGGATGTTGCGATGACGTCGACGGCCGATGTTGCTGAAGTCATAGAGATAGTGCTGAAGGAACTCGATTCGGTCTGGGCGAACGCCTACGGCGCCCATCTGGAGGACGAGAAGAATGCCTTCAACGCCGGCCGCTACGAAGGGCTCACCCAGGCCATCGCTGTGGTGGAGAGCATCATGGCGAGGGGAAGGTGCAGAGAAGACTCCACCCCCATTAGAACCCGTCGCTGAATTCTCCCTTTCGCATTGTCTCATGCCCCGATAATATGCTACCATAACGAATTGGCGCGACTTAGCCCGACGGTATGATTCAGCTTTGTACGTCGCTCCAGGAGATCGTATGGCACAGCGCGTTCCGCTATCGGCCCGCATAACCTTCGTCTTCAGCGCAATGGTCGCCGTCCTGCTCGGCCTCGTGACTGTCGTGATCGGGCTCAGGCTGTCGACGGCGATCACGGCTCTCGTGAAGAGCGAGAATCTCCAGATATCGAAGGCGCGGGCGGACGAGATAGGTCAGCTCCTGGACAAGCTCCACGTGCAGCTCAATCTGGTGTCCGTCGCCCCTCAGGTGATCGCGGGCGACAGGAAGGGGGTGGAGGCCACGCTGCGGGACTACGTCAAGATCACCTCGGCCGAGGGCGGGGCCTTTATTTTCGCGTATCCCGACGGATCCTTCTTCACCACGGGGGGCGGGAAGGGCAATATCGCCGACCGCGGCTACTTTTCGAGGATAATGAAGGAGGGTCAGGACTACGTCGTCGCCGACGAGGCGATCTCCAAGTCCCTCGGCGTGCCGGTCGTCGTCCTGGCCAAGGCCGTCGTCGGGCGGGACGGAGGGCGGGTGGGGCTGGTGGCCTTCCAGATGAAGGCGGATACGCTGAGCGCGATCGTATCGGCCGTCAAGATCGGCGATACCGGCTACGCCTACCTCGTGGACGGCCGCTCGATCGTCATAGCCCACCCCGACAAGGGCATTGTCCTCGATCTCAATCTCCTCGACTCGGCGCGCAAGGGCTGGAAGGGCCTCGACGCGGCGGGCAAGGCGATGCTGTCCGGGCAATCGGGAGTCGCGTCCTATTTCAAGCCCGACGGCAGCGAGGTGGCGGGCTATTTCTCGCCCATACCGGGCAGTCCGGGCTGGGATATCTGCCTTGCCGTCCCGCTCGGCGAAGTCGACTTCGCGAGGGATTCGCTGCTTCGCGAACTCGTGGTCCTCCTCGTAGTCGGCGTGGCCCTCGCGATCCTCGCCGCCCTCCTCCTGTCTAGGATCATCGTGATGCCCATCCACCGCCTGACCTTCACCCTCAAGGACCTCGCCGAGGGGGAGGGCGATCTCAATGCGCGTCTCGAGGCGAGGGCGAACGACGAGATCGGCGACCTCGCGCATCACTTCAACGATTTCGTCGGGAAGCTCAAGGACATCGTGGTCAGGGTCAAGGATTCGACGGCCGATGTGGCGGCCCAAAAGCAGGACCTGGTCGCGAACGTCGAGGAGACGGCATCGGCCGCGACTCAGATTTCCTCCAACGTCCAATCGATCGCGAAGCGGATCGGGCGTCTCGACGAGGAGGCCGCCTCCCTGTCCTCCGCGATGGAGGAGATCGACGCCACGGTCCGGACACTCGAGGGCACTGCGGGCACGCAGGCGGCGGCCGTCGAGCAGACCTCCGCCTCGGTCGTGGAGATGATAGCCCGGCTCAGGAACGTCGCCGCGGTGATAAACTCGAAAAAGGAAGCCGCGAAGGCCCTGACCGAGACGATAGACCGCAGCGGAGAGGCCATCGGGAAGGCCACCCAGGCGAGCAAGGGGATCCAGTCCCTGGCCGAGGGCATAGTCGCGGCCTCGGCGACGATAAACCGGATCGCGGCGCAGACTAATCTCCTGGCCATGAACGCGGCGATCGAAGCCGCGCATGCCGGGGATTTCGGCAGGGGCTTCGCCGTCGTGGCCGACGAGATCCGCAAGCTGGCCGAGACCTCCTCGAGGTCCGCCAAGGATATCGATACGGTCATCAGGGACATCCTCGGGAAGGTCGAGATCGCGGCGAGCGCTTCGACGCAGAGCGAGCAGTCCTTCCTCTACCTCCGGGAGGGGATCAGGTCCACGATCGGGGCGCTCGAGGAGATCGACGGGAATACGCAGGAGCTGGCGCTGGGCGGAGAGCAGATTGTCGACGCCACCTCCGAGCTCAACGAGGTGACCACCGCCCTGAAGGGAGCGGCCGGGGAGATGGGCAGGACCGTCGAGCGGGTCGCCAAGTCCTCGAAGCAGTTGTCCGATATCTCCGCCGAAGTCAGCCGCGGCATGGACGAGATCGCGGTCGGCGTCCGGGAGATCGCCTCGTCCTCGAACTTCCTGCAAGGGGTGGCCCAGAAGCTGGGCGCCGCCACCGAAGACCTCAGGAGCGAGGCGGCCAACTTCAAGACCGACGATCGGCCTAGCCCCTAGACGCGGCCGCCGGTCCCTCTCTCGGCTCTCGGCCCTCCGAATGCCGGTCGAGGAAGGCTTCGACTTCGGCGAGGGCGGGGGGCTCGGCGCCGATCCTCGTGCAGTCTATCGCCGCGGCGGCCTGGGCGAACTCGAGCATGCCGAGCAGGTCGGCCTCGTCGAGGGCGGCCAGGGCGGCTCGCGTGGAGATCCCGCTCGAGTCGAGTCTGTAGAGGAGAGCGGCGTGGAAGGTGTCGCCCGCGCCGATGGTGTCGGCCACCGCCACGCGGAAGGCAGCCGCCCGGGCCCGGGCTCGGCGGGTCACTGCCAGGGCGCCCCCGGGTCCCCTGGTCTCCACGACGAGGTCGGCCCCGGCTTGGACGAGGCGGCTCGCCCTCTCGTCCTCGGCCAGCTCGGGGAAGAGCCACTCGAGGTCCTCGGAGCTGGCCTTGACAATCGCCGACCTGGACGCCAGGGCCATGAGGCGCTCGACGTAGCGCGGCCTGTCGGCTATCAGGGAAGGCCTTATGTTGGGATCGAGCGAGACGAGGACATTGCCGCGCTCGCGCTCGACCAGAGCCTCCACGGTCGACGCCAGCGGCTCCTGCAGGAGCGAGATGGACCCTACCGCGAGGAAGCGCGCCTCTGGACCCAGGCTCCCGGGCAGATCCGAGTACTCGAGCGAGCGGTCCGCCGCCCCGCTCGAGTAGAAGGCGTAGCGGGCGTCGCCCCCCGGTCCGCGCGTGACGAAGGCCAGGGTGGCCGGCTGGTTCCTGCGGGCCACGAGACTCGAGTCGACTCCGTTGGACCGCAGGCGCTCAACCAATGCCTCTCCGAGGAAGTCGGTGCCGATCCTGCCCAGGAAGCGCGTCCTCGATCCCAGCCTGGCCGCGGCTATCGAGGCCGTATAGAGGCAGCCTCCGGGCCGCGCCAGGAAGGCGTCCCCTCGGCCTCCGTCCGGGACCATGTCGATCAGGGCCTCGCCGCAGCAAACGATCATGCGAACCTCCTCGCCCGTGCTGTGCGTAAAATGAAGGGGCGGCCGCGGCGGCCGCCCCCGGGAAATCGGGACTCCTGGCGATCAGTCGTAGAGCAGGGGTCCGAACTCGGGCTGATCCATGTTGGACGCGTCGTAGAACTTGGCGCCGGTGTCGACGTCCGCGACCTTCTGGCCCTTCACCGCCTTGTAGGCGAGGTCCACGGCGAGGAAGCCGATCCGGACCGGGTCCTGGGTGATCGAGCCGAGGAAGTACTTGTTCTTCACGGCCGCCTTCTGGGCCTTGCCGGCGTCGAAGCCGACCACGGCCAGGCCGGGGTACTGCTTCGGCAGGGCGCTGCCGTCGTTGGTGGCGGAGAGCACCGCGCGGGCCACGCCTTCGTTCGAGCAGAAGATGCCGAGGACCCTGTCGGCCTTGAAGCGGTTGAGGATGGCCTGGGCCGAGGCGGTGGCGTCGGTGTCCTTGGGGGAGGCGGGGACCACGACGTCGATTATGACGGCCTTACCGCTCGTGGGGCTGTCGGCCGCGATGTAGGCGGGGTTGCCCATGACCTTGATGTCGGTCAGGGGGTGCTTGCCCTGGTCGACGATGAGCTTGATCATCCCGTCCCTGAAGCCCTTGCCGCGGTCGGTCACGGACTGACTGGTCGCGTCCTGGTTGAAGTCGATGATCGTGACGGGTTTGGCGGGGGTCGCCGCGGCGACCTTGTCCTTGATCGCGTCGAACATCTTCTCGGCCGCGAGCCCTGCGGCGTTGTAGCTGTTGGTGGCCGCGGTCGCGTAGATAGCGCCGGCGGGCGCGTTGGGGACGCCGGAGTCGAAGCCGACGATGGGAATCTTCTTCTTGATCGCCTGGTTGAGCTGGTCCATGACCGAGCTCGTGTCGAGCGCCGCGAGGCAGATCGCCGCGGGATTCTTCGCCATGGCGTTCACCAGCATCTGCACCTGGGGCTGGATGTCGGCCTCGGTGGCCGGTCCCTCAAAGGTGATCTCGACGCCGTCCTGCTTCGCAGCCTGCTCGGCGCCCTGCTTGACCGCCTGCCAGAACTGGTGCTGGAAGCCCTTCGAGATGACGGGGATGTAGATCTTCTTAGGCGCGCAGCCCGCCAATACGGCGAGGAGCGCGGCTACCGCGAGCAGCCCGGCGATTCGTCGGAAGTAACTCATAGATCCCTCCTGTGGTTTTAACCCGGGGCATGCGCTCCGGGCGATTCCCTGTGTTCAACGAGCCCCGCGGCCCCCGGCGGCATGCCGCCCGGCGAGCCGCCGCTCGCGCTAATTCAACCGAGAAGGCTCTTCCTTGCGGCCTACCATCTCGGCGAAGTCCCGGTCGGCGGCCTTCTCCTCGGCCCGGATCCGGGATTGCTCGGCCTTCTGCTCCTTCCTCATCCTCGCGAAGGTGACGCCGCTCTCGGACTTGGCGGCCGCGATCTCCTTGCGAAGCTCCTCGGCCCTCCGCGAGTCCCGCGCCGTCCTGCTCGCGGACAGTTCCTCCTTAAGCGCGGCTATCCGCTTCGCCATCGCGGCCCTGTAGGCGTCGGCCTGAGTCTCGATCCTCACCTCGGAGGCCTTCCGGTTCCGGTACATGTCCAGGAGGACGGCGCCGATGACGATGATGCCCGTGAAGAGGGTCTGATAGTGGGCCTCGAGATCCATGGCCGGGAGGCCCGTGCTGAGCACCGACATGATGAACACGCCGATGAGGGTGCCCCATATGGTGCCGATGCCTCCCGACAGGGAGGTCCCGCCGATGACCGCCGCCGCTATCGCGTACAGCTCGAAGCCCTGTCCCTGCGCCGGGAGGACCGTCGTGTAGATGGCGGCGTAGGAGATGCCGCCGATGCCCGCGGTGCCTCCCGCGATGACGTAGACCAGCATCTGCCACTTCTTCACGTCGACGCCGGAGAGCCGGGCGGCCTCCAGGTTGCTGCCGATGGCGTAGGTGTATCGGCCCAGCTTCGTGTTGGAGAGCATGATATGGCAGACCACGGCGACGAGGATGAGGAGGATCGCGCCGGTCGGTATCCCGACGCCGGCGGGAGTGAGGTAGAGGAAGATGCTCTTGAACCATCCCCCCGGGGTGTCGCGGATGGGGAAGGTGGCGCTCGACACGTTGGAGACGATGGAGCCCACGCCCATCGAGATCATCATGGTGCCGAGCGTCACGATGAAGGGCGGCATCCTGAGCCGGGAGACCAGGATCCCGTTGAAGAGGCCGAAGGCGAGGCCGGCGGCGATGATGAGGAGGAGGGAGGGCACCATCGGCAATCCGTGCTTGAGCGCGGTGCCGCCGATGATGGCGGCGGCCATCATCACCGTCCCGACGGAGAGATCGATCCCTCCCGAGATGATGACGAAGGTGACGCCCATCGAGATGAAGCCGATGTAGTAGGCGGCATCGATGATGTTCACCAGGGTCGGGTAGGAGAAGTAGTTGCGCCCGAATATGCCGAACAGGATGTACAGGATGACCAGCGCGGCCGGGGCCAGCGCCCACTTCAGCCCGCGCTCGCGGAAGCGCTGCCATCGACTGGTTTCGACGCTCGTGTTCGCCATGCCGTTCAACTCCTCGCGAGGACGGCCTGGTGCCCCATGGTGGCGTACTCCATGATGGCTTCCTGGCTGGCCTCTTCGATGCGGAGCTCCCCGGTGAGCCGTCCCTCGGACATGACGATTATGCGGTCGCTCATGCGGAGGATCTCGGGAAGCTCCGACGAGATCATTATGATGGATTTCCCCTCGCGGGTCAGCTCGTTCATCAGCGTGTAGATTTCGCTCTTCGCCCCGACGTCGATCCCGCGGGTGGGCTCGTCGAAGATCAGGATATCGCAGTTCCGGATGAGCCATTTCGCGATGACGACCTTCTGCTGGTTCCCTCCGGAGAGATTCCTCAGGAGCTGCTCGAGGGAAGGCGTCCGGATGTTCAGCTTCTGAACGTAGTCCCCGCTGACCTGCCCGACCTTCCTCGCGTGGATGAAGAGGCCGCGCTCGAACAGGTCGTAGGTCGCCATCGCCATGTTGTCCTTCACGCTCAGGTTGACCGCCAGGCCGAAGCGCTTGCGGTCCTCCGAGAGGTAGCCGATGCCGTTCGCGACGGCGTCCTCCGGCGAGCGGAGCTGGACCCTCCTGCCTCGGATCTCGATGGTGCCGCTCTGGACCGCGTCCGCGCCGAAGATCGCCCGGGCCGTCTCGGTCCGGCCGGATCCCATCAGTCCTGCCACGCCGAGGATCTCTCCCTTGCGCAGATCGAAGCTGACGTCGCGCACCAGCTTCCCGGCGTTCAGCCGGCTCACCCTGAGCACGACCGGCGCGTCGGCTGGGACGTTGCTCCGCGTCTTGGGCTGCTCGTAGATGACCCTGCCCACCATCATGTTGATGATCTGCTGCTTGGTCACCTCCGAGGTCGGCTTGGTATCGACGCGCTCGCCGTCGCGGAGGACGGTGACGCGGTCCGCGATGCGGTGGATCTCGTCCAGGCGGTGGGAGATATGGATCATCCCGACCCCCCTGGCCGCCAGGTCGCGCATGATGGCGAAGAGCTCGTCGATCTCGGCGTCGGTGAGCGCCGCCGTCGGCTCGTCCAGGATGAGGATCCGCAGCCGGTGCGAGACCGCCTTGGCGATCTCGACCATCTGCTGCTTGCCGACGGTCAGCCGCCCCAGGGACTCCCTGGGATCGATGTTCATCTTGAGCCGCCGGAACAGCTCTTCCGTGCGCCTGATCTGCTCGCGCTTGTCCAGGAGGATGCCGTTGAGCCGCGTGGATTCCCTTCCTATGAAGATGTTCTCGGCCACGGTCAGGTGATCCATCATGTTCAATTCCTGATGGATGATCCCGATCCCCATGTCCAGGGCCTGCTTGGGGCCCCGGGGGTTGAACTGGTGGCCGAGGTAGTGGATTTCCCCGGAGTCCTTCGGGTTGATGCCGATCAGGACCTTCATGAGCGTCGACTTCCCGGCCCCGTTCTCCCCGACGAGCGCGTGGATCTCGGCCTCGTCGAGGTCGAAATCCACCTGACGCAGGGCATGGACGCCCGTGAAGCGCTTGTCGATCCTCTTCATCGAGAGTATCTGTCGGCCCATGGTCTAGCTCCTCGCCCCTGCCGCGCCGCAGGACTCGCGCACGACGAGCTTCGCGGGCAGGATCCGATCGGTCCCGCCTCCTGTCCGCTCGCCGGAGATCCTCGAGAGGAGCGCGTCGAGGGCACAGAGGCCGATCCTGTCGGTCGGCTGCCTGATGGCCGTGATCGGGCTGCGCATGAAGCGGAAGCACTCGAGATCGTCGAAGGACAGGACGCCCATCCCGCCCGGCACCTCTATCCCGAGCTCCTCCAGGGCCTCCAGCGCGGCGAAGCAGATGTTGGCGTTCCCGCACACGATGCCCTCGAGGCTCGGGCTCGCCTTTATCCAGCGCTTGATCCTCGCCTTCGAGTCCCTGCCGCGCGAATCGATAGTGAGCACCTTCCCCTCCCCTTCGCCGTGAAGACCCGATGCGGCCTTCGCGAAGGCGTCGGCGCGCTCGGACATCGTGGCGATGGTGCGCTCGTGCCCGACGAAGCCGAGCCGCCTGCGCCCGATGGCGGCGAAGTGGCTTACCGCGGCGGCGGCCCACTTCGCGTTGTCGATGCCGACGAAGTCGAGATCGGCCCCGGCGCAATGCCTGTCGACGAGGACTATCGGCAGCTTCCAGCCGCGCGGCAGGCGCAGCGGGGCTTCGCAATCCACGGGGGACAGCACGATGCCGTCGACCCCGCGGGCCGCGAGGATCTCGAGGTAGTTCGCTTCCTTCTCCGAGCTCTCCTCGGAATCGCAGAGCACGACCATGTAGCCGCGTTCGTTCGCCGCCGACTCGATCGTCTTGGTCAGCTGGGAGAAGAATTCCTCGCGTATATCCGAGATTATCACCCCGATCGTCTTGGAACCGGCCCCCCGCAAGCCGCGGGCCAGCATGTTCGGCCTGTAGTTCAGCTCCTCGATGATCGAAAGTATCCTGTCCTGCGTGGCGCTCTCCACATGACGAGTATTGTTGAGGACGTGCGACACGGTCGATATCGAAACCTTCGCGCGCTTAGCGACATCCTGGATGGTCGTAGTCCTCTTCGCCGCCACTCTATCTCCCGAAAAGCCTTATCGAAACGTTTGCGCAAACCATTCGCTAAAATTGTTGCCCAGTCTCCCCGAATTGTCAAGGGGGAATATCGATTCCTTTAATCGGGAATCTGAGGATCGCCGCCGTCCCATCGGACAATTTGAATTCGATCTTGCCGTTGAGCTGCTCTGCGAGCGTGCGGATGAAGATCATCCCGAGCGACTCGGCCATTTCGACATCGAAGGCGATCGGCAGGCCTACGCCCGCGTCTCGAACGGAGAGCTCTATGCTTTCCTCGAGCGTCCGAAGCGCGATTTGAATTTCGCCGGGCTGGGATCCTGCCGGATAGGCGTGCTTCAGCGCGTTCGTGATCAGCTCCGCCGCTATGAGCCCGGCGGGTATGGCCTGCTCGAGGTTGAGCAAGATCGCCTCTTCGCGGGAGACTATGGATATCTTCCCCGACGATTTCGGGAAGTCGCCTCCGATCCCGTCGGCGAGCTGATGGAGATAGAGTACGAGATCTATGCGCGCCATGTCCGCGGAGTTGTAGAACTGCTCGTGGACTAGAGTCATCGACAGGATTCGCCGCGAGATCCCGTCGAGGAGTTCCCGGAGCGGGGTATCGGCGATATCCCGGGATGAGAGGCTCAAGAGGCTCGTTATGAGTTGCATGTTGTTGTTGATGCGGTGGTGGATCTCCCTGAGGAGTATTTCCTTCTCATCGAGCGAGGCTTCGAGCCGTTCCCTCGTTCGCTCGCGCTCGGTTACGTCGCTCTTGATGGCGATGAAGCCGCCGACGTTCCCCGATTCCGCCAGCACGGGAGTGATGGTCATTTCCTCCGTATAGAGCTCGCCGTTCTTGCGCTTGTTGAACATCTGGCCGCGCCAGATATTGCCGGCGAGGATCTTTTCCCAGAGCGATCGATAGAAGGCGGCATCGTGCGTTCCGGAGGCGAGGATTCTCGGGTTCTTTCCCATCGCCTCCTTTCGCGTATACCCCGTCAAGGTCTCGAAGGCGGGATTGATCCATTGGATGGTCCCCTCGCGGTCGGTGATCACGATCGCATTGGCCGCCGCCTCCAGGGCGATGCTCTTCATCGAGAGCTCGGATTCGACTTTCTTCCTATCGGTGACGTCGGTGAGGGTCCCGACGATCTCGGCCTCCCCCCGCTCCGCTTGGACGAAGCGCATCTCGTCGCGGAGCCAGACGATCTCCCGGTCCTTCCTGCGGAATCGATATTCGTGGGCGAAGCTGCCCCCTTGGACGATCTTCGAGATGCCGCCGACGGCGCGCATCCTATCCGAGGCATGGACATTGCGCAGCCACCAGTCGGCCTCCAGCGCTTCCGCGGGCGTGAAGCCCAGGAGGTTGCGGATATTCTCGCTCACCCACTGCATCGGGGCCTTTCCGTCTTTGACGCGGAGCGAATAGGTCACGGTGAGGCTCGTCGAGAGGTAGTGGGAAAGTCTCGCCGAAAGCTCGTCGCGCTCGCGCTCGGCGGCGACGAGGCTGGTGATGTCCCTGATGTTGAGCTGTATCACCTCTCGATGGTTGACCAGGTAGGAGTTGCTCAAGAGCTCTACGTAGATCTTCCGCCCGTCGACGGTATCAAGCGGTCGATCCTTGTAGCGTATATACTCGTGCCGCCGGAGTTCAGGAAGGTCGTCTTCCAGGGACGCGATATTCTCGAGGGACGCCAGCTCCGACATCCGCTTCCCAAGGAAGTACTCCTGGGAAACCCCCAGTATCTTCGCCATCGACAAATTGGAATCGACGACCGCGCCCGTCGCCGCGTCGAAGATCATGATGCCGTCCTTCGAGGTCTCGAAGAGGCGGCGAAAGCGGACCTCGGAGGAGCGCAATACCTTGTCTTTCTGTTCGAGGTGCGCCTTGATGCGCGTCCTGACGATCTCCGGGTCGACCGGCTTCCTGATATAATCGACGGCGCCGAGCTCGAAGCCCATCTTCTCGTCCGCCGTCATGACCTTGGCCGTCAGGAAAATTACCGGGATCGTGGCTCCCTCGGCATCCTCCTTCAGGTTGCGGCATACCTCGAAGCCGTCCATCCCGGGCATGATTATGTCGAGGAGGATCAGATCCGGGGGATTGTCGCTGCGCGCGATCTTGAGCGCGGCCTCGCCGCTCGTGACGGCCTTGACCTGATACTCCTTCTTGAGGATCTCCTCGAGGATGAGAATGTCATCGGGGACGTCGTCCACGACGAGTATGGTCCGTCGCCTCTCGCTCATCGGCCGTTCTCCCCGCGATCGCCGAAAGCCAGGGAAATATCCCTGAACTTGTCCACCGTCTCCATGAAAGCGAGCGTGATGTCCGGATCGAACTGGATGCCCCCTCCCTGCCTTATTATTTCGACGGTCTCTTCATGAGTGAAGGCGCGCTTGTAGACGCGCTCGCTGATCAGCGCGTCGTACACGTCGGGAATCGCCATGAGCCTGCCCGGGACGGGGATCTCGTCCCCTGACAAGCCTCGCGGGTAGCCTGAGCCGTCCCATTTCTCGTGGTGCGACCAGGCTATGTCCCGAGCGAGAGAAAGAAAGGAAGCGGAAGAGCCGAGGCTCTTCTCCGCCGCGAGAATGGCGTCGCGTCCGAGGGCGGTATGCGTTTTCATTATCTCGAATTCGTCGGCTTCGAGCCTCGCCGGCTTTTTCAGTATCCGATCCGGAATCCCGACTTTGCCGATGTCGTGCAGCGGAGCCGACTTGTAGAGCAGCTCTATCGTCCCGGCCGATAAATGCTCCTTGAAGCGCGGATGGTCCTTCATCTTCTCGGCGAGGATCCTGATATAGTTCTGCGTGCGCCGAATGTGATTCCCGGCCTCGTTGTCCCGCGTCTCCGCGAGCGAGCCCATGGCGATCATGGCGACATCCTGTATCGCGCCGGCCTCTCCTGTCCTTCGGGCTACCTCGGCCTCGAGATATTCGTTCTTGTCCTTCAGGAAATCCCCGACGCTCTTCAGTCGGATGTGCGTCCCTATGCGCGCCATTACGATGGGAGGGCTCGGCGGTTTGGCGATGTAGTCTTCCGCGCCCAGCTCGAGACCTTTCTCCTCATCGACCGCCTCCGATTTTGCCGTCAGGAAGATGACGGGGATTTCGGCGGTCCTGGGGTTCCGCTTGAGCCTCCGGCAGACTTCATAGCCGTCCATGTCGGGCATCATTATATCGAGAAGTATCAGGTCGGGCGCCTCGTCCCCCGCGGCGATCGCCAGCGCCTTCTCTCCGTCGATAGCGACCTTCACGCGATAGCTATCCTTAAGCAGGGAACCGAGGAGAGCGACGCTGTCGGGCGAGTCGTCGACGACGAGGACGGTCGCCCTTTTCCGGTCGGTCGTCATCGTGCGCTCCCCCCCAGTACCTTCAGGACCTCGAGCGCGGCGGAGAAGTCGTAGGCCCGTATCGATGCCTCGAGCTTCTCGGCATGCTCTCGGCCGCATAGCGCGGCCAAATCGCCTCGCACCGATTCGACGTAGTCGAGGGCTTCGCTGTCGCTCTCTTTGGAGTAGCGCGTCAGCTCGTCGACTATTTCCGCGAGCGAGTGGGTGGCGCCGCTTTCTTTTGGGACCGCGGGTCCGTCCCTCATCGCTTCGGCGAGGCCGGCGTCTATGCGATCGATGGCCGCCGCCGCGATCGATGAGAGGCGCTCCAGTATCTCCGCGATCGAGGCTTTCGGCTGCTCGCCGCCGATCGAGGCCTCGAGCTCTCCGGCCACGGCCTGCACCTCGACGGCGCCGATGTTTCCGGAGACTCCCTTCAGCGTGTGCGCGATGCGTTCGGCGAGGGAAAGGTCGTCTCCGTCGAGGGCTTCCCGTATCTTTGCCGCCGCCTCGCGCTGTCCTTCGGAATAGCGCTTTAGCAGATCCATATACAGTCTCCTGTTCCCGACGACGCGCCTCAAGGCCCCTTCCGTATCAATTCCGGGGATCGCCGGTATTCCTCCTCCCGGTTCCGAAGGGACGCTCGCGGGAGGGGAGGACGGGACCAGCGTCGCGTCCTGCGCGTAATATCGGCGCAATGTCGCGAACATCGCGCGCGGATCGATCGGCTTCGTGATGTAGTCGTTCATGCCCGCGGCGAGGCAGCGCTCCCTGTCTTCCTTCATGGCATTCGCCGTCATGGCGATTATGGGCAGGGCCGCGAATCGCGATAGCTTGCGGATCTCCCTCGTCGCGGCTATGCCGTCCATCACCGGCATCTGAACGTCCATCAAGACGAGGTCATAGGCGGCTGCCTGCACTTTCCTGACCGCTTCGGCGCCGTCCGTCGCCAGGCTGACCATGCATCCGGCGTCATTGAGGATCTCCGATGCGACTTCCTGATTCAGTTCGTTGTCCTCGACGAGGAGGACCTTGGCTCCCTTGATGCCCGCCGAGTACTCGACGCTCAGGGCCGGGTCCTCCGCCGCTTCGCGTCGCTCTCTATTTTTCGCGCCGAGCAGGTGCATCGCGGTATCGAAGAGAATGGATGCGCCGACGGGCTTGATCAGCACGTCTTCGATGCCGACCTTCTCCGCCTCCCTGATTATTTCCTCGCGTCCATAGGCCGTTATTATGATCAGGCGGGGCGGGGGAGACAGGTCCATCGCATTGATCCGCCTGGCCGTTTCGATGCCGTCCATTCCGGGCATTTGCCAATCCAGGAAAACCAGGTCGTAATTCCGGCCTTCGCGCGATGCGCGCTTTATCTCTTCGAGAGCGGCATTCCCGGAATCGACGGCGGTCGCGACGAATGTCATATTGATCAGCATGTCCAGAATGACGGCCCTGGCATGCTCGTTATCGTCTACGACCAGCATCCGCTTGCCCCTCAGATCGGGTTCAGGCACGTAGCTGCGTCGATTCTCGACGCTTTTGCCCAACCATGCCGTGAACCAGAAGGTGGATCCTTTGCCGAATTCGCTCTCGACGCCGACCTCGCCGCCCATCAGTCCCGCCAGTTTCTTCGAAATGGCCAGTCCAAGTCCGGTACCCCCGTATCTTCTCGTGACGGAGCTGTCGGCCTGTTGGAAACTGCGGAACAGTCGGGCTTTCTGCTCTTCCGCGATGCCGACGCCCGTATCCTTGACTTCGAAGTAGAGCAGTACCTCTTTTTCCGATTCCGCCCTGACCTGGATGCGAATGTCGATCTCTCCCCTCTGCGTAAATTTGACGGCGTTGTTCGCATAGTTGATGAGGATCTGTCCCAGGCGCAAGGGATCGCCCATGAGATGGTTCGGAACGGATTTATCCGTCTCGAACACGAGCTCGAGCCCCTTGGCGCCGGCCTTTTCCGCGGTGAGATTCGCGACGTTGTCCAACACGTTCTCGATTTCGAACGCGATGCGCTCTATCGACAGCTTGCCGGCTTCAATTTTGGAGAAGTCCAGTATGTCGTCGATGATTCCGAGGAGATGCTGGCCCGAGATTTGGATTCGCTTCAGGTAGTCCCGCTGACTCGGGGTGAGGCTGGTCTTGAGCGCCAGATAGGATAGTCCGATGATCGCGTTCATGGGAGTCCTGATTTCATGGCTCATATTCGACAGGAACTCGCTCTTGGCATTGCTGTTCGCGACGGCGAGCTCCCTGCTTTCTTGCAGCTGGAGGAAAATTTTTTTCCGGTTCTGAAGCAGGAGGAAGGCCAGGACGGCCGCGCCGAAAATGATGATCGAAGACAGTAGTATTACGCTATTCAGGTTCTCGATCTCGCTCCTTTGCTTTTCCAATACCAGCAAAGTGTCATTATTGATCCGCAAAATGTAATCTCTGTATTCTGCATATAAATAATCGATGCGGTTCTTGAGCAGGACCGCATTCGTCGAGCTCATCGACGAATCCGAATCGGCCGATCGAGACAGCTCGACGATCAAAAGGGATATCTCGTCCATGACGAGCTTGAGATCGTTGGGCGGCGCATTCTTGAAATCCGACAGGATCCTGAGAGCGTTGGGGGGGCCGTTCCTGAAATCGGAATCGATTAGGCCCTGCGCTACCTTTATTTTACCGATGGTGAAGCCGAGTCTTTCCCTGTTTACTCTCTGGTTTTTCTCGTGTACCGCATCGAGGTCGGACGACAGCTCGGATACCAGCGGCAATAAATTAACCATGTTCCTGAACTGATCTACCGACTTTACAGGCAACTCGATTCCTAATTTGCCTAAATTGAAATACATGAATAGCCCGATGGAAAGAACCGAGACGGATAGGCCGATTATCACGTAGGAGATCGATGAGAGCGCTCGAAATTGGCTCTTCTCACTCAATTTTGCATGGCCTTGCTTCCGAAACGTCCGGAAGCCAACATTTCGCGTTCGCTCCGTCGATCAGCTTTTGCAATTCATCGGCGTTCGCGTTCAGCACCGACGATACGTCCTTGCCTCCAAGGACGATTTCGGAGAAGGTCAACATGAACAGATTGTTATAATCGTCCCCGCGCTCGCCTAATCCGATAGGCAGCAGGGTCGGTACGGAACGCCGCGAGTTGGACTGTCTCTCCACGGCCGAGCTCAACTGCTGAAGATACCGCGGGATACCGCCGCTCGCCCCTGAAGCCACCACGGGGAAGAACCCGGTCTCGCTCAAGGTCCTGGACTGGATCGCCGGCTGGGTCAGATAGTCTATGAGCATCGCGGGGTCCTTGGCGTTCGCAACGTTCCTGGGGATGCCCAGGCCCGAGATGACCGCCATGAACCCGCGGCCCATCGGACCGATAGGAGCGGGAAAGGCGACAAAGTCATCCGGCCTTTCCTCGAATGCCCTTACAAGTCTCGCGGTGTGATCCCAGGCGATCCAGACATCCTTGGTCAGCAAAGGTTCTGCCATGGTTGCGCAGGCCAGCGAACCAGGGTATGTAAACTTCCAAAGCCCCTTAAAATACGCCCACATGGCTTTTGCGTCCGAGCCGCGAAACTTCAAGAGAGTGCTTGCGGTAAAAGACGGATATAAATAGCCTTGGAAAAAGCGATACATGAGTCCTTTTTCTCCAGCCGGGAATCCGATGGCTTTCATTCCGGTTTTTTCGAAGATGTTCTCGGCCCATTGAAGGAGCTCCGCGTAGGTCAGCTCATTCAGATCGGCTCCTCCCGGAAGATAGGCCAGGGCCTTCCTATTCGCGACCATGACGAAAGAAGCCTGTACCCACGGTATATAGTAGATATCTTTCCCATTCAGCCTGCTTAAAGACAGTAAGTTTTCCGGAAACCCTCTCTTCGTCAAACCGTCGTAGATATCGTTCAGCGGTCGCAGCGCGTTCCCTTCGTAAAGCTTTTCAAGATCGCCGTGCAGCGCGCCCAACAGGATGGATTCCGATGGATTGCTCTGCAGTATCGAATTTATTTGACGGAAAACGTAACTATTGTCATTCGGCCTGAAATCGACTCTGCCGGGGAAATCCTTCAGTATTACGTTCCGCATTTTCCCCGCCTCTTCCACGGGGTTCAACTGCGTCGATAGGAAAGTAATGCCGGAGCTTGGTCTGCTCGGGAATACGAAGTTTCTCGACTGGATCGATCCTTCGGGCCCTTCGGTCTTCCGTCTTTCGCAGGATACGAGAAAAAAAACTACGGTCAGCGAAATCAAGAGCCGAGATAGACTTCCTGCCTTTTTCAAGGATGGCCCTCCGAAAGCACGGACGATCCAATCTTTACATCGCTATACGTCGAATTTCCCTACGATCGTGCATTACCATCTTAGTGCGTCCGCGCGGCACGTCAAGGCTATGCGCGCCTTGCCGATACGCGCCGATGCGATCTATACTCCCCGAAATGTTCAACAGCATCACGGGCAGGCTCAGCGAAAAGCGGGCCGAAGCCATCTGCATAGACACGGGCGGAGTGGAATGGGAGCTGGCCGTGCCGGCGCGATCCGTGGACGACTTCGGGCGGATCGGCGACGAGGCTCGGGCCTTCGCCTGGCTCCATCACTACGAGGACGGGATGCGACTCTACGGTTTCCCGACCGAGTCGGACCGCGCCGTCTTCCGCGAGCTCATGAAGGTCGAGGGCATCGGTCCCAAGCAGGCGCTGCGCATCCTCTCGGGCATCAAGCCCGACGCCCTGGGCGCCGCCCTCGACGCCGAGGACCTGGCGGCCCTGCAGAGGATACCCGGCGTAGGGCCCAAGCTCGCTCAGAAGATGATGCTCTCGCTCAAGGGAAAGCTCGTCGGCGGGCCCGAGGCCGGGGCGAGGAACGGGAAGGGCGGCGCCGGCGAGTGGGCGGACGTGGTCAGGGCCCTCGCCGATATGGGCTTCGACCGAAAGGCGGCGGAAAAGGCAGTGCTCGAAGCCGCGGCCTCGACGGCCGCCGCGGTTCACGGCAAGGGCGGCTCAGCCGCGCAAGGCGAGAGCTCCGCCTCCGGGGAGCGCGAGCGCGAGATATTCCGGGCGGCCCTGCTCGACCTGTCCGCGGGGACTTAAAGGATGGCGCGCACGATGGATCCTTCCTTCGAGCCCGAGGAGGACGAGCGCGAGCTCTCCCTCAGGCCCAAGCTCCTTTCGGAATTCCAGGGCCAGGCGGCGCTCAAGAAGAACCTCGAGGTCTTCATCCGGGCGGCGCGGGAGCGCGGGGAGGCCCTCGACCATCTCTTCCTGATGGGACCGCCGGGGCTCGGCAAGACCACCCTGGCCCTCGTGATCGCGAACGAGCTCGGCGCCGACTTCAAGCCGACGAGCGCCCCCGCCCTCGACAAGCCCAAGGACCTCGCGGGCATCCTGACGACTCTTCGCGAGCGCTCTGTCTTCTTCATCGACGAGATACACCGGCTCAAGCCGGCGATCGAGGAGATGCTCTACATCGCGATGGAGGATTTCGAGCTCGACTGGGTGATAGGGCAGGGGCCCGCGGCCAGGACGGTGCGCATCCCCGTGCCGCCCTTCACCCTCGTCGGGGCCACGACCAAGGCGGGCACGGTGTCGGCGCCGCTCGCGAGCCGCTTCGGCATCTCGCTGCGCTTCGGCTACTACGACGCGGCCGAGCTCGAATCCATAGTCCACCGCTCCTCGGCCATACTCGGGGTGGAGGTGGACGAGGACGCTGCCGCCCTCCTCGCCGCGTCCAGCAGGGGAACGCCGCGGATCGCGAACCGGCTCCTGCGGAGGATGCGGGATTTCGCCCAGGTCGAGGGAGAGGGGCGCATCACCCTCCCGATCGTTCGCGGCGGCCTCGACCGCCTCGAGATCGACGCCCTCGGCCTCGAGCGCCTCGACCGCGAGATCCTCCGCGCGATCATCCAGAAGTACGCGGGAGGGCCCGTCGGGGCCGAGACCCTCGCGATAACCGTAGGCGAGGGCGTCGACAGCCTCGAGGACTTCTACGAGCCCTATCTCATCCAGGCCGGTCTCGTGGCCCGCACCTCGCGCGGCCGGGTCGCGACCTCGGCGGCCTACAGGCATCTCGACATGGAGCCCCCCAGTGAGGACGGACGATTTCTCTTTTGACCTTCCCGAGGAGCTGATCGCGCAGCATCCTTCGGGGCGCCGCGGCGAGTCCCGCCTGATGATCCTCGACAGGGACAGGGGCGCCCGCGCCCACTCGGCGGTCGCGCGCCTGGCGGACTGGCTCGAGCCGGGGACCCTGATGGTCTTCAACGACTCGAGGGTGCGCAAGGCCCGCATCTACGGCGAGGCGATCGACACGGGGCTCAGGACGGAATTCCTCCTCCTGCGGCGCGCGCAGTCGGGCGCCTGGGAGGCGGTCTCGACCAAGCGGAAACGGCAGCGCCCAGGCAGGCTCTACTCCCTGCCCGAAGGAGAAAGGGCCGAGATCCTCGGGCCCGGCCCGGAGCCCGACACGATCCTCGTCGCCTTCGACCCGCCCCTGACCGAGGACTACCTCGAGCGCGTGGGCCACGTGCCCCTGCCTCCCTATATAAGGAGGGAGGACGGGCCCGAGGACGACGATCGATATCAGACCGTCTACTCGCGCGAGCTGGGATCGGCTGCCTGCCCGACCGCCGGCCTCCACTTCACCGAGGAGATCCTGGCCTCGCTCGACGCGAAGGGAATCAGGAAGGCCTTCGTCACCTTGCACGTCGGACTCGGCACCTTCCTTCCCGTGCGGGCGCGGGTCGTGGAGGAGCACTCGATGCACGAGGAGGAGTACTCCGTCCCGGAGGCCACTGCCGTAGAGGTGATGTCGGCCAAGGCCGAAGGCAGGCCCGTGCTCGCGGTGGGGACCACGAGCCTGCGCAGCCTCGAATCCGCCTGGGCCGAGGGAGCCGGCCTGCGCCCGGGGCGGGGGAGCACGAGGATATTCATCTATCCGGGCTATCGCTTCAAGGCGGTCGACGCGCTCTTCACGAATTTCCACACGCCTAGGTCGACTCTGCTGATGCTGGCCTCGGCCTTCGCCGGCCGCGAGGCCGTCCTGGGCGCCTACGCCGAGGCGGTGCGCGAGCGCTACCGCTTCTTCAGCTACGGCGACGCCATGCTGATACGCTAGCCGGCGCGGGACCGCGATCTTCCATTAATACGTGTTTCCGTCCATCTTCTCGAAATCGGCGCGGACCTTCCGGAGGCGAGTGAGCTGATCCCCGATTATCTTGGAATAGTCCAGCTCTCCCTGGTCTATCCTGTAGGCCTCGTCCGTCCAGTAGGCCGCGTCCTCCAGGAGGACCCAGGGCATCGCCATGGCCTTCTTCGCGAGCTCCTTCGCCTCGGCCCAATAGTCCAGGGCCGCCTCGTAGGCGGCCTCGGCGGTCTTGAGGCTGTCGAGGTTCTGGTCCTTCCACGGCGCGTTGAAGAAATACGCGACCCGCTTGTCGAATTTCGAGCCCAGCGCGAGGTGCTGCTCGATGAGCTTGAGATCGAGGTGCATGTCGAAGAGGTAGCGGTAGCGCTCCCAATGCTTCTCGTCCTCGATCTTCGCCAATGCGTAGAGGGGGTTGCAGAAGTCCGCCTGCTTCGCCCGCTCGAGCCAATATATGTTCTCGATGGCGTCGTCGGGATATTCGATATAGTGGACGTGGTAGAGACGGTAGAACTGCTCCTTGTAATAGACGGGATAGGCAGACGCCCCGAGGACTGAGCAGACGAGCATTACCGCGGCCAGGGCGAGGCGATTTCTCATACGACTTGAGTATCGGCATCCGGGCGGCGGGAGTTCACCGGCGGGAAGGTCGAAACCTCAGCCTCCCACCGTTGTTTATTCCACGTCGCCGGCGAGGGAAAGGCCGATCGCGGCGCCGATCGCGTCCAGGATTTTGCGATTCACCTCTCCGACGGAGAGGGACGCGTCGATCCTCACGATCTTCATGCCGGAGCCTTCGAAGGAAGCGAGGGCGGCCCGATACGCGGCGCCGACCTTCTCCTGGAAGGGCAGGTCCTCGAATATGTCGAGGCGCTTCCGGGCGCCCAGCCTCGAGAGCGACTGCGCCGGGGGCAGGTCGAAGAAGAAGAGCAGCTCGGGGAGGGGGAAGTCGGCGTTCAGCTCGGCGGGGAGTTCCGGGCCGCAGTCGACTCCTTGGTAGGCGAGGCTCGAAAGGACATAGCGATCGCAGACCACGGTCTCGCCGGTCGAAAGCCGCTCGAGTATTCCCCCCGCGCCGCGCAGGTGCTCGTTGCGGTCCGCGGCGAAAAGGCGGGCGAGGGTGCCGGGGTCGCGCCGGAGCTCTCCGGAGAGGATCCGGCGTATCAGGAGGCCCTCGGGCGCTTCCGTCGGCTCGCTCGTCGTCCAATGGGCGGCCCCGGCCCTTTCGAGAGCCCCGGCAATGAGCCCGAGCTGGGTGGTCGTGCCGGCCCCGTCGCCGCCCTCGAGGACGATGAATCGGCGGAGAGGCCCCCGGTCTGAAGCGGTCATGGGCACGAGGTTAGCCTCTGTGGACCGGGAAGCGCAAGCGCGTTTCGACGTCGCTAAGCCGATAATGACGAGGAGATGGAGAGCGTGCTATCGTGATGGCTACGACCATGATCCTCGTGAAACGCGCCTCGACGGCGATCGCGGCCCTTCTCCTCGCGGCCCTCGCCGGGTTCGTCCTCGTCCCGAGGCTGAACGAGGCGACCGAGCGCGTCGTGTCCTCCGGCATCGGCTCGCTTAGGGCCCGCGTGGAAAGCGCCCTCGGATTGTCCCTTTCCTTCGATGCCCTGTCGCCATCCGTGCTTCGTTCCGCCGCGTTCTCCCGGCTCGCCATCTCGGCACCCGGCGGGAGGGTGATCCTCTCGGCCCGAAGGGTCCGGGTCATCTACGACATCGTCGCCATACTGAGAGGCAAGGGCGCGCAGTCCTTCTCAGGCCTCGAGCTCGAGGACGCGACCATCGACCTGCGCCTGCCGGAGGACGGAGAGCTGATGGATCGACTCGCTCTCCTCCTCGGGAGAGGGGAGGGCGGCGGCGAGGTTCCCAAGATCGACATCTCGGGCAAGAACCTGGCCTTGAGGCTGTCCCTCGAGGGAAGCGGGACCGCATCCTTCCAGGCGCGCGAGGCCAGCTTCTCGACGGCCGGGAGCGAGCCTTCCGTCTCGCTGGACGGCGCGTTCTCGATCGAGGCGGCCGGCCTGGGCCCCGGCTCGATCTCCGGGCCGATCTCCCTGTCGGGCTCGCTCTCGAAGGATTTCAGGAAGGCGAGGCTCGCGCTCTCGGTGGCGGCCGAATCGCGCGATTTCTCGCTCTCGACCCAGCGCTTCGAGCTGGTCTACGGAGACGGAACGCTCGCGCTGACCAAGGTGAAGGACAGGGCCCCCCTCGACGCGGCCGTCCGAATCGATTTCGCGGGCGGCGAGTCCTCGGTCTCCCTCAGCATGGACGGATTCGCGCCCTCGAGCAGCCTGAAGCTGTTCGGGCGCTACGCCTCGCTCGAACCCTGGCTCGAGATACCCTATAAGGGAAGCCTCTCGTTGACGGCGCCGGGCTCCGATCTCTCGAAAATCGGCTTCGCGGCGCGGCTCTCCGGTTACCTCCCCGCGCGCCTCCTTCCCGGGAACCGACCGGGAGTCCGCGCCGAGATCGCCGTCCGAGGCGATGCGAAAGCAGTCGATGTAGAGAAGGCGCGGGTCGAGCTCGGCGGCGACAGCCTCGAATACGCAGGCTCCTTCCGGTTCGAGGACCTATCGCCGGACGGCGTCCTCGACGTGAGACTCTCGTTGGCCGACGGAGCCCTCGAGGCCTCGTCCTCAGTCAAGCTGGTCGGCCACGGAGGCGAGTACGCCGCCTTCGCCGACGAGGCCGCCGTGGGAGGGGCGCTCTTCAAGGACATCGCGCTCGCGGCGTCCCGGAAGGGAGACCTGGTCGATTTCAAGCTCTCGTTCCGACCTCCCGGCTCCGAGGAGGTCGTGGGCAACCAATCGGCCCCCCGCTTCTCGGGGGAGGCCGGCGCCTCGGCTGGTCTGCCCATAGTGGCATGCGAGGGCTCGGTCTCCTTCGGCCCCGATCCGAACCTCGAGCTCTCGGTCGACCTCGAGTCTCTGGACCTCGAGCCCCTCAAGCCGATCCTGGCCGTCTTGACCGACTCTCCCGAGGCGGCGTCCATCCTCTCGAGCCTCAAGCTCGGAGGAAGCCTGTTCGCGTCGAGCGACTTCAAGCGCTTCTCCTGGTCCGCGCCCGACATCACCCTAGTCTCCAGCGCGGCGCCCGGCGCCTTCGCCCTCCTGTCGCTCGCGGGCTCGGCCGGGACTCTCTCGGTCAAGCACGTTCTCGTATCCGCATCCGGCTACTCGGTGGAAGGTTCCGGCAAGATCGACCTCTCCGAGAGCGGAAGGCTGGGCTTCGACGCGAGCTTCTCCCTCAAAGACATCCCGTACGCGATGAAGGGATACGTCGCGGGTCAGGGTCTCTGGATCACGGGGGACTACGGTCTCGAGGTCTCGGCTCGGACGGCCGACAAGGACACCTACATATCCGCCAAGGCCAGAGGCCTTCCGCTTCCGCTCAGCGGGGGGCTCTTCCTGGCGACGGTCGATGCGGAGGGACGTTACTCCTCGCTCCGGGATTGGCATCTCTCGGTCTCCGACTTCGACCTCGTGCCGACCGGGGAGAAGCTGGCCGTCGTGCCGGCGATATCCCTGGCCGGGGACTTCGGCCCCAGCGGCGCGGTCCTGGCCTCGCTGCGGATCGCCGATAAGCTCTCCACTCTCTCCGGCGACGGGACGCTGGCCTATTCCCTCGCCGAGCCCCTGACTGCGCGCATCGCGGCGCGGCTTTCCGCCCCGCTCGCGGCGAAGGACGCGTCGGCGCCCGAGTCCTACGCGATCGACGCCGGCTACGCGGGCGGAAAGCTCCAAGGCGTCGTCGACATGGTGGCTTCGCCCTTGACCCGCCTCGGGAAGCTTCCCGTCGAGGGATCCGTCGATGGCAGGATTGCGTTCAAGTGCGATCTGGCCGACCTCGCGAAGCCCGGAATCGATTTTAGCCTGAAACTGAGGGATGGCCGCTATCTCGATCAGACCCTCGCCATGTCGGGGTCGGGGAGCTACAACGGCCAGAGCGTATCGCTGCACGACGTATCGGCCGCCTACCAGGGCCAGGCCATATCCAACGGCGCGGCGATCTTCGGCTTCGCCGACGCGTCGTCGAGCCTCTCGTTCGACTTCGCCGGCGCGTTCAGCGGCCTCGGCATCAGGTTCGCGCTCTCGGCCCAGGGAGCTTCGACCAAGGCGGGCGGGTCCATCCCCGAGATGCTGGCGAATTACGAGGCCAGAGGCTCGCTGATCGGCCTCGCCGTAGGTAACGCGAGCCCGACGAACTGGCCATTCTCGGCCACCTCCGACGACCGCTCGGTCTCCTTCGTCGGAGGAGGCTCGGGGGAGCTGCGCTTCAAGTACGCGGCCGGCAGCGCCTTCTCGGCGAGCCTTCGGGCTCCCTTTCCCGTGCGCGCGGAGGTCTCGTGCCTCTTCGACGGGCGCAATATCGACCTCTCGGCCCGGGGCATCGATTTCGACCTGGGGCTGCTCGAGCCCTTGATGCCGTCCGCGCTCATCAAGATCGTCTCGGGAAGGGCGACGGGAGGCTTCCGGGCGGTGGGGCTGGCGAGCGATCCCGAGATCACCGGCGAGATGGACATCGAGGACGCGTCGGTCAAGGTCCTGGGATGGCTCGCCGACGACGCGGGCCCCTTCCGGGCCGCGATCATCGCGACCGGAAGGAGGGAGAGCGTCGCGGTCCCGTCGATACCGGTGGGCAAGGCCGCCGTCGCCCTGGACTGCCAGGCGGGCATAGACCACTGGATCCCCGCAGGCCTCACGGCCTCGGTGAGGACGCTCGTTGGATCGAGGGTGCGCGCGGACTCGGTTATCCTCGGAATCCACGCGCAAGGCGATGCCGCCGCCGACCTGAGATTCGCGCTGGAGGGCGACGTGCTGAACATCGATTGCGACGTCCTCCTCGACAAGGGCACCGTCGTCGTCAGCCCGGCTACCTGGGCCCAAGGCGCCGCCGACACTTCGCGACCCCAGCCCTTCCTGGCGGTCGCGACCAACGTCCACTTCGGGAGGGGCGTCCAGGTATTCTTCCCCTCCATAAACGTCCCGGCCGTCATGGGCTACTCGGATCCCTCGAGCCTCTTGGCGATACGCTATGATCAGGCGAGCGACGACTACACCCTCAAAGGCAGCGTCATCCTCAGGGGCGGCGAGGTCTTCTATATCCAGCGCGACTTCTTCCTCAAGACCGGCAGGATCGTATTCAACGAGGGGAGGGACCACTTCGATCCGAGGGCCACGCTGCTGGCCGAGCTCCGCGACAGGATCGAAGAGGCCCCCGTCCTCATCACGCTGCAAGCGGACAATTCGCCGATATCCGGCTTCCAGCCGAAGCTCAGCTCCGATCCTCCGATGACGGAATCCCAGATAGCCCTGCTCATGGGAGAGACCCTCGTGGGGGCTTCTCCGAACGGCGCCGCAACCGTCGCCGGCGTGGATACTTTCAGGAAGGCCGTCATCTCCACGAGCGATCTGATCGTGCCCCAGCTCAACTTCGCGAGGCTCTTCGAGGACAGGATTCGCGACACCTTCGGGCTCGATATGTTCTACTTCAGGACCCAGGTCCTGCAGAACTGGCTGATCGACCTGTCGGGGAACATCCCGACGGGCACCGGCGACGCGCTCAGCCGCTATCTCGACCAGACCCAGCTCTTCGCCGGGAAGTACGTGACCGATTCGATATTCTCGCACGCGTCGCTGAGCCTGATAAGCAACCCTCTTGCTGGCTCCAATACGTTGACATTAAACTCGGACCTCGGCGTCGACCTGGAACTCGGGATCGAGATGGATTCGCCTTTCGGAATATTCCAGTGGAACGTGGATCCGACGAACTGGGACGGTCAATTCACCATCGAGCAAAGCCTCAGCCTGAGCTGGCGGCTTTCTTATTGAAGACGAGGAGAAACATGAAGCGACTCGCGATACTGACCTCCCTCTTTCTCTATGCCGCGGCGCTCTCGGCCCAGGCGACCGACCAGGGCGCCGCTCCCGCCGTCCCTCGAGCGGCGGACCCCACGGCCGCCGCGGCCGCCCCGACGCCGCCGGAGGGCGATCAGACTCCAGCTCCCGCAGCGGCTCCAGCCGCGAGCCCGTCGGCCGAGCCGGCCCCTCAGGCGGCGGCCCCTCAGGCGGCGGCCCCTCAGGCGGCGGCCCCTCAGGCGGAAGCCGACTGGTTCTGGGGCAAGCCCATCGCATCCGTGGAATGGGAAGGCATCGTGCACGCCGACAAGCGCGAGCTCGACTCGACGACCCGGAACTACATCGGCAAGGCCTTCACGGAGGACCTCTGGCTGGAGATCCAGTCGAAGGTCTACGAACTCGATTGGTTCGAGAAGATCGATCCGACCGCCGTGCCGACGGATTCGTCCAAGACCAAAGTCACGATCAAGATCAGCGTCACGGAGAAGCCGGCGATCGAGGCCGTGCGGGCGAGCGGCAACTCGGGGCTCAAGTCCTCCGACATACTCGACGCGGTGACCGAGAAGGCGGGAGAGATATACACCCAGCCGAAGGCCCGCGTCGACGAGCTCGCGGTGCGGCGGCTCTACCTCGAGCACGGCTATCCGGACGCGACCGTCACCTCGAGCACGTCGAAGGGGAAGGCCAAGGACTCGGTCATCCTCACCTTCAGCGTCACCGAGGGCTCGCAGGTGGCGGTCAAGGAGATACGCTTCAGCGGCAACACGGCCGTCTCCTCGCAAACGCTCAAGGGAAGGCTGAGCATAAAGGAGAGCGGCTTCCTCCAGAACGGGGCCTTCCAGGAATCCAAGCTCGAGGACGACAAGAAGACGATCGTCGATTACTACAAGAGCAGAGGCTATGTCGACGCGGCCGTCGAGGACGTCGTGCGCACGTACGAGAAGGACGCCAAGACTTCGAAGAACTGGCTGATCCTCACCATAGCGATACGAGAGGGCAGGCAGTGGCTCTTCGGCGGGATAAGCTTCTCGGGAAACAGCATCTTCCCGACCGAGAAGCTGGCCGCCTACGTGAGCGACAAGCCGGGCGCGATCCTGAACCTGACCAGGCTCACCCAGGAGAAAGCCAAGATCGACGATCTCTACTACGAGTCCGGCTATATCTACAATACGTCCAGCCTCGAGGAGACCCGGGACCAGGACAGGCACAGCATCGCCTATCAGCTGAAGATCGTCGAGCAGGACAGGGCCCATATCGAGAGCATCACTTTCAAGGGCAACAAGAAGACCAAGGACTTCGTCCTCTACCGCGAGCTGCCGCTCGAAGTCGGGGACATTTTCTCCAAGGCCAAGATACTGGAGGGGCTGCGCAACCTCTACAACCTGCAGTACTTCACGGCGGTCGATCCGCAGATGTTCCCCGGCTCGGCCGAGAACCTCATGGATCTCGTCATCTCGGTCGAGGAGCAGAGCACGGCGGACATCCAGTTCGGCCTGACCCTGAGCGGCCTGGGCGGAGATCCCAACGCGTTCCCGCTGTCGGGACTCGTGAAATGGGACGATCGGGACTTCCTCGGCAACGGCACGGACTTCTCCATCGAGGCCAACGCCTCCCCCACCTCGCAGACTCTCTCCTTCGGCTACACCGACCGCTACTTCTTCGGTAGGCTGTTCTCCGGGGGGGTGAACCTCTCCTTCGGGCACAAGCAGCTCTCGACCGGTCAGGACAACATCGCTCCCCTGTTCGACGACGGAGTCCCGGACCCCTATACGGTTCCCGTGCCCGGCGGGTATTCGCTGTACTCCATCCCCGTCGCCTACCTGATGCCCTACGAGGATTGGGAGATAACGCTCGGGTTCTCGTCGGGCTACTTGTTCCGGACTCCGATAGGCGACCTCGGGCTCGGCGGCGTCCTCGCCCTGGGCGTGGAGAATCAATCGTACGACGCTACGCGCTACCGCCCGGCCGAGGAGATGCTGCGCCAGTACAACGATATCTGGAGGCTGAACAACAAGATTGTCGGGCGCGTCTACCTCAACGACCTCGACCTGTCCTACAATCCCACCAGAGGCTACTACGCGAGCGAACGCCTGACCTGGGCCGGCTTCCCCGATCCCTGGGAAGCCCAGCAGTACTTCAAGACCGAGAGCAAGATCGAGGGCTACGCCACGCTCTTCAACATTCCCATGTTCGAGAAGTGGAGCTGGAAGATGGTGCTGGGCGCCCACTCGAGCTACTCGACTCTCGGCGCCTGGCCGGGGAAGAGCGAACCCCAAGTCACCACGGATTGGCTCTCGCTGGACGGCACGTTCAACGCTCGAGGCTGGAGCGAGCTCCTCGGATTCGAGGGCGTGGGCATGTGGGAGAACTGGCTCGAGCTCAGGATGCCCATCCTGGAGCAGTACCTGTGGATCGACGGATTCTACGACGCGGGCGCTCTCCTGACTCAGGGCGGCCTGGTCGACATGAGCCAGGCGACCCCGACCGCGGACAGCGCCCGGCCCTCTTTCGGGAACCTGGGATGGAACAACCTCGCGATGAGCGTCGGCTTCGGCTTCAGGTTCTCCATCCAGCAGTTCCCGTTCCGGTTCTATTTCGCCTGGCGTTTCCTCTACGACGGCTCCAAGATAAATTGGCTCGCCGGCGGGACGCCCGTCCCGGTGATCAGCATCACGCAGCCCTTGAATTGACGCGGCGGAAGGAGGAGGCGATGCACGCAAGGAAGATGGCCGTCCCGATCGGATTGCTCGCACTGGCGCTCGCCGCCGGGTCGGCCGAGGTCTCGGGTCAGCAGATAACGAGGATCGCCGTCGTCGACCTCTCGAAGGTGATCGCGGCGTATTCGAAGGACTCGCAGGCGGTCAAGGACTTCGAGAAGAAGAAATCCCAGGTCCAGACCGACATCGACGCGATGAGCGCGGAAATCATGCGGCTCATGTCGCAGAAGGCCGATGCCGACAAGGCCGGGGACAAGGCCTCGTCGCTCAAGCTCCGCGACGAGATCGACAAGAGGACGAAATCCCTGACTGATTTCGTCAGCGCCAAGCAGGTCGAGCTCGACGACCAGGCCAAGAAGCTGGCCACCACCGACCTCTTTACTCAGGGGCTGTACAAGCAGATCCAGAACGTGGCGGAGACCGAGGGCTATTCCCTGGTCATCAACCTGAAGAGCAGCGACTCGGTGATGAACTCCGTCCTCTGGTACAGCCCGATGATAGACATCACGGCCGACGTCATCCAGGCCCTCACCGGCACGGCTCCGCCACAGTAGCTCCGATCCGGCGAAAGGGAGGGCCGCCTAGGCGGCTCGAGCTAGTCCTTCTCCTTGCTCTCCTCGGCGTCCGCGGCCTTCTTGAGCACGGACGCGAGGACCGAGAATCGCTTCCGGTTCTCGGCGGATAGGTCGACCAGCTCCTCGTGAGCCTCCAGGAGGAAGCGGGCGCTCGCGGGAGCCTCCCCGGAGAGGCGCTCGAGGTCGCCCGGGAAGGAGCGCAGGGTCTCGGCGGTCTCGATCATCCCGAGGACGCCGATCGTCCGCAGCAATCCCTTGCAGGTCTCGTTCACCCCGAGGAGGACGATCCTCCCCTTTGAGCCCCGCGCGCGGACCGAGAGGAGGGAGAAGCGCTTCTGCGTACCGACGATGAGGCCGAGGAAGGTCGAGTCCATGTACTCGCAGTCGGTCAGGTCGAGATAGACCTCCTCGACGCCGGGCTCCGAGTCGAGTCGCCTGAACACGGCGGCCTTTAGGGGCGGGCAGACGAGGGCGGTCACGTGGCCCGTTGCCTTCATGTACACCGTGGCGCCCTCGGATTTGTAGAAAACCGCCTCTTCCACCGATCCTCCTCGCGATTGCCTCACCTTGAAGACTACCTTTTCCGCGGGTATAATGCAACGCCATGGCCGAGCGGAGCGCGATGATGGAGCAGTACCGCGCGATCAAGGCGCGGCATCGGGACGCGATCCTGTTCTTCAGGCTCGGCGATTTCTACGAGATGTTCTTCGAGGACGCGATCGAGGCGAGCTCCATCCTCGACCTGACGCTTACGCACCGGCAGGGCGAGCCGATGTGCGGCGTACCCTACCATGCGGCGAGACCCTACATAGCGCGCCTGCTCAAGCGGGGCAGGAAGATCGCGATCTGCGAGCAGCTCTCGGAACCGGGGGCGGGCAAGGGCATCGTCGAGCGCGGCGTGATCGAGGTGGTCACCCCCGGAACCACGGTGGAGGAGGACTTCCTCGACCAGTCCGCGAACAATTACCTCGTGGCCGCCTGCCGCCCGGAGACTCGCCGCGGCGCCCGGCTCTGCATTGCCTACCTCGATGTCTCTACGGGGGAATTCCGGGCCTTCGCGCGACCGGAGGAGGACTCGTCGGGCCAGGCGCAGGCCCTCCGGACCGAGCTGTACCGCCTGTCGCCCCGCGAGATGCTCGTGCAGCAATCCCTCCTCGAGGACAAGGCGATAGCCGACGCCATCGGGGAGATCGAGGGTCTCGTCGTCGGACGGTATCCGGATTGGAGCTTCGATCCCGACGCCGCCTCGAGGGACATCGCGAGGCGCTTCGGAGTCGCCTCCCTCAAGGGCTTCGGATTCGAGGAGGCCGCTCCCGAGATGGCGGCCGCCGGCGCCCTTCTCCGCTACGTGGACGAGACCGCCCGCTCGGGCTTGCCCCATCTCTCGCCGCCCCTGCCCTATCGCGAGGACGAATACCTGTCCATAGACGAGGGAAGCCGCAAGAATCTCGAGATCGTCAGGAACATCGGCGATTCGGGCCGCGCTTTCAGCCTGATAGCCGTCCTCGACTATACCAAGACCGCTCCCGGCTCGCGGCTGCTCAGGAACTGGCTCCTCCAGCCTCTCCGCTCCCGGACGGCCGCCGAGGAGCGGCTGGAGGCGGTGGACTACCTCTACCGCGACCAGCGTCTCCTCTCGTCGCTGCGGGAAGCGCTCGGCTCGGTGCGGGACATCGAGCGTCTCGCATCGAGGGTGGCCATGGACAAGGCCCACGCGAAAGACCTCCTCGCATTGGCCGAATCCGTCCGCGCCTGCGCCGAATGCGGAAAGCTCCTGCGGGGAAGGGTAGCCGAGGCGGGGCCGCCGCCGGGCCTCGTCCCGGGAGACGCCGAGCGGGAGGCGCTCGTCCGCTCGGGCGCCGTCGCCGCCCTCGTCGAGTCGGCGATAAAGGACGAGCCCTCCATCCTCCTCACCGAAGGCGACCTCATACGCGAGGGCTACGACGGGGAGCTCGACAGGCTCCGCTCGCTCAAGGCCGGATCGCGCGAGCTCCTCGACTCGTACATCGAGGAGGAGAAGGCGGCCACGCGGATCCCCGCGCTCCGGGTGCGCTTCAACAGGATCATCGGCTATTACCTGGAGGTCTCGAAGGGCAAGCTCGACGCCGTGCCTCCCCATTTCATCCGGCGCCAATCCCTCGTCGCCGGGGAGCGCTACACGACGGCCCGCCTCACCGAGCTTGAGAGCGAGATGAACGGAGCCACGGAGCGGATCGTGGATCTCGAGCGCAGGCTCTTCCTCGACGTCCGAGAAAAGGCCAAGGCCGCCGTGGCGTCCATGCTCGCGCTCGGGCGCGCCTGGGCGGCGCGCGACTGCCTCGCCTCCTTCGCGTGGGCGGCCACGGCGCGCGGGTACTCGCGGCCGCGCCTCGTCGACGAGCCCATCCTCAGGATCGCGGAGGGACGCCATCCGGTAGTGGAGGCTCACCTGCCGGACCGGTCCTTCGTGCCCAACGGCATAAGCCTGGACTCCTCGGTCTCGAGGCCGGAGGCCCCGGCCTTCGCTCTCATCACCGGCCCCAACATGGCGGGGAAGTCCACCTTCCTCAGACAGACCGCCCTCATCGCGCTCATGGCCCAGGCGGGCTCCTTCGTGCCGGCCCTCGACGCGGAAATCGGGATGATCGACAAGATCTATTGCAGGGTAGGGGCCCAGGACAACCTCGCGCGCGGCGAGAGCACCTTCCTGGTCGAGATGCACGAGACGGCCTTCATCCTCAACACGGCCACGGAGAGGAGCCTGGTCGTCATGGACGAGGTCGGGCGCGGCACGAGCACGATCGACGGGCTGGCCATAGCCTGGGCCGTGAGCGAGAGCATACTGGATTCGATCCGGTGCAGGGCCCTCTTCGCCACCCACTACCACGAGCTCACCGCCATCGCGCATCCTCGCCTCCGCAACTTCTCCCTCGCCGTACTCGAGGAGGCCGACGAGGTCGTTTTCCTGAAGCGCCTGGAAGGAAAGCCGGCCGAGGGCTCCTACGGCATCCACGTCGCGAAGCTCGCGGGGCTTCCACCTGCCGTGCTCGCGAGGGCGAGGGTCATCCAAGCCGGGCTCGAGGCGAAGGAGCTCGCGCCGTCGAGCGATCGAGCGCTCCCCTCCGCGCCGAGGGGCGAACCCGGCGCGATCGCCAAGGCCGCGCAGGCGGGTCTCTTCAGCCCCGGGGACCTCGTCCTCGCCGAGCTCTCGTCGATCGACACCGACAGGCTGACTCCGCTGGAGGCGCTCAATAGGCTTTCGGCGCTCAAGAAGAGGCTGCAATCCTAGGGCGACGGCCCTCAATCGCATGCCCGTCCCGGTCGCGTCGCTCCCGCATGACCGTAGAGAGCTTCCTCCGTTCCTGCCTCGACATCGCTCTTCCGCGCGCATGCGTCCTCTGCGGCGCTCCTCTGATGCCCGGCGCGCGCAAGCCCTGGCCCGTATGCGAGGGATGCTCCTCCGGCCTGCGGCCCCTCGGCGGGGAGAGATGCGAGCGCTGCGGCCTTCCCCTCATCTCCGAGAGAGAGCTCTGCATGCGCTGCCGCGAGGCTTCGAGATCCATCGATTCGATCCATCCCCTCTTCTCCTATGCCGGCCCCGCGAGGGACTTGGTCAGGGCCTACAAGATCCGGAAGAGGCGGAGCCTGGCGCCCTTCTTCGCACAGCTGTTCGCGGAGGCCTATGACAGGAACTGGCCGGGGAGGACCATCGTTCCCGTGCCTCCCCGTCCGGGAAAGGAGAGGATTCAAGGCTGGGACCAGGTCGAGGAGATCGTCCGGATCCTAGAGGAAGGGGGATACGCCGTGGCGAGGCCCCTCGAGCGCGGGAGATCGGGCGAGCAGAAGAGTCTGGGGCGAGGGGAGCGGGGGGCCAATGCGAGGCGCGCCTACGCCATGAAATCCGGAGCGTCCGCTCCCCTCCATGCCCTCCTCGTCGACGATGTCGTCACCACCTGCGCCACCCTCGACGCCTGCGCGACGGCTCTGAAGCTGGGCGGCGCCGTCTCCGTGGCCGCTCTCGTATTCGCCGCGGACTAGGGCCCGGATGGCCTTGGCACGCGCGCGTATTGACGCACTAGTGCATAAGCTGTACTATCGTCATAATGTAAAACAACAAAGATTCTCCTTAGGAATAAGAAGAGTCGTTCGCGCGACTCTTTTTTTATAGGTATGCAAGAGAGCGAGAAGCTGTTCGCCGTGCTCGAGCCTCTTCTCTCGGAGGCGGGCCTAGCCCTCGTGGACTTGAGCGTGAGCCGCCACCGCGGCTCCGCTCAGGTGAGGATGAGCGTATATTCTCCGAAGGGGACGGGTACGGACGAATGCGCCAAGGCGCATAGGATAGCCTATCCGAAGGCCGTGGAAGTCCTAGGCCATCCAGAGCCGAGTCTCGAAGTGGCGAGTCCCGGAACGGACAGGGCCTTGCGCTCGGACAGGGAGTGGTCGATTTTCGCCGGCAGGGGCGTCCGCGTCCTGCTCCGCGGCGAAGGGGAGTGGCTGCGGGGGCGCATAGAGGGCGCCGGCGGCGGAGAAGTGCGGCTCGCCTGTCCGGGAGGCTCGCGCGTCATTGGGCTCGAGGCCGTGTCCAAGGCTCGGCTCGATTCTTCACAGGAGGGAGACTAAGTCATATGGCTTCCGAAATGGCAGAAGCGATACGGCAGCTCATCAACGAGAAGGGCATATCCGAGGACCTCATCGTAAAGACGGTCGAGGATGCCCTCATGGCCGCATACAAGAAGAAGTACGGCACGAACGAGAACGCCGTCGTCCGATTCAAGGACAATTACGAAGGCGTGGACGTCTACGCCAAGAAGACCATCGTCGAGGACGTGGACGATCCGGTCCTGGAGATCTCCCTCGAGGAGGCGCAGGAGATGGCGGACGGCGCCGAGGTCGGCGACATCCTCGAGCTGCCCGTCGATCCTCACGAATTCGATCTCCAATCGGTCATGCTGGCCAAGCAGACTACCCGCCAGTCGCTCCGCGAGATATCCCGCGACACGCAATACGCCGAGTACAAGTCGAAGGTCGGCGAGATAATCATCGGGTACTACCAGCGGGAGAAGAACGGCAACATCTTCGTCGACCTCGGCAAGATCGAGGGCCTCTTTCCCAAGAAGTACCAGTCGCCGCGCGAGACCTACCACCCGAACGACAGGATCAAGGCGATGATCGTCGAGGTGGAGAAGGGGCGGATGGGTCCTCTCATCATCCTTTCGCGCACGCACGCGGAGTTCGTGAGGAAGATCCTGGAGCTCGAGGTTCCCGAGATATACGACAAGGCGGTCGACGTCTTCAAAATCGTCCGCGAGCCCGGCTACCGGACGAAGATCGCCGTCTATTCGAACCGCGAGGATATCGACCCGGTGGGCGCCTGCGTCGGCCTCAAGGGCATACGCATTCAGGCGATCATCCGCGAGCTCGAGGGCGAGAAGGTCGATATCCTCAAGTACGAAATCGACTCCAAGCGCTTCATCCGCAACGCCCTCTCGCCGGCCGAGGTCAAGGACGTATATGTCCTCGACGAAGCCAAGCACCAGGCCCTGGCGGTCGTCGCGGACAGCCAGTTGTCGGTCGCGATAGGTAAGCAGGGGCTCAATGTCCGCCTTGCCAACCGGCTCTGCGATTGGAGCATCGACGTCAAGACGGAGGAGCAGTTCCTCCAGATGGATCGCGGCGCCGACCTGAAGCGGGCGGTGTCCGAGCTGTTCGGCGAAGCGGAGCCCGAAGAGGCGGCGCGGATCGCCGATCTTCCGGGCATCGAGCCCGAGTGGTCCGCCGCCCTCGAAGCCGCGGGCGCGGCTTCGGTCGAGGATTTCCTGGCGCTCTCCAAGGAAGCCCTCGCCGCCGTCGAGGGCCTCTCGGCGGAAGCTGCCGAGAAGATACAGGCGATCGTCGACGAGAACGTCGAGGTGGTAGAGGACGAGAGGGAGGAGCCGGCGGAGGCCGCTCCCGACTCCGCCGATGTCTATGAGTGCCCCGACTGCGGATCGCGCGTGACCCCGGAGATGACGCGCTGCCCCAACTGCGGCGTGGAACTGAGTTTCGAGTACGAGGACGACTAGGAAGCGTAAAGGGAGCGTATGACGGACAATACCGAGAATCCGCAGAAGAAGGCGAATCTCATAAAGCAGCCTAAAGCCCGCCCTCTAGCGGGGCCCCAGGCGGGGGCGCAGGAGCCGGAGGAAGCGGCGCTGGCCGCGCCCGCGGGAACGGGGGCGCCCGGGGCCGCCGAGCACGATTCGTCCGGCGAGAAGCGCAAGGTCGTCGTCGTCAAGAAGAAGGTCGTCCTGAAGAAGCCCCAGGCCCGCGTCGTCGCCCATCACGAGGAAGGCGCGGCCCCGGTCGAGGAAAAGGCTCCGCAGCCGAGCGCCGAGCGCCAGCAATCCCCGGAGCCGGAGACGCGGAAGGCCGAGGCACCTCGCCTCGAGGCTGCTCGGCCCGAGGCTCCCTCCGCGGAGCCCTCTCGCGGCGTGGCCCCTCGCCCTGAAGCGCCTCGCCCCGAAGCGCCTCGCCCCGAAGCTCCTCGCCCTCAATCGCCCCGTCCCCAATCGCCGCGCCCAGCGGGCGCCGCTCCGGGCTACGGGGATCGTCCGGCCCCCAGGCCAGGATATGGAGACAGGCCGCCGCGCCCTCCCCTGGGCAACGGCTCCGACAGGACCTATGGCCCCGGCGGCTCGCCCAGCAGCCAGAGACCCGGCGGATACGGCGATTCTCGCTATCCCTCCTCCGACCGTTCATACGGCGGGAGTCAGGGCGGAGCTCGTCCAGGCTATCAAGGCCAGGGCGGCTACGGCCCTCCCGGCGGCGCTCGGCCGGGAGGATACCAGGGCGGGGGCTACCAGGGCCAGGGTGGCGGCTATGGCGGTCAGCGGCCAGGCGGCTACCAAGGTCAAGGCGGTTATGGTGCTCCGGGCGGACCGCGTCCGGGAGGGTACCAAGGAGGAGGCGGCTATCAGGGTCAGGGCGGCGGCTACGGCGGTCAGCGTCCGGGCGGCTACCAAGGCCAGGGCGGCGGCTACGGCGGTCAGCGTCCGGGCGGCTACCAAGGTCAAGGGGGCGGCTACGGAGCCCAGCGACCCGGCGGTTACGGGGCGCAGCGCTACGGCAGCGGCCCCGGGCGACCGGGAGGCTATGGCGGACCAGGGCGCGGCGGACCAGGCGGAAGGCCGGGCTCCGGCCCGCCTCCGATCGGCTCCGGGAAGACGGCCGCCAGGAAGCCCATCTCCAGGCGCAAGCCGTCCTTCAACAAGCGCGAGGACGAGGCCGAGAAGGCGCTGCAGCTGAAGAAGAAGGCGGAAGCCCGGGCGATGGCGATCCCCAAGGAGATCGACATCATGGAGGCGATCTCCGTCTCCGAGCTCGCGAAGAAGATGAACATCAAGCCGGCCGAGCTTATCGCCAAGCTCATGGCCCTCGGCGTCATGGCGACGATCAACCAGAAGATCGACGCGGACACCGCGACCATCCTCGCCGAGGAATACGGCTGCGCGGTCCATATAGTCTCTCTTTACGACGAGACGGTCATCGAGAAGGCCGAGGACAAGCCCGAGGACTTGGTCCATCGCGCTCCGATAGTCACGGTAATGGGCCACGTCGACCACGGCAAGACGAAGCTGCTGGACGCGGTGCGCAAGACGGATGTCGTCGCCGGCGAGTTCGGCGGCATCACGCAGCACATCGGGGCCTACCAGGTGGAGACGCCCAAGGGCAAGATCACGTTCCTGGATACTCCAGGCCACGCCGCCTTCACGAAGATGCGCGCGCGAGGAGCCGACATCACCGATATCGTCGTCCTCGTCGTCGCCGCGAACGACGGCGTGATGCCTCAGACCCGCGAGGCCATCGACCACGCCAAGGCCGCGAAGGTCCCCATCATCGTCGCGGTCAACAAGGTGGACCTGCCCGAGGCCAACGTCGACAGGGTTAAGACGCAGCTCTCCGAGCTCGGGCTCCAGCCCGAGGAGTGGGGCGGAACGACCATCTTCTGCGAGATATCCGCGCTCAAGAAGCAGGGTATCACCGAGCTGCTCGACGCCATCCTCCTGCAGGCGGAGGTCCTCGAGCTCACCGCCAACCATGTTCGACGGGCGGAAGGCAAGGTCATCGAGTCGCGCATCGACCAGGGAAGGGGCATCGTCGCCACGATCATACCCGAGCGCGGCACCCTGCATATCGGCGATTCCTTCGTCGCGGGAATATTCCCCGGCAAGGTGCGCGCCCTGTTCAACGACAAGGGAGAGAGGATAGACGAGGCTCCGCCCTCCATGCCCGTCGAGGTCATCGGATTCGAGGGCATGCCCAATGCCGGCGATCCCTTCGAGGCCGTGGAGGACGAGAAATTCGCCCGCGCCATCTCGGATAAGAGGCAGGAGCTCAAGAAGTACGAGGAAGCCAAGAACGTAAAGAAGGTCACGCTCGACAATCTCTACAGCACCATCAAGGCCGGAGACGTGCAGGAGCTCAAGGTCGTCATAAAGTCGGACGTCCAGGGCTCGGCGGAGGCCCTCAGGGGATTGCTCGAGAAGCTGTCCACGGGAGAGGTCCGGCTCAACGTGCTGCGCGCGGCGGCCGGAGCGATCACCGAGGACGACGTGATGCTGGCCTCGACCTCCGATGCCATCGTCATCGCCTTCAACGTGAGGCCCAGCCCCGCAGCCAAGCTCCTCGCCGACCGCGAGAAAGTGGACATCCGGAAGTACAACATCATCTACCGCGCCGAGGAAGAGATCCGCAAGGCGATGGAAGGCATGCTGGCCCCCGACCTGAAGGAGCAGGAGATCGGCAAAGTCGAAGTGCGCGAGATCTTCAAAGTGCCGAAGATCGGGATCGTCGCGGGCTCCTTCGTCCTAGAAGGCGCGGTCAGGCGCAATTGCCAAGTCCGCGTCATACGCGACTCGGTGGAAGTCTTCCACGGCAAAATCAACTCCCTCCGGCGCTTCAAGGACGACGCCAAGGAAGTGCTCGCCGGATTCGAGTGCGGCATCGGGATCGAGGATTGCAACGACCTGAAAGTCGGCGACCTCCTCGAAGTCTTCGAGACCATCGAGATCGCTCGTACCTTAGGCTCGCCCGTGAAGGCCGCCGAAGGCGCGCAAGGCGGCGAGAATGGACGAGATAAGGCGTAGGCGCGTCGAGGAGCAGCTCCGCGACGTGATCGCTTCGCTCATCCTGGGCGGCCAGGTCAAGGATCCGCGGGTCGGTCCCTTCGTCTCGGTCACGAGAGTGGAGGCGGCGCGCGACCTTTCCGCGGCTAAAGTGTTCGTATCGGCCTTCCCGGGCGCCGAAGGGGACGAGGCGGCGCTCGTCCAGTCCGTCGAGGGGCTCGCGAACGCCGCAGGCTTCATCCAGTCCCAAATCGCCAAGCGGATGAAGACGAGACTGACGCCTCATCTGACTTTCATAGCGGATAAAGGCATCAAAGAGGGCTTCGAGCTCAACGAAAGGATGAAGGGACTCTTCTCGTGACGCTTCCCGCGGGAAACCGGCCCCGTTCGGGACTGGCGCTCCTGCGCAAGCCCGAGGGCATCACGTCCTTCAGGGCGCTGGCTCCGGTCAAGCGCGCGGTGGGCACCGGCAAGGTAGGACACGCGGGGACTCTCGACCGCTTCGCGCGAGGCCTTTTGGTGGCCCTTGCCGGCTCCTACTCCCGCCTTTCGCCCTACGTAATGTCGGGAACGAAGTTCTATCGCGGTCGCGTCGCCTTCGGCTCGGAGACCGACACTCTCGATCCCGAGGGCAAGGTGATAGCCGTCGCTCCGGCTCCCTCCGAGTCCTGTCTGCGGGACGCCTTGCCGGCGTTCAGGGGCACGATACTTCAGCGGCCACCCGCGTACTCGGCTGTCCGCATAGCAGGCAGGAGGGCCTACAGGATAGCGCTCGAGGGCGGGGAGCCCCAGGTCAGGGAAAGGACGGTCGAGGTCTTCTCCCTCGAGCTCGTCTCCTACGAAGACGGCGACGCCCTCATCGAGGTGCGCTGCTCGAGCGGTACCTACATACGCTCGTTGGCCCGCGACATCGCCGCGGCCTGCGGTTCCAGGGGCCACGTGCGCGCCCTGGAACGGCTGGCCATCGGACCATTCCGCGTCGAGGACGCCGTCGATCCCGAAGCCTTCGATCCTCGGACCGATCTTAGGCGGCTGGGGCCGGAGGATGCCGCTGCGCTGGGGCTCAGGGCAATCGGCCTCGACAAGGCGGACCTGGAAACGCGATTCCGCAATGGCGGGAGGATCGAGGCCGGTGCCTTCTCCGTCCTGGACGGAGGTCCGAGCGCCGTCGGGCTCGAAGCCGCCGTCTTCGGTTCTGGAGGCGAGCTGCTCGGCGCGATCCTACTCGGCGCCGAGGGACCGACCTACAAGGTCGTCATGCCCGCCGCCGAGGATCCGATCTTCGAGAGGCCCAGCTCGTGAAGGTCCTTTCCTGGGATGAATTCCGATCGGAAAGGGCCTCGGCGCCGATCGCGGCGGTGATCGGAGTCTTCGACGGCCTGCACATCGGGCACAGAGAGCTCGTGGGAAGGGCGTTGGGCAAGTCGGGGCTCGCGTCGACCGTGATTACCTTCGAGAAGAATCCCAAGCGGCTGCTGTCGCCCGAGGGCTTCCGCGGAGACATATCGACCCTCGATCAGAAGCTTTCGCTCCTCGAATCGGCGGGCGTGGACCTCTGCGTGCTGATTGACTTTTCCGGCGATTTCAGTAAACTGCCAGGAAGGCAATTCCTGTCGATGCTTCACGATAGCGGAGATCTCCGCTATCTCGCGGTGGGCGGCGATTTCCGCTGCGGACACCGCCTCGATACCGATGCGGAGGGCGTTCGACAATTTTGCGGGGACCGTTCGATCGAGTTCGAGCTGCTCGGCGCCGTGCATTGGGCGGGCCATCCCGTCAGCTCGAGCAGGATCAGGAAAGCCATCGTCGCCGGCCACCTTGAAGACGCCGCGCATATGCTCGGTAGGCCGTACGAGATCGATCTTCGGGGCGCGGCGGCCTCGACCTCGGGGCGCTTCGCGCCGACGGGAGGCCAGGCTTGTCCACCGCCGGGTCCTTACGAGTCTCGGGTCTCGTTCGGCGCGGGAAGCTCATCCGGGGAAGTCGCCGTGGCCGCCGGTCCCGCGGAGCCTCCGGGACTCGGCCCCCGGCTGACGGCGCGACTGGGGACGGATGGATCGTGGTCCTTCCCCGTCGAGGGAGCGGCGGCCCGGCTTTCCGTCCCGATCGGTCTGCGCCTCATTCGTAGGTTATCAAGAGATTAGAAGGAGATAGAGAAGATGGCGTTGACCAAAGAGGACAAGGCCCGGGTCGTGCTCGAGCATGGAAAGAGCGAGAAGAACACCGGCGCCGCCGAGACACAGATCGCCCTCCTTTCCGAGCGCATCACCATGCTCACCGAGCATTTCAAGGTCCACAAGAAGGACACCAATTCGAGACGGGGCCTTCTCAAGCTCGTAGGCCAGCGCCGCCGCCTGCTCAAGTACCTGCAGCGCACGAACTTGACTGGCTATCGTGAGCTTATCGAAAAGCTCGGTATCCGTAAGTAGCATCCGCTTCGATCCTGAGCGGCTAAGCCGCGGGGACGGGAAGGCCCGGCCGGAACGGCACGGGCCTATTTGCGTCAGCTCGCACCAAGAAGGAAAACATGGTACACAAGCTATCCTGTAAGATCGGCGACGAGGAGCTGGTCCTCGAAACAGGCCGCATGGCCAAGCAGGCCAACGGCGCCGTTTTCGCGACCTATGGCGGTTCCGCGGTCATCGCGACAGCCTGCTGCTCCGACGAGGCCAAGGAGGGACTGGATTTCGTCCCCCTGACCGTCGAGTACAACGAGAAGTTCTACGCCGCAGGCAAGATCCCCGGCGGCTTCGTGAAGCGAGAGACGAGGCCCAAGGACCGCGAGATCCTCGTCTCGCGGATAATCGACAGACCCATGCGGCCCCTCTTCGACAAGGCCTTCGGCCGCGAGATACAGGTCGTGCCCACCTGCATCTCCTTCGACGGCGTGGTGCCGCCGGACATCATCGGCATAGTCGCGGCGAGCGCGGCGGTCCACATCTCGGACATTCCCTTCGCCGGGCCCATCGCCGGCGTGCGAGTGTGCCTCGTCGACGGCGCCTACGCGATCAACCCGACCCACGATCAGATCAAGAAGTCCAAACTGGAGATCGTCGTCGCCGGCACGGCGCAGGGCATCACCATGGTGGAGGGCCACGCGGAGGAAGCCTCCGAGGAGGACATGCTCGGCGCCATCGAGGTCGCCAAGAAGCCCATCGCGGAGATCTGCGGCCTGATAGTCAGGCTGCGCGAGCTCGCCGGCAAGGAGAAGCTGCCGCTGTCGCCCTTGAAGGTCGAGCTCCAGAGGTCGGCCGAGATACGAGCCTACGCGCAGCCGCTTCTTTTATCGGCCCTATTCACGAAGGTAAAGCAGGAACGCTATGCGGCCGTGCGATCCGCCATCGAGCAATCGCGCGCGAAGTTCGCCGACGTCCTGACCGACGATATCCAGAGGAAACTCTTCGACGCCCTCATGGAGGAGATCCAGTACGACACTCTCAGGGGCGGCATCCTCGACAAGGGAGTGCGGGTCGACGGCCGCGGCCTCGAGGATATCCGGCCCATCAGCTGCGAGGTCAACGTCCTCAAGCGCACACACGGGTCTGCGCTCTTCACGCGGGGGGAGACGCAGGCTTTGGGGGTGACCACGCTCGGCACCGTCTTCGACGAGCAGATCCTCGACGACATCGAGGGCGACAGGCGCGACCGCTTCATGCTGCACTACAACTTCCCGCCATTCTCGGTCGGAGAGGTCGGCAGGCTCGGCACCGGCAGGCGCGAGATCGGCCACGGCCACCTCGCCCGCCGCGCCATCGAAGAGGTATTGCCGACGAAGGAGCAGTTCCCCTATACGATCCGCGTCGTATCCGAGGTCCTCGAGTCCAACGGCTCCTCCTCGATGGCCACGGTCTGCGCCGGCACTCTGTCCCTTCTCCAGGCGGGCGTGCCCCTCAAGATGCCCGTGGCGGGGATAGCGATGGGCCTCATCACCGAGGGCGACCGCTACGCGGTGCTCTCGGACATCCTGGGGGACGAGGACCATCTCGGGGACATGGACTTCAAGGTCGCCGGATCCACCAGGGGCATCACCGGCTTCCAAATGGATATCAAGATCGCCGGCGTATCCACGGAGATCCTGGAGAAGGCCCTCGCGCAGGCGAAGCGCGGCCGCCTGCATATCCTCTCCATAATGGAGAAGACGATCGCCGCCCCCTCGGCGGAGATATCGGAGTACGCCCCGAAGGTCGTCACCGCCAAGGTCGACGTCGAGAAGATCGGGGCGATCATCGGGCCGGGCGGGAAGAACATCAAGGCTCTCTGCGAGATGTTCAACGTCAAGATCAACGTGGACGACGATGGCTCCGTGACGATCTACGGAGCCAATCAGAAGGCGGCCTATGACGCCAAGGACGCCATCATGGGAATCGTCGAGGACCCGATAGTCGGCACCATCTACGAGGGCGTCGTCAAGCGCGTCATGGATTTCGGCGCCTTCATCGAGATCCTCCCCGGCAAGGAAGGTCTCTGCCACATATCGCGGCTGTCCAAGACCCGCATCGAGAAGGTGACCGACGTGGTCCGCGAGGGCGACAAGATAAAGGTCAAGCTCCTCGAGGTGGACAGGCTCGGTCGCCTCAATCTCGCGGCTCTGGACGCCCTGGACGAGAACGGCAACGTGCCCATGCCGGAGCGGCACGGGCCCTCGGCGGACGAGCCGCGACGCGACGATTCGCGTCGTGATGAGCCGCGACGCGATGATTCGCGACGCGATGAATCGCGACGCGATGATTCGCGACGGCCCTTCGACCGCGACAGGGGCCCTCGGAGGGACGATTCCCGGAGGAGATAGGATGATTTCGACCCTGCGCCTCCCCTGTGGCGCCGCCGTGGCGGCGGAGACCGCACAGGGGGCGAGGTCCTTCGCCGCGGGCTTCTGGTTCCCCATCGGCTCCAGGCACGAAGCCCCGCACGAGCGGGGCTTCGTGCATTTCGTCGAGCATATGACCTTCAAAGGCACGGCCAGGCGGAGCGCGGCCGGCATATCCCGCGAGATCGACAGAGTCGGGGGATACATAAACGCCTTTACCGATCGCGATTCCCTATGCCTCCATTGCCAGGTACCCGGCGCCCACTGGCGGCTCGCCCTGGACGTGCTGGCGGACATGGCCTTGGGCTCGATCTTCCGGGCCGAGGACTTCGAGCGCGAGCGCGAGGTCATCGCGAGCGAGATCCTCTCGGCCGGCGACGATCCCGAGGAGTGCTCCCATGACGAATTCCTGTCCGCGATCTGGCCCGGCGACCCCCTGTCCAGGAAGATCGCGGGGGAGCCCGAGGATGTCCGTCGCATAGCCCGCGACTCCCTCTATGCCTTCTACCAATCCGAATTCTCCCCATGGCAGCTCCTCGTCACTTCCTCGGGTCCGGTATCCTCGGTCGACGTCGCCGAGGAGCTGTCGCGCATCCTCGACGGCGTCGTCGATCGGGCGGCTTCCCTCCGGCCGCCCTTATCCTCCCGAGCGGCATCCCAGCCGCGCGCCGGGACTACGCCGTTATTCTCCGCCGCGGGCGGTTACGTGCGGGCCGACATGGAGCAGGTGCATTTTTACGACGCGGTCCAGCTCGACCCGCCCTTCGGCCGGGACGACTACTTCTCCCTCTCCGCGCTCAACGGCGCCATCGGCGAGGCATCGAGCTCGAGGCTCTTCGTCTCGCTTCGGGAGGACAAGGGCCTCTGCTACTCGGTGTACAGCGGCTTCGCCATTTCGCGAACCGAATGTCTCTGGCTGGCTTCGGCCATCGTATCTCCCGACAATCTCCCCGCGCTGGCGGCCGAGATGGACAGGCAGCTCGACGATGCCGCCGAGAAGGGCCTTGGCGACGAGGAGTGCGCGGACGCCGTCGGCCGCCTGTCGGGATCCTTCGAGCTCGCGCTCGAGGATACCGATTTCAGGATGCGCCGCATCGCCAGGCAGATATTCTTCTCGGGAGAGGCCATGACGCCCGAGGAAGAGAGGGAGAGCATCGCTCGCCTCGGGCCGGCCGAGCTCAATGCGGCCTGCGCGCGGCTCCTCGGCGGGCGAAGCCATGCGCGCTTCGCCTACGGAGGCCTATCGAGAAAGGCTGCGAGGGCGACCGGGCTCGATAAGGCGAAAGTCCCCGGTCCGGCCCCGGCGAAGCTCTCCGGTATCTCGGCGGCGGCGCGACGTGGATGAGGTCCGGGTAGCCTTCACGGCGGAACCGGGCGCCTGCGCGCCGGAATACGGGACCGAGGGCAGCGCCGGGGCCGACCTCAGGGCCTTCATCGCGGAACGCATGACGCTCGCGCCAGGAGAGCGCGCGGCCGTCCCGACGGGCATCCGCATCGAGCTTCCCCCCGGGTACGAGGCTCAAGTTCGGCCGCGCTCGGGCCTGGCCTTGAGTAAAGGAGTGACCTGCGCGAACTCCCCGGGCACGATCGACTCGGATTATCGCGGCGAGATAAAGGTGATCCTGGTCAACCTCGGCAGCGAGACGGTCGCCATCGCCAACGGCGACCGGATCGCCCAGCTTGTCGTAGCTCCGGTATCGCGGGCGCGTTTCGAGAAAGCCGCATCCATCGGCCGGACCGAGCGAGGCTCGGGCGGCTTCGGCTCGACGGGAATATGATAGACGATGCGGCGGCGACCTTCCTCGACGGGCCGCCGCGGGCGAGCTCGCGGCCGCAATGGCGGCCGCGCCACTCGGTGATCGTCGGCTACGTCTCGCGGGAATTCCTCTTCGGCTTCGTGGTCTGCTTCCTCTTCTTTTTCGCGGTGTTCTTCGTGAACCAGATCCTCCTGATGGCGGAGGATATCCTCTCGAGGAAGGCGCCTCTCCGGGACGTCATCCTCCTCCTCATATACGCCCTGCCGTCCGTGATAGCCATGTCCTTCCCCTTCGCCTCCCTCGTCGGCGCCCTCATGGCCGCAGGAAGGCTGTCCTCGGACAACGAGATGCTCGCGGTCATGGCGGCGGGCATCGCTCCGAGGCGGGCCTTCGCTCCCTTTCTGGCCCTCGGCCTCCTCTTCTCGATCGTGTCCTTCGCGATGAACGACTATTTCCTCCCGCGGGGCAGCATCGAGTTCGGAAAGCTGTCGCGGAAGCTGGTCGCTTCGACTCCCGCCCTCGAGCTGCGACCATGGTCCTCGAAGCGGTACAAGGACATCACGGTGGTCACGGGAGCGATGAGCGGCTCGAAGATCAGGAATCTCCTCATTTTCGATCGGAGCGAGGAGGGGAGCGCGAGGGTCATATCCGCGGGCGAAGCCGGCCTGGGCGTCGACGAGGCGAGAGGCGACGTGGTCCTGGAGCTGTCCGACGTCTGGCAGCAGACGGTGAAGAGCGGGGAGGACGACCGCTTCGAGTGGTCCCGCGCATCGAATATGGAGTACCGCATCTCGACGAGGGGGGAAGGCAACGACTCGGCCGTCCTCGGGCCCCGGGACATGCCTTCCGTCGACCTCGCCAAGGTGATCTCCGCCAAGGAAGCCGCGCTCGAGGTCAGGATGGCGAAGCGCGACGAGGACATCGCCTCCGCCCGGGATTCGCTCGCCGCGGCCTACGACGCGGAGGTCGCCGACGGCTCGCCCTGGCCCAATTCGGCCCAGAGGCTCGCCGCGAGTCTCGCCTCGCTTCGCTCCTTCGGGACGGACAAGCCTTCCGACCGCACTCTCCAAGTCTACCAGCTCGAGTACTTCAAGAAATTCTCCATCCCCTTCGGCGCGCTGTTCTTCGTGGTGCTGGCCTTTCCCCTGGGCCTCCTCGCCAAGAAGTCGGGCAGGACCATGGGATTCGGCGTAGGCATCCTCGTCTCGGTGATATATTGGGCCCTCCTCCTCGGCGGGCAGACCCTCGGCGCGAGGCTCGCCTGGTCGCCTTTCTGGTCCACCTGGGCTCCCAACGCCGCCGTGCTCCTCGTCGGGCTGGCGCTCTGGATCGCGCGTCTCAGGACGCGCTGAAGGCAGAAATGAGGCGCGCGACCACGCTCAGGCTCTATCTGATCAGAGTCTTCCTCCCGACTCTCGGGGCCTCCCTCGGCCTCTTCGCCCTCATCCTTGAGCTGGTCGACCTGTTCTCGAGCCTGTGGCGCTACCTCTCCCAGGAAGCGCCCCTGCTCTCCATCCTCAAGGTGATGGCGCTGTACCTGCCTACCGCCCTGTCGAACGGTCTGCCTATCGCCCTCCTCTTCGCCGCGGCTTACAGCCTGGCCACTCTCTATGCGGATAACGAGCTTACCGTGGTGTTCGGCTCGGGGGTTTCCCTCAGGAGCTTCACCGCGCCCCTGTTCGCCGTGGCCGCCCTCCTATGCGCCGTTTCCTTCTATTTCGACGATGGAGTCGTGCTCAGGACGATAAAGGGCAAGAACGAGCTTTCGCGCCAGCTCCTCAACCAGAAGGAATCGTTGAGCAACCCGGATGTGACGGTCATCTCGAGGGAGGGCGCGGTTATCTACCGCGCCCAGTTCTACGACGACTCGACCAAGAGCCTCACCGGGGTCAGCGTCGTCGAGCGCGACGCTTCGGGCGAGCCTGTCGCGAGGACGGAGGCCGCCACGGCGCGCTGGAGCGATGACAAGTGGATCTTCGGCCGCGTACGCCGCTTCGAGAGGACAAGCGACGGCTCATGGACCGACAAGTCCTACGGCACCTGGGATTCGGGGATGCTCGACGAGAGGCCGGACGCGTTCCGCAGCCAGAACCGGGACCTGGAAGAGCTTTCCGTCGCGGATCTGGGGGTGTACGTGACCTTCCTGAAAAGGGCGGGCCTGCCCTCCGCGGCGGCCGTGGCCGAGGGGAACAAGCGCTTCAGCTTCGCCTTTACCCCACTCGTGGTCGTCCTCCTAGCGGGCTCCGCAGGGGGAAGGTTCCGCAAGAACGTTTTGCTCGCCAGCCTGCTGACGAGCCTCGTCGCGGCGACGATGTACTACGTTGCCCAGATGATCTGCATGCTTCTCGCGAAGACGGGAGCCATCGACCCGCGCGTAGGGGCATGGGCGCCGCTCGTCGTCTTCCTCACTGCGGGCGTCCTGCTCTTCAGGGCCGCGAGGACCTAGCAGGCTGTTGAAATACTCGAAGCATTTCAACAGCCGGCCTTGCAATTGCTCGAAAAGCTAACGCTTTTCTGCGCAATTGCAGAAATCAAGGTAGTGTTGAAAAAGGTTCCATAGCCTTTTTCAACACCCTGCCAGGGGGACCGATGGATTCGAGGGGAATTTTCGTCAAAGATGCCGCCGATCCGGACACTCGGGCCAGGACGGGGCGCATTTTCCTGCCCCATGGCGAGGTCGAGACCCCCGCCTTCATGCCGGTAGGGACGAATGCGGCGGTCAAGGCCATCGGGCCCGAGACCCTCGCGGAATTGGGCTTTCCCATAATATTGGCGAATACCTACCATTTATACCTGAGGCCGGGCTTCGAGACGGTTCGCGCGGCGGGCGGCCTCCACGGCTTTACCGGATGGAGCGGCAACTTCCTCACGGATTCGGGCGGCTTCCAGGTCTTCTCGCTGGCGTCGCTGCGAAGGCTCAGCGAAGAGGGCGTGAGCTTCCGGTCCCACATCGACGGCGCCCGTAATTTCATATCTCCCGAAGAGGCGGTAGAGGCCCAAACGGCTTTCAACAGCGATATACAGATGCAGCTCGACATCTGCACTCCCTGGGGCGTCGAGGAAGCCGAGGCGAGGAAGGCTGCAGACCTGACGACGCGCTGGGCGGCGCGGGCCAAGGGGCTTTGGCTCGCCAAGCGGGACGAAGGCTACCGCGGCGAACTCTTCGGCATAGTCCAAGGCAATTTCAGCAGGGCCCTGCGCGAAAGGAGCTCGGCAGAGATATCGGCCCTCGACCTGCCCGGGATCGCCATCGGCGGGCTCTCGGTCGGAGAGCCCCACGATGTCTTCTCGGAGTTCCTCGCCTATACTGCGGCCCTCCTTCCCGAGGACAAGCCCCGCTACCTCATGGGGATAGGCACGCCGGACTACATCCTCGAGGCCGTCGAGAACGGAATCGACATGTTCGATTGCGTCTTCCCGACCAGGACTGCGCGCAACGGGCTAATATTCACGGCCGGAGGTCCGATAGCCATAAAGAAGGCGATCTACGAGAGGGATTTCGGCCCCCTCGATCCGACATGCGGATGCAAAGTATGCCGCGACCACAGCAGGGCATATATCCGTCACTTGTACAAATGCGAGGAGATCCTGTATGCGATGCTCGCTACCTACCATAACCTCTATTTCATACGCGACTTCGTCGCGCGGATACGCGAGAGCATTCGCCGGGGCGAATTCCTCGCCTTCAAGCGCAAGTTCCTCGCGGGCTACGCGTCGAAGGGCGATCAGGTCCCCGCGCCCTGACAGGGCGGCCCCTCTCGCGCTGGCCCTCGCCTGCGCCCTTTGGCCCGCGGCAGCGCTCTGGTCCCAGGAACCCGCGGCCCCGCCGCCCGTCGCGCAGGCCGCCGCGCCCTCGACCGATCCCGCGGCGCAGCTCGAGGCGAAAAGGCGGGATACGATCCGCTACGGAATCGACTCCGAGATCACCGACCTCGTCAAGGAACTCGCGAACGAGAAGGAAGGCCGTTACGACGGGGACCTGCTCGGGCTCTTCGAAGCTTCCAGGAGCCCCAAGCTGCGATCGACCATACTCGATTTCCTCGCCTCGCTCGAATGGAAGGGCGCGGAGAAGTCGGCGCTGGGCATCGTGGACGATAGGGACAACCAGGACGCCGATCTCGTGAGCTCCGCGCTGATGTACTTGGCTGCCGTAAGGTCCAAGGATGCGCTGCGCCTCTCCGAGGCCTTGATCAAGGAAGATAACAAGAAACTGCTGCCCGCCCTGGTCAGGCTGATGGGAAGGGCCGGCGGCGAACCCGAAGAGACACTTCTCCTCGGCTGGTTCGACGGCGACTCGACGACCCCCGCGCTGAAAGAGGAGGCGATAAAGGCGCTCGGGGAGATAGGCTCCGCGAAGGCGGCCGAGCGCCTGGGCAAGCTCGTGCAGGACAATACCGCCGGGAAGGCCGAAAGGATGTTCGCCTGCGACTCCCTGGCGAAGATCAAGGACGACTCTTGTGTACAGAGCCTCGCGAAGGCGGCGAACGATCAGGACCCCGACGTGCGGACCGCGGCGATCCAGGCCTTGGGCGCATTCGCCGCGGGGACAGGAGCCCCGGGGAGCTCGGCGAAGAGCGCCATCGCGGAGGCTCTTCGCGATTCCTACCCGAAAGCGCGTCTCGCGGCCTGCAGGGCCGCGGCGGCGGGCAAGGTAGCCGAAGCCCTGCCTTTCCTGCGCTACAAGGCGCAGAGCGACCCGGAGCAGTCGGTGCGCGGCGAGGCTTGCCGCTCCCTGGCGATCCTGGGCGCGGCCGCGGTCGGCCTGGACGCCGCGGGCGCCGATAGCCCGTTCGCCTTCCTGCGCGGAAGGCTCGACGACAAGAGCGGGGACGGAGCGCTCAAGGTACTCTGCTTCGGCCTCCTCGCGCGCTACGATCCCGCGGGCTCCTTGCCGGCCCTAGAGGCCAGGCTGTCGGCGGAGGCCTCCGAGAAGGACAGGACTTTCTATACCGCTCTCGCGCGAGAGGTAGCGAACGCGGACAAGGCGCCCGGTATCGGCGCGCTCGCCCGCATATTGCTTTCGGACAAGGAGTACCTCATTCGCGTAGCGGGAATCGAGTGGATCCGAAAGAACAAGGCGCCGGATCTGGAGCCGGAGCTGGAGCGGCTGGCGCAGTCGGATCCCTCGGAGATGATCCGCAAGCGAGCCGCCGACGCCTTGAAAGCATTTCAGTGAAAAGCTAGTAGTGGGGAAGGGCGGTCGAGGATTCCGCGGTAGGCCGAGTATCTTCGATCGGCTAACGCGGGACGCATGGGCGGCTCGATGGAAACGGACCCCACTATCGCTATTTCGCGGTCAGTCCCGGCGTCTCTATGCAATGCAGGAGCCTGTTTATCTTGTCCGCCGGTTTCTCGTAGGCGAGGAATCTGAGCGTGAGCGGATATCCCGATCTCGAGATCATGGGAATATCCTTGCCCAGGCAATCCTCAACGGGGCCTTCGAGCTGGGGGAAGAGCTCGGGTCGCAGAGGGACGAAGGCCAGCTTCTCCCCGTCGTAATGGAGTTCGGCGGACCTTCTGGGAACGCTTACGAGGAACACGAGGAAGTCGCTCGAGCCGCCTCCGACCGATTTCGAGCCGCCCGCGGAGAGGCTCTGGACATTGCGCATGCCGATATGGGGATTCTGCTCGGCGACGACGAGCTCTACCCGCAAGGAGCCGGGCCTGACGACGCGGGTCGCATAGGTCGCCGCGCCGGAGCGCGCCTTCGCATCCGCAGCCCCCGATTGCGCCGCGGCCGGAGCCCGCCGCCCCGATGCCTCCGCGAGCAAGGCGACCGTGCGGTCGGCTTCGGCCTTCCTCTGGGCGAGGAGGGCGGCTGCGCTGTCGTCTATGGCGCTCTCTCTCCCTCCCTTCGCTGCCGTATCCGATCCCGCGCCCCGGGCCGATTCCTCCTTCGCCTTTCGAGCGGCCTCGGCGAGCAGGGCCGATGTCCGAGCGGCCTCCTCCCTGCGGCTCGAGGCCATTTCTTCGGCGGATCGGGACGAAGAGGCTCCGCGTTCGAGCTCGCCGGCCGACGAGCTCGCCGCCGCGGCGCCGAGAGCCGCCTTGGTATCCGCGGCGCCGGGCGATGCGCTCGCGACGACCGCTAGACGGGGCCCCGGCGCGGCCGTCGACGCGGTGGCCGCGCCGTATGCCGCGTCCGAGCCCAGCACGGCCGCGGCGATGGGCGCCTCGGCGCGCCTGGGCATGCGCCTGAGCATGATTATGGCGCCGAGCAGGGCCGCGAGACCCAAGAGGAGGACGAGGGCGAAAAGCGCCACACGGGCTCCCGATCGCAGAAGGGCCGCGAGAGGGCTGCGCTCCAGGCTCAGATCGAGTATTCCCGTATCCGGGCTGACGCGGATCCCGTTGGCGAAATGCAGTCTGATCTGGAGCTTGGATTCGCCTTGCGGCAGCGTGTCCGGCAGGAGGACGGGTACGTCCATAGACCCCGAGCGCCCGCCTTGGAGAGTGAGGAAGACCTTGTTGGCGAGTATGTCGGCGTCGCCGAGGCGGACGCGGTCGAGTTCCAGCCCGACGGGCGATTCGGAGCCGTTGTCGAGCTTGAGCGGGAAGGAGAAGGAGTAGTCCTTCTTGCCCAGCGGGCCCGGGAATTCGACCGCGGGAAGAGCCAGGCTCCTCCTGGCGATTTCGGCCTTTCCGTCGGCGGAGAAATCCGAGACCTTGGCGCCGAGGGCGGACGCGACCGCGTCGAGATAGGACCTGCCCTGGGCTTCCGGGCTGCCCGGCGCCGGCGCGCCGCGCTCGCCGGGCTTCGGGAAGGGGAGCCTGATGATGTGGACCGGCCATCCGTTGGCGCGGATCTTGGCCGCAGCAGCCTCGATCTCGGCCGCGACCTTCTCGGGGGCCATCCCGAAAGTCGGGCTCGAGGGAGGCGGGTTATGCACGCCGTCGGTGATCACTACGATCACCTTGCGCCTGCTCTCGGGGAGGTCCGCCACGTACTGGTAGAGGTAGCTGAGCGCCCCGACGAGGTCGCTGTAGCGGGCGAGCGGATAGAGGAGGTAGAGCCGCCCGAGGACCGAATTGACGTCGGCCTCGGACGACATGCGTTGCGCGATCTCGGCTTGCGCGATCTCCCCGAAGCTCAGCAGGTGGAAAGTGTCGCCGTAGCGCAGATAGTCCTTTACCACGGAGGAGACGACGAAGTCGGTGACGTCCTGGAAGTAGGGGAAGACGCTCTGCGACACGTCGAGAAGCACTACGACGTCCGTGGCGTCGGAATCGCCCCCGGCGGCCCCCTGCGAGGGCGACTGCGCCACTCCGGCGAGGACCGGTCCGGTCAGCAGCGCGAAGGAAAGGGCGGCAAGGGCCGCGTAGCTTCTTTTCGACATGCTTTTTCTCCTTGCGGCCCGCCGGCCCTTACAGCTTCGCCGCCTCGATGCGCTCGACCTTGTATTGGAATTTGCGCTCGTGGATGAGGAAGCTGAGGCGCTCGCCCGCCTTGTGGTTCAGGAGCTTCTTGCCGAGGGGCGAAAGGTAGGAGATGACGTTGTTCGTCGGATCGGACTCCCAGGGACCCAGAATCGTGTAGGCCTCGGAATCGCCCGAGATCTCGTTGGCGAGGGTCACGACAGTCCCGAAGGACACTTTGCCCACCGATACGGTGGACTTGTCGAATATCTGCGCCCTCTCGATCTCGTTCTTGAGCTTCGCGACTTTGGAATTGAGCTCGTCCTGCTTTTCCTTGGCCGCCTTGTACTCCGCGTTCTCGCGGAGGTCGCCCAGGGATAGGGCGTAGGCGATTTCCTTCTGGTTGGCGGGAACCTCGACATCGAGTATCTCGGTTAGGAGGGCCTGCTTCTCGCTGTACTTGTCGGAGGTGACCATCAAGCCGCGGGATACGACCTGCTTCTCCTCCTCGCCGCCGAAGTGGAACTCGGGCCACTTCTCCATGATCTTTCGCCTCATCGACAGCTTGATGGCGGGGTCGAGGTCCTTGACGTCGCTGACGAGCATGTATACCCGCTCGATCGTCTCGGACTTGGACTCGAGGAGGTAGGATTCGAGCGTGGAATCCTTGAAGAGGATCGCCTGGACTTGCTTGTTGATCTTGCGATTCTCGGTCGTGTCCCTATGGCTCTCGATCTCCTTGAAGGTGAGGTCGAGGATGTGGACGAGGGTGATCATGATCTTCTCGTAGGAGAGACCGAGGGTCGAGAACCATTCTTCGTCCTTCAGGTTCTTGACGACCCATATGAACGCCTCCCGGTGATCCCGGTAATTCTCGACTATGTCGAGGACCATGCGTCGGAGCTTGTCCTCGTGCCCGCCGGCCTTGAGCGTCTCGAGCATCCCCGCGTTCAGCGAATATGGGAAGAGCCGGACGTAGACGTCGGCCCAGTCCGGTATGAAGTTCTTTATATGGAGGAGGAAGGAACGGCGGAGCTCGGCATCCTTGATCGCGTCGTACACGGCCACCGGATCGTCGATCTCGGCGAAGAGCTCGGCGAAGCCGAGGGTCGCCGCGCCTTTGAGGTGGGGGTACTTGGCGGCGAGTTCCTTGAGGAACAGGTAGGATGCGACGACGGTCTCGTTCGCTTGCTGATAGGAGCGCACGAACCCGGTGAAGAAGGCGAGCATCTCGGTGAAGAACTCGGAGTCGGGCTCTCCCGACTCGAGGAAGTCGCGTATATACTGCACTCGCGAGAAGAAGCTCTTCTCGGCCTTGAACTGGTTATAGACCTTCTCCTCGAACGACAGCGGCCGCTCGCGCACGATGAAGGCGGCGATGTCGTCGGTCGCGTTGCCGAAGATCGAGTCCGTCTTCAGCACCTCGCGGGCCTTGGCGCTCCATGAGTTCCATTCGCTCGCGGTGAGGACGGAGGGGACGAGCTCGGCCTTGATGTGCTTCAGGTCGGCGCGGTTGTCGAAGCTCCTGATGATGATGCGCAGGGCCCAGGCGGGATCGCTCTTCACCTTCTCCCGCAGCTTGTCCTTGGACCAAACGGCCTTGAGGACCCAGATATGCTCCTTGGAAAGGGTGGTCAGGCTGTCTATCGCCATCTTGAGGGACATCTTGTGGCCGCGGCTTTTGGCGAAGTCGATGACGATATCGTCGCCTTTTATGCTCGCGATGCGCCCGATATTCCAGGTTCGATGGTAGACGAAGTTCCCCGCGTCGAAGGCGATGTGCTTCTCGAAGTCCGCCATCGCCTCGTGCATCGCGCGATAGGATTGGGCGATGTTCGAGAGCCGGATGTAGTCCTCGAGGTGCGAGTGGTCCTTGTACTTCCCCTTGTAGCACTCGATGACGTCCTTGCGGAGCGAGGGGTTCTTCTCGTCGTAGTCGATTACGACCTTGAGGATGTCGAGGGCCGTGTTCCAGTCCTCCTTTTCCTTGTAGTAGCGGAAAAGGTCGAGGAGGAGGCCGGCGGCCTTGTCCTCGGATATCTGCTTCGCGATCTTGCGCTGGACATGGAAGAAGAAGTCGATGTCGTCGGGGCAATACTCCACGAGCTTGCCCCATATCTCCTTGACGTTCGTGGTGAGGCCCTTGTTTATGTACCGATGGAGCGCCTTCTTGTAGAAGTCCACCGCCTCGTCGACCTTGCCTTCCTTCTCGCGCTCTTCGGCGAGGGCCTTGACTATGTCGGCCTCCTCGTAGTCGACGCGGATCAGGCGTTCCCAGACCGCGTGCATGTCGTCGGGGCGCCCGTCCGAATCGTAGCACTCCGCGAGGCGGCGGAGCGCCGTCCGGTTCTCTCCGTAATCGAGGATTCGCTGGCAGACGAACTCGACGACGCTCCATTTCTTGTTGTCGGCGAAGAGGTCGAGAAGCGCCACCATGGCCGAGTCGTCGATCTGCTGGCGCATGAGGGAGAAGATGCCAGAGAGATACAGGGCGATTATGCTGGTCTTCGTGTGGGAAAGGTGCTCGTCGCAGAGCTCCTTGACCTCGTCGAGGGCCTTGTCGCGCGACGCATCCTGGGCGATCGCGTCGAGCTCCTTTAGATTCGCCGCGGAATAGGCGCTCAAGGATGCGCGAGTCCACTTCTCCTCGTTGAGCATCTCCTGGACTTTCTGGGCGATCTGCGATTCGGCCATATTGTCTCCTCTCCTAGGCTATGTACTGCTTGTAGATGGACTGATCGAGCAGCCTGATCTTGAGCAGGACCTCGTCGATCCTCGCCCTGTCTTCCTTCGCCGCGATGTAGTGATCGATCAGCCAGAAATAGCGGTTTATCAGGCGCGGCGCCACCGCGGCGCCGCCTTCTTCCTTGGATTCGTTCTCGAGCTGGTAGATCGATTGCCGGAGCTTCCCCACCTCGGCGGCCTTCAGCTCGCGCTTTATCGTGAGGATGCCCAGGAGAGCGCCGTAGACGGGCATCCACTCGTGGAGCTCGAGGCCTTTGTAGCCGAGAGAGGCCACCTTTGCCGCGAGTCGGCGTATCATCGTGCATTCGAGGAGGTCCACGTCGATGCGCCCGGGGGCGATGAAGAAGGCCTCGCGGAAAAGGGCCTTGGATCGGCGCTCCTCGCCTTGGAGGGCGTAGGCGTCGGCGAGCTGGGCCAGGACCTCCGCGTCGTCCTTCCGCTCCCGGGCCGCTGCCTCGAGGGAGCGCAGCGCCGCGACGTAATCTCCGGAACCCTTGAGGCAGATGCCCGTCCTCAGCGCGAGGTCCGCCCCGCGCGATTCTCTCTCTTCCGCCGGGAGGGCGGAATACTGGCCGAGGGCGAGGGAGAACGCGAAGCTCTTGAACGCGAAGAGGGCGCGCTCGAAATCGCAGGCCAGCTTCAAGGCGAATGCGGAGAACGCCTTCCACTGGGCGATGACATACTCGCCGCGCTCGAAGGGAGCGGGGATCGCATCGAGGCGAGCGAGCCGCTCGGTCCAAAAATTGGCGCACTTGAGGGACCAAAGGACTTCGGAGGACTCGAAGTCCAGGGCCAGAGCCCGCTCGAAGCAGTCCGTCGCGCCGCGAAGGTCGACGCATTTGAGGCTTTCGTATGCGTTCGACAAAAGGACGGTGACGCTTTCCTGATCGGCCATGCTCTTCCGGGTATCGCTGAACCTGCAATTCGCGTCGGTCTTCGCGTTGGCATATCGTTGCAGGGTCCGCTTGTTAAGGATACGACGATTCGATACTATCCCGCGAATAGCCTCTTGGTCAATCGTCGAGCGAACCGTAAAACCCTTGCCTAGGCGTCCAAAACCGCGTTCGCACAAGGATTTCCGCGTCTACTGGGCATGGGAGAGCCTTGGCGCGATGGGTCCAGGTGTGATACTATCCGGCCTCATGGAAGCGCCCTTCTTCGCTCCCTCCCTCCTCTCCGCCGATTTCTCGGATATGCGCTCCGCCCTCGCTCGGATAGAAGAGTCTGGCGCCTCATGGGTGCACTTCGACGTCATGGACGGGCGCTTCGTTCCCAATCTGACCTTCGGCCCGAAGATGGCGGCGGATCTGCGGCCGCATACCCGCCTGCCGCTCGACGTGCACCTCATGACCGTGGAGCCCGAGCTCCTCGCTCCCGCGTTCGCCTCCGCCGGCGCCGATTACATCACTTTCCATCTCGAGGCGACCGTCCACGCTCATCGTCTGGTCCAGTCGATCCGCGAGATGGGCTCGAGGCCGGGCATAGCGATAGTGCCCTCTACTCCTGCTTCCTGTCTTTCGGAGCTCCTGCCTTTCGTCGATCTCGTCCTCGTGATGACTGTCGACCCGGGCTTCGGGGGACAGGCCCTGATTCCTTCCTGCTTGGAGAAATGCTCGTCCCTGGCCGCCTTGCGGACCGAGCGGGACCTGAGCTTCCTGATTTCCGTCGACGGAGGCATAAACGCCGAAACCATTCCCGGCGCCGCGCGGGCGGGCGCCGACGTGTTGGTCATGGGCTCCGCCTTCTTCTCGGCGAAGGACTCGGCGGCGGCGCTGCGAGATGCGGAAGCCTCGTATAAAGCCGCGCGGAATACAGTTTCAGGCTAGGCGAGCCGATAATCTATCGGAGGCATATGCCCATGGACAGGACCAAGCCCCAGCTCCTTGCGCTCCTCTTCGCTGCGGTCATGGGTGCCCAGGCCCTAGGACAGCAGGCGTCGCCTCTGACCGCCTCCGGCGCCAAGGCCAGCCTGGACAAGGGCGTCGACCTATTCGGTCAAGAGAAATACCGCGACGCCCTCGACCTCTTCGGAAAGGTGATGTCGGATCCGAGGGCGGGGGCGGAGCGACCCGAGGCCGCATATTGGTCCGTCCTGGCCTATCTCGCAGTAGGCGACCAGGCCACGGCCGCGGCCTCCATAGACGCCTTCATCGCGGCGTACCCGAAGAGCCCCCGCGTGGCGGACCTGCTCTATCAGCGCGGGCGCATCCTATATACGAAAGGCGACTACGAGGAGGCGCTAAAGGTCTTCTCGGCCTTCGTCTCCTCCGCGCCTTCCAGCGACTTGCTGCCCTCGGCGATGTACTGGAGCGGCGAAAGCCTGTACGCTCTCGGCCGGCTCGAGGATGCCGAGCGGGTGTTCACTGCCGTCGCCAAGGACTACCCGTCGAGCGTGAAGGTCGAGGCGGCGACCTATCGAATCTCCCTCATCGGCCTCGAATACCGCCAGCGCGAGCTGCTCAAGCTCCTGACATGGAGCCATGAAGAATCCCTGCGATCCGCGGAGGACTTCCGCAGGCGCGAGAAAGCCTACGAGGCTTCGATCGCCCTCTACCAGAAGCAGATTTCGGACTCCAAGCGCGGCGCGGCCAGCGATCAGGACACGGTCATCGCCGATCTGCGCTCCCAGGTCGCGGACCTGGGAGCCAAGCTCGCCGACGACGAGGCCAAGCTGGCCTCCTCTCAGGCCGAGGCGGAGGCCCTGCGCGCCTCTCAGGCTTCGGCCCAGGCGGCGGCATCGCAGGCGGCGGCGGCTCCCGCCCCGCCGATCTCGCCCGCCGGCGCGCCCCTCGACAAGGACGCCAGGGCGGCGGCGCTGGACGCGAAGGCGCGGGCCCTGGAGCTTCTGGAATTCTATATAGAGCGCCTCGCCGCGGCCGGGACGAAGGATGGGAGCAAATGAAGCGAATCCTGATTGCGGCCGGGCTCCTCCTCGCCGCGTCGCTGGGCCTCCAGGCCCTCGAGGCGAAAGAGGGCCTCGTCAAGCTCGTCGTGAGCGAGTCCACCGCGCGCATCTCGATCTATAGGCTCTTCGACATCGCGAAGGGACGCTACGAGCCTTTCATCTTCGATCAGGATCCCAGGACGAGCTTCCTCACGCTCAGCGCCGACGAGCGGCTTTACAAGCTGGGCGACGCTTCCGAATTCCGCATTGCCGTCGCTCGCACCGACACCGGGGTCAGGATCGAATTCCGCTCGGCGTCCTTCGTGGTTCGCGAGCTCCTCGATTTCGCCAAATCGGAGGGATCCGCCCTCGCCGACGGGCTCCGGGTCACCCTGGAGATCGAGAACATCTCGGAGCACGAGGCCTCACTGGGCTTGCGCTATCTCATCGATACCTGGCTCGGCGAGAAATCGGGGATCCATTTCGCGACCGACAAGCGGCCGCGCATCTCCCAGGAAACCGCGATACTCCCGACATCCGATGATTCGTGGGTCGAGACTCCCGGCGACAGGGCGAGCTTCATGATTTCGCTGTCCGGGCCCGGCGTGGATCGACCCGACAGGGCGATTCTCGCGAATTGGAAGCGTTTATCGGACGCTCCATGGGCATTCGACGTAAACACTCAGCGTAATTTCACACTCGTGCCGTACTCGATAAACGATTCCGCGATAGCCCTATTTTGGGAGCCCGTCCCCGTCGCGAGCGGCGGGACGAGGAGAGTTACGTTCACGATGGGGAATTTCAACGACAGGGGATACCCGGCGGCGAACGCCAAGACCTCCACCGATGCGATCTTCGCGTCGACCGTGCTCGGCGCCGGCGCGCCGGACGAGGCGACCTCCATGGCTGCCGACCTCGTAGCGGTGAGGGACTTGATCACGAGGATCGACATGGCGGTGGCCGAGGGCGGGGCTATCTCCCCGGACGAGATCGCCGCGTGGGGCAAAATCCTGGACCGCCTCGAGGAGCGGAAGAAAGGGTATTAGGTCAAGCGATGGCGCGCACAGCGCTCGATCGCGCCGAACGGCTCTTCGCGAGCGGGCGCTACGCCGAGCTCATATCCCTATTGGAGCCCCAGGTCCCCGTATACCGGGAATCCCAGCGCTTCTACTACCTCCTCGGCTCCTCCTGCCTCCACGCCGGGGATCCGGGCGGCGCATCGACCTATCTTAAGCGCGCCGAGCAGCTGTCCCCCGCGAATACCGACACGATGCTCGCCCTAGCCGCTCTCTCGGTTCGAAGAGGCGAGACGGAGAGGGCGGTCGAGTACTATCTCCGAGTGCTGGAGGACAAGCCCGGAGATAGGAAGGCGAGAGCCTCTCTCGGCGTCCTCCGGAGGGAGGGAAGTCCGGAAGGACTGGCGAGGCTGGTCGAGACGGACAGGATCGAGCGTCTATACCCGGGGCGTCGGGCGCTTCCGGCCTTCCTTGTTCCCCTGGCCCTCGCGTTGGTCGTGGCGGGAGCGGTCTATTTGAGTTGGCCGATCGGCGCCTCCCTCGTCGAGGCCGTCTCGCGGCCCAGGGTAGCGAGGCCCGAGGTAGCCGCAGTGACCTTGAGCCGATCCGAGCGGGATTCTCCGGTGCAGACCGGCGGGACGTTCCGCTACGTGCTGACTGAAAAGCAGGCCTTGGAGGCCTTCGAGAAGGCGAAGGACTCCTTCCAAGCCTACCGCGACAACGCGGCCGTGGTCGAGATCAATCGCCTGCTCGGGTCCAATGCGAGCCCGGCCTTGAAGGAAAAGGCCAATTCCTTGCGTGCCTTCGTCGGTCGGCCCGATTTCAGGACAATCAAGGACGCTCCTTCCTACTCCGACGCGCGGCTGGACCCGGCACTCTATGACGGCTGCTCCGTGTCGTGGAAGGGTATGGCCGCCAATGTTCGCCGGGAATCGGGCGCGGTCGCGTTCGATTTTCTCGTGGGCTATCAGGAAAAAAAACGGCTGGAGGGATTGGTCCCGGCCACCATGGTCGGAGCGGAAGTCCCCGTGGACAGGCCCCTCGAGATCCTGGCCACTTTGCGGTTCGCCGACGGCGCGCTTTCGATGGACTGCATCGCCATCCACGAGATGCCCCAGGGTGGATCTCCCTGAAGACTTCCCGGTTCCGACCTGTCGGCTAGGACTTCCCCATCGACCCGGGAAAAAAAGAAGGCCGCGCGGGGATGACCGCGCGGCCTTGGCTATGGATCGATGATGCCGCGGAGGATTACTTCCTGGCCTTCTTCGCAGCGGGCTTCTTCGCGGCGACGGAGCGGGCGGGCTTCTTAGCGGCGGGCTTCTTGGCCGCGCCGGCGCGAACGGTCTTCCTCGCGGCCGTCTTCCTCTCGGCCATGGCGGGCGCCTTGGCAGGAGCGGCCTTCCCGGAGGCGGGCTTCCTCGCGACCGGCTTCGCGGCCGCCTTCTTGGCCGAAGCCGCCTTCGCCGCCGCCTTGTCCTCGATTACCGCCTGCGCGGCGGCCAAGCGGGCTATGGGCACGCGGAAGGGCGAGCAGGAGACGTAGTTCATGCCTACGGCGTGGCAGAACTTGACGGACCTGGACTCTCCCCCGTGCTCGCCGCAGATACCGACCTTGAGGCCTTTGCGAGTGGCGCGACCTTTTTCGATGCCCATCCGCACGAGCTGGCCAACGCCGCTCTGATCGAGACTGACGAAGGGGTCGGTCGCGAAGATAGCCTTGCCTCCGTCCTTCTCGGACATGACGTAGTCCGGGAGGAAGCGGCCGGCATCGTCGCGGGACAGGCCGAGGGTCATCTGGGTGAGATCGTTCGTGCCGAACGAGAAGAATTCGGCCACTTCGGCGATCTCGTCGGCGAGGAGGGCGGCGCGTGGGATCTCGATCATCGTGCCCACCATGTACTCCACCTTGGATCCGGACTTCTTGATTATGGCGTCGGCGACAGCCCTGGTCTGGTCGACCAGGATCCTCAGCTCCTTACGGTCGATGACGAGGGGGATCATGATCTCCGGGAGGACCTTGCCGCCGGCCTTGGCGACTTCGACGGCCGCCTCGATGATGGCCGTGACCTGCATGTCCAGGATCTCGGGATAGGTGATCGTCAGGCGGCAGCCGCGGTGGCCCAGCATCGGGTTGGACTCGTGGAGCTGCTCGCAGCGGACGCGGATATGCTCGGGACTCATGCCCGTGATCTTGGCGAGCTTGTTGACCCCCGCGTCGTCCTTGGGTGTGAACTCGTGGAGGGGCGGGTCGATGAGGCGGATGGTCACGGGCTTGCCGTCCATCGCCTTGAATATGCCCTTGAAGTCCTCGCGCTGGAAGGGCAGGAGCTTGGCGAGGGCCTTCTTGCGGGCCTCGACGTCGTCGGCGATTATCATTTCCTGGATGGCGAGCTGGCGCTTCTCGGAATCGGCGGGGTTCTTGAAATCCTTGAAGAACATGTGCTCGGTGCGGCACAGGCCGATGCCCTCGGCGCCGAGCTCGACGGCCTTCTCGGCGTCGTGGGGCGTATCGGCGTTGGTGCGTACCTTGAGCGCTCGGATCTCGTCGCACCACCCCAAGAGCGTCTTGAATTCCTTGGTCTGCTCGGGCTTCTTGAGGGGAAGGGCGCTGACGAACACCTCGCCGGTGGTCCCGTTGAGCGTGACCTCGTCGCCCTGCTTGAGCAGCCTGCCGCCGACCTTGACCGTCTTGGCCTTGTCGTCGATATCGAGGGCGTCGCAGCCGACGATGCAGCACTTGCCCCAGCCGCGGGCCACGACCGCCGCATGGGAGGTCTTCCCTCCCGTCGCGGTGAGGATGCCCTGGGCCGCGAACATGCCGCCGACGTCCTCCGGGCTGGTCTCGCGGCGTATCAGGATGACCTTCACGCCAGCCTTCGTCTGCTCCTCCGCGTCGGCCGCGTTGAAGCAGAGTTTGCCGGCGGCGGCGCCGGGGACGGCGTCGATGCCCGTGGCCACCTTGAGCTCCTTGAGCTTGGCGCTTCCGACTGCGGCGACGTCGATGATCGGATAGAAGACTCCCTCGATCTGCTCGGGAGTGATGCGGGCGATGGCCTCGGCTTTCGTGATGAGGCCCTCGGCGACCATGTCGACGGCGATCTTGAAGGCGGCGGAGGGGAGGCGCTTGCCGGTGCGGCACTGGAGCATGTAGAGCTTCTCGTCCTCGATCGTGAACTCGAGGTCCTGCATCTCCTTGAAGTTCTTTTCGAGGGTCTTCCGGACTTGGGTGAGCTGCTTGTAGGCCTTGGGCAGCTTCTTCTCGAGCTCGATCAGCTTGAGCGGCGTGCGGATGCCGGCCACCACGTCTTCGCCCTGGGCGTTGATCAGGCAGTCGCCGTAGAATACGTTCTCGCCGGAGTTCGGATCGCGCGTGAAGCAGACGCCCGTGCCCGAGGTATCGCCCTTGTTGCCGAAGACCATCTGGACTACGTTGACCGCCGTGCCCTTGAGGTCGGCGATCTTCTCGACGCGGCGGTAGGTCACGGACTTGTCGGCCTCCCAGGAATCGAATACCGCGTCGATGGCGCCCCAGAGCTGCTCGACCGGGTCCTGGGGGAAGGCTTCGCCTTTCTTGGACTTGTAGAAGGCCTTGAACTCCTCGCAGAGCCGCTTGAGGTTGTCGGCCGAAAGCTCGGTATCGGTCTTGAGGCCGAGCGACTTCTTCATCTGGGAGAGCATCTCCTCCATCGGTTCCTTGGAGAGGCCCATGGCCGTGGTGGAGTACATCTGGATGAAACGGCGGTAGCTGTCGTAGGCGAACCGGGGATTGGCGGTCTTGGCGGCGAGGCCCTCGACGGACTTGTCGTTGAGTCCGAGGTTCAGGATCGTCTCGAGCATGCCGGGCATCGAGCGGGCGGCGCCGGAGCGGACCGAGACCAGGAGGGGATCCTTGGGATCGCCCAGCTTCTTTCCGACGGTCTTCTCGAGCTTGGCCAGCGCGATCTTGATTTCGTCGACGATGGACTTGGGAAGCTTGCGGGCGGCCTTGTAGTATTCCTCGCACGCGGGGATTCCGATGGTGAAGCCGGCCGGGACGGGTAGGCCGATCTTGGTCATCTCCATCAGCCCGGCGCCCTTCCCGCCCAGGATGTCCTTGCTCGTGACGCTGGTCTCCGCGACGCCCCCTCCGAACTGGTAGACGAACTTTGCCTTTGCCATAAACCTTATTCCTCCGTTTATCGATCGATACAATGGATTACCGTATAAAAGTATCGGAAAGGCCATTCCCTGTCAAGGAATGCAGGCATCCCGGCGATGTCCGCCGGGCAATTATAAAAATATTATAGATTTAGCGCGAGAGTGATGACGGTGAGGTCGGACCCGGCCATCTGGTTCACGAGGGACTCGAACTTGACGTTCACCTTATCGCAGGCCTCGGAGAGATAGGAGAGGTAGTAGAGGCCGAGCTCGGTGTTGGCCTCGCCCTCGGGCAGCTGTTTGTAGAAGTCCTGGAGGCTCTTCTTCCTGAGGTCGGCGCTCTTGCGGTCCTCGAATATCTCCTTGACCGTCTGGTACTCGGATTCCTTGTTGTAGAGGGTGATCTGCAGCCTGCCCTGCATCCCGACCGTCGCGCCCCGGGACCCGATCTTCCAGGACAGGTATACGAGCTCGCCCTTGCGCTCGAGCGACTCGATGACCTGGCGCCTGATATTGGGATCGAAGAGCACCGCGTTCATGTCCACCGCGCCCTTGAATACGGCCTTGGCCTCGCGCTTGAGATTGGAGTTCTCGGCGTTCATCGCGAGCTCTATGATCATCAGGGAGACGTATTCGGCGATCTTCGATTTCTCCATGTAGTCGGAGAGAGAGGCCCTCACGTCCTTGATCAATTGGTCGTAGCCGTCGGAGCCTTTGAATTTCGCGACGATGAACCAGGTGAAAGGACGGAGGTTGTTGAGGAATTTCTCGGAGAGCAGCAGCTGCACGTTCTTCTCTTCCGGAAGCAGGGACGAATTCTTGCTGATGTACGAGTACATGGGGGAGAGTATCTCCTGCTTTATCTCGAGGAGCAGCTTCTCCTTCTCCTTGAGCACGCTCTGCAGGAAGGCGTCGTTTATCTTGGTCTTATCGTCGATTATATTGGACGGGTTCAGGCGGTTCCATTTCTTGATCACGTCGCTCGCGAGGACGCGGGCGAAGATGTACGCATCGTACTGCCGGTAGAGCATCGAGTAGACGACGAGCTTCGAGAGATCCATGATCTCCTGGCGCGTCGACATGAACTCGCTCTTCGATATCTCCACCTTGGAAATGTAGTCGACGAGCATCATCCGCTGGAGGGAGGCCGGGCTGAAAGTGTCGAGGACGATCCCGTATTCCTCGACATTGTCCGCCAGCTTGAATTTCTTGAGATTCTTACCCTTGCGAATAAAGAAGGACGTCCCTTCCTCGGTGAGCACGAGCTTGACCGGCAGATCGATAACGCTCTTCCTCTCCTGCATCCCCTCGCCTTTCGTTTCGAGCAGTATATGTCATTATCGCCGCGAGGTAAACAGTATTGACGAACTCGTCTTCCCCTTCCTATTCTCGATCGTGTCCGAAAACCGCTTTACGGCCTTCGCGGCCGCCCTGTGCATGATGGCTCTCGCCGCGCTGGCATGCGCGGAGGGAGCCGCCCCCGGCCGGGGTTCGCCCGCCCTGGGCCCCGCGGCCGATTCCCCCGACGCGAATCAAACAGCCGACTGCCTCGCTGCGGTCCGCGCTTTCGGATCCCGGGCGGAAGGCTCCGCGGCGGAAGCCGCCGCCTTCGACTATATCGAGAGCTTCCTCCGCGCCCGGGGAATCGAGACCGCGACGACCGGCTTCGCGGATGCGCGCGAGGGCTACTCGACGTCGAGGATCGTCGAAGGCAGGTTGCCTGGCTCGCGGGAAGACGAGCTCGCGGTGCTGGTGCCCGTAAGCTCGTGGGTGGATTCCCGCGATCCCGCGGAGGGAGCGTTCGGCATAGCGCTCGCCCTCGGCGAAGCGGCTCGGCTCTCGTCGGAGGCCCGCGCCGGGTCGGTCAGCCCGATTTCCTTCCGCTTCGTCTTCCTGGGCGCCGAGAAGAGAGGCAAGATGGCCGCGGGTCTAGTGGCCTCGCTCGGCACGAGCACCTGGCTGTCCCGCCAGGCCGGATGGACGAGACTCGCCGCGCTGTACCTGGACATCGGAGAGGAGCCTTCGACGATAGCCTTGCGCGGGGCGGGGAAGGGCGTCTACGCGCCGTACTGGCTCTTCGAGGGGGCGAGGCGAGCGCTCGAATCCTCGGGTATCGGCTACGGACTCGAGGCCAATAGGGCGCAAGCCTATCGTCTGGGGCTCGCGAGCGATTACGGTCCAGCCGCGCCCTATCTCGAGACCGGGATGCCCGCCATCGAGCTTCGGGGCGAGCGGGGAGGCGCGTCCCCGCCGGCGGCGGGGACGGCCCCCACGTGGTTCGGCGGCTTCATCCACGACTTCGCCGAAGCCGAGGCTGGAGGCTTCACCAATGCCTGGGACAGACATTACTTCATATTCCAGGTCGGACCTAAGGGCCTCGTCCTCCGCGAGGAGACCTATGTCGTCTTCCTCGTCGTCCTCCTCGCCGTAGTGGCCTCCTCCTTCCTGATCGCCACGATGACCAAGCGAGGGGCGACCAAGCAGCTGTTGAGGCGGGCTCCGGCCATCGGGGCCGAGGTCTTCGCCCTCTTCCTCGCGCTGGCCCTTGTCTTCCTCGTCGGCAAGGTCATCGCGAGGCTGGATGCGTCCCTGCTCGGCTCCCTCGATTCGTGGAGTCTCGCGCCGCGCGTATTCGCGGCGGCGCGCATACTCTCGTCCTTCCTCTTGTTCCTGGCCCTGCTCTCCTTCCTCGTCGAGAAGCGGGCATTGACCCCGAATCCCTATTTCTACGAATTGACGGCCCTGCTCTGTCTAGCCGTCGATGTGCCCTTCTTTTCCGCTATCGATCTGTCCGCCTCGTTCTATTTCATGTGGGCGCTCATCTTCGTCGAGGCCTCTCTCGCCGCCCGCAACCGGTGGGCGACCCTCGTGGCCTACGCGCTCATGTACCTCCCCCTCCTGGTCATTGCGGGCGAGCTCTCGGCGCGGCCCGATCTGCCGACCTATGAGCGCCTGATCGCCCCGGGCTACCTCGGCGTCCTGTCCCTCTCCGCGCTCGCCCTCCCGTTCTTCGTCTTCACCGCGAGCCCCCTCCTCTTCTTCGCCGGCCCCGGGACCGCCGCGCGAAAGAAGGCTGTCGCCGTCTTCGCGATCTGCGCGCTCGCGATCGAAGCGGCCGCACTGATCTATGCGCTGGCCGCGGCGCCCCTCGCGGGACCCGGGCGCAAGGACCTGAGGATTACCGAGGCCATCGATCAGGACTCCGGGAACTTCGCCATCGAGCTTTCGGGCCGGAGGCGGCTCGGGAAGGGCGGTCTCGAGCGCGGAGGCGAGACTTTCGTCTACGACACCCTGCGAGATAGGGCCACTTTGAAAGGCGAGGATAGGGAAAGACTGATAAGCGTCGTCGCGACGGCGAGCCCCTTCCTCGACCGGGTGGACGAGAACATCGCCATCGCGTTCGCGAGCCCGCCTTACGGCGTCGATATCGCTCTGGAATCCGGGAAGGACATCCTGATATACGACAGCAGCCTCCCGTATAAAGTCTCCGTGGACGGGAAGAGCGCCTCCATCTATGCGGGAGTCAACCCCGGCAAGGATCTGCGAGTCTCGCTGACGGTTCCATCGACGTTCCGCTCGAAACTCGTCGTGACGGCGAGGTACCTCGGCCATCTCAGGCCCTATGCGCAATCGTCCGGCGCGGCCCTCGAAGACGATGGCCTCGCCGTGCGCGCGAGCTTCGATATAGGGTCGGGCCCGCGATGACGCGGAAGCTGTTCTTCCATGTCGACCTCGACGCCTTCTTCGCCTCCGTGGAGCAGAACGACGATCCGCGCCTGAGGGGAAGGCCCGTCATAGTCGGCGCGCGGCCCGGCCGCCGCGGCGTCGTCGCGACCTGCTCCTACGAGGCGAGGGCCTTCGGCATCCGATCGGCCATGCCCATATCGGAGGCATATCGCCGCTGCCCGGAAGGCGTGTACCTGACTCCCCGCATGGACCGCTACGCCGAGATGTCCGCCAAGGTCATGGATGTGTTCTCGACCTTCACGCCGGAGGTCCAGAGGGTGTCGATCGACGAAGCCTTCCTCGACATGACGGGGACCGAAAGGCTTTGGGGCCCGGTGGAGGAGGCCGCCCGGCTGCTCAAGGCGAAGGTTCGCGAAAAGACGGAGCTCAGCATATCGATAGGCGTCGCGCCCAACCGATATGTGGCCAAGATAGCCTCGGGACTTCGTAAGCCCGACGGTCTCGTCATCGTCCCCGAGGGGGGAGTCGAGGCCTTCATGCTCGACCTTCCCCTGTCCAAGCTTTGGGGCGCCGGCCAGAAGACTCAGGATAGATTTCGGGAGCTCGGCATCCTGAGCGTCGCCCAGCTCGCGTCCTTCGGCGAAGCTCAGCTCGCCTCGCTCTTCGGCAAGGCCGGGGGGGCCTTCCTCCACGGGGCGGCCCGCGGGAGGGATGTCGGGATGATGGGCCCGGGGGACCCGGCGTCGCGCTCCATGAGCGCAGAGACCACATTCGAGCGAGACTGCTCGGATCGCGAATGCGTCGAGGACGTGCTGATGTCCCTCGCGGACGAACTCTCGTATCGCCTTTGGTCCGAGGGCTTCAAGTCGCGCACCCTGGTCCTCAAGCTGAGGCTTCACGATTTCACGACGATCTCGCGTCGGCTATCCAGGGCTTCCTCCTACCTCTCCTCTTCCGATGCGTTCCATGACGCCCTCGGCCTCCTCGGGCGGGCCTGGGACGGCAGGACCGAGATTCGGCTCCTCGGGCTCTGCTTCGCCGGCATCGCGAAGCGGGACGCCGCCGCGCAGGGAGACCTGTTCGGCGACGAGGGAAGCTCGTCCGGAGCCTCCGAGCGGCGGCGCAAAGCCGAGGATGCGGTATTCGAGATCGAGCGAAAGGGCATGGGCAAGGTGACTCGCGCCAGGCTCATCGGCCGCGAGCATCGGGGGCGCCCGGGCCCCGATGGAGGGGAAGAGAAGAGATAGATCCGCGGACCCCGCGCTCCTATCCTTTCGCGAGGGCGGTCGTCAGGTCGTCCTGCCTTTTTTGGAGCTCCGGGCCCAGGGCTTCGCCCGCCTTTTTGAACGCATCGTCGACGGCGGCTTCCGCCGTGCCGCCCTGCCCCTTGAGGCCGTCGATGGGGAGCGAGTAGACGATGCTGCCGTCCGAGCGCACGAGCCTGAAAAGCAAGCTCGCGGAGGCGGTGAATATGTTGTACTTCTTGCCGTCCAGCTCTATCTGGCGCGCGGCGGCCACCTCGACGAGCACGAGGGCGGCATAGGGCGAGCCCGAGTCGACGCCGAGAGAGGCCAAGGCCTTCGCCTCGCCCGCGAAGGCCTTGCGGAAATCGTCGGGAGCGAGCTTCGCGTTGAAGGGGAGGACCTGGAGGCCCGCCCGCTGGAGGGCCGCGGCCGCGGGGTCGATCGTCCGCGGATTGTCGCTGATACCGAGCTCCGAGCTTTCGAGGGCGAGGACCCTGACGACATTGGCCGGCGGCAGATAGGCGAAGTCCCTGAACGCAGTCTGGAACGCATAGCTCTTCCCGCGGGCCTTGAAGACGGGGAAGGCCCGAATGACCGCGTCCTTCCCCGGCTCTTCCAGCATCGCTACGGTGGTGTTGGCCTTGCCATAGGCGTCGGTCGTCACGAATGCGACCAGGGAGCCCGAGTTCTTGATGAATTGAAAATAGATGGGGGCGTCGGCGACGGGGGATTTGCCGAAGCCGATATTCTCGAAGAGATAAACCCCGGGAGAAAGCCCTCCCTCCTTGCCTAGACTCCTGGAGCTGCCGGCGATCTGCGTCCCGCTCGCATCGACCCAATCGCTCGCGGGCTCGAGCGTGAGCCTCGTGCCGATCCGCGCGAGCTCGGCGGAGGCTCGATCCGCCTTCGCCTCGGCGTCCGGCGAAGGGTTCTCGTCGGCGATGGCCAGGACAGTCACATAGGAGCGGATTGCCTCCGAAAGATGGTTCGAGTCGGCGGCGTCCTGCGCCTTCGATAGGTATGAATCCATCTCCTCCGCCGGCGCCGCCTCGAGGAGGGTCGGGGGCAGGAGAAGGCAGAGGACGATACACGCGTAGCGCACGGAATACCTCCTATCTCGAACTCGAGTCAGTAGATTTCCGAATGGATCTGGGCGTCGTGGACGCGGACGCCGAATTCATCCTCGACGACGGCGAGGGCCTTTTGCATGACGGACTCCCCGTACTCGCGGGAATTCGAGACGAGCGCGGCGCCGATCTCAGCGAAGGCCATGGAATCGAGGAGATCCACCTCGGCGCACGAGAAGCGGAATTTCGCGCGGAGCCGCTGCTTGACCGAGGAGACCACGCGCCTCTTATCCTTCAACGAGCTGGACTCGGGGAGCTCGATGATGAGTATAAGCATGGAAACTACCATAAAAACTGCCCAATTCTTCCCTTCGCCCGGTTTCCAGTCTATCATAGAAGGAATCGATGCGGAAAGAAAGCAGCAGCGCGCGCGCGGCCTTCGCCCTTCTACTCCTCGCGGCGTCGATCGGAAAGGCGATGCCCGACGGAGGAGTCGGCGCGGTGCCTCTCCCGATCCAATCGGCCCTTCCTGCGGAGGCGCCCTCGAGTCTGTTCAGCGCCAAGCTCGGGCCGGGGCCCGACGACGATGCGGAACTGCTGATCAGCGGCACCTGGTCGGCGACCATTATTTCCTCCCTGGACCTCCAATCGCAGCCTGGAAGCAGCCTTTCCGCGACTTTCCAGCCCCTGCTCTTCACCCAGACCCCCGATGTCTCCCTCTCCTTCCTCCTGTATAAGAAGTTCTTCGTCGAGGCCCACGTTTCCGACGACATCACCCAGGCTTATTACGCTGTGGGCTATAAAGGCGGGGAGGGCGAGCTCCTCCGGGATGCGAGGATCGGCAACGACGGGATCAACTTCCCGTCGCTGCCCTTCCTCTCCTTCGGCGACGGCTCGTATCGGTCTTTCGGGGCCGCGGCCACGATCGCCACCGATAACTTCACCGGCAAGGCGATGGTCCGCTACGACGAGGCACAGCAGGTCACGAAGCATTTCGCGGGCAGCACCGAGGTGATCGAGACGACGATAACGCCCAACTCGTTCATCGTCGGCAAGTACTTCATGACGAGGACCGCGCCGGCGACCAACCTCGTGGTCTACGTCCAGAGCGCATCCGGGAGCCTGACCGCGAGCGACGGGTACCTGTACCGCCAGCTCGGGAGCGACGAGTACTCGTATTCCGCGCTCACGGGAGTCGTGACCCTCGCGAGCGCGGCCCTGACGAGGGTTTTGGCGCATAGCGACTACACCGGTTCGACGGATGGCATTACGATCGGCGGCCAAAACTGCGACCTTCTCTACGTCCCTCCTCCGGTGCCGGCGACGGGCACGCTCGACCCGAAACTGCAGGTCCTCGACCGCTACCCCACCACGGCGACCCCTACCTCCGCCGAGGCCTTCGTGCGAAATCCCTCGTCCGGTCTGAGGGATCCGAACTATCAGGCGCGGATCGATCCCTCCGGCTTCATCGAGGTCACGAGGATCGATGCGGAAGCCCCCTCTCCCGCCGTCCAGGCAAAATACAGCCAGCCCTTCGCCGCTTTCGGGATCGCCGCCATCGACGCGAACATGGCGTGGCTCTACACGACCGACTTCGCCAGCGGCATAAAGACGGGCTCCGCTCCGGTCTATACGAGGAACATCATCGTGCAGGGCTACTCGACGGCGGCGCTGATAAGCATCGACAAGAATTTCGTCCCCGGCTCGATCCAGGTTACGCGCAACGGCATACCCGAGTACTCCTTCTCGGTCAACGCCAACACCGGGGTGCTCACCATGAGCCCGCCGCCGTCCCCGACCGACGATATCGTGATAACCTACATGCAGGAGAGCTCCGATCGCTCGACGGGCATCATCGTCGGCGCCCTCGGAGGCTTCTGGGACCTGGGCGACGGCGAGAATGCCTGGACGGCCCTCGGGGCCTCGTGGTCCGTGCCCGGCACGAGCTTCTCCTCCGGCTCGCAGACCAATCCGGGGAGCATTAACCTCACCGCCGGCGAGGAGAAGGATAAGGGCATTTTCACTCACAATGCGGCCATGGCCACGAGGTACTCGCAGGACGATGCGACCGGAACCTACCAGGTCGAGAGCATGGAATCAACGACCGGGTACGCGTCCGACTTCATGCCCGCCTCTGCGGCGCCGGGCTACCCGAGCGCCGTCGAGGCTGCGGATACGACGATCGTCTCGGCCTTCGCGAGCCTGATCAACAGCCTGCACGCGGACGGCTCGACGCAGGAGGCCCTCGAGATCACGGCCGGGACGGCAGTTCCCGGAATCGGGGCCCAGGGGACATTCTTCAAGGTGGAGTCGGCTCCGCCCTACCCATCCTTCAAGTCGATCTCCTTTTTCGCCAAGTTCCCCTCGACCGGGAGCCTGACTTTGCAATTGGACGACGGAGCCTCGCCGCCCAACCCGAGCGTCCAAATAATCCTGCCTCCCGGCTCCGGGACCGGCGCATGGCGGCGCTACCTCCTCCATTACGGTAAAGGCGATTCGACAGTGTATGCCCAGGACAGCGAGAGCTCGCCCGAGGTCGCCGTCGCGGGGGCGACCGCGCCCTACCTTCCTTCGATCACGAGCACGGGCGCGCGGCTGGCTGTCGGTTTCAACGCGGCCGCAGCCTCCGATCAGGCTTGGATAACCCAGGTCCTGCTCGAGGATTCGGTCGGAAGCGTCGCCCTCCTCTTCCAGGGACAGGCCGTATACGCCGATCCCGGACTGCGGCTGGCCATCGGCGATACGCCGATCGTCTCGGACATCAAGCTCTCCGGCGACTCGCAGGCCGCCGCCGACTCGACCCCATACGTCTCGGGCGGGGGCGAGATCGATTCGACGATCCTTTTCGCGCGGGTCGACCTCAAGGCTCGAGTCACCGCGGCGAGCGGCTCGGGCGATTACTTCAGCGGGGGCCACGCAATCATCCTGCCCGCGGCGGACTTCCCCATTAAGGTCGAGGACGAGTTCGACTACGATCCCTCTTCGGGCGCCTTCGGCCGCGACGATTCCCTCTCGATCCACGGCGCCTCGGTCGCGAGCCTGAGCCTCGAGCAGAAGTCCGAATGGACGCCCGCGTCCGACGCCCTCGACGTCGGCATGCTCCTCCAGTCTTGGGACGGCCAGCTCACTCTCGGGCCCTCCATCGCTACGATAGGCCTCTCGGCCGATAACCGTTCGCGCCCGCCCGGGGCCGTCGCGCCGGACAGCTCGGGCGAGAGCTACGGCGCGGCCTGGCTCGGCGCCTTCCAGTATGCTCTGCCCGCCTTCGAGTCAGATTCGGAGTTGCGGGACGTGAAGGCCACTTTCTCGGCCAAGAACGCGTCGGCAAAAGAATTCCTCTCCGCTTCGCTCGCCGAGAGCGCTCAGCCGACGGTAGTGGACGGAGGCCAGCGGAACGATTCGGCCTCGATGCGCATCGCCCTTCCGCTGGAGACCTCGGGGCTGAGCCTCGAGCCCTTCTACTCCCGCTCGTGGACGGATACATGGACTGCGCTCTCGGGAGGAATCGTCGGAGATGCCCAGGGGGCTCTGGGCGATTTCGCGGATATGCCCGTCCTCTACAAGAGCCTGCCTTTCGTCGAGCTCTTCTCACCGGCCACGGCGGCGGAGTTCGCGTCGCAGACGGCGACTACGGGCGATCGGCTTTCGGCGGCGAATTTCTTGCCCGAGGCTGGACTGAACCTTTCCCGCGAATACGGATCTAGCTGGTACGACTTCATCGCGCCTTCGACCCTCGCCTTGTCCTACGGCCGCTCCCTGACTCGCGCCTTCGATCAGATCACGGACGCCAGCGTATGGTCGGCGACCGCGAAAATCGCGTCTATCAATATGTTCGGGTCGATGGGCGCCTACCCGCTTGGTCTCCCCTTCGAGAGCGACGAATATCTCTCCACGTTCCAGGCCCAGATCCAGGAGCCGAACGGAGGGGGAGCGCCCAGCGTCAATCTGCAGTTCCATGGACTGGCCACCCTCCACGCGCGGGAGTCCGATCAGCTGGACGCCGAGAGCAAGGTATCCTTGACCCAAGCGCCCGGCGCCATGGACTGGTCCTGCTCCCTCATGCTCTCCCTCTCTCGGATAGTGCAGAGGCATTGGCTTCTGGATCTCTACTCGCTGGCTACGGCGCCGGCGGTCGCCGGTAAGGACAAAGTCGCGAACGCGTCCGTAGCCTCTCTCTACCTCCAGGACCTCGTCGCCAGGGAGCCGAGGCTGCGGAGCACGATCTCGATCACCGCGGGGCTTTCCGGGCACCAGAGCGACGCGACGACCTATCTGCCCGGCTGGACTTTCGCGGAGTCCTACGAGGCGAAGCTCACGGTCCCCGAGCGGCTCACCTTGAAGATCGACGGCTCGCTGGGCCAGACCCTGACGGCGTCGACCCAGGTGCTGGACCTCGGCATCCAGATCGGGATCAACGCGGTCATCTCCTTCTAGGCCAAGCGTCGGGCGCGGCCCAATCCTTGACAGCGCGAGCGGCGCGCGTCTATTGTAACGTCCTATGAAACGACGCCTCGTAACTTCGGCGCTTCCCTACGTCAACAACGTGCCCCACCTCGGTAATCTAATACAGGTCCTCTCCGCCGACGTCTTCGCCCGGTTCTGCCGCCTGCGCGGCTACGAGACGCTCTACGTCTGCGGCACCGACGAGTACGGCACCGCGACGGAGACCAAGGCGCTCGAGGAGGGCATAAGCCCCCGCGAGCTCTGCGACCGCTTCCACGCGATCCATCGCGACATCTATGCATGGTTCGGAATATCCTTCGACAAATTCGGGCGCACTTCGACGGGGCGACAGACCGAGATCACTCAATCCATATTCCGCGACCTCGACGCGAACGGGCTCATAAAGAGCCGGACTATCGAGCAGCTTTATTGCGACCACGATAAGCGCTTCCTCGCGGACCGCTTCGTGCGCGGCACCTGCCCGTTCTGCGGCTACGACGGGGCGCGAGGGGACCAGTGCGAGAACTGCGGCAAACTCCTCGACCCCACCGACCTCAGGGACCCCGTCTGCTCGACCTGCGGTTCCACTCCCCGGCCCAAGAGCACCACCCACCTCTACATAGACCTGCCCGCTATCCGGCCCTCGCTCGAAGCCTGGATGAAGAAGGCGAGCGCGGAGGGATTCTGGGCGAATAACGCCATACAGATGACTCAAGCCTGGATTCGCGACGGGCTCAAGGAGCGCGCCATCACGCGCGACCTCAAGTGGGGCATACCGGTGCCGAAGGCGGGCTTCGAGGACAAGGTCTTCTACGTGTGGTTCGACGCACCCATTGGCTATATATCGATAACGGCCTGCGCCGGCGACGAGATGGGCTTCGATTGGAAGTACTGGTGGCAGCGGCCGGACGAGGTCGAGCTCTACCAGTTCATCGGCAAGGACAACATCCCCTTCCACACCGTCATATTTCCCTCGAGCCTGTTGGGCTCCGGCAAGGAATGGACGATGCTCCATCATATGTCCAGCTCAGAGTACCTCAACTACGAATCCGGAAAATTCTCCAAGTCCAAGGGCGTGGGCGTATTCGGGACCGACGCCGTTGAGTCGGGGATCCCGGCGGACGTATGGCGCTTCTATATCTTCTACAATCGGCCCGAGCGCGGCGACACTACCTTTACCTGGGCCGATTTCCAGGAGAAAGTGAACGGCGAGCTCATAGGCAACCTCGGCAACCTGGCCAATAGGACGCTCACCTTCGTCACGCGGTATTTCGGCGGCACGGTACCCGTGCCCCCCGTCGCTCCGAGCGATGAGGCCTTCAGCTCCAAGGTGCGGGATATCGAGCGGAGAGCCACGGACCATCTCGAGCGGGCCGAGCTGCGCGACGCCTTCCGCGCGGCTTTCGAGCTGTCGGACCTGGCGAACAAACGCTTCCAGGAAGGAGAGCCGTGGAAGACCCGGACGAGCGATCCCGAGGCCGCGGCGGCCCTGATCGGGGAGCTCTGCTACGTCCTGCGCGACCTGGCCGTCATGATCCATCCCTTTCTGCCCGCGTCGGCGTCCAGGCTCTCCTCCTTCTTCGGGAAGACCATCGGCCCGGGCGGGTTGACGTGGTCCGATATCGGCGTCGCCGGAGGACTCGCATCGGTCCGCGCGCCCGAGGTACTGTTCGCCAAGCTCGAGGACGAGCTCGTGACCGAGCTGCGCGATCGCTATTCCGGGACTCAGAGGGAAAGGTCGGATCGCGACGCGAGCCCCCTCGCCGAGGCTCAGGCCGCCGATACGGCGTCCACGGCCAAGGCCGCGCCTGCGCCGAAACCGTTTCCCCTCGCCGAGCTGGCCGTCGAGGAGCGCTTCGAGAGGCTCATCGACCTTCGCGTCGCGAAGATCGTCAAGATCGAGCGCCATCCCAAGGCCGACAAACTCTATATAGAAACCTTGGACGACGGATCGGGGAGCCAGCGCGTGATCGTATCCGGTCTCGTGCCCTTCTATTCGGAAGGCGAACTGCTGGGCAAGAGCATTGTCCTCGTAAACAACCTGAAACCCGCAAAGCTCCGCGGCATCGAGAGCGCGGGAATGCTCCTCGCGGCATCTCGAATGGTCGTCGGCAAGGACGGCTCGAGCGTCAAGGAAGCCGTCGAAGTCCTCGACGCCGGCGACGCGGCTGTGGGCACGAGGCTCGCTCTCGAAGGGGGGGCCGGCTTCGGCGCGCTCGAGGCGCCGGGCGAGATCGACGTGGATACATTCTTTTCGGTGGCTATCAAAGCCGCGGGAGGTTTCGCCCGAATCGGGGAGAGGCGCCTCGTCACCCCGGCAGGTCCCATCGCGCTGTCGAAAGTGCCCGACGGCGAGATCGGCTGAGGGCCGAAGGCGGAGCATCGTTCGCATGACGATACGAGTCTCAAAGAGAGCGACTTCGGACGCCGACCTCGCATCTTCCTTCCTTCAATCCGATTTTTGGGGCGACTTCAAGGCCGAGTATGGTTGGACGGCCCTCCGGCTCGAGCTCGAGGCGCGGGACGGCCTAGATGCTCTTGGAGAAGGTCGCCGGGTTCCTCTCCTTCTCCTGGTAAATCGGCTTCCCGCTTCTCTTTCCTTCGCATATATCCCTCTGGGCCCGGAGCTAGAACCGCTCCCGGAGGAGCGCGCCTCCTTTTTGGCAGAGCTAAGCGAGAAACTGAGGCCTTTCCTGCCAAAGCGATGCCTCTTCCTTCGTTTTGATCCGCCCTGGCGCTCGGTGGAAGTAGTTTCGCGCCCCGAAGGGGGCGCCAGCAGCAGGGCGATCGAGGTCGAAGCGGCGCGCCCTGCGCTCGGCCTTCCGCTCAGGCGCGCCGTCGTCGATGTCCAGCCGCCGGATACCGTCGTGGTCGACCTCAGGCCGAGCGAAGAGGCCATATTGGCCGCGATGAAGGCCAAATGGCGCTATAACGTGCGCTACGCCGAGAAGAAAGGCGTCATCGTAGAGGAGGCGGGGGAGGAGTCCGTTCCGGTTTTCTATGCGCTCAATCGCTTGACGGCGGCGAGGGATCGGATCGCGCTGCGATCGGAGGGGTATTACTCGAGGCTCTTTTCCCTCGCATCCGAGCGAAGGGACTCGAGGATTCCCGGAGCGCCGGACCTGCGTCTTTGGATAGCAAAATACGAGGGTCGGGCCATCGCGGCCAACATCACGCTGTTTCGAGGGGAGGAGGCCGTTTACCTCTATGGCGCCTCATCGGACGAGGAGCGTAGGCTCATGCCGACCTATGCGCTTCAATGGGCCGCGATGCGGGCCGCAAAAAGGGCCGGATGCGTCAAGTACGACCTCTACGGCATACCGCCGACCGACGACCCCGAGCACCCGATGGCGGGTCTGTATCGCTTCAAGACCGGCTTCGGGGGAGAGATCGCCCACAGAGCCGGTTCATGGGACCTTCCTCTGATGTCCGTAGCCTATCGCTGTTTCAGGGCCGCGGAAAGCGCCAGGGCCTGGTGGTTCAAGAGTTTCATGAAGCGGCTGAAGAAATCCCGCAAGCCGTGATCGTCTCGCCGCTTCAGGCTTCCTCGAAGATCCTGCCCTCGAACACCTGAAACCTCGCATCATTGTCCTTCCACGAATTGGCGGACAGCCCCGCTTTATAGCAGAGGTTGACGAGGAGCTCGTCCCGACCCCAGCCTTGCTCGATCGCGACCTGGGGGAGGAATACGGCCGAGTGCCAGCCTTTGGACATGCAGACGCCATGGCGCCCCACTTCGATCTCCGACACGCTTTCGACCTGTCTCAGCGGGCCGAGGACGGTCACCTCGATCGACATCTCGGCGAGCTCGCCTCGCTCGAGGGGAGGGAAGCGGGGGTCTTCGAAGGCCGCGGCCGCGGCCATCTCGCGGACTGTCCGGACAATGGATTCCTTCGCGTTCATCCGGCCTATGCAGCCTCGCAGAGGCGCTACGGCACCCTTTCCTTTGCGAAGGGTTACGAATGCGCCGAGGGTCGCGGAGAGGGCGGAGCCCGAAACCGGCCACCGCGGCGAACGACCTTCGAGTCGGGACGCGATCGCCTCGCGCGCCGTAGCTACGAGGATCGCGCCGTCGGCGGCCGACAGCTCGCCTCCGGAAGGATCAGGCATTTGTCAGGGCGATGGCGGCGTAGTGGACGAGGCGCTCCTCGCCCGTTTCCCTGCTCGCCGACGAATCGTGTCGACCCAATAGCCGGGACCTCAGGCCTTTGGCGAGCCCCGAAGCGAAGAAGGCGGAGGAGATGCCCGATCCGCACGCGCAGATCTGGCCGCCGCCCAGGCCTTCGAGAATGGACTTTCCGTCCCCATCCAGGAAATCCTTCAGGAAGCGGTCGGCGCATGCGGCTGCGGTGCGCTCTTCGCTCGCCGACCCGAGGTCGGAGGAGAGCACTATCAAGGTCGAATCGATCCTTTTAGCGAACACTAGGGATAGGGCGGGGGCGAGGGCCCTGACCGCGGCCGGGCTCGGCCTTCCCATCAGGACCGGTACGAGGCGGGCCTCGGGAAAGAGGGCGATCATGAAAGGAAGTTGGAGCTCTATCCCATGCTCTTCCAGGTGCGGGATGTCGTTCTCCCTCATGATGGTGCCGCAATCCCGGATTTCCTCGACGAGATCCCTGTCGACGCTCACTCTTCCCGTAGGCATCTCGAAATAGTCCGACTCGGGGAGATAGATCCGGCTCTCCTCGGCGCGATGAAGGGGCGCGAGGACGAGAACGGTACTGATAGACCGGTTCGAGGCTGATTTCCAGGCCAGGGCGGAAAGATCGCCCGAGTAGTCGAGGCCGGCATGGGGCGAGACGATGGCCTTCGCGTCGGAGACTGCGGGCCTCGCGGCCTCGAGCAGGGCCGAGACCCTTTCCTCAAGCTCCGAGGGATCGTCGGGATAGAAAATTCCCGCGACTGTGGCGTCTCGCATCTTGGCCTGTCCGATAAGCTCCTTCATGTCTCAAGTATAGACTTTTGGCCGGGCCGATCAAGTGCGGAAGGGCGGAAAAGGCTATTCCCGCGACGGAACCGGACGACGAAGCGGCTCATCTCCCATGGGGGACCGCCTTCGGCCCGACGGTTCGGGCCTTCGTCGTCTTGGGCGCCGCGGGCGGAGCGGCGCCCGCTCCATCGCGATTCGGTCCGGCTGGATCGGGAAAGAGGGCTTCGAGTGCCTCGGCCGCGCTCGAAACGAACGTGAAGCGCATAACGTCCTTGACCTCGGCCGGGATGTCGTCTAGGTCCTTCCTGTTGCCTTCGGGGAGGAGGACGCAGAATATCGAATTCCGGTGCGCGGCGAGGACCTTCTCCTTCACGCCGCCGATCGGCAGAATCCTGCCGGTGAGGGTTATCTCGCCCGTCATCGCGCGCCCGGGCGCGAGGGGCCTTTGGGTGAAGGCGGACACCAGGCTCGCGACGAGGGTTATGCCCGCGGAAGGGCCGTCCTTCGGAATGGCCCCCTCCGGGACGTGCACGTGGACCGTCTTCTTCCGGAAATCCTTCTCGCCCAGGCCGAAGTCGACCGCCTTGGACCGAATGAAGCTGAGCGACGCCCGAGCGCTCTCCTTCATGACGTCGCCGAGGTTCCCCGTGAGGATCAGGCCCTCGTCGCCCTCGAATACCAAGGACTCGACAGGGAGCAGGGTGCCGCCGGCCTCGGTCCAGGCGAGGCCGTAGGCGACGCCCGCGCGAGGCTCCTTGAAGACCACGTCGTCCTCCCTGCGGCGCTTGCCTAGGAGGCTCGAGGCTTTCTTCTCGGTGACGGCGGCCGACCACGCGGCGAGCTTCGCGGGCTCGGCGGCGAAGCCCTTCTCGACGGCTTCCTGCGCCAGTTTGCGGACGACCCGCGCGATCTCGCGCTCGAGGCTGCGCACGCCCGACTCCATTGTATAGTGCCTGATTATCTCGAGGATCGCCCCCTCGCGGAATTTTATCGACGCATCCCCCAGGCCGTTCTCCGCCAATTGCTTGGGCACGAGGAATTTCTTCGCAATCTCGAGCTTCTCGTACTCGGAATAGCCGGGGACCTCGATGACCTCCATGCGGTCGAGCAAAGGGTAGGGTATGCCGTGGAGCGAATTGGCCGTCGTTATGAACATGACCTTCGAAAGGTCGAATGGAAGCTCGAGGTAATGGTCGGTGAAGGTCGAGTTCTGCTCGGGATCGAGGACCTCGAGCAGCGCGCTCGCGGGGTCGCCGCGGAAGTCCGAGGACATCTTGTCGACCTCGTCGAGCAGGAATACGGGATTGCTGGTCCCGGCTTTCCGGACGGATTGGATGATCTTTCCCGGCAGGGCCCCCACGTAGGTCTTGCGATGACCGCGGATTTCAGCCTCGTCGCGCAGGCCCCCGAGGCTGACGCGGACGAAGCTGCGCTCCAGGGCGCGCGCGACGCTCCTGCCCAGCGAGGTCTTCCCGGTGCCCGGCGGGCCCACGAGGCATAGGATCGGCCCCCTCGCGCGGTCAGAGAGCTGTCGGACGGCGATGAACTCGAGGATTCGCTCTTTCGGCTTCTCCATCCCGTAATGGTCCTCGTCGAGCGCCCGACGGGCCTTCTCTATGTCCCGGTTGTCCTTGCTCTTCATCGACCAGGGCAGGTCGGCCAGCCATTCGCAGTAGACGCGCAGCACGCCCGCTTCGGGCGAGAAGGGTTGAAGCTTGCCCAAGCGCGAGAGCTCGCGCTTGGCCTTCGCCAGGACCTCCTCGGGCGGCTCCTTCGCGAGCAGGGATCGCTCCAGCTCCTTGACTTCGGACTCCTCGCCGTCCTTACCGAGCTCGCGGTTTATCTCCTTGAGCTGCTCTCCGAGGAAGTACTCGCGCTGATTGCGGTCTATGCGGTTCTTGACCTTCGCGCTGATCCTGCGCTGCAGGTTGGCGAGCTCGGTCTCGCCCTCGATCGCCGCCTCGACGGCTTCGAGCCTCTCGAGGCCGTCCTCGACGCCGAGGAGGGCCTGCTTGCGCTCGGGCTTCACCGGAAGCGCGTTGGCGATCAGATCGCATAGCTCGTGCGGTTTCTCGGCGCGCTCGGCCTGGGCCAGGACTTCGGGCGCAATCTTCTTCACGCCCTCGGCGTAGGCAGCGAAGCTCCTCTTGACGAGTCGCAGCGAGGCATCGAGCTCGCCGTCCCTCTCCGTGCCGCCGTCCCCTTTGGGCCTCGGGGCTTCGTCGCCCAGGGCCTCCACGGAGGCCGCCAGGTGGTCCTTCCGAAAGAGCGTGCGCCTGATCCTCACTCGCGCCTCGCCTTCGACCAGGAGGCGCAGCGAACCGTCGGGAAGGCGCACCTGCTGGATCACGCGAGCCACGGTGCCGATGGGATGCACCTCGATCTCCGAGCCCTTCTCGTCGCCCAGGCCCTTCAACAGGGCGGTGACCACCCGCTTGTCCTCGCCGAGCGCCTCCTCCACCGCGGCGATCGAGAATTTCGTGGCCGCCAGAAGGGGAGCGATGGACTTCGGAAAGACTACCGCCTCTCTGGTGTAGACGAGGGGGAGCTCGATCGTCGCGCCGCCGCGAAACGCGTCCAAGAGACTCACGTAGGTCCTGGCGATTCGCTCATCTGCCTGGCCGGCCCGGAAGCGTCAGGCGCTCTTCTTGAGTATCTCGACCGCGGGCACGGTGGCTCCCTCGACAGTCGATCGATCGACGACGACTCGCTTGGCGCCCTCGATCGAGGGGATATCGTACATGACGTCCATCATGAGGGCCTCGACGATCGCCCTGAGTCCGCGGGCGCCGGTGTTGCGAGCGATGGCCTTATCGGCGATCGCCTCGACCGCGCCGTCCTCGAAGACGAGCTCGACCTCGTCGAGGCGCATCGATTCCTGGTATTGCCGCAGCACAGCGTTCTTGGGCTCGGTGATGATCCGCTTCAGGTCCTCGCGCGAGAGGTCCTCGAGGGAGACCTGGATCGGCAGGCGCCCGATGAACTCGGGGATCATGCCGAATTTGACGAGATCGTCGGGGTGGAGCTGCGAGAAGAGGGCCTTGATGTCCTTCGAGCCTCGAGCCTTCACGTCGGCGCCGAATCCCAGCGGATGCTTCGCGACCCGGTTCTCGATTATCTTGTCGAGACCGACGAAGGCGCCGCCGCAAATGAACAGGATGTTCGTCGTATCGATGCGGAGGTACTCCTGCTGGGGATGCTTCCGGCCGCCCTGCGGCGGGACGTTCGCGAGAGTGCCCTCGATGATCTTGAGGAGGGCCTGCTGGACGCCCTCGCCGGACACGTCGCGCGTGATGGAGATGTTCTCGCCCTTGCGCGCGATCTTGTCGATCTCGTCGATGTACACGATGCCGCGCTCGGCGGCCCCGATGTTCCCGCCGGCGTTCTGTATGAGCTTCAGGAGGATGTTCTCGACGTCCTCCCCGACGTAACCGGCCTCGGTCAGCGTGGTGGCGTCCGCCATCGCGAAGGGAACTTTGAGCTTCTTCGCAAGCGTCTTCGCGAGGAGGGTCTTGCCCGTACCGGTCGGGCCGATGAGGAGGACGTTGGACTTCTCGATCTCCACCTCGGCCTTGGCCTTGCCCGAGTGGGCGATGCGCTTGTAATGGTTGTACACCGCGACCGAGAGCGCCTTCTTGACATAGTCCTGACCGACCACGTACTGGTCGAGGTAGTCCTTGATCTCGCGGGGCTTGGGCACATCGCCGACGAAGCCCGACGTGAGCTCGGTCTCGTCCTCGGCGAGAATCTGCTCGCATACCTTGACGCACTCGTCGCAGATATATACGCCCGGGCCCGCGATGATGCGCCTGGCGAATTCGGCGCTCTTGCCGCAGAACGAGCAGGTGCGCTCCTCGGCGGGGTTATTTTGCTTCTGCTTCGCCATGCTTCCTCCGCTCTAGAAGACGATCCACCAGCCCATATCCCACCGCTTCCTGCGCGGACATGAAGAAATCGCGCTCCATGTCGCCGGCCACGAACGCGGGGTCCTTGCCGGCGGCAAGGGCGAAATAGTCGATCGTGAGCTTCTTGAGGCGGAGGATTTCCTTTGCCTGGAGGCTGACGTCGGAAGCCTGACCCTGGACGCCGCCCCAGGGCTGGTGGATCAGGACGCGGGAGGAGGGGAGGGCGTAGCGCTTCCCCTTCGTGCCGCAGGCGAGTATGAGGGCGGCCATCGAGGCCGCCTGCCCCAGGCAGTAGGTCTGGACGTCGGGCTTTATGCATTGGATGGTGTCGTAGAGCGCGAGCCCGGCGGTGACGGAGCCGCCGGGGGAATTGATATAGATGGAGATATCCTTCTCGGGATCCTGCGACTCGAGGAAGAGAAGCTGCGCCACTGTGAGGTCGGCCGTCAGATCGTTGATCTCTCCGTCGATGAAGACGATGCGATCCTTGAGCAGTCGGGAATAGATGTCGTAGGATCGCTCGCCGATGCCCGTCTGCTCGATGACGATGGGCACCAGGTTGTGCATTCGCTCTTCCATGGCCATATACCTCATTGTCGTAAATTACTCAGAATCCTTGAGCAAGTCCACGAAGGCCAGTTTGGGCCCCTTCTTGACATCTGCCGCCGCGAGCAGGTCGGCCATCAGCTTGTCTTCCTTTATCCGCTCGCGCAGGTAGTCCAACGAACCGCGCTTCTCGTATTCCGCCTTCACTTCCTCGATGGAGAGCGAGCTTTCGGCGGCCTGGCGGGCAAATTCCGCCTCGAGTTCCGTATCGGCACACTCGTACTTCCCGTCCTCCACGAGCTTCTCGATCGCCAGTCTCGTCGTGATCGATCTCTCGGCGGAAGGTTTCCAGTCTTCGACGAGGGATGCCCTGGTCTTGCCGGAATAGGACAGGATCCGATCGAGCTTGTCGTCCGTATCGACGCCCATCTGGCGCTTGAGGTTCTCGAGACGCATCGCGAGCTCGGCCGCGATCATCGATTCGGGCAACTCCGCCTTGGAACGGGCGAGCAGTCCATCGACCAGCGCCTTCTCCTCCAATTGCTTGAGCTTGGCTACGAGGCGCTTCTCGAGGTGGCCGCGGAGATCGGTCTTGAGGTCGTCGAGGGTCTTGTATTTCTCGGATACGTCCTGGGCGAGCTCGTCGTCGAGTGCCGGGAGCTTCTTTTCCTTGAGCTTCGTGAGCCTGACCGAGAGCTTGACGCTCCTGCCCGCGAGGTCTCGGTTCTCGAAGTCCGCCGGATAGGATTTCTCGATCGTCCGCTCCTCGTCCCGCTTCATCCCCAGGATCTCGTCGTCGATCTTGTAGACGTCGTAGCCGGTTCCGATCTCGAAGGTGAAGTCCTCGCGCTCGGTGCCGTCGACCGCCTTCCCATCCGCGCCCATCTCCCGGAAATCGACGGTGGCGACGTCGCCTTTGGCGGCCGCGGAGGAAGCGTCGCGCTCGATGACGATGGCATTGCGCTCGCGTATGTCCTCGAGCTCGCGGGCCTCGTCCTCGGGCGCGATCTCGACCGTAGGCTTCTCGACCTCGATGCCCCTCCAATCACCGACCTCTATCGCGGGGAACACGTCGTACTTGACCGCGAAGCTGAAGTCCTTTTCCAGATCGAAATTCGGCTCCCCGTCCAGGCTCGGGGTCGAGTAGGCGAGAGGCTGCTCCTTCGGATCGGCGTCCTTCAGGGCTTCCTCGACGGCCTTTTCGAGTATCCTTCCCATCGCGTCCAGCCTGAGGCTATCGCCGAACTTGCGCTCCAGGACCGATGCGGGCACGTGGCCGGCGCGGAATCCGTCTACGCGGACGCTTTTGGAGTATTCCCTGAGCATGGCGTCATATTCGTTTTTGGCCTCCGCGCCCGGCACGGTGATGCTGAGCTTGATGGACGAATGCGCGAGTCTCTCGATGCTCTTTCTGGCTATCACTGATAGTTCCTCTCGAGCGGAAGATAGGCCGCATCCGGCGGCCTCGGGCAGCGCGTTCGGCGCAGCCCTATCGAACGAATGCAATGAAAAAAGGCGACCCGGTATCCCGGGTCGCCTCGTCCAAAGGAGCGGGAAACGGGAGTTGGACCCGCGACATCCACCTTGGCAAGGTGGCGCTCTACCACTGAGCTATTCCCGCGCATAACGCTCCGCTAGGCCTTCGGCTGATAATCCCCTCTAGCATCCGGGGATGCGAGAGAAGGGACTTGAACCCTCACGCCCTTGGGGCACCAGATCCTAAGTCTGGCGTGTCTGCCATTCCACCACTCTCGCGTCGACGGTGTTCCGGTCGCTACCGCCGCGCCGCATGGTAAACGCAGCCCTTGGCGCTGTCAAGGCCTAGTCCTGCCGCGGCGAAGCGGCCTTTTGCGATCAAGGATGAAAGCGGGGCGGCTTTCACCGTCCCGCCCTACCATCCTATTGAGCCGCGCAGGCATCGAACCTGCGACCCGCAGATTAAGAGTCTGCTGCTCTGC
>CAYOIX010000019.1:0-81830 GCA_964404145.1 uncultured Treponemataceae bacterium
GCATGGAGCATCGTCTTCTTGGTCATGCCGGGGATGACCTCGCCCGCGATCCCGATGTCGACGAGGGTCGGCTTGCCTTTCAGGATGCGCGCCACGGCCTCGCGATTGGCCGCCGCCACGTCCACGCGGGCATGGAGCGATATGCGATCGAGGAGGGCGATCAGGCCCGCGTCGCCGCCGGCCGGCGGCTTCCAGCGCACCTGGACGGCCTCGGCCCCGCAGGATCGCAGGTTCTCGGCGAAGGACTCGAGCCCCAGGTTGACGGCCTTGATCTCGGAGCCGAAGAGCCCGGGGGCGAAGAAGGCTTTCCCGCTCATCGGATGCCTCCGGTCGGCCGCGCGCCGGCGGCCATTTCGACTATGCGCGCCGCGAGCGCCGCCGCGCGGTAATTGGAGGGCATCACTACGCAGCCCGCCGCCTCGAGGGCCGCCACCTGGGCGGCGAAACCCTGGAAGTCGCCGGGCGTGCCGATGACGGAAGCGACGACGGGGAGGTAGCCTCCGCGCGCCTCGGCCGCGCGTCGAGCTTCCCTCAGGGCCGGTACGAGGGCCCCGGCCGGGTCCGGATGCGAGCCGTAGCCCAGCACGACGTCGACGAGGATTACGGCGACGGCGGGATCTCCCGCCTCGGCGAGGATGCGCTCGTTGCGACCGCCGGGGTCGATCATCGGGTGGGGCTTCCCCACGGTGAAGACGTCGTCGCCGAGATCGACTATCGTGTGCTCCACGGATTTCCGCGGGTCCTTGAGGAGGAAGGCGGGATCGGTCTGATTGTTCGAGAAGACTCGGCCGGTCCGCCCGTGGATGAGGAGGAGGGCCTCGTCCGCCACCGTGCCGCCGGTGAAGTAGCCCCGGAGATAGCGCTGCCCCGCGGCGAGGCGCCGCGCCTGGGCCCCCGCGATCGCCTCGATCGCGTCGTCGCCGAGGCCCGGAGTGGCCGAGGCGCCGCCCGCGAGGTCGACGGCCGCCCGGGCCGTCTCCTCGAGGCTTCCCGCGAAGCGCGGAGCCGGGGGGCGCATCGGGGCCGAGGCGAGACCGATGAAATGGACGACGGAAGGCTTGCCCGCGGCCCCCAGCGCCGCGATCACCTTCGCGGCCGCGTCGGCGGCCGGCGGCTTCGATACGACGGCGATGACCTTCGTGTCCGGATCCTTCGCGAGGGCCTCTATGCCCATTAGCATCATGATCCCGCCGACTCGGGCGTTCTTGAGATCGCGGCCTCCCGTGCCGATCGCCTGGCTGACCCCGGAGCCGAAGCGGTCGATCAGGCAGCTGACTTCCTGGAGGCCCGTGCCGGAGGCGGCTACGATGCCTATGGGACCGCGCCGGACGACGTTCGCGAAGCAGAGAGGCATGCCGTTGATGATGGCCGTGCCGCAATCGGGACCCATGACCAGGAGGCCCTTGGAGCGACCCAGTTCCTTGAGCGCGATCTCGTCGTCGAGGGACACGTTGTCCGAGAAGAGCATGACATGGAGGCCGCTGTCCAAAGCCTTGCGCGCCTCGCGGGCCGCATATGCGCCGGGCAGCGATATCACGGCGAGATTGGCTCCGGGCAGCTCTTCGAGCGCCGCCCCGAGACTCGTCGGCTCGCGTATGCCCGCGGCGCCGCGCGAGCCCTTCCTCGCCAGAAGGCCCGCCGCGGCCTCGAGCGCCTTCGCGACCGCCGCCTCGTCCGCGCATTCGACCGCCATGACGAGGTCGTTGGGAGTTGCCCCGGCGAGCTCGGCCTCGGCATAGCCCTCGGCGAGGAGGAGCTCGAGATTCATCGGCGTGCCCATCGCGACTACGGCGTCCGAGACTTCTTCGCTGCCTTTGAGTTTCTTGCTGAGCGACATGAGGAAGACGGAATCGAAGTACGAATCCTTTCGGACAATCGCCTTTTTCACGGTCTGTCTCCTCGGATCGCGCGTCGCCCCCGTGGCGTGCGCGTCATCGGGTATATAGGGATTTTTATATTTCGTATATGGGATTATATACCAGATTGTATACAGGTCAATGATGAAAAAATCATTTACGATATGCGCATTCGTGCCGCGATCGTTCTGCTGTTTACTATATGGAGGATTTCATGGATTTTCCCGAGCTCGAAGCCGAAGCGGCAGCCCTCTTGGCCGCTGCCGGCGGCGCCCGCGACAGGCTCCAGGCCTTTTGCGATCTAATGAAGGCGCGCGTTCCCCATTACGACTGGTTCGGCTTCTACATCGCCCGGCGCGGAGAGAGGCTCCTCGATCTCGGGCCCTTCGCCGGGGAGCCGACGGAGCATACTCTCATTCCCTTCGGCCGCGGCATCTGCGGCCAAGCCGCGGCGGGCCGCGAGACCTTGATCGTGGACGACGTGAGCGCGGCCTCGAACTACCTGGCCTGCAGCCTCAAGGTCAAGTCGGAGATAGTCGTGCCCGTGCTGAGTCCCGCTTCGGGCGAGGTGGCCGGAGAGATAGACATAGATTCGCACCGGGCGGCGGCCTTCTCGGTAGGCGACCGCCACTTTCTGGAGCGGGCGGCCGTTCTCGTCGCCGCGGACGTCGAGGCGCTGCGGCGACGAGTCTAGCACGGTGTTGAAAAAGGCTACGGAGCCTTTTTCAACACTACCTTGAAACGTGCAATTGCGCAGAAAACCGAAGATTTTCGAGCAATCGCATAGCAGGCTGTTGAAATGCTTCGAGTATTTCAACAGCCTGCTGGGGAAGCCGCGAAGCTTATCGCTCCGGACCGGCTCCCCGAGTCAGTCGGCCGGCTCGAGCTCGACGGTGAAGTGCCTCATGATCGGCGCCTCGCGCGTGATCCGATAGCCGCGCGCTATCCTGTCCCGCCTATCGTACACCGATCCGATCACCGCGGCGGCGTAGTCCATGTGGTCGTTCGTGTAGGTTCGGCGGGGCACCGCGAGGCGCAGCAGCTCGAGGCTCGGGAAGCGGTTCTCCCTGGTGCAGGGATCGCGGTCGGCGAGCATCGCGCCGACCTCGACGCCGCGCACTCCGCCCTCGGCGTAGACCTCGATCGCCAGGGTCTGGGCGACGAACTCCTCCCGCGGCACGCTCGGCAGGAATCGGCACGCGTCCACGAATATGGCATGGCCTCCGTAGGGTCTCAGGACCGGAACTCCGTAGCCCTCGAGACCCGCGCCGAGCCGCGCCACCTGGGCGATCCTCGATTCGAGGTAGTCGAGCTCCGTGGCCTCGCGCAGGCCCACCGACAGGGCTCCGAGGTCCCGGCCGGCCATGCCGCCGTAGGTGTTGTATCCTTCGTACATGATGTTGAAGGGCATCGCCCTGCGCATGAGCTCCTCGTCGCGGAAACACAGGAGGCCGCCGATGTTGACCAGGCCGTCCTTCTTGCTGGACATGGTGCAGCCGTCGACGTAGGAGAACATCTCCCGCGCGATCTCGCGGATGCCCTTGTCCGCGTAGCCGGCCTCCCGCTTCTTGATGAAGTACGAGTTCTCGGCGAAGCGCGCGGCGTCCAGGAAGAGAGGCACCTTCTTCGCGCGGCACAGCGACGAGACGTCGCGGATGTTGGCCATGGACACGGGCTGGCCGCCCGAGGAGTTGCAGGTGACGGTGAGGATGCAGAGCGGGATGTGGTCCGGGGCGAAATCCCCGAATACTTTCTCGAGCCTCTCGAGGTCCACGTTGCCCTTGAAGGGATAGTCGGTCTCGGGATGGAGGGCCTCCTCCGTCGTGCAGTCGACCGCGCAGGCCTTCCGGAATTCGATGTGGCCCTTGGTCGTATCGAAATGGGCATTGCCGGGCACTATCTTGCCCTCGCCTTCCGTCCCGACGCCGATGAGGGTCGAGAAAAGGACATTCTCGGCGGCCCGTCCCTGGTGGGTCGGCAGGAAATGATCGAAGCCGAGGATTTCCCGCACCGTCTCCTTCAGCTTGTAGAAGGAAGAGGCGCCGGCGTAGCTCTCGTCTCCCAGCATCATCTCGGCCCATTGCGCGGACGACATCGCGCCCGTCCCCGAGTCGGTGAGCAGGTCGATATAGACATTCTCGGCCCTGATATTGAATAGGTTGTACCTGGCCTCGGCGAGGATCAGCTCGCGCTGTTCGCGAGTGGTGCGTCTGATCGCCTCGACCGTCTTGATCCTGTAGGGCTCTGCGAAGGGGAACTTCATGAAAGCCTCCGATTTACTCGCCCACTGTAGCTCTCATCTCCGGCTTGATCAAGATAAAACGCGGTAAATCGCTATGTTGTAATTACTTATAGAAACATTGAGAAGCATCGCCCTCTTTCCCCCGACTTTGTTCAGCCTTGCCCTCGCCGATCCGCTGGGATAGGATTCGGCTGGGGGCAGGCCGATGGCGCTTTGGTCCGATGAGGATGTCGAACTTAGGAGAGGAGCTTCGAGCCGCGGCTACCGGCCCGAGAGCGGGGGTGGCGGAGCCCCCGGCGGGTCGAAGACGGTGAGGGCTCTGGGGGCCGTGGCAGCCATCCTGGTCCTCGCCCTCATAGCCGGCAGCGTGTACGGCCTCGCCGCCGGAACGCGGCAGAAGAAGCTCGCGAGAGAGGTCGACAGAGCCCAGACCGCGGCCGAACTCTCGGAGCGCGCCTCGTTCACGGGGATCGGCACCGTCCGCGCCAGGAGCGCCGACCCCAAGGCCGCCGTCGTCGTGGCCACGATCGCCTTTCCCTACGACGCGAACGACGTGCCCTTCGCCGAGGAACTGGGCCGCAAGGCTCCGGTGCTCAAGTCCGCCGCCCTCGAGGTGCTCTCGGCCAAGAAGGCGGCCGATCTGGCGCCCGCCTTCGAGGGCAGCCTCAAGGCGGCCCTCCGCGACGCGTTCAACGCCCGACTGTCCCTCGGCAAGGTGACGGAGATCTGGCTCTCGGATTTCGCCGTGATACAGTGACGGATCGGTCGACGGCCCGCTCAGGCTCCGGGGGACGGCTTCTCGCCCGTGGCCTCGGCCCAGGTCTTGTAGAGGTATCGCTTGATCTTCCTCGACGAGGTCTTCTCGAACTCCTGGGCCCGGAGATGGAAGTCCGAGATCTTCTTGTAGGGCGGCAGCGATCGGTTGACGCGTTCCACCTCGGCTTTCACGAGCCCGCGCAGGGCCTTCGCGTCGCCGGCGAAGTCGGCGCCCCGGTCTGCCTCGATGCTCTCGAGGTCGGGGACCAGGACGGCGGCGACTTCCTCGGCCACGACGCCGACGGTCGCGCCCTCGGCGCCCGCGTCGCCCCTCGGCTGGGCCTCGCTCCTCGCCGCGGCGGCCGGCTTTCCCAGGACCAGTGCCTCGCGCACGACGCGGGAGCCTTCGAATAGGGCCTCGATCTCCTCGGGGTAGATATTCTTGCCTCCCGCCGTGACGATGAGGCTCTTGATGCGCCCGGTGATGTAGATGAAGCCGCGCCGATCGATCCGCCCGATGTCGCCCGTCCGAAGCCAGCCGTCCTCGGTGAAGATCGCCGCCGTCGCCTCGGGATCCTTCCAATAGCCCTTCATGAGGGAAGGCGAGCGGACCTGTATCTCGCCGACGGCCGCCTCGTTCCGATCGGCGATGCGGACTTCCGTCCTCTTGACGACCAGGCCCGCCGAGCTGTGGTCGTGATGGCGAGGAGTGTTCGTCGAGATGAGGGGACCGTTCTCGCTCATCCCGTATCCCTGCACTATGCAGAATCCGAGCTCGTCGAACACCCGGGCCGTCGAAGCGCTCAGGGGACCGCCGCCCGCGACGAGGAGCCTGAGGGATCCGAGGCCGGACCTAGCCCGAAGGCCCTTGAACAGGATCCTGCCCAGGCCGGGAAGGCCGAGGGCGCATCCCGCGCGCGAGATCGCGCGCAGAGCGCCGACGGCGGCGCGGACAGGAGCTCCCTTGGCCTTGATTCCCTGGTCCAGGGCCTGGGCGAGCTTGTCGTACAGGATGGGGACGGCGATCATGACCGTCCCCCCAGTATCGCTCACGTCGTCGACGATGACTCTGCCCACGATCTTCTCCACTATGGTGATCGCGGCGCCGACCGCGAGGGGCGAAACGAGGCTGCAGGTCGTCGGGTAGGTATGGTGGAGGGGAAGGACGCACATGAATACGTCCTCCTCGGATATGGGCAGGGAATGGATCGACGCGTCGAAGTTGGCGATGATCCCCGCGTGGCTCAGGACGACGCCCTTGGGCGCGCCGGTGGTCCCCGACGTGAAGATGATCGAGGCATCCGCCTCGGGCGCGATCGTCTCGGGCGCGGGCAATCCGGGACCTCCGCGGAAGTCGGCGACTTGGGCCCATGAGGCGAGGGTCGGAGCGGATGGACCCTTCCCGCTCGGAGGCGCCGCCGGTAGACCGTCCAGTCCGATCGCGGCCGCGGCGCCGGCGATCTCGGAGAGGAGCTCGCAGAGGCGACCGGAAAAGCGGCCGCTCGCGACGGCCGCCCTCGCGTCTGCGGCCCGGAGCACGCGCGCGACCTCCTCTTCCGTCAGGAGCGCGTCGATGGGCACCGCGACCAGGCCCGCGGCGACTATGGCCATGTACGCGGCTCCCCACTCGGGGCGGTTCTCAGACCAGATCGCCACGCGGTCGCCGCGGGCGAGCCCGAGGGAGAGGAGGAAGGAGGCGAGGGCCGCGCTCTCGCGGCCCAGGCGCTCATAGCTCCATTCTTCGAAATCCCTGGCGCCCCGCGACCGGTACCGGAAGGCCGTGCGCCCGGAGAAGCGCGAGCAGACGTCCCTCAGCATATAGTTGAAGTTGGGCCAGTCGAAGGTGGGGATGTCCGTCGCCAGGTAGTCCTTGATCAATTTTATCTCCGCGAGATCGAATACTAGCCTTCGGCGCGGCGATGGGCAAGGGCGGATCGGCGCGGTATTATTGCGCCATGGAAGCGTCCAAGACCATAGCCCTCGTCGCCCACGACAACATGAAGCAGGACCTCGTCGAATGGGCCGAGTACAACTATCATACCTTGCTGCGCCATCGTCTCGTCTGCACGGGGACGACGGGCGGCCTCATCGACGAGGCGATCAGGGGGAAGGCGGCGGGCGAGCTGCCCTCCGATTTCCGCATAACGCTCCTCAAGTCCGGGCCTCTCGGCGGCGATCAGCAGCTCGGGGCCCTCATAGCCGAGGGCAAGGTCGATTGCATCATCTTCTTCTGGGATCCGATGTCGCCGCACCCGCACGACGTCGACGTCAAGGCCCTCCTCAGGATCGCCGTGCTCTACAACATCCCCATGGCCTGCAACCGGGCGACGGCCGATTTCCTCATCTCGTCCTCGATCCTCGACAAGCCCTACGATCCGGTCGTCAAGGATTTCACGAGCTACATCCTGCGCTCCATACCCTGAGCGGCGGAGGGCTCGGCCGCTCAGGTCTACCCGCGAAGCCCCAGGGCGAGGCCGAGGGCTTCGCCGGCGGCGGCCCCCGCGACGACCACTATCCAGGGCCGAACCTTCCAGACCGCCAAGAGGAGGAATGCCGCCAGACCGATCGCGAAGTCGGCGGGACGCGCCATCGCGCTCGTCCATACCGGCGTGTAGAGCGCGGCGAGGAGGATCCCGACCACGGAAGAGTTGACCCCCGAGAGCGCGGATCGCACGACGCTTCGACGACGCAAGGCCTTCCAGAACGGGAGGAGGCCGATGACCAGGAGGAAGGAGGGCAGGTAGATGGCGGCCAAAGCGACGGCGGCCCCGAGCGCGCCGTTCGGCGCGGGTCCCATGACCGCCCCGAGGTAGGCCGCGAAGGCGAAGAGCGGACCGGGCACGGCCTGGGCCGCCCCGTATCCCGCGAGGAAGGCGTCGTTCGAGATCCATCCCGTCGGCACGACCTCGCGCTGGAGGAGGGGCAGGACAACGTGCCCCCCGCCGAAGACGAGCGAGCCGCTGCGATAGAAGCTGTCGACGAGCGCGATCCATTGGGACCCGACCGCGGCGCGGAGCACGGGCAGGCCGATGAGCAGAAGGGCGAACAAGGACAGGCAGGCGATTGCCGCTACGCGGCCCGTCGATCCGGGTCTCGTCCCCGTGCCCGGCGCGTCCTCGGCGCCGTCCGGCTTCAGGAAGAGCGATCCGACGATCGCCCCCGCGGCGATCAGCGAGATCTGGGTGAGAGAAGAGGGCAGGAGGACGCTCGCCATGGCCGCGGCGAAGGCGATAGTCCTTCGGGGCGCGTCCGGAGTGAGCGCGCGGGACATGGACCACAGGGCCTGGGCGACGACGGCCACGGCGACCACCAGGAGACCGTGGAGCCATCCGGCCGATCCGAGGCCGGATCCGTGCACCAGGAGGGCGAAGCAGGTCAGCGCGATGGCCGAGGGGAGGGTGAAGCCGATCCAGGAGGCGACGCCCCCCCAGAAGCCGGCGCGCTCCATTCCGATCGCGATGCCGAGCTGGCTGCTCGCGGGGCCCGGGATCATCTGGCACAGCGCGACCAGGTCGGCGTAGCTTCTCTCGTCGAGCCACTTCCTGCGAACCACGTATTCCTCGTGGAAATAGCCGAGATGGGCGATCGGTCCGCCGAAGGAAGTGATCCCGAGTCGTCCGGCGACCGCCAGGACCTCCCAGGGAGTGCCGCGGTTCCGCTCAGGCGCCTTTCTCATGGGGATACTTGATGGCCACGCGCAAGTCCTGGATCTGCCGAGCGGCCTCCATCGGACGGCCGCTACTCCGCTTTCTTGACGATCGCAAGATGCAATTCCTCGAGTTGTTTTTGATCCACCTCGCTGGGGCAGTCGTGCGGGACTTCGCTCAGCGCGAAGTCCCGCTGGCCGAAAGGAATGGATTGTAATGGTCGCACGCGAGCTACGCTCGCGATTGCGACCGCGGCCTCCATCGGACGGCCGCTACTCCGCTTTCTTGACGATCGCAAGATGCAATTCCTCGAGTTGTTTTTGGTCCACCTCGCCGGGGCAGTCGTCCATCGGAGACACCGCGAAGCTGTTTTTCGGGAAGGCTATGACCTCCTTGATGGAGGTCTCGCCGGCCATGAGCATGACCAGTCGGTCCAGGCCCGGGGCGATGCCGCCGTGCGGGGGGGCGCCGTACTTGAAGGCCTCGGTGAGGAAGCCGAACTTACGCATGCCCTCGTCCTCCGCTATGCCGACGATCTTGAAGATGCGCTTCTGGAGCTCGGGGTCGTGGATGCGGATGGATCCCGAGGCGAGCTCGAAGCCGTTGAGCACGAGATCGTAGAGATCGCCCTTGACGGATCCCGGGTCGGCCTCGAGGCTCGCGTGGTAGGCCTCCTGCGGCATCGTGAACATGTGGTGCGCGGCCGCCCAGCGTCCCGCCTCCTCGTCGTACTCGAACATCGGGAAATCGACGATCCACGCGAACTCGAAGGCCCTGGGGTCGCATAGGCCCAGTTCCCTGCCCAGCTTCGAGCGCACGGCGCCGAGGGATTGGTTCGCGATCTTCCTGCTCGAGTCCGCGACCATGAGGATGAGGTCGCCCGGCTTGGCGCCGAGGAAGGCCGCGAGCTCGGCGTCGAGGCCGGGAGAGGCTTCGTCGCCCGTGAAGAACTTGGAGACCCCGCCCTCGAGCTTGCCGTCGGGATTGAGCTTCATCCAGGCGAGGCCCTTGGCGCGGAAGACTTTGGCCGCGGCCTCGAGCTCCTCGATCTGCTTGCGCGAATAATCGGCCTTCCCCGGCGCCACGAGGGCCTTTACGGCGCCGTCCTGCGAGCGTATCCCGGACGCCTCGTCCCTGGCTTTGCGCGCCTCGCCTTCGGCCAGAGCGTCCTTGAAGGCCTGGAAGGAGGAGCGCCTCGCGTAGGCCGATACGTCCTTGAGCTCCATCTCGAACCGCAGGTCGGGCTTGTCGGTCCCGTAGAGCTCCATGGACTCGTCGAAGGAGATCCGGCGGAATTTCGGCGGAAGGTCCACGCTCAGGGTCTTGTGGAAGATATGGCCGAACATGCCCTCCGTCAGCTCCAGCACGTCGTCGCGCCTGACGAAGGACATCTCGATGTCGATCTGCGTGAACTCCGGCTGCCGGTCGCCGCGGGCGTCCTCGTCGCGGTAGCAGCGCGCAAGCTGGAAGTACTTGTCCATCCCGCTCACCATCAGGAGCTGCTTATACAGCTGGGGGGACTGAGGCAGCGCGTAGAACTTCCCGGGGTACAGCCGCGAGGGCACGAGATAGTCGCGCGCGCCCTCCGGCGTCGACTTTATGAAGGTCGGCGTCTCGATCTCGTAGAAGCCCTTGTCCCCGAGGTACTCGCGCACGGCGAAGGCTATCTTGTGGCGCAGCTCGATCTTGCGCTGCATCGAGAAGGAGCGCAGGTCGAGGTAGCGGTACTTCAGGCGGAGCTCCTCCTTTGCGTCGCTCTTCTCGTCGACCATGAAGGGCAGGGTCTCGCATCGGCTCAGCACCTGGATCGAATCGGCCACCACCTCTATCTCGCCGGTCTCCATGTCCTTGTTGACCATGGAATCCGGCCGCGCGCGGACCCGGCCGCGGACGGCGATGCAGTACTCGAACTTGAGCTCGGCGGCCGCCCCCTTGAGCTCGGGCGGGGCGTCGGCCTCGACGACGGCCTGCGTTATCCCGTAGCGGTCCCTGAGGTTGATGAAGCATATCGGGCCGTGGTCCCTCTTGCGGTGCACCCATCCGTTGAGTACGACGGTCTGCCCGGCGTCGGCCGCGCGGAGGGCTCCGCAGGTAGTGGTGCGCTTCTGGTATTCCATCCGGCCATTCTATCCGACCCCGCTCAGGAGGCGCAAGATTGGGACCAGGCCGCGGCGGCTCCCGCGCCTCCGATCCCGAGATTCCCCCCCGGACCCTTTGCCGGAACGCCCCCGTCGCGGTAAGTTAATGGGCGGACGAAGAAAGACGCAGGGGGAGCAAGGATTGAGATCAAGGACCATACCCGGCGACAGGCTCATCGCCGCGCTCAAGGGCTCGATAATCCTACAGAACCTGAACGCGCGCGAGCTCCGGCGCTTCGCGAAGATCTGCGAGCCGAGGGACTACGACGCGGGCGAGCGCCTCGTCGAGCAGGACGCCGTCGGCTCCGACCTCCATATCCTCCTCGAGGGCTCCCTGGACATCAGCGTCCGCGGCAAGGGGGGCGAGGACGTGAGGGTCAGCGAGGTGCGCAAGGGCGACGTTTTCGGCGAAGCATCCATATTCATGGACCTGCCGCGGACGGCGAGCGCGATCGCGCGAGGCTCCTGCCTCGTCGTCGCGGTCGCCCGCGATCGCCTTTTCGCCTATTGCGAGCGAAATCCCCGAGCCGGCCTCAAGATTTTCGGCTTCGTCATATATAGCCTATTGAGGCGCCTCGGCTCCACCAGTCGCGAGCTCGCCGCCCAGCGCGAGTCGGTAGTCACCGCTTCGGACCTCGAGGAGCTTGGCGCCTGCTTCCCCAAGTCACTGGAAGAGATGCTCGGGACCAGTGCTTGGAAGGGCTGAAATGTCTGGTCCAAGCGCCGGGACCAAGTTGGTCAGGCGTCATGATCAACTTGGTCGGTTGCCGTGACTAATTTCGTCGGTCGCCATGACCAAGTTGGTCGGATTGCCCACCCAAGTTGGTCTATCGCCCCGCCCAATTTGGAAAATAGCCTTCTCCAAGCTGGCTAGGCATCCTCTCCTTGTTATTCGGTACCCCGATATCATACATAAACGCTCGCTAGACTCTCGCTCGGCCAATGGGGCGAAAACGTCAAGAACAGCCGTCTTCGAGAGACGCGCCTTCCGTTCAGCCTCGCTTCATCGCGGCGCTTTTCTTGATCCAGGCCTTCCAGGGCTTCCAGTAATACTCCGTCCAGCCCTTCTTGAGGTCTTCGATCTGGTCGTCGGGCACGTTCGCGTGGGTTACGAGGACGCGGGTGCCCTCTCCCTCCGGCAGGAAGAGGAGGATGAATATCGAGTCCGGCGCCTCATCCGGCCAATCCGACGCCCTCCAGGTCTGGACGATCATCCGGCCCTGCTCGGCGTGGAGAGTCGTCCCCTCGATATAGCCGTCCCAGGCAGTGAAGGGGGCGCCCGCCTTCGCCTTGATGGTCGCCGCGGAGCCCGTGGTCTCCGCGTGGAGCTTCTGGTCGGCGTAGAGGGCGTAGACGGTCGCGGGCGGCGCCGCGAACAGCAGGGATTGCGTGAAGGTCTTGGGCATGGTGCCTCCTGGCCTCGATTCTCGCCCGCGCGGCTCCATCTGTCCAGTCCGCGTCGATTGGGGCTTGCGCGATCGGGGTTACCGTGCGAGTATCTAGCGAAATTGCTAGATCGCTAGTTGGCTGTTGAGATACTCGAAGCATTTCAACAATCTGATAGGTGGTTGTATGGCCTCCTTCGTGGACGATGCGGCGGCGTCCGCCCATCTCGCGGACGTCCTCAAAGCCCTCGCGAATCCCGCGCGCCTGCGCATCGTGGCCACCCTGTGCGAGGGGAGCGAGAACGTAGGCGCCCTCGCGGAGCGTCTGGGCCTCGAGCCCGCGATCGTGTCGCAGCAGCTGCGCATCCTCAGGATGAGCGGCCTGGTCGAGGCTTCGCGGTCGGAGGGCTTCGCCATCTACGCTCTGGCCGAGCCGAGGCTCAAGGAGCTCGTGCGCTGCCTGGAGAAATGTCCGCAGGAACCGAGCAGGAGGCGATGAACATGGCGTTGGACGTAGAGAAGGAGCTCGCCGCGCTCAAGGCGCAGGCGGAGGCGAGGCCCGGGGCCAAGCGCAAGCTGTCCATGGTCGTTTTCTCGGGCGATCTCGACAAGCACATCGCCGCGATGATCATCGCGACCGGCGCCGCCGCGATGGGGATGGAAGTCGTCGTCTTCTACACTTTTTGGGGCACGGCAGCCCTGCGCGATCCGAAGAAGCGCGTCGGAGGGAAGACGCTCGTGGAGAGGATGTTCGGGATGATGCTGCCCAAGGGGCGCGATCATGCCAAGCTCTCCCATATGCACATGGCGGGCGCCGGCACCGCGATGATCAAGGCAATAATGGAGAAGAAGAACGTGGCGAGCGTCGGCGAGATGCTGGATATCGCGGGTCAGTTCGGCGTCAAGATCATAATATGCGAAATGTCGATGGACCTCATGGGCTTCAAGCTCGAGGAGATGATCGACTACCCCGGCCTCTCGATAGGCGGCGTCGCGACCTTCCTCGCGGATGCGGGCGAATCCGCGATCCAGCTCTTCATCTAGGAGAATCTCATGCCGGACTACAAGATCGCGAAGACCTTGGACTACAAAGGACTCAAGTGCCCGATGCCCATCGTGAGGATCAGCCAGGAGATGCCCAAACTGAGCCTGGGCGACGTGGTGGAGGTGCAGACCACCGACCCCGGCTCCCTTTCGGACTTCCCCGCCTGGGCCAAGACCACCGGCCAGCAGGTCCTCGAGACCAGGCAGGAGCCGGGCCTCATCACGATCTTCGTGAAGAAGACGAAGTAGAAGGCGAAGATGGCGGGATATCTCGTTGCGCAAGCCGTCTCGGCGGCGACTGCGGCGGCGCCCGCTTCCGGCGGCTCCGCGGCGGGAGCCGCGGCCGACGCCGTCAGCGCGGCCTCTTCACTGCCCCGCTCGGCTTTCGGCCTCGTCCTCGACAGGGCGGAATACGGCATCATGGTACCCCTGGTGTACGCGGCGCTGGCCTTCCTCCTCGCGGCCCTGGCGGCGCGCCTGGTCAGGATCCTCCGCGCTCCCGGACCGCCGTACCAGCTCGCGATCTATCCCGCGCCGCGGCTCCCCCTGCTCGCCGCGATGCGCGACGCCTTCGGGATGCCGCAGGTCCTGAGGCGCGCCCCTCTCTTCTGGGCCTTCCTGATGATGTACCATGTCGGCATCCTCGCCCTCCTCCTCGGGCACTTGGATCTCTTCCCCGCGATCCGCATAGTTCCCGTCGGGTCGCGGCACATGCTCGGAGCCGGCGTCGCGGGCCTCATGGTGACCATCTCCACCTTCTATTTCCTGGGTCGGCGCTTCATGGGCGAGACCAGGAAGATATCCACGCCCGGCGACTATTTCCTCCTCCTTCTCCTCCTCTTCCTCTTTCTCTTCGGCGATCTGATGAGCTGGGGCAACTCCTGGACGGCGAGCGGCTTCGTGATGACCAAGAAGGATTTCGCGGGCTACTTCGCCATCCTGGCGAAGCTGAGCTTCGCCGATCCGCGGACCGTGCTCCACGGCCCGCACTACCACTTCATCGTCATCCACGTCCTGCTCGCCGAGCTCTTCTTCGTCGTCCTGCCCTTCACCAAGGTCATGCACGCCTTCCTCGCCCTCCCGGTCGAGGCCCTCAGGCGGCGAACGTGGGCGAGGCGATCGCCGCCCGCGAATGCGAGGCTCGCATGGAAGAAGCCGTGAACGCCGAGGCCCGCGCCGGCGCGCTCAAGGAGCTCTTCGAGAAGAAGCTCAATTCCGCCATGAGGCTCTATCTCGAGAGCTGCGCCCGTTGCGGACTCTGCGTGGAGTCCTGCCACGTCTTCGCCTCCATGCCGCAGACGCGCTATACGGCCGTGGGCCGCGCCGAGGTCGTGCGCAAGATATTCAAGCGCTACTTCAAGCTCCAGGGGCGCTTCGCCCCCTGGCTCGGCGAGACCCTGGAGATCGACGACGCGTCGATGGACGCGTTGTACGACGCCGCCTTCTCCTGCACGGGCTGCCGGCGCTGCATGGTCCACTGCCCCTTCGGCATCGATACCCAGCTCGTGATGTCCATAGCCAAGGCCCTCCTCATCGGCGCGGACAGGGAGCCCAAGATACTGACCATGCTCGCCGACATGTCGATCGCCAAGGGCGAGTCGGTCGAAGAGACGAGGGCCGACTTCGCGCAGGCCTTGGCGAATCTGGACGGCGAAGTCCGCGCGCTCTGGCCCGCTTCTCCGACGCCGGCCGTGCCCTACGAGGTCCCCGGATCCCGCGTCCTCTACGTCGCCCTGGCCGGCTCGCACTCCATCGTGAGCGCGGCTGCGATAATGAACGCGGCCGGAGAGAGCTGGTGCCTCTCCTCCTTCGAGGCGGTCAACTTCGCGGCCTTCCTCGGCGACTCGGCGAAGGCCAAGACGATCGCCCGGCGGATACTCGACGAGGCCGAGCGCCTGGGAGTGGAGGAGATCGCAGTCGTCGAATGCGGGACGGCCTTCCGCTACCTCAAGCACATGATCGAGCACCGGGGCTTCGAGGTCGTGGCCTTCGTCGAGCTCATGGACCGCTATCTGAGCGAAGGCCGCATCCGCCTCGACCCTTCCCGCCTGCCGGAAAAGGTGACCTACCACGACCCCTGCCAGCTGGCGCGCAACTCCGGGGTGATCGAGGAGCCCCGGCGCGTGCTCCGCGCCCTCGCCGCGGATTTCGTCGAGATGAGGCCGAATCGCGCGGAGAACTGGTGCTGCGGCGGGGGAGGCGGTCTCGTCGCCATGGGCGAGGAGGAGTTCAGGATGAAGTCGGGCAAGGTCAAGGCCGATCAGATGCGCGCGACGGGCGCCTCCGTCGTCGCCACCGCGTGCGAGAACTGCCATAGCCAGCTCTCCGATCTGAATCGGCACTACGGCCTGGGCATGCGCGTAGAGTTCCTGTCCCACCTGGCCGCGCGGGCCCTGATATCTCCTCGATGATGTTGTCGACGAAGGCCTTTACGCGAAAGCTTCCTCGAATCCGCGACGCGCGGTGCAGGCCGCCGTCCTATCGCGGGTATTCGTAAGAAATAATTAATCTTCCCGATAGACTCCTGTAATCGCCGCGCTGTATCCTTCCGTTTGATCTCGATCAAATCATCCGGAGGGCAATCGATGGAGCGGCGGACTTTTTCGGGCGAGAAGACGCGGGGCCGTCATGACCATTAGGCGATCCTTGAAAGAGGCGCGCCTCCTCGCGTCGGCGCTGTTTTGCGCCGCCGTTTCCGTCGGCGGATTCGCGCAACAGGCCGCCGACACCGTCGCGCCGCCGGCGCCCGAATCCGCGCCGGCATTGAGCCTCGACGATTGCCTCGCGGCTTCGCTGGTCGCCGCGCCCGGACTCAAGTCCGCGAAGCTGACCCTCGATACGGCCTCCGCCCAGATTACCGATACCATCGGAAGCAACGGATTGACCCTGGGAGAGTCGGCCGGCTACTTCTACCAGTGGCCCATCGGCACGGCTTCGTCCGCCTCGACCTCGTCGAGCGCGCTCGGGGCGAACGGCAACAACGTCAAGGCCGGGCTTTCGCTGACCGGCCCTTCGACGAGCCTCGGCGTCTCGGTGCAGCCGGAATTCCCGACGACCGGCGGCATAGCGACCGGCCTGAGCGCGAGCCTGAGCCAGGTGGTCTATGACGGCTATCCGGGCGGTCGGCCGTCGGGGGCGGTCAAGCAGGCGCAGTACAGCTTTCAGATCGCGCAGGTGGCATATGGCGCCACGCTCGAAAGTCTCTCCTACCAGGTAAAAAAAGACTATTACACCCTGCTCGGGGATCAGAAGAGCCTCATCGCCAAGGATGCCACCGTCAAGGCCGCCGAGATAGAGCTCTCGCAGATGCAGGGATACCTGACCGCCGGACGGGCCACCAACCTCGACGTCCTCCAGTTCCAGGTGGCGCTGAGGCAGGCTCAACTCGATCTGCGCAGCCAGCAGAACACGATCGACACGGACAGGAAGAAATTATCTCTCGATGTCGGATGGCCGCTCGACAAGGCCTACAGCATCTCGGACGTCCCCAGCCCCGGCCTTCCCTCCTTGGACCCGAAGCAGGCCCTCGAGACGGCCTACGCCTCCAGGCCCGAGCTCAAGACCTTCGATCTCGACCTCGCGTTCGCGAATATCGATCTCTCCCTCCAGAAAAGCCAATTCTCGCCGGCGGTATCGGTCAACGGAGCCCTGAGCCTCGCGCAGGACCTGAGCCCGGACACGCTCAACGGCGGCACGATATCCCTCGGGGCCACCATAGCCCTGCCGCCGATCTACGACGGGAAGCAGCAGGCCTCGCTGGTGCGCCAGAAGGCCAACGCGATCGAGAACTACGGCGTCCTCAGGGAACAGGAGCGCCAAAGCATCACGATCGCCGTGCAAAACGACCTCTTCTCCGTAAAGGACGCGAGCGACCGCCTCGATCTCGCCAAGGAGACCCTCGACGAGGACCAGGGCCTGTACGACTTGCAACGGGCCAAGTTCAGGGCGGGTACCGCGTCCTCCGTCGACGTCATGACGGCCTTCTCCAACCTCGCGGCCGCGCAGGTCGGGCTCGAGACGGCGAAGTCGACCTATAATCTCGCCATCCTTGCGCTGAACAACGACATGGGGCAATAAGGGAGCTACCGCATGAATAAGCGATCGAAGACGATCATCGCATCAATAGTCGTCGCGGCCGTAATCGCCGGGGCTTGGCTGGCCTTGAGACAGCACGCGAGCAACGGAGCGAGCGTCCATTACGTCGCGCGGCCCGTCGGCTACGCCGATATCTCCGCCACCGTGAGCGAGACCGGCACGGTCAACCCGGTCACGGTCGTTGACATAGGCAGCGAGGTCTCGGGAACGATCCTCACCCTTTCAGTCGACTACAACTCCCTCGTCCGCAAGGGCCAGGTCCTGACGACCCTCGACCCGACGACCTTCCAGGCCGCCGTCGATTCGGCGCAGGCGAACCTCAGCCTGGCGGAGGCCAACCTCGAAAGCGCGAAGGTCAACGTCGGGAAGATGAAGGATCTCCTCGATCTCGCCAATTTGACGCTCTCGCAGGACGAGCCGCTCGCCAAGCAGGGCCTCATCCAGGAAAGCCAGATCGAGAGCGAGAGGACGGCCTCCCTGACCGCCGGGCAGGATTACCTCGCGTCCCAATCCGCCGTCAAGGTCGCCGATGCCCAGGTCCTGGTCGCCCGCGGCCAGCTCGACCAGGCGAAGTTCAACCTTTCCCAGACCATCATCACGAGCCCCTTCGCCGGCATCATCATGGCGCGCAACATCAGCATCGGGCAGACCGTCGCCTCTTCCCTACAGACTCCCACTCTCTTTACGCTGGCCACCAACCTGACGGATATGCAGGTGGACACCTCCGTCGACGAGGCCGACGTCGGGAGCGTGAAGACCGGAGAGGCCGCCGAGCTCACCGTCACCGCCTTCCCCAACCATCCCTTCGCGGGGACGGTGAACCAGGTCCGGGTCAATCCCACGACGGTCCAGAACGTCGTCACCTATGATGCCGTGGTCTCAGTCCACGATACTTCGGGCATGCTCCTGCCGGGCATGACCGCGCAGGTGAACATCGAGGTGGGGAAGCGGGTCCACGTCCTCGCGGTGCCGATAGCCGCCGTCCTCTATAGGCCCCTGGCCGCGCCGAGCCAGGCCCAGGGCCAGGCCTCCGCCTTCGGAGGCGGATTCGGAGCCGGGGTCGTGCAGTCCGGAGCTCCCCCCGCCGGGCAGGCCGTGGCGGGCGCGCCGGGCTCCCAGGTGACGCTCTGGCTCCTGAGAGCGGGCCGACCCTTCCCGATGCAGGTGGTCATAGGACTGTCGGACGGCAAGAATATAGAGATAAGCAGCGGCGACCTGACCGAGGGCGACCAGGTGATAGTCGCGCAGTATCGTGGAGGGGCCCGCAGCGGAGCTGGCAGGCCTTCGGCCAACGGCGGCGGCGCTCCGTCACCTGCCACTCCCTCCTCGGGCGCAAGCGGCGCGCCGAACGGACCGCGCCAGCCAGGGGCCGCGCCGGGTGCCGCAGGCGCGGCGCAATCGGGCTCGGCGCGCGATGGCGCGAATCCCGGGGGCCCCGCCGCCGCCCAGAGTCCGGCGCCCTCGAGCACGGACCGGGCCGCCGGCGCGGACGCCCATAAGAAAAGGACAGGGCCCTGGAAGAAACCCTCCGATGCGGCATCGGGTACGGAATCCGGTGGCGCGCCTGGCGGTGGCGCGCCTACAGGCGACGCGCCTACCGGCGCGAAAGCCCCGGCGGGGCAATAGGCATGATAACCCAAGGCGAATCGGAGGACCAAAGCCCCCTCATCGAGGTTCAGAATCTGACCAAGGTATACGGCGAAGGGGCCTCCGAGGTCCGGGCGCTCGCGGGGGTCAGCTTTTCGGTCTGTCGGGGCGAGTTCATCGCCATCATGGGGCAGTCGGGGTCGGGCAAGTCGACGCTCATGCACCTGCTCGGCTGCCTCGACCGGCCGACCTCCGGGTCCTACCGCCTCTCCGGCCAGGAGGTCGCAGGCCTCTCGCGCGACCAGCTGGCGGCGGTGCGCTCAAAACAGATAGGCTTCGTCTTCCAGAGCTTCAACCTCCTCGCCAGGACGAGCGCCCTCGAGAACGTCGAGCTTCCGATGCTCTACGCCGGGACCCCGCGCGAAGAGCGGGAACGCCGCTCGAAGGTCCTCCTCGAGGAGGTCGGGCTGGGCATGCGGATGGACCACAAGCCCAACGAGCTCTCGGGCGGCCAGCAGCAGCGGGTCGCGATCGCCCGATCGCTCTCCAACGGGGTCCCCCTGCTGATGGCCGACGAGCCGACCGGCAACCTGGACAGCGCGAGCAGCGTCGAGATCATGAATCTCTTCCGCCGCCTCAACCGCGAGTCCGGCATAACGGTCATCGTCGTGACCCACTCGATGGAGATCGCGGCCTGGTCGGACCGCATCATCACCTTCAAGGACGGGCTCATCGTCGGCGACAAGCCTACATCCGAGCAGGCCTCCGACGGGGACTGCGAGGCGACGGCGGCTCTCGCCCAGGCGCCGAGAGGCTCGGGAATCAGCCTCGTCGTCCTCGTCCGAACCGCGTGGAAGGCCTTGCGGCGGAACATCAGCCGTTCGCTCCTGACGATGCTCGGCATCATCATCGGCGTGGGCGCGGTCATCGCTTCCATGGCGATCGGGTCGGGAGCCCAGGCGGCCGTGCTCAAGCAGATCGAGACCCTGGGAGCCAATCTCGTGGTGATCACGCCGGGCAGCATCTCGACGGGCGGAGTCCAGATGGGCTCGGGAACCCGTACGACCCTCCTGCCCAGCGACGTGGCGGCCATCGCGGGAAACGTGCCCGAAGTGGCGGGTGTCTCCCCCTACTCCCAGATCTCCTCCCAGGTGATAGCCGGGGGCCTGAACTGGTCCACCTCGATAGCCGGGACGAACACGGCCTATCCCGAGGTGGGCAATTGGACCATCGCCCAAGGACGGTTCTTCTCCGACGACGAGGTGGCGAAGGTGTCGAAGGTCGCCGTCCTCGGAACCACCGTCGCCGCCAACCTCTTCCCCACGGGGACCGCGGTGGGCAGCGAGGTCACCATAAAGAGCGTGCCCTTCAAGGTCATCGGCATCCTGGGGTCGAAGGGGCAGACGGGTTTCGGTCGCGACCAGGACGACATCGTGATGGTGCCGATCACCACCCACCAGCAGCGGCTCTCCGGGCAGACCTGGGTCAACAGCATCCAGCTCTCCGCCTCGTCGCCCGACGTGGTCGACGGCGTCGTGGACTCGACGGAGCGGCTCCTGCGGCTTCAGCACCATCTCTCCCCGCGCCAGCCCGACGATTTCACCATCCGCAACATCGCGAATGTGCAGCAGGTGCGGATCGCCACGACGCAGACCCAATCCCTCCTCCTCGCGGCGGTCGCGGTCGTCTCGCTCGTGGTCGGCGGCATCGGGATCATGAACATCATGCTGGTGTCCGTGAGCGAGCGGACGCGGGAAATCGGCCTGCGCATGGCGGTCGGGGCGAAGGGCCGCGACATTCAGCTCCAATTCCTCATCGAGGCCCTCTCCATGGCCATCGCCGGCGGAATCATCGGCGTCGGCATGGGCGTCGGCGTCTCCGACCTCACCTCGCTGATAGGCCATTGGCCGACCGTCATCACGGCCTTCTCCATCCTCCTCGGCCTTCTCTCGGCCGCAGGCACGGGCGTGGTCTTCGGCTACTACCCTGCGCAGAGGGCGGCCGCCCTCGATCCCATCGAGGCCCTGCGCTACGAATAGCGCAGGGCAGCCGCGCGGCGCGGACCCGCCCGCCGGTCAGCGCCCGGTCAGGGAATAGGCGAGCATGGTCCAGCTGTAGGGCGCGAGGACCGCGGGGCCTGCCTTGTCCGGCGCGAGGACCCGCGGCGACACCTTCTCCGGCTCGGCGGAGCTGTTGACCGCCTTGAGGTCCTCGTTCCGGAGCTCCACTTTCTCCGCCATGCGCAGGTCCCCGAGGCCCGCGGCGACGAGGTCCACCTCCATGGTCTCGTCCGCGCGGTTCACGCAGAAGAGGACCAGCGAGGAGCCGTCCTCGGCGAGCACGGCCGAGGCGTCGAGGTAGGGCACGTCCCCGTAGGCTTTGTTGTCGTAGACCGGACAGGCGATCCTCAGGTCCATCGACAAGCCCCGCCCGCGCTTCGACGCGTAGGCGAAGGGCCAGTAGATGGTCTGGCGCCAGGCGGGGCCCCCATTGTCGGTCATGATCGGCGCTATGACGTTGACGAGCTGGGCCAGGCAGGCGATGGACACGCGATCCGCGTGGCGGATGAGGCTGTTGAGCATGCAGCCCACGACGAGGGCGTCCTCGAAGGTGTAGACGTCCTCGAGGAGGCGGGGCCCGACCTGCCAGGGCTCGGCCTTGGTATCCGCCTCCCTCGAGTGGAACCAGACGTTCCACTCGTCGAAGGAGAGCTTCATCTCCTTCCTGCTCCTCTTCTTCGCCTTCACGTGGTCGCAGGTCGCGGCCACCGACTCGATGAAGCGGTCCATTCCCCTGGAGACCGCCAGGAATGTGGGCAGGTCGTCGTCGGGATTGCCGTAGTACTGGTGGAGGGACAGGTAGTCGACGGAGTCGTAGCAGTGGTCGAGGACGGTCGCCTCCCAGAGCGGGAAGCTGGGCATCGTCCCGGTCGAGCTGCCGCAGGCGACGAGCTCGAGGGCGGGGTCGAAGAGCTTGATCGCCTTGGCGGTCTCGTAGGCGATCCGGCCGTATTCGTCGGGGGTCTTCTGCCCCACTTGCCAGGGGCCGTCCATCTCGTTGCCGAGGCACCAGAGCTTTATGCCGAATGGCTCGGCCGAGCCGTGCTCCCTGCGCAGGTCGCTCCAATAGGAGCCGCCCGGATGGTTGCAGTACTCGACGAGGTTGCGGGCCGCGTCGATGCCCCGGGTGCCGAGATTGATGGCCATCATGGGCTCGGTTCCCGCCTCCCTGGCCCACTGGACGAACTCGCCGAGGCCGAACTCGTTCGGCTCGACGGACTTCCAGGCGAGGTCGAGGCGCCTGGGCCGCCGCGCGGCGGGACCGATCGAGTCCTCCCATCGGAAGGACGAGACGTAGTTGCCGCCCGGATAGCGCACGACGGGCACGTCGAGGCCGCGGACGAGGTCCAGGACGTCGCGCCTGAAGCCCCTCCCGTCGGCCGAGGGGTGGCCTGGCTCGTAGATGCCGCCGTAGACGGCGCGCCCGAGATGCTCGATGAAGGAGCCGTAGAGGCGCCTGTCGATCCTGCCGATCTCGAAATCCCTGTCGATGCAAAGCCTTGCCTTCATGCCGCTTTCCTTGTGGAGCCTATCCCTTGATGCCGCCGGCGCTGAGGCCGGAGATGAAGAATCTCTGGAAGAAGAAGAACACGATGATGATCGGCACCGAGGCCGCGCAGGATCCCGCGATGAGCATGTCGTAATTGTTCCCGTAGGGAGTCAGGAGGCTGTTGAGCCCTATGGTCAGCGGGAACATGTTGCCGGTCCGCATCACGATGAGGGGCCAGAGGAAGCTGTTCCAGGCCTGCTGCGACATCAGGATGGCCATCGCCCCGAAGGCCGGGGCCATGAGCGGGGCGGTCAGGAGGAAGAAGATCCGGAACTCTCCGAGACCGTCGATCCTGCCGGCGTCGAGGTAGTCCTTCGGTATCCCTAGCGAGTACTGCCGGAAGAAGAAGATCGCGAAGGGCGATACGACGAAGGGAGCGACGACGCCCGCGTAGCTGTTCATGAAGCCGATCGCCGACATCAGCTTGTACAGGGGGAGGATGAGGATCTGGAGGGGCACGAGCATGACGGCCAGCACGAGGATGAAGACCAGGTTCCTGCCCCTGAAGCGGTAGACGCCGAGCCCGTAGCCGACGAAGGAGGAGAGGACCAGGGCGAGCCCGGCCTGCAGCGCGGTGAGGATCGCGCTGTTCTTGAACCAGGCGAGGTAGACCCCGTCCCTGCTCGTCGCGAGCTCGGCGAAGTTCTTGGGATCGAGTCTGTCCGGGAGGAGGGTCCCGAAAGAGATCCCGTAGCGCATCAGGTCGCGCCCGGGACGGAAGCTGGCCGCTATCAGCGCGAAGATGGGGAAGAGGAAGGCGATCACGAATATGCCGAGGACGAGGTACTTCGCGAGCTCGGGGAGCGCGGCCCGCCGCGAGGAGGCGGCCGTCATCGGTCCTCCCGCCTGAAGAAGCCGAAGAGCTCGAGCTGCGCGAGGGCGAGGGCGAAGACGATCAGCATGAGGACGAGCCCGATCGAGGAGGCTATCCCCAGATCGCCGAGCTGGAAGCCCTTCTGATAGATGAGTCCCACCATCGTGAGACCCACGTTGTTGGGCGAGACCCCCTGCCAGAAGATGTAGCTCTCCTCGAACATGGAGAACCCGCCGAAGATGCTGATCGTCGTCACGAACACGATCGTGGGCTTGAGCAGGGGGAGGGTGATGGAGAAGAGCCTCCGGCCCGCTCCGGCCCCGTCGATCTCGGCTGCCTCGTAGAGGTCGGCTGGTATGGCCTGGAGGCCCGACATGAAGTACACGATGTTGACCCCGGTCCAGCGCCAGACGGCCACCAGCACCATCAGGGCCATCGCCTGCCAGGCGCCGCCGAGAATCCAGTCCACGGGCTTCGAGCCGAGGAGGGCCAGCATCGAGTTGACGACCGCCCGGCCGCTCGCCGCGAACATGAGGCGGAAGACGGTCCCGGCGACGACGACCGAGACGAGGGAGGGTATGAAGAAGGCCGCCCGGTACAGCGAGTTGAGCCTTTTGATTCCCGAATTGAGGAGCACCGCGAGGAAGGCCGGCACCGGTATGAGGAGGAGGATCGTATAGACCGTGTACTGGAAGCTGACGCTCAGGGCCCGGGCGAAGTCGGGGGAGAACATCCTCCGGTAGTTCTCGAGGCCGATATAGTGCGTCTGCCCGGGCAGGATCTTCTGGAAGCTCATGAACGTCGTCCCGATCAGGGGATAGAGGTAGAAGGCGCAGAAGGAGACGAGGAAGGGAAGGATGAAAACGTAGGGAACCAGCCTGTAGGATCGGAAATACGAAGCGGTCTTCACGGTTCCTCCATAGGCAGACGCCCGCCTGGCGCCTTCCGGCGAGGCGGGCATCTCCTGGATTCTATTCTAGCGACTTTACTTGCGAAGATCCGCGGCCGCGTCCTTGAGCGCCTGCTCCGGCGTCTTGGACCTGTCCGAGAGGGCCTGGAACATCACGTTGTGCTTGACGGAGTCGATGATGGCCGGGTAGTTGCCGCCGACGTTCGTCGTGTTGAAGCCGTCCTTGACCTTCAAGAGGACGTCGAAGATCGCCGTTCCGTTCTGGAAGAAGTCGGTGAACTTGTTGGGCTCTTTCATGGCCTTGTCGCCCCAGACGTCCCAGCGGAGCGGATCGAAGCCGAGCTGCTTCCATATCTCGACGGTCCCCGCCTTCGTGCCCTTGCAATAGAAGAGGAACTGCTTCGCCAGCGCGAGGTTCTTGCTCGTCTTCACGACCGCCGTGCCCGTGCCGCCCATGCCGGCGGAGGTGAACTTGGACTTGATGCCGTAGACTTCGGGAGAGCCGTCGAACACGGGCATCGGGCGCACGGCCATCTTGCCCTTGAGGTCGGCCATGTAGTCGGTGAAGCGGCCCATGTACCACATCGGCATCCAGACCGAGGCGGCGCCGCCGTCGTTCATGAAGCCGTAGTAGCCCTCGGAGTGGTGGAATCCGCCGGGGGTCGGGACGGCGATCTTGTACTTGTAGATCATGTCGTAGAGGAACTTGAGCACCTTGATATTGGTGTCGCTGTCGAGGATCACCTTGTTGTTGGCGTCGATGACGTCCGAGCCCGCCATGTTGAGCAGGGGATAGTATGACCAGTGCTCGGTGACCTCGATGGTCGTCATGGGCTTGCCCGTCTTCGCGACGACCTGCTGGCCCGCCTTGATGTAGTCGCTCCAAGTCTTGATCTTGTCGATGTCCACTCCCGCGGCCTTGCAGATCTCGTTGTTGTAGTACATGACCTCGGCGCCGACGTGGAAATCGAGGCCGTAGTACTTGCCGTCCTTCTGGTAGAGGGCGAGGCGCGACTGGACGAACTGCTTCTTCTCGGGATCGATGAGGTCGTTGAGGGAGGCGAGCTGGATGTCGCCCTGGAGATAGTTGGCGAACTTCGATACCTCGATGTCGCTGATGTCGGGCGCCCCGGAGCCGGACTGCAGGGACACGAGTAGCTTGTTGTGCATGTCGTCGTAGGGGAAGACTTCGCCCTTGAGATCGATCTGCTGGCTCGGGTGCTCGGCGTTCCACTTCTCGGCCATGCTCTGGTAGTATTTCAGGTGCACTTCCTGGAAGGTCCAGAGCGAGAGCGGCGTCTGGGCCTGGGCGAAGACCATGGCCCCTGGAATGAGAGCGAGGACTAGGACAACTGCCGATAACTTCTTCATCTTCCCTCCTCTTATTGGCGATCCATATCGCCAATTCTGATAGTGATGGACGAAACTAAATACACATCGAGATTTTTTTTGAGTTCCGTCGTTTATTGGGGATCATAAGACTAGTTTATCAGTATGTCAAATATAAAATATGATTATTATCCAAATATATGATATTGATATCGTCGATATGTGCAACAATTCTCTTGTATTATATCAGAAAAAAGGATATACATGCCATGTGAACAGCAGTCCCAAAATCCTGATCATCGATCCGCGCGAGGACCAGGAAATAATCCTCGGTCTCGCTTCGGAAGTTCGCCTGAGCATACTCGGCCTTCTCCACGAGAGGTCCGTGAACATAAACGAGATCGCCGAGGCCCTCACGTTGCCGCAGTCCACTGTCGCGACGAACGTCGCCACCCTCGAGAGGGCCGGTCTCGTCCAGTCCGATATCGTCAAGGCGAAGAAGGGGAACCAGAAGATCTGCCGCGCCGTCTACGAGGAGCTCGTCATCCGCTTCGCGGGCGAGGAGAAGCGCCTGAGCGACGATCTCATCGAGGTGGAGATGCCGATAGGGCTCTTTACGAGCTACGAGGTGTCGGCCCCCTGCGGTCTGTGCTCCCCCGATGGCATCATAGGCTACCTCGACGTGCCGGATTCCTTCCTCAATCCCGATCGCATGAAGGCCGGCCTCCTCTGGTTCGAGCGCGGCTGGGTCGAGTACAAGTTCCCAAACAACAGCCTTTATAAGGGAAAGCAGCTGCGCAAGCTCGAGATCAGCGTCGAGCTCTCGTCCGAGACGCCGGGCACGAACAAGAACTGGCTCTCCGACATAACGCTCTGGCTCAATTCCGTCGAGGTGGGCCGCTGGACTTCGCCGGGGGATTTCGGCGACAAGCGCGGCAAGCTGACGCCGGAGTGGTGGAAGCTCGAGGGCTCGCAGTACGGCCTGCTGAAGAACTGGAGCGTCTCCGAGGAGGGCAGCTTCGTCGACGGCGTGCGCATCTCCGGGGTGAGCCTGGCGGACCTCTCGCTTCCCGACCACCATTCGATCAAGGTCAGGATCGGCGTCAAGGACGAAGCCGAGCATATGGGCGGGGTCAACGTGTTCGGGCGCGGCTTCGGCAACTACGATCAGGCGATCGTCCTCCGCCTCTATTTCGCGTAGCGGGCCGCGGCCCGGGCTTCTCGGAGGTACGTTGACAGCCTCAGGGCATTGAGGGGAAAATCACGATCGCAGGGAGGTGGGCGCGATGATCACGAAATATTGCCTCAAGGCCAAGTTCGCGGGGATCGACAACGAGCTCTTCTTCGAGGTCGACGAGAAGGAGTTCTCGCGACTCAAGGAGCGCTATCTCGAGGTCTCCCGGCCGGAGGAGGCGATATCCTTCAAGATGAGCGACGGCTCGGCCGCGATCATCGCCTGCAAGAGTATCGAGACCCTCCACTTCGTCTTCGAATCGAGCCTGGAGGAGTTCCCCCCCCTCGAGAGCATCAAGGACGCCGATTGCGTCGTAAAATACCGCCTCCTCGGGCGCTCGGACCCCGAATACCTGGCCGTCGATTCGCCTTCCACCGCCGTGGAATTCTACGATCGGGTCCGCGAGGCCCTGGAGACGGATTTCGCCGAGGATGCCGGCCTCTTCTTCGCCGTAGCCGACGAGGACGGCAAGGACTTCTACTTCAACCGCGAAGCCATCCTCTACATCGTGGTGCCGAAGAAGACCTTCGACGAAGGCAGCAGGAAGCTGGGGATTAAGAAGGACTGAGGAAGGCGCGGCCTCGTGGGATTGGCCAGGCGGTCGGAGAAGGGTCTCGTAGGGCGATAGTCGACGCTCGGCTACTGTCTGACCGGCCTCACGCCTTCATGAAAGTGCCAGACCTTTTCCTTGATGGCGTCCCGGACTTCTCGGACCTGGGTCATGATCTTCTCGTCCGTCCCCGTGAACGTGGCGGGATCCGGGAAGGGCCACAGGAGGCTTTCGTGGATCCCCGGGAACCTGGGGCACTTTTCCTGAGCCTCTTTTGAGCACACCGTGATGACATAGTCGTACTTGTTGCCGGCAAGCAGAAGATCCATGACCCCCTGGGTCTTCTTCCCCGTGATATCGATATTCTCCTCCTGCAAAGCGCGGACGACGTAGGGATTGAGTTCGCCCGGCTCGAGGCCGGCGCTCTCGCAGAAAAATTCCTCGCTACCGAAGGTGCGCAGATAAGCTTCCGCGATCTGGCTGCGCGCGCCGTTGTGAACGCAGATGAACAGTACTCGAATCATCGGATCCTCCTCGAGGTAGCGACATCGCAAGCACTCTTTACGAGACGTATTAGAAAGCTGTTATCACCCGGCAAAATATCGATGAGTTATGAATGATGCCGAATCGCGCGGCAATAAAGCCGATCAGGCGATTCGTTCATGGCGCTGGTTGGCCGCGACGAATTCCAAGACTTTTATCCGTATCTTCGAGGCCAGGGACCGGACTTGCGTCATGACCGCTTCGTCCGATCCCTTGAATTGCCCGGGATCATCGAAGGGCCAGGAGAGGCGGCCTACTGGTCCCGGGAATGTCGGACAATCGCGCTCGGCCTCCCGGCTGCAAACCGCGATTACCCAATCGTAGGTTCGGCCCTTGGCGTAGAGCTCGGAGACGGATTGCGTCCTTTTGGATGCGATGTCGATGCCTTCTTCCTTTAGGAGCTTCACGACATCGGCATTGAGTTTCCCGGGGACGAGGCCGGCGCTTTCCGCCGAGAAGCGCTCGCCTCCGAGCAGTCGCAAATATTCCTCCGCAAGCTGGCTGCGCGCGCTGTTATGCACGCATACGAAAAGCACACGAGTTCGGGTGTCCCGCATTTCCTCGGGTTTCGGGTAGGTCAAGACGACCCGCTCGTCGTCGCGGATGGAAAGGCGCCATCGCAGACGCTCGTCGTCATAATAAAAATCGGTTACACCGGGTCTAAGAGAGCCGTCCGGGTTCATCGAGCTGCGGGGAACCGGCGCCCCGAAGCTGCCGTGGACCAGGACCCAGTCGGCGAGCGCATTCAATGCCGGCTCGTCCGCGATCGAGTAGAATACGAATTTCCCCTGCCGCTCTTCCTTGATCAGTCCGGATTTTCGCAGCTCGGCCAGGCCGCGGCTGATCGCGTATTGGGGTTTTTGAAGGATATCGGTGAATTCCGCGACGCAAAGACTCGTACGGCCCAATGCCAACAGACGAAAACAACGCAGTCTCGTCTCATCGGAAAGCACGCTCAAGTACACAGTGGAGTTCATATATGTAAATATACGCATAGGAGCTTGTATGTCAAGACATTGAACTAACTGAAATCTAACCTATCCTTGGCCGTCGCCACATTCTAGTACGTTGACTTCCCTCTTTGAGAAACATATGCTTGTATATGTATACGATCATGTAGATTGGAGGAAAAGCAATGAAGAAGGCGACTATATTATTATTCTGTTTGTTGGCCTTGACTGCAGGAATGGCCGCGCAAACAAAAGTCGGTTTCGGACTTGTCAAAGGCGGAGATCCCAATGAAGCGAAAAACCTGACCGGCGCGGGGGGCACCTTCCCGGCCGTTCTTTATACTAAATGGTTCAGCGAGTACGCGAAGCTTACCGGCGTCCAAGTCAACTACCAGCCGATCGGCTCCGGCGGCGGCATCAAGAGCATCAGCGATCAGACGGTGGACTTCGGCGCGTCGGACGGCCCCATGACCGACGATCAGCTCGCCGCCGCAAAGGGCGGCAAAATCTTCCATATACCTACCGCGATGGGAGCAGTGGTGCCGACCTTCAACATTCCCGAGCTCGGGAAGGAAACGCTGCGCTTCACCGCCGATACCATTTCCGCCATCTACCTCGGCGACATCCTCAAGTGGAACGACGAGAAGCTCGTCGCCGATAATCCGAAGCTCAAGGGCGTCGACAAGTTCATCGTCGTCGTCCACCGCTCGGACGGCTCGGGAACTACGAACATCTGGACCAGCTACCTCACCGCGGTGAGCGACAAATGGGCCAAGCAGGTCGGCGCCGCCAACTCGGTGCAATGGCCCGTCGGGCTCGGCGGCAAGGGCAACGAGGGGGTCGCCGGCAACGTCAAGCAGACGCCCTATTCGATCGGCTACGTCGAGGAAGCCTATGCAGTGCAGAACGGTCTTCCCGTCGGCCTGGTGAAGAACAGGTCAGGGAAATACCCCGCGCCCAGCACGAGCGCCGTCACGATGGCGGCCCAGGGAGTGGCCCTCCCGGACGATCTCCGCGTCAAGGTCGTCGACAGCGAAAACCCCGCGGCCTATCCCGTCGTGGGCTTCACCTGGATACTCGCCTATGCCCAGCAGAGCGACGCATCCAAGGCGCTCGCCCTCACGCGGCTCCTCTGGTGGGCCACGCACGACGCCCAGAGCTACAACGCCGGCCTCGAGTACGCTCCTCTCTCCCCCGACGTCGTCAAGAAGGCCGAAGCCTTGATCAAGGCGATTCAGGTGAACGGCATGCAGGCCTTGCCGGCGGCGATCTCAAAATAGCCGAAGCGCAGCCGCGAAAGCCGTTCATGGCAGACCGGAGTTCCCTTTCGCGGCGGGCGACGAAGGCCGTGGTGGACCCGAGCGATCGGGTCTTCACGGCCCTCGTCGGCGCCGCCTCCACCGTCGTGGTCGCCCTCATCGTCGGCTTCATCCTCCTGCTGGTGCTCGATTCGACTGAGTCCATCGGCAGGTTCGGCTCGGGTTTCCTGACCGGGTCGAAATGGAATCCGGTCGAGACCGCGCTCAACCACATCTTCTTCGGCGCGCTTCCCTTCATATTCGGGACGGTCGTCACCTCCCTGATCGCCTTGGTATTGGCTACGCCCCTCGCGTTGGGCTCGGCCATCTTCGTCTCGGAATACGCCCCCTCCTGGCTCGGGAAGCCGGTCGCCTTCATAATCGAGCTCCTCGTGGCGATCCCGAGCGTGGCCTACGGCGTCTGGGGCCTCTTCGTCCTCGTGCCGATAATGAGGACCGGCATCGAGCCCTTCCTCCAGACTACGCTGGGGAAGGTCCCGGTCCTCGGCGCCCTCGTAGCCGGCCCGGCCTTCGGCCAGGACCTCCTGACGGGAGGCGTCGTCCTCGCCATCATGATCCTGCCGACCATCCTCTCGCTGTCGCGGGAGATCATCGATCAGGTGCCTCGCCTCCAGAAGGAAGGCATGCTGGCCCTCGGCGCGACGAGATGGGAGGTGCTCTCCAAGGCCGTGCTTCCCTACGCGCGCGGGGGCATCGTCGGCGCGGCCATGCTCGGCCTCGCGCGGGCCATCGGCGAGACGATGGCGGTCACCATGGTGATCGGCAACAGCTCGACCAAGATCAGCCCGTCCATCCTCACGCCGGGGTACACCATCGCGAGCGCGATAGCGAATCAGTTCACGGAGGCCGATTCGCCCATATACTTCAGCGCCATCGTCGAGCTCGGCCTCGTGCTGCTCCTGGTCGCCTCGGTCTTCAATATCGGCTCGCGGGTGCTCGTGCGCCGGATCGCGCGAAGGGAGGGCGGCGCAGATGCCTAAGGACGGCGAGGAGAGGAGATTCCTGGGCAGGCGCGTACGCGGCACCGTCAACGCCGCTCTCGCCGTCGCGCTGACGGCGCTGTCGGTGGCGATCCTCTTCGCGATCGTCGGCCACATATTCGTGAACGGAGTCGGATCCCTGAACGCGGATTTCTTCACGAAGATCCCGAAACCCTACGGCGAGGTCGGCGGCGGCATAGCGCAGGCGATAGCGGGCACGATCGTGATGCTCCTCGTTGCCGGCCTCATCGCGATTCCCATCGGAATGGGCACCGCGATCTACATAATCGAATTCGGCCGAGGCCGCTTCGCGGAGATCGTGCGCTTCGCCATCGAGCTCCTGGCCGAGCTCCCCTCGATCGTCGTGGGCGTCTTCATATGGGCCCTCCTCGTCCGGAACCTGACGGGTTACTCCGGCATAGCGGGCGCCTGCGCCCTCGCCGTGATCATGATCCCCATAATCGCGAGGAGCGTCGAGGAGATCCTGAAGCTCGTGCCGGACAGCCTCAGGGAGGCGGCGCTGGCCCTGGGAACTCCGCGCTGGAAGGTCGTCGTATTCATCGTCGTCCCGACCGTCCTCCCGGGTATACTTACCGGCGTCATGCTGTCGCTCGCCCGCGCGGCGGGGGAGACCGCGCCGCTGCTCCTCACCGCGCTGGGAAACACCTTCTTCAATCTCGACCTGCGGCGACCCATGGCCGCCATGCCCCTCCAGATCTTCAACTACGCCGTCTCGCCCTACGACGATTGGCACCGGAAGGCCTGGGCCTCGACCCTCGTCCTCATCGCGATCGTCGCCATCCTGAGCGGGGCGGTGAAGTTCTTCACCAGAAGGTGGAAGCATGAATCCCATTAGGACCTTCGCCGACATCATCCGGAGTCCCGGCGTCGACGAGACTGCGTCTTCCGATGCCGGAATGAGCGTCGTCATCAAGTCCCTGAGCGCCTATTACGGGAAGCACCGGGCGCTCGAGGACATCGACCTCGACGTGCGCCCCGGCCTGATCACCGCGATCATCGGACCATCGGGCTGCGGCAAGTCGACGATGATCCGCTGCATCAACCGAATGCACGAGGTCATAAAGGGAGCCTACGCTACGGGCTCGGTGCTTCTCGACGGCGAGGACATCTACGCTCCCGACGCGAGCCCGGTGAGGATTCGGCGAAGGATAGGCATGGTGTTCCAGAAGCCCAACCCATTCCCCACGCGAACCGTCTACGAGAACGTCATCGCCGGCCTGAGGCTCAACCTCCCGAAGATGTCGAAGGCCGAGTACGACGAGACGGTGGAGCGGTCCCTGCGGGCCGCGGCGCTCTGGGACGAGGTCAAGGACAAGCTCCACTCCTCCGGGTCGGCGCTGTCGGGAGGGCAGCAGCAGCGACTCTGCATCGCCCGCGCGATCGCCATCGAGCCCGAGGTCCTCCTCCTGGACGAGCCCTGCTCGGCCCTGGATCCGACGGCGACCTTGAAGATCGAGGACCTCCTGTTCCAGCTGAAGGCGAAATACACCATCGTCCTCGTGACCCACAACATGCAGCAGGCCGCGCGCGCCTCGGATATGACGGCCTTCATGCTCGCGGACGAGAGTCACGTGGGACATCTGATCGAGTATGGACCCACGCAGGGCATATTCATGGAGCCCAGGGAAAAGAGCACGGAAGACTACATCTCCGGGCGCCTCGGCTGATCGAAGGGAAGGCAGGAAGCTATGCGCGAGCGTTTCTCGCAGGAACTGGAACTCGTCGGGAAGGAACTCGAGGCTCTGGCGGCCTTCGTGGGCAAGCAGATCGAGACCGCTTCCTCGGCCCTCCGGACGGGCGACATCGAAGCGGCCCAGGTCGTCATCGGGAACGACAAATACGTCAACGACCGCGATATCGAGATATCCAACGCCTGCGCCGTGCTCATCGCGCGCGACCAGCCGGTGGCCTCCGACCTGCGCCATCTCATCGCCTGCCTGAAGGCCGTATCCGACATCGAGCGCATCGGGGACTACGCCGTCCACGCCGCGAAGCGGGCGAAGGACGTCGCCGGCGGCATGAAGCTCCTCGCGGGAGATCGCATCGCGCGCATGATGGAACTGGGCGCCGCGATGCTCGGGGATTCCGTCCGCGCCCTCGTCGCCCGCGACGAGACCCTCGCCCGATCGACCGCGGCTCTCGACTCCGAGATGGACGAGCACAAGCGGGTTACCTATCAGGATCTCCTCGGGATCATGGCCGATACTCCCGAGGCCTTGAGGGACGCCACGAAGTCCCTGCTGCTCAGCCGCTTCCTCGAGCGGATGGGAGACCATGCGGTCACGATCTGCTCGTGGGCGATTTACAGCGCCTCGGGCGAATACGTCGAGCTATAGCGGGGAGCCGCTTGAATCAGTGCCGGAGGAGGAGCCGCGATGATCAAGGTACTCTTTCTTTGCGTCCACAACACCGCCCGCAGCCAGATCGGCGAAGCCTACTGCCGCAAGTTCGGCGGGGACGGTTTCGAGGTCGAGAGCGCCGGCCTGGAGCCGGGAACGCTCAATCCCTATGTCGTGCGCGCCCTGAAGGAGGACGGCATCGACATCTCGGCCAACAAGGCGAAAGACGTCTTCGACCTGTGGCGATCCGGCCGCGGCTTCCGCTACGTGGTGACGGTCTGCTCCCGCGAGGCGGCCGAGAAGTGCCCCGTCTTTCCCGGCGTGGCCGAAAGGTTCTACTGGCCCTTCCCGGACCCGTCGACCTTCGAGGGAAGCGACGAGGAAATCATGGCCCAGGTGAGGAAGGTCCGCGACGGGATCAAGGAGCTCGTAAGGGAATTCGTCGACGTAGTCGTCGAGAGGGCATGAGCCCGTTGGCCTGGCCGGACATGGTCGTCGAGGGGGCGCCGCGGCGTCGCGCCGAAACCGGTTGAATTGAAAGTCGAAATGCAGGATGCTTGACTCCCATGGGGCCGACATTGTTCCAGCCGCTCGACGTCAAGACCCTCATAGTCGTCCTGGCGATGGGCAATGCCATCGCAGTCCTCCTCCTCCTCTTCGATACCAAGAAGATATCGTCGATCTTCGACAGCCTCTTCATAGCCGGCAGAGCCTTCCAGTTCGGAGCCTGGATACTGATCGGCCTCCGGGGAAACGTCTCCGACCTCCTGTCCTTCTCCATAGGGAACAGCGTCTTCTTCTGCGGAATCGCGCTCGAGGGCCTCAGTCTCGTCTCCCTCGAGCGCGAGCCCGGAAGGACCTTGTTCATCTCCTTCGCGTCCCTGCTCGCGTTCATCCTCGCGGCCTGGTGGTTCCCCGGAGTCGGGCGCATCGCAAGGATAGTCGTAGCGGCCTGCCTCGAGGTGGCCTTCTTCGTGATCCCGGGCTCGCTCCTGGCCTTCTCGGGGGACGATGCCTCGCCGCTGCGGAGGTTCATCGGGATCAGCCTCCTCCTCTGCTCTTCCGCCTCGATCGCGCGCGGGGTGAATATCATGGTCGCGGGAAGCTACGACCTGATCGTCCCGAACTTCTTCCAGGTCTTGGTCTTCCTCATCCGCATCCTGATGATGATCCTCGGCAGCACGGGCTACATCCTCATCCGCAAGGAGGAGGTCAACTCGAGACTGGCGCGCGCCTCGGAGGAGAAGAACCTCCTGTTCAAGGAGCTCCAGCATAGGGTGAAGAACTCCCTGGCGATCATTTCCGGCCTGACTTCCCTCGAGGCGGATCGGCGCGAGAACGCCGGCTTCCGCGGGTCGATGGAAAAGGTGCGCGACAGGATAGACGCGGTCTCCAGGCTCTACGACCTCATGAGCGCCGAGGATTCCGCGCGGGGCGTCCGCCTCGATCTCTACGTCAAGGATTTGACCGAGCATCTCCTCGAGGGCTATTCCTCGAGCCCGGGGAGGATCCTCCTGGAATTCGAGCTCGAGAGGATCGAAGTGGACGCGAAGACATCCATGGCCGTAGGCATCATCGTGAACGAGCTGGCGACCAACGCGATGAAACACGCCTTCCCGGGGGACAGGAGGGGGAAGATCCGCGTCCGTCTCGCCGAGAGGGAAGGCAAGGTCGAGCTCGAAGTGACGGACGACGGGGTCGGGGCCGGAGGAAGGGGGATCGAGCCCGAGTCCGACGCCGAGGGCCTCGGCACGCTGATCGTCTCGATGCTCGTAAAGCAGATAGAGGGTAGCATGTCCAGGAGCTCGACGTCCGGGACGGCCGTCAAGATCGTTTTCTAGGCCTTCCGGCCGATGGCCGCGAGCACTTTATCGCGGGTCATCGGGAGGGAGCGCAGCCTGGCGCCCGTGGCGTCGAAGATCGCGTTCGACAGGGCTGGGGCGACGGGGTTCAGCCCCACCTCCCCCATCCCCTTCGCGCCGAAGGGTCCGCCCGGCTGGGGCAGCTCGACGATCGCCACCTCGATGGAAGGGACCTCCGCGAAGCGGGGGACGCCGAGTTTGCGCAGCGTGTCCGTGACGACCGCGCGGTCGGTGGAGACGAAGCTCTCGGAGAGCGCGTAGCCCAGGCCCATCGCGGCGGCTCCCTCGATCTGGCCGACGACGCTCAGAGGGTTGATGGCCTTGCCCACGTCCTGGGCGAGGAAGAGCTTGAGGGGCCTCACGGCCCCCGTCCCGAGCTCCACCTCGACGGCGACCGCGGCGCTCGCGAAACAGTAGGCATAGTGGATATCCAGGGCCGAGACCGGCTCGCCCGGCGACAGCGCGGCGCTCGTCCTGTGCGCGCTGGTCGCGGGCGGGAGGTAGCGGCATTCCGCTAGGACGGAGAGCCCGGCAGCGAGCGCCCGCTCGCGCGCCAAGCGCAGCCTCGCCGAAGGATCCGCAGTCCCGTCGGAGAGAAGGCCCGGCGAACCGAAGCCCGGCAGGAAGGGAGCCAGGCGGTCGCGCAGCTCGGAGGCGGCCATCTTGACCGCGTTGCCCGTCACGAAGGTCTGGCGGGAGGCGGTCGTCATGCCGCCGTCGGGGCAGGAGCGGGTGTCGCAGGCGACCACGTCGAAGAGCTCGTAGGGCAGGGCCAGGACTTCGGCGGCGATCTGGGCGGCCACCGTGTCGGAGCCCTGACCCATGTCGGCGGCTCCCGTGCGCACCGAGACGCGGCCGTCCGCGGTGAGCTCGACGATCGCGCCGGCGCCGTCAGCGAGACCGGTGCCGATACCGACGTTCTTGTACGAACTCGCGATGCCGAAGCCGACGCGTTTGCCGGGGGGCGGGGCGGATGAGCCGAACTCGGCCCGCAGCCGCTCCAGGGCCCCGGCCGCAGCCTCGAGGGTGGCCAGGTAGCCCACGCCCTCGTCCAGCACTTGGCCCGTCCCCGTGCGCTTGCCGGGAGCGAAGCCGTTCCTCCGCCTGAGCTCGACGGGATCCATCCCGATGGCGCGCGCGATCTCGTCCATCTGGATCTCGCAGGCGAAGCTCGCCTGGGTGCTGCCGAAGCCGCGGAAGGCGCCGCTCGGGTTTTTGTGGGTATAGATCCCGTAGGAGTCCGCGACGACCGACCCGACCTCGTAGGGGCCCGTCGCCGTCACCGCCGAGCGGAAGACGACCGGCCCCGTCTGGGAGACGTAAGCCCCCGCGTCGGCCACCGCCCGCGATTCCAGGGCGAGGAGCGTCCCGTCCCTGGAGGCTCCGTGGCGCATTCGGATGCGCATCGGGTGGCGCTTGGTGCTCATCCGCACCGACTCTTCGCGCGACAGGGCGATGCGCACGGGCCGCCCGGTCAGGCGGGCGCCGAGGGCGGCCTGTATCTGGACGGTGGGCTCCTCCTTGCCGCCGAAGCCCCCGCCGCAGGCGACGAGGACGACGCGGACCTTCTCCTCGGGGAGGGCCAGGCTCGCGGCGATCATGCTCCGATAGTCCCTCGAGCCTTGATTGCCCGTGTAGACCGTCACGCCGCCGTCGGGGTCGGGGACCGCGAGGCAGGACTCCGGTTCCATGTAGGCGTGCTCGACCGCCTGGGTCTCGTAGTCGTTCTCGATCACGATGTCGGAGCGCGCGAAAGCCGCGGCGGCGTCGCCCTTGCGCACGTGGGTCTCGTGGACGATGTTGCTCTCCGCGTCGGGATGGATGAGGGGAGCGCCCTCCCTCATGTTCTCCTCGGGGGAGGAGAGGACGGGGAGCTCCTCGTAGTCGACGGCGACGAGGGCCCTCGCCGCCTCGGCCTCCTCGCGAGTCTCCGCCAGCGCGACCGCCACGACGTCGCCCAGGTAACGGACCTCGTCGCCCGCGATCACCGGTTGCTGCGGCACGAAGAGGCCGAAGGAATTGCGGCCCGGGACGTCCCGCGCCGTGAGGACCAGCGCGACGCCCTCGGCCGCCGAGGCTTTCGCGGTATCGACCGACCTCAGTCGGGCGTGGCTGCGCTCGCTGAACAGCATCTTCCCGACGAGGGCCTTCGCGGCTCCCGGCGCTCCCCGATCCGCCAGATCCTCGCTGAACAGGGCTTCGCCGCGGGCCTTCGCGGGCGCGTCCTTGCGCGGCAGGGCCGCGCCGACGGCGCCGCGCGGGGGCGTCTCGACGCCGCCCCTCCCGCCGAGCTCCCGGGCGGCCCTCGCGATCGCCCGCCGTATGGCCGCGTAGCCCGTGCAGCGGCACATGTTGTCGCGCATCGCCTCCGCCATCTCGGCCTCGGAGGGATCGGGCGCGCGGTCGAGGAGGGCTTTGGCCGCCATGATCATCCCGGGGGTGCAGAAGCCACATTGGACCGCGCCCTCGAGGACGAAGGCTCGCTGCAGGGGGTGGGGGGAGCCGTCGGGCCCGGTCAGGCCTTCTATGGTCTGGATCGCGGAGCCTTCCAGCCGCGATGCCTTGAGGAGACAGGCGCGCCGCGCCGCGCCGTCGACGATGACCGTGCAGGCGCCGCAGTGGCCCTTCTCGCAGCCGTTCTTCGCGCCGACCAGGCCCAGGTCCTCGCGGAGGAAGCGGAGGAGCGACAGCGAGGGGTCGACCTCGCGGACGACCCGCCCGCCGTTGATCGTGAGCGCGATGCGGACTTTCTCGGACAAAATGCGGCTCCCGTGCGCGGCCCGGCTACTTCTTCCTGCGCGAGTTGACGAAGCGGATGAAGTCGTTGATGTTCTTGACGACTATCTTGTCCGGGAAGAGCTCGAGGCGGCGCTGGTTGGCGAAGTGCCCGATGAGGGTCTGGGCCTCGGCCGGCGACATCCCGGCCCAGTGGGCGACGTCGTCCATGGTGACCCTGAACTCCCGCTTCTCGCCCTCGAGCTCGCCCCCGCGGACCGCCGCGTTGGTCTCGTCGAGCATGAGGAAGACGTCCGCTATCTTGGCCTGCGGGTCGTCGAGAGTCAAGATCATGAAGCGCCGCTTCTGGTCCCAGATGCGCTTGGTGAAGAGCTTGAGGAGCCTCAGCGCGATCTGGGGGTTGCCCATCATGAGCACCTCGAAATTGGCCCGGTTGAACTCGAGCACCTTGACCGTGTCGATGGCCTGGGCGGTGGCCGATCGGGGGGCTCCCTCGAGTATGGCCATCTCGCCGAAGATCTCGGGGAGCTGGAGTATGTCGAGGGTCTTCTCGATGTCGCCGACGATCTTGGTGATCTTCACCTTCCCGGCCTGGATGAGGTAGAAGCTGTCCCCGGGCTCGTACTCGGCGAAGATGATCTCGCCGGGGTGGTAGGTCCGCGCGAAGCGGGTGAATGCTGCCAGGTCAGCCACGTCCGGCCTCCTCGAGACGGCGCAGGGCCTTGGCGGCCTTGATCCGGATCGACGCGTCCTCGTCCGACTCCATCGACAGAATCTTCTTGAGGAAGCCCTTCGCCCGCTCGGCGTCGCCCTTCTTCTCGTAGGACTGCCCGAGGTAGAAGAGGGTGTCGATGAGGTCGGGGTGCTTCGGATAGGTCTGCACCATCTGGGTGAAGTGCTTGATCGTGAGATCGTACTGCTGGAGCATGAACAGGCAGCGGCCCATCTCGTAGAGGGCCTTGCCGACGTACTCGGTGTCGGCGTTGGCCTCGACGATGCGCTTGAAGCCGGCGAGGGCCTCCTTGTACTTCTCGGAGCTGAAGAGACTGACCGCGTCGTAGTAGCTCTTGGCAGCGTCCGAGAGCCCCTCGCCGGGCGCGCGGGAGGGAGAGGCGGACCGGCCTTCGTCGCGGTCGCCCGAGCCCCGCGCATCGGCCTCGCGCGCCGCCTCCCGCGCCGCGGAGCCGTCGCGCGGCGTTCCCCCCTGCCGCGTGGCCTCGACCATGAGGGGCGCCGGTCCCTTGCCGTCCCCGTACTTGACCGAGCCGCTCTCCGCCGCTTCCAGGTAGCGGCTCGCCTGCTCGGCGAGCCTGCCGGCCGGGTAGTAGGTGAGGTAGCGGCTGAATATGTACTTGGCCTGGGAGTACTGCCGCGCCTTGAGGTAGTACTCGCCCGCCTTGAAGAGGCCGGCCTCCGGGCTCTCGGCCTCGTTCCTCTCGAGGAGGTTGTCGACCTGCTTGTGGACGCGCCTGAGCTGGTTCGAGAAGACCTTCAGCATCTTCATGATGATGCGGGTCTGAGCCTGGGCGAAGACCTCGAACTCAGGGACGGAGAAGATGAGGACCTGCGCGTCCGACAGCACGACCGCGTTCTCCTCGCGGGGATACTTCCCCAGGGCGCTCTTGACCCCGAAGAACTCGCCCGTCTGTATGATCTCCCGTATTTCCTTCGCCGTCTCTATGTCGGTGTAGTTGAGGCTCACCTTTCCCTGCTGGAGGACGAAGACCTTGTCGCTCACGACGTCCCCCTGGAAATAGATCACCGAATTGGCGCGGTAGTTCCCTACCTTTGGCATCCTCTTTCAGCTCCTTAGGTCCGTTCTCGTCCCGACGCTTTACTAGTGTAGGCCTCTTGGCTACCCAATTCCAGCCCTCGAACGGGCATTACGGACCTCATCCGGTCTCGAAGGGCAGGTATTCCAGCTTCTTGGCGAAGCCGACCGCCGACCTTATCCCCCGGTACAGGCCGACGGGGTCCCCCTTCACGAACATGAGCCTGCCGCCGACGGCGACTCGGCCGTAACCCGCCGCCCCGGCCCCGGCGACGGCCTCGAAGGAAGCCCCGTACTTGGCCTCGTCCCCGTAGACCGGGACTCCCTCGATCGCGAGAAGCTCCAGGTCCTCGCATTCGGCCAGCGCGAGGCTCTCGTAGGGATCGTCGGCCCTGGCCCTGAACACCGCGATGTCCGCCCAGGCCCCGGGCTCGAGCTGGCCCGCGCGGCCTTCGAGACCCAGGGCGCGAGCCGCGTTGACGGTCACCATGTCGAACAGGGTCTTCGCGGGGAGCTCCTCCCCGTACATCTCGCGGTAGGTCTTGCGGGCGAACTTCATCTCCGCGAGGAGGTTCACCGAGCCTGTGTGCGTCGAATCCGTCCCGAGCGCCACATTCACTCCCGCGCGCAGGAGCTTGCGCACCTTGCAGGTGAGGTTGAACATGAAGTAGTTCGAGGCCGGGCACCAGGCGACGCTCGCCCCCGCGCGCCTCACCTTCTTGATGTCCTCTTCCGAGAAGCCGATGCAATGCACGAGGAGGTCCCTGTCGTCGAGGGCCTTCGCCCGCTCCAGGACGCCGATCCCGTCCATGCTCTCGGCGTCGAAGCCCTCCTCGAGGTGGGTGATGAAGGGCCAGCCCCTCTCGACGGCGCGCGCGTGCTCGACCTCGATGCCGTCCCCCCACCTCAGGTCGAAGGACGAGCACTCGTGGGCGAGGCAGTACTCCCGGAGGGCGCGGATGGGCAGCGTCCCGAGATAGTCGTCGTTGAGCTCGTGGGGGAAGTGGTCGCTCACCGTGCCGACGCCCGAGAAGAGGTTCTTGTACCCGCCGAGGAGGTACATCTGCGCGACGCTCAGGGCGGAGCGTTCCGCGTAGACGGGCGAAGCCTTGAGATCGGCGTCCCAGGGCGACCAGTTGGGGTAGAAGCTTCCCACCGGGGGACCGACGCGCGGCAGGTAATTGCCCCGAAGGTGATCGTGGGCGTTGACGAGGGCGGGATAGACGTAGGCGCCCTTCCCGACCGGCACTTCCCGGCGCGCCCCGAGGCCGAAGCCCGCGACTCTGCCTCCCTCCACGAGGAGGGACGCGGATCCGCGGATCTTGCGCGGCGTCACGACGGTGGCGTCGGTGAAGGCGTATGCGTCCAAACTTCCTACCTCGGTCAATACTTGTCTTCCGTTGATTTTCGGCGGAAACGGAGAGGATATTGAACCTGAAATGGGAAGCGGAGGACGGGGCTAGTCTACGCGGCAGCGCAGCGCTATCGCCGCCGCGCCGAGGAGACCCGCGTCCGCGCCGAGGAGGGGCCGGGCCACGAAGGCCGCCAGACGCTCGCCCTCGAGGGCGGGCAGGTATCCGCCGAGCTCCTCGCCGAGGAGGACGGCGACCCGCTCGGCCAGACCGGGACGCAGGCCGACCCCGCCGCCCATCACGATGCGCTCGGGCGAGAGCACGAAGGTGTAGGACGCGAAGGCCTTCGCCAGGTAGCGGGCCTCGAGTTCCCAGGCTTCGTGGCCGGCCCCCAGGTCCTCGGGTCGCGCCTTCCAGCGCTCTCCGATGGCGGGGCCGGAGGCCATGCCCTCGAGACAGTCGCGGTGGTAGGGACAGGCGCCTGGGTAGCCGTCGGAAGTCTCGCGCTGGATCTTGATGTGGCCGAGCTCGGGATGGGTGAGGCCGTGGACGAGGTCGCCGTTGACGAAGACGCCCCCGCCGATGCCGGTCCCCACCGTCACGTAGACGAAATCCTTGAGCCCTTGCGCCGCGCCCCACAGATGCTCGCCGTAGGCCGCGGCGTTGACGTCGGTATCGAAGGCGACCGGGACGCCGAGCCGGTCGCGGAAGATCCCCGCGACCGGGGTGTCCCGCCAGAGAGGCTTGGGAGTGGTGGTGATGCAGCCCCACGTGGGGCTGGAGAGACGGAGGTCCACGGGGCCGAAACAGCCTATGCCGACGCCGTCCAGCCTGGCGCCGCCGCTCTCCCGGGCCGACTTCGCGAAGAAGTCCAGGGAGGCCTCGAGAGTCCTGTCGGGCTCGGTGGTCGGGATGCTCGCCCTCGCGATCATCCTCGGCTTGGCGCACTCCTGGTAGTCGGCGTCGAAGAGGCCGCATACGAACTTGGTGCCCCCCGCCTCGATCGCTCCGATGATCATCGCCCCTCCTTCGTTCCGCCGCCCTCTTCGGCCGCGCCGCCCGCATCGCGGGCCGCGCGGCGCAGATGCTTCGCGTACATGAAGTAATCGTCGCCGGGAGCGTAGAAATCCGGGATATGGCCGATGAGCGCGAAGCCCCGCCCGGACAGGACATCCGGTCCGATGGAGGCTTCCTTGCGCCTTGAGGTCTCGAAGCGGAGTATGGCCGACTTTTCCGATTTCAGGATCTCTTCCTCGACCAAGCCCAGGAGGCCGGCCGTCACGCCTTTGCCGATATAGGAGGGGTCCACGCAGATTGCCCGGAGGTCGAAGGTGTACTCGGTGCTGGCCTCGCGGCAGAGGACGGCGAATCCGGCGAGGATGCGACCGTCCCTGACCTCAAAGGCGGTGTAGGGATCGCCCGGCCGCTTCTGCCACTCCGAGAGCGATTCCTTGAGTATGTCGAGCTCGATATCCTTAAAGGCCCCCGTCTCCCGGGCCAGGCCTTCGTACTCGCTCAGGTCGATCATTGGCGGGGCCGCATCCCTGTTTCGGTAAATCGTTTTCGAGCTGGAGTATACCCGGTCTCGGGCTCTTTGTACACGAAAATGGGGGAGGGCCGGGCCCCTCCCCCTAAGGCGAGCCTACTGGACGTTCACGCCCAAGAAGGGCACGAAGGTGTAGGCCTGACCGGCCTGGACGTTGATCTGGGTTTCGCTGGAGAGCCCACCGGCTACCAGCCTGATGACATGGCTGCCCGGAGTCAGCTGCCCCGAGGCGAATTGACCCGGAGCGCTGTCCTGCCGCGCTCCGTCGATCCAGATCTGGAGCCCTTCCCGGAACTGCTCCGGCCTGTATTCCCTGTTGCGCATGGTGTCGGGCAGGCTGAGCTGCCAGCTGGCCATCATCGGCTGGAGAACGGCGTTGATGGCCTGCGGTCCCGTCAGGGGAACCTGGACCTGGTAGTCGGTGAAGCCCGCGGCCCGCACCAGGACGGTGTAGCTGCCTTGGGGCAAAGCGGCAGTATAGGGCGTCTGTCCCACCTGCGAGCCGTTTATGAAGACATAGGCGCCGTTGACGTTGGATTGGATGCTGAGCTGCTGGTTCTGTCCCTGGAGCATCGCGTTGACTTGGGCCGGGCCGTTGCCGACGACGATATTCTGGTTGAAGTCCTGGTATCCGGGGGCCTGTACCAGCACCGCGTAGGAGCCCGGGGGCACCTGGGCCGTAAAGGGCGTCTGGCCGGCCTGGTTGCCGTTGATGAAGACCGTGGCGCCGTTCACGTTGGAGGATACGGTGAGGCCGTAATTGTAAACCTGCGGGGCGGGAATTGTATTGGGTGCGGGTATGGTGTTAGGGGCCGAAGCCGCGCCGGGCAGCATCAGGTTGGCCTGGACCGTCGCGCCTCCCTGACCCACCGTCACCGTAGTGTCGAACCGAATGTAGCCCTTCTTGACGATAGTGAGCGCATAATTGCCCATCCTGACATTGAGCGCGAGGTTGGGAGTCGTATTGCCGATCAACTGGCCCGCCAGATAAACTTGGGCACCGCTGACATTGCAGAATATTTGAAGGGGCGCCCTTTCTTGCGCTGACGCGAAGGCTCCCAAAGCGAGGATGACCAGGACGATGGCTACTATTCGTTTCATGATAACTCCTTGCGACACTCGGCGCGGCTGGTGGAGACTGGCACCCATGGCCGATTGGTACTTTTAGTATAATCAATCATTATTCAATTTTCCATTGAAGCGGGGTCAGGTTCGAATACCGTACGAACTTGATTATAAATCTCGCCGCGCTATACTGTAGATGAACCCAGGGTTTATGGCCGTCCACAGGAGGAATTGGCAATGAATAAGAAGATTTTTATCGTAATCGCCCTCGTCGCGCTCGTGAGCGGCGGAGCCTTCGCCCAGCTGGCCTTCGGTGTCTCGGGCGCCCTGCATTCGGACTCGCAGCTGAGCGCCTCGGGCATTTCCGACGCCTTTCGGACCGGCGACAACATTTACTATGGCGGCTTCATCGAGATTCTGGGCAGGCACTTAGGGCTGGGAGTGTCCTTCAACTACTCTCCCAATTCAAACGCCAGCGACCTGACCGGAGTAAATTTGATCAATTGGGACGCCGACATCTATCTTTCGTACCACCTTTTCAAAGCGACCTCATTCATCGACCCCTTCCTCGAGTTCGGCGTCGGGATTCTAGCCCTCGATTATGCCGCCAACAGTAAGCCTCAGGACTATACAGGCACTTCGCCGATAGCCGCTTCTCCCTACTGGTACGGAGCCATTGGCCTGGGCATCAACCTCGGCCATCACCTCGGTATCTTCGGCAAACTGGCCTACAACTTCCTCATCCAGAGCCAGTTGAAGCAAAACGGTACGGATATACCATATTATGGCACCTTCTCAGGGAACTATGACGCAAATGGCGTTCCGATAATCAACGAGTATGTGCCTGCATACCGCTTCACGGCCGGCATTAAGCTGATCCTCTAGCCGGAAGCCCATTGTGGACGGACGAGGCCGCCTTCGGGCGGCCTCGCTGCAATAGACGCGCATGTCCTTGGAACCTGGCGATTCGGAGGAGGGACTCATACCCCGCGGCTCGCTGCGAGGTATCGTTCATTCTTTCACAATTTTGAATCTGAATGCAAAGCATTCTCAGCTGAAGATCAAAGGTTTCGAGCTCGAAACAAAAAATATTGAGACTGGAAACGAAAAATTCTCAATTGAAAAGATTATTCGCAAAAGCTTCGGAGAAGTCTCGGACAAGCGTCGCGAGACTCGTGCGAAGACCATGCGGAACTCCAACGAGGCCTTCTCGAGACATTTCTGAGGCTCATTCTATTGAGCCCAGAGCTTCACGAGCTCGATAATGGTATCGACCGCGAGGGCCATCTCGGCGAGGGAGGCCCACTCGAAGCGGCTGTGGTAGTTGTAGCCCCCCGTGAACATGTTGGGCGTGGGCACGCCCATCTCGGTGAGACGGGCGCCGTCGGTGCCGCCGCGTATGGGCCTGACTACGGGATCCGCCCCCGCGCGCCGCGCGGCCTCCATGAGGCGCTCGAGCACCTCGGGCCTCTGGTCGAGCTTTTCGCGCATGTTGACGTACTGCTTTTTCACGGCCAGGGTCACGGAGCCGAGGGGGAACTGGGCCTCGACGGCCGCGGCCATGGCGCGGACCGCCGCGATGCGCGATTCCATCCCGGCCTGGCTGAAGTCGCGCAGGAAGACCTCGACCTGCGCGGCCTCGAGGGTGCCCGACATCTCGAGCGGGCAGTAGTAGCCGTACCAGCCGTCGGTCGACTCGGGGGCCTCGCTGCGCGGCAGCATGGATATGAAGCTGCCGGCCATGGCGACGGCGTTGGCGAGCTTCCCCCTCGCCGCGCCGATGTGTATGGCCTTGCCCTTGAACTCGGCCTTGACCCCGTAGGCGGTAAAGCACTCGGCCTCGATCTCCCCGGCTCCGCCTCCGTCGACGGTGTAGCAGGCCTTGGAGCGGAGCCGCTCGAGGGGGAAGAGGTTCATGCCCTTGCCCGTCTCCTCGTCGGGCGTGAAGATCAGCTCGATCGGTCCGTGCCTGATCTCCGGGCTTGCCAGGAGCAGGGCCGCCGCTGTCATCACCTCGGCCAGCCCGGCCTTGTCGTCGGCTCCGAGGAGGGTCGAGCCGTCGGTGACGACGATGCTGTCGCCGACATGCTCGGAGAGCTCGGGGTTGTCCGCGGGGTCGAGCACGAGGCTCCCGCCGTCGGAGCCGCCGCCGAGGACGATGGGCTCGCCGTCGTAGGCTTCGATGACGCGAGGCTTCACGCCGGAGCCCGAGACATCGCTCGCCGTGTCCATGTGCGCCATCAGGCCGATCGAAGGCGCCTCCTCGAGGCCCGGCGAGGCGGGCAGTCGCGCGAACAGGTAGCAGTGCTCGTCCAGGCTGGAGTCGGCGATGCCCATGGCCGAGAGCTCGCCCATGAGGAGGCGGGCCAGATCCCATTGCGTCTTCGTGGACGGGATGTCGTCGATGTGCCGGTCGCTCGTCGTCTCGATCCTGGTATAGCGCAGGAGGCGGGCCGCGAGCTCCGGGGCGAAGGGGCGGGAGAGGAGTTCCGCGAATGGTCTCATGAGCTCCGAGTATGCGCTTCGGGTCGGCGCCGAGGCAAGGGCTATCCATCTTCCGCCCGGACTTATATCATTCCCCCCATGCGCCGCGCGTCGAGGGGCTCTTCCCGCATCGCGGCCGTCCTGTCGACGGTGATCGCCTCGGCAGCCGCCATTCCCGCCTTCGCGTCGCCCTTCTTCACCGAGCTGGGGACGCGGGAAGGGCTGCCCGACTCCTCGGTCTCGGGGATGGCGCAGGACGGGCAGGGTTTCATCTGGTTCGGCACCCCGAGCGGTCTCGCGCGCTACGACGGCATCTCGTTCAAACTCTTCTCCCATGACCCCTTCGACGCCGGCAGCCTTCCCCGCGACCGGGTGAGGACGATCTACATGGACGGGGAGCTGCTCTGGGCGGGCACCGACGGCGGCCTCGCGAGGCTCGACCTCGCGACCGAGCGCTTCGTCGTCTACGCCGAGGATGTCGCGCGGCCGGACTCGCTGTCCAACGACGTTGTCAACTGCATCGCCAGGGACGCCCGCGGCCGACTCTGGATAGCCACGATGTCGGGGCTCGACCTCCTCGACGAGGCGACGGGACGCTTCACGCGCTACCGCCACGACCCCGCCGATCCGACCAGCCTCCCCGCCGACGAAGTGCGGGCCCTCGCGACGGACCGCGAGGGACGCTTATGGGTCGGGACTTCGGGGGGCGGCCTCGCGCTCTTCGACTACGCGGCGAAGCGCTTCCGCAGCTACCCCAACTCCCTCTCGGACTTCGTGACGGCCTTGGATCTCGACCCCGCGGGGAGGCTCTGGGTCGGCACCTGGAAAGGCGGACTTTCGCTCTTCGATCCCGCCTCGGGGCGCTTCGAGAACCACCCGACGGCCGATGGGCGGGTCTGTTCGGTCTTCGCTGGCGCCGCCGGCTCCGCGGGCGTCGTGTTCGCCGGCACCTGGGGAGGCGGCCTCTTCGCCTACGACCTCGCTTCCGGGAAGTTTTCGCGCTATCGCTCCGCGGCCGCGCCGGGCTCTCTGTCCTCTGATCTCGTTTCCTCGATAATGAGGGACAGCTCCGGGCTGTTGTGGATCGGGACGAGCGGGGGCGGGGTCTGCAGGATGGACGGTTCCGACCCCGGCTTCGAGCTCCTCTCGGCGGGGCCCGAAACCTTCCCGCCCGGCAAGGTCTCCGCCCTCCTGATGGACCGCCTCGGCTATCTGTGGGTGGGCGTGTACGGCGAAGGACTGGCGCGGCGCGACCCGGCCACCGGCGCCTGGCGCCGATACCGACGCGCGCCGGGCGATCCCCGTTCACTCCCGGACGACATCGTCAACTTCATCCGCGAGGATTCCGGCGGAGAGATCTGGGTCGGCACTGACGAGGGCCTCGCCCGCTACGACCGCGGCGCCGATTCCTTCTCCGTCGTCCTTCCCCTTCCCGGCGGGGCCGGCTCCCCGTCTTCGGAGACGGTATCCGCGATGGTCGACGATCCCGCCGGGGGAGCCTGGATCGGCACAATCCGCTCCGGTCTCCTCCACTGGGACGGCGGGGGGGCCGGAGCCAGGAGGCCCGTGGTCGACCACCGCGGCGGCGGGGGCGGCGCCTCCCTTTCCGACGACATCGTAGAAGCCCTGGGCTACGACGACCGCGGCCGGCTCTGGGTGGGTACGAACGAGGGCCTCGACCGCCTCGAGGGCGGCGCCTTAGTCCACCGCCTAGCCTCCGATTCGATCCGGACTATCTTCCTGGACTCGCGTAAGCTTCTTTGGATCGGCACAGCGGGAGGGGGGCTCCTGCGCTACGAGCCGGAGACCGACTCCTTCGTCGGCTACACGAAGCGGGACGGCCTGCCGAGCGATACGATCCAGCGCATCCTGGAGGATAGCTCGGGCGATCTCTGGATCGCCGCCCGGACGGGGCTCGCCGTCTTCGACCGCGCCGCCGGGCGCTTCCGCGCCCTCAATGTGCGCGGCGAGCGACCTGCCGAGGAGTTCTCCTGTGGCGCCTTCCGGGCCTCGGACGGCTCCCTGTACTTCGGGGCGGTGGACCGGCTCTACAGGTTCGATCCCGCGCGCTACGAGTTCAACGGCCGCCGGCCCCCGGTCGTCATGTGCTCCATCGAAGTCCCGGGGAGACCGACGATCGGCGCAGCGGCCGCGGCTCGCCTGGGGCGGCTTGAGCTTTCATGGCGCGAGAAATCGGTCGTCTTCGATTTCGCGGCCCTCGATTACCGCGATCCCGGGCGCAACCGCTATTCCTATCGCCTCGAAGGCCTCGACGCCGCCTGGTCGCCCGCCGGGCCGGGGCATACGGCAGCCTACGCCCGTCTGCCGGGCGGCAGCTACACCTTCAGGGTCAAGGCCTCGAACGACGACGGGCTGTGGAACGAGGAAGGGATCTCGCTTCAGGTGAGAGTGGGCCTCGCGCCCTGGGCGAGTCCCTGGGCCATCCTCCTCTACGCCCTCCTCCTCGCGGGCGGCGGCTGGTCCCTCGCCTTCTTCCCGGCGCGCTCGTCGCTGCGGGCATCGCGGGCGGAGGCCGATATCCTGGTCTCTAAGCTCATCGACGCCAGCGCCACTATGGAAAACGCCGCCATCCTCGACCCCTTGACGGGCCTGCCCAACCCGCGGAAGGCCGAGCAGCACCTTGAGCTCGCCTTCGAGCGGGCGGTTCGCGACGGGCTCGAGATCGCGGTGCTCGCGGTAGACATCGACGACTTCAAGGCCTTCAACGACCGATGCGGCAAGTCGGCCGGCGACGAGTGTCTGCGCTCCATCGCCCGCGCCCTCTCGGGCATAGTGCGGCGCTCCTCTGACTTCGTGGCGAGGTACGGAGGCGAGGAATTCCTCTTCGTGCTCGAGGAGACGGGTATGGAAGGCGCCTTGGCCAAGGGCGAGGAAGCGCGGCGAGCCGTGGAGGCCCTCGCCATCCCCAGCGGCTTCAGCCGCTCCGGCTTTAGCCGCTCCGGCGCCAATCGCCCGGGCGGCCGACGGTCCGCGGGCTCGCTCGAGGGGTCGGTGGTCACCATCAGCGTGGGTTGCGCCTCGCTCCAGCCCGAGACGGGGCAGACGGCCCTCTTCCTCCTCGCGGCCGCCGAGAAGGCGCTCATGGCCGCCAAGCAGAAGGGACGCAACAGGTCCTCGGCATGAAGGTGGGCGCGGAATCGCGCGCCGTATTGGCTTGCCTCGGACACTGGGCTTTCCGTATCATTGAGGTCATGCCCACATCCACAGCCAAGTCCGTGCCCGTGTATCCCGAGTTCGCTCCCGTATCCCTCGGGATGCGCGACGCTCTCTATCCGGCGCTCAACCTCATCAAGGACGGGATCTCCGAGTTCACCTTCTCCAACCTCTACCTCTTTCGCGGGACCTACGGCTATCGCGTATCCCGCGTCCCCGGCAGGACCTTCGTCATCGAGGGGGCCAAGGCCGGCAAGTCCTTCTTCTACGCCCCCTGCGAGTTGCCCGAAAAGCCTATCCTCGACGAGCTCATGGCGAGCCACGACTACCTGAAGAACCTGTCCGAGTCCCAGGCCGATTCGCACCGCGCCTCGCTCGAGCAGTGGGGCTACGCTGTCGTGGAGGATCGGGACAACTTCGACTACCTCTACCAGCGCACCGACCTGGCCGAGCTGTCCGGCAGGACCTACCACAAGAAGCGCAACCTGGTCAACGCCTTCATCAACTCCTACGACTACGAGCAGAAGCCCCTGAAGAAGGACAACGTGGGCGACGCCGTCCGGGTCCTCGAGAAATGGCGCGAGGGCAAAGGCGAGGAGGGCGACTACGCCGCCTCGTACGAGGCCCTCGAGCTCTTCGACGTGCTGGGGATGCGAGGCTGCATGTATTACGTCGACGGCGTGCCGGCCGGCTGGTGTCTGGGCGAACCCCTCTCGCGCGGCCGCATGTTCGCCGTGCATTTCGAGAAGGGGATCGAGAGCTACAAGGGCATCTACCAGTTCATCAACCAGGCCTTCGCCCAGGCTTTGCCCTCCTACTTCAAGTCCATCAACCGGGAGCAGGACCTCGGCAACGAGGGCCTCAGACAGGCGAAGATGACCTACCGGCCCTCGGGCTTCGTCAACAAATACCGGGTCGTCAAGGCCTGACGCCGAGGCTATACTGCGCGCCATGGAATCCAGACTCCCGCACCTGACGGGCCGGGGCTTCGCGGAGGCCGGTTCCTTCCGGCGCGAGCTGGCCGACATGGCGCTCGCCGAGCGCAACGGCGCCGTCGTCGGCCCTTCCTTCCCCTCGATAGTCGAGTACGCCGCCGACCTCGCGCGCAGGACGGTCTGCCTCACCCTCCTCGCGGGCTCGGGCTCGCGCTGGGTCAAGTCCCTCGCCGCCGAGGGCGCCGGGCGGAAGGGCCCGCGCTTCGATCCCGCCCGCCCGAGGGGACTCTACCCTGTCCGCGACTTCCTGCGCGGCTCTGGCTCGATTCCCGTCGCCGCCTACGCCCTCGCTTCCGCGAAAGGCCTCGGACGGCACCTCGTCGTGGTGAGGGGATGGGAGGCCGAGATAGACTCGGAGATCCTCGCGCCCCTCGGGATAGCCCCCGGCGATAGGGACTTCTTCACGCAGGAGGCTCCCTACGGGAAGCCGCTGGGCCACGGCGACGCCGCCTGGCAGGCCAGGTCGCTGTGGCGCGGCGCGGACTACGTGGTGACGAATTTCGGCGGCGACGCGAACTCGCGCCGCACCATCCTCTCCTCCCTCCTTGCGCTCGACGCGTTGCGGGCGATCGGCGTCGAGACGGACCTCCTCATGCCCGCGGCCCCCCTCGATTCGCCCGCCTATCCGATCGGCGTCGACGAGGACGGGCTCCCCCGATCCTTCGGTCACGCGAAACTCCAGGGCAGTCCGGCGGCGGCCGGTCGAAGCGGGCCCGGCTTCACCAACGTCGGCGTCCGCGTATATTCCGCTCGGGCCCTCCTCGAGAAGGCCGATTCTTTCCGCTCCGACTGTTGGGTCGAGGGCAAGGGCTACGCGATACCGGGAAACGACCCCGAAGGCGGAGAGTTCGCGCTCGACAATGTCGACGCCGCGCTCGCCCGGGAGGGCAGGGCGCGGATCCTCGCGGCCGCCCGGCCCGAGGAGCTCACGCCCGCCAAGACCGTCGGGGACGTGCCGGCCTTCGAGCGGGCCATCGAGTCGGTGGTCGCGGAGGATGGGGAGCTGAGAGTCCGTCTAGATAAATAGCATTTCCAATCGAAAGCGAAGGACCTTTTTTGTACTACCGTTGGCAGGGCCTTCGCGAAGACGCGATGCGTCTTCGCGCGACGAAGCTCCGCTTCGTCGTAACACCGTGGGGCCTTCAGGAATCGGGTCCATTGTTTTCGCTGACACCCGCCACCCTACGACAGTGCGCGAAAAGGTCGCTGCTCTCAACCGTTCAGGCGGGTCCTTATTATAGAAATACTGTCTAAGCCCCGGTCCTCCAAGGCCAGCGAGTCGCTGGATCTCGGTCGTCGATATTCAGGGACTATAGCCTCAACGCTTGAACCCCGCGACATCCTCGCGACCTTTCGTAGGGCGGTGGGTGTCGCGGATAAATACCTCCGATTTTATTTTACATTGATCTCTACGATCCATTTCGCCCAATTGTAGCCGGCGAGCGAGGGCAAAATGGCCCGCAGCGGGAATCCTTGCAGCACAGGAATAATTTTACCTTCCAATTCGTAGGCGAGATAGGCGTCTGGGGATCGTGCCTGAGCAAGTGTTATAGATGCCGTATACCCATCAGCGCAGACCATCTCGACTTGGTGAGCAGAGCTATGGACTCCAGCGCGGTCGAGTAGGGCAGCCATTGAAACACCGGCCCAGTTTGCTACGTCCTCGAAATAGCCCTGGCAAATAATTGTGGGGCGCGAGCCGACCCGCGGCATCCGACGGAGGTCGTCAAAGCTCAGGCTTAGGGAGTGGTCCACGTTTCCCGTGACCTTGAGCCTATAGCTTGCGAGTTCGATGCGCTGCGGCGTACCGGTCATATGCAACCTGGTTCCCGGATCAATCTCAGTATACCCCGGTATCTTGTCCGGCCATGACGGCTGACTCACCGGCGGAAGTTTTCCCGTCGTGTCCGGTCCGATTCCCTGTCCGAACCCGTCGGCAGTGGCGAACAGTGCAAGGAGCGTAATGAGCGAATAGACCCTCATTCTTTGCATGGATGTAAACCTCCCCGGCCCCCTGAATCTTTACCGCCTAGGCGACATTGCGGGTCGTTTCAACGCCAGAGAGCAGATAATATGCATTACCCAAGCTGCCGTTGCCTTCAGCCATAACTTTCTATTTTAAGTACTTCAAGAATCTTCCGTAGCCTTCGCGCTCCATATCGCCGAGAGCTACGAAACGGAGAGCCGCCGAATCCATACAGTAGCGTAGCCCCGTCGGAGGAGGGCCGTCGTCGAAGACGTGGCCCAAGTGCGAGTCGGCATAGCGGCTGCGGACCTCGTCCCGGCTCATGCCCAAGCTGTTGTCGAGCCTCACAACCACGTTGGTCGGCACCAAGGGCCGGGTGAAGCTGGGCCAGCCGGTTCCCGATTCGAACTTGTCGCGCGAGCTGAACAGGGGCTCGCCCGAGACGATATCGACGTAGATGCCCTCGCGGTGGTCGTCGAAGTACTCGTTGTGGAACGGGGGCTCGGTGCCGTCGTTCTGGGTGACCTCGAACTGCATCTGATTCAGGCTCTTCTGCAGCGCGGCCTTGGAAGGCTTCATGTAGCTTCCTTTGACCGACGGAGGGGCGCCGGGGTCGGCGAGCGCCGAGGCCCCCCAGACGCGAGCGAAGAACTCGTCCCGCCCCGAATTGACGCGGTAGTCCTCGTAGCGTTCGGGGTTCTTTCGGGCGAACTGCTGGTGGTAATCCTCGGCGGGCCAGAACTTGGGGGCTGGGCTGATAGTCGCGGCGATAGGCTTGCCGAACACCTTCGATTTATCCATAGCCGCCTTGGAGGCCTCGGCCGCCGCCTTCTGGGTGTCGTCCATATAGAATACGATGGGCCTGTACTGCGGTCCGCGATCGACGAAGGCACCGTCCGGGTCGGTCGGATCCGTATGATGCCAATATGCGTCGAGGAGCTCGGCGTAGCCGATCCTCGCAGTATCGAAGCTCACGAGTACCGCCTCGACATGGCCGTTCTCTGCGTAGTTGTTGTAATTCGGGTTCGAGTTCTTACCACCTGCATAGCCTGCGGTGGCCGTAATTACGCCATAAACCTTCTCGAAGGCCGATTCCATGCTCCAGAAGCAGCCTCCCGCAAAAAGAGCGGTCCCGACACCCGGCTCCATGGTCTTCGCCGCGACGGACGTGGATAGAATCATCGCGGTCAAAATGACCGCGAGGGTCATGCGTTTTACCATGCTGTCATCCTCCGGCGCGCCAGGCGCCGATTCATCATCCGAAGGTGAACGAGAAGAGCTTTACGCTTCCGTTCACCTCGAGTTTTAGTACGTGGGCTCCTCCCTGAGGGAGCCCCACGACATGATAGAGCCTGCTCGCATCGGGCTTTGCGATGCCGGCGCGGAAGTCGGCCGTATCGGCCGTCGGCGCACCGTCGAGATATGCGGTGATGCTGCCGCCACCGTCCGCTGGTTCCGCCACGAGGTAGACGTCTTTAGCGTTGAAGCCGAGCCACAGGGTTCCTGAGCTTCGCGGAGCGATGTACTGCCCCGTTATCGTCCAGGTCCCCCGGAGGTTCCACTCGCCTTGCGCGGGTACCCGCGCGGGACGGTAATCGATCGCCTTGTCGGGCTCGGGATTCACCGCAGAGGCGAATCCCTTCCCCCTCTCATAGCCGAGGTAGGTCTCCGGGGTGAGCGCCGCAAGCTGGACGGGGGCGGCCGAGACGATATTCTTGTCGACGGCGGCTCCCGCTTCCGCCAGGAGCTTCTTGATAACCGCCTCGGACTCGGCGTACTCGCCCTCGCCGAAGTGCCAGTAGCGCACGCGGCCCTTCGCGTCTATGAAATAGTGAGCGGGCCAGTACTGGTTGCCGTAGGCCTTCCACTGGGAATAGTCGTTGTCCTGCACGACCGGCCAGGTCACTCCGAGATCGCGCATCGCGCGGGACACGTTGGCCGAGACCTTCTCGAAGGCGAACTCCGGCGAGTGCACTCCGACGATCACGAGACCCTTGTCCTTGTAGGCGGCGTACCAGGTTTTCAGGTAGGGAATTGTGCGAATGCAGTTGATGCAGCTGTAGGTCCAGAAATCGACGAGGACGACCTTGCCGCGTAGGGACTCGAGCTTGAGCGGGGCCGAGGGGGCGGGGATTCCCGCTGTCGGCGCTTCGGTATTGAACCACGGGCCGGAGGCCAGGAAGGCCGGCGCCATGCCGTAGTCGCCGAGGCTCGGCGAATCATTCGGTGCTCCGGAGAAGACCGAGCTGGCCACGGCGGCCACGTTTACGGCCTCGCTCGTAGTCGGGCCCGACGAGCCGCCGGGCGAGAGGCTCCTGGCCGCCAAGGCCGACTTTACCGGCGCCACGTTCTCGATCGCCGTAAGCCCCGAGCCGTAGGACGGGAAGGCCCGCAGTATGGCGGTCTGGACCTGGCGGTCCCACTGGAAGACGAGGGCGGCGCCCATGAGGATCATGACGACGCCGAAGACCCTTTGGATGTTCCCAGCATTCCTGGAAAGAGCGGGAACTTTCGCTATGAGGGCGCGGCCTCCCAGCATCACGGCAAGCATGGGGATCGCGGTACCTAGCGTATAGGCCAGAGTCACGAAAACCGATCCCCCGGTTACCTTTTGGCTAAGAGCGAGGCTGATGACCGATGCCATGATAGGTCCGACGCAGGGCGTCCATACGAGGCCGAGGCTGAGGCCGACGGGGATTCCGCCCCAGAAGCCCGCTTTGGGCTTCGAGCGAGGGCGCCCCGCGCCGGGGCCGCCGCCGCGCGACGCGATGCGCGATACGGCGACATCGAAGAGCTCGCGAAGCTTCGGCACGAGCATCACCACCCCGAACAGGACTATCAATACGATGGCGACATAGCGCATCGCGTCCGCGGGCACGCCGAGGGCCTGGACTATCGCCGACAGCGCCAGGGTGAAGAAGCTGAAGCTGACTACGAAGCCGGAGATCACGCCGAAGGGGCGCGCCTTCCCGCCCGAGCTTCCTCCGGCGAGCACGATCGGCAGGACGGGCAGGATGCAGGGCGAAAGGATCGTGATGACGCCCGAGACGAAAGCGAAGGCGAGAAGGACTACCATACCCTGCCCCTACATCGGCTTTGCGAGATTATTGAGGATTCCGTCCACGCCGCCGCCGTTCCATATCGCGAGCTTGGCGCCCTTCGAGTCGATCTGCACGAAGGTATCCTGGACGGTGATGCCGTACTTCGCCTTGAGGTCGGCGCTCTTGTCGTAGTCGACCACGACGACGTTCACCTTGCCCAGGCGCGAGCCGTTGGCGTTGATATCCTTGAGATCGGCCTGGCAATAAGGGCACCAGTCCGCGGCGAAGAAGAGGACCGTAGGATTCCTCCTCGCGAGGCGCTCGGCCGACATCAGGTCCTTGAAGATGACCTTCATGCCGCTGCTCTTGGCCATGCGGAGCTGGCTCCCCATCATCGGATCGGCCTTCATCGCTCCGCCAGATGGTGCCATACCGCTCTGGGCCGGCGCGGCCATCATCCCACTCGTATCGGGCGTGGTCGCGGTGTCGGTGCTCGATCCCGACATGGTCGTGGATCCGGTCATCGCCTGCGCGCTTGCCGACACGGCAAAGACCGAGAGAATCACTATCATGAACGCGAGACGTTTCATCGTCCCCTCCCTAAAGAGCTATTGGTCGCCGCATGCGCGGCGGCTTTAATTCCGTATACGCGACCAAATCAACATTCCGAGCTTGACGATCACCATTCCGGCCAGGATGTAGAAGAGCCAGGGATCGGCGCCGCCTCGAAAGGACTGAACCGTGATCGCCAGGACCAAAAGGGCCACTCCAGCCACATAGGCGAAGCGGCTCGCCCGGTAGAGATGGAGGGCTTCCCGCTCGTCGCGCGCCTTCTGACGGAACAGGATGCCGGCGTAGAGTCCCGCCGCGGCAACGAGGAGGGCGAGAATACTCATTTGGGCCTTATTGGGCATGAGGAGAGCCAAGGGATCAAGCTTTAGCACCAGGAGGATGACGAAGGCGAGCGATACAAGGATTTCAGCGAGGTTCGATAACATAGAAGATCTCCTCCACGGTGCAGCTGAAAAGCCTCGCACTCATGAGCGCGAGAAGGACAGAGGGCACGTAATTGCCCTTCTCCATAGCGATCACCGTCTGCCTGGTCACGCCGATCGACTTGGCGACCGCTTCCTGAGTAAGGCCTGCGCCCAGCCGTAAACTGCGCAGGTTATTGCCGACCGTCGTATATTCCACAATTTGAACGTATGGATAACTTTACATAAAGTCAAGTTGATTTGACATATTACTTGAAAAGTTATAGGGGAGCGCTGTTACGCCCTGGATGTGTTCTTCTCTATCTAATACCACTTGCGCAAGAACGTCCTCGTGACCACCAGCGGCCGCTTCGACCTGCCGGTCTTCGAGTGCGCCAGGACCGTCATGAGCATCGAATTTTTAAAGTTATGCCGACTCTCTGAAGATGACAGGGAGAAGCTGTACCGCGGAAACACGGAGCGCCTCCTCAAATTGCTCGGGGCGGAGGGCGCTCTCACCCGGTTCTGGAGGAGCCGGAGAAAGCGGCCCGGTTCCTCACGGTAATGCTCAAGGCGAAGGTGAAATCGGAGCCGGGCAGGGCTCTGGTGGCGAGGATGCCGAAGTGGTCCGCAGGCCGCCGAGCGATCGAGTCATGGACTCGGGTCGGATTTTTCGCCAGGGTCCTTAGTCATTCCCGACTGCAGCGAATCCAGGTCCGTCACGAGATCGTCGCCCGCCTTTTGGAGTTCGCCGAGCTTCGCGCCGAGGGAGTTCAAAACGCCCGACTTCTCTGCATCGTCCCGTTTGACCGCATCCAGCTCGGCCTTTATCTCGCCGACCTTGTCTTGCAGATCGTCGATTTGAGCCTGCTTTTCTTCGACTGCACTATTCTTATCGCTCACCTGTTTCCGCAGATCGTCGACCTGCGCCTGCAAGCGCCCAATTCGCGGATCCTCCAGAACGACCGGCTTGGGCCCGGTTGCGCAGGAAGCAAAAATGAGGAGACCTACCAGGAGGGGAGCCGCTTTCCCTAGTCTTCGCATGATTCACCTCACGCCTGATTCCTGCCGCCTAAGCACGCCCCCGATGCCAAAGCCCTACGGGCAAACCGGCGAGGAATGGAGAGAGCGGCCATCCCTCGCCGGCGGATGCGAGGCGAAAATCGACTATGCACGCATCCCGACTTTTTTAAATGTCCACTTCGGAGGAGGCAGATAGGAAAATAGTGCGGTCCCGATGCCGGAATGTCCAATACTAAAAAGTCGCGTCTTCATACCTTTCTGGTATGCATTGACGATTGCCTGGCAATTATGCTGGGTCCATACTCACAAAGTATTAAGGATGCCGCAATAGGTATTTGTTCGATGCCCAATACCTGGCTAGTATGTTGACTACTATGCGAAGGGGACATCACGGCCGATAGCCCGATTCAGGGAAGGTTCGCGGACACGCTCCGTGTCCTGATCATCAGCTCTCGGCATTCGTCGACGAGGAGGAACGAGGAGGAGAAGAGAAAATTCGATAAGATGAGTGATACTCTTTTCCTGGCCGGGCTGATCGGCGAGCACCTCATGGTCCGAACCCTGCGCGACTTGACGGAGCAGCTCCGATATTCGGAGCCCGATGTCGTCATCAACGCGCTCTCCTTTCCCGAGACGGACGCCAAGACCTTTCAGACAGCGAATGAACTCCTGCAGGGAAGGAACTTCGGTTCCATCGGGACGAACGCCGATGCCCTGGTGCTCGTCAACACCAAGGACAGACTCCGAGACCTTTGGTGGCGGAGCGATATCAGGACACCGTCTTCTTTCTCGCTCGGGTGGAACGGAGACGACTCGATCGCCGAAATGGACTGGCTGGAGTCGGCGAATAGTTTTCCCTATACGGTTAAGCCGGGCCCGGGACCCGATAGCGACGACCCCGGATTCGCCGCGGTAGTCAGTTCGAGCGCGGAACTCAGAGAGAAGGCCGGCGCTCTCCTGCGGAGATTCGATAGCGTTCGGATCGAGCAGTTCCTGGGTAACAGGGAAGACCTGCGATGGTTCAGCGTCGGATCGATCGGCAACAAGGACAGATCCATCGTGATGCCGGCGGAAATTGGGCTTTCCGGCGGCATCACGATGAATACAGTCACCGAAAGGGATATCTCGCGGCATAGGGTGACTATCGCTCCGATTCTCGACAAGAAGCTCCGGGACGAGGTGGAGAGGTTCGCGCGCGAAGCCATCGAAGCGCCGGGCGTCAAGGATTTCGCGAGGCTCGATCTCCTGATGTCAAGCGCGAAGCTATACGCCTTCGATCTCAAAGTCCAACCGGAGGTACCCGATCTGCTCTTCGAAGCCTGTGCGCGTTTGGCCGGCCTGGACGCGAATCAATGCATGACCGCGATATTCGTGGCAGGCTTCGCGCGTTTGTTCTTAGAGGGTTTCGCCCACATTCCGATACCGTCCCGATTGAGGAACATGGTCCCGAGGTCGATTTTCCCTATACTCTATGGATGACCCGAGATTGCCTGAGCAGATGGGGATATACCTTGTAGGTATCGACGCTCGAGAAATAAGTATTGGCTATGGACGAAAAACCGAGCTTATCTTTCATCCGTTGCAGAGCGAGCTATGCAAGGAGGGTCGATGAAAGCCAGAGGCATGTGCAGGGGGATATTAGCGGCGAGCGCCATCTTCGCGCTTCTCATCGCCTGCGCCACGGCGCCTAAGCCGGCGCAGGCTTCAACAGAAACCGCCAAGCCGTCCGCTGCGGCGCAAGCCGTCCCGGCGACGCCTACAAAACCCACGGCCGCGGCGCCGGACGATATAAGGGCGCAGGCAAGCGAGGTCCGAAAAAAGGCCTTCGATCTGGGGGTCAAGGACGCGCTGCCGGACGACTACGCGGCGGCTGAATCTGCCTACTCCGCCGGGGTCGCGGCCTATGGGGTCGACAATGCGGCTTCGGGCGCCTCCTTCGCCGACGCCAAGGCCAAGTTCGGCGATGTCATACGGCGGGGCCTCCCGATGCTCGTCTCAGCCGAGAAGGATCGCGCCGTTCATGCGCGCGATACGGCCGTCCAAAAGAAGGCGGGCGATCTCTTCCCCGCGCTCCTCGCGGACGCGGATGCCGATTTCGCGAAACCCGCCGCCTCGGAATCGTCCGGAGATTACGAGACGGCCCTGGCGGGCTATAGGGCTTCGACCCTCGATTTCGATGTGCTCTACAAGCTGTGCGACGCTTCGGGCGCGCGGGATTTCCTCGTGTCGCACGACCTCGCGAAGTGGGATACCTCGAATTGGACTCTGGCGGAAGGCAAATACGCCTCGTCCCAAAGCCTCTTCCGGCAGGATGCCCACGCGTCCTCGGACGCGGTCGACGAGGCGATCCTCCGCTACGGCAATGTCCGGAACACGGCCTACGGATACTATGCCGCCGATAGGAAAAAGGCGTCGGAGACGGAGCGGGACCGAGCGATCGGAATCAAATCGGACGTAGCAGTCAAGGACGAGTACGATGCCGCCAACGCGATGTACGCCAAGGCGGAGTCCGACGAGAACGCGAAGGACCACGAAGCTTCCTCCGCGGAGTATGACGGCGCCGCGGCGGCTTTCGCGGCGGCCTATACGCATGCCAAAGGCAAGATGGACAGGGCGAAGAGCGAGCTCGACTCGCTCGATTCGGCGATCGCGACCGCGGAAGCGGCCCAGAGCCGCTAGGCAGGGGAGATCCGGAAAAATATGCGCATAAAGACATTCCTCGTAATCGCGACTGTGCTGCTGGCGTCGTCAGCCTTCGCCCAAGTATCGGGGGCTCAGGCAGATCCTCATCTGGCGAAGGCCATAGAACTTCGGGGTCAAGCCAAGTCCGCATACGACTCGGGCGACTACGATACCGCGGCTTCGCTCGCCAAGCAGGCGGAAGCCGAGCTCGGCCTCGTTTCAGGGAAGATCGGGCACGCCCCCGTCGCCGAAAAGCCCGGTTCTGGCCCCGTCGCCGCCTCGGTGGCCGGGCAGGCGAATGCCCTGCCCTTGCCGGCGGAATACATAGTCAGGCTCATCCCCGAGCGGAGGGATTGCCTGTGGCGCATAGCCGAGTATCCCTTCGTCTACGGCGATCCGCTCAAATGGTCCCTCCTCTACGAGGCCAACAAGAAGACCTTCCGCGATCCGGCCAACCCTGATCTCATCTTCCCCGGACAGGAGCTCCAGATCCCGAGCCTGGGCGGAGAGACGAGGGAAGGGACCTTCGATTCGACGAAGCAGTACGAGTCCATGCCGAAATGACGACTCGGTAACCACCCGATTCAAGGCTGCCCGAAAAGGGCAGCCATTTTTCAGAGGAATGATCCAACATTAAACCATGGTTAGTTTTAATGTTGGCTCGTCATTCCGAAAGATTGACGAATGCAGTTTCTCGCGCTTCACGATACCCGTAGGAAGCGCTACAAAATCTGTGCTCTACCAATGAAGGCGCGGAGCAAGGCGATCAAGGCGGCATTGGTGATGTACAACATCCCGGCAGCCGCCATGGAGACCGCGGGCCTGGGAGCGGAGGACCCGATCGTGCCCGACAGCGATGTCAAGCATCGATGGAAGAACAGGCGGGTGGAGATATACTTGGAAGGATGACGCATCGGCCTTGCCCGGCGCGCGCCAATGCATCCAGAGTCTCCTAATCGGACAGCGCTGCCTGGGCCCGCAGCAGGTCGTGGAGAGTCACGACGGTCATGAGACTCCCCGAGGGGCCCTCCCGTACCAGGACCATTCCGGATGCGCTCTCCATCAGCAGAGCGCCGACTTCGCGCACGCTCAGGTCAGGATCACACAGAACTGCCGGCGTCGGGACGGGCACGGTCCTCGCGGCCTGCGCGGCCTCCAGGTCACGGCGACTCAGGATGCCGCGGATCTCGCCCTGCACGACCAAGGGGAAGCGCTGATACGGATACGAATCGAGGTAATTCCTGATAGTTGAGCGCTCGAGGTCCGGAAGCGTTACGGGGCGAGCCCGCGCGATCTGCGATACCGGGACCTTCTGCCAGCTCCCCAGGTCCCTCGGCGGCTTGATGCGGATGAGCTCGTGCCCGTCCTGGAGGAGGAGGGCGTCGTAGAAGTTGTGGCGGCCCCCGAGCCTCGCGATGGCCAGGCTGACGATCGAGCAGAACATGAGGGCCGGGACCATCGAGAATTGGTGGGTCATCTCGAACACGATCAGGAGGGAGGTGAGGGGCGCGCGCACGACGGCGTTGAAGCAAGCGCTCATGCCGACGGCCGCCAGGACGATCTTGTCGGAAGCGCTCAGCGGAATCCAGAGACCGGCCAATCCCGCAATGAAGAATCCCGTGAGTCCCCCCATGAACAGAGTCGGCGAGAATATCCCGCCGCTGCCGCCCCATCCGTAGGATGACACGGTCGCGAAGAATTTCGCGGCAACGAGGAGGCCGGCGATCTGCCAGGGCAGGGCGTTGTTGAGCGCGAGCGAGAGGTCGCGATAGCCGAGGCCGAACACTCCAGTGTGTCCGCTGACCAGGAAGACGGCGCAGCCGAGGACCCAGGTCGCCAGAGCCCCGACCATCGGCTTCAGCCACGCGGGCAGGCGGCCCAGGTCGCGCACTCGCGACCGCAGGGAGAGGGTCAGACTCTGAAAGGCGACTCCGATCAGCGACGCGACCGATGCCACGATCGGCAGGATCGCGTACATGAGCCACGATACACTCTCGACTGCGGGGAGCGTGAACGCGGGCTGGGGCCCCAAGAGCGCGTGCACTATCAGGGCTCCCATGACGGCGGCGAGGACTACGCCACCGAGGACGCGGCTGCCGAACTCGTTGTTGAGCATCTCCTCGAGCACGAAGGTGATCGCGGCGAGCGGCGTATTGAAGGCCGCCGCGAGGGCGGCGGCCGCACCCATGGCGGTGGGCGCCCGGCGGCCCGTCTTCGGTATCCCGAGCGCCGCGGCGAGGCTCGACGCCGCCCCACCCCCGACAAATACCGACGGGCCTTCCCGGCCGAGGCTGGTGCCTCCGCCCAAGGTCAGCACCCCGGCAATGAACTTGACTATCACCGACCTGAAGCGCACGAAGCCGAGGTCCTTCCAGTAGGCCGCCTTGAGCTGCGGCACCCCGCTTCCCGCGGATTCCGGGCTGACTCTGCTCATGAGGATCCCGGCGGTCAAGGAGGTGACGCCGACGACCGCGAGGCTCCCCAGGATGAAGGAGAGCGGGGACAAGGTCGCGAGCCTCTCGATCGTGACGTGGAAAAGCAGATTGGTGAGCCAGAGGAAGGCGACGGCCGAGCCGGCGGCCGCCCCTGCGTACAGAAAAGAATAGAGGAAACCCCGGGTGTCTTCGGGGAGTCTATTGAGGGGGGCGTGGGAAAGGCTCATATCGACTTTCGCATCCGGGGCTACCTGCTAAGATACACCTCAACGCGTCCGTTCTTCCATCGGTTCGGGTAGTCGTTGTCGGGGACTATAGGTTCCTTCGAGCCGACCCCGATCGCGGTGAGCCTGTCGCTCGGTATCCCTCGCTCGATCAGCGCGTCCTTTATCGCCTCGGCTCGCCCCTCCGACAGGGCGAGGAGGGTTTTCGCGTCGCTATCGTCCATTGCCACGTGCCCCTCCAGCCTGATCCCGTAGCCGAGGAATTTCGAGAGCTTGGCGGCGAGAAGGTCGAGGGTCCTGACGTTTTGGGCCGCGCGGGCGAAGGGCACGTCCCAGTAGTCCGACGTCAAAGCCTTGAAGTAGACGCTCGCGACCTGCAGCCGATATCCGTCCCCGGATTTTAGGACCTGGATATCCGTATTCAATTCCCTTCTCACCTCGCCGACATTGCCGAACTCGTCCCTGAGCCTGACGTCGATCGGGTAGACGGAAGCGGACTCGACCAGATCGCCGCTCGCGCTCCGGCCGTCCCAGAGGATCGGGCCCGCCGGCCAACTTCCCTCCCTGGAGACGAAGATGTCATCGCTCGGGTCGTAGATGGTCATGGACCAGGAGACGATGCGCGGCAGCTTCGAGGAGCCATCCAGGACGATCGTCATCGTATCGTCCCTCCCGTCGCCTCCGGGCGAGAAGAGGTCGGTCGACAGAGCAATCGTCCCGACCGGGGGACTCAGGTCCAATACGAAATCCCCGGTCTCCGCGATCATCGGCGAGGAGTCGATGCCCCGGTCGACAGTCAGTATCGCTTTGTATAGACCTTCGGGCGCGAACTCGCCGTTCGCCTCCTTCCCGTCCCACGACAGACGAGCCGGCGCGGACTTGCCTGCGCCGGCGAAGGTCCTCGCGACATTGCCCGAATCGTCCGCGATATCGACCTTCCAGGAAACGGCGGAGGCGGGGTCGCCGATCCCGAAGGCAAGGCTCTCCATCGGGAAGGTGCCGTCTCCGATCGGAGCGAAGCCAGCGGACAGGGCCTGGATGCCGAACGGCGTAATCGAAACGGGGCGGGCTTCGATCGCGAGGCTCCCCTTCAGCTCGCCGACATTCCCGTATTCGTCCCTGACCTCGGCGACAAGAGTATAGGCGCCTCCGGGGGCGGGGGCGCGGTCGACGACGCTCGCTCCATCCCAAACGATCTTATTGTCGGGCCAGTTGGCCTTGAAGGACGCGACGGTCTCTCCTTTGCCATCGAATATGCCCAAGGTCCAGCTTGCGATCCGAGCGAGGGAAGACTCGGCCTCTACGGTCAGGGTCACCGGGCTCTCGGGCCCGAGCTTGGCGAGAACTGCATCGGGAGGATCATGGGTCACGGAACCTCTCGGCGGGGTCGTGATCAGCGAAAAAGGCCCGCTCTTGGCGAGCGAGGGCCTATATGCCCCGCCGTAATCGACGGCGAGGATGGCGTCGTAGGATCCTTCCGTCGCGAGATTGCCGGAATCGTCCCTGCCATCCCAGGAAACCGATTCCGGAAGCTCGGCGGCCCCGCCTCGGATCGTCCTGATCGTGCGCGCCCGGTCCGATATCGCTATAGACCAAGTCTTCACCGCCTTGCCATCGCCAAACGAGATCGCAAGCGGGAGCCTCCGAAAAAGCGCATCGCCCGCGGGCGCGAGACCCTTCGCCTGCTCCCGGATGAGATTCGGGGCGGCTTCCGGCGGCTCGACGCTCACCGGCGGTTTGGGCTTCGAAGCGCAGCCGCCCAGAGCCAGGAGTAGGAGGGTCGTCGAGATCAGGCAGCCATGGCTATTCTTCATATCCCCGGGCCTCGGCGCTTCCCTGAATCGGGCAATAAAGAAGCCGGCGAGGAATGGAGAGAGCCGCCATCCCCCGCCGGCGGATGAGAGAAGGAAGCGGCGACTCTCCCATCCAAGAGGAGGTAGATGAAGATACGGTACGGTTTCGATCACTGGGCGTCCAATACTAAAAAATCATGCGCACATACCTTGGAGGTATAGGTGCCCGAAATGACCGTTTTCTGCCGCTTGCGCGAGGCGCGGTACCGGTGCGGCTTTCATCATTTAATCCGCACCGGATAGTCCCCGGCCGAAACGAGGGAGAGAACAGCGCAGGACAGAGCCCGATGCCGCCTGTCGGCTTGACGCTATCCAGGCTGAAAGGCCTGCTCGTGGCCATCGCCGCTTTGAAGACGTCGCCGTTGTCGATCGACAGCGCGGCGGGATGGCCACTGTTGGGGGCAAGCCTTGCCGAATCGATCTTTCCGTCCCATGCAAAGGTAGAAGGCAGCGTCTATCCGTCCCGCTGAACGTTTTCAGGGCGCACTAGTCGCCTGCTTCGTCGCGTATACCCTGTAGGTATGAAAGCACCATCCTTTGGTATTGGACCCTCCGGCCGACAGCTCGTACTATCTTCTTCAAGGGGGGGGCCATGCTTGATTTCCTGCAAAAGGGCGGGATCGTCCTCTGGATACTCGTGGCGATATCGGCCTTCGTCATCGCCCTCATCATTGAACGGCTCCTCTACTTCAAGCGCATCGCGGTCGACGAGAAGAAGCTCTACGACCGGATCAAGGTCGCGGTCGAGAAAGGCCACATCGACGAGGCTCTGGCTATATGCGATCAGAATCTCTCGCCCTTCGCCGCCCTCATGCGCACGGGGATCGAGAACCGCGACTACCCGCGCACCATCCAGAAGGAGATGCTCGAGGACTCGGCCGCGCAGGAGGCGCCCCGCCTCGAGAAGAACATCGTGGCCATCGGCACGATCGCCAACATAGCGCCGCTCATAGGGCTTCTGGGCACGGTGACGGGCACGATGAAGTCCCTGGGCGTCCTCGGCCGCTTCGGCGCCGTCAGCGATCCCTCGATCCTGGCCGGCGGTCTCTCCGAGGCCCTCATCAACACGGTGTCGGGCATCATCGTGGCCGTGGTGGCCTTCATCTTCCACAACTATCTCGCCTCCAAAGCGAACGACTACATGCTCAAGCTCGAAGGCCAGGTCAACGGCCTCATCCTGATGATCAACAAGAACCGGCCCGCTTGGACGGGGGAAGAGCGGCGCGCGGTCCCCGAGCGGGGGGCCAGGCCATGATCAGGCGGCAGCGGCTCCAGCCCGTGACGAGCATCAACCTGATCCCGCTCATCGACGTGCTCCTCCTCATCATCATCTTCTTCATGGTGACGACAACCTTCAAGCTCGCGCCCGGGATCTCCCTGGAGCTCCCCTCCTCGAGCACGGCTCACAACGTGCAGAGCTCCGTCCTCAGGGTCGTCGCCGTGTCGGAGAGCGAGATCTACGTCGACAAGACGCGGACGGATCTCTCGGGCCTCCCTGCCCTCATCCAGAAGAGGATGGGCTCGGGGGACACGGCCGGACTCAAGGCGACAGTCGAGGGCGATCGCAGCGCCTCCTATCAACTCATGGTCTCGATTCTCGACGCGCTCCGCCGCGGGGGCATCGATTCGGTCGGCCTCCGGACGAGGGTGGAACAGGGAGCCCCATGATCACGAGCTGGATGAGGGCGCAGGACCGCAGGCGCGGACTGGTCGCCGCCGCCTCGACCGTCTGCCTCTACGCGCTCGCCTTCGTCGGGGCCTGGCTCATCGGAAGCCTCGCGCCCGCAAGCCTCGCGGCTGTCCCGGGCCCGGTCATCGTCGATCTCGGCGGAAACGATGCCGCCCAGGGAGGCATTCCCCTGGGACTCCCGAGCGCTCCCGAGGCCAAGACCCAATCCTCTCTCGGCGTCGCGCCGGCCCGCCTGAGCCGGACGAGCGGAACCGCTCCGGCAGATAAGACCCAGGCCCTTTCGGCCTCCGATATGGCGGCCGCACAGCGCGCCGCCGAGACGGCGGCCGCCCTGGCAGCAGCCGCTGCCTCGGCCGAGGCTCCTCCAGGTCCTGCCAAGACTCGTACTTTCGGATCGGGCTCCCCGCCGGCGGGAAACGCGCCCGTGTCGACGACGGGGACGGGATCGGAGCCCGGCGCTCCCGGCGGCCTCGGCGGCGTCACCTTCCGAGGATCGGAAATGGGCAGCTCCCTCGCCACGACCTTCGGAGCCCCCTCGGGCCAGGTCGGGCGCAACATCTACGTGCCCATATACCTCTACATGCCGCTCCCCACGAGGATAGACGAATCGATCTACCGCAACATCCAGGTCAAGGAGACCTTCCGATCGTATTACCGGGAAGAAGGTTCCCAGTGGGTCCTCAAGTCGCAGGTCCCCCTCCCGCAGCGAGGCGATTTCTGGACCATGCTCGAGGCGGCCGGCTTCGACGCGTCGACGGCCGACTTCAGGACGGAGCGGAAGCTGTCGCCGGTCGTCCTCCAGTTCGCGGTGAGTCCCGCGACCAACGGCCGGGTGGAGCTGATTGACCTGCAGCTGCTCTCCTCCTCCGGCTCGAGCGAGATCGACGAGGCGGTGATCTACGGCTTCCGGCAAGCTTCCTTTTTCAACAAGACCGACAACGCGGTCGAGGGCAAGTTCGAATACAGCTTCTAGCCTCCGCCCCGATACCCCGGCATCGATACCGGAAAAGTATTATCGCTCCCCGAACAGGTATTGGACCGGGAATACCGGGCACCGTACGCTGGAGGGCATAGAGCATCGATATAGGGAGGTGCCATGGCCAGGCTTCTGGATGACGCCGACATAATCGGGTTCCTGGATCCCGCAGCCGATTCGCGCTCGCTCGGCAGCCTGGTGGCCATCGAGCAAATGCTCGAGGCTTGCGGGCTCGAAACGATCTGGGCGGGACGGGAAATATGCGAAGCGGCCGACAAGGCCTCATCGATGGCGGCGGCGCGGTCTCTCGGAAACTGGATAAAAGGCAGGGGCGTCACCGCCGTCGTATACGGTTGCCGCCGGGAGCCTGAGCTCGCCTTGCGCCTCCTCTCGGACTTCCTGGTGGCCCTCAAGTCCACACGCTCCCTGGCGACCGAGGGCGGTAGGGTCAGGACGCTCTTCTTCGCCGGCCTTTCCGAAACCTGCGACATTGTCCGGGAGCGCTTCCCTGCCGTATCCGGCGTGTTCCGCGGCGACGAAGGCCCGGCGGAGATCATCGAAATCCTCGGCTTGCCGCGGAGCCTCTTACCGGATCGGGCCGCCAGGGACATCGCCTACGACGAGGCGCGCATTGCCTTCGGGCGCGAGCTCGTCGAAAAGGGCGAGTATCTGTCCGTGGGGCCAGTCGACCGAAAGGGTTCCCGCCGCTTTGGGCAAAGGGGCGACGGGATCGCCGCGCGCATCGCGCACGGCGCGGCGCGCGGCCTCCCTCCCATCGTATGCGCCACGGTAGGCGCCTTCCTTCCCGACAGGAAGGAGGCCCTCGATCTCCTGCGGGTCCGGGCCGCGAGCCTGGCGCGCTCGGGGCTCCTCGACGTGCTGAACATCAGGACATCGCGGCTCAGCCGCTCGGAGTTCGGCCGGAACTGGGAGGGGATGGTGGACGGCGGAGGCGTTCCGATCAGGACTCCGGAGGAGTTCGCCGAAATATGGCGCGCGGCCCGTCCCATGCTCCTAAGATCGCCGGCTGGCGCGCGAGATGTCGAGTCGGCGGCGCGGATTCTCGAGGAGAGCCTCGACGCGGCTTGGCAGGCATTCTCGCTTTGGTGGACATGCTTGATCGACCGGCGTGGCCCCAACAGTGTCGCCGAGAATATAAGCCAGCACCTCGCCGCCATCAAATCCGTCGCCGCCGACGAAAAGCCCGTGGAGCCGGATGCGCCGCATCGCTTCGCGGCCAGGGGCGGCGATGACCTAACATATGTGCTGTCCGGGCTCGTCGCTGCAAAGGCCGCCAAGGCGGCGGGCGTTCAGAAGCTCATCCTCCCGATAAGCATCGGGGCGGCGGGACGTACCTGGAGCCTCGAGGACCTGGCTAAGGCGAGGGCTCTCCTCCATCTCGTGCGGGAGCTCGAGGACGCCGACTTCAAGGTCTATTTGCGGGCGAAAAGCGACCCGACAGACTCCTTTCGGAGCCCCGGCGAGGCGAAGGCCCGGCTTGCGGCGGCGACTGCATTGATGGACGATATCGAGCCCGGCGACGCCTCGAGCCCGCAGATCATACACGTGGCGAGCTACTCCGAGGGCTCCACTCCCTCGAATCCAGACGCGATTGACGAGAGCATCCGCATCGCGAGGCATGCCCTAGAGGCCTACCGGGCGAATCGGGAGGCCGGCGGAGTCGAGGACATGTCCTCGAACCCGCAAGTGCTCCTCAGGACCTCGGAGCTCCTCCGGGACACCCGCAACGCCATCGGGGCGATCGAGTCGTCCATCGCCTTCCCCTACGGCGCTACGGGCCTCTACGAGATCTTGGCCTCGGGATTCTTCGCTGCGCCCGATCTGCCCGAATGCCGGGAGGAGTTCGCCGCTGCGGTCAGGTGGAGGACAAGGCCCATTGGAGGTGCGATCGTCGCGGTCGACGAGAGAGGCGCCACGATTCCCGCCGCGGACCGCATCGCGGTCGCGGTCGAGGCGGCGAGATCCCGCGCCGCCCGGGATCCCGGCCTTGAGACAGGATGAGCCGGTCAATATAATGCCCGTATGGAATTGCGGCACTTGCGGTATTTTGCGGCAGTCGGGCGGAGCCTGAACTTTACAAGGGCCGCGGAGATACTCCACGTATCTCAGCCCCCCTTGAGCAGGCAGATCCAGGAGTTCGAGGAGGAAGTCGGCGCCGCCCTTTTCGATAGGACCGGGAATAAGACCAAGCTCACCGAAGCGGGAGCGTACCTCCTCGTCGAGTCCGAGAGGCTCCTCGAGGCCGTGGACGTCGCGTGCCGGACGGCCAAGGCGATAGCCATGAAGACGCGCGCCCTCAGGGTAGGATGCGTCAGCTCCTTCTTCAACACCAGGCTGCCCCCCTTTCTCGGGGAGCTCAGCAGGTCGAAGCCCGACTTGAGGCTGGACATGCTGGTCATGCCGACGGAGGCTCAGGTCCACGCCCTCATGTCGGGGGCGCTCGAGGTTGGATTCGTGCGTTCCTGGGCGAGCGAGGCGACGCTCGTCTTCGAGCCGATAGCCGAGGAGCTGTTCGCCCTCGTCTTCCCGGCGACTCTCCAGCTCAGCGGCGGCGTCGCCGAGCGCATTGCGGCTCTTGAGACCTACCCTTATATCGGAGTGGCCCGCTCCGCCGCGGAAGGCCTCGCCGAGACCATCGCCAAAGTCTGCGCAGATTACGGACTGAAGCCCAATCCCGCCTACGAATGCAACGATTCCCTTTCCATCATGGGTCTCGTCGCCTCGGGATTGGGCTGGTCGATCCTTCCCGACTTCGCGTTCCAGGCGGCGATGACGGAGAAAGTCGGCGCCGTCAGGCTCGAGCAGAGCCTCGTGCTCGGATTGTGCTATCGAAAGACGGTCCTCACGGACCAGGCGAAAGAGTTCATTGCGGAGGCCAAAAGTTATTTTCTGGGCGCGAACCGAGAATCGGCGGCTTCGCCGGATCGCTGATCGAGAAAGCCTCCCAATCCGCCGAGGACAGGCGCGACCTTTACTGTCAGCTTGGCGATTCTCGCTAACAATGGATGGGAACTCGATGAGCCATGATTTTATGAGGGGGATATTTATCCGCGACAGGACCCCCAGCGGCAGCTCGAAAGCATGCAGTCCTTGACAGCGCTCGCTGGGCGCGTTTAGGGTAAACGCATGAACGCCCTCGCGGAAGAACTCAACGAAGCATTGGCCGGCAGCGTGGCGGAGCGCCTTCTCTCCGAGTTGGGGAGGCGCATCTACTTCCCCAAGGGCATCGTCTCGCAGAGCGCCGAGGCCGACGAGAGGGCGTATCGCTTCAACGCGACGATCGGCATGGCCTACGACGCGGGAGAGCCGATGATCCTCGACTCGATCCGAGCCGGACTGCCGACGCTGAGTCCCAAGGAGGCCGTCGCCTACGCGCCGACGGCGGGGACGGCGGCTCTGCGCTCGCGCTGGCGAGCCGAGCTCGACCGGAAGAATCCCTCGCTCGCGGGCAAAGCCTGCTCCCTCCCCCTCGTCGTTCCCGGGCTCACGGCCGCCGTATCGACGATAGCCGATCTCTTCCTCGACGCCGGGGACGAGATGGTCCTGCCCGACCTCTCCTGGCCCAACTACCGCCTGATCTTCGAGGAGCGCAAAGCCGCCAGGTGCGCGAGCTACCCGACCTTCGCGGCGGCGGGGAGCGCATCCGCCGGGAAGGAGAGGCTGGGCTTCAACGTCGGCGGCCTCGAGGCCGCCCTGCGCTCGGCCGCGGGCCGCGCGCAGGCAGCAGGGAAGGTTCCGAAGGCCTCCTGCATCCTCAACTTCCCCAACAATCCCACGGGCTACACGCCCGCGCTCGCGGAGGCCGAGGCTATCGTCGCGGCGCTGACCCGCGTGGCCTCCGAGGGCGTCGCCCTCCTCGTCGTCGTCGACGACGCCTATTTCGGCCTGCAGTACGAAGAAGGCCTGCTGCGCGAGTCGATCTTCGCCCGCGTCGCCTGGGCCCATCCGAACATCCTCGCGGTCAAGATCGACGGGCCGACCAAGGAAGACTACGTCTGGGGCTTCCGCCTGGGCTTCATCACCTTCGGCTCCTCCTCGCTCGGGCCGAAGGGCTACGACGCCCTGGTCAAGAAGCTCATGGGTCTCGTCCGGTCCTCGGTCTCGAACTCCTCGGCCCCGGCCCAGAGTCTCATGCTGCAGTCCTTCGACTACCCCGGGGTCGAGGAGCAGAAGGCCCGGTACCGCGGCCTTCTCGCCTCCCGCTACGCTCGCGCGAAGCGCTGCCTCGCCGAGCGCCCCCTGCCGCGCTGCCTGGAGGCGCTGCCCTTCAATTCGGGCTACTTCATGAGCATAGTCTGCGAAGGGCTCTCGGCCGAGGCGCTGCGCAGGAAGCTCCTGGACGAAAAAGGCATCGGCACGGTCTCGATCCTCGACAGATACCTGAGGGTCGCCTACTCGAGCGTCGAGGCCGAGGATATCGACGAGCTCTTCGCGGAGATCGCCGGCGCGGCCGCCGAGCTCGCCGCCGCGCGGGGCTCCTCCTAGGCCGACGCCCGGCATGAAGATCGCGCGCCGTCTCTCGATCCTCGCCGCGGCTCTCGTCCTGGCGGCTCCTCTCGCGACCGCGGCCCCCGAGTCCGGTCCCGAGACGGGAATCGCGTCCTGGTACGGGCCCGAGTTCGACGGAAGGCGAACCTCCGACGGCGAGGTCTACGACAAGGAGAAGCTGACGGCCGCGCACCGGAGCCTGCCCTTCGGGACCTACCTCCGGGTCCTGAACCTCGACAACGGCTCGAGCGTCGTCGTGCGCGTCAACGATCGGGGCCCCTTCGCCAAGGATCGGGTGATCGACCTGTCCGAAGCCGCCGCCCGGCTGATCGGCATGATCCCGACGGGGACCGCCCGGGTAAGCCTGTCGCCGATCCCGAAGGACGAGGCCCTCGCCTGGAAGGGCGGCGGTCTTGACGGGCAGGGCCTGGCCGATGCCTCGGGCGGGATCCCGGCGGGGAGCGCCGGCGCATCGGGAAGGGCCGGCCTCCCCGATGCGCGGGTGCGGATCCAGGTTGCCTCCTACGCGAGCGAGGCCAACGCGAAGGCAACGGTCCAGAGGCTCGCCATGTCGGGGCTCACGGCGACGATCGAGACCGCCGGGGCCCGATTCCGCGTCGTCTTTCCCGATCTTTCGCCCGAAGAATCGCGCCTCGTGTCCGAGAGGCTCGACGGTCTGGGCTACCGCGGCTACGCGGTCACGACGATTCGCCCGATCGCCAATCCTTGATCCCGGGCCCCTATCCGAGTATGTGTGCGGCCAGGGGCGGGAAGCCGTTGAAGTACACCGAGCTGTAGCTCTGCGTATAGGCCCCCGCCGTGAGGATATAGACCCTGTCGCCTATGCGCGCCGAGTCGGGCATCGTGTAGGTCCACTTCTCGTAGAGGATATCCATGCTGTCGCAGGTCGGGCCCGCGATGATGACCTCGCGCGCCCTGCCCGAGCCCTCGAAGCAGATGGGGTACTTGATCGCCTCGTCGAGGGTCTCGATGAGGCCGCCGAACTTGCCGATGTCGAGGAAGACCCAGGGATAGCGCTCGTGCACGGACTTCCTGGCGATGTTGACGATTTCGGCGACGATGACTCCCGAGCCGCCGGCCATCGAGCGTCCGGGCTCGATGATGATCTCCTCCGGCCATCCGCCCTTGAAGCTGTTGTCGAGGAAGCGGCTGATGTCCTCGGCGTACTGGGCGAGGGCGTCGGTGGGCTCCACGTAGTCGGCGGGAAAGCCGCCGCCCATGTTGAGCATCTTGAGCTTGACGTTCGCCTCCTCTCGCGCCCAGCGGAAGAGCTGACCGGTCGTGGTGAGGGCCGAGGACCAGGCGCCGACGTCGCGCTGCTGGGATCCGGGATGGAAGGAGATGCCGTAGGGCTCGAGGCCGAGGCGGACCGAGAGCTTGACGAGCTGGCGCGCGAGGTCGGGGTGGGAGCCGAATTTCTTGGAGAGCGGCCAGTCCGCGCCCATCCCGTCGGTGAGGAGGCGGAAGAAGACCCTGGAGCCGGGGGCGGCGCGCGCGATCTTGTCGAGGTCGGAGGGAGAGTCGGTCACGAAGAGGCGCACGCCCTTCTCGTAGAAGTAGGCGATATCGCGCTCTTTCTTTATCGTATTGCCGAAGGAGAGGCGGTCGGGGCCCACGCCGAGGCGGAGGAGCTGGTCCAGCTCGTAGCGGGTGGCGACGTCGAAGTTCGAGCCGAGGTCGCGGAGGGCGGCGATCACCTCGTCGTGGGGATTCGCCTTGACCGCGTAGTAGACTTTCGCGTATGGCAGATTGGTCCGGAGCGCCTCGTAGTTGGCCTTGATGACGTCGAGGTCGATGACCAGGAAGGGCGTTTCCTTGTCCTTGCCGAAGGCCTTGACCCGATCGAAGCGCTCCGAGCTCATGTAGTTCTCGATGGGAAAGCGGTACGAGATCTCTTCCAACTCTCCGGCCTCCTTGTCGGCGCCGCTGGGCGCGATGAATATGCGCTAACATAATTGCGCGCTTGCCATCGTGTCAAGAATAGGCTATACCGCATCCATGATCGGTTTCTTCATAAAGAAGGCCTTCTTCGACGGATGGGACAACCTCTTCTCGATCGTCCTCCTCAACCTTGGTTTCATCCTGGCGATCGCGCTGGGCTTCGCCCTCCCGAGCGGCCTCGCCCTGCCGCCCTGGGCGGGGATCGTCCTCGGCGTCCTGGCGCTCGCCGCGGGCTCCGTATGGATGTCGGCCTGCGTCTTCGCGACGAAGGGCATCGCGGACTTCGGGAGCTTCCGCATCGGGGAAATATGGGCGAATCTCAAGCTGGGCTTCGTCCCGGGCCTCCAGGTCGGCGCGGTCCTCGCCTTAGGCTGGCTCGTCGTCTCCGTGGGGCTGCCCTTCTACCTCTCGCTCGGCGGGATCCTCGGGGCCCTAGCCGCCGGCGTCCTCTTCTGGTGCGCCGTCATAATCCTCCTCGCGCTGCAGTACTACGTCCCTCTCAGGTCGCGCCTGGGCGGGGGCCTTCGCAAGAATCTGCGCAAGAGCTTCGTGATGTTCTTCGACAATCCGGGCTTCTCCGTCTTCCTCTTCCTTTATTCCGCCCTGGCGCTCGCCCTCTCCCTCTTCCTGGCCTTCCTCCTGCCCGGCTTCGCCGGCGTCTGCCTCGCGCAGAACGTCGCGCTCCGGCTCAGGTTGCTCAAGTACGATTGGCTCGAGGCCGAGCCCGGGGCGAACAGGCGGGCCGTACCCTGGGACGATCTCCTCGAGGGCGACAAGGAGCTCGTCGGCAAGCGGACGCTCAAGGGCATGTTCTTTCCTTGGAAGGAGTGAGCCGGGTATCCATTATTGACCCTGGGGTCCGCGCCGGCTATTATCGATACAGTATATGTCGATCACCACCAGCCAGCAGATCGGGAAATGGTTCGAGCTCTACAAAACCATCGACGTCACCTACACCAAGGAAATAATGAAATCTACGGGCCTCGACACGCGCGGAGTCTTCATCAAGTGCGTCGGCGAGCAATGGCCCTGCGTCATCTACTCGAGCTCCTTCGTCGGCGCCAAGGTCATCGTCAGCTCCAAGCAGGCGCTCACCGACCGCATCGCCAAGGCCAACAGCGCCGTCAGCCTGCGCTTCAGCTTCAAACTGTCCGACAAGCCCGATCCGGTGAGCTTCTTCATAGGCGCCAAGGTCCTGGGCTACGCCGCCTACGCCCAGAGCGGCGGCGACCTCCAGTACGCGAGCCTCCAATATACGCAGCGGCCGCCCGACGACCTCATCGACATCATGGGGCGCCTCCTCGAGGCGAACATCAACTCGACGCGGAGGAGGGACGAGCGCATCCTCCTCAATCCCGACTCGATGCGCCGGATGTGTCTCGTCTCCAAGGAGAGCTACATCTACGTCCAGGGGGTGCCGCGCAAGTGCATCCTCCGCGATCTCTCCTTCTCCGGAGCCAAGGCGATCATCGTGGGGCTCGCCAAATTCCTCGTCGCCAAGGAATGCATGCTGCGCGTGGAGATGGACGAGCCCCGCGAGAGCCTTGACATCAAGGGATCGATAGTGCGCTACGAGGACGTGGAAGGCCGCAAGGACCTGACCGCCGTGGCGATCCGCTTCGACGAGCAGGCCGTGCCGATGACCTACAAGATGCACATCAACGACTACCTTGCCCAGGTGCGCCAGCCGAGGACGGACGAGGATGGAGCCCACCATCCCGCCGCGCAGACGCCTCCCCCCGAAGCCAAAGCCTAGCAGGAGTGTGGAATGGATCTATCCCGAGCCGCCGGTCCGGCCGACGACGCCTCCATCGGCCGCGGGGACGATGAGCGCGACGAGCCAGGCGAGGCCGCCCTCAGGCGACTCGTCTTCATAGAGCTGCCCGCGGCCCTCGCCCGTCCCATCGGCTCCTTCACGCCCGACCCCTCGATCCTCCTGCCCGTCGAGACGGGCCCCGCATCCTCGGGGGAGGTCGAGCGCTTCGACGGGCGCTCGATAACCGCCGAGGCGATCGTCGCGGGCATGATGAGGCTCCTCGCCTGGAGACCGGGCCACGAGAAGGCCGACTACTACCGGGCCTTCGTGAAGGCCGCGCGTCCCACGATCCTGGCCGAGCTCTCCGAGGCGGGCATCGCGAAGGCGCGCAACCGGGACTGGGAGATAGCCGAGGAGATTTTCCGCGCCCTGGCCGGGCTCTATCCCGAGGCCCCCGAGCCCCTCCTCGACCTCGCCATCCTCTCCGAGGACAGGGCCGAGCTCTATTCGCAGTCGGGGCGCGAGGCTCTGTCGGAAGAGATGGACGAGCGCGCCTTCGAAGCCTACAAGCGCCTCCTCGCCCTCGAACCGCCCTTTCCCCCCGCCTTCTTCAACGCCGCCTTCTTCTTCCTGCGCAGGCGCAACTTCGACCGCGCCGCCTCCCTCCTGGAGACCTACGTCAAGGTGGCCGACGACGACGACAAGAAGGCCCGGGCGAAGGAGGTACTCCTGAAGCTCGGGCAGCAGGGCTACCTCGACAACCTCTTCAAGGAGGCCTTCGATTTCATCCGCCTCGGCGAGGAGGAGAAGGGTCTCGCCAAGGCCATGGAGTTCATCGAGCGCCACCCCGAGGTCTGGAACGGCTGGTTCCTCGCGGGCTGGGCCGAGCGAAGGCTGGGCCATTGGGAGGAAGGCCGCGCAGCCTTCGAGAAGGCCCTCGCTCTCGGGGCGGAGGGCGTCGATTCCCTCAACGAGCTATCGATCTGCCTCCTCGAGCTCGGTCGGATCCCCGAGGCGCGGCGGGCCCTCGAGCGGGCCCTGCGGGTCGAGCCCGAGAACGTCAAGGTCATCGTGAACCTGGGGGCGGTCGCCGTCAGGCAGGACAGGCTCCGCGAGGCCGCGGGCTTCTTCCGCGCGGCCCTCGAGATCGACCCGGGCGATCCGGCCGCCGCGAGCTGGCTCGAGCGGCTCGAGTCGGAGGGCTAGGGCTCGCCGTGGCCGGCCGATTCGGGCCGCTGCCCTTCCGAAGCCGCGGGGCGCGGCCGAGCGAGGACCGCGCCGACGCGAAGGCCGCGGCCTTCGTCGCCAGGGCGCGATCCCTGGCCGAGTCCCCGCGCCCGCCCGCCCTCTCGGAGTTGACCGCCCTGGTCGACTCGGCGAAGACCGCGCTCGAACTGGAGGCGCCCGCCCTCCGTCCCCGGGATTCCTCGGGGAGGCCCGGCGGCCTCATCGAGCTTCCCTCCCTGCCCACCGTCCTCGTGCCCGACCTCCATGCCAGACCCCGCTTCATCGCTTCCGTGCTCGGCTGGTCGCCGCCCGGCCTCGGGCGTCCCCTGGCCTCGCTCCTCGAGACCGGCGGCGCCAATCTCCTCTGCCTCGGCGACGTGGTCCACTCGGAATACGGGAGCGCGCAGCGGCGCTGGACCGCGGCATTCCGCGAGTACGCCTCGGGCTGGGAAACGCGGGTGTCCATGGACGAAGAGATGGGCCTCTCCCTGACCGCGGCGCGCATTGTCCTGGAGGCCAAAGTCGCCTACCCGTCGCGCTTCCATTATATAAAGGGCAACCACGACAACATCTCCGACGAGGAGGGCGGCGGGGACCATTCCTTCTACAAGTTCGCGGCCGAGGGCGAGATGGTCGCGTCCTGGTTCGCGGCTACCTATGGCGAGACCCTCCTCGCCTCCTATCGGGCTCTCGAGCTGGACCTGCCCATCCTCGCCGTCGGCCCCCGCTTCGTGGCGAGCCACGGCGAGCCCGCCTTCGCCCTGGACCGCTCCGATATAGTCGAGTACCGCTCGAGGCCGGAGGTCGTGGAGGCGCTGATCTGGACCGCGAACGACGAGGCCGAGCCGCTATCCGTCGAGCGCAGCCTCGTCGCCCTCCTCGGCTCCCGAAAGGCCAGGGGAGCCCTGTGGTTCGCGGGCCACCGTCCCGTGGACGGCCGCTACGCTCTCCGCGCCGGAGGCAAGTTCGTGCAGTTCCACGACCCGGCGGCCTTCCGGGTCGTCCTGATCGAGCCCGGGCGCGCGCCCGACCCCGAAAGGGACATCGTCGATGTGCCTCTCGGGGTCCCCCCCGGGGCCCGATAGCATCAAAGCCGCCTTTCCGCTATCCTGGCCGCGGTATGGGGACTATGCGCACGACGCACGAGGAGAAAATCGATCGGATCGTCGCCGACCTGAAGTCGCGGCCGCGCTCGGCCGCCTTGCGCTTCAGGAAAGGGACCGTATCCCACAAGGTCCCGAAGCACGGGAACCGGATCCCGAAGGTCTTCGACCTCGACGTCTCCGACCTCGACTCGATTCTCGAGATCGACGAGGGAAGCTTGACCTGCACCGCGGAGCCGGGCGTCACCTTCGCGGACCTCGTCCGGCAGACGCTGGCGCTCGGCCTCGCGCCGGTCACGGTGCCCGAGCTCAAGACCATAACCCTCGGCGGCGCCGTCGCGGGCTGCTCGGTCGAGTCCATGTCCTACAAGTACGGCGGCTTCCACGACAGCTGCCTCGAGTACGAAGTGGTCACCGCCTCCGGCGAGGTCCTCGAATGCGCGCGGGACGGCGAGAACGCCCTGGTCTTCGATATGGCGCACGGGACCTTCGGGACTCTGGGCCTGATCACCAAGCTGAAGTTCAGGCTCCTTCCGGCGCGGCCCTACGTCCGCCTCGTCTACGAGAAGCACGACGACTACGGGGAATGCATGGCGGCCCTGCGCGAGCGCATGGACCGCGGGGACATAGACTTCATCGACGGCCTGGCGCTCTCCGAGCGCGAGTTCGTGCTCTGCCTCGGCAGCTTCGTCGACCGGGCCCCGTACACGCATTCCTACGACCGGATGGGCGTCTACTACCGGGCCGCCGCGACGCTCCGCGAGGACTATCTGTGTACCTTCGACTACTTCTTCCGCTACGACGCGGACTGCCATTGGATCGCGAGGAATTACGGACTCGAGATTCCCCTCCTCCGCTTCGTCTTCGGCAGGCTCTTCCTGTCCTCCACGAGGATGCTCTCCCTCGCCCACGCCATCACCCGCATCAAGAAGGCGCGTCGCCCCGACGTTATCGTCGACCTCTTCGTGCCGATCGCGAAGGTCGAGTCTTTCTGGGATTTCTACAGGAGGACCTTCGACTACTATCCTCTCTGGCTCGTTCCCTACAAGATCGCGAAGGTCTACCCTTGGATCTCGCCGAGCTATATACCGGTCGACTCGGGCAAGCTTTACATAGATTTCGCCATATACGGCTACAGGCCGAAGGATTCGCGGAATTACTATCGCATCCTGGAAGAGGAGCTCGAGGAGCTCGGGGGCATAAAGACCCTGATTTCGCACAATTTCCACGGGCGGGACGAGTTCTGGCGCATCATGAACAAGCCCTGCTACGACGAGGTGAAGCGGATAGTCGACCCCGACAACGCGTTCCGCGACCTCTACGAGAAGACTCACGGCGGATGAGGGGACCAGGTCGGCCAAGGCCCGCGGTCCCTGCCAAAAATCCCGACCCAAGGCGAAACCATTCTCCGCCGCGCGTGTCCAATCGGCTAGGCAGAAGCTTGCCGAAAAGGACCGAAAGACATGGACAAAAAGAGAATCCTCCTCGCGTATCCGGAGATCCCGCCGACGTATTGGAGCATGAGGCATGCCATCAGCCTCATCGGCAAGAAGGGGCTCATGCCCCCGCTCGGTCTCCTGACCATCGCGGGCTACTTCCCCCGGGAGGAGTTCGAGCTCACGCTCGCGGACATGAACGTGCGCCCCCTTCGAGATCGCGAGATCGCAGGGTCTGACCTCGTGATGGTGTCGGCGATGCTTGTGCAGAGGGCATCCTTCCGCGAGCTGGTAGCCAGGTGCGGTCGCCTGGGAATCCCGGTCGCCGCGGGAGGTCCTTACCCGAGCGCCTGCCCCGAGGACATGGCGGGCGTCGACCATCTGATACTCGGCGAGGGGGAGGCGACGCTTCCGCGCTTCCTGGCGGATTGGAGGGAAGGGCGCGCGCGCCGCGTCTATTCCGACGAGGCCAAGCCGGCCCTCGATTCGGGCCCCATGCCCCGCTTCGACCTGATCGAGCCGGCGGACTACGCGAACATGCCCCTGCAGTTCTCGCGAGGCTGCCCCTTCGATTGCGAATTCTGCGACATTGTCGGCATGTTCGGGCGCGTTCCGCGGACCAAGAGCCCCGAGCGCTTCATCTCGGAGCTCGACGAGCTCCGGAACATCGGATTCAAAGGCGCGGTCTTCGTGGTCGACGACAATTTCATCGGCAACAAATCCCGCGTCAAGGAGCTTCTACGCGAGCTCGGTCCGTGGCAAGCCGAAAGGGGCTATCCCTTCCGGCTCTCGACCGAAGCCAGCATCGACCTCGCGCAGGACGAGGAGCTCCTCGACCTCATGGTCGCGGCGAACTTCACCATGGTCTTCCTCGGCCTCGAGACTCCCGCCGAGGATTCGCTGGCATGCGCCGGCAAGCGCCAGAATCTGCGCGTCGAGCCCGCGAAGGCGGTCGAGGCGATCCAGAGGAAGGGAATGGAGGTCGCGGGCGGCTTCATCATCGGATTCGACGCCGACCCGCCGGGGATCTGCGACGAGCAGATCCGCTTCGTGAAGGAGCTGGCCGTCCCCACGGCGATGGTCGGGCTCCTGACCGCCCTGCCGAGGACCGCGCTCCGGGATCGACTCGAGCGGGAGGGCCGCCTCGTGGAGGTTTCGAGCGGCGACAATACGCATTCGGCTTCCTTCAACTTCAGGACGAAGCTTCCGGAGGCGGGGCTGCTCGAAGGCTATTTTCGCGTCCTCGGCGAGATCTACCGTCCCCGCGCCTATTTCGACCGCTGCCTCGAGCTTCTCGGGCGCTTCCCGGAATGGCGTCGGCGACGGAGGCCGGGCGAGACCGGGGCGGTCACTCCGCGGAATCTGCTCTACCTCATCCGCTCCTTGTTCGTCCAGGGATTCTCCCGCTACGGCGCCGAGTACTTCCGCTACCTGGGCAAGGCCTTCCGCATCAGCCCCGGCCTCGTGGAGACCTTCGTGACGCTCGCCGTGCAGGGGAGGCATTTCTTCATCATCACGAGGCGCTTCCTCCGCGGACGCTCCGCCGCCTTGGCCGCGGCCGCCAGGGTCGCGGCGGATCGACCGTCCCTGATAAATCCCTAGCTGGCTTTTGAAATGCTCGAAGCATTTCAAAAACCAGCTAGTATCGATTGACCTGAAATATGCCGATCCATATCATGAGTCGATATGGCCGCGAGAAAGCGAAACGACAGACGCAGCGGATCCAACGCGGGCACCGTCTTCTGGCTCGCGGCGATCGTCATAGTGCTTTTCATATTCGCGCTCAACTGGGGAAAGATCCAGGATACGCTCGCCCGCACCAACTTCCACGAAATAGTGAAGACCCAATCGGGGACGGACGCCAAGCCGCCGCAACCCTCGGCGCCCCCGGCGCCGCAGAGCGCGCCCGCTCGGCCCGCCGCGCAAGCGCCTTCGCCCTCCGCCGCGGCGCCGCCCAGGGCGGACGCTACCCCGCCGGCGTCGTCGGGCGGCGCAACGGGCCAGGACCAGAGCGCGAGCGAAGGCCCGAGCGCGAGCGAAGGATCCCCCGCGAGCGAAGGCGCGCGATTGTCGAAGGCGGTGGCTTCGGCCCAATCGGCGAGGACTCGCTCCGCTCCCCTCTTCTTCGTCCGCATCGACGACGACGGGGTCATCATCAGACAGGAGGTGAAGCGACAGATCCTCGTCTCTGACTCGCCCCTCCTCGATTCGCTCGACGCCCTGCTCAAGGGGCCGAGCGAGGACGAGATCCGAAAGAAGCTCATCTCCCTCGTTCCCCAAGGCACGAAGCTCCTCTCGGCCCAGGTTCGCGGCTCCACCGCCTTCCTGAATTTCAACGAAGCCTTCATGTACAACCACTACGGAATCGAGGGCTACGCGGGCCAGCTCAAGCAGGTCGTCTATACGGCGACTTCCTTCCCGACCGTGCAGGACGTGCAGATCCTCATCGAGGGAGAGAAGCACGACTATCTGGGCGGAGAAGGTGTTTACATAGGAAGACCTCTCTCGCGTAATTCCTTTTAAGGAGAGAGGTCTTCCTGACTGCAAGGAAAGGTATTGTAGGCGCCGCTTTCAGCGGCGTGCGTATAGGAAGACCTCTCTCGCGTAATTCCTTTTAAGGAGAGAGGTCTTCCTGACTGC
>CAYOIX010000019.1:81930-100227 GCA_964404145.1 uncultured Treponemataceae bacterium
TAGGCGCCGCTTTCAGCGGCGTGCGTATAGGAAGACCTCTCTCGCGTAATTCCTTCCGCGCTCCTCGCCTTGCCCCTGCCTCGTCCGTATGCTAGACTCCCCATCGTCGCGCGGGCCGGACCGCGCGTCCCGAGGAGGCCGCGCCTGCTTACCACACGACTCCATGATTGGCACGTTTCGCGAGACGCCAAGATGGCGCCCTTCGCAGGCTACGACATGCCCATCTCGTATCCGAGGGGCGCCGTCGAGGAGCACCTGCTCTGCCGCCGCTCCGTGGGCCTCTTCGACATCGACCACATGGGCCAGGTGGAGCTGAAGGGCGGCGGCGCCGACGAGTTCGTCTCGGGCCTCGTGAGCGCGCGCGTCCTCGACATGCTCGACGGCGATGCGCGCTATTCCCTCCTCCTCGACGAGAAGGGCCTCGTTCTCGACGATCTCTTCGTGTACAGGCTCCCCGGCCGTTGGTGGATAGTGGTCAACGCCTCCAACCGGGAATCCGACCTCGCGTGGATCCGCTCGCGCGCGCCGCGGAGCGTGACCGTCGACGATCGGTCCGACGACACCTACATGATCGCGGTCCAGGGCCCGCGCGCTATCGAGCTCCTCGACGCCGTCTCGGGCGGGGCGGCCTCCTCCCTCCGGCGCTTCACGGCCGGCGAGATGACGATCGGCGGGACGAAGGTCCTGTTCGGGCGGACTGGCTATACGGGCGAGGACGGCGGCGAGCTCTTCTTCCCCGCCTCCAAGGCTCTCGAGATCTGGGAACTCCTCCTCGCCGAAGGCGAAGGCAGGGGAATCGAGACTGCCCCGATCGGGCTGGCGGCGCGCGATTCGCTGCGCTTCGAGGCGGGCATGCCCCTCCATGGCCACGAGATCAGCCCCTCCATCGACCCCATAGAGGCGGGGTTCAAGTGGGCCTGCGACTTCGACAAGGACTTCGTGGGCCGGAAGGCCCTGGAAGGCATCGTCGCCGCCGGGCCCGCGAGGCGCCTTGTCGGGCTCGACGTGACCGGCGGCGTCCCGCGCGAGGGCTTCGAGGTGCTTTCCCCGGGGGGCGAGACCGTCGGCGTCTGCGTGGCGGGAATGTACTGCCCCACCGTGAGGAAGTACGCGGCCAACGCCTTCGTGCAGCCCGCGCTGTCCAAGCAGGGGACCGCCCTCGCAGTCTCCATACGCGGCAAGCCCCGCGACGCGGTCGTCGTCAAGAGACCACTCTACCTTCCCGCATATCGAAGGTGAATCTCGACCGAAGGAGAAGCGAATGAAGATCGACCAGAATTGCCGTTACCGGAGCTCGCACGAGTTCGCCCGCAAGGACGGGGCCGAAGTAGTGATTGGCATTTCCGACCACGCCCAGGACGCCCTCGGCGACATCGTCTTCGTCGAGATGGCCGAGGCGGGCAAGAAGGTCGCACAAGGGGAGGCCATCGGCGTCATCGAGTCGGTCAAGGCCGCCAGCGACATCTACGCCCCCGTGTCCGGCACCATAACGGCGGTGAATCCGGCCCTCCAGGGGGATCCCGCCCTCGTCAACAAGGATTGCTACGGCGCCGGCTGGCTGCTCCGCCTCTCCCCGTCCGACCAGTCGGAGTGGGACGGCCTCCTCGACGCGGCCGCCTACGAGAAGGAATGCGGCAAGGAATGAACTCGCCCTATATCGCCGCGACCGACGCCGATCGAGCGGCCATGCTCGAGCGCATCGGCGTCGGGAGCGTGGAAGAGCTCTTCTCCGACATCCCGGCCTCGGCGCGCTTCCCGGTCCTCGACCTGCCCGCGCCCCTTTCCGAGATGGAGGCCATGAGGGAGCTCGAGGCCCTGGCCGCCAAGAACCTCAAGGCTTCGTCCTCGGCCTGGTTCCTCGGCGCAGGGGCCTACTACCACTTCATCCCGGCCGTGGTGCCCTCCCTGGCGTCGCGCGGCGAGTTTCTCTCCGCCTACACGCCCTACCAGCCCGAGGTGTCCCAGGGAACCCTCCAGGCGATTTTCGAGTACCAGAGCATGGCCGCCTCCCTCCTCGGCATGGACGTCGTCAACGCTTCGCACTACGACGGGGCGACCGCCCTCGCCGAAGCGGTGCTGATGGCCTACAATGCGGCCGGCGGCGCCGCCGCGAGCGCGACTAATGTCGCGAATGCGGGCTCGAAAGCGCGCGATCGCGCGATCCTCTGCGCCGACATCCACCCCGAGTACAAGGACGTCATCCGCTCCTACCTGTCGGCCTATCCCGTTCGCCTCGAGGAGACCGAGCTGCCTCCCGAGAAGGCGGCCGCGCTCTCCGACGCCTCGACCTTCTGCGTGATCGCCGGCTATCCGGGCTTCACGGGCGCGATAGGCGACATAGGGGCCGCCGCCGGGGCGGCGCACGCCGCGGGGGCCCTCCTCGTCGTCCATGCCGACCCGATCATGTGCGGGCTGCTCAAGAGTCCGGGCGAGCTCGGCGCGGACATAGTCGCCGCCGAGGGCCAATCGCTGGGCAACCCCATGAGCTTCGGCGGACCCTTCCTCGGCATGATGGGCGCCAAGGCCGGCCTGGTGCGCAGGATGCCCGGCCGTCTCGTCGGCCAGGCCAAGGACGCCGCGGGCAGGCGGGGATTCGTCCTGACCCTCACGGCGCGCGAGCAGCACATACGCCGCGAGAAGGCGGTCTCGAACATCTGCTCGAACCAGGGCCTGGCGATGCTCCAGACCTGCATCTACCTCGCGGCCATGGGGCGCTCCGGTCTGCGCGCGGTCGCCGAGCTGTGCTGGAACAAAGCGCATTACGCGGCCTCCCTCGTCGCGGCGGTCCCGGGCTTCGGGGTCGAGAGCGGGGTTTTCTTCGAGGAATTCCTCGTGCGGACGCCGATCCCGGCCGAGGAGCTGGCGGAGAGGCTGTCGCGCAGGGGCGTCGTGCCGGGACTGCCTCTTTCGCGCTATTTCCCCGAGCGGAGACACGAGCTCCTCGTCTGCGTCACCGAGATGTGCACGAAGGATCAGATCGAGCTTCTCGCCAAATCCCTCGGGGAGGTCTCAGCATGAACCTGAGGGAAGAGCCGCTCCTCTTCGAGATCTCGTCTCCCGGGCGCATGTGCGCCTCCCTGCCCGATTGCGACGTCCCGGCGACGCCCGTCCCCGAGTCCCTCGCTCGCTCCGGCCTCGACCTGCCCGAGCTGGACGAGCTGAGTCTGGTCAGGCATTTTACCCGCCTCTCGCAGAAGAACTTCTCGATAGACACCCAGTTCTATCCCCTCGGCTCCTGCACGATGAAGTACAACCCGAAGGTCAACGACCTGGCGGCCTCGCTTCCGGGATGGCGGAACATCCACCCCCTCGCGGGCGAGGAGTTCAGCCAGGGCGCGCTCGAGCTGATCCATTCGCTGCAGGTCTGGCTCTGCGAGATCGGGGGCTTCGCGGGCGGCAGCCTCCAGCCCGCGGCCGGCGCCCAGGGCGAGCTCGCGGGCGTGCTCATCATTCGCGCCTACCACGCGTCGAGGGCCGACGACAGGAGGCGCGTGATCCTCGTGCCCGACTCGGCGCACGGCACCAACCCGGCCTCCTGCGCGATGGCCGGCTTCGCGGCCAGGACCCTTCCCTCCGACGCCGACGGAGGAGTCGACATGGCCGCCCTGAGGGCCGAACTGGGCGGCGCGGCCCGCGACTCGATCGCGGGCATCATGATCACCAACCCGAACACCCTCGGCCTCTTCGACCGGAACATCGAGGCGATCGCGGACGCGGTGCACGAGGCGGGAGGCCTGGTCTACGGCGACGGCGCCAACATGAACGCGCTCGCCGGCGTGCTCAAGCCCGCCGAGGTCGGGATCGACGTCATGCACTACAACCTGCACAAGACCTTCTCGACGCCCCACGGCGGCGGCGGACCGGGCGCCGGCTTCGTGGGCGTGAGGCCCGACCTCGCGGACTTCCTGCCCGGCCCCATAGCGGCGAAAATAGGCGGCTCCTACAGCCTCGCCATGCCGAAGCGCTCAATAGGCCGGATGAAGGCCTTCTACGGGAATTTCGGGATACTGGTCCGCGCCTATACCTACCTGCGCATGCTCGGCGCGCCTGGGCTGCGCCGCGTCGCCGAGACGTCGGTGCTGAACGCCAACTATATCAAGGCCCTGGTCGAGGGCGCGTACAAGATCAAGTACCCGCGGCGCTGCATGCACGAATTCGTCGCCCAGGGGGACCTCGCCGAGGGCGTGCACACCCTCGACGTCGCCAAGCGGCTCATCGACTACGGCTTCCACCCGCCTACCATCTACTTCCCGCTCATAGTCCCGGAGGCCCTCATGATCGAGCCCACGGAGACCGAGGCGAAGGAGACGCTGGACGAGTTCGCCGCCGTCCTCCTCAAGATCGCCGAGGAGGCGAGGGAGGAGCCCTCCCTCCTCCTCTCCGCGCCCACGACCACGCCGGTCGGGCGGCTCGACGAGGTATCGGCCGCCCGAAATCCGACGCTGTGCTACAGGGCGTGACGCAATGGGCGATCGAGCGAGGCGGAGAGGGGGGTTGCGCTCCCGGATCGCGCTGATCCTCACCCTCTATACGGCGGGGCTCCTGGGTCTCGCCCTCGTGACGGTAGGGCTCCTCCTCGATCGGAGGATCAAGTCCATGGTCCTCGACAGCGGCGCGCAGGCCGCGGACGCCAGGGCGAGCGAGCTGGGCGAGAAGCTGGACAAGCTCCGCAGCCAGCTGCGCCTCGTCGCGGCCCGGCGCGAGTTCCTCTCGAAGGACAGGCGGGCGGCCGAGGCCCTCGTCCTCGAGCTCAAGAACCTCTTCTCCGCGGAGGTGTCCGGATTCTTCGTCGCCTGGCCGGACGGCAAGGCCTTCTCTCCGGAGAATCCGGATTTCGACGTCTCGGATCGCGACTACTTCAAGAAGATCATGAGCCGGCGGAGCGACTGGGAAGTCTCGGACCCGGTGGTCTCCAGGACCCTGGATGCGCCCGTGATCGTGATGGCCTATCCCGTCAAGGCCGACGACGGCTCGGTGCCGGCCCTCGTCGCCCTGCAGGTGCGGCTGGACGCCCTCTCGGCCCTGATGGACGAGATCAAGCTCGGCGCGACCGGCTACGGCTGGCTCGCGACCGGCGGCGGCCTCGTGATCGCCCATCCCAACGCGGCCGAGGTCATGAAGCTCCACGTACCCCAGGCCGACGCCTCGGGCTTCCGCGGTCTATCGGCCATCGGCGAATCCATGGCCTCCGACAGCAAAGGCGCGGGCTCCTGGGTCGATCCAGCGGGGGTCAGGTACAACACCTGGTTCTCGAGCGTATCGAACTCCTCCTCGTGGATCCTGGCCATAGACCAGAAGGCGAGCGAGTCTGAGTCCGCGGTCCGCTCGACGATCCTGGTCCTCGCGCTCCTCCTCGTCGTAGGCGTCTCGGTGACTTTCGCCATATCGATCCTCATCGCCCGCTCGATCGCGCGCCCCCTCGGCCTCGCCGCCGGCGGGTTCCGCGAGCTCGCCGAGGGCGAAGCCGACCTCACGGCCTGCATCGACATGGACGCGAAGGACGAGATAGGCGACCTCGTCTGCGACTTCAACACCTTCCTCGGCAAGCTCCGCGACACGATAGCGGACCTGAAGGGCGCGCAGTCCGGCCTCTCGGAGCTCGGAGAGAGGCTGGGCGCCAGCGTCGAGGGAACCGCGGCCGCGGTGGGCGCCTTGACCGAGTCGATAGAGGCCGTGAGGGACCGGGGCCTGCGCCAGGCCTCGAGCGTGGAGGAGTCCTCGAGCGCGATCAGCCAGATCGCCCGCAACATCTCGAGCCTCGACGATCTCATCGCGGGCCAGGCGGCGAGCATCACCGAGGCCTCGGCGGCCATCGAGCAGATGGTCGGCAGCATCGGCTCGGTCACCGCCTCGGTGTCCAAGATGGCCGAGGAGTTCTCGGCCCTGGCGGGAGCCTCCGAGGCGGGCAAGGCCAAGCTCTCCGAGGCGGCCGAGAGGATCGCCCAGATTTCCTCCCAGTCCCGCGCCCTTCTCGAGACGAACGAGATAATCGCCTCGATCGCCTCGAGCACCAATCTCCTCGCGATGAACGCCGCGATCGAGGCGGCCCACGCGGGCGAGGCGGGCAAGGGCTTCTCGGTGGTGGCGGACGAGATCCGGCGACTTTCGGAGACGGCGGCCGAGCAGTCCACGACGATAGGCGAGGAGCTCGGCAGCATCCTCGAGGCGATAGGCGACATCGTCGGCCTGTCCAAGGATTCGGAGGAGGCGTTCTCCCTCGTCGCGGGGAAGATTCTCGCGACGGAGGCCCTCGTCAGGGAAGTCGACCACGCGATGGCCGAGCAGAGCGAAGGCTCCAAGCAGATACTCGAGGCGCTGCGCGAGATGAACGAGGTCACCACGCAGGTGAAGACGGGCTCCTCCGAGATGAGCGCCGGCAACCGGGCGGTGCTCGAGGAGATGGCGCGGCTCCGCGAAGCCGCCTTCGACGTCAAGGAGCGGGTGGACGCCATGGCCGCGAGCGCCGACGACATCGGCTCGAACGTGGGCGCCGTGGCCGGCGTCGCGAAGGGCACGCGGGAGACCATCGACAGGATGGAGGCGGCCATAGGCCGCTTCAAGGTTTAGGTTTAGTCCGCGGGCGGGCTCAGGCCCTCCCGGCGCCGCCGGCCATGATCTCCGCGTACTTCTTCTCGTCGATGGGATAGAACTGCACCAGGATCATGGCGCCGACGAGGAAGAGGGCGGGAATGGGCCCGACCGCGAGCCGGATCGCGAGCTTGGCCGAATCGGCCTGCGCCGCGTTCGCGACGAAGCCCCCTGCGCCGAGCACGAGGCCCGTCGCGAGGATCGCGAAGGCGGAGCCGATCTTCGAGGTGAATAGCCACATGCCGTAGAAGGCCCCTTCCTTGCGGACGCCGGTCCTGGCCGCGTCGTACTCGATGGTATCCGGAACCATCGAGTAGGGGGCCACATAGCCGAAGCCGACCCCTATACCCGCGTAGAGCATCATCGCGATGAAGAACCAGGGCCCCAGGATGTGCCCGAGGAAGAAGAGGATCAGGCTCGCGGTGGCGAGGACGAAGAAGCAGATCTGGTAGGTGCGCTTCTTTCCGATCCGCTTCGAGACTGCGACGGAGACCGGGATGCAGATCATCGCCGTGACGAGGAGGACCAGCATGGCGATCGCGGTGAGGCCTTCGTTTCCGTAGATATAGGCGAAGTAGTAGGCGATGACGCCTTGGAGGAAGGTGAGCCCGATCAGGTTGAGGGCGTAGGTGAAGAGGATGATGAGGTAAGGCCTGTTGCGGAAGACCGAGAGGTAGGTCTTGAAGATGCCGCCCTCGGGTCTGGTCTCGGCGGATCGCTCGGGTTCGCGGACGGTGAAGCCGGTGATGGCCGCGGAGACGAGCATCACGGCGCCGAAGATCAGCCCCACCATCGAGAAGCCGAAGCTCTTGTCGGCCCCGTTGCCTCCGCCGAAGGCGGAAAGCAGGGGTTGCACCGAGGCGGCCCCCAGGAGCGTGCCCACCACCGCGAACATGAATCGGAAGCCGTTGAGACTCGAGCGCTCGTTGTAGTCCGTCGTGAGCTCGGGCGTCAGCGAAGAGTAGGGGATGTTCACGACCGAGTAGACTACGTTGAGCAGGATGAAGCAGGCGCCGGCCCAAACCGCGAGGAGGGCAGGGTCCGCGATGCGGGGATTGGTGAAGAAAAGCCACATCGCGAAGGCCAGGGGGACGGAGCCGAGGAGTATGTAGGGCCTGCGACGCCCCCATCTCGTCTTCGTCCGATCGGAGAGGAAGCCGAGCAGGGGGTCCCAGACCGCATCGACGAACTTGCCGATCATGATGACCGAGCCGGCCACCGCGGCCGCGATGCCGACGGTGTCGGTGAGGTACTTGAGCGCCCAGAACCCCAAGGCGGTGAAGAAGAGGTTGCCGCCGAGATCGCAGACCCCGAAGCCCAGTTTGGTCCCGAGACCGAGCCTCGTCCCCCGGCCCGTCGTGCCTTCGGCCGCAGTGCTAGCGTTCGCGCTCATCGATGAACTCCTCGATGCAGGTGATGTATTCGCGCTCCAGGTCGCGCGTCGCGGCATCCACGGCCGCCTTCTTGTCCTTCATGTAGTCGTCGTAGCGGGAGCTCAGCTCGATAGGCGAGCCGATCGACAGCACCGCGGTGCGGCGCAGCGCGTTGGGTCGCTGGGAAATGTTGCCGCCGGAGAGCCTCGACGCGAGGTCGGCGGCGCTGTATGCCGTCTCGACGAGGCGCCCGAAGGGCGGCGCGGAGCCGTCCGGCGTCTCGATGTAGCCCGAGTCGAGATAGTAGCAGAGGTCGACGAATTCCATGTGACGCATCGCGTACCAGGCTTCGCCGGCCTTTCGGTCGGCCAGCCGTCTTCCGAGGGGAGGGTATCCCGAAGCGTCGCCCTCGGGGTGGATCCGGTCCCAACCCTCCTGCCTGATGCGGTAGACTCGCGCGATGAGGTCGCCCTCGTCCTCGCCCCCGATACCCATGGCCGCCTCGCCGCGGCGAAGAGCCTCGGTCATGAGCGCCTTCAGCCTGGCATCGCGATCCGCCCCGCCCCGCCTGTGACCGGCCCCGAAATAGTAGAACTCCGCCATGGAGACGAGGCGATCGTCGAGGGCTACGAGGCGCGCGGCTAGCGCGACCTTGCGCTCCCCGGCGCTCTCCGTCTCGCGGGCCGCGCCGCAGGGGAGACCGCAGTCCGCCTCGACCTTGGCGACCAGCCTCTCGACCTTCGCTATGTCGGACTCGTAGAATCGGCAGTGCACCGAGAGCGGCAGGACCTCGACGCGCTCGGGCCGGCCGAGCTTCCGAAGCTCGCCCGCGCACCAGAAGGCGAGCCGGGCCGTTCCCCGCTCGAGGCGCGGCACCGTCTCGCTGCGATACGAGGCCTGGCCTTCCGGCGCCAGGGCGAGGGGATAGGGGTCGTCCCGCAGGACCGATCGGATGCGTTCGATGCTGGCATGGTCGAGCTTCGCGTGGTAGACCGGCATTGCGCCGAAGCGCGGCAGGATCCAACGCACGAGGGGACCGCTCCACATGGGCACTTCGTAGCCGTGGACGAATCGGGCGTGCGCCCTGCCCGGCCCGGCGACGCCGAGGCGGCGCGCCTCCCTGGCCAGAGGGGCCGAGAGGGCCAAGGACAGGACCTGGGGCTCGTCTCCGTAGGGGTGCCGAAACGCGAGGACGAGCCGGCTGCGGCCCTCCCTGAACTCGGCCAGGGCCCGGAGGATCCTCTCGGCATGGCGGAACTCGATGCCGTCCAGTTTGAGGCCCATGCGCCCGTAGGGGCCGCCGAGCGCCCGGAGCGCGGCGAGCACGCGCAGGCTCACTCTGGGCTCCGGGAGCTCCCGGCGTCGCGTCGCCCCCGCAGGAGGGCGATGCTCGCGCCCCACGCCCCCCGAGCCGATGCTGCTCATCGGCCCATTGTAGCAGCTGGGAATATTCCGCGATACGGGGAATACGGTGCGAAGGAGAGCCGCGACGGAAAAATGTCTCCCAGCCGTTTTGGGTATTTGGGAGAATCATCATCGCCTTTTTGCAGGGGGCGCTCGAAAAAAGGGAGCCCCGCCGCTCCGCAGCCCATCGGGCCATCAAGGCGAGGACTGGCGGGGCTTCCATTTTTCGTAGGCGGGCCCCCCTGCATAAGGGCGATGACGATTCTCATTCCACCGATGATGCGCGGGGAAGAAAGTACCGGTTGCGCTCCCTCTCTACAGATCCCCGATCGTCGCCACCATGACCGCCTTGATCGTATGCAGCCTATTTTCGGCTTCGTCGAAGACGACCGAGTGCCGCGAGCGGAAGACCTCGTCGGAGACTTCCATTTCCGCGAGCCCGTGCTTCTTCCGCGCCTCGGCGCCCACCTCGGTCTCGAGGTCGTGGAGAGCCGGGAGGCAGTGGAGGAAAATGCAGTCGGGATTGCCGGTCCTGCGGACGAAGTCCATGGTGACCCGGTATTTCTCGAGCTGCCTGATCCGTTCCTCGAACTTGGCCTCCTCGCCCATGGAGACCCAGACATCCGTGTAGAGCGCGTCCGCCCCTTTCAGCGCCTCGTCGGCCCTCGAGATGTCGAAGCAGTCTATCGAGCCTCCGCTAGCCGCCGCCACGACCCTCATCTCGGCGGTCAGTCCTTCGTCCGGCCAGAGCTCCCTGGGCGAAAGTGCGGCGAAGCGAAGGCCCATCTTGGCCGAGCCGATCATGAGGGCGTTGCCCATGTTGTTGCGCGCGTCGCCGCAGTATACGAGCTTGACTTTTCCCAGAGGCTTGGCGACGCGCTCCTCGATGGTGAGAAGGTCGGCGAGGACCTGCGTGGGATGGTCCGCGTCGGTGAGGCCGTTCCAGACCGGGACGCCGGAATGCCTGGCCAAGTCCTCGACGAGCCTCTGCGAGAAGCCGCGGTACTGGATGCCGTCGTACATGCGGCCGAGCACCTTGGCGGTATCCTCGACGGACTCCTTTTTGCCCATCTGGCTGTTCGTGAGGAAGGTGGCGTTGCCGCCTTCGTCCCAGCAGGCCGTCTCGAAGGCGCAGCGCGTCCGCGTCGAGGCCTTGTCGAATATGAGGACGATGTTCTTGCGGAACAGGAGGTTTCCCTTGACGCCGGAACGCTTCTTCGCCTTGAGGTCGCGGGAAAGGTCGAGGAGGTAGCGGATCTCCTCGGTGGTGAAGTCCTTGAGGCTCAGAAAGCTGCGTCCCTTGAGATTGACGGGCATGTCATCCTCCCTTGCAGGATACTACACGGCCGCCGCGGGGCGCGTCAATGAAGAGGCGCTTCGACCCTCACTCCCCGCCTTCCCCCGGGTAGAGGAAGCGCTTGATCTTCTGGGTAGGCGTCTTCTCGAAGGGCTCGAGCTGGAGGCGGACGGTGCTAATCCGCGAGAAGGCCGACAGGCGCGTATTGGTCTCCCTCTTTATCCGCTCGAGGAGGCCTGCCAAGGACTTCTCGGCGTCTTCCAGGCTCGCCCCCGCATGGTGCGCGACGGAACCCATCGCCTTCGCGAAGGACAGGATCGCCGCTTCCGCCCCTTCGATGCCGCTCTTGAGGAAGTCGGCGACCGGCTCGGGCTTGAGCTGAACGAGGGCCGTGAGCCCCGAATCGCCGCCGTAGACCAGGGACTCCTGCACGAAGGGCGAGCTGTTGAGGACGGCCTCCACCTCTTCGGGGTAGATGTTCTCGCCCGACGAGCCGAGGATCATGGTTTTGAGCCTGCCGCGGACCGCGACGCGGCCCTTCGCGTCGAGCGTGCCGAGGTCGCCCGAGCGGAACCAGCCGTCTTCGGTGAAGGACTCGGCGGTCCGCTCGGGGTCCTTGTAGTAGCCCGCCATGACATTCGGCCCCCGGATCTGGATCTCCCCCTCGTCCGTGCCCGGCCTCGGATCGGCTATCCGGATCTCCGAGCCGTGGATGGCCGGGCCGATCGAATCGACGCGAAAGGCGTCGGGGCCCGAGCCCGCCGCCAGCGGGGAAGTCTCGGTGAGGCCGTAGCCCATGGCGCAGGGAAAGCGGATCCGGCGAAGGAAGGCGGCCACATCCTCGGCCAGGGGAGCGCCGCCTATTCCGAATATCCGCAAGCGGCCGCCGAAGCTCCGTTTGAGCCTCGCGCCGGCCAGGCGCTCGAGCAGGGGGCGAAAGGCCCTCCAGGAGTAGAGGGGTATCCTCTCCAGTGCCGGCTTGACCGAGCTCCGGTATGCCTTCTCGATGATCAGAGGCACGGTGAGCATCGTGGTGGGCCGCAGCGCCTTGAGGGCGGGCATGAGGGCGGAGCTCGAAGGCGGCCGGTCCAGGTAGTGGATCGAGGCGCCCTGCATTATCGGATAGAGGAAGCCCACGCTGAGTTCGTAGGTATGGGCCATCGGCAGTATGGAGAGGAGGCGGTCCTCCGGCCCGATCAGCATGATGAAGCGGATCGACCAGGCGTCGTGGACGACGTTGCGCTGGCTGAGCATGACCCCCTTCGGGCTCCCGGTCGTGCCCGAGGTGTAGACGATGGCCGCGAGATCCTCGCTTGCGACCTCGGGAAGGACGAGGCCGGCCGCCGCCGCTTCCAGGGCATCGGGGTCCGGGAGACGGTAACGCGGAGGCGCCGAGATAGGCCGGAAATCCTCCAGCGCGACGAAGATGCGGCCCTCGGCCGCCCGCTCCGCCTTGGCGAGTTGGCGGCGGGAGACGAAGAGGATCCGGCTCTCGGAATGATCGAGGATGGCGACTATCTGCTCGCTCGTGAAGTCCGTCAGTATGGGAACCGCTACGCAACCGGCCCGAGAGATCCCCAAGTAAGCGATGCCCCATTCGGGGCGGCTCTCCGCGAGGATGGCGACGCGATGGCCCGGCACCGCTCCTAAGAGGCCCAGAAGCGCGGCCACGCGACGAGTCATGGGCCCTATCGAATCGTAGCTTATCGGCGGCCGGCCCGCCGCGACGAGGGCCGGCAGACCGGCGTAAAGGGAGGAGCTCTTCTCGACTATCTCCGGTATGGTGAAGCGTTCCAGTTCGTACACGCTCGATTCTCCGTGCGCGCGTCGGCCCGCGTCAGCGTCTAGCCTTCATCGGATAGAGGAATCGCTTGATGCTCTGCTTGGGAGTCTTCTCGAAGGGTTCCGTCTGTATCTCCACTCGGGCCAGGCGCGAGCAGGCCGCGAGGCGGAAGTTGGCCTCGCGCCGGATGCTGTCCACGAGCTGCGCCGCCGAGCGCTCGGCCGCCTCCAGGCTCTCGCTCGCATGATGGGCGGCGTGCCCGACGGCAGCCGCGAGACTCGCCGCGGCGACCTCGAGCTCGTCCTGGATGCGGGACTTGAGGCTCTCGAGGGCCTCCGGCTTGAGCTGCACGAGGGCGGTGAGGCCCTTCTCGTCCCCGTAGACAAGGGACTCCAGGACGTAAGGCGAGGTATTGAGGACCGCCTCGATCTCCTCGGGATAGATATTCTCTCCGGAGGCGCCGAGGATCATGGTCTTGAGTCTGCCGCGCACCGTGACGCGGCCATATGCGTCCATGACTCCGAGGTCGCCAGTCCGGAACCATCCGTCGGAGCTGAAGGTCTCGGCGCTGCGTTCCGGATCCCTATAGTAGCCGGGGAAGACATTCGGCCCTCGGGCCTGTATTTCGCCCTCGCCAGTGTCGGGACGAGGGTCGGCGATGCGGAGGCTCACTCCCGTCGCCGCCATGCCCGTCGTGCGCAGGCGCACCTTGCCGGGTCTGTTGCCGGCCAGGAGGGGCGCGGTCTCCGTGAGGCCGTAGCCTATCGAATAGGGGAAGCGGGAGTTGTGCAGGAAGGTTTCCACGTCCGCGGCCAAGGGGGCTCCTCCGATCCCGAAGAAACGTATCCTGCCGCCGAAGGTCTTCTTGAGCTTGAGCCCGGCCACCCATTCGAGCGCCGGACGAAGGGCCGCGACCTTGTAGAGCGCGATCCTCTCGAGGGCCGGCTGGACGCTCGATCGGCAGATCTTCTCGATGACCAAGGGGACGGACAGCATGATCGTAGGCCTGATGGCGGCGAGCGCGGGCAGGAGGGCGGTGGCCGAAGGCGGTCTGTCCAGGTAGTAGACGGCCGAGCCATGCATGATCGGAATGAGGAACCCGATGGTGAACTCGTAGGCGTGGGCGAGAGGGAGTATGGAGAGAAGGCGATCGGTGCGGCGCATGAGGGTGAAAATTGTGGCCGACCAGGCGTTGTAGACTAGGTTCCTGTGCGTGAGCATGACGCCCTTGGGCTTGCCCATCGTACCCGAGGTATAGAGGATGGAAGCCAATTCGTCAGCCACGATGCGCGGCTGGACGAAGGACAGCGCCGCGCGGTCCAGAGCCTCGGTCTCGATGGCGCCGGCGGCCGCGAGCTGCGACGGCGCCGCGAGGATCGTGAAATCCTCGAGCGACAGGAGGATGCGCCTTTCGCCCTCCCCCGGCGCTTTGGCGGCGAAGCGCTTGGAGACGATAAATACTTTACTCCCGGAATGCTCGAGGATCGTCGAGATCTGTTCGCTCGTGAAGTCGGTCATGATGGGAACGCTAATCGCACCGGCCCTGACGATCCCGAAATAGGAAAGACACCATTCCGGCCTGTTCTCGGAGAGAAGGGCGACTCGGTCGCCCTTCTTGACGCCTAGAAGGCCCAGGAGAGCCGCGATGCGCTTTGTCCTCGGTTCGAGATCTCGGTAGGAAACGGCTTCGCCACCTACCATGGATAAGGCGGGTCGCGAAGCATATCGTTTTGAGCTTTTCTCTAATATCTCCGGGATGGTAAATCGATCGATCGTATACACGGATAACTCCTAAAAAGGACAGACTCGCACAGGTCTCTATAGTTGCGCGGGAAAATGGATAGTAGGGGCTTTCCGAGTCTTTGTCGAAGGGAAAAGGTCTTAGCCTCGATTCAAGGACGATGTACTGAGAATAACGACACGTTGCCGTCTGAAGCGACGGCGAGGATGCTGCCATCGGGCGAAAACGCGAGAGCGCTCGGCTTTTTCGGGACTGCGTATCCAGCCGCCGGCAGGATTGTGCCGAGATAGAAGAGCTTGGCGCCGCCATCGACTTCGAAGACGGAGAGACCATCCTCCGCCCCGCCTCCGGCGACTGCCAGAAGCTTCCCATCGGGCGATAGGGAGAGGCGCTTCGGGGTCATGAAGCCCGCGATCCCCCCAAGGCCGGAGCGCACCCCAGCGGCGACGGAGAAAAGGCCCGTGGCTCCATCGCGATCCAGACGCAGCAAGGCTTTACCATAGTAGGAGAGTACGAAGAGGCTGGATGCATCCGGCGAGAAGGCAAGGGAGCAAGGGTCCGAAAGCGGAGCATCCGCGCGAAAGGCCGACTTATCCACGCGCGAGCGGAGCGAAAGCGCATTGGTCGAGACATCCCGGTCGAAGAAATAGATGGCGTCGTCCCCGGTCGTACCGACGGCCAGGAGCTTTTCGTCAGGGCTCAGGACGAGGCAGGCCGGCTTCGAGAAGGAGGAGAGGCCGCTCGAGCTATTCGAGGCGACCGAGCGAACCGCGATGGGCCTCCCGACCACGTCCAAGACGACCAGGGAAACGCACTCCGCGACCGAAGCGGCGACGAAGGCGCATGATCCATCGGAAAGGACCGCGACATCCTTGACCCCCGCGAGACCGACATCGGTCAGGGAAGAGGTGAGCGACGCGCCTTTTACGGCATACGCGGCTCCTTCCGATTCCGAGAAGGCCAGGAGGGAACCGCCCGGGAGGAAGCGCAGCAGCGAAGGGGAGAGAAGGCGGGGCTCGGCTGCGCCTCCCAAGCCTCCGGCGACGAAAACCGCCCCCGGGGCGGGCGCCTCGAAGATGGACAGAAAGTTCGAGCCCTTGCCCGCGGCCGCGAGAAAGGCGCCGTCGGAAGACCAGGCGAGATCACGGCAATCTCCCAATCCCCGCATCGCGTCTTGGGCTGCCGCGCTGCCTTGGGCCTTGTCGACGAGCTCGCCCCAGGCGAGGGGCCCCAGGACCTGGGCCTCGCAGATCTTAGCCTCGGCGCTGCCCGAGCGCGGCAGCGCCGAGAGGCCTTGTACGCAGTCGATTCGCAGACCGCCCCCGCTTCCTATCGGCGTGTAGCGAAGCTCCGGCCCCGATTCCGGAAGAAGGTCTCCCTCGGCATACCAGGAAAGCCCTTCCGAGGCAGGTACGCGGAAGACCAGGCCGGTACCGCGGGAGGCTAGCCGCTCGGTCGGCTCGACTTGGAACGCGAGGGTCGAGAAGTCGGGCATGACCAAACCCAAGGAGATTGAGGCCTCCGGCGGCTTGAACATCACCGATACCTTGGTTTCCATGCCTGCAGCGACGAGGACCCCGTCGGCGAGGCCGCAGAGAGCCAGACCGTTCCGCAAAAGCCTCAGCTCGAGCTTCCAGCTGCCGTTCCGCAGCCCTTCGAAAAGAAGAGGCTTGGCTCCGGAACCGGAGAAGGGCGCCTCGATCGGCAGGACCTCTCCGGCCGAGCCCCTAAGGGAGCCCTCGACGCCGAGAATGCCGTCGACGCTGCCCGAGAGGGTCCAAGAAAGCGAGATCGCGCCGTCGCCGGCTACAGGGGCGAGCAGGATATCCTTGGTTTGACTCTCCGATGGGCCGAGACTCAGCTCCAGGAAACCCGAGGCTACGACGATGCCCTGGGCGCTCAATCCCTTGGCCGTGATTAGCCAGGAGCCTGGGGCTAGCTCCAACTCTACAGGAGCGAAGTCCGACGAAGTCGCCGCGATCTTCGTTCCCCCCGGTCCGACTCCTTCGATCTTTATCGAGGAAATGGCTATTTCTTCGGGAGTGAAGGATTTGGCCGATGCGGCGCGCCCGCCGAAACCTAGAAGCAGCGTAGCGGTGGCCGGCGTCTCGTGGCGACAGGCGTCCAAGGCGAGGACGGCGGCTGGGAATAGGAAGAGGAAAATGAGTTTCTTCATGTGGACCTCCTCCAAGCCTACGCACGCGAGGAGGCAAACGCTTCAAACGACCGAGCCGATTTTAAAGATCCCTATCGCGGCGAGTGCCTTCGCATTCGGCACGATTTTCATCCATCGCGGACAAGGACTCTGCGCATGATGAAATTGGACTTATCTCAACTCCAAATGTGATTGGTTAGAAAACCTGCACCGACAGATTTGAAAACCTGCACAATCGAGTTTTAAAATACTTCTTCACCTGTCGCGTTAGGTAGAAGGCTCGAAGCGGATATTCGCTCTCCTTTTAGATGATAGTGCGCTGGCGTACTATACTCTATATAATGAATCAGGCCTGATCCCTGCTGAACGCAAGAAGCAGCATGGTTTCGCGCGGAGAGAAGAATAGGAGCCGTCTAGATATGAGCACCCAGAACCGCAACTACAGCGTCCATTCCGCCCTTCGCGCTTGGCTCTCGTCGTGCGCGCTGCTGTTTGTAGCCGTATCGGGGGCGTGGGGGCAGACGTGGAGCGGACCTGCAACGGGAGGGGCTTGGGAAACCACTACGAATTGGAATACAGGCACCGTCCCCGATGGCACTGCCCCGGTAGATCTGACTGGCGTTACCGGTACCGTGACGATAAACAGCGCGGCGCTATCTACGACTCTCACGGTCCAGGGGACTTTGAGTGTACAAACTGGCAGTCTTACGGCTAGCGGCCAAGTAATGAACAGCGGATCAATCGTTGTCGGAGGAAACTTATTCAGTTTCGCGGGATACGCGAGCGGAGGCGGCGACACTGTCTCCGTCTTCTCCGGGACAATCACGAATACTGGCGGCCTAAGCATCATACCCACACTCAACGTGACGACCGGGGCGACAATCAACGGCGGCGCTGGATTGGCGATTAGCGCCGCAATGACCGGAAACTTGACGACGACCGGAGCGGTGACGCTGCAGGGAACGACGATCGGGACGATAAGCAACAACGGTACATTGACTTTGAATGGGACGCTCCAGACAAGCGGCGACGCGAGCTTCTCGACTGTCATAGGCGCTGGTAACAGCTTAAGTATCGGAGGCAACGCGACTCTTTCTGGTCCTATTTCCGGTTTATCGACATTTGCGGTGAGCGGGACGAGCGCGGTCAACTCTTCGACAATCACCACAAGCGGCACCCAGACTTACAGCGGGAACGCGACGCTTGGAGCGGCTACTGCTTTGACGGGGAGCGTGATCACCTTCGGCGGGACGCTGAACAATGCCCAGACCCTAGCGATCACGGGAGCGGCAGTATTCAACGGGGCAGTGGGCGGAGGGACTCCACTGACCTCGGTGACGGTGAGTCTGACGACGGGGATCAACGGCGGGTCGGTGAACACGACAGGTATCCAGACATATACAGGGGCTGTGACTCTGGGAGCGGCAACTGCCATGACGGGGAGTACAGTCACCTTTGGCGGGACGCTGGATAACGGTCAGACGCTGGCGATTACCGGAGCTGCAGTATTCAACGGGGCGGTGGGCGGAGGGACTCCGTTGACCTCGGTGACGGTGAGCCTGACGACGGGGATCAACGGCGGGTCGGTGAGCACGACGGGGATCCAGACCTATAGCGGGAACGCAACGCTGGGAGCTGCTACGGCGTTGACGGGTAGCGTGATCACCTTCGGCGGGACGCTGAACAATGCCCAGACGCTGGCGATCACGGGAGCTGCAGTATTCAACGGGGCAGTGGGCGGGGTGACACCGCTGACCTCGGTGACGGTGAGTCTGACGACGGGGATCAACGGCGGGTCGGTGAGCACGACAGGTATCCAGACCTATACAGGGGCGGCGACCTTGGGCGCGGCTACTGCATTGACGGGGAGCACGGTTACCTTCGGCGGGACGCTGGATAACGGTCAGACGCTGGCGATCACGGGAGCTGCCGTGTTCGACGGGGCGGTGGGCGGAG
>CAYOIX010000020.1:0-93976 GCA_964404145.1 uncultured Treponemataceae bacterium
GCTGAACGCCAACGCCGAGCTCATCTCGAATCTTCCCACGGGGATCAAGCTCTAGATCGGGGAACGCGGAGGGGGCGGCCCCTCCGCGTCGTCAAGCGGCCGCGCGCGATCGAGACGATCGCGCGCGGCCGCTTTGCCGAATATGACCCAGTCACAGCTCCGGCCCGATAGGCCGCCCCGTGCAAACCATACACGTTAGGCGAAATCGAACAGTCGCCGCTCGGCTTAGACGCTTACCATGGGCCTGCAGGGGTAAGTTAAAGTAATTTCTTAAATTAAAAGGAATAGATAATTATAGCGAGAGAGGGGGTCGAACCCACGACCGAGCGGATATGAGCCGCTTGCTCTGCCAGCTGAGCTATCTCGCCACTGAATCAGCACATGTTATATATAGGGGTCGAAGCCTCTTCGTCAAGTGGACCCCTGTCCCTTCGATCCGAAGATCTCATCGATCACGTCCTCGATAGAGCGAGGGCCCCCGGAGCCCTCGCGCCTGACGGAGCCCTCGTTAGCCTGCGCCTGTCCCCCTCCGGCCTGGCCGAACAGGCCGCCGAAAGCGTCCAAGACCTTGCCGGCGGCCTTCGCGAAGGGATCTTCGGAGCTCGAGAGGTCCTCGGCGTAGGAAGACCGCGCCTTTTCGAAATCGCGCCTGGGATCGCGCTCGCCTTCCTCGCCTCTGCGCGGATAATCGCCGCGGAGGATGGCCTCATAGACTCCGCCCTTCTCCCATTCCTGGATGGCGGTCATCCTGGTTATCGGAAAGGGATGACTCTCGCCGAGGACGTCGACAAGCTTGAAGAGCGAGTCCAAGGAGCCGCCGGTCTCGTAGTCCCTGGCCTGGCGGAAGAATTCGTTGACGTCCATCTGGGCTATCCTGGAGCCGGCGGCGCTCTTCATGAGGGCGCGAAATACGATGGGCGCCTCTTGGACCGCGAGGAGGGAGGCCCGATCGGCTGACAGCTCGCTCTTTCGGTCCCATTCGCCGAGGGCGGCGGCGGCGGCCATTATCGCCGCCCCGCCCAGAGGCATGCTGCCCGCGATCATCGGCGAAGCCTTTATCAGTATCCCGAGAAGGGTCTTGTAGACCGCGTGCCCTGACAGGATGTGGCCGATCTCGTGCGCCAGCACGCAGGTCAATTCCTCCTCATCCCAAAGGTCGAGGGCCCCGCTCGAGAGGAGGATGAAGGGTCGGTCCACGCCCAGGGTGCGGGCGTCGGGACTCGGGTCGAGGCGGACGAAGAGCTCGGGCAGGGGACTCAGGTCGAGGCGCTCCGCCGCGTCCTTCAGTATGGCGAACAGATTCGGGAACTGCGAGTCTGTTACCCGGGCGGAATTGGCGAGCGCCCCCAGCCGCAGGGAGCGCTCGGTCGTCGAGCCGACGGCCCTGCGAAGGAGGTCGCCGGCGAGGGGGATAGAGGAGAAGGCCGCGAGCGCTGCGCCGTCCGCGGGATGCTCCCAAGCCGACGGGCTGATGCCGGGAAATCCTTTTTTCCGTTCCATTGGGATATGATACCAGAGCGGCCTCGGCAAGGCGAGCGAAAAGCGATATCCTGACGGTCCAATGCGCCCATTCATCGGTAGCCTCAAAAAATATCTGGGCAGCTACTCGCTCTCGGATCGCGCGACCATAGTCTATGACGGCAGGGCGGCGGCCTGCATCGGAGTCTTCAACGGACTCGCCCTCCCCCTCGTCGGCGTGATCGGCCGCAAGTTGGGAATGAGCCCGACGATGCTCGCCCTCCTCATGATGAGCCAGTTCGTCGGCCTCGTCCTCAACCTCTGGTTCGGCCATCTGGCTCGCTCGGGAAACCTCGTGGCCTACGTCTTTTGGCCCAGCCTGATAGCGCGCTTCAGCGCGGCCCTCGTCGCCTTCGTCGCCTCCCCGCTCGCCTTCCTGGTCCTGATGAGCTTCTACTATATAGCCTCCAACTTCGGGGGACCGGCTTACTCGAGCCTGATGCGCTCCAACTACTCCGATGCCGGCCGAGCCAGGGCCATGGGGCATATCAGGATTCTGATCCAGACCGTTTCGGCCCTCTGCGCCGCCTTCGCAGGCCTCTTCCTCCAGGCCTTTCCCTGGGGCTTCAGGATCGTGTTCCCGATCGCCGCCGCGTGCGGCATCGGCAGCAGCGTCCTGTTCACGAAGGTCAGGCCGAGGAAGATCCCCAAGGCCGGACCCGAGTCCCGGAAGGAGTCCTTCCGGGACTCGCTGACCCTGATCGGCAAGGACAAGTCCTTCCTCGGCTACCAGGCGATATTCTTCGTCATCGGCTTTCCCGACAAGCTCCTCATCCCGCTGGAGCCGATACGCCTGGTGGACGAGCTGGGCGTAGGCTACGGCGCCGCGGGGATGCTGCTGGGCACCGTGCCTCTCGCCGCCGCGATCCTGGGATACTTCGTCTGCGCGAAGCTCGCGAACAGGGCCGATCCCTTCCTCCTCCTCCTGGCGACGGTGATCCTGTCCTCCACCCGCTTTCTCGGCTTCGCCCTGGCGCGCGTTCCGGCCCATCTCCTTCCCGGCTCCTTCCTCAACGGAATGGCCAACGCGGGCTGGGATCTCATGCCTCTATTCACGATCCTCCTGCTCGCCGACCATTCGCGGCTCGGCCTCTACATGGGCTTTCACAACACCCTCGTCGGACTGCGCGGATTCCTGGGCCCCGCTTTGGGAACCTGGCTCTACGAGAGCGCGGGAATGCGGATCGTCGATATCTACTGGCTGGCATTCGCCATGGAGCTGGGAGGCGCGGTCCTCCTGACCCTGTTCTGGGGCTCCCTCCGGAGATCCGGAAACTCGAGACCGCGTACAGCATAGTCGTCGTCGCCCTCGTCCGCGTCTAGGCTGTCGTCCTCGGCGGCGGCGTCGCCCGCGCGGCGATTATCGCCAATCCTTCGAGGACCAGGTCGGGCACGAAGCGACCCAAGCCGAGAGAGGCGAGGACCTCCCTTCCCTCCTCGCCACCCGTGCCCAGGACGGCGACGGAGTCCGGAGAGTCCGCCTCGCCCATCGCCGCCAGCTCCCCCCGCTGGAGCCTGACTATCCGATCGACGAGGCCGGCGTAACCAATGCCGATTCCCGCGCGGACCGATTGCGCTGTGCTCTTGCCGATCGCCGGGCAGGGACCTTCCATGGGGACCTCGGGCAGGAGGGCGGCCGCCTCGCGAAGCGCCTGGGCCGCGGTGCCGATGCCGGGAGCGATCGCGGCGCCGAGGAAGTCGCCGGATCGGCCGACGGCCGAAAAGGCTATGGCTGCGTCGAAATCGACGATCACGCAGGGCCCGCCGACGAGATCTTTTGCAGCGGCCGCCGCGCAGACCAGGTCCGAGCCGACCTCGGAGGGTATGTCCGTGCGTATCCTCACGCCCGTCCTGGCGCCGGGAGCCACGAGGGAGCAGGTCAGGCCGAAAGCCGATGAGACTGCCCGGCCGAGCTCGCGGCCGAGCGCGGGCGCGACCGAAGACATCCAGGCGGAGTCGACGCTTCGCGCCCTGCCGCTCTCGCTGCCGAAGCCCAGCCCCGCTTCGCCGCAGAAGCCGCGCAAGAGGAGGGCGTACTCGTCGGCGCTCCGGCCCGATACGGCCCCGAGTCGCCTCCGTAACAGCCAGCGACCCTTCCCCGCCGGGCCGCCGGCTTCCCCTTCGAAGAGACCGATCGAGACATGGCGGCTGCGCGCGTCGAGGGCCAGGAGCAAGGCTACTTCTCCCCGGCAAGCCTGGCCTTGCCCGTGCGGCTCTCGATGCCCTTCCAGGCCGCCGCCACTCCGAGCGTCAGGACGGCGGCGAGGGCGGCCTCGATGAGGCCGTTCGCGACGAAGACGGCGCCGGCGACCGCGGGGGGTATGGCCGCGAAGGCGACGAGGGCGCCGAGCACGAAGACGCTGTTGGCCAGGGATCCCGCGATGCCCGCGGCCACCGCCGCGGCCGCTTGAAGCTTGCCCCGGAAAGCCCCGAAGACCGCCCACGCCGCGAGGCCGATGAGGAGCCTCGGCAGCACGGAGACGAGAGGGTTGACGAAAAAGGCGTCTATCGGCCCCTGAGGCGCCGTGGCGGCCTTGATCAAGGCGGTCACGCCGAAGATTCCCCCGACTACGATTCCGACTACGGGGCCTTCGAGCACGGCGCCTATGATCGCGGGCACGTGCATCACCGTGAGCGACGCGCCCGCGAGCCAGGGTATGTAACCGAAGGGCGTGAGGAAGAGGGCGATCGACAGGGCTCCGAGCACTCCCGTCACTACGATCTTACGCGCATTCGATTTCGATTCCATGAAGGTCTCCTTGTCAGCGACTTCGAGATATGCGATCGAGGATGAAGGATGCGGCGCAGACGACGATCGCCGCCGATCTCGCCAGGCCTTCGCCCCTCTGGACGGGATACGACGCCAATCGGGTGCTCCCCTCGCCGGTATAGCCGCGGGCCTCCATTGCCTCGGCGAGGAGCTCGGCCCGCTCGAGGGCCCTGACCGTCACCGGCACGAACAGGGGAAGATAGGCTCGGGCCTTGGCGATAGGCCCTCCCCTGCCCGAGCCCAAGTCGGCGCCGCGAGAGGCTTGCGCCTTCGCGATCGACTCGAGCTCTCCGACGATGATGGGGACCGAGCGCAGGGCTATGCCGACCGCGAGGGCGAGGCGGTGGGCCGGCCTCGCCGCGGCGCGGCTCAGGCGATCCAGGGGCGCGAAGATGTCTTCGATGCCGTGAACGGACTCGGCCTCGCTCGTCACGGAAGTGAAGAGACCGATCAGGGTCATGAGGGATAGGGTGCGCACGAACATCATCAGGACGATGCGCGCCTTGTCGGCCGTGAACGCCAAGGGCCCGAGGGAAACCAGTATGGCCGAGGAATCCCCCGGCCACGAGAAAAGGGCCTGAAGAACGGCGGTGACCGCCAGGAGGGGGATGAGGGGCTTTATGCCGCGGAGGAGGAAGCCGGGTCGTATTCCGGCCGCGGCGCCGACGGCGAGAGCGACAGCGAGCGGGAGGATGGCGCCGGCATAGGTGGAGGACGCGATGCCCGCGACCATCAGCGCGAGCAGCCAAAGGTACTTGGTCGCGGGCGTCAGCCTATGGATGTAGGACGAACCGGACCGATACTGCCCTATCGAGACGTTGCGGAAGAACTCGATGCCTCTCACGATACCGCCTCGGCGGGGATCGCGCTGGCGAGGACCGCGTCCGCGAGGCCGGCGACCGCGAGGGGACGACGCGTCCCGAGCTCGAAGCCGAGCGCCGCGAGCCGGAGAGCCACCTCGCAGGCGAAAGGCCTGCGTATTCCCCAGGAAGGATCGTAAAGATCGTAGAATATCGTCTCGGGATCGCCTACCGCGGCGATCCTGCCGTCGGCGAAAACGGCCACCACGTCGGCCCTCGCCGCTTCCTCCATGGCGTGCGTGGCCATCACGACCGTAACTCCCCTGTGCGTGGCATCCAGGGCGAGCTCCAGGATCGAATGCTTGGTCGAGGGATCGAGGGAGCTGGTAGGCTCGTCGAGGAGGAGGGCGTCGCCTCCCATCGCGAGAACTCCCGCCAAGGCCAGACGCCGCTTCTCTCCGCCCGAGAGAGTCCTCGTCCGCCTGTCCCGGAAGTCGGCGAAGTCGAGGCCGGCCTCCCTCATGGACGCCTCGACTCGCTCCACGAGCGTCCTTCCCGAGAGTCCCAGATTGCGGGGGCCGAAGGCCACGTCGTCGCCGGCGTAGCGCTCGAAGAGAGCCGACTCCGGCCTCTGGATCGCGAGAGGGGCGCGCATCCTCACGGCGCGAAGGTCGACTCGGGGATCGGCCAGGTCGAGACCGAAGGCGTGGACGCTGCCGGCGCGTGGCGAGACCAGACCGTCGAGGAGCTGGAGGGCGGTCGACTTGCCCGATCCTGTCCTCCCGACGAAGGCCAGAGTGGCGCCCGCGGGCACGGCAAGATCGATGGAGCGAAGGGATTCAGTCTCGTTGACGGTGCCCCGCAGGTAGGCATGGCTCGCGCCTCGCAGTTCGAAGGCGGTCGCGGTCGCGGTCGCAGGCGGAGCGGGGGATGCGACCCCGGCGTCGGCGTTCGGCAGGGCTGAGCTCTGAGGGTAGGCGGACGCTATCCGGACGGCCAAGGCCTGGGCCGATTCGCCGATGCGCGGCTTCAATCCGAGGGCGAGGGCGAGGGCCGCGCAATCGGGCAGTCCCAGCGCCGAGACCGCTCCGATGGAGCCGCCGTCCGAAACGAGCCTCTCAGGCGGACCATCGAACACTAGGGCGCCGGCATCGAGAACCAGGACTCTCGAAGCGCGGCAAGCCTCGTCGATGTCGTGGGTGACGTGAAGGACAGTCTTTCCCGCCGCGACTAGAACGTCCAGGAGCTCGAGCACGGACTGTCGCGCGCGGGGATCGAGCATGGCCGTCGCCTCGTCGAAGGCGACGCATCCCGCGTCCATCGCCAGGACGCCGGCGACAGCCAGCAGCTGCTGCTGACCCGCGGAGAGGAAATGGGAGGCTCTCTTCCTTTGTTCCGAGAGACCCACGGCCGCGAGCGCCGCATCCACTCGATCGGCTATCTCGCGCCGCGGAAGCCCGAGGTTTTCGGGCCCGAAGGCCACATCCTCCTCCACCGAGGAAGAGACGATCTGATCGGCCGGCGATTGGAACACCAGCCCGATGGTCTTCCGCGCCAGAGCCCTGCCGTCCTCCCCCGAGGTGGGCTTGCCGTCGACACGCAGCTCGCCTGATACCGGGACCCGCAAGCCGTTCAGCAGCCTCAGCAGGCTGCTCTTGCCCGAGCCGTTCGCGCCGATCACCGCGACGTACTCGGCCTTATTTATTGTAAGGGAAATATCGTCGAGCGCGAGTCTCGGCGATCCGGGGTAGGAAAACGAGACATGATCGAGCTCTATGAGAGACATGCTCACCTCGCGTCTCGGCCGCGTCGCCGCGGTCCAAGCGTTGGGAAGAAGTTAGACATATAGGTCGGAGATGTCAAGCATGGGACCAAATATCCGCGCGGCGCGGGGGAATGTTATGGACGTCGCGCCTGCGCAAGTATAAATTGGATCACGACTAGAGGCCGAAGAGCCTACAAGGAGCGTTTGGGATGACGAAGCATCGATCGATCCTGGTTGCATTGACGATAGCAGCGACGCTGGCCTTCGCGCTTTCCTGCGCGACTCCGCCGAAGGCCGCCGTGGCGCCGGCTCCGGCGCCGCCCACGCCGGCGAAGGTCGAGCCCGCGCCGGCGCCGCAAGCGAGCGCGGTTGCGCCTGCTCCGGACGATCTCCGCGCCAAGGCGGCCGAGCTGAGGAAGAAGGCTTTCGACCTAGGGATCAAGGATATCCTGCCCGATGACTACGCTCTGGCCGAAAAGGTCTTCGCCGACGGAAACTCGGCCTACGGAAAAGACAATGCCGCCTCGGCGGCCTCTTTCAAGGACGCGGCATCCCGGTACCAGGACCTGATCGCCAAGGGGCTGCCGATCCTGGCGGCCAACGAGAGGAAGCGCGCCGAGGATCTCAGGGCAACAGCCGTCTCCAAGCGCGCGGGAGATCTGTTCCCCGAGCTCTTCGCCTTCGCCGAGTCCGAATTCGCCAAGCCTTCGGAAGCCCAGGCGGCAGGGGATTTCGAGACCGCCATCGCGGGTTTCCGCGCCTCGGCGAAGGATTATGAAGTCGTGTACAAGTTGTGCGACGCGAAAACGGCCAGAGACGCCATAACCGCCCGAGATTTCGCGAAATGGGATCCGTCGAACTGGACCCTCGCCGAGACGAAGTTCAAGGCCGCCCAGGACCTGCTCCGGACGGACTCGAGCGGAGCCGAATCGTCCGTGGACGAAGCCATCCTCCGCTATGGCATAGCGTCGCGCACCGCGCTCGAGTACTATGCCTCGGACCGGAAGAAGAGCTCGGAGACCGAAAGGGACAGAGCTTCAAGCATCAAGTCCGAAGTGGCGGTCAAGGACGAGTTCGCCGCGGCCCTCGCGCTCTATACGAAGGCCGAGGCCGCCCAGGCGGCGAAGGACTACGAGTCGTCCTCTTCGCTCTACGATCGAGCCGCGACCGCCTTCGGTTCGGCCTATGCGCACGCGAAGGTCAAGATGGACACGGCTAAGGGCGAGCTCGACTCTCTCGACGCGGCTATAGCGACGACCGAAGCGACCGCGGGCGCGGCTCGCTGAAGGCAGGAGGAAGAACAATGACTAGCAAACGACTCTCTCTCTGCGTTCTTGCCGCCCTTGCGCTCGCGCCTCTCGCCTGGAGCCAGGCGGCGGCCCAGGATCCCCACCTGGCGAAGGCCATCGAACTCCGCGCTCAGGCCGTTTCCGACTACGGCTCGGGGGATTACGACGCTGCCGCCGATCTCGCGAGGCAGGCCAAGGCCGAGCTCGCCTTGGTTCAAAAGCCTGCGCCGGCCGGCTCGGCAGTCGAGGCGCCAGCGGCGGCTCCGGCGCCCCTCCCCGCCTCGTATACGGTGAGACTCATCCCCTCCGACCGGGACTGCCTCTCCAAGATCGCTGGCTACCCCTTCGTCTACGGCGACCGCTCTCTCTGGACGACCATCTACCGGGCCAATAAGACCACGCTCAAGCATCCCGAAAACGCCGATATCATCCTTCCCGGGGAAGTCCTCGTCATTCCCAGTTTGAAGGGAGAGACACGGGAAGGGGCTTGGGAAGACGGCAAGGATTATCCCAGTTTTAAAGCCCCGAATTAATCCAGCACTATCTAGAGTCTCGACGCCGCGGCCTAGCTTAGCGATAGGCCGCGGCGCCTTTTTTCCAATAATGGCCGCCGAACGCACTAGCTCCTGCGCAGATATTTCACAGTGTAAGATGTGCGCAGCAGAATCCCTATCCCAGACTCCCTTCATTTCGCCGATGGCCTGCTTTTAACCGGGTTTTCGGCAATCCTCCTCGTGACTGCGTTTGGCATGGAGTATGCATAGGGTACTATATGGATATTTGGAGAAAACTCGGTGCGCTTGTTATCGTTGTCGCAGGCAGCGCGATAGCGGCGAGCTCCTGCGCGAAGAGTCCGGCCAAGAGCCAGAGCTACGATTTCGCCACGATCGGCCGCAGCTCGATCGAGAGCGTCGTATCGAGCAGCGGGACCCTCGCCGTCCTGACCTCGGTCAGTGTCCTTTCCCAGATGAGCGGCCGGATCGAGACTCTTAGCGTCGACTACAACGATCGAGTCAAGAAGGGGCAGGTCCTCGCCACCATAAACACGGACATGCTCAAGCTCAGCGAGCTGCAGGCACAGGCTGCCGTCGACAAGGCCGAGGCGAACTACGTGCTCCAGGAACTCGCCGTCCAGAACGCGCGGGCCCTCGCGGATAAGGGGCTTCTATCGGACTACGACCTGAAGACGAGCGTCGCCACGCTCGACTCGGCGAGGGCAGATCTGGCATCGGCCAAGGCCTCGCTTCGGCAGATCGCGACCGAGATAGAACAATACGCCATCATCACCTCGCCGATAGACGGAATCGTGCTCCAGCGGGATATCGACGTAGGGCAGAGCGTCCTCGGCGGCTCGAGCGCCACTTCTACCGCCCTATTCACGCTCACCGACGACCTATCCAGGATGGAGATCGACGCTCAGGTCGACGAGCTCGATATAAGCGGCATCGCGGTCGGGCAGACAGTACGTTTCACGGTCGAGGCCTATCCGAACGAAACCTTTTCCGGGACGGTCAAGGCAATACGCCTCGTTCCCGTGACCACGAACAATGTCGTCTACTACGACGTAATGATCGACGCGTACAATAAATCGGGCAGACTGCTCCCGGGCATGACGGCGAACGTGAGCTTCATAAAGACTAGGAAGGACAATATCCTCGTCGTGCCCAGCACGGCGCTGCGCTTTACCCCGACCAGCCTGAGCGCGGCCGAGATCAAGAAGGAAGTCTACATGGCGGGCCTCGGCGAGATCGACGCCGAGCGGAGGCAGGCGGTCTCCGCACGCTACGACGAGGAGCAGAAGGCCTCGTCCGCGAGTGAAGCGATGGCGCAGGGGCCCTCGGGGCTCTCCGGCCTCCTGGGCGGCCTGCGGATGCCCGGGCCCGGCGGCTTCGGCGGAGGCTTCGGGCCGGGCCGCGCTCCCGGAGGGCAGGCAGGCCGGGCGAGCGGCGGCTCGCAGGGAGCCGCCGCATCGGGGAAGGGCGCGACGCCCGTCGCGAAGAAGACACTCTGGTACGTGGACGATTCGGGCAGGCTCGCGGTGACCCTGGTCGAGCCGGGACTGAGCGACGGCTTCTCGACGGAGCTCGTAGGCGCCGACGGGCTCGAGGGCAGGAAAGTGATCTTGAAGATCAAGACGGAGTGAACATGGCCATCATCGAGTTGCGCGGCATGAAGCGTCACTACCTGGTCGGGGAGATCACCATCAAGGCCATTCGGGGCATTGACCTCGATGTGGGGATCGGCGAGTTCGTGTCCATCATGGGCCCCTCGGGATCGGGCAAGTCGACGCTCATGAACACTCTCGGCTGCCTCGACAAGCCCACGGAGGGGAGCTACGTTCTGGACGGGCTCGAGACTTCCACTGCGACGCCCGACGAATTCGCGGACATACGCAACGACAAGATCGGCTTCGTCTTTCAGGGCTTCAACCTCCTCTCGCGGACGAGCGCGCTCGAGAACGTCGAGCTGCCGCTCTTCTACGATCGCTCGGGCTCCAAGGCGAACCCGAAAAAGCGCGCCGAGGCCGCCCTCGCGGAAGTCGGCCTCGGGAACCGGCTCGATCACATGCCCAACCAGCTCTCGGGCGGACAGCAGCAGCGCGTCGCGATCGCGAGGGCGATGGTGAAGGACCCGGCCTTCATCCTGGCCGACGAGCCGACGGGAAACCTCGATACGGAGATGACCCTGGAAGTCATGAGCCTCTTCCAGGAGCTCAACGATCGAGGGAGGACGGTCGTGATAGTCACGCACGAGCCGGAGGTCGCCGCGTACACGAAGCGGGTCATCGCGATGCGCGACGGAGCCATAGTCTCCGACGCGCCGGTGCGGGTGAGACGGAGGGCGAGCGAGGATCTTGCCGCCTGGAGGAAGACCCACAGCCAGCTCGCGGGAGAGGAAGACCGGCCATGACGCTCGCCAAGCTCGCCAGCGCCTCGATGCGCAGCATCTTCAGGAATAAGATGAGGAGCTTCCTCACCTCGCTCGGGATCATCATCGGCGTCTGCTCGGTCATCGTGATGGTCGCCGTCGGCTCGGGCTCTCAGGCCCAAATACATAAGCAGATCGCGGCCATGGGTACGAACCTCCTCATGGTCATGCCGCCGCGCGGGCCGCGGACCGCCAACAGGCTCACTTTGGCGGACGTACGGAAGCTGCGAGCCGAGTCGAGCTACATAAAGGCGATCACGGGGGAGGTCCGAATCGGCAGCACGAACGTCATAGGGGGCAACTCCTATTGGACGACGACGGTCTACGGCGTCGAGCCCGACTATGTCGTCATCAAGGATTGGCCCGTCCAGTCGGGAGAGTTCTTCGACGACAAGGACATTGCGAGCCGCAGCAAGACGGCGGTGCTGGGAAAGACGGTCGCGGCCAAGCTCTTCCCGGACCAGGATCCCATCGGCCAGCACATTCGCATAGGGACGACGCCCTTCACGATCGCAGGCCTCCTCGCGAGCAAAGGCTCCAACGCGATGGGCGCCGACCAGGACGACGTCGCGATGGTCCCCCTCGATACGGCGCTCAACCGCCTCATGGTGGACGGCCGCATCAACTCCATAGAGATGAGCGCTGCGAGCGAGGACCTGATGACGGCCGCCCAGGCCGAGGCGACGAGCATCCTGCGCGAATCGCACAGGCTCGCCGCGGACGCAGCCGACGACTTCGACGTGATGAACCAATCGCAGATCATCCAGACCGCCTCCCAGACGGCCCAGACCCTGACGGCCCTCCTGGCGGCGATAGCGGGCGTGTCCCTCGTCGTCGGCGGGATCGGCATCATGAACATCATGCTCGTCTCCGTCACCGAGCGCACGAGGGAGATCGGGATCCGCATGTCGGTGGGCGCCCGAAGGAAGGACATCCTCTGGCAGTTCCTGGCGGAATCGGTATTCCTGAGCCTCCTGGGCGGCCTCGCCGGCATAGCCCTCGCCCTGGCGGTCTCCTACTGCCTCCAGCGCTTCCTCGGCACGCCGACGGTCGTACGTCCCCCGATCATCGCCGCATCCGCTGGCTTCGTGGCCGCCGTCGGCATCTTTTTCGGCTTCTACCCCGCGAGGAAGGCCGCCAATCTCTATCCGATCGAAGCCCTGCGCTACGAATGACGAGGAGCATCACGTGAGAACGACCACGAGATCGGCGATAATCCTACTTTTCATCTCCTCCATCCCCTCCGGCTTCGCCTGGGCCGGAGAAACCCTGACCCTGCGGCTGGCTCGGGAGCTGACCCTATCGCGCTCCGCGACCCTGCGCAGCGCCCAGCTCGCCGTAGACGCGGCATCGCTCTCCGCCCGGGCCCAGGGCTACGCAGCGCTCCCAAGTCTCACGGCCTCCGCGGGAGTCGCCTTCGACTATCCGCCGAGCGCCTCTTCGGCCCTGCCGGGAGATTACCTGGCCGCCTCCGCGGAGATCGCCGCCTCGATGACCGTCTTCGACGGCGGGAAGAACTCGGCCCTGGTGGAGAAATACGGCGTCGCTACCCGGTCGGCGAGGGAGAGTCTCCGCTCGACGCGCGTCTCCCTCATAGGTCAAGCGGATGCCGCCTTCTTCGCCGTCCTCGAAGCCCAGGCCTCGGTAGATGCCGCCGCGAGCGATCTCCAGGCGGCGAAATCGCGCCGGACCATCGCCCAGGCCAAGGTGGAGGCCGGCAGCCTATCCAAGTCGGCCTATCTCCAGACCGAAGCCGACACGGCCGGCTACGAGACCACCCTCGTCCTGGCCAGGAAGACCCTCGCCTCGGCCAAAGCCAAGATGGCTTCCCTTACAGGTCTACCCGCCGCGACTGTCCTCGCTCCGATCGACTTCTCGAGCTACGCCGGACTCCTCTCCAGGCTTTCCGCCCTCGACGAGCCGGCCATCGACCGACTCGCGACCGAGGTCACGGCGCTCGCGAGGGCCAATAGCCCGACGCTCACCGTCTTCGCCCTCTCCAGGGAGCAAGCGAAACTGGCCGTGGCGATCGCCGGAAAGACATACCTGCCCACCGTCGCGGCGGGCTTCACGCAGGGTTTCTCCCAAGGCATCTGCTACGGAAGCGCCTCGGCCGCCTCCTTCCCCGGCAGCGTCTCGCTGACCGCCACAGTGAGCCTCGATCCATGGTATGCTAGGAACGCGGTGGAATCCGCCACAGTCGCGTCGGAGCAAGCGGATTTGGGAGCGAGCCAGGGGGAGACAGATCTCGAGTTGAGCCTGATCCAAGCTCTCTACGAATGGATCTCCTCGGCGGGGTCGATTGGCTCGGCGGCCAAGGCCCTCGAGTACGCCCAAAGCAACTACGAGAGCGTGCTCGAGCGGTTCAAGCTCTCCAGCGCCACCACTTCCGACCTTTCCACCGCCGAGGCCCTGGTCAGCGCCGACGAGACGGCCCTCATCGCCGCCCGCTATGGATTCCTCTCGGATCTCTCGACCCTCGCCGGTCTCGCGGGGATCGAGGACGAGGACGAGCTGACGGCGCTGGTGCCGTGAGGGAGCTGGAAATGGGCGGTGCAGGGGGAGGGAAGAGACTCGCGTCGACCGGCTTCGCTTTGCTGACCTTCGCGATCCTGACGGGCCTCGATGTCCTGATCTTCAGGGAAATCGGGAAGGGAGACGCGCTCGAGAGCCGCAACGATGCCGAAAGCACCGTCAATCTCCTGCTCGCCGGTCTCCGCGATCACGACGATTTCGGCGCGGCGATCATGAGCGCCGAACAGCTCAGGGAGAAGGTGGTAGGGATCGCCGCCTACGCGACCGGCGGCGAGAGACTCTATTCCTGGGGTGAGACGCCCATGGTCCTGACCCTGCCGCAGCAGGCGGGCGACCGGACGGCCCCGACCTTGCGGGAATACCGGGATAGGCCGGCACAGGGCGCGATCGCGATGCTCTTCCGCCCGTTCCGAGGCGGCCCGCCCCCGCCGCAGGGCAGACAGGGGGGAGATATTCCTCCGCGCGAGGGGCGCCCGCCGACGGGATTCCTCTTTACGACCTTGAGGCGAGCCGATCTGATGTACCTCGAGATTCGCGAGCCCGAATACTGGAGGAGCAGGCATATCGAGGCCCTTCTCTTCCCGATCATAGAAGCCTCGCTCGGCGCCCTGATCGTATTCGTCCGCACCCTTCTCATCCGTAATGGCGAGTATAGACGGCGCATCGAGGAGCAGAAGAGTCTCGTCGTGCTCGGGACGGCGGCGAGTACCCTGGCGCACGAGATCAAGAACCCCCTGCTGTCGATCAGGCTGCAGGCGCGGATACTCGAGAAGACCTGCCCCGAGGGGGCGCGACGCGAGATAGGCATAATCAAAGACGAGGTCGAGAGGCTTTCGGCGCTGAGCCATCGCGTCGGCGACTATCTCCGCGATCCCGCCGGCAACCCTCGGCCCGTCCTCCCCGCGGACATCGCCCTCGAGGTCGGAAGGCGGCTCTGCGGGCGCGACATCCTGCGAGCGACGGACTCCCCTCCGCCCATCGTCAGGATGGATCCCGAGCGCCTCCGATCGGTGCTCGAGAACCTCGTGCGCAACGCCATCGAATCCGGCGGTCCCGAGGAAGGCCTGGCCATCGAGGCCGGGAGGGAGGGAGGCGCGGCCCGCCTCGACGTCCTGGACCGCGGCGCCGGGCTGTCGCCCGAGGCGAGCGCCAATCTCTTCTCTCCCTTCTTCACGACGAAGAGCCGGGGTACGGGCATCGGTCTCTCGGTCTGCAGGCGCTTCGTCGAGGCCGCCGGCGGCTCGATCGTCCTCGAGCCGCGAGCCGGCGGCGGCTGCAGGGCGCGGCTCCTCCTCCCCGGAGCCGAGGCTTCCGCGTGAGGGTGCTCGTCGTGGACGACGAGCGGAACATACGCGAGTCGATCCAGAGGCTGCTCGAGTTCGAAGGCATCGACTCCGCCTGCGCCCAGGACGGCCGCGAGGCGTCCGAGATCTTGAGGTCCGAGACCTTCGACGCGATCGTGGCCGACCTCAAGATGCCGGTCATGGGCGGGCAAGAGCTCCTCGAGCGCATCCGGGACGAAGGATACAGGAGCCCGGTGATCATGATCTCCGCCCTCGGGGAAATCGGCGACGCCGTCAAGGCGCTGAAGACCGGCGCCGTCGACTACCTCATAAAGCCCTTCGACCCCGATGAGCTCATCCACAAGATCAGGGCCGCCGTCTCGAACAGGCGGCGCGAGAACCAGATCGAGGCCGGGGCGAGGACCTCGGCGTCGGACTTCCGCCTCATCGGCGAAGGTCGGGCCGCGCGCGCCCTCAGGCGGCTCGTCGAGAAGATAGCCGCCACCGATACGACCGTGCTGATCACCGGCGAGAGCGGCTCGGGCAAGGAGGTGGTCGCCAGGCAGATACACGCCGGCTCGTCCCGTTCGGAAGAGCCCTTCGTCGCCGTCAATATCGGGGGCGTCCACGAGAATCTCATGGAGAGCGAGCTCTTCGGCCACGAGAAGGGGGCCTTTACCGGCGCCGAGGCTCGAAGGATCGGGCTCTTCGAGCTCGCGGGCGCCGGCTCGCTCTTCCTGGACGAGATCGGTGAGATGCCCCTTCTCCTCCAGGTCAAGCTCCTACGCGTCCTCCAGGAGCGCAGGATCCGGCGCCTGGGCGGCACGAGGGACATACCGGTCGGCGCCCGAATCCTCTCGGCGACCAACAGGGATATCGAGACCATGGTGGGAGAGGGTCGGTTCCGCGAGGATCTCTACTATCGGCTCAACGTGGCGCGCGTCGCCGTGCCGCCGCTTCGCGAGCGCGCGGAGGACCTGCCCCTCCTGGCCGGCTTCCTCCTCGAGAAGCTGCGCGCTCGAATGGGGAAGGGCGCCGTGCGCCTCGGAGCCGGCGCCATGGACGCTTTGGAGGGATATGCCTTCCCGGGCAATGTCCGAGAGCTCGAGAATATCCTGGAGCGCGCCCTCATCTACGCCGAAGGCGGGGAGATACTCGCCGCCGATCTCGACTTCGCGGGACGTCCGCGTGCCGAAGGCCGCGTAGGCCGCCCGCTTCCCTCGGCCGCTTCGGGATCGGCCGCCCAGGCATCCTCGCTCGATTCGATGGAGCGCGAGGCCATCGAGCGGGCACTGGCGAAGCGGGACGGCAACCGCACCAAGGCCGCCCAGGAACTCGGTATCAGCCGAAGGACCATACTCAACAAGATAAAGAAGTACGGTCTCGGATGAGAAAGGATTATTATTCCGCCGCCGCATTGCAGGTCCTTCGGCCTTCGCCTAGACTCAAGGCAAGGAGTCCAAAGATGATCGGAAAGATTCTGAGCCTTTCCGCGGCCCTCTTCCTCGCCGGAGTCTCACTGTCGGCCGACGGCGTCGCCGACGCGAGGGTCGCGAAGCAGCTGGACAGGCTGAGCATCGCGTATACTACCACCAGCGAGAGCAACTACTCGATCGACAAGGACATGGATGGAGGGCGTACCCAGACGGTCTACATCATGTCGAAGACGGAGAGCTACGGCGACCTCGAGATTCGCGAAATTTGGTCCAATGCCGGAAACTTCCCGGCCGATCCCACAGCCGACCAGATGAAGCAGCTGCTCGACGATACCAGCTCGGAAAAGATCGGCGCCTGGAACATCGAGGCCTCGGACAACGGCTCCGTCCTCGCGTATTTTTCGATCAAGGTTCCCGGCTACCTGCGGGACAAGGACCTCGCCGATATGATCGATTTCGCGGCGACGGTCGCCGACGCGATGAAGGCAAAGCTTTTCGGAGCCGAAACGAGCGAGGCTTCACAGCCTTCGGATTGACATTTGAGGACAATTCGCAATATCCTCCGTGATTGTCCAGCGTCGGGCAGGGATATCCGAAGGATGCGAACAGATGCAATTATCCGTCAAAGATGCGGCAGGCATCTTGAACGTCTCGGAGAAGACCATCTACCGATGGATCAAGCAGGCCGTGATACCCGCCTATCGAATCAACGAGCAGTTCCGTTTCAATAGAACCGAGCTCCTCGAATGGGCGACCTCGCGACGGATCCAGGTCTCCCCCGATATTTTCTCGGAGGGGGAGACGAGCGCTACTCCCCTGCCGAGCCTTTCGGAGGCTCTGAGGGCCGGCGGCGTGGCCTATCGAGTCGGAGGCATGGACCAGGGCTCGGTGCTGCGCTCGGTGGTAGAGCTCCTCAAGCTGCCCGACGAGGTGGACCGCGAGTTCCTGTACAAGGTCCTGCTCGCGAGGGAGACCTTGGGCTCGACCGGAATAGGAGACGGTATCGCCATTCCGCACGTGCGGAATCCCGTGGTCCTCCATGTCCAGAGACCGACGGTCACGCTCTGCTTCCTCGAGAAGGCCATCGATTTCCAGGCGATAGACGGCAAGGCCGTGAATATCCTCTTCACCCTGATCAGTCCCTCCGTACGGGCCCATCTGCACCTGCTATCGCGTCTCGGCTTCGTGCTGAGGAACTCGGCCTTCAAGGATGCGCTGAAGCGGGAAGCTTCCCGCGACGAGCTCATGGAGAGTCTGTCGCAGGCCGAACAAGACATTTCGGCCCTGGAGTGATCCTTGGCGCTCATGCTGGTCCTTATCGCGATGGCATTGTCGGCGGTCAGCGGGCTGCCGGGCATCTTCATGGCGCGAGCCTCGGCGGGCGGCCAGCGCGCCGCCTGCGGCTTGATGTGCGCCGCGGCCCTCGCGGGCCTCACCGGAGCCTGCATGGGCCTGCGGCCGGGTCTTGCCGGGAGCTGCGCTTTCCCCTGGCCCGCGGCCGGAAACGCGATGATCGGCCTCGACGCCCTGAGCGCCTTCTTCCTCGTTCCGGTATTCCTCTTCGGCGGCCTCGGCTCAATCTACGGCCTCGGATATTGGCCGCAGGAGCGGCATCCCGGCAGCGCGCGCAAGCTCCAGGCCTTCTGGGGGCTCGCGGTCGCGGGCATGGGGCTCCTCCTCGTCGGGAAGCATGCCCTGGCCTTCATGCTCGGCTGGGAAATCATGGCGCTTTCGGCCTTCTTCCTCATCACCGCCGAAGATCGGGAGAGCGAGAGCCGCCGAGCCGGCTTCATCTACCTGATCGCCACCCACCTCGGCACCCTGACCCTCTTCGGCATGTTCGCGCTCTGGCGATGGGCGACGGGCTCGTTCGCGCTCGAGCCGATCGCGGCCGAAGCCGCCGACATCGGCGCGCTGAACGCCCTCTTCTTCCTCGCCCTGGTCGGATTCGGGCTCAAGGCGGGAGTGATGCCCCTCCATTTCTGGCTTCCCGGCGCGCACGCCAACGCTCCCAGTCACGTATCCGCCATGCTCTCGGGCGTCATGCTGAAAATGGGGATATACGGCCTCGTCCGCTTCCTCTTCCTCTTACCCGCCCCTCCCGCCTCGTGGGGAGGTCTCGTCCTCGGCCTCGGGGCGCTCAGCGGCCTCCTCGGCGTCGTCTTCGCCATCGGTCAGCACGATATCAAGCGTCTCCTGGCCTATCACAGCATCGAGAACATCGGAATCATCCTCATGGGGCTGGGGCTGGCGATGCTCGGACGATCCGCCGGTCGCGACGACTGGCTGGTCCTCGGACTGGGCGGCTGCCTTCTCCACGTCTGGAACCACAGCCTCTTCAAGTCCCTCTTGTTCCTGGGCGCCGGTTCCGTCGTCCGCGGCGCGCGCACGAGGCGGATAGACCTCCTCGGAGGTCTCGCCAGGTCCATGCCCTGGACGGCCGCGATGTTCCTCGTCGGAGCGGTCGCCATCTGCGGTCTCCCTCCGCTCAACGGCTTCGTGAGCGAGCTCCTCGTGTATCTCGGCCTGTTCGGGACCGCCGCGATTCCGGGAGGGAAGGTCTCGGCCGCCGTGGTCGCGGCTCCGATCCTCGCGATGATCGGAGCCCTGGCCCTGGCCTGCTTCGTGAAGGTCTACGGCATAGTATTCCTGGGGAGCCCACGACGCCCCGACTCGGTCCCGGCCCCCGAGTCCCCGGCCTGCATGCTGGCTCCCATGCTCTTCCTCGCCGGCTGCTGCGTCGCCATCGGATGCGCCGCCGCCCTTCTCGGCCCGCCACTGGATAGCGCGATCGCCGCCGCCTCCTCGGCCTTGCCGCGGGAGCTCCCGCGGGTCGCGGCCTTGGCTCCCCTGACGGCGGTGAGCATCGCATCGGGTAGTGCGATCGCCGTCATCGCCTCCATCGCGGCTTTCCAGGGCCTTCGAGCTCGTCGAGTCCGGCGCGCGCCCACCTGGGATTGCGGCTACGCCTCCCCCGACCCCAGGATGCAGTACACTGCCTCCTCCTTCGCCCGGACGATAGAGTCCATGTTCGCATGGGCGCTGCGCCCCCGCGAGCGGGTCCCTTTGATCGAAGGTCCCTTCCCGCAGAGTGCGAGCATGGAGAGCCACGTCGACGACGCCGTGCTGGATCGCCTCATCGTTCCGGCGGCTCGCTGGACCCAGCGGCTCTTCGGCTGGTTTCGAAGGTTCCAGCAAGGCCTGACGCAGCACTACATCCTCTACGTCCTCGTCGCCCTGGCGCTGCTCCTGGGCACCCTCATTCCCTTCGGGGATCTGATCTCCCGCCTCTTCGAGCGCTGAGGGAAGCCATGACGGATACGATCATCCACGTCGCCCTCCTCCTCCTCCTCCCTCCCCTCCTCCTGGGCGTGATCAACAAGACCAAGGCCCGATTCGCCGGCCGCGTCGGCGCCCCTCTTCTCCAAGCCTATTTCGACATCGCGAAGCTGGCGCGAAAGGGCCGCGTCCTGAGCGGGACGACGACCTGGGTGTTCCGGGCGGGGCCGGCCGTCTCCTTTTCCGCGGTGGCCGCTGCCGGCCTCCTCATCCCCTTCGGAAGCCTCGGAGCGCCGATCTCCTTCGCGGGAGACCTGATCCTCTTCGCCTATCTCTTCGGATTGGCGCGCTTCTTCACGACGACGGCCGCCCTCGACACGGGCTCCGCCTTCGAAGGCATGGGCGCATCGAGGGAGGTCGCCTTCTCCTGCCTCTCGGAGCCGGCGCTGTTCTTCGCCTTCCTTGTCCTCGCTAAACTGTCGGGATCGCTTTCCCTGGTCGAGATGCTCCGCGTCTCGCCCGATTGGTTCGCCTCGGGAGCGGCGGCCCCCCTCATCTTGGTGAGCCTCGGTCTCTTCGTCATCCTCCTCGCCGAGACCTGCCGCATTCCGGTGGACGACCCCAACACCCACCTCGAGCTCACGATGATCCACGAGGCGATGGTCCTCGATCACGGAGGCCCTCTCCTGGGGACGGTGCTCTACGCGTCCTCCTTGAAGCTCTTCGTCCTAGTGGCGGTCCTGGCGAAGGTCATCGTCCCCTTCCGCACGGGGCGGGCCTGGCTGGATTGGCCAATCTTCGTGGGCGAGACCCTGGCCCTGGCGGCGGTCATCGGCGTCCTGGAATCCGTCATGGCTCGGCTCAAGATGCGCCGAGTCCCCTACCTTCTCGTAAGCGCGATCCTCTTCTGCGGCTCCGGCTTGATACTCCTGGTGAGGTGAACATAGATGCTCGACCTATTGAACGCCGTCCTCGTCGTCGTGCTCGTTCTGAACCTCTTCGCGCTCGGTACGAGCAGGATACTCGCGGTCATCCGCATAGTCGCGGTCCAGGGGGCCCTCCTCGGCGCCCTTCCCCTCCTCATGCACGATCGGCTGACTCTTCCCGTCGCCGCCGCGGCCGTTGCCGCCGTCGGGCTCAAGGGGATCGCGGTGCCTTCGATAATGATGCGCGCCCTCCGCGATGCCCAGATCAAGCGCGAGGTGGAGCCCTTGATCGGGCTCCTGCCCTCCATCGTCCTCGGCGCGCTCGCGACCGGCCTCGCCCTCCTCGTCTCGGGGCAATTGCAGCTCTCGGATTCCCGGACGAGCACGCTGATCGTCCCCGCCTCGATCTCGACGGCCCTGGTCGGCTTCCTCCTCCTCACGACCCGGTACACGGCGATCAACCAGGCCGTAGGCTACCTCGTGCTCGAGAACGGGATCTTCATCTTCGGCATGCTCCTCGTCGAGGCGATCCCCCTCGTCGTCGAAATGGGCATCCTCCTGGATCTTCTCGTCGGCGTCTTCGTAATCGCGATCATCGCGAACCATATAAACCGGGCCTTCTCCTCGATGGACACGCGCCGCCTGGTATCGCTCAAGGAGTAGCGCCCCGATGGCCCTCGTCTTCGTATTCTTCCCCATCCTTATGGCGGCTCTCGCCCTGGCCATCCCCTCCAACCGCGCGAGGCCCTGGATACTGCCGATCGCGGCGACTACCCACACCGGGATGACCGTCTTCATCCTGGCGCGGCCCGATCTCCAGCGCTTCTCCCCCTGGCTCGTCCTCGATCCCCTCGGCAGGATCATACTTCTGGTAGTTAGCGCCCTCTTCCTCTTCTGCTCGGTCTACGCGGCGGGCTATCTCAAGTACCGGCAGGAGCGCTCCAACCGACTCTTCTGCGCCTGCCTGCTCGCCTTCCTCGGCCTCATGGGCCTGGTAGCCTGGTCCCACCACCTCGGCCTGCTCTGGGTCGCAATCGAGGCGACCACCCTCGTCACCGCCCCGCTCATCTACTTCAATCGAACCGCCCGTAGCATCGAAGCGACCTGGAAATACCTCCTCGTCGGCTCGGTCGGCATAGCCCTTGCCCTCTTGGGGACCTTCTTCCTCGCCTACTCCTCGATGGGGGAGGGACGTCAGCCCAGCCTCCTCCTCGAGGAACTCCTCTCCGGAGCGCCCGCGCTCTCGAAGGGCTGGCTCCGCGCGGCCTTCATCCTCCTCCTCGTCGGCTACGGCACGAAGATGGGCCTCGCCCCGATGCACACCTGGAAGCCCGACGCCTACGGCGAGTCCCCTGGCCTCATCGGGGCGATCTTTGCCGGGGGCGTCACGAGCTGCGCTTTCCTCGCCTTCCTGCGGGTCTATCAGATATGCGCGGCCTCGGGCGAAGGAGTCTTCGCCTCGCGCCTCCTTCTCTTCATGGGACTGTTCTCGATGGCGGTCGCAGGGCTCTTCATGGCGGGACAGCGGGACTTCAAACGCATGCTCGCCTATTCCAGCGTGGAGCACATGGGTATCCTCATGCTCGGCCTCGGCATCGGAGAGCCGGCCCTGTACGGGACCATCCTCCACGTGGCGACGAGCGCGGCGACCAAGGGCCTTCTCTTCCTGTCGGCGGGCAACATCCATCGGGCCTACGCGAGCAAGAGCACGGACCAGGTGGGCGGAGCGATACGGCGCCTTCCCATCTCGGGCTCCCTCTTCCTCGCGGGCTTCCTGGCCATCACGGGCTCGCCCCCCTTCGGCCCCTTCATCAGCGAGTTCGCGATACTCAACGGGGCCTTCGCCGCGGGTCGATTCCTCGTCGCGGGACTCTTCCTGGCCTTCCTCCTCGTCGTGTTCATAGGGATGGGCAGGACGGTCCTGAAGGTCACGTTGGGCCGTTCGCCGGCGGCGGTGCCCTCCCCCGCCGAGGATTCAGGCTATCGCGATGGTTTCCTCACCGCGGCGCCGATAGTGGCCTTGATGGCCCTCGTCCTCCTCCTCGGCCTCTATATCCCGGCGCCCCTCGGCGGCCTTATCTCGGATGCGGCCAAGTACCTGGGAGCCCCTATATGAACGGGCGGGGCCCCGGAGCGACGGACCTGGCCGGCGGAAGCGCTCTCCGCCTCGATTCGATTCCCCTCCTGACCGTCGACGAGCTCTCCGGGATAGCGCTGGAAACCGTAGCCGCCGGAGGGCGCATAGCCTCCTTGTTCGCCGCGAGGACGAAGGGAATCGAAGGAGTTCAGATCTTCGCCGTCCTGGCCGACGACGGGAGGAATCTCCTCTCCGTGGCGCGAGCCGCGGTAGAGGGCGACGCTTTCCCGGCCCTGGCGCCCCTTTGCCCTCAGGCTCAGGCCTTCGAGCGCGAGATCGCGGAGCAGTACGGGCTCGTGCCCGAGGGTCATCCCTGGCTGAAGCCCCTGCGATATCACGCATCGTGGACGGGCCGCGACGCCTGGGGCAGGAAGGCCGGAGCGCCGATCCCGCCGGGGGTCGGGGACTTCTTCCGCGTGGAGGGCGATCAGGTCCACGAGGTGGCCGTAGGCCCGGTCCACGCGGGCGTCATCGAGCCCGGCCATTTCCGCTTCCAGTGCCACGGCGAGAAGGTCTTCCACCTCGAGATCGCCTTGGGCTATCAGCATCGCGGCATCGAGGCTGCGATGGCTGGCGGCCCGGACAAAAGATCTATCCACTACGCCGAGACGGCCGCGGGCGACACGAGCGTCGGCCACGCCACGGCCTATGCCCAAGTCTGCGAAAGCCTCGCGACCTGCCAGGAGCCCGCCCGCGCGCAGGCGCTCCGCGGCGTCGCCCTCGAGCTCGAGCGCCTGGCCAACCACGTCGGCGATCTCGGCGCCCTTTCCGGGGACGTCGGCTACCAGCCCAGCGCGAGCTACTGCGGCCGCATCAGAGGCGATCTGCTCAACATGACCGCCCTCGTCTGCGGCAATCGCTTCGGGCGCGGCTTCGTCGTGCCCGGCGGCGTCGGCTTCGATGTCGGGGCCGACCGCGCGGACGAGCTCCTCCGACGCCTCCTCGCGGCCGAGCGGGATACGGAGGTCGCCGTGCGCCTGCTCTGGGACAATCAGTCGGTGATGGCCCGTCTCGAGGATACGGGTCCGATCTCCAAGGGCGTCGCGCTCGAACTGGGCCTGGTCGGCCCGGCCGCCCGCGCCTCGGGCCTCGCGCGCGACGTCCGCTTCGATCAGCCCTCGGGCATATTCCGTTTCGCCCAGATTCCCGTATCGACCTACGACTCGGGCGACGTCTTCGCCCGGGCCTTCGTCAGATGGCTCGAGATCCGGCAGTCCATCGTCTTCGTCCGGGATCTTCTCGGAGCCGTCCCCTCGGGCGGGATAGCGTCGCCCCTCGGACCCCTCGCTCCCGACAGCCTGGCCGTCTCCCTGGTCGAGGGCTGGCGCGGCGAGATCTGCCACGCGGCGATCACCGACGAGAGAGGCCGATTCGCGCGCTACAAGGTTGTCGATCCCTCCTTCCACAACTGGGCCGCCTTGGCCTACGCGATGCGCGGCCAGGACATATCGGACTTTCCCCTCTGCAACAAAAGCTTCAATCTCTCCTATTGCGGACACGACCTATGATGGACGAAGAAGGTATGCGCGATGCTTAGGGAAATCCTGTCCCGCGTGAAGCAGGGTCATCGCACGATGAAATTCCCCGCGGGGCCTCCGCCGGGAATGCCGGACCGCTACCGCGGCCGCCCCGAGCTGTCGGGCGGTCCCTGCCCCGAGGACTGCGGCGCCTGCGCCGAAGCATGCCCGACGGGGGCGCTCGAGTTCGACGGCGGGACGCGCTTGGACATGGGCAAATGTCTCTTCTGCGCGGACTGCGCGAGCGCATGTCCTCGGGGCCTTATCGCCTTCTCGCAAAACTATCGAATGTCGGCGCGCCGCCGGCAGGACCTGATCGTCGCGAAGGGGGCGGAAACCTTCGAGCTCGCCCGCGCCCTGGATAAAAAGCTGAGGAGGCTCTTCGGGCGCTCGCTCAAGCTGCGCCAGGTGAGCGCCGGCGGATGCAATGCCTGCGAGGCCGACGTGAACGTCCTGGGCACGATCGGTTGGGACATGGGCAGATTCGGCATCCAGTTCGTCGCCTCGCCCCGTCACGCAGACGGGCTCCTCGTTACGGGCCCGATTACCCGGAACATGGAGCTGGCGCTCAGGAAGACCTACGACGCCGTGCCCGAGCCGAAATTGGTCATAGCCGTCGGCTCCTGCGCGATCTCGGGAGGGCCCTACATCGATCACGGTGAAGTACTGAACGGCGCGGATTCCTCGCTCAAGGTGGACCTCTACGTCCCCGGCTGCCCGCCCCACCCGCTCACGGTACTCGACGGCCTTCTGCGTTTGCTGGGACGGATCGACGGCGAAGAAGAACCGTGACGAGCGCGCCGGCGAGGGCGAGCGAGGACAGGGCGAGGACGGGCCAATCGCCCAGGGCCAGGTAGAGTGTGTCGATTCTCTCGGCCGGGACATCCGCCACGAGAATGCCCTGCGCGGATTCCGGCTCGCTCATCCAGCCCCGAGTCCTGCCCTTCGGATCGAAGACCGCGGAGGCGGCCCAGCGAGCGGGCCTCAGCAGCGAGAAGCCGTTCTCGATTCCCCGCAGGCGATTCACCAATCCATGCGAAGGATCCACTCCCTCCCAGTCCGACGAGGGAAGGACGGCGAGGCTTGTCCCGAGCCGACCCTGCCGGGCGGCGAGCGCTGGAAAGTCGTAGTCGTAGCAGATGGCGCCGGCGACTCGACCATAGGGTCTGTCGATCGCCTCTATAGGCTCCGCGCCCGCGATCGAAGGTTCGCCGGGCACGGGATGGTGCTTGCGGTATACCTGCGCGACCTTCCCCTCGCTCGTGATGAACGCAAATTTATTGTCGATGAGGGAACCCCGCTCGGGATAGGCGCCATAGGCCAGGACGAGATCTATGCCCAGCCTCGAGGCCAGGGCCCTGCCCCTTTCGACGAAGGCGCTTTCACGCGCGGGATCGACGATAGTCGCGCATTCGTTCCACGCCACAAGCCTCGCGCCGAGGGCGGCGGCGCGCTCGGTCTTCGCGAAGAGATCTTCGTCGTTCGCCGCGAGGATCCTCGCCTGAGGCATGCCCTCGGCGCCGGGTCCCACCGTGGTCGCGATCGCGGCGACCTTTACCGTGCCGCTTTCGGCGCCGGGCGCGTCGAGACGGATGGCGCCGAAGGCGAAGATCGCGCCGCAGACACCCAGCGACGCGGCGAGCAGAGTCCGGGAAGCCCTCGCTCCCGGTGCGGCCAGGGTCGAAGCGGCGGAAGCCTGGACGAAGGCCACTACCAGCCCCATCCCAGGCAGGCCCGCGATCGAGGCGAACTGGCAGAATACCAGGTCGGCGTATTGAGTGCCGCCCATGGTCATCATGTCGCCGAATGGAGTGATGGCGAGCCAGGCCCAATCCGTGAGGGCGACGAGGGCGGCAAATGCGGCTGTCCCCCAAGCCTCGCCCGCCCTGCGCCGTATCGCATCCGAGGCGAGGATGCAGAGGGATACGACGAGGCCGATCGGGAAGCTGAACATGGGTACCATGAACGGAGATATCGGCTGGGTGGCTATCTTGGCCGTGCTGATCGTATAGGCAAGTATGATAACCCCGACGAGGCCGAGGGTCTTTCCTGGAGTTCTATCGCGACGAGCGTATATAAGGAAGGGTATCGGCGATACCCACGCGAAGGGAGGGGCCGCCCAACGGAGCCCCGTGAGCGAGGTCAGCAAAATACCCGCGACAAGCAACAAACCGCCATGAAGCCTATCGGCCCTATTCTCGGTCATGATTTGTCCTCCAGGCCTCTCCAGAGAAGGTCTATCTGGACGAGGTAGGCGTGGCCCAGGCCGCCCGGCCCGAAGGCGCCGGCGATGGCGGGAAGGCCGAAGAAAATCGCGCCGAGACCGAATAGGACGGACATCGGGTCGAGGTCTGCCGGCAGTTCCCCCTTGCGCATGGCCTCCTCGATCAAGGGAGCGAACAGCTCGGTGATCATCGCCTCGGGTATGCGCTCGATTCCCGGCCGATCCGGGAACCGGAGGAGCTTCTCCGCGGGACCGAGGGCTTGAACGTAGGGGCACTGCCCCTTCTTAGCCTGGAAAGCGAGGATCTCCGCCATGACCCCGGGGTCCGAGTCCAACTGTCGCGCCGTCTCGGCGAAGATGTCTTCGATAGCCGAGCGGGCCGTCGAGCCCGGCTTTCTCAGAGAGAGGCGCCAGCCCATGTCGACCGACCAGAGTTGGATAAAATACACGAGGAGGTCCGTCTTCTTGGGAAAGTAATTGAAAAAGCTCGGCTCCGAGACCTCGGCCGCCGCGCAGAGCTCCTTCACCGGGATCGATTCGAGACTCCCCTCCCCCAAGCGCGCCACGACGGCGTCGAGAAGGGCGAGCTTGGCCCGGGCGGTCTTTCGTTCCCTGAGACCGGGCACCTGGGAACGAGCCAGAGTATCTTGATTCGACATAGGATCTCCTATGCCGAATTATAGTCAACTATTATTTTATAGTCAACAATATTATCGTATATGTGGTGCGGGGGGTTTGAGTTTCCAAATAGCCATTATGCTCTGCCTGGACCTAGAGCCAGGGGCGGCCCGCCGTCGATGATGTGCTTTCTCCCGTTTTTACCGCCATGCTTTACTTCATACATAAGTTGGTCCACCCGCTTCAACATGCCTTCGGCGCTGTCGCGAATCGTCGTGTTCGTCATCACCCCGATGCTCAAAGTAGTGTCGATCCGCATGCTCGACAAAGCCCTGCGGACGGACTCCGTTATTCGCTCGGCAACTGTCTCCGATTGTTCATAGTTCATCGTATTCAATATAATTACGAATTCATCACCCCCGATCCGAGCGAGTAAGTCCTCAGGCCTGATCGTCGTTTGGATTCGTTCCGTCACGGTTTTCAGCACTTCGTCGCCTCGAGTATGTCCGAACGTATCGTTGATCAGCTTGAAGTCGTCGAGGTCGATCGCTATCAAGGTCAGCGGGTTCTTGTCCCTCCTGGATCGAGATATGGCGCGTTCGAGATATTCCTCTAAGTATCTTCTGTTCGCGGCCCCGGTTAGCGGATCGCGCAGCGAGAGCTCCTTGAGATCGGCGACAGTCTGCCTTAGTGAATCGAGCAGAAACGCGAACACCAAATACGACGCGATTCGCCAGAGCAATGACCAGATCATGAAGAACGACGTAGTATATTCGGTGCCCAATAGCAGCCGCGCAGCCATCCATGCGAATCCGGACACCAGGGCGCTTATGTATCCGATTATTTTATTGCCGACGAGCATACTCAAGGCGACGGGGAAAAGATAGAAAAAGGAAAAGGCGAGTTCGTTCGGGGTGATGTAATCGACCGCAAAAACAAGGGCGGTGGATATGATAGTGAGAAACATGGATGGGGCGATCTTCCATTTCTTGGGGCCCAATAGACGAATGAAAAGCTCGGTCCTCTTGTTCATCGATACCTCTGCCTCGCGATACTACATTTTCGACCATTTATCTGACGAGGCTGACGATTTGTCGATGTAGGGAGGCGAAAGCCCTCTAGCAGGGCTGTTGAAACACTCGAAGCATCTCGACAGCCTGCTAGGGTCTGGCTTGCCGGTATAGCCTGTTGGCCTTCGCGTCGAGATCGGCGAGCGTCGAGTCCAGGTCCGCTCCGTCGAGGACGGCGTTGTAGGCCGCGCTGATGGCGTCCCGCACCTGCTCGTAGCCGAGGAAGGACGGCTCGGCCTTCAGGTCGCTCGTCTGCAGGGCCTTCCACGCGGCGGCGAATTGGGGATTCTTGGCCAGGTAGTCGCCGAGCCGATCGGCGGTGGACTTCCGCACCGGGAAGTAGTTCGATACGCGGACCCATTCGGCCTGCTGGTCGCTCTCGCTCATCCAGCGCAGAAAGAGCCAGGCGGCGAGCTGCTTCTCGGGGCTGGATTTGGCGACGCTGACCGAGGCTCCGTATATATCCAGGACGGCCTTCGCCGTCGAGTGGGGGATCGGGGCGACATCCCACGCGAAGCCGCCGCCCGCGCCCTTCTTGACCGCCAGGTCGTAGAAGGGCAGGCCCGAGGTCGAGCCCATGGTAAAGAGGACCTTCTTGTTGGCGAAGTCGGTCTGGTCGCCGTACTGCTCGGCGATTTTCTTGGCGTAGCCCTCTTTGAGTATTTTCCGGAAGAATGCGAACGAGGCTTTGATCTGGGGCGTGCTCAGAGTATAGCCCTCGGCGTCGGGGGCCTGGAAATCGCCCCCGCGGCTGATGACCTGGGCGAAGACATTCGACGCGTCGAGGCTGAGATCGCAGCCGTAGCTACCCTTGGCGGGGTCGGTGGCCATCTTTATGTCCGCATAGAACTCGTCCCAGGTCCTCGGAGGGGCGGCGATACCGAGGGCCTTGAGCCAGTCGGCGTTGTAGTACAGGACTTCGATCGATCTGTTCGGCGGCCAACCGAGGCGCTTGCCGCCAAACTGCCTGTTGAGGTCCTGGGCCAGGAAGCTCGGGAAGAAATCGCCGAGCTCTGCCTTGGACAGGCCGAATTTAGGATCGGCGACGTAGGGATTGAGATCGACGAGGGCGTCGCTCAGCTCGTAGGTCGCGGCGTTGTTCTGGTAGGCGACGACCAGGTCCGGAGTCGAGCCCCCGGCGATTCCGGCGGTCATCTTGTTGGCGATGTCGGCGTAGCCGCCTGCGTATTCGCCCTTGACCGTGATGCCCCATTGGTTCGTCGAGTTGAAGCGGGCGATCATCTTCTTCAGGGCCTCTTCCCGGCCCTGACTATGCTGATACCAGTAGGTGACGACGGTGCCTCTCAATTGGAGCCCGTCGAAACCCTGGGCGCCGAGGGTCGCGAAGGCGGTCGCGGCCGCGACAAGCGACACGGCCAGAGATCTCAGGACACTCGCGCTCATGCTTTCCTCCGCTTCAGGCCTCCGGCCTATTCCTTGATGCCCGAGCCGCTGATCGACTCGACGATCTGAGCCTGGGCGACGATATAGACTATCACGATAGGGAGGAGCGAAATCAAGGCGCCCGCCATGCGGAGTTGGATCTGGGGCCCCTCCTCGGAGATGAGCCGGGTAAGGCCAACCGAGATCGGGCGCCACCTGGGCGTCTGGACGACCACGAGGGGCCATTGGAGGGAGTTCCACGAGAACGCGACGTCCAGACAGGCCACGGTGAAGATGGCCGCTCGGGACAGGGGCGCCACGATGGATGCCAGTATGCGCAGATTGGTAGCGCCGTCCATGCGCGCGCTCTCGACGAAGGAGTCGGGTATCTGACGGAAGAACTGGCGCAGGAGGAATATATAGAAGGCGCTCGCGAGGAAAGGCACCGTCAGTCCGGCCAGCCTGTCTATCCAGCCGAGATAGCTTATGACGAGGAAATTGGGGATGAGGGTGACGGTCTCGGGGATCATCAGGGTCGCGAGGAAGACGGAGAAGATCGCCTCTTTGCCGGGGAACCTCAGCTTCGCGAAGGCGTAGGCCGCGAGACAGGAGGTGGCCAGCGTCCCCGCGAGGGTTACGAGACTGATGACGAAACTGTCGAGGAAATAATGCCCGAAGGCGTCGCCGAGCCAGACTTCGGAGAAATTGGCCCACTGCGGAATCGCGGGCCAGAACTCGGGCGAGAATGGGTTCGGGCTCACTCGCGTGACCGTCTCGGCGTAGGTCTTGAGCGAGTTCGCCGCCATGTACACGAAGGGCATGATGCAGACGAAGGCGCCGATGCCGAGTGCGAAGTAGCGCAGGACGCTCCAGGGCCCGCGCGCCCGCTTCGGCTCAGTCAAAGAACACCCGCTTTTCCATGCTCCGCCTCTGGATGGCCGTCAGGCCCGCGACAATCGCCAGGAGAACTACGGAGAGCGCCGCGGCGTAGCCGAAGCGGCCGCCGTGGAAGAATTGGAAGAAGATGTAGACGCTCATCGGGTCGGTGACTCCTCCGGTGGAGGGGTCGCGGAGCACGTAGATGCTGTTGAAGGACTTGAAGGTGCCGATTATCCCCAGGATCGACAGGAAGTAGGTGCTGGGCGAGACCAGAGGCAGGGTGATGCGGCGCAGCATCGTCCAGGGCCTGGCGCCGTCGAGCGAGGCGGCCTCGTAGAGCTGGCGCGGCACGGCGGCGAGGGCGTTCGCGTAGATCAGGGCGTAATACCCGATGTAGACCCAGTAGTTGTAGATCATGATGCTGACGAGCGAGAGGCTGGGACCTCCGGCCCAGGCGGACCAATATCCCGCCAGGCTTCCGGGCCCGCCCGCGGGAAGAGATCCGAACAGCATCTCGAACACGCCCTTGTACTCGCGCAGCCATTGGAGGGGATGAGCCCCTGCGAGGGCCAGTACCTGATTGGCCCAGGACTCGGGCCTGAGCGAGAACAGCCGCTCGAAGACGGCCGCCGTGGCGACGGCCGGCACGATATAGGGCAGGAGATAGACGACGCGGAAAGTCTGCTTGCCGTCGAACTTCCCGTCGAGGGCTACCGCGAGGAAGAAACCGAGGACGAGCTGGACGGGGACCGTTCCCAGGGAGTACCAGACCGTGACGCGGAAGGACCTCAGCATGTCGGGGTCGCCCAGGGCTTCGATCCTGGGCAGGTCGAAGACGAGGCCCGCCGCTCCTCCCGCGATGAGGGCGAGCCCGAGGAGGCGCGCTGGGGCCTTTTTGCCTCTCGAGGCCAGCGCAAAGCCTCCGGCTATGAGGACAACGGACGCCAGGAGGCCCATGAAGGGCAGGGCGCCGCCGAATATTTCCCCGTAATTGGCGAGGCCGACGAAGGTCGAATGACGAATGCGCCAATTGAACAGGCTTATGCAGGCATTGAAGAAGAGGGGAAAGAGCCCGAAGAGACCGAGCACCAGGGCGGCGGGAAGGACGAAAAGATAGCCCGAGGCCGCTTCGGAGCTTCGGGCGGAGAGCGAAGGCAGGCGGAGCGGCATCGTGACTACCTGGCCATATGATTCATCGGCCCGAAGCCGCGCCCGATCCCGAGATCGACCGAGGCCGCGATGATCCGGCCGACATAATCCTTGGCCGCCTTCACCGCCTCTCGAAGGGAATAGCCGAGGGCCAGGTCGGCCGCGATGGCCGACGAGAAAGTACAGCCCGTGCCGTGCGTGTTCTTCGACTCGATCCGCGCGGCCCCGTATTCCGCGAAGTCCTCGCCGTCGAAGAGGACGTCGACGCTCTCGCCCCGATCCGGGAGGTGCCCTCCCTTCACGACGACGGCCTTCGGGCCCAGGGCGTGGATTGCCCGCGCCGCACGGCGCATATCCTCGATCCCGCGTATCGCGAAGCCGCAGAGGACCTCGGCTTCGGGGAGATTCGGCGTCGCGATCGCGGCGAGGGGGAGGAGGGTCTCGATCAGGGCCTCTCTCGCGTCGTCGCGCAGGAGACGATCGCCTCCCTTGGCGACCATGACGGGATCGAGGACGATGGGCCCGAGAGAGTGCTCGACGATCTTCGCGGCGACTATCGCTATGATCGAGGCGCTCGACAGCATGCCGATCTTGACCGCGTCCGCGCCTATGTCCCGGGCGACCGAATCGATCTGGAGCCCGACGAAATCGGCGGGAATCTCGAAGACGCCCTGGACACCGAGGCTGTTCTGCGCGGTGAGAGCCGTGACCGCGCTCGTTCCGAACACACCGTGGGCGGCGAAGGTCTTGAGATCGGCCTGTATCCCCGCTCCTCCGCCCGAGTCCGAGCCGGCGATCGTCAAGGCCCTCTTCATGTCGACTCCTCCGCTCCGCCGGCCTTCAGATGATCCCAGCCGCTCGCCTCGAGCGGCACGATCCGGCCGCCGGGAAGCTCGAGCTCCGTTCCCCGCCGGGCTTCCACGATCTCGCCGACGAGACTGACCCGGGTGCCGGTCTCGCGTCGGATCCGATCGGCCAAGCCCGGCGCCTCTTGCGCCGGAGCAGTGAAAAGGAGCTCGTAATCCTCCCCCCCGTGCAGCGCGAAGTGCCATTCGTCGCGCCCCGCCTCGAGGGCGAGGGCCCTGTTCTCGGGAGCCACCGGGAGGGACTCGGCCTTCAGCCTGGCCCCGACGCCGCTCCTCTCGCAGACGTGGCCGAGGTCCCCCGCGAGACCGTCGCTGATGTCGGTCATCGCTCCGACCTTTCGCGATGCTCCGAGGAGGCGGCCTTCCCCGATCCGCGGGACGGGCAGGTCCCGCCTCGAGCGCGCGATTTCTGCATAGGTCTCCGAGGTCGAGAGTCTCGGATCGAGGAGGAGGGCTACGCCGGCCGCCGCGTCCCCCAGACTGCCCGTGACGAGGATGGCGTCGCCTACGCGCGCGCCAGAGCGAAGCGTCACTTCGTCCCGCTTCGCCTCGCCCAGGAGGAATATATCCACGAAGAGCCCGTGTCGGGTACTGGTGATGTTCCCCCCGACGACATCGACGCCGAAAAGCCGGGCCTCCTCGCCCAGGCCGGCGTAGAGCCCGTCGACGAAGGCCGCGTCGAGGCCCCGGGGCAGCCCGAGGGAGACCAGGGCGAACCTCGGTGCGCCCGCGGCCGAGGCGATGTCGCTGAGATTGATCGCGAGGGCCTTCCTGCCGAGATCGAAGGGGCCCGTAGCCTCCCTGAGGAAGTGCACGCCCTCGACCTGGACGTCGCAGGTGGCGAGCCAGACCATATCGCCCTCGCCGCGCAGGACGGCGACGTCGTCGCCGATACCGACGAGGACGTCCCTCCCCGTCGCGGGGAGGCTCCGGCCTATCCTCTCGATGAGTCCGAACTCGCCGAGCTCGTCGATGGTCATATTGCCTCGCCTTTCGCGCCTTCGGCCGTCCTCCGCAGGGATCGGGACGCGGCCTCCACGTCCTGCGCCGAGACGATGGCCGAGACAACGGCTATGCCTGCCGCCCCCGCCCCTATGATCGCGGCCGCGTTGCCTTCGTTGATCCCGCCGATGGCGACGATCGGCAGTCGCCGCCCGGCCGCGCGCATCGAGGCGGCGAGGGCCCGCAGCCCTTCCAGGCCCAGGGGGGAGGTCGCGTCGGGTTTGGTCGGCGTGGCGAAGATCGGACTGGCGCCGATGTAGTCGGCTCCTTCCTCGGCGGCGCGCCGCGCCTCCTCGGGGCTTCCCGCCGACACGCCCAGGATCCCGCCCTCGCCGATGAGCCGCCGAGCGAGGGCGACGGGCATGTCGTCCTGCCCGACGTGGAGTCCGTCCGCGCCGACGGCGATCGCCACGTCGGCCCTGTCGTTGATTATGAGGGGAACGCCGCGCGGGCGGCATAACCCGAGGAGGGCCCCGGCCTCCTCGATCATGGCCCGCGTCGTCGCCCCCTTCTCGCGGTACTGGACCATCGTGACGCCGCCGCGTATCGCGGCGGCGACGACCTCGAGGGAGCTCCTCCCGCGCGAAAGCAGGTCGTCCGTCACCAGGTACAGAGTGTAATCTACCTTCACTCCCCGATCCTCGCTGTCCTCGCCCCGGCCTCGACGCCGGCCGGAGTCAGGGCGTAGATAGCGTCGATCAAGGCGGTCCTGAAGGAACCGGGGCCTTTCGCGACCCGGGCGGCCTCCTCGCCGGCGATCCCGTAGCAGACGAGCGCGGCGGTGGCAGCGGCGAGAGCGTCTCTCTCCACGGCGCAGAACGCCGCCACGACCGCGGTCGCCATGCAGCCCGTGCCGGTGACCAAGGTCATCATCTCGTGGCCGTTGTCCACTCCCGAAACAGCTGCCCCGTCGGAAAGGATGTCCCGCTTGCCCGTTATGGCCACCGCGGCCCCTATTCGCCCGGCGAATGCGCGCGCGACCGCGACCGGGTCGGAGACCCCCTGCACCGACTCGACCCCCTTCACGAGTCCGCCCGCTCCGGCGAGGGAACCTAGCTCTCCCGAATTGCCCCTCACGACCGAGAGCCGAAGCTCTTTCAGGAAGAGCTCGCCGGTGGCGGTCCGGTACTTTGTCGCTCCGACGCCCACAGGATCGTAGACTATGGGGATGCCGAGCTCTCCGGCGCGGCGCCCGGCCAGCAGCATGGCCTCGACCCAATCGGGCTCGAGGGTGCCGGGATTGAGCACCAGGGCCCCCGCAGCCTGGACCATTTCTGCGACCTCCTCCTTGGCGTGGGCCATCACGGGGAGGGCCCCGAGGGCCAGGGTCGCGTTGGCCGTGTCGTTCATGACGACGAAGTTGGTGATATGGTGCACGAGGGGACGCTGCGCCCGCAGCCGGGCGAGGAGCTCGGCGGCTACGGATCCGAAATCGTCGTAATCTATGCTCATGACGGAATCCTCCTAGGTTGGGACATCGATTCGAAGGCCAGATAAAGGACGAAGGGCAGGACGAAGCTCGGGATGGAGCCTCCCAGGAGGGTCAATCCACGCGGCACCAGGAGGGCCCAGCCCGGGATGGCGGAGGCGACGATAGAGGGGTTGGTTACGTGGTAGATCGCGACGCCGAGGATCCAGGCTATCGTCGCCGGGGCGCCCCTGCCCCCTCCGCCCCGCCTGCGGAGGACGAAGTAATCGGCCGCCAGGATCCCGAAGAGGGGAATGAAGAAGGAGCCGAGGAGATAGAGGAAGCCCTGGTATTTCGTGATGTCCAGGACGAGGGCCGCGATCAGGCAGACCGCGCCGAAGCCGACGATGAGCCGGCGCTGCTTCGCCTTCGGGAAGATGTTCTGGGTGGACACCGCGGCCGAATAGAGGTCCGCCCAGGCGTTGTGGGTCTCGTCGGCCAAGAGGATCAGGAGGGCGCCCCAGCCGGCTATGAGGGCGATGGCGGTGGCGAAGTCCTTGGGCTCCTGCTTCACGTTCGAGCCGAGCATGAGGAAGGTTCCCATCACGAGGAACCAGGACCCTGTGATGAAGAAACCGATGGCCGTTCCCCAGAACGCCCCCGAGCTCTTCTTCGCGAAGCGGTTGTAGTCGGCGACGAGGGGCAGCCACGAGATCGGCAGGGCGATCACGAGATCGACGCCCTGCCAGAAGGGCATAGAGCCGTCTCCTTTCCTGCCCAGCATCGCGCCCAGGTCGTAGGTGGATAGAAGGTGGTAGGCTAGCCAGATGCCGGTAGCCAGGGCGACCCACACGGCGAACTTCTCGAGCCACTGCTTGACGAAGCCGATCGGACCCGCCAGGCCCATGAGGACGACTACGACCGCCGAGACGGCCGCCCAGAGCGGGTAGCACGAGAAGCCGAAGAGCTGCCGGCAGATCGCGTTGGTCGCGACTCCCATGATGATGAACTCGAAGACGGCCCAGCCGAGGAGCTGGAGGATGTTGAGGACCGTCGGCGCGTAGGAACCGCGCAAGCCGAGGATGGGCCTGAGGAGGACCATGGTCGGCTCGCCCGATTCGCTGCCTAGTATGCCGATGAGGGCCAAGAGGAGGCAGCCCAGGGCGGTTCCGACGAGTATGGCGGTCAGGGCCGCGCCGAGACCGAGGCCCGGGACCAGGAAGGTTCCCGCGAGGATGACGAGGAGACCTATACCCAGATCTCCCCAGAGCACGGAAAAGTCCTTGAAGGAGAGGGTCCTCTTCTCCCTCGGGACGGGCTCGATCCCCCATTCCGGCGGCGCCTCGATTTTGATCTTCATCGCGTAGCTCCCTTCCCTGTCCGATGTGTCGACTGCGCGAGGCTTCGGCGCGCCCGATAGGGGCGCCATAAAAAAACCGCCCCTCTCGGAGGGGCGGTTTCGATCGCTTTTGCGCCGTCCCTGCGCTGGCATTACCCAGATCAGGTTCAATGGGTCTGCGGCTGACAGTCGCATTCTCAGCCCGGTCCCTACCGAGCTCCCCAGGTACTTTGTCTATCAACAAGCTAAGCATACGGAGACCTTTTGTCAACGAGGCTCCGGTCGTGGTATTTTCTGGCTAGCGATGATCAAGCGAAGATCGAAACGAGTCGACCTGGAATCCCTTATGGACAAGCTGGCGAGCAGGGATGGGATGGTCCGCAAGGATGCCAGGGAATCCTTGGTCGCCTTGGGAAGGCGCGCGGTTTCCTCGCTCGACGGAGCCCTGAAGGATTCCGGCTCGAAACAGCTGCGGTGGGAGGCGGCCAAGGCCCTCGGAGCCATCGTCGACGCACGATCGATACAGCCTCTGGTGAACGCGCTGACGGACCGCGACCCGGACGTGGCCTGGTTGGCGGCCGAGGCCTTGGCCAAGTTCGGGAAAGAGGCATGGCCCCTCTTGCTGCGCGCCCTAATCAGGAGCGCGCCGGATTCCGTCCAGTTGCGCAGGGGCGCTCACCACGTCTTCGTGAATCAGAGCGCGGAGGGTTTCGAAGATCTACTCGACATTTTGACGAAGGATTTGGAGTCCGGGAAGGCCGCGGAATCGGCGCCTATCGTCGCCGACAGCATACTCAAGCGAATGAAGGACAAGGCCTAGGACCTGTCCCGGCCGTACAGATCGCGGTGAAAGCCGCCAAGGGGATCGGCCTCCTCCTCGGGCTCGAGGCAGCCCTCGGGAAAAAACTGCGTCTCGGCGATCGCTTCCTGCAGCGCCTCGAACTCCATCAACGCGGAGGAGCGCAGCTCCTGCGAATCGCTCCTCGCGAGGGTCTCGCGAGCCTCTACCATTTTGCGGGCCAGGTCGGTACACGGAACCGTGGAAACTGAGCTGCTATCCATATCGACTCCCAAAAGCCGAGATCGGCAAAACCTATCTTTGACAAGTATTTTATCCCCTAAGGCAAAGGTCAAGTTCAGGCCGCATTAATATGAAAATTGTAAGAGTCACCGACCTAAGAAGAAAGTCCACGATTTTTTTGGAAGCTGGAGTTTTTGGAGCTTCGATGTGCGACGCAGGAGATTATCTTTCCCGATTGCTACTATTTTGAAACCCGATTGAAAAAGTTTTGGATGCAGATTAAAAAAGTTTTTGGATTCGGCTTATTACAACATATTTTCAATCTGAGATTTTTTCCCCCGCCATTCCCGCCTCGAGCGGGGTTTTCCCCTCTTTCGGGCACCTTCGTGTATGATATTTCCGTAAAATCGCACTCCTATCTCTGAAAAAACCGCGACGGCATGCTACCTTGACTCCATGGCCGAATAAGGTAGAATGATCAAGAAAATGGGAGGATTCCCGTGACGCACAATAAAGATGAGCCGACAGGGAAATCTCGAGGCATTATGAATCCCGTCAAATCCATTCTCGGATCGAAGTTCAGCGGCACGCGGGTCGTGCCGATCGTGACCAAGATCGTCACGCTTTTCTCCGTCTTCCTCCTGGTCTCGAACTTCGGCTCCAATTACGTCAACCTGGAAATGAACAGGGGCGAGCTCATCGGCCTGACCAATCGCCTTCTCGTCAAGGACCTGGCCGAGCTGTACAGTTTCGCCGCGACGCAGTACGAGATCTACAGCTTCAACGGGAATCTCGCCGACACCATCGGCGCGATCGAGAAGAGCGCCTCGAAGAACATCATGATGGACCATTCCACCGCCTTCGGCGTGAAGAAGGACGGGAGCCTCTTCTTCTGGGCGTCCAAGCAGCCTCGGCCCGCCTCCTTCCCGGGCGAATACCTCGTCGCGAAACTCGCGGCGGATCCCAAAGGGGAGGGAAAGCTCAATTTCAACCTGGCGGGAGCCGCGTATTTCGGCGTCTTCAAGTACGACGAGAAATGGCAGATCTTCATCGTGCGGGCCGAGGAGACCCGCGAATTCCAAAAGGACACGGACGCGATCTTCCAGCGCATCGCCGGCATCATTCTCGCCATGACGGCCGTCATCATCGTGGTCGGCGCCCTACTCGTCAACAGGATACTGCGCTTCGTCGGCCGCATCACGCAAAGCATCATGAGGATGCAGACCGACCAGAAGATGGCCCTCATAGACCTCTCGGGGGCGCCCAACGACGATATCTCCTACCTGGGCGCCTCGCTCAACTCGCTTTCCTCCACGATCGACAACCTGATGTCGATATTCCGCCGCTTCGTCACTCAGGATATCGCCCAACGCGCCTTCCGGGAACGGGAGATCCGGCTCGAGGGCACGACGCAGAACCTTACCATCCTGTTCTCCGACATAAAGGGCTTTACCTATATGACGGAGACCCTCGGCACCGAGATCATCGACGTCCTCAATCTGCATTATCAGCGGGCCATCGGCCGCATACACGAGGAGGAAGGCATCGTCGGCTCGATCATCGGAGACGCGCTCCTCGCGGTATTCGGCACCCTGAGCGACGCCCGCGGGAAATCGCAGGCCTCTCTGCGCGCCGCCTTCAATATCCAGGAAGTCGCGGCCGGCCTGCGCAAGGACATGCACGCCCTGCGCGAGGAGATAATAAAGCGGCGCGGCGCCCTGACCCAGACCGAGGAGGCCGTCTACAAGGCGGTGCTCCTCGAAGTGGGGGTCGGCATCGACGGCGGCGACGTCTTCTACGGCAACATCGGATCCTACGAGCGGATGACCACTACGGTCATCGGCGACAACGTCAACTCGGCGAGCAGGCTGGAGGGACTCACCCGAATCTACAAAGTCCCCGTCGTCTGCTCGGAGTTCATCAAGGACGAGGTCATGGCCAGTACCTCCGATTATCGCTTCCTCGAGCTGGACCTGGTCCAGGTCAAAGGCAAGACCAAGGGCAAGAGGATATTCTGGCCGATCAGGAGGGCCGACGTGGACGAGAGCCTCGCCGCCGAGATGGATGCCTTCTCGGCCGGCCTCGGCCTCTATTATTCGGGCTCTTGGGACGAGGCTGGCGCCGCCTGGCAGAAAGTGACGCTTCCCTTGGTCGAAGTATTCAAAGATCGCATCGCGGGCCGAGAGGCTCCCGCGGATTGGAACGGCATATGGACAATGACAACGAAATAAAGCAGCTCATCAGACGGGAATCCGATTCCTTCCTGAAGAATGCCCTCATTCAATCGAAGGGCAAAGAGGCCTCATACAACCTAGATACGGAATTCGAGAAGACTCGCCACAACAAATCCTTCGTCGTCGTCGGCGTGACGGCGCTGACGATCCTCATCCTCGGCGTCGCCGCCGTCGCCGTCACGAGGGTAATAGAGAGGAACATAGCCAAGGCCCCCGTCAACGTCACGGCCTTCGAGGATCTCAACCTCAAGGACATCCTCGACTCCTCAAAAAGGAACGAATCCGACTTGGCGAGGGCCAAGCTCGAGCTTTCCCAGCTGGACTCCGACCTCAAATCGGGGCTCGACGCGGCCGATCGCGACTACCAATCCTCCGTCGAGTCCATCCGCACCCGGGCCCTCGGCAATGCGGAAGAAAGTCGGCAAATCGCAGAGGCCGCAGCCGCCAGGGACGCGGCGCAGAGAAAGCTCAAGTCGGATTACGCCTCTGCCGCCGCCAAGAAGCGCGGAGAGATGGCGACGATACAGAAGCGAATCGACCAATACGACAGCCGATCCCTCGCCCAGGCGAAGGCGGCTCAATCCACCCTCGCCAACGAGCAGACGGCCTTCGACATCGAGAAAAAGCAACAGGCCGATCTCTACGAGTCGAGGATGGCCGACCTCGAGGCTGCGAGGAAACGCGACGTCGCCGCGCTCACCCGCCAAAAGGACGATCTCGCGGCTTCGCTCACCGCCCGCTACAATCCGAAATTCTCGGACTCTCGCGCGTCGTCCCTGCTCTCGGGCTGGAGCGTGCCGGCCCAGTCGCCCCTGGCGCCCTTCCACCCCTACCTGGGGCCGGCGGGCATATTCGATTCGGCCGCGGAGGCCAGGCTCGACGCCTCGTTCGGGAACCTGGAGTACCTCTCGTCGAAGCTGCAGGCCGTGCCCTACATCAATTCCGTGCCATCCGCCCTGTCCCGCATCGAGGGCGAGGCGCGAGTGTCGATCGCGGCCTACAGGACGGCGCTCCAGACAGCGGGCTCGGGATTGCGGACCAGGGACGACACTATCGCCGCGCTCACGGCCCGGGCCGAGTCGGCGGAGGCCAGCCTCGAGCAGTACCGCCTGGCGGTGGCGGCCTATGCGCGGGAGAACCACGAGAGCGGCTACGTGATAGATGCGCGCGACGGCGCGCGGCTCCTCATATACCTCGATCCGGGCGTTTCGGTCCAGGACGGCAGCCTCGGTTACGTGGTCCGCGGCGACACGTCGGTCGCTACGGTCACCTTCAGCCTCAGTGGCGCCAGCGTCTATGCGAAGGTCGCCAAGGTCGAGGAGGGAGAGAGTCCCCAGGCTTTCGACTCGATTCTCATCGCGGCGTCGCGGGAAGCCGCGCAATGAAGGGAGTAACTACGATGAAGAGAGCAGTTTTCGCCTTCGCCCTGACGCTCTCGGCTCTTTCGGTGGCCGCATTCGACTTCGCGGGCACGGGTTTCACGCAGGAAAGCGAGGGCTCCGGGGGCTCCGCTATCGTCCTCACCGACGAGTCCGGAGGCAAGGTCGTATTCGAGGCCGAGGCCGAGCCGACCGCCGAGAGGATAGCCGGACTGCGCGCCATAGTCGCGGAGCTTCGATCCTGGAAGAACCTGGCTATATCCGAGCTGCGGGCCGCCAACTCCGCCGAGCACCTGCGAATCACGCTCGTCCCGAGCTCCTTTTCGGTGGATGGCGTGGACCTCGAGGCAGCGGTACCCGAGGGCATCCAGCTCTTCTACGATAAGGCGACCGACTACGACTTCAAGGTCAAGTCGGGGCGCTATGTCCTCCGCCTCCAGAGCGTCTATACGAGCGAGGATGCGCTGGACGCCGCGGTCCTCGCCGCCTATAAGGACCCCTCGTCCTTCATCGCAGCCCGCGACCCTTTGTACGTCCAGAAGCACCTCGACGAGGCCGCCGCGCGGCTGGATGCCATAGAAGTGATTACGGGAGCCGGCGCCAAGACGAGCGGTCCCCAGGAAGGCGTCGCCGCAATGAGGGATGATATCGCCGCACTAAAGGCGGAGGAGACCGCGCGCGACGCGCAGTGGCTCCTCGCCCGAGGGGCGCTCCTGGCCGCTCTCAATGGATCGAAGCCGATCAACGCCGATGCGGCGGCCAAGCTCGACGAGCTCAAGAAGGCCAATCCCCAGCTCACGAAGGCTGACGCGGCGAAGGCGCTCAAGGCAGCGGGCGTCACGCTCAAGAGCGCGGAGATTTCCGCCATCTATCTCGTCGACTTCGGCGAGCCCTGAGCTTGTTCGCCTGGCAAAGCCGGAAGTCCTCGTGAGGACCGTGATGCCCGGTCTATGCGCTCTGCCGGGCTAGACTGCGTTCCTTCCTCCGCCTCACATAGCTTCGAAGAAGAGAGTCTCGCCATGGACTGCCGAGATGATTGCGTCGCGACTCGATCCGGAAAGGCTCAGCGATTCGCCGCAGCCCAGGACGAAATCCCGCCCACCGGCGGAGACCCACGCACAACCCGACAGAATGCGGAGCATTTCCACCGATTTCGGTATGCGGAGAAGCTCGCCGTACAGCAGAGCCATACGGAGAGCCCGTGTCTGCTCGCTTTCCCGCGCCGCGCAAGCGAAATCGCCGAAATCGAGACTCATGGAATCGCCCATAGAAGCTTCTCCTTTCGACGGGTCAATCTCGAGACTCGTCTTTCCCTCCAGGCTCCGCCCGGATCCAATGTTTGTAGGTCGAGAGCACGATGTTGGTCACCGAGCGCGAGCTGCGCGTAAGCCTGCGGATATTCTCCAAGAGACATTCATGGCAGAAGTCCGAGGATCTTTCTGTCTGCTTTGTCTATCATATGAATAATATTCTCAATATTAATCATATTGTCAATCATTATTTGGTAATTCTAGTTTATTGTAAAATATTGTTTGGACAATAGCCGGATCGCCCGCTCGAAACAGGGGAGCCTCAAGGGCAGGACTAGTCTGGCAGGTGTTCGGGCTTGTTGAGCACATATCTCCTCAGCGCCCTCAGTCTTCCATAATATCCGCTGCATCGGCACAGATTGCCGTTGAAGTAGGCCCGCACGCTCTCGTCGTCGAGGCTTTTCAACTCGCGCCTGATGGCCAGTGCGAGCATGATAAAGCCGGGAGAGCAGAAGCCGCACTGATCGGCGCCCTCGTCGACCAGGAAGTCGGCGATTTCCTTCGCTTCTTTCTGCAGGCCTTCGAGCGTGGTTATCTTCTTCCCGTCCATGCGCGCGCTCAGGGTAGTGCAGGAAAGCATGGGACGATCGTCGATCCATACGGTGCAAAGGCCGCAGGAGCCGCCGGAGCAGCCGGTCTTTACGCTGATATAGCCCTGCCTTTGCAATGTCTCGGACAGGAATTCATCGGGAGAAATTTCCCACGTTTTCCCTTCTCCGTTCACCGTGACGCCTATTACGATCATAGGATGGCATCCCCTAGGGCCTTGGCCACGAGCGAGACGCAAATTTTCCTCCGGTACCAAGCGCTCGCCTGCAGGTCGTCGCCGAAGTCCATCTCCTCGCTCGCGATCGTCCCGGCTTCCCGCGCGCCGTGCCCGGCCTTCCAGGCGGCCATCGCCCTTTTCGCGAGTCTCGCCCGCCCGGGGCGCGCGCCCACGGCGATCGCGATATCCTTCCCGCATCCTGCCGCCGCGATGCAGAGGAGAGGATGCTCGAGATAGGAATTCCTGAGCCCCTCGAGGATGCATCTCGCGGCTCGCAAGGGTAGTCTGACCTCGGTGATGATATCCCTGCCATGGGGCTGTTCCAGGAAATCCGCCAGCGGCGCGATTCCCTGCCGATAGAGCGCCACCTCGGCCCCTACCGCCAGCATTACAGTAAGCAGCTCGGAATAGGCGCTTCGCAAGGCCAGGGTGCCCCCGATCGTAATGTGGCTTCGGAGCTGGATGCCGCCGACATGCTCCACGGCTCGCGCCAGGGCCCCCGAGAATGCTTCTCGGCAACGCTCGTCCCGCTCGAGCGGACGCAGGGTTAGCATAGCGCCCAGCTTCAGGAAGCCCTCTTCCTCCCGGACGTAATCGAGGCCAAGGTCCGACAGATCGATCGCCGTGGCAATCGATCTGTCGGAGGTTTTGAGCATGGTGAGCCCGGCGACGATCTCGTTCCCCTCGTCCCGCATCAATAGCTCATAGGCACGGCCCAGACTGTCGGGACGAGCGTACTCTCGGATGGTCATGATTCTCCCGGCCTGAGCTCGAGAGCCCTCAGGATTTTTTCCGGCGTAATAGGGAGGCTGTAGATTCGGACCCCGACCGCATTGTAGACGGCATTCGCGATCGCCCCCGGAGGAGTGTGGACTACCACTTCTCCCAGCGACTTCGCGCCGAAGGGGCCGGAGGGTTCGTAGCTTTCCTCGAAGGCCGTCTCGAGCTCGGGCGGGATGTCCGAAGCGCAGGGGATCCTGTACTTAGATAGGCTGTTCGAGAGCATCTTTCCGGTCTCGCCGTAGTGCACATCCTCCTGGAGGGCGAAGCCGATGCCCATGACAATGCCCCCCTCGAGCTGGATTCTGGCGAGTTTCGGATTTACGACTGTGCCGCAGTCGGCCACCGCCGCGAATTTCAGGACCCGTACCTTCCCGGTAGCCGTGTTCACTTCCACCTCGGCGAAGCCGGCGACGTAGGGAGGCGGCGCCGTAGGGCCGCCGAAACGGGCGCTCGCGCAGAGCTGCGGAATTTCCTCGGCGCCGAAATAGGCGGGCGCGTATTTGTAGTAATTTACCTTGACCAGGAATTCCTTCAAGGAAAGGGATTTCGAGTCCTTTTCGGCGGTAAAGGTCTCGCCGTCGAATGCCACCTGGCCTTCCGTTTCCATGACGAGCCGGGCGGCTTCTATCAGCTGCTTCCTCAGCTTTTGGGCCGCCTTGACCACGGCGTTCCCCGAGGCATAGGTGGAGGAAGATGCGTACGCGCCTTTGTCGCAGGGCGTGGTCCCCGTATCCGCGGATACTATCTGCATACGCTCAATCGGAGTCTGCAGGACTTCTCCCGCGAGCTGGAGCAGGATAGTGTCGGCCCCGGTCCCCAGGTCGGAAGCCCCGGAGAACAGGGTGTAGCTTCCGTCGTAGTTCAGCCGCAGCTCGGCCTCGACCACGTCCATTCCGCCTATGCTCGAGCCGTGCATCGCGATACCGCACCCGACCCCGCGGACCTTCCCGTCGCCCATATCGCGACGGGGATACTTCTCCTTCCACCCGATCATGTCCGCCCCGCGTCGGATACAGCGCTCGAGGGCGCTGCTCGTTATGACCGCGTCGCCGGCCGCCGATCCGCCGGCGAGGAAGGGGTGCGACTGACCCACGCGGATGATGTTCCGCAGCCGGAACTCCACCGGGTCGAGCCCCACTTTCCGGGAGAGCGCATCCACGAGACTCTCGAGCGCGAAGTTGACCTGCGGAGCGCCGAATCCCCTGAAAGCGCCGGCCGGGACTTTGTTGGTATAGACCGCCACTCCGTCGTATTCCAGAGCCTCGACGCCGCCATAGATCGGCAGCGTGTTCTTGCAGGCCACCGCAAGGACATCGATGCAATGCTCGCCGTAGGCGCCGGTGTTGGACAGCACTTCCAGCCGTATCGCGCGGATGATGCCGTCGTCCCGCCTCGCGCCCATCTTTATCCCGACGCGCATCTGATGGCGCGTATTGGTGGCCTCGAAGCATTCCTGCCGGCTGAACACCAACATCGAGGGCTTTCCCGTTCGCAGCGTGACCAGCGCCACGAAGGATTCTATGAATACGCTATTCTTGCCCCCGAAGGCTCCCCCGACCTTCGGCTTCAGGACTCGCACCATGTACTGCGGGATCTCGAGAAGGCGCGAGACAATCCTCTGCACGTGGAAGGGGGATTGGCAGGAGCTGACGATCACGAGCCGGCCCCTCGCGTCGAGCGAGCAGCTCGCGCGATGGGTTTCCATCATCGCGTGCATCTGCGGCGGCGTGTAGAAAGTACCTTCGACCACTTGGTCGCATTCGGCCATGGCCTCGTCCACGTTCCCCCTTCTCCATGGGAAGGCCGCCGCGATATTCCTGGAGGAGTCGGAGTCGATGGGCAGGTTGGTGAATACTCCTTCGTCGTGGACGAGGTCCGGATTGTCGAGCGCCGTCTCGAAATCCAGGACCGGAGCAAGTATCCTGTACTTCACTTTTATGAGTCCAAGGGCCGCGGCCGCGGATTTCTCGTCCCTCGCGGCGACGACCGCCACCGGATCGCCCACGTAGAGAACCTTTTTCCCCAACAGCAGGCGATCGTAGGGGGAGCCCTCGGGATAGGCCTCCGCCGCTATGGTGTGCCTGACCTGAGGCAGGTCCCTGTAGGTGAGGACGCATTCGACGCCCTCGATCCCGAGCGCGGCCTCGGTCGATATCTCCAGGATCTCGGCATGAGCATGAGGGCTCCGAAGAAGCTTGACGCATAGACATTCCCGCGGCGCCAGGTCCAGCACGTACAGCGGCTTTCCGAGCATGGCGCCCATTCCGTCAATTTTGTCCGCTAATTCCCCGATCACGCTATCTTCTCCGAGCCGATACTCGGCGCCGACGGCATTCCGGAATGGAGCTCTGGAACTGGCCTAAATGCCCGCCATCGTGGTGGCCATAATGGCCTTCATGATATGCAGACGGTTCTCCGCTTCGTCGTACACGACCGAATGCGGTCCATCGACGACCTCGCTGGTGACTTCGATATCGCGATCGAAGGGCATGCAATGCATGTAGATCGAGCCGGGTTTGGTGAGATTCATCTTCCTCTGGTCCACCACCCAATCCATGCTGCCGTTTTTCCGGTATTTGTCGATCAGGGCGAGGCCTTCCTTCTCGTCGTCGGTGTGCATGATCGGTCCCCAACCCTTGGCGTAGACCACGTCGGCATCCTTGCATGCCTCTTCCAGGCTGTCGACGATCTCGAATTTGCTGCCAGCGATCTCGGCATTCTTCTTCGCTTGGGCCATGATCTCCGGCTTCAGCTTGAACTCCGGCGGAATGGCGAGAGCGACATCAAGCCCGAAACGAGGCATGCAGAGCACCAGCGATTGAGCCATCGAGAGGGGCCGGATGTAGTTGGGGGCGGAGGTCCATGAAACGACCATCTTCCTGTTCTTGAGCCGGTTTTGGAACTTTTCCTTGATGGTCATCAGATCGGCGAGAACCTGGGTGGGATGGTAATCCTCGCACTGCATATTGACGACCGGGATGCTGGAATGAGCCGCCATCTCCCGCATGTACTTATGGCCGGCGCCGTAGGTCTTGCGGATTCCGATACCCTCGCCGTAGCGCGAAAGCACCTTGATGGTGTCCTTGGCGGTCTCGCCATGCTCGATCTGCGAGCCCTTTTCGGTCAGGAAATGCGCGTGCCCGCCCAATTGGTGGATGCCGGCCTCGAAGGCGTTGCGCGTCCTCGTGGACTCTTCGAAAAAAAGCATGAAGAAGGTCTTGGCCCGAAGTATTTCATCGTGTCGTATGCCGAGATTCCGCTCTTCCTTGAGCCTGAACGCCACCGATAGGAGTCGTTCGATCTCTTCGACGGTCCATTCCTGAGTGGTCAGGAGATGCTTTCCTTTTAATGCGCTGTACATGGCGATAAACCTCCTTGGTTCCTTTGTCCCGAGCGTCGCTATCCCGTTTCGCAGGGCTAGGCCGCCATTAGTCCCTAGGATAGCGGCTCAGATACTCTCCGCCGCAGTTTGGACCTTCGTCAAAGCTCTAGTAGGGCATACCGAAGCGCACAAGCCGCAATACCTGCACTTCTCCCGGTCAAGGCCGAGGGCCTTGCCCTCCAAGGACCGGGCTTCGTAGGGGCAACAGCGGACGCAGGCTCTGCAAGCGGTGCACAGATCGGGGTCGAAGGCAAAGGCAAACTTCGAACGCTCTTCCGCTTTCTCGAGGAAGCGTAGCGAGTATCGGGATACCGAAGCTACCGTGCTATATGACAGACTATCCATTAACGCTTCGAGGTCTCGATTGAGCTTCGCGATGTGATCGATTCCCTTCAATATCGGGGCGCTGCAGATCCCTACGGCCGTGGCCCCCGCCATTAGCATCTCGAGCGCATCCTCCGCGGTCATGACGCCGCCCAAGCCGATTATCGGCTTGTCGCTTAGACCGGCGATTTCCGCCACATAGCGCAGGGTAAGGGGCTTGATCGCGCCGCCCGAGAGCCAAGCGAGACCTTTGGCGCCCCCGGAAATGGGCCGCCCCGTCCGGATGTCGATCCTTAGCACGGGGCCCAAGGAATCCATCGCCGTGATGCCATCCGCCCCGGCATCCAGGGCAGCCCGCGCGCTGGCTACCGGATCCTTCCAATTGGGACTCAGCTTGGCGAGAATCGGCTTGCCGCTAAGCTTCTTCGCAAGGAGTACCATCGGCGCCAAATCGGCTTCATCATAGGATACCAATTCGATGATATCGGCTCCCGCCGCATCGACTTTGGCAATCCATCGCCCCGCTTCGCCCAAAGTGTGTCCTATGCTGCCTATTACGGCGACTCCCGCCTCTTTGGCCTTCGGGATTTCTTGGTCCACCCATGCATCGCCCGAGATATCGCTCCATTTCTCGGCGTTTATCATGCTATCGCGGCCGGTGATGGCGATATGGGGAAATGGGTTTTCGGCGGGAATATCCCGAATGGTCTTGGTCGTCACGGCTCCGGCGCCGGCGAGGTGCGCCCGAATCATGCTGGAACCGTTATGGCCGAGGGGACCTGAGCCAAGGACTAAAGGACTTCTCAGTGTTATACCGAAAAGCCTCGTTTCGAGTCTCTGTGCCGGATTGGTCACAGCGGCTGCACCTTTGCATCATGTACATACATGTTCCCGCACACACTAACATGCCCCCCTTAGCTTGTCAATATTTCCCTCCCGAGATGAATCTTGACTGAGCTCTGGCTGCGCCCTACACTCATAATGCATATATGGAAAACAAGGATTCAGGCGGCGTCGGAGGGGCGCTCTATATACGCAACGCTTTGCTCGCGACTCCTTCCGGCACGACCGAGGCCGATATCGTCGCGAAGGACGGCGTGATCGTATCTATCGGGGAATGTCGGGGTCGACCGGAGCGCAGGGATGCGGAAAACGTCCTCGATGCGGGAGGGCGTCTTCTCCTTCCCGGCGGAATCGACCCCCACGTCCATATGGCCATGCGCGCCGGAGCCACGATGACCAGCGACGATTTCTCGTCGGGCAGTCTCGCCGCCCTGCGCGGGGGGACGATCGCTCTCGTCGATTTCGTCGAACCCGATCCGGGAGAGGGCCTTGTCCTCGCCCTCGAGAAGCGCAGGGCCGAGTCGGAGACCTCCAAGGTTCCGGTCAAGCTTCATGTCACGATTTCCGAATGGCGCGGCGAGACCCCCGACGAAATGCGGCGCTGCGTCGACAGGGGCGTAAAAAGCTTCAAGATATACCTCGCCTACCTCGACACGATCGGCATAGATGATCGGACCGCATACAAGGTATTGGAGGCCGCTCGAGAGCTCGAGGCGAAGGTCTTGGTCCACGCGGAAGACGGGACCGACATCCTGACCCGGCAGGCCGAGCTCAGGATCCAGGGCAAATCGTCGGCGCGCTTTCACGCTCTGAGCCGCCCTCCCGAGGCCGAAGCGAAGGCAGTCGCGAAGCTGATCGGCTTCGTCGACGAGCTGGGGGGGCCGGATGTCGTCGTCGCCCACGTGAGTTCCGAACTCGCGATGCGCGAGATCAAGCGTGCGAAGGAGCGAGGTTTGCGAGTCTTCGCGGAAACCTGTCCGCATTACCTGGCCTTCACCGAGGACGAGTACGACGCGGCGATGAACAGGGGCGCTCTCTATGCGATGAGCCCGCCCTTGCGCAGGCGTTCCGACGTCGAATTCCTGTGGTCCTGCGTCGCCGACGGCTCCATCGATTTCGTCTCCACCGACCATTGCCCCTTCGATTCGCGGTACAAGCTGGAGAGCGCCGCCGACTTCACGCGGATACCCAACGGAGTCGGAGGCGTCGCCGAACGCGTGGCGTTCATGCTGACCGAAGGCCATATCCGCCGGAAGATCCCGGTCGGGCGGATCGCGGACCTGGTGGCGCGAAAGGCGGCCGACTGCTACGGCTTCTCCCCGGACAGGGGTTCTATCGGACTCGGGACCCGCGCGGACTTTTCAGTGTGGGACCTGGACTCGAGCTACGGGTACAAAGCCGGGATGGGAGGATCGAAGTGCGACTATTCGATCTACGAGGGCATGGAATTCCGCGCCTCGCCCGCCGCGGTGGTCGTGAACGGCAGGATAGTCGCCGAGGACTGGAAGTATCTCTCCTTATGACCCGGCGATTTTTCGATCATCGCTGACGATCATAAAGGCTCGCCGTGCCGCGCTCATCGAAGAAGCGAGGGGGATAGGGCGCGGCATACATCGCGCAGGAAGGCCGCGGCGGGACCGCCGTCCACGACGCGATGGTCGAAAGCGAGACTCAATGGCAGAATCTCTCTAGGGAACAACCCGCCCTCCCGATAGACAGGTCGCACTTCGGAGGCTCCGACGCCGAGCAACACGCTCTCCGGAAGGTTGAGCAGGGGTTGCATGTAGGTTACGCCGTACATACCCAAATTGCTCACCGTCATTGTATGCCCGGACATATCGTCCGGGCTCAGGGCACCCAGCCTTGCCCTTTCGGTCAGCTCCGTGAGCTCGAGAGCGACTTGGCTGACGCTCTTTTGATCGACATCCCGCAGGACGGGGACGAGTAGTCCCGAAGGAGCGTCAACCGCGATGGCAATATCGATTTTCTGAATGACTTGAAGCTTCCCGTCCTCCGCGATACGGCTCCTGCAGACCGGATGATCCCGCAGGACCGTGGAAAGCGCCTTGAGGATCAGCGCGGTCAGGCTCAGGCGGAGTCCTTTGTCGGCCCATTCCCGCTTGGTCACGCGATAGTCGCTCATCAACTCCGTCACGTCGGCGTCCATCCAGATGGCCGCCTGCGCGGTCTGCTGGAGACTCTCCATCATCCTTTGGGCGATGACGCGCCGCGCGCCGCTCGGAGACCCGGTCGGAACGGCCGGCGCGACGGACGCAAGACGGGACCCCGATCCCGCGGCCGAGGCGGCTCGGAGGTCCTCGCGCGTGATCATCCCGTGGCGGCCCGTACCGGCGATCCCCCGCCATTCGACTCCCAGCTCCTTTGCCAACTGCTCGGCCTTGGGGCTGATGCTTCGCCTGCCCGGCGTCGCGGTGGGCGACTGCGCAGCCGGGGCTCGGGCCGGGGCCCCTTTTGCGGCGGCCTGCCCGATCCGCGAGACCCCGGGTTCGGCCCTTTGTCCGGAGGGCCCGGCGACCAAGTTCGAGATATCCTCGTCCGCGGCCGCGATGATGCCGATCGGGCTGCCGCAAGGGGCGGCGACACCGGCGGGCAGGAGGATCTTCCGCAGCACGCCCGCGACCGGGGAAAGAATATCGTTCGTCAGCTTCTCGATCTCGATGGAGCAGACAAGGTCTCCGGCGGCGACCGCATCGCCTTCGGCCAGGGACCAACTCCCGACCATGCCGTCTTCCATCGTCGCCCCGTATCGAGGCATTTCAAGCAGGGTGGCCATGGTTCTTCCTCAAAATTTCAGGGTCGCGCGGCATGCCGCCAGCGCCTGATCGATCGTGGGGTTCACGTAATCTTCCAGTCCGGGCGAGAAAGCGACCGGTACATCCAGGCTCGTGACGCGACGTATAGGCGCGGCCAGATACTCGAAGACATCTTCGGCGACCATGGCGCCGATCTCCGCCCCGGCGCCCATGAACTTCGGCCCTTCCTGCAGGATTACGAGCCTGCCGGTCTTCGCGACCGAGTCGCGAATCGTCTCCTTGTCGAGGGGGAAGAGCGTACGCGGGTTGATGATCTCGACTTCGATGCCCTCTTTCTCCAGCTCCTGGGCCGCCTTCCTGGCCATGCCCATCATCGCCATCGTCGCCACGACGGTCAGATGCTCTCCTTCCCGCTCGACATGGCACTTATAGAGCGGCAATTCGTAGGGCTCCTCAGGCACTTCCCCCTTCATGTTGTAGAGCATTTTATGCTCCAGGAAGAGGACGGGGTTGTCGTTCCCGATCGAGGACATGAGCAGGCCCTTGGCCTCGTAGGGGCTGGAGGGCGCCACGATGACGAGTCCGGGAACGTTCATGAACCATGGCTCGACGCATTGCGAGTGGTGATAGGCGCAGCGGATCCCGCTGCCAGTCACCGCCCGGACCACCATCTGGGCCCCAGCCTGGCCATTGTACATGAACCGCAGCTTAGCCGCGTTGTTCACCAGCTGGTCGAAGCATACCGCCGAAAAATCGGCGAACATCAGCTCCGCCACAGGTCGGAGCCCGCATGCGCCCGCCATGGTCGACAGTCCGAGAATCGCCGATTCCGAGAGCGCGGTATCGAAGGCCCGCTCCGGCCAGCGGTGCCAGACTCCCTGGGTGACGCCGAAGTCGCCCCCCATCTTGGCCACATCCTCGCCGATGATGAAAACCGACGGGTCGCGGTCCATCGCCTGATGAATCGCCTCGTTGAGCGCCTTGGTGAAGGTGAGTGTGCGCGCTGCCATTATTTCCAATCCTCCGCTTCCAGATCGGCATAGACATGCTCGATGGCTGCCTTCGGGTCCGGCCAGGGGCTTTCGAGCGAGAAGCGCACGCATGCGGCGATTTCCTCGTCCGCCGACGCTTCCAGGGCCCCAATCTCCGATCCCGCGACCCCGCGCTCCTCGATGAGCGTCTTCTTGCATCGGGCGATAGGGCAGCGGGCCTTCCACGATGCCACTTCCTCGTCGGGACGATAGGCGGCCGGATCGCCCGAGAAGTGGCCTTGCCAGCGATAGGTCATCAGTTCCAGCAGCGTCGGGCCTGCCCCTCCGCGGGCGCGCTGCGCCGCGCGCTGGACGGCTTCGTATACTGCCTCGACGTCGTTGCCGTCCACGACCTCGCCGGGAACCTCGTAGCCTTCGGCCCAGGTGGCCAGCTGCTTCTGCGGGTGCGATTCGGTGTAGTGGGTGCTGATGGCGTACTGATTGTTGATCAGGCAGTAGATCAGGGGAAGCTTCCAGGTGGCGGCCATATTCATGCTCTCGTGGCAGGTGCCCTCGCCCAGCGTGCCGTCTCCCATGAAGACGATGGTCAGGTCCTCGGTCTTGGTATACTTCGCCGCGAAGGCCGTCCCCAGCGCGGAAACGACGGTCGAGCCCTGTATGCCGTTGAAGCCCATATTGCGGAACTTCAGGTCGTTCACGTGCATGGACCCGCCGCGTCCGCCATTGATGCCGGTGGCCTTGCCGAAGATTTCGGCCATGACCAGCTTTCGATCAGTACCGCACAGGCATATCGCGCCGTGGCCGCGGTGATCGGGGAATTTGTAATCCGTACCGCGGAGGGCGCGCACGGCACCGGCCTGCGCGGCCTCCTGGCCAATGGAGAGATGGATGAATCCGGGAATCGTCCCGTTCTTGCTGTAGGTCTCCACCGCTTCCTCGAAGCGGCGGATCGCGTACATATCGAAATAAAGACTCTTCAGTAGACTCGTTTCCAAAGACATGCTCCCTCCTTCTCGAGTTCCTCAGTTCCCTCGCCCGGCGACGAGCCTGACGAGGACGTCGCGCAGGACTTCGCCCGCCGTAGGGTGGGGAAAGATCGTTTCCGCCGCCTCTTCGACCGTCAAGCCGAGCCGGACGGCCATCGATGCTCCCCATATCATCTCGGAGCAGCCGGCGCCGAGCATGTGCACGCCCAGGATTCGGCCCTGCTCCGCGTCTGCGACGACCTTGATCATTCCCGGCTGCTTCCCCTGCTCGGCGAAAAATCGCGCGCTCGTTCGCAAGGGCAGCTGAACGGCCCTGACCTGGCGCCCCTCGGCGATCGCGGCCGCTTCGGTGAGCCCGCAGCCGGCGGCTTCCGGCCAGGTGTACAGGGCCCAGGGAATGGCGTCGTACCGCATGGCCGCGGTCCGGTCGCCGCAGAGGACCTTGACGGCCACTTCCGCCATGCGGGAGGCCGAATGGGCGAAGAGGCTGGTGCCTACCACGTCGCCGACGGCGTAGACCCGAGGCGCGCTGGTCTCCATGCGCTCGTTGACCAGGATGAATCCCCGCGCTGTCTTCACTCCCGCGCCCTCGAGTCCCAGATCCTCGATGTTCGCCCGCCGCCCCGTCGCGACCAGGATAGTGTCCGCCGCGATGCGCCGGACGGCCCCGGCCCCGTCCCGGTTCGGGGCGACGACGAGGGCGCTCGCCGTCTCGCCTTCGCGCTCGACCGACAGGACCCTGGTGTCGAGGTGAAAATCGATCGGCTGCAGTGAGCGCATCAGTCCCTTAGCCTGCTCCGGCTCCATGAAAGGCAGGACATCCGGCAGCATTTCCACGATATCGACTTTTGAGCCGAGCTGCGAATACATGGCGCCGAGCTCGAGGCCGACGACGCCGGCGCCGATGACCGCGAGGCGCTCAGGCAAAGCCTTCCGATCGAGCAACTCGGTGCTGTTGACCGCGGCCATAGAGTCGCCCAGTCCGGGGATGGGAGGAATGGACGGACGGGAACCCGCGGCTATGACTATCGCGCGGGCCGAGAAGACCTCGCCGCCGGCCTCTACGGCGGATCTGCCGGCCAAGCGGGCTCGCGCCTGAAGCACATCGACCTTCGCGGTCTTCAGGATCGATTCGACGCTCTTCCGGAAGGTCGAGACCACCTCGTCCTTCCATTCCAAGGCTTCTTCCCAGGCGAGCTCCGGTCGGGCGGCAGCGATACCCTTGACGTCGCCCTTTAGGATCTGGGAGTAGAGCCTGCTCGTGTGGAGAAGGGTCTTGGTCGGGATGCAGCCCGCGTTGAGGCAGACGCCGCCCAATCGGCCCTCCTCGACGAGGAGGACAGATTTCCCCCGCTTGCCCGCTTCCGCGGCCGCGACATAGCCGCCGGGGCCCCCTCCGACTACGACGAGATCGTAGTCCCTCATAGCGCCGCCCCGCCGTTCATGTTCGCCTTCCCCGAGATGCGGCCGCGGCCTTCCCCGCCGCCCATAGTCGCGCGGCCTCCCGTCGCGACTCGGCGCGCGCGGCGCCGAGCTCTCCCGCGAGGAGCTTCCCGGATTCCTTCAGGAAGGCTCCCGCTACGAGGACGTCTTTGACATCCGCCCCGCGCCGAAAGAGCAGTAGTTGGTCCAGCAGGTTCCTCGAGTCGGCGGGCGTGGGTAGGCTGGAAATGTCTATCGTGATCAAGTCAGCGGGGGCGCCGCGCGCCAGGCGGCCGAGTCCGCCCCCGGGATGCAGCGCATCGGCGCCGGCTTCGGTCGCCATCCTCCAGACCGTACGCGCGTCCATGAGGGTAGGATCCTCGCGATGGCCTTTGTGTATAAGGAAGGCTCCGCGCATGACCTCGAAAAAGTCGTTGATATACCCGTCCGTACCCAAACCGCAGACGATTCCCGCCGACAGGAGCTCAGGCACCGGGGAGACGCCGCCGCCGACTTCGCAGTTGCTCAGGGGAACGTGGACGAGACGGACCCCCCGGCTTCCCAGAATCTCGATCTCGCGCTCCGAAAGCTGGACGCCCTGCGCCGCGAGGACGTTCCCGCCCAGGATCCCGATCCGGTCGTACCATTCGGCGCTCCGCATCCCATGGGTCTTGACGCACCAATCCGGTTCGTAGCGGCTTTCGTTCAAGTGGAACTGCAGGCCGACGCCCAGCTCCTCGGCGCGTCCGAGCGCGTGGCGCATGAAGCTCTCCGAGCAGGTGAAGGCGGTGTGCGTGCACATCATGCCTTCGATCCGCCCGTGTCCGGCGTAGGCCCGGATGAGGGACGCGTTCTCCTCCAATCCAAGCCGGCCCGTCTCGGGCGAAATCCTCTCGCAGGCTTCGGCGCTGACGATCGCCCGCAGCCCGAGCTCGTCCAGCACGGCCGCTTCCGCCGAAAGGCCCCAGGGCATGGCGCAAGGGGCTTCGAGCACGTCGCACAAGGAAGTTACGCCGGCATCTATCAGCTCGAGGGCCGAGGCCCGCGCGGCCGCCGCGATCATCCCGGGATCCAGGAAGTTTTCCACTAGGGGCCACCAGTAGTCCTCCAGGAAGCCCTTGAACGATTCCACCGGTACGGGCGGGACGATGCCATGGGCTAAGACTCCGTACAGGTGCATGTGGGCGTTCACGAAGCCGGGAGACAGAGCGCAATCGGGCCGTTCCAGAAGATCCGCTCCCGGATAGGCCGCCCTGCATTCATTCAAAGGGGCGAATAGGAGGATCCTGCCGCCATCGTAGACGACGCCATAGCCTTCCTTTATCTCCGCTCCGGGGCCGATACAATACCGGGCCCCAAGTATCCGCGTCATGGCCCGGGCCTTAGGACGAAAGCAGGGGGATCATCGCGTACACTCCGGCGGCTACCGTGAGCTCGTCTATCGAGAGCGTCTCTTCGGTCGAATGACAGAGACTCTCGTCTCCGGGACCGAAGCCGACGCTCGGGATGCCTGTCACGCCGCAGAGATAGGTCGCATTGGTGCAAAAGTCCCACTTTCCTATTCTGGCCGGCTTGCCGGCGATTGCCTCGTAGGCCTTCGCGGCGGCCTGGATCGCGGGATGATCCTCTTCGAGCACCCAACTGGGGAAATAATCGGTCTGGATTATTCCGTAACCGGTATAAGTCGTGATCTCTTCGGTATCGATGGCGGCGGCGGCATCGCTCAGGGCCAAGAGAGGCTTCAATTCGTCGAGGATCTCCTGTTGGCTTTCCCCGAGGGAAATTCGCCGATCGGCGATGATCGTGACTTTCCCGGGTATCGTATTCAGACTGGGGGTATCGCAGATGACCTTCGTGACCTCGATGGAGCCTTTGCCCAGGAAGGGATGTTCCGCGAAATCGTCTTTCCGATCGATTCCGGCTATCAGAGGCAGGGCCTTTATGAGGGCGTTCTCTCCCTTCCACGCGGCCGAGGCGTGGGCGGCCTTGCCTTTGACGACCATCTTGACGAGGGCTCGGCCTTTGTGGCCCCGCACGATCATCATCTCGCTGGCTTCGCCTACCATGATGAGCTTAGGCTTGATATCGGCGTTGCGTTCCATCATCGCGCGGACGCAGCTGCCCTCCACATCCTCCTCGGATATGGAGCCGGACACCCATAAAGTGCAGGCTTCCCCGTAGCCCAGCTCTTTGATTGCCCTTCCCGCGAACACCATGGCGGAGAGGCAGCCCTTGTCGTCGATGACGCCGCGGCCCCGTATGAACCCTCCTTCGATCCTACCCTCCAGGGGGTCGAAGCCCCAGTCGGCGGGATCTCCAGGCTCGACGGTATCGATATGCGCGTCGGCGAGAACGACCATAGGTCCCGATCCGATGCGGCCCAGGCAATTTCCGGCCGGATCGATACGCACTTCGTCGTAGCCGTAGCTGCGCATCCTCTCCGCCAGCCACGCGACGGCCTTCCCCTCATGATAGGTGCGGCTGTCTATTCGGACCAAACCTTGAACGAAGCCCACCAGCTCGTCTCGATGGGCCCGCATCCAGGCATTTATCGCGACTGCCATATCCTCTACGCGCCGACTCATAAGCTTGCCTCCACCGAATTCCCTAGCTGCCCGGCGAGTTTCTCGCTTGCCATCCGTACCGCCGCGATTATCTGCAGGTATCCGGTACAGCGGCACAGATTCCCGCTCAGGGCATCCTTGATCTGTTCGTCCGTGGGCTTCGGATACTCAGAAAGAAGCGCATAGGTGCTCATGATCATGCCGGGCGTGCAGAAGCCGCACTGGACGGCTCCTGCGTCGATATAGGATTGCTGGATGGGATGGAGGGCTCCATCCGGGCCTTCCAGTCCCTCGATAGTGACGATCCGGGTCCCCTCGGCGGAACCGGCAGCGACCATGCAAGCGTTGACCGGCTTACCCTCCATGAGAACCGTGCATGCGCCGCATTCCCCGATACCGCAGCCTTCCTTCGTGCCCATCAGGCCTAGACCTTCGCGAAGGAGGTCGAGGAGGCGTTCGTCCGCCCTGCTTTCCACCTTATAGTCTTGACCATTGACGTTCAAGGTGACGAGCATCGTCGTTCCGGCTTCATTGGGCATTGTGATTCTCCACGCCAAGGACCGCCGCAAGCTCACGCGCGATGATATTCCTCACAACTGGTTCCTTGTATTCGGAACTCCAGCGCCTGCCGGCCTTCTCCGTCATATATTCCACGCAGGCGTCGGCAGCCGCCGAGATCAGGCCGCGCGAAGGCTTTTCCCCGCGCAATAGCTTCTCGGCCGCGGCGAAGCGCCCAGGAGTCGGCAGGGTCGAGCCGATGGATATTCGTACATCCTCTACCGCTCCGGATGCCGACAGGAGGGCGAGGGTCGCGAAATTGAGGCGCGCCTTCGCCACGGCGGCGCGGCGAATCAATTTGTAATAGGAGCCGCTCCACGAGCCGACCAGCGCGGGGTATCGGATCGCCATCAGGAGCTCATCCGCCCTGATGGCGGTCTTCTTGGGTTCCGGGAAGAAATCCTCCATTCCCAAGGTCCGCGTGGCCCCGCTCGTATTCATCAGCACAAGGTCAGCATCCAAGGCCAGCAGGGCCGGGATGGTGTCGGCGCATTGCGCCGCGGTGAGGATATTCCCCCCGATGGTCCCCCGGTTCCTCACCTGAGGCGAACCCACCGAACTCGATGCTTTGCCGAGTATCAGCGAGCTTTCCTCCACGAGCCGGTCCGCGGAGATGGTCGCGTGCGTCACGCCGCTTCCTATTTCCACGCTCCGCCCGGCATCGTCCCCGCGGATGAAGGACAGTTCCGGCACGCGGCTTACATCGATGAGGCAGGTTTTGTTCTTTTCCAGATTTCCGTTGCGAAGCGCGACCATGACGTCCGTGCCGCCGGCGCTTACCTGAGCTTCCTCGCCCCAGCGGGCGAGCAATTCCAGGGCTTCTCGCAAACTTCGCGCCAAGAAGAAACAGCTGACTGCCATGGCCTACCTCGTCAGCGTTTTGCCCAGGAGAACGCGCTCCAGGTTGAATGGCAGATCACGCAGTCGCAGGCCGGTCGCGTGGAAAAGAGCGTTGCCGATAGACGGGGCCGAGAGCTCGACGCCGATCTCCCCGATGCCCTTCGCTCCGTAGGGACCTTCGGGGTTCTTCGAATCATAGAACTTTATGTCGATCTCCGGTACATCCACTATAGTGGGGATCAGGTAATCGTCGAAGTTCAAGGTGCGCAGGTATCCCTCATTCTCTTCCAGCTCCTCGAATATGGCGTAGCCCATGCCTTGCATGAGGCCGCCGGCAAATTGCCCGTACGCCAGCTGCGGATTGATGGCCTGTCCCAATTCGTAGGCGACCGTCATCTTGTCCACCCGTATCTTTCCGCTTGCCATGTCCACGCTGATTTCGGATATCGCGACGCCATGCGTATAAGTCTGGTAACAGGCCCCTTGTTGAGTATCGTGGTCGATATGGTACAGGCCGGGATTGTACCAACCCTGGGCGGAAAGGTTCGTTCCAAGGGGGAACCTGCAATAGTCCACTAGTTCGTTGAAACCGCAGATCTCCTTGCCGTCCTTGTCCCGAATCATGTCGTCCCGCAAATCGATATCTTCCTGCGGCCGCCCTGTCTTTATGGCGGCGGCTTCCAGGAGTCGCGCCTTCAGCTGCCTCGCGGCATGCAGCACGGCGCGGCCGCCCGATTGCGTCCCTCGGCTGGCCACGGTCGGTCCGCTGTCGGGAGTGATGGAGGTATCGGAGTGGCGGAAATCGAATCGCTTGAGATGAACTCCCAGGGCCTCCGCCGCTATCTGGGAATGCGCCGTCCGCATTCCCTGGCCCATCTCGTTGTGTCCCGAGAAGAGATTGATGCTTCCATCGTGGCAGATCGTGATCATGGCGCTGGACGTGTCCAGGCCTTCGCCGCCCAGACCGGCGCCGCGATAGGTTATGGCGATGCCTATTCCTTTTTTTACTTCCTTGGAGTTCTTGTTCTCTTCCGGCCACGCAAGCCATTTCTGGTCGAAATCGGCCTTCCCGCTCGTCTCCTCGATCATGGTGGCGAGCGGCGCGGCGATGACTCCTTCCTGCAGGAACTGACCGCAGGCCACGGTGTCGCCTAGGCGCAGGACGTTCTGCAGGCGGAAATCTTTGGGGTTTCGCCCAAGTTGCGCGGCGGCCTCGTCAATAAGCGATTCGATCCCGAAGAGCACTTGGGGGCCGGAGAAGCCGCGATACGCGCCCCCGTAAATTGTGTTGGTGTATTTGGCGCGGACATCGGCCTGGATGTTCGGTATGCGGTAGGGACCCGCGGTGTGTATGACGGCCCGCCAGTTCAGGAAGCGCGCTTTGTTGTTGTACGCGCCGCCCTGGCAGGTCAAATCCGTCTTGATCGCGCGGAGGCTGCCGTCCTTCCCGAGTCCAAGGGAATAGCGGAGGCTGAAGGGGTGTCGCTTGCAGCTTTCCCGGAAGCATTCTTCGCGGCTGAGGTCCATTCGAACCGGCCTGCCCGTCTTGAGCGCCATGATCGAGCATCGGGCGGACATGTTCATGACCGATTCATCCTTGCCTCCGAAGCTTCCTCCTATGACTGTGGGAACGACGCGGACCTGGCTTTGCGGTATGCCCAAGACCTTCGCGATATTCGTCCGGATAGTGAAGGGGTTTTGGATGCAGCCATAGATTTCGACGCCGCGATGGAAGGGTGCGGGCAGCGCGATGACGGACTCCGGCTCGATATACGCCTGTTCCGCGAAGCCGACCGTATAGAGGCGCTCGAGCACGACCTCGGCTTCTTTGAAGCCCGCCAGAATATCGCCTTTCCGCAGCGGGTAATAGGTTCCTTCTATCGAGTTGTCCTTCTGTCCAGCGTGGACCGGGAAGGCGCTCTTTCCGTCCATCGCCTGCTCGAGTGTCCAGATGCCCGGCAATTCTTCGTATTCGACCTCGATAAGTTTCAGCGCCTGCTCGGCGATCTCCTTCGTTTCCGCGGCGACCGCCGCCAGCGCGTCGCCTATATACTTCGCCTCTCCCCGGGCGAAAACGGGGAACCTGCCGTCCATGTCGTTCTCACCGGGCACATCCTCCGCCGTGATGACCAGGGCAACGCCGGGCAGCGACGCGGCCGCGGCAGTGTCTATGCGCGATATTCTGGCACGCGGAACCGGCGAATAGAGGGATTTTGCCGTCAATTCTCGAGCGAGGTGATAGTCCGCGGCGTAGCGCGCTCTTCCCGTCACCTTTTCCAAGGCATCAACGCGCGCGCAGGGCTTGCCCACATAAGCGAAGGCCATACTTCCCTCCCCCTTGAATTGGGCAATAGCAGACTAGAGGATGATAGGAGATGTATATACATGTTGTCAAGACAAATGCGCTCGGCGCGGCGCATTTCCGACGGAACATGCCTATCCCCCCCGCTAGTCCGGAATATATGGCGTTCCCCAAGCCTTCGGGGCTGCTCTCGAGCCGGCGGCGAAAAACGCCAGGAGAGTAAATACATACGGCATCATCAGCGGAAACTGATACGGTATATGGCTTCCCATGGCCTGAAGGTTGAGCTGAAATGCGTCGACGGCCCCGAAAAAGAAAACGGTCAGGAAAGTTCCTATCGGATTAAAGCGCCCGAGGACGACGGCCGTGAAGGCTATGAAACCCTTCCCCGCGATCATGTTGTCCACGAATGTACCCAGGTTGCCGACGGTCTGGGAGGCCCCGGCGACGGCGGCGAAGCCCGCCGCCCAGAGAATCGAGATATACCGTATTCGCTGGACGTTTATGCCCATGCTCTCGGCTGCCTTGGGATTCTCCCCGACGGACCTTATTTTCAAGCCCCATTTGGTCCTGAAAAAAATCACCCAAACCACGGGAACCAAGATAAAGCCCAGATAGGTGAAGGGATTCTGGTTAAAGAACGCTCCGAGCACGGGAATCGAACTGAGCACCGGAATGCTGATTACATCCAGCCTCTGCACCAGAAGAGTATTCGTATGCGCGCCGAAGACTACCCGCAAAAGCGCGCCGGTGATTCCCAAGGCGAATATGTTCATCGCCACGCTGACGACCACTTGATCGACTGCCAGCGTGACCGTCGCATAGGCGAATATCAAGGCTATCAGCATATTTATCGCCACCGCGAACAATACGCCCGGAATGGCACCGAAGAAGTAGCTGCCGAGGAAACCGAAGAAGGCCCCCATCAGCATGAAACCTTCAAGCGTAAAGAACAGCACTCCGCTCCGTTCGGAAAAGATGCTTCCCATGCTTCCGATGAGAAGCGGCGTCGTCAGCCTTATGCTCGAAGCCAGAAAGGATTGCGAAATCATCATCGCAAAAACGCTACCTGCCATACCGCAATCTCCTCTTGATATTCTGGAACTGCCGCGGCAGTCCCCTTGACGCGATCACGAACAGGATGGCGAGCGCCTGGACTATATGGATGAACGAGATGGGGACGCCCAGGTCGACCTGGAGACCGGAAGCCGCGTTCCTGAGGGCACCGAAGAAGAATGCGGAGAAAAATACCCCGATCGGATTGAGATTCGCGAGCAGCGCGACGGCGATGGCGTCGAATCCGTAGCCCGGCGAGAAGCCTTCCGCGACTCTCCTGTAGACTCCCATCACCTCGACGGAGCCTCCGAGCCCCGCGAGGGCGCCGGAAACGACCATGGAAAGCACCATGATCCTTTTGACTTTTATCCCGGCATAGCGGGCCCCTTCCGGGTTGAAGCCGACCGCGCGTATCTTGAATCCCAGGGGCGTCTTGAAGAGGACGATCCAAACGATGAAGAACAGGGCGATGAGGAGGAAAAATCCGTAATGCAGGTCCGAATTGGGGACCAAGTCCTGGAGCCATGAGGTTTTCACGAAGGGCCGGGTTTGCGGGTAAAATGAATGCGGGGCTTTCATCGGTCCCTCGAGGAAATAGTTCACAAGCAGGATCGCGATGTAGTTCATGAGCATCGTCACGACGATCTCATTGAAACCCTTGTATGCTTTCAGAAGGCCGGGTATAAGGGCCCAAAGCGCGCCGACGACAGCGCCCGCGATCAGCGCGACAGGAACCTGGATGAAGGAGCTCGAAAAGGCCGTGCTGGTTGCCACCACGGCCGTCATCAGCGCGCCCAGCTGGAGCTGTCCCTCGGCGCCGATGTTAAAAATGCCGGCGCTATATGAAAACGCGATCGCCAGGCCGGTGAATCCGAGCGGTATCGTATAGACCAGGCTCGATATCAAATTGCTCCATGTTCCGGCTGCGTTGTAGAACAATCGGCCCAGGACCATCAACAGGCTTCTGTCCTTATTGATCACGACAAGGGAGCCAACTATCATTCCGATCAGGACGCCGGCTACAGGTACGATCACCTTCTGCAGGATCCGCCAATCCGGCCTATCGGTCATTGCGCTCTTCATTTGGCTGCCCCGACGCTTTCTTCGCAGACTCCGGCTTTTTTCCTGCCGGCCATCTGGAGGCCTATCTCCAAAGGATCCGCAGTATGACCCCGAATCGAGCCGGTGAAGGTTCCTTCATACATCACCTCGATCCTGTCGGACAAGGCAAGGACCTCGTCCAGTTCCGTGGATATCAAGAGCACGGCCGCGCCCGCGTCGCGCTGCTTGATCAGCTCTTCCCGCACGAACTCCGTGGCGGAAATATCCAGCCCGCGCGTCGGCTGCACGGCTATTATCAACTTGGGTTTCTGCTCGAATTCGCGGGCAAGGATGACCTTTTGTTGATTGCCGCCCGATAGCTGTTTGGCACGGGTCTCGGGAGCGCAGCCTCGTATGCTGAATGTCCGGATCAGCGTCTGGGCGTGAACGCGAATTCTTTTGCGGGAGATCACACCATGTCTCGAGTAGGGGAATCTGCCGATTTCTTTGATCGCCAGATTGTCTTGTACCGAATAATCCATTATCAGGCCGGTTTTTTGCCTGTCGGGAGGGATATGGGACAATCCCAATTTATAGAGTTCCGCAGGTTGCTTGTTCGTAGCGCTGCTGCCCAAGACTTCGATGCTGCCGCCTGATGCTTCGGCGAGACCCGTCAGCGCGTTTCCCAGCTCCAGTTGGCCATTTCCGTCTACCCCTGCGATTCCGAGGATCTCTCCGGAACGGAGCTCAAAGGAAATGCCCCGCACCGCTTCGACGCCGATGCTGCCCTTCACTCTCAGGTTTTCTACCTTCAGGACTATGTCTCTGATATCTCTAGAAGGCTCTGCGGGCTTCAAGAATACTTCTCTCCCGACCATCATGCGCGCAAGCTCGGGCTCGGAAGTCTCCCGAACCATGACGTTCCCTACGACCTGCCCATCACGTAGAACGGTGACGCTGTCGCAGATGGTCATGACTTCATTCAGCTTGTGGGTTATGAACAGGATCGTCCTTCCCTCGTCCCTGAACTTTCTTAAGATTTCGAAGAACTCGAGAACTTCGTTGGGTGTCAGCACGGCAGTCGGTTCGTCGAAAATCATGATATTCGATTGGCGATACAGGATCTTCAGAATTTCGACCCGCTGCTGCAGGCCTACGGGCAGGTCCTCGATCCTGGAAAGCGGATCGATGCAAAAACTATACCGGTCCGAAAGCTCCTTGATTCTCCTTCCGGACCCCTTATAATCGACCCAAGGTCCACGAGGCTCCTTCAGGCCCAATATTACGTTTTCCAGTACGGTGAGCTTATTAATCAGCATGAAGTGCTGGTTGACCATCCCGATGCCATGCCGGATCGCGTCATCGCAATTGCCTATGTGCGCCTTTATGCCTTCAATCAGGATTTCACCTGCATCCATAGGGTAAATGCCGTAGAGACAGCTCATAAGAGTGGATTTCCCGGCTCCATTCTCGCCGAGAAGGGCCCGAATTTCTCCCTTCCCCACCGTTAGGGAGATTCTATCGTTCGCGAGGACTTGGGCAAATCGTTTTGTCAGGTCTCGTATCTCTAAAAGAGCCGCCATTTGACCCTTCCTAATTGAGCGTACATCTCTGCGCGTATTGAATCGGCGAGAACTAGAAAATACAGGGCGCTGGAACAGCGCCCTGTACGTATATTGAGAATTCGAGCCTAATTGGATGCCATCTCCACCCGTTTGTTCAGTTTGCCGCTCTTGATTGCCGCCTCGTCGGCCAGAATTTCCTTTTTGAGGGCCGTCGGAACGACCGGTGACCATTTGCCGAGATACTCGGGCCCGTCCGCGATACCCCATACCTTGCTCTCAGGTTTCCAGTTGCCTGCCTTGAGCATCTTACCCTGGATCAGGACAAGATCCTGAACACTCTGCACCCCGGAAGTGAGAACGACGTTCGGAGCCATGCTATTCAGATCGCCCGACCATCCGATCACATAGATGCCCTTTTCCTTCGCGGCTTGAATGACACCGGTATCGCAGGCGTCGCCGATGGCCACGATGATGTCCACGCCGTTGGCAATCTGTGCCAGTCCGGCCTCTTTTCCCTTGACGACGTCATCCCATGAGCCGGTATACGCGACGGTAAAGCTTGCGCCAGGGTTATACTGCTTGATCGTGTCGCGCAATTGGTTCACTTCCGCCAACATCGTGGGGATGGACTCGGCACCCACGAAACCGATCTTATTGGTCTTCGTAAACTTCGCGCAAAGCTTGCCCGTTAGATATGAGAGTTCACCCAGGCCGAAGTCGCCGGACCCGAGATTGGGCCCGGTAACGTCGCCGCCGATCTGGTAAAATTTCACCTTTGGGAATTCCGCCGCGACTTGCTTGAGAGCCTCTCCATATTCGAAACCGTGGCCGAAGACGATGTCATATCCTTTACTTGCATAGTTGCGCAGTGTATTGACTTGATCGGCCTGAGCGACTTCTTCCGAATATGCGATATCAAACCCGATTTTAGACTTGAGCTGCTGAAGCCCTTCATAGGCTGATGTATTCCAACCGCCGTCGTTAATCGGTCCCGACATCACCATGGCGGCCTTCAAAGGAGCAGCAGACACAGAAACCACTGTACCGGCGACTAGCATGACCACGATGAGCACCGTTGCAGCGACTCTTCCGTTCCTCATAGTAATACCCCCCTTCTCTTACCGTATCCGGGTACATGCGTATCCGGTACAAAACGACGATGAAGATGTATAGACATCTAAACAACTATAGGAATGGAAATTTCCAATTGTCAAGGGGAAACAACATCCGACGCGGAATCCCCCGCATAGCACCGGCCTCCGGGGAATCGAGGCCGAGCATAAGACATTCCGAGACCGAGAATAAAATGTTTTCAGATGAAAATAAAAATGATCAAATTGCAAAATTCGCCATTCAGATTTACCATCTCATCGTCGACCGGTTGCCATTATGGCCTATGTCCGCTTCGGCAATCCACCTCTGGAGGGTCGCATGGGTGATTATTGTATCCAGGATGCAACTATCGTGACGGTAAATCCCGATCGCGATGTGATCGAAAAAGGCTATATACTGGTTCGAGGGGGCCGTATTGCCGCTATCGGCGAAGGCACGTGCCCGGACGAGATTAAGGGAACAATGCAGGTCATCGCCGCCGCAGGGAAAATTGTCTTCCCTGGCCTGATAAATACCCATAATCATCTCTTCCAAACTCTTACAAAAGGGCTGGGCGATGACATGGTGCTTTCGGATTGGTTGTCAACCATGACCTTCCCTGCCGCTCAGCATTTAACCCCTGAGGATGTCCACGCCGCGGCCATGCATGGTTGCATCGAAGGCATCAGAAGCGGGACCACAACGATGCTGGACTATATGTACCCGCATCCTCGTGCGAGACTTTCGGACGCGGTGATCGGCGCATTCAAGGAATTGAAGATTCGTGGCGTTTTTGCCCGGGGGATGATGAATACCGGAGAGCAGTTCGGCACACCGCGCGGAATCATGCAGGACATTGAAACAGTAGAAAAAGATATTACTAGGCTATTTGAAGCCTACCACGATAGTGAAGAGGGAAGGATAAAGGTCTGGGTCGCCCCTGCCGCCGTCTGGTCCAATACGAAAGAAATGCTCCAAGGAGCATGGGAAATAACCCGCGCCTATGGCGGCGGCTTTTCGGTCCATATCTCCGAGACTGAGTTCGACCGAAAGGCGGCGATTCAGCTTCATGGCCTGAATGATACGGAGGTACTCGAGAGTCTAGGCATCGTGGGGCCGAATGTTCTTATGGTTCACTGCGTTTGCCTGACCCAGCGCGATATGCGAATGGCGAAATACTACGATATGAAGGTGTCGCACAATCCGGTGAGCAACATGTACCTTTGCTCCGGTGTCGCATCGGTTCCCGAGATGATCGAAAAAGGGATAACCGTGGGACTGGGGACGGATGGGCCGGCGAGCAATAACACTCAAGACATGCTGGAGCTGCTGAAGTTCACCACGCTGTTACACAAAGTCCATACTAAGGATCCGACGATCATTACCGCGGAGAAAGTCCTTGAAATGGCCACGATCGATGGAGCCAGGGCAATCGGGCTGGAGCGCGACATAGGCTCCCTGGAATCGGGGAAGAAGGCTGATCTGTTCATCTACGATCCGCAAAAAAGCCCTAAGTCCATTCCCATGCACAATCCTGTGTCTACCCTGGTCTACTCCGGATCCTGTTCCTGCGTGGATACCGTAATGGTCGACGGCAATCCCGTGCTCCTGGAAGGCAAGATCACGACTGCCGATGAATCGGCGGTCATTCGTAAATGTCAGCTGCAAGCGGACAACCTGGTAGTGCGAGCCGGCATCGAAAAAAGGGGACGGCGCTGGCAGAGCCAGGCATTCTGAGAAGCGAGGAGACCATCGATTTTTTATTGACAAAGCAAAACACCGAGGTGTATAAGATGTAGACGTCTACATGTATATACGAGTTTGGCTCTTTGATATTTCTTGGCGCGTTAAAGGTGGCTTGCTTTGCACTATTTGGATAAAGGCAATCGTATTCCCATCTATATTCAGATAAGGCAGATTATCCTCGACGAGATACGCGCAGGGACGCTAAAGCCTGACCAGCAGATCCTTTCGGAGACGCACCTTGCTCAGCTTTACGGGGTCAGCAGGCTGACCGCGAGAAGCGCGGTAACGCAGCTGGTGAACGAGGGCCACCTGACCAGGGTCCATGGCCAGGGAACATTCGTTAAACGGCCCAGAATCGAAACGCCGGCGTCCTCCGCGAACGACTTCATGCAGGATATGCGGAACAAAGGCTACGCTGTAAAGACCGAACTCTTGGCGGGGAAGATAACATCCGCCGCCAGCTCGATTCGGGATGCGTTGAACCTGTCGCCGCGCGCGCGCGTTTATTACCTGCGGCGTCGCAGGTCGGTAAACAACGAAACGCTCATGATCCTGGAATCGTACCTTCCCGCCAAGCTCTGTCCCGACTTGCTGGCCAGGGACTTCGAAGCGCGGTCGCTTTACGAGATCCTTCAAACTGACTACAAGCTGGCGCTGGACCAGGCTCAGGAAAGGCTGGAAGCGCAAGTCGCCGACCAGGCATTAGCCGCCGACCTTCACATCGAAAAGGGAGCGGCGGTGCTTTTCTCGACGCGAAAAGCGGTCTTGGTCGGCGGCACCCCGATCGAGTTCACGAACTGTTGGTATCGGGGAGACCGCTATGCTTTCGAAGTCGCGCTGAAGATCGGGCAATCCCCGCGAATAGCCGGCGACGCGGGGATGAAAGACCGATGAATTCGAAACTATCGCTACGAAAGCGCGGAGGAAGGAACGTGGGCAAGGTTCGCAGGCTTCAGCACATTTTCAGGGATGACGGGAGAGCGTTCATCGTCGCCATGGATCATGGCACCAACGCGGGAGCCATGCCGGGGATAGAGGATCCCGGCCAGGCAATACGCGAGATCGTCGCCGGCGGAGCAGACGCCATCATCGCAAATCCCGGACTGGCAAAAGCCTTCGAGCCCGAGCTCGCCGGCATTGGGCTCATCCTACGACTGGACCTTCCTCCGACCATGTTGGGTACCGGGCATGGAAGCAGTATCGCGTTCAATGTACAGTACGCGCTGCAGCTCGGCGCCGATGCGGTCATAGTCAACGGGGCTCCGGGCGCCGAGGTCGAAAGACTCACGCTACCTGTCGTGGCTCAGGTCGTGCAAGCCTGCGATGCCGTCGGGATGCCCGTGGTCGGAGAAATGGTTCCCGGCGGATTCGATGCCGAGCCCTCCTACAGGACGCTGGATAACCTGGTTCTGAGCGCCCGGATCGCCAGCGAGCTGGGTGCAGATCTTGTCAAGATCGCCTATCTGCCGGGCTTCGAGAAAGTGGTCCGTGGCTGTTTCTGTCCCGTGGTCGTCCTGGGCGGTTCGAAGTCCTCGGATCCGAAGATTTTCCTCTCTTCGATCAAGGAAGCCATGGATGCCGGCGCCAAGGGCGTGGCTGTGGGAAGAAATGTCTGGGGCGCCGAGAACATCTATGGAATGGCCCGGGCCTTGGCGGCGATCATCCATCGCGGGGCTTCGGCCGAAGAATCCGCGCCGTTATTGGCCGGTGCGTACGGGAAAGAGGGGAGCGAAAAATGAAACAAGCGGTCATGATGGCTCCCGAGACTCTGGTTTTCCGCGACATTCCGATTCCCGTGCTGACCCCCGATACAGTCCTCATAAAGATCGATGCGGTCGGACTTTGCACCTGGGAGCAAAAATACTTCCATGGGGTGCCCGATTCTTATCCCTTTGTCGGCGGTCATGAGATATCCGGAACCGTCGTGTCGATCGGCAAGAGCGTCGCGCAGCCCTTGCATGAGGGCGACAGGGTCGCCGTGGCCAGCCTGACTCGATGCGGCGAATGCTACTTCTGCAGGAAAGGCCTGGACAACCTCTGCGAGAACGTAGGCGCTGAGGTAAAGCCCGGCCCCTACTGGGGCCCCGGAGGATTCAGCGAATATTTTTTGGCCCGCGGCTATGAGGTCTTCAAGATCGGGAAAGATGTCAAGCCGGTCGTAGCCACTCTCGCGGAACCGCTTGCCTGCGTGATTCGAAGCATCGACAGGGGATCCATCGATATGAGAGACACCGTGCTGGTGCTCGGAGCGGGGGTCATGGGGGTCCTGCACGTTCTGCTGGCAAAGCTCCGGGGCGCCAGGGTAATCGTGAGCGAGGTGGACGAGGGGCGGCGGGGGCGAGCCCTCGATTTCGGTGCGGACACGGTAATCGATCCCATCAGCCAGAATGTATCGGCTGCGGTACGAGAACAGACTGCCGGGCGAGGGGCCGAGGTGGTTTTCTTCACCGCCGGCGGGAAGGCGGCCATCATGGAGGGCATGGCATCGCTGGTGCAGAACGGGCGACTGGTGATATATGGCTCCACGAAAGGCTCCGACATCATCGAGCTGGATCCGAAGACGTTTCACTATGGAGAGGTTTTCCTCACCGGGGTGATGAAGCATACGAAGGACACGTTCCGAAGAGCCACGGAACTCATCACGTCAAGCACGCTACCGCTGGATCGGTTGATTACTCGGTCGTACCCCTTCGCGGATATCCTAAGTGCGTTCATTCATTCCGGGCGCATGGATTCGTACCGGATAGCCGTGGAAATGTAAGCCGCACGACGTGAGGGAGTTGATCATAGGGCTCGATATAGGATCGAGCTCTACAAAAGGCGCATTGGTGACGCGGTCCGGCGAGCTTATGGCGTCCGCTTCGAGAAGCCACCGAACGTTGCATAGCCATGCTGGATGGCAAGAGCAGGATCCGCTCGGGTCATGGTGGAATGAATGCATTGAAATAGTCCGCGACCTCCGGGAAATGGCCATGGCGAAACCGCAGGACATTATCCGAATCGGGGTGACCGGTTTCGTCCCCGGCATATGCCTGCTGGACGTAGAGGGAGATTTGCTGCGACCGGCGATACTGCATACGGACACCAGGGCTGACCAGGAAATGGCGCGTATCAACCGCCTTTACCCCGGAGTGCATCACGGGCATCTCGTGCCGAAACTCGCCTGGGTGCGGGATCATGAGAGCGAGATTTTCCGCTCGGTCGCTTCGGTGCTGGCACCCCATTCTTTCATAGTATTCAAGCTAACGGGTAAAATATGCTGCGACCATGACACCGCGACGGTGTACGGCGCGCTGTTCGACGAGGCATCGCTGAATTGGGACGAATCGGCCTGCGCCGACCTCGGCGTTCCGTCGCGGATACTTCCCCGAACGTACCCCGCCATGCGCACTATGGGCCCCATTTCTTCCGACGTCGCGGGCCTGCTGGGACTAACGACCGGTACCGAAGTCATCGTCGGGACGGGCGATACCTTCGCCACGCTGCTGGGAACGGGCATCCGCGGCGCGCATGAATTGATGCTATACTGGGGCACCTCCGGAACTCGCGTGTACACGTGGACAGATCCCGCCGATTACCTGGCTGGTCCCTATTTCGGCGAGGGGAAAGCGGGATTCATCGGCAGCATCTTTTCCTGCGGGGAAAGCATTGACCGCATGCGAGCGCTGATGGGTAATCATCCCTGGAAGGAATTGGATTCAATGGCCGAAGGGGTAGCTCCCGGGGCGGAGAATCCCTTTTTCATGCCGCACCTGATGCAACGGTCGTTCTCGGGCTCCCTTTCGGCGGCGGACCATGTAATCGGGCTGAGGGATAGCCACACTCCTGGGCACCTATACCGCGCCATTTTGGAGGGGATCGCATATACCAGCGCTCTCGATCTCGCATCCCTCGAGCGCATCGATAGAGTCCACGTGTGCGGAGGAGCCGCCTCGTCCAGGTTGGCGAGGACCATCCTCGCCACGGTCCTGCGCAAACCGGTTCGGTACAACCCCGAGTCCTCGGCCGCCCTCGGCATCGCGCTGATCGCGGCTCTCTCCGTTGTCGGTTGCGGGGATTTCGCTCATCTCTCTCGGGAATGGTTCGAAGGCAGGCGGGAGGAAATGACGGTGCTTCAGGAACCGATCGCCGATTGGATGGATTCATACGAAGAGAGCATGAGGGCATTCGTTTCCTTGAGAGAAGGTTTGCTGTCCCTCGATGACATTGGGAAACAACCACTGTTTGCCGATTAGGAGGAGCATTTGGAGCGGTTTTCCGGTCACGTAGTCATGATCACCGGTTGCGCAAACGGTATAGGAGCCGCTACGGCTCGGAGGTTCGCGACAGAGGGAGCCCGCGTCGTCGGTATCGATATCGCCGGAGAGCAACTGAAGAAGACGATCGCCGAGTGCGAGTCGCTTGGAGGAGGCGGATCACTGTCGATCGTCATAGACGTGCGCGAGCCCGAAGGGGCCAGGAAGGCGGTAGCCCAAGCAGTGCATCTGCTCGGTAAGCTCGACGCGCTGGTCTGCTCCGCCGGGATCTACACCGGGGCGCCTCTGGAGGATGTCGCTTTGGCGACTTGGCGAGAAGCGCTCGATGTCAATCTGACTGGAACATTCCTTTACAATCAGGCCGCCAGCCCTATCATGATTCGCCAGAGATCCGGGAGCATAATCAATATCTCTTCCATGGCGGCGAAGACGAGCTGGTTCGCCACGGCCCAGTATTCGGCCTCCAAGAGCGGAGTCCTGGGGCTGACACGATCGGTTGCGATGGAGTTGGCACCCTATGGAGCGACCGCTAACGCGCTCTGCCCGGGGAATACGCTGACCGCCATGGTGAGAGGTGTGGCCGCCGTGAATGGAGAGCGGGACGGCATCACAGCCGAAGAATGGCTCGAGATGCGCGCGCAGGACTGCCCGATGAAACGGCTCGCGCGGCCGGAGGAGATCGCGGGCATCGTCGCTTTTCTCGCTTCCGAGGATTCCCGCTATATAACCGGGCAATCCATCTCCGTGGACGGGGGCATGGTTTTCTAGCGATGCAATGACGATTTAGAGGAACAAATACTGTCCGAAGAGGGAAAGACATGAGCTATCCGTCAATTCCGCAGAAAAAGACGCCGAGCGATCTTCTCGTGACCGTTGGAACCGATATAAGGGCAGCTCCCGAAGTCGTCTTCGAAGTGATCGAGGATATCGAATCCTTCGTGAGATTGGAAGAGAATGTTCACAAGGTGACGATTATCGGCGATGTGAAGAGAGGCCTCGGCATGAAGAGCCGCTGGGAGATGCATGAGCCCTCGAACGGCCCCGCATGGTTTTGCGACGAAGAGATCGTCCACTACGATAAACCGAACCAGATCGCCTATATCGGCGAAAATGACGATGGAAAGGGCTACGCGGGCGTCCACAATCTCGAAAGAAAGCCCGACGGGACGACTCGTCTCGTTTTCAACGAGGTGTTCCATTTCCCGGTCGACGAATCCATCAGACAAGTAGTCGAAGGTATGGTCTCCAATGTAAAGAAGGAGTCGGAACGGAGGGCCGGCGAAAGGCGAGGCTAGAGGCTCCGAAGCGATCTCGCGACCGTCGCTGCCATCCCCCTGTTGAAGCTTCTATCGGGCGACTATGCGTTGACCCCAATGAGTGTTTCCGAGCCCGGAACGGCGCACCAGGCTTTCGGCAAGGCTTTGGGCTTTTCGCAAGACCTCTTTCTCATCCATCGCGACAAGCACTCCCTCATCCAATACGACCTTTCCTCCGATGATCGTCGTCTCGATATTACGAGAATCCGATGAATAGACGAGGGCGGAGATGGGATCGTTGACCGGAACCGAACGGCAATCGTTGGCGGACCAGATGAACATGTCCGCCATTTTGCCTTCCTCGAGCGACCCGACTCGACCCTCCATTCCGAGGGCCCTCGCACCACCGATCGTCGCCATTCCCAAAACATCGGGCGCAGAAGCTACGGAGGCGTCGCGATTGACCAGCTTGTGCAATAATGCCGTGACGCGCATCACATCGAGCATGTCCTGGGTATCGTTCGATGCGGCTCCATCGCAGGCGAGACTCACCGTTATGCCTTCCTCGATGTAGCGGCGGAGGGGAGCCGTCCCGGAGGCCAGCAGCATATTGGAGACGGGGCAGTGGCTTATCTTGACGCCATAATCGCGGAATCGACGTATATCATCATCCGTTACGTGCACAGCATGGACGGCGACGAAATCGGGGCCTAGAATCCCGCAGGACTCCAGGAAATCGACGGAACTCATGCCGTAGGTCTTCATCGCGTATTCGTCGTCGCTTTCGGTTTCCACCAGATGCATGGTGATGGGAATCTTGAAATGGTCCGCGATTTCGCGCGTTCTGCGGAGACCTTCTCTTGCCTGGTCCCAAATTATGCCGGGGCCCAATGACATGCCGATCAAAGGATGGTCACGGTATTTGATGCACAGGGATTCCACCTCGCGGAAATGATCATCTTCCGTTTCGATATAGTCAAAGGCTATCTCGGGAGGGAAGCCGCCCACTTTGGTATGCGTCTTGCATATTACTCCGCGGACTTGCAGGTCCAGGTAAGCCTGGATGACGCTCTCGTCTATCCCTGGGGCGCTGTGGCAGTATTGGTAATCGGTGACCGTCGTCGTGCCACTTCGCACAGCCTCGATAAGGCCGAGGAGGGCGGCATAGTAGATCGTTTCTTCATCGAAATTCCGCAAGGCGCGGCGCACCGAGCTGTCCAGCCACTCGAACAAGGGCATGTCGCGCCCTAGCCCCTTTAACATGGTTTGGAACAAGTGCGTGTGCGTAGAGATGAAGCCGGGGTATAGGTACTTCCCCTTTCCATCGATGGTGCGCTTGCCGGTAAACCGGCTAAGAATGTCCTGAGACTCGCCGATCGCCGAGATCCGATCCCCCAATATCGCTATGGCGCCGTCGTTGATGACACGATGAGCGTTATCCATGCTGATGATGCATGCGTTCACGATCAACAAGTCGCTTTGCAACATCTTTCGCTCCTTCTTTAGAGTGCGCTCCAGAGGAGGGCAGATATAGCCGGGCTAAAGTCCAGGCAGCCGTCAGCCTGGACTTTGGGCGCGATTCGCCGTTACCCTAGCGAGCTTGGCGCCGAGGAACATCGCGTTCTTCATGCCAATCTCGTCCTCCTGCGCGCCTTGGGCCCGCTTGTCCTGGCTCCACACCGCTGCACCCCCGTAGCAGCCCAAGCCGCCGTTGATCACCGTGATGCCCTGCGTATGATAGAACCCGTGAATGGCGCTTATCGCCGTTTCCTGTCCGCCGTTTCTCGTGCCGCCGACCGCGATCGCCGAGCCGAACTTGGCGCTGAAGCGCTCCGGGTCGCTCCGCAACAAGAGATAGGTCGGGCGGAAGCGATTGAAAAACGCGGCGAGCTGCGCAGTGATGTTCATTTCGTAGACCGGGGATGCGATCAAATATGCGTCGGCCGAGTAGAAGCGCTCGTAGAGCTCCGTCATGTCATCGTCGTAGAGCGGGCAGAAGGTCTTTCCCTCGTCGATGCATTTGTTGCAATGGATGCAGAAGTTGATTTTCCTTCCCCGCAGGAGAATCAGGTCCGTCTCGATCCCTTCGATTCCCGATGCGGCTTCCATAGCCTTCTTAAGCACATATTCAGTGGCGGCATTCCGGGGACTCCCGCAAACGCCTAAAAGCTTCGGCATGGTTCTCCTCCAGGTTATATTCGACGCGCTCGCGGGGCTTGGCCGAACAGGATCAGGCCCGCGGGGGGACCGGACCCGGCGGATTGCCGGGAACGTCCCCGGGCTTGCCGCCGGCCATCAGGAAACCGATACGACTCAGGTTCGTCTCAAGGACGGAGCGCGTCTCGACGATGCGGCCTTCGTAGATCACGCTGATCACGTCGCTTAGCCCGAGGATCTCGTCCAGCTCGGAGGATACGATCAGGACGGCGCAGCCCCTGTCGCGCGCCTTGACGATCTGCCGGTGAATGAACGAAGCAGCTCCGACGTCCAAGCCGCGCGTCGGCTGCATGGCGATGAGGACATTCGGCTCGCGCCAAAGCGACCGTGCCAGAATGACCTTCTGCTGGTTCCCGCCCGATAGCTTCCGAACCTCGATCGCCGGAGTGGGGGCGCGAATATCGAAATCCCGGGTGAGCGCCTCGGCGCGCTCGTTCATGGACCTGAATTGCCGCCACCCGGATTTCGCGAATGGGGGAGCCTCGAAGACGTCGAGCAGCAGATTGTCCGTGACGCTCAATCCGAGCACCAAGCCCTCGGTATGGCGATTTTCCGGGATGTGCTCCACGCCGGCCCGGATGCGCTCCGCCGTGCTCGAGTAGGTGATGTCTCGGCCGCCGAATAGAATGCGGCCCCTCTGGAGCGCGCGCAAGCCCATCATCGTCTCGACGAGAGTCTGCTGCCCGTTGCCGTCGACGCCCGCCAAGCCGTGAATCTCCCCGGCTTTCAGGGTCAGGCGGAGGCCGTTCAGCTTCAGCACCCCCAGCTCGTCCTTGGCCTCTGCGTCCTCGATCTCCAGGCAGGCTCCTCGCGGCCGGCAGTCTTCCTTGTCGACGGCAAGGTCGACGGCCTGCCCCACCATGGCCTCGGCCAGCTCGGCCGGGCTGGAATCGAAGGTATCCAGGGTCCGGACCACTCCGCCGCGGCGCATGACCGTCACCCGATCGCTGATGGCGAGCACCTCGTTGAGCTTGTGGCTGATAAATACGATGGCCACCCCCCCCTCGCGCAGCTTTTCGATGAGCTTGAAGAGTTCCTCCGTCTCCTGCGGCAGCAGCACGGCGGTGGGCTCGTCCAGGATGAGTATGCGCGCCCCGCGGTAGAGAGCCTTGATGATCTCGACCTTCTGCTGCTGCCCGACGGTGAGCTTGCCGACCTTGAGGGTCAGCGGGGCCTTGAGACCGAAGTCGTCGGCGAGCGGCTGGATGCGGCGCGCGGCCTCGTCCAGCTTGAGGAGGGGATATCGCCTCGAACGCAATCCGAGCACGATATTCTCGATAATCGTGAAATTGGGTATCAGCATGAAGTGCTGATGGACCATGCCGATGCCGAGGGCCATCGCGTCCTGAGGAGTCCGAAGGTCTACGGGACGCTCTCGGATGAGGATCTCGCCGCCGTCGCGGCGGTAGAGCCCGTAGACCACCTTCATGAGGGTGGACTTGCCGGCTCCGTTCTCGCCCAGCAGCGCATGAACCTCTCCCGAGTAGATTTTCAGATCCACGTGGTCGTTCGCGACGACGCCGGGGAATCGCTTGACGATGCCGCGGAGCTCGAGCACCGCGTCCCGTCCCGCGACGGAAAAGCGCTCGAGCCGGCGGATCGCGGCGGCCGGAGCGCCGACGGGCAGCGTCAAGAACTCGCCTCGTCCGAATACGGAATGCCGCTGGCGGCCGGCCCGCGCGCATTGCGCATGAACGCGACCAGGGCTATAAGCGTGATCAGGTAGGGCAGCATGAGCAGGAGCTGGTACGGCACCCCCACACCGTAGGCCTGCAGCCGGATCTGCAGGGCGTCTCCCAGCCCGAACAGGATAGCGCCGAAGAAGATGCCGATCGGATTCCAGCGCCCGAACACGACGGCGGCAAAGGCGATGAAGCCGCGCCCGGCGGAGAGATTCTCCTGGAACGCGTTGATGTTCGAGGCGCTGACGAGGGCGGAGCCGCTCATCCCCGCGACGGCTCCGCTCAGGATCACCGCCAGATAGCGCACCCGGTTGACGTTGATGCCCATCGTGCTGGCGGCCACCGGGTGCTCGCCGACGGAGCGTAGCGTCAGTCCCCAGGAGGTGCGGTACAGAATGAACCACATGACGGGGATGAGGAGGAGACCCAGGTAGATAAGGATGTTATGGGAGAAGAATGCGGTCCCGAGATAGGGGAGCTTGCCCAGGAAAGGGATGCTCAGGGCGTCGAATCCGGGGGCGGAGACGAAGACCCCGCTGGCGTAGAGCATTCGGAAGCCCAGGGCTGTGGCGGCCAGCGCGAAGAGGTTCAGGGCCACGGCGCTGACGATTTGATTGGCCTTCAGCGTGATGGTGAAAAAGGCATGCAGGAGGCCGACGAGCATCCCCGCCAGCGCCGCGGCGACAAGCCCCGCCCAAGGACTCTGAGCGTAGTCGGAGGCGGTATAGGCTACGAAGGCGCCGATCAGCATCATCGACTCCAATGCCATGTTCAATACACCCGAGAGCTCGCTTATTAGCCCGCCGAGCGCGGCTAACAGGAGAGGAATGGCCGCGATGAGCGCGGCCCGCATGAACTCGGGCGCGGCCAGGATAGTCAGGATTCCGCCCCCGAGCGTGGTTCCCCTGGCAAGCGTCAGCCCGAGGAGCGCCGCCAATCCTAGTCCGAGGTAAACGAAGCGGGCCCGCGCGCGCTTCCGGGGAAGGCTGCCGGCCATGACTACTCCCCGCCCCGAAGCCGGGTCGCCAGCGAAACTATTCGGGGCGAGGATGCAGCCAGGACGGCCAGCATTGCCAGCACGCGAATCATGCCTACTAGCTGGGCAGGCAGCTTGGCGATGGCCTCCATCGCGACGGCCCCCGTCTGCAGGCCGGCGAAGAACAACGCGGAAATACCGACGATAAAAGGCTGAAACCCTCCGAGCAACGCTACCGCGATTGCGTCATATCCCGTGGTCGGCGCAAAGCCAGAGATGAGGCGGGATTGGTATCCAAGGATTTCGGAAGCGCCCGCCAGCCCGGCGAGGCTGCCGCTGATGAAGAAGGCGAGCACGAATACGCGGTTCGAGCGGATGCCCGCATGGCGGGCCGCCACCGGATTTAGGCCGACGATCCGCACTCGCTGCCCCAAAGTGGTGTAATGCATGACGACGAATAGGAGTATCATGGCGGCCAAGGCCACGTAGAGCCCCATGTGAAGTTGGGTGTGCGGGATCAGTCGGGGATAGAGCGCGCCCTCGAGGACCGGCCAGGAAGTGGGGGCGTCTCGATGCCCGCCGGTCTTGATCGGGCCGGCGATCATGTAGTCGACGAGATATATGCCCACGTAGTTCAAAAGGATAGTCGATATGATCTCATTCGCCCCGGAAAGGATCTTCAGGAGCGCCGGGACCAGAGCCCAGAGGCCCCCGGCGACGAAGGCGGCCAGGGTGGCGAGGAAGATGTGCAGGGGCGGCGGCAAGCCCGGGAATTGCCCGCCGACGATCACCGCCGCCAAAGCGCCCAAGTACATCTGTCCGACGGCCCCGATGTTGAAGGCGCCCGATTGGAAGGAGAAGGCGATTCCTAGCCCGCACAGCAACAAGGGGACCGCCGTTTTAAGCGTCTCGGATATCTGTATGACATTGCCGAACGAGCCCTGCCATAGGGCTGCGTAGGCCCGTAAGGGATCGAAGCGCATAGCCAGCATCATCACTGTCCCTATCAGGATCGCGGTCGCGATGGAGATAAGGGACAGGGCGACGCTGGCTATGGGCAACTTCGACCAGGCTCGCGGCCGTACGGGCTTGGCTTTTGCGCGTGCACCTTCCGACATTGCGAACTCCACTGAATGCCCGCGGCGAAGGCTTGGAGCGCGCTCCGGGCCCTCGCCGCGCCTCTCGACGTATTCGAGTCTACTTTCCCACGATGTCCAGCGTGCCGGCCAGGTAGCGGGCGATCGCTTTCTGCACGGTATCCTTGACCTTCTGCGGAACGAAGTCTCCCCACTTCCCGAGGAACTGGGCCTTCTCCTTCCAACCGTAGACATTGGTGGTGTTGCCCTTCAGCTTGCCGTCCTGGTACTGCTGGGCCACGCCGAGGTAGACGCTCGGGATGTCCTGGATACCGCTGGTGATGATGGTATCCGGGGCCAGAGGATAAGCCTCGATAGTCCAGCCGGCGATGACTTTGATGCCTTTTGCTTTGGCCAGCTTTATGGCGGGGGGAGTGAAGGCGTTGCCCATTATTATGAGAATGTCGACACCGCGATCGATCTGGGCTTGGACGACCTGCTGACCCTTGACCATGTCGTCCCAGGAGCCGACGAAGGAAACCTTGACATCGGCCTTCGGGTTGACCGAGAGGGCTCCGGTTTTCATGGTATCGGTGTCGGCTGTAACCTGGGGGGCATCCTGAGCGGCGACGACGCCGATCTTGTTGTTCTTGGTCATCTGGCCGGCGGCCATGCCCGTGAAGTAGCCTAGCTCGCCGTATTTAAACGAGGTCCCGACGATATTGACGCCCTGAGTCGTGCTGTTGATCTGCGCGAACATCACATTGGGGAAGTCCTTGGCCACCGCCACCAACGAATCGCCCCATTCGTAGCCATGGGCGAAAACCAAGTCGTAGCCCTGCTGCGCGTACTGGCGAAGGACGTTGACCTGCTGCGCCACGGCCACGTTCTCGGAATAGGCGATTTCCCAGCCGAGCTTGTCCCGGATCAGCTGTATGCCCCGCAAAGCGTCGTAGTTCCAGCCTTGATCATTCGTGGGACCCGAAGTCACCATCGCGACCTTGAACTTCTTCGCGGCTGTTGCCGCGGCGGCGGAGGTTGCGCCCCCGAAGACGATGATCGCCGCCATTGCCCCGATCAGCGCCGTATGTAGCAGCTTACCAGATTTCATAGTTCACTCCTTGTGTTCAATCCCTGAGGGTTGAGCCTATTGGGCTCAACCGTATCAGCCACGAGCCAGTCGATAGGGCCTTTCACAAACGGTTTCGCCTCCTCGGATTGGGATTCGACCATCGCAGAGGAACTCAGTTGAAGAAGGACTTGCGAAGCACGTCATAGTTGATAGCCCCAGCGCTATAGGTCTTTCCGCTGCGCTGATTATTGATGTGCACGACCGCCGGAGAGTGAAGGTCTACCGGGATCTGGTAGAAGTCGCGCCCGGCGTCCTCGAAAATATCAATGAACGGCCGTCCGTAGACGCGAGAGACCGAGGACGTGATCTTGCCTACGACTTCGGAAACCGACTTGTCGTCAGCGTCGACATGCAGCGTGCATTCGCCACCATAAAGCAGCGAATCGTTGATCCTCCCCATCGCGGCGAAATCGTCTTGGATCAGAGGGGCGATCACGGCGTATCCCGTCGCGAACTTGACGCTGTTGAAGTCGAAGCCTTCCTCGGGCAGGCGATGCAGGGTCTGCTCGATGATGCGCGCCGCGACCTGAACGGCGCATACCAGACTGGAGTTCGGCGCCACCAGGATGTAGACGGCGTCGGCCTTGACCCGGCAGCCCTCGGCGATCGCATCGGCTATGCGCGCGGTGATGGGCTCGGAAGTCTGGATCGCCACGACCGCCTCGTCGGAACTGTCGCGATACTCGATCATGTCGAAGTAATGGTCGGGACGAAGCCGGTTGAGGGCCCTCGCTGGGCCGGCGGCAATCGCGGCGTGGGGAGTACCCGGCGGGTCCAGCTGCCATCCCGCGATCTGCGAGGCAACGCAGGCGATGATGGGGTTGTCCACCATGACCCGAACCGCGGTAAGAGTCCGGTCGCCGAGGGGGAAGGGCTCATAGCCGACCTCGCCCAAGCCGCCCAGGGTCACCAGGACGTAGTCCTTCGCGGCCCGCCAGCTCCCGGGCGCCTCCTGTCCCATGTCGATCACGGTCGCCCCGTTCGCCAGACGAAATACTTTCACGCCTAGCGGTTCGGGGTCCGCCAACATTCGCCGAACGATCTTCATCGCCTCGCGATTAATGCTAACCATGTGGATCCTGCCTCTCCGGCGGCGGCCCGCCGAGCTACGACGCTAACTCGCGCCGAGTCCATTTTTCGGGATCGAAGTCATGACGCCGATGGCAGTGCACAGTGAGGCGACGGGACTTCCGGGCAAATCGCGAAGCGATGAGCCGTCAGGCTCTGCTGCAGAATCATCGAAGCGCCGCCGTCTTTCCATACATGTACATACATGTACATGCAACCACATTGGTCCGGATAATAACATTCCTGTTTTCCCTTGTCAACAAAGAATATCCCCCGTTTTAAGGCCTTTGTGTCGATGGAGGCAGCGGGACGCCATAATAGGAGCGCGAAAGCGCCTCGATATTGATCTGCCCGCCCGCGAAAGAGTGACCGGTTTGGAGACTGTTGATAATGACCTTCGCCGGCGAATCGAGCAAATCCGGCACCGAAAACCAATTGCGATGAAAGCGTTCGAAGATGCGGGCGAAGGGCATGCCCCAGTACTCACCCGAGTTGACATCGAAGCACAGGGTCCGGACGATCGGCTCGATTGCCTCATCGGGGGCGTCCGCGTAGAGCACCGTGGTGGCGCCATAGAACAGCGCGTCGTTCGCTCTTCCCATGACCTCGACCTCATCCTTGACCAACGGGGCGACGGGCGCAGTGCCGAACCCGTGCTTGATCGAATGGATGTCGAACCCGCGCAGGAACAGCTTGATCATGACCTGCTCGACCGTGCGCGAGGCGACTTGAATCGCGCCCACCAGGCAGGCGGTCGGAGCGAAGACCACGTAGACATTTTCGGGGCTGAGGCGGCACGACTCCGCGACCGCCATGCACAGCTCGTCGTTCGGGACCCTCGGGGTCTGCAGTTGGACTACCACTTCCCGCCCATCCGGATCCTTGTACCCGTGACCTGACCAGCGATCGGCCAGCGCTACCGCCCGTGCGGGGCCGGACCCGATTTGCGCGAACTCGCCTTTCCCCAGTTCCCAGCACCCAGCCTGCGAGGCGACCACGGCCAGGACCGGATGGTCGACCCAGACGTCGATAGAGGGCAGAGTGAAGGGGCCGACCTCGAACCTGCCATATGCGGCCCTGCCGAGCCCGCCGAAGCCGGCCTCGACAAAGGCCTGCCCTGCTTTCCAGCTGCCCGGGCAGTTCAACCCCATATCGACGAGAGTGCTTCCGCAGTCGGCGCGCCAGGCCCTGACCTGATACTCGTCCGCATTCGCGACGGCATGCTTGATGATCGCGACGGCTGCGCGATTTACGCTGTAGCTTTCCATATCTTCATCCTCCCGGCCATCGAAGCCGTTCATTCAACCTTTTCCCGATGCAATGCCCATGAAGCGCGCCTGTACGCTTTAAGTCCTTTCGCGTAGGTAGCGTCGAGATCGTGATCGGGCTCCAGGCGCAGCATGGAAGGCCGAAGGCGAGCTACACCCTCCTCCAGGGTGACGTAGGCGCCGATGCCCAGGCCGGCAAGTATGGCGCCGCCCAACGCGGCCCAGTTCGCGTAGCTGGCCAGCTGAATCGGGACGCCGCAGGCGTCGGAAAGGATTTGCGGCCAGACGGGGCTGCGGTTCGCTCCTCCGGCCAGCCACAGGTCCTCGACAGGGATCCCGGCCGCGCGCAGCTCGTCCAGGGCCCATCGCACTTCGTAGGCGCAGCCTTCCAGTAGCGCTCGCGACATATCCGCGCGCGAATGCGCCAAACCCATACCCGTAAAGCCGCCGCCAGCGGCGGCGTTCATGATCTGGGACGGGCCGCCTAGGGAGAGAAAGAGCAGGCCTCGGCTGCCCGGTGGGCTGCCGCGCACCAGCTCGTTCAGGGTCTCGTAGGCGCCGGCCATGTCCTTGAGGTCGGGAGCGCCCGGCGCGGCGAGGAACTGACGCAGGTACCAGTCTACGGTCGCTCCGAAGCCGCCCACCAATTGACCGGCAAGCCGTTTCCCCTCGACGGCGTGAAAATACAGGTTGACCCACTCGGGGATTGTATCGGTGGTCTCGACGTCGACGACGCTCATGATAACCCAGGCAGTGCCGGTGGACAGCATCACCTTTCCGGGCTCCGTCATGCCCATACCAAGACCCGCGCAAGGCTGGTCGTTTCCCCCGGCAATGACCGGCATCCCCGAGGGAAGCCCCGTCAACCGGGACACCGCGTCGGTGATCTCTCCGACCTTTCGGCCGGCCCAGCCAATCTCGGACTGCATAGAGGGATCGACGCCGCCTATCGAGCACAGCTCCTCGCTCCATTCGCCGGTCTTAATATCGACCAGCAGCATTTCTGAGGCTGCCGACAGATCTGTCGCGAAACGGCCGGTCAATCGGTGGATGAGGAAATCGGCCGGACCGAGGAAGCGCTTCGCCGCCGCATGGATGTCCGGACGGTTCTGCCTCAGCCAGGAGATCGAGGGAAGGGGGAGACCGGCGAAGGGCTGCCATCCGCTCCGCTTTCTGATGACAGACGCGGTCCCATCGGCCTGCCATCGGCGGCTGATTTCCTGGCTGCGGTTATCCAGCCAGGTAATCATAGGATAGACCGGGTCGCCATCCAGGTCGGCTGGGATGATCGAGCCGGCCTGGGCCGCGATGGCCATCGAGAGTATCCGGTATCCGCTCGATCCGTCGACGATCTCGCGCAGGGCGAGGACCAGGCCTTCCCAGACTGCCTCCGAATCCTGCTCGGTCCAGCCCGGCCGCGGAGTCAGCAGCGGATACGGGCGCCCGGCGCTGAAGACTTCCGCGCCGTCGAGCTCGAAAAGGACGGCCTTTACGGATGAAGTCCCGACGTCGATCCCGAGGATAGCATCTTTCATGCGAGCCATCTCCTTTTGTGCATGCTAGGACAAAGACCCGGGGCTCGCCTGCGGATACAGGCCGCCGGCTTCATCGATGCTGGCGCCTTCATGTATGATAGCGACGAGGGCTCGAACGATTGCGGCGGGATCTTCTGCCTGGAAAATATTGCGTCCGACGGCGATCCCCGCGGCGCCTGCCCGAACAGCCTTCCAAACGGACTCGAACAGTTTCATCGGATCGCTTACCTTCGCCCCCCCCAACATGACCGTGGGGACATAGCATGATTGGACGACGCGTTGGAATTCCTCGGCGTAGGGGACTTTCAGCCAATCAGCGCCGAGCTCCGCGGCGACGCGGGCGGAAAGGGCGATATTATCCGTTGTAAAGAATTCCGGGCCTGCATCGAAGCCGCCCGGCTGCATTTCGGCCATCACGGGCAAGCCCCAGGCATGAGCCCGCGCAATCACTTCCGCCAGGGTTCGCAATGTGCTCCTCTCGTCCGGAGTCCCGGGGAAAGCGGAAACCGCAACCGCGTCGGCGCCCACGCGAAGGGCGTCCTCGACCTGGAAGAATTGGACGCCCGGCCCCATCGCGCCGAGCTTCGTGCCGCCTACGTCGAGCCGAAGGATCAGTCCGAGGGGCGATATTTCTTCGGAGAACCTGGTGGCGACGCCGTAGCTCGTAAGGATGGCGTCCGCGCCTCCGGCCGCTATCTTGCCCAGGATCTCCGCTGGCCTCTCGAGGCCTTTTACCGCGCCTTCAGTCAGCCCATGGTCGAGCGCCACGATCAAGGTTCGACCGTCAGAACGGAAAATTCGGTTCAGCCGACGCGTAATCATAGTATTGCCCCTCTCTCGCACGTTCGATTCGGATCGTGTAGCCGCCTCAACCGATCGGGAATATTTTCCTGACCCCCGCGAGCGCCTCGGCCTCGGTGGTGGACGGGTAGAATTCCAGGCCGAGGTAGCCTGAGAATTTCAGGTCGACGAGTTTTCGGTAGATGTTCTGGAAATTGATTTCGCCTGTCCCCGGGTCCTTGCGCGTAGGAACGTCGGCGATATGGACGGCTTCATAGAGGCCGGCGTACGCTTCCAGGCCCCAGATGAGATTCCCGTTACCGCGCTGCTGGTGATAGCAGTCGAATACCATTTTCAGCTGCGGATGGTCCATGCGCCGGACCCAATCAGCGGCCAGGGAATGGTCGTTGACCAAGATCCCGCCTTTGATGTGGAATTCGTTGAGGCCCTCGATCCATACTTTTACCTGCGTCTGCTCGACGAGCTTGAGGATCTTCTCCGTCTGAGACAGTACGTTCGCATACTGCTCGGCGGGAGTGTAGTTCGATGAGAGTCGACGAGTCCACGGGCGGCCATCGATGATATCGACCTGATTCGAGAAGAGGAAAAGATGCTCGACGCCGTGAGCGCAGGCCGCTTCCAAGCTTTCCGCCCATGTTCTCAGCGTAAGCTCGTTATCCATCGGGTCGGCGAGGCTTCCCATGTCTTCGTCGAAGACCGAGTTGATCACCGCTCCCAAGCGACGGCATTCTCGCGCGAGCTCGGCTAAAGGTTGCTGGCGCCACGACCAAATATCCAGGCGGCGGAGGCCTAGCTTGACCATGGGCTCGACGCGTTCGACTATCGGCCGGTCGGTAAACCAAAAATCTAGATAGCCTGTGTATTCCATGATGTCAGTTCTCCCTTCATAGAAAGTGGGAAGTCACCTTCCATCTTCGACGCCGACGAAGCGCCGGGGGCAGCGGTGGCCTTATGGTACAAATCAACCCCGAGTTAAAAGGCGGCTAATGCCGGCATATTGGACATTAAATAACAACTCCATCGAGCCGCGACGGACTAGAAAATCGTAAAAACCAAGTGCTTGTATATGCAATTTATGACATACCTTATTCTCGCGGTCAATACTTCTCAAGAAGCGGAGAACATCGGGCTCGCTCGCGCTTGCGCGAGCCGCGCAGAGCACGAAGGACATCCGATCGGCGATGCCTCCATCGGCCGCTTCTGCCGGAGGCTTCAATATATCATTCTGTGTCTCAAGTAGAAAAAATGCGGACCATGGGAATGGATGCTCAGCATCTCCGTATGCGGATGGCTTCTTGACGTGAATGAGTCGGAGCGCATGCCTAGGGACAAGGCTTTCCCTCCCACGTAAATGCATGAATAACTGAGGAATACCTCGTCCAAAATTTTTTGCTGAATCAAATGGTGACAATAGCTCGGACCTTCAATCACGATTTTGTCGATGCCAAGATTCTTGAGGATATGCATGGTCAGTACTGCATCCGGCATGGAACCTTCCCCGGTAACGATGACGGGCATCGCCTTTTTCTCCAGTAAACCGGACACCCGCTCCGGATCGTCCACCACGATATAATCCGCCTTGCATCGCGAACGTACCCGATCCATTCCGGAAGGCGAAGTGGTGATCATGAACGGCATCAACGGATAGTTGTTCAGGAATGGGTGTTCGAAGTTGATCTCCGACCCATCGAGCGAGGTTATGATCTGCCAGGGAACCGGATTGCGGCCTTCCGCGATCCGCGCATCCTCGAGGTCCTGATCAAAAATATGGTGGCTGCTTTCCAAGTCGGTGCCGAACATGCCGGCGGTTACCGAATCTTCCTTTTTTCGCCCGAACCCTCCACCGAATCCCATGGAAGCGTCGCTGACGGCTCGCAGCATGTTGAGCACCCAAAAATCCGCGGCCCCGCCGTCGGGGTCCATCTCGTTCGTTTGCGCGATCAGAGGACCCTCGGGAGCATCTTCGAAGGCGATTTTCCCATCCAGGCTGAGCACCATGGATGCGTACAGGTACGGCCTGCGCTCGGGAAGCTCGGGAAAATTGAGCGGACCGTACACCCTGCGGACCTTTTCCGAACTCGTGGTCATGGTGCCGAAAGCCGCCAGGGAAGGGCTCTCAAAAATGCGGGTGAGCTTGATCCTTTCCGTTTCGTAGCTGATTTTCGGGAATGGCGTTCTTTCGGTCTTCTGCATGTACGCGGCTCCTTATGCCATTTGCCGGAAGCGATCGATGTTTTCGATCCGTCCGGGATTTTTTCCAGGCACGCGTTCAACGGGGATCGAGGGAGAGAACGCGGTCATATCTGCCTACCGCCGCAGACAGCGAGTTCCGTTCCTGTCATGAATGCGCTCTCGTCGCTGGCCAGGAAGAGGGCCGCCGAAGCCATATCTTCCACCGATCCGAGTCTCTTCAATGGATACAGATTCGCCATGAAGGTCCTCAAGGCAGCGCTGTCCTTCGCTTCTTCGAAACGATGCTGAATCATCGGCGTGTCGACTAGACCGGGCAAGATGCAATTCGCCCTTATCCGGGGCGCCAACTCGAGGGCGATGCATCGCGTGAGCATGATGACAGCCGCCTTGGAGGGACAATAGGCTATCCGGTCCGGTATGGCTTTGATACCCAGGTCCGATGCTATGTTGATTATGGATGCGCCAGGGCTTTTTTGCAGGAATTGGAGAGACGCCTTGCATACATTGAAAGTCCCGCCGACATTTATTTGGAACATTTTGCCGAACGCATCGCTATCCGTTGTTTCCAACCTACCCTCGCCGGTTATTCCCGCGGAGTTAACCACGATGTCTAGACCGCCGAATCGCGCGTTCGCCGCCTTTACCGCCTCGGTAGCCTCCTCTGAAATCGAGATATCGGCCTTTATATAGAAAAACTGTCCATGAACGAGGGAGGCGCGCTCGCGTCGTCCACAGCCGACGACGGAGGCTCCCTCTTCGCAGAAGCGGGATGCGATGGCTTCGCCGATGCCGGAGCTTGCACCGGTGACGAATGCGATCTTCCCTTCCAATCTACCTTTTGCCATATAGCACAACCCTCCAGGCCGGGATACGATCATCGTCGGAGTTTGGAAAGAATATATTCCGCCGTCAAAGGAATCCGGTCCAGGATCGCGCCTCCCAAGGCGTGGCTGACGGCGTTCACGACGGCTCCGGCTACGCCGTCGGTTGCGCATTCGCCAATGCTCTTCGCGCCGAACGGCCCGGCGGATTCGGGGTCTTCCACGGTCAGGACTCGAATATCCGGCATATCGACCGCCTTGAGCATTCGATAGGCTTTCAAGTTCGGATTCGTGACCTTTCCCGTTTCAGGATCGATGCGCATCTCTTCGCTCAAGGCATAGCCAAGGCCCATGTGGATCCCGCCGTGGACCTGCCCTTCGAACAACAGGGGATTGATCACCTTGCCCGAGTTGTGCACGGACATTATGGATAGCGGCTTGATCGCCCCTGTTTCCGAGTTCACCTCGACCTCGCAGAATACGGCGGCGTAGCTGTCGACCGCGTCCTTGGACTCGAAGGTCTTGGTCGAGGCCAGTTCCCTTTGATCGCCGCGCTTGCCTGCCTGGGCTGCGCCGATGATATCGACGAAAGAGCACCGCCGACCCGGATCCTCGCGATCGATCACCCAGCCGCTTTCAAGTTCCAACCGATCGGCTGGAGCTGCCAACGCACGACTCGCTTCCTCTATCAACTGGTCCCGCAGATCCTTGGCAGCGAGGATGGTTGCATTGCCGCCTATGAAAGTGGTTCGCGATGCCTGCGCGCCGAGATCCAGCGGCGTCACATCGGTATCCGCTTCAACGACCTCGATGTCCTTCGGGGGGATCGTGAGAATTTCAGCGGCGATCTGGGCGAGTACCGTTCGCGAACCGTTACCGAGGTCATGGGTGCCGGTGAGCATGGTGGCTGACCCGTCATTGTTCAGCCTGATGGTGACGGTGGTAAGATCCTGATAGACTGGATACCAGCCGTTCCCATGAACCGCTATGTCCATCCCGACCCCGAGGCGCGACTTGCCTTCGCGCGTTTTCTCGGCGGCGAGTCTCCGTTTCTTCCACGCGAACTCGCGTGAGCCTTTCAGGATGCATTCCGCGACCAAAGCACTGTGCATGTCGTTCCCCATGCAGTTCTTCTCGTGCGGCCGCACAACGTTGCGAAGTCGGAACTCGACCGGATCCATTCCCAATTCCCGGGCGATGCGGTCCGTATGAGTTTCGCGGGTAGCCGTTATCTGCGGGCAGCCATACCCTCTCATAGCTCCGGCGGATGGCGTGTTCGTATAATACGAAGCGCCCGAATAGAACATTTTTTCGGCTCGGTAGAGGATGAACATCTTCCCCGATTGCGCCCCTACGGTGTTCGGACCCGAGCCTGCGTAGGCGCCGGTGTTCAGGCTGGAGCTCACATGCTGAGCGATGAGCGTTCCATCGCTACTCACCCCGCTCTTGATGGTCAGGATGCCTTCGTGCCGGCAGCGCGTCGAACTGAATGTTTCACGGCGATCCAGCCGCAGTTTCACCGGTTTGAAGGTCCTCATGGAAAGAACGGCCGCCACGGGCTCGTGCATGACCTCGAGTTTCCCGCCGAAGGCGCCTCCGCATACGGTTTTAATGACCCGGATGCGGCTCTGCGGGATGTTGAGCGCGGTCGACAAGACGTCCCGGAAACAGAACACGTTCTGGCTGGATGTCCAAACGATAAGCTTGCCGTCCCTGGTATAACTGGCTATATGGCATACTGGCTCTATATAGCCATGATGCACCCGGGGAGTATGGAAGGTATCGGTAAATACTCGGGCCGCGGAGCCTATCGCGGTTAGGACTTCTTCCTCGTTCGCGTTCCCATAGGCAAGACGGCCGCCGCATAGATTCGTCCCGTCGATGCCGTGGGGATTGGCCTGCGGACTGCTTCCTTGAAGCGCGGATTCCAAGGTTATGGCTGCGGGCAGAAGTTCGTACTCGACCTCGATAAGCTTGACCGCGGCGGCGGCTATGAACGGATCGTCCGCGGCGACGGCGGCGACTCTGTCGCCGACGAAGCGCACCGTATCGTCAAAGATATATTCCGTTTTAGGCATATCGAAATCGCTCGCGTCAAGATAAAAGCGCGCCGCGCTGTTATACGCGATGCGGGGCGTGTTGAAGACATGTGCCAACGCGCGCACGCCGGGCAGGGCTTCTGCCTTGCTCGTATCGATCTTTTTTATCCGTGCATGAGCATGGGGCGAAAGAAGCAGCTTGGCATGAAGCATGCCGTTCATGCGAAGGTCATCGACATACTGGATCTCTCCAGCCGCTTTCATCTCCGCCTCGCGATTGGGTAGCCGCTTGCCTACCCAATCGAAGCCGCGCTCCGAGACCTGCGACTCGAAGGCTTTCGCGGAGCCTCGCGCGGACTTGCGCGCTTCAGGCATCGCCGCTTCCCTGGCTTCCCTTCGCGTGAGGATGGCGCGAGTCCCCAGTGAGTGGCGCCATCCGGGCCGCTGCCATCTGGATCGCCTCCACGGTCTTCACGTATCCGGTACATCTGCATAGATTGTTGGAGAATGCTTCCCGTATTTCCCCTTCAGTCGGCTCCGGGTTTGTGGCAAGAAGGGCCGTACCGGTAATGATCATGCCTGGGCTGCAGAAACCGCATTGGATCGCCCCGGCCTCCACGAAGGACCGCTGGAGAATGCTTAATTCGCCGCTTTTTTGCAAACCCTCGATGGTGGTTATTTCACACGCCTCAACGTTGTAGGCCGGTAGTACGCATGAGTTCCGCGGCTTCCCGTCAACCAGGACCTTGCATGCGCCGCAATCCCCCGCGCCACAACCGTACTTGGTGCCCGTCAGGCCGAGGACGTCCCGTATCACATAGAGCAGGGTCCAGGCTCTTCGAACGCGCAGAGAGGTGGGAGCGCCATTTACGGTGAAATTCACCACGCGATCTTGCTCATCCAATAGTATCGACTCCTAGTCCCTCGCTCTATTCGAGACTCGGAACAGGTATATACAACTTACATTTCATTTTATGCCGACCCCAACTATCCGTCAAGCGACAATCCGAACAGGCAGCGAGAAGCTCTCCCTCGGGCTCTGAGCAGGCCGACATGATCGAGTCGGTCTCGTACGAGGGAACCGACCTACTGACTCGGCAATTGAAAGGCAGTCATCGCATCGAAAAAGGGCTTAGCCCTGCGGCCCTTTTTCGATGCTCACGTCATTCGTTTTATTGCCGGGTCAGCAGTGCAGACGGCGCTGATGGAATTACCGCGGGCGGGGATCTAGCCCATCGAATAGCGGGACGCGACGCGAAGAGCGCAGTCTTCAGAATTGGAGCAATAGGGAGAGGTCCATAATGGCTGGGTTAAAGTAGATTTTGATATAGCCCATTTTTTGATCAAACAGATTGTAATATATTTCTTCCCAGCATAGCAGCGCGCAGTTTGGCTTCATACCGAAGAGATTGCCGGAAAGGCCAGCATTTTCCGCCATCAACCATGCAGTGGTGTGATTGCTCTCCGTCGTGCAATGTTCCCTTAGGAATTCGTTCATATTGTCGATATATTCGCCCGATTCCGGCATTAAGACGACGATGCTCTCCAAGAGTTCGACATCTCCATGAATCGCCAACTTGCCATCGGCGAAGAACTCCAGGTCGAATCTGATCACCATCGAGCCGGAAGCCTCGGGCATTCTCCTAAGCATTCCCTCGGAAGGCGGCAAGGCGGAGGCTTCTGAGCGAACCGATCGCACGCTGTATCCAAGCGAAGTCAGCATGCGCCTGAAATCCGAGTTGATGTCGATGCGCATCGGCAAGTTGGTCACTGCAGGGTGCCCGAAATTCCCTTTACCATGCTTGCGAGTTATAATTCCTTCCTGAATCAAGGTGCTCATGGCCTTTCGGACGGTTTCCCTGCTAATCCCGAGTTTGGCAGTCAATTGATTCTCGGGCTCCAGTTGGTTATTCCCGGGCATCATGCGCTGAATTTTGCCGAGCATATACTCTCTCGCCTTAAGGTAGAGCGGCAGATCACTATCTTTTTCTTCCATTTGTCCTTGCCCGCGAAATTGCGTAATCGAGTATTGCAAAGCGGGTCACCGACTGTCAATCGTTATCGAGGCGGCGCGCTTCGCTGCTTCGAAGCCAAATAAGAGGCAGCCCGGGATTGAGTCGATGCCTTTTCTTTGCAGGTCAAACATTTACTCGCCTCCCGCCCGGTCTCGCCCCCGCGCCTTGCCTTCGTGGTTCGGCGTTCCGGGCCGGGCTCTGCGCTCTCGCCCGCAATACGGCGCTTCGCGTCGTGTGCCGCAAGGAATCGATTGTTGTGTTCGCCTTCGGCGAACTCGGCCTCCCTGTGGGCTCGACCGATCTGCATCCTCAGATGATCGGATGCAGATCGGAGCGCAGAGCCTTCGAGACCGGACGGGGAAAAAAATAAGAGCTAGGATCGCGAGTGCGATCCTAGCTCTTAACTCCCCCGCCCGGTCTCGAACCAGGGACCCAGTGGTTAACAGCCACTTGCTCTGCCAACTGAGCTACAGGGGAATGCTCTCTTCCGAAAGCCTAAAAAAACTACTCCGTTCGGACCGGCTTGTCAATACCTTCGCGACTCTCGGAGTCTCACTTCCTCTTCGCCGGCTTCTTCGCGGCCGCCTTCCCCCCGGAGACGGATGATTTCCTTTTTATCGCTATCGCTTCGGCCCTGGCCTTGAGGCCCTTCTTCGAGGAAGCGGCGGGAGCCGACTTCCCTGAACCCGCCTTGGATTTGCTTCCGGCAGACTTTGCCTTAACGCGCGCGTGGTCGGCGAGAATGCCCTTCTTTCCTTTCGCCGGGACGTCGGGGAAAAGCTCTTGGGCTTTCGCCGACGAGGCGGCGTTGGCCGCAGCCTTCTTGGCGAGCCTGCTTACGCCGAGCTGGGCCGAGATCGACTCCTTGGCAGCCAGTCTCACGCCTTGGGCCTTGAGGCCCCTCTCCTCGAAGTCCGCGGCGCGGAAGGCCTCTTCCTTCACCTTCATCCGCGGCTTCGGCGCATAGGCGACCGTAAAATCGAAATCCTCGTCGGTCGAGAACAGGAGTATCTGAGACCCGTCAGGCACGAGGAGGTAGTCCTTGTTGTTGATGTACTGCTCGATGCGGCAACGCTTGATGTAGGGGAAGCCCGTCTCGCCTTCCTTGAATACGACGGTGAACAGGTTCTTGGGCAGTTCCTCTTTCTCGGCGCTCCCGCAGAAGAGCAGGCCTTTGTCCACGAAGACTTTTTCGGGGACGGTCATGGCCGTATACACGCCATTGCGGCGGATGGCGATGATTTTATCGTAGGGAGAGACGTGGGCGAGGATCTCGCCTCCCGACACCGAGGTTCCGAGGTATCCGGAGGCTTCGTCGTAACGGAGGGCCATGTCCTTGCGCGCCGCTTCCTTGACGTCCACCTGCCTGAATTCGGAAAGCTCTGTCCGCCGAGGCCAATCCTTCTCGAGGCGCTTCGCGATGCCTTCCAGGAAGGCCACGGCGTAGTCGACGAGGGAGGCGAGGTTCTTTCGCACTTGGGAGAGCCTTGCCTTCAGGGCGTCGAGCTCCTCCTTGGCCTTGTTGATGTCGTAAAGGGATATCCGGCGGATCGGGATCTTGAGGAGGCGCTCGACGTCCTCCTCCGTTACCTGCCTCCTGATCTCCTTCTTGAAGGGCTCGAGACCGTCGAATACCGCCTTGCGCACCCCCTCCTGGGTCTTCATCCTCTCGATAGCCTTGTAGACGCGCTCTTCGATGAATATCCGCTCGAGGGTCCTCGCGTGGATCTCGTCCAGGAGCTCGCCCGCCTCGAGCTCGAGCTCGCGCTTGAGGATGTCGAGGAGGCGGCTCGCGTGGTGCTTCACGATGTCGGTCGCCTTCATGATGACGGGCAGCTCGTCCTTTATCACAAGGAGGTTGCACGATATCGACTGCTCGCACTCGGTGAAGGCGTAGAGCGCGTCGACCACCTCCGCGGCGTAGACGCCGCGCTGGAGCTTGATCTCGATCTCGACCTTGTCGGTAGTGAAGTCCGATATCGAGGCGATCTTGATGCGCCCCGCCTTGGCCGCGGCCTCGACGCTCGCGATGAGGCTCTCGGTAGTCGAACCGAAGGGCAGCTCCCTTATGAGGATCCGCTTCTCGTCGGACAGATCGAGCTTGGCCCGGACGCGGACCTTGCCCGAGCCGTCCGCGTACTCGGAGGCGTCGCAGAGTCCTCCGGTGGGGAAGTCGGGATCGAGCTTGAAACGCCTGCCCTTGAGCGCGGCTATCTCGGCCTTGATCACTTCGACCGGGTTGTGGGGAAGGATGCGCGTGCTCATGCCGACCGCGATGCCCTCGGCGCCGAGAATGAGGACGACGGGGACCTTCGCGGGAAAGACGAGCGGCTCGCTGTTGCGGCCGTCGTAGGACTCGACGTATTCGGTGATCTTGGGCCTGTACAGAAGGTCCTTCGCGAGGCTGGTGGCCCTGCACTCGATGTAGCGGGCCGCCGAGGCCTCGTCGCCGGTGGCGATGTTGCCGAAATTGCCCTGCTTGTCTATGAAGAGTTCCTTGTTCGCCAGGACCACGAGGGCGGAGTAGATGGACGCGTCGC
>CAYOIX010000021.1:0-90197 GCA_964404145.1 uncultured Treponemataceae bacterium
GGGCGGTAACTTGGGTTTCTGGCGGCCTCCGTTTTCGGTCGGCCTGGAAAAGCAAATGCTTTTCTTAGTTAAAGTTGCGGCGAAGAGGACTTGAACCTCCATACCTCTCGGCACCAGCACCTCAAGCTGGCGTGTCTACCAATTCCACCATCGCCGCAGGGAATGGAGAATTTTATACTCGGGCGATGCTCCCGATGTCAAGCGGGCGGGACCGGGAAGGTCCCTGGCCCACCGGCTTCAGAATCCTTCCTGCGCCGTCCTGCTGATTATCTCCTCCTGATGGTTCCTATCGAGATCGACGAAATAATCCGAGTAGCCGGCCACGCGCACGAGGAGGCTCCTGTAATCCTCCGGTTTCTTTTGCGCCTCGCGCAAGGTCGCGGTATCGACGACGTTGAACTGGATGTGGTGGCCGCCCATCCTGAAGTAGGTGCGGACGAGGCTCGCGAGTTTGTCGACCCCCTCCTCCCCCTCGAGGGCCTGGGGCAGGAAGCGCTGATTCAAGAGGGATCCGCCGGTCCGGGCGACGTCGATTTTGGCGAGCGACTTAGCCGCGGCGGTCGGCCCCCTGCGGTCGGCCCCCTGCGCGGGCGAGGCGCCGTCGGATTCGGGCGCCCGCGCGTGTCTGCCGTCGGGCGTGGCCCCCGTCTTGAGCCCGAAGTACACGTGGCAGGTGGTCGAAAGAAGGTCGATATAATAGCTCCCGCCTCTCGGAGAGGGGCGGCCATCTATGGCCACATGCCAGCTCCCGACCAGGCGCCGGGCGATCGAGTCCGCCTTATCGTCGTCGTTGCCGAAGCGCGGGGTCTTGTTGGACACGAGGAGCCTGAGGTCCTCCCTGCCCGCCCAGTCCGAGGCGAGGGCCTCCGCGAGCTCCTTCCACGAGACGTCTCGCTTCTCGTAGACGTGGGTCTTGATTGCCGAGAGCGAATCCGTCGTCGTGCCCAGACCGCAGCATTGAATGTAGTCGGTGTTGTAGCGGGCGCCGCCGTCGTAATAGTCCTTTCCCTTCGAGATGCAATCGGCGACCAGGGCCGAGAGGAAGGGAGCCGGAGCGTATTCGGCGAACATGCGGTCGAGGAAGTTGGACACCCGGACCTTGACGCCCACGACATAGGCGAGCTGCCGCTCGTAGGCTGCGTACAGCTCCTCGAAGCCGCCGAAGTCCTCGGGCCTCCCGGTCTTCAGGCCGATCGCCTTGCCGGTCGCCGGGTCGACGCCGTCGTTCAGGGTCAGCTCGAGTATCTTGGGAGAGTTCAAGTAGCCGTGGAGGAGATATGCCTCCTTCCCGAAGCAGCCCGTCTCGATGCAGCCGGAGATCCCTCCGCCGCGCGCGTCCTCGAGCGATTTCCCCATGCTCACCTGGGCCATCACGACCTCGTCAGCGTTGAAGAGCGCGGGATAGCCCGATCCGCGGCGCGCGATGCGGCAGGCCGTCTTGAGCAGGCGCTCGGGCGTCCTCGCGCTCACCTGGAGGTTCGCCTGGGGCTGCAGCAGCTGGAGCTCGTCGAGGACCTCCAGGACGACGTAGGACAGCTCGCTCGAGCCGTCCGCTCCTTCGGCGTCGAGGCCCCCCACGTTGATGTTGGTGAAGTCGTTGTAGGTCCCGCTCTCGGCGGCGGTGACGCCCACCTTCGGCGGGGCCGGCGTATTGTTGACCTTGATCCAGAAGCAGACGAGGAGCTCCTTAGCCCCCTCGCGGGAGAGCCGGCCCTCGGCGACATCGCGCTCGTAGAAGGGGGCGAGGTGCTGATCCAGGTGGCCTGGGTTCATGGCGTCCCAGCCGTTGAGCTCGGTGATCGTGCCGAGGTGGGCGAACCAATAGCACTGGAGGGCTTCCCAAAAATCGCGCGGCGCCTCGGAGCTCACGCGGGCGCAGACCTCGGCGATCCTGCGCAGCTCGGCGGAGCGCTCGGGATCGCGCTCGGAGGCCGCCAGGCCCTCCGCCGCCTCGGCATGGCGCCTCGCGAAGACGATAGCGCCCTCGCAGGCGATGTCCATGGCCTCGAGCTCCTCGTCCTTGGCGAGGGCGTCGGGGTCCGAGCCCCAGTCGATGGCCGCCCGCGAGGCCGCGATCTCGGCGCGTCGGGCCCCCAGGCCTTTCCGGTAGATCGAGCCGTCGAGACTGGTATGCCCCGGCGCGCGCTGCTCCATGAACTCGGTGAAGAGCCCGGCTTCGTAGAGGAGCTTCCAGTCCTCGGGGATCCGGGCGAAGGCGCGGTCTCGCATGCTCCTCCCGCGCCAGTAGGGTATGACGAGGTCGCGGTAGACCGCCGCGTCGGCCGCCGGCACCGAATAGCTCGTCATCGGCCTCGTATCGAGGACGCGAAGGTCCTCCTCCGAGTGGCAGTTGAGCTCGGGAAAGGTCGAGACGGCCTTGGGCCTCGGTCCCCTCTCGCCGACGATGAGCTCGCCGGGGCCGATATAGATGGTCTTCTTCGCGCAGAGATTCCGGAAGTTCATGGCGCGCAGGACGGGGCTCGAGACGCGGCCGAGCCATTCCTTGTAGAACTCCGTCGTCAGCGCGGCCCTCTCGGCCGAGATGCTCGGCCTGCATGAGAAACTCTCCTCGCGGAGGCGCCTCTGCCTCTCGTTCATCTTAACCTCCGATGGTTGCGGCCAGCCCGGCCCTCTCGAAGACCAGCGCGGCCTCGCGGGCGGCTTCGGGCGTCGGGACCTGCGCTTCGGCCATGGGGTAGGCCGCGCCGCGCAGGGCGTATTTGCCTTTGGCGGAATCGTGGTAGGGCAGGAGATGCACTTTGGGCTTCGTGCCGAGCGAGGCCCCGAAGCCCGCCAGGCCTTCGAGCTCGGCGGGGGAGTCGTTGATGCCGGGGATGAGCGGCACGCGTAGGGCGATGCGCGCCCCCGACGCGGCCAGGGCCCGAAGATTGTCCGCGATGGGCCCGCGCGGGACGCCCGTCGCCGCCAGGTGACGCGCGTCGTCGGCCGATTTCAGGTCGAAGAGCACGAGATCCGCGAGCGCCCCCGCCTCGAGCAGGAGCTCGCGCCCGGCCCAGCCCGAGGTGTCCAGGGCGCTGGGGATAGCCTCGGCCTTGCAGGCGCGCAGGAGATCGATCAGGAAATCGGGCTGAGCCAGCGGCTCCCCGCCCGTGAAGGTGACTCCTCCGCCGGAATCCTCATAGAAGGGGAGGTCCTCGCGGACGGCGGCCATGACCTCCTCGACGCTCATCCTGCGCCCGACGAGCTGGAGGGCCTCGGCCGGGCAAGCCTCCGCGCAGGCCCCGTAGGCGCTGCACGCGCGGCAGCGCGCCGAACCGGCGTCCTTCCTGGGATCCAGGCCGAGGGGGCAGGCCTTCGCGCAGCTTCCGCAGTCGACGCAGCGATCGCGGCGCTTCAGGATCTCCGGCTCGGGCGAAAGGCCCTCGGGGTTGTGGCACCAGAGGCAGCGCAGGGGACAGCCCTTGAGGAAGACCGCGGTCCTGATGCCGGGGCCGTCGTGGATGGAGAACTTGCGGATGTCGAAGACGAGTCCCGAGCTCATCGCCCTCCGCCTCCCGCGGCGAAGTAGTAGGTGCGGATATAGCGCTCCTGCACCTCGAAGTTCCAGTGCACATCGCGAATGTACGTTGCCGCCCCCTGGAAGTCCCCGGCGCGCAGGCGGGCCGTGATCTCGGCGTGCTCGGCCGTGGAGTCGAGCTCCCACTCCTTGACGTATTCGGATCGGCGCGGGAAATCGTAGAGTCTCTCTTTGAGAATATGCACGTCGCGAACGAGGTCCTCGTTGTCGGACAGGCCCAGATAGACATCGTGGAAGGACAGATTGGCGGAGTAGTAGGCGTCGAAGTCGTCCGCGCCCAGGGACTTGACCATGGCCGCTCGGTGCGCATCCATGAGATCGGCGTCGGAGGCGCGGAAGCGCAGGGCCATCCGCTCGACGACCGAGGACTCGAGAGCTCCGACGATCTGGTAGATATCCCGGATAACGGCCAGGTCGAGGGTCCTCACCATGACGCCTCGGCGGGGATACACGACCACGAAACCCTCGAGTTCCAGGCGGATCATGGCGTCGCGCAACGGCGTGCGGCTCATCCCGAGCTCGCGGCCGAGCGCGGATAGGTCTATGAACTGCCCGGGTCTCAAGAGGCCGGAGTTCAGGCGTCGCTTCAGATCCTCGTACACCAAGGACGAGAGCGACGTAATATCGAGCTCGAGCTTCCTCTCGTCGTTCATCGGTCCGAATATAGCACTGATATATCAGTTGCGCAATGGCCGCGCTACGTCGAACGAAGCCGAAGCGGTCAGCTCTTCAGGAAATCGCGTATGCACTCGACCACGAGGGCATGGTCTTCTTCCTGGGGCAGGCCCGAGACGGTGATAGTGCCTACGAGCCCTGTCCCCGTGACGAATACCGGGAAGGCCCCTCCGTGAGCCGAGTACTCGAGAGGGTTTACGAAGTGCTTCTCCTCCAGGCTCGAGCCCGCCAGCTTGAGCCGGATCCCGATGAGGAAGGAGGAGTGACCGAAACGCTCGGCGGCCCTCCCCTTGCGCAGAGCCCATTGGTCATTGTCCGCGCTGGTGCCGTCCAGGGCGCAGTGGAAGAGTTGCTGGCCCGATCGGCGGATGTCTATCGTTATGGCCTGGCCGCGGGAGCGGGCCTTCTCCGCGATAGCCGCGCCTAAGGCGATAGCCTCGGTGTTCGAGAAGCTGGGGAAGCGGAGCTCGAGCTCCTGCGCTTCCAGCTCCGCCACCAGGGATTCGAGCTCCATCCTGTCCATCATCCGCCTCCCAGCCTCGCCATCTAGTCGGCCATCGCATCATGCCGACTCATTATATCGAGATTCCCTGCGATGCGGCCAGAGACGCCGGCGAGAAGAGGGCGAAGCCCGGGCGAGCCTGCCGGCTTCTCAGGCCGGGACCGCGGGCTTCTGGAGCAGGGCCGGGACTCCTCCGTCCTCGCCGAAGCGCAGCGTCGGCTTCGGACGCGCTCCTGCGGGCCCGGCGCTCTTCCGATAGCGATCCGGCGCCGCCCCTTCCGCCTCTTCCTGCGTCTTGAAGAAGGCGATGGCGCCGGAAAGCAGCTCGGCTTGGCCGGCGAGCTCCTCGGCCGTGCTGGCGAGCTCCTCCGCCGTCGAAGAGTTCCTCTGGACGACCTCGTCGAACTGCTGCACGGCGGTCGCGATCTGCTCGGAACCCGCCGACTGCTCCCGCGTCGCGCTCGCTATCTCCTCCGCCAGGTCCGAGGTCTTGCGGATATCGGGCAGGAGCCTGTCGAGCCTCGTGCCCGCTTCCTCGGCCTTGGCCACGCTCAGGGCAGCGAGCTCGGTAATCTCCCTGGCGGCCGTCGCGCTGCGCTCCGCGAGCTTCCGGACCTCGCTCGCGACGACCGCGAAGCCTTTGCCCGACTCCCCCGCGCGGGCTGCCTCTATCGCCGCGTTGAGCGCCAAGAGATTCGTCTGCCTGGCTATCTCCTCGATGATCACTATGCGGCTCGCTATGTCGCGCATGTGCTTGGCCGTCTCCTTGACCACGGCGCTCGAGCCCTCCGCCTCGAGGCCGACCTTCTTGGCGAGCTTATCCGCGCCGCCCGAGGAATCGGCGTTCTGCCTGGCGGACGAAGCGAGCTCCTCGGTGGAGGAGGACAGCTCCTCGACTCCCGCCGCCTGCTCGCTCGCCCCGCTCGAGACGGTCTCGGCCGTGGCCGACAGCTCCTCGGCCCCGGCCGACACCATCGAAGCGGCCTCGGCGATCTGTCCGACTATCGCGCCGAGAGTTTCCCTCGTCTTCTTCACGGCATTCACCGCCACGCCTATCTCGTCCGTCCTGCCGCTGGCCTTCGCCAGCTTCCCGGTCATCGCCGGGTCCTCGCGCAGCTCGCCCAGCGAGAGACGCTCGATGGTGGCCGTGACGATCATCACCGGACCGGTGATGTATTTCCCGAGCAGACTCGACGCGAGGACCGCGAGCCCGAGCGCCAGCGCGAAGACCACCAATAGGCTTCGAACCAGCGCAACCGCGGTCTCGTTCAGCTCTTTGGTGGGGATGGTTATGCCCATCCTCCATTCGGGCACGCCGGGCACAGCCTTGGCGAACATGGTGATGGCCGTCCCGTCGGGCTTGGCGTAGCGCGCGACGACGGAATCGGCTGCGAGCGCCGCTCGGCCGGCGGCCTCGAGCCCCACCCATCCGTCCTTGGCCGAGTCGAGCATATTGAGCTTGAGGACGTAGTCCCGGTTCCGGTGCGCGATGACATAGCCGCTCCGGTCCATGATATAGGCGTAGCCGTTCTCGCCCATCGTGATGCCGGACACGTAGGCGCTGAAGTACTCGAGCAGGACAGTCGCCGCGACGATGCCGCCGACCTTGCCGTCCGCCCCCGCGAAGGGTCGCGCCAGGACGATTACGGCTTTCCCGTCCACCCTCGATATCAGGCCGTTTGATACCGCTCGCGCCTTGCCTTGCTCCACGATCGCCTTGAAATAGTCCCTATCGGCGATATTCCCCGAGGCGCCCTCCGAGGTGTAGAAGCGGCCCGACCGATCGGCCCAGAGGACGAACTGCATTTCGGGAGACAGGTCCGCCTTCTGTCCGCGAATGAAGGAGTCGATCGCCGCCTGGCTCCCGGCCATGCCCGCGCCCTTGGCGATGAAATCGAGCCGAAGGAAGGAGTTCTCGGCGAGCCGCCCCAGCTCGGCGGCTCTGGCCTCGACGATCGCCTTCGCGTCGCGGGCGGTCAGGTCGGCAGTCGCTCGGTGGGCGACCAGAGAGACGCTGACCGCGGAGGCGGCCAGGATGGCGGCGACGAGTGTCGTCACTACGAGAGCGACTCTCGTCGCGAGGTGCGTGCGCTTTGCAGCCATAGGAATCCCCTCTTGCGAAGTTCGTTCTGCCGACGCCGATCAGGAAGAGGAGCGAAGATGCCGAACCTGGGCGATCCGGGACACGATTTACGCTATACCACAAGCTTAGGAGTTGGTTTCGATTTGTCAACACGAAAGACGAGAAGTGCGACATTTCTTTCCGACCGTCAGGCCTGGACGCGCTCCACCGACAGACAGCGCCCGGTCCCTCCGTCGATCGAGAACAGGACGCCCGAGATCGAGGCCTCTCCCTCCGCGGATTCCATCTTGATCGGCATCTGGGTGAGTCCCCGCTTGACGCAGATGTCGATCTTGACGCCGATTACGGATTCGACGGGCCCGCTCATCCCTATGTCCGTGATATAGCCCGTTCCCTTGGGAAGGATGCGCTCGTCGGCGGTCTGCACGTGGGTATGGGTCCCGGCCACGGCGGAGACCCGCCCGTCGAGGTAGAAGCCGAGTGCCTCCTTCTCCTCGACCGATTCGGCATGGAAGTCTACGATCACGATCGCGCCGGGCGCCTCGGCCTCGATGGCCGCGAGGGCCGCGTCCGCGCCCCGGAAGGGGCAGTCTATCGGGGACATGCCCTCTCGCCCCTGGAGATTCAGTACCGCCCAGGTGGCCCCCCCGGACTCGAGGATGACCCTGCCGGCGCCCGGCGCCCCCGGAGGGTAGTTGTCCGGCCTGAGCAGCCGCTCGGTAGCGGCGAGCAGCTCACCCGCTCCGGGACGCTCCCACACGTGGTTTCCCGTGGTTATGACCTGGACTCCGATAGAGAAGAGTCTATCCGCCTCTTCCTTTCCTATGCCGAAGCCACCCTGGACGTTCTCTCCGTTCGCGACCACGATATCGGCGCGCGTCGAGCGGACAAGGGGGCCCAATCCCGCGAAGAGGGCTTTCAAACCCGGCTGGCCGATCACGTCCCCTATCATCAAGGCCCTCAATGCTTCGGCCATGTATCGCTCCTTATGAAACCGCTCGAGGCATGATACTAGCACGGAGCCGAAAGTCTGGCTAAGGGTGAACGGACCGAAGCGTCCGCGAAGGGCCGACAGGCGCTTCGCCGTCGTCACCGAAAAGCAAGCGCCGCCCGGCGGGAGCCGGACGGCGCTTGCTTTCGGTAGCTTAGCCCCTACCGGAAAGGCCCTTCAGCGCCGGCTATCGCGCATATTCCACGATGCGAGTCTCCCGAATGATGGTAACCTTGATCCTGCCGGGATAGCGCAGGTCATTCTCTATCTTCTTGGCTATACTCTTGCAGAGATCCTTCGCCTGATCGTCGGAGACCTGTTCGTTGTTGACGAGGATGCGGAGCTCCCGGCCGGCCTGTATCGCGTAGGCCTTGTCGACGCCGGAAAAGCTCTCGGCGATGTTCTCGAGGTTCTCGAGGCGCTTGATATAGTTGTCCAGAGTCTCTCGCCGCGCCCCGGGACGGGCGGCCGAGATCGCGTCCGCGATCTGCACGATGACGCTCTCGATGCAGATCGGCTCCACATCGTTGTGGTGGGCCCCGATCGCGTTGACGATGCGCGGGTCCTCGCCGAGCTTGCGCACGAGCTCCATGCCTATCTCGGCATGGTTCTGATCGCCGTCGGTCTCGATGCCCTTTCCGATATCGTGGAGGAGGGCGCCGCGTTTCGCGATCTCGCGGTTGGCGCCTATCTCGGCGGCGAGCATGCCCGCTATGACGGCCACCTCCTTCGAGTGGGCCAGGACGTTCTGACCGTAGCTCGTGCGGTAGTGGAGGCGTCCCAGGGCCTTTATCAGCTCGGGCGCCATGTTGTGCAGACCGATGTCGAAGACGACCTTCTCGCCCTCCTCGTAGATCTTCTGCGCGATCTCGCGGGTGACTTTCTGGACTATCTCTTCGATGCGGGCGGGATGTATCCGGCCGTCGGCGATCAGCCGTTCGAGGGAGACCCTCGCGATCTCGCGGCGGACGGGGTCGAAGCAGGAGATGACGACCGCCTCGGGGGTATCGTCGATGATGACGTCGACGCCCGTGAGGGTCTCGAGCGTGCGGATATTGCGCCCTTCGCGGCCGATGATCCGTCCCTTCATCTCGTCGGAGGGGAGGCTGACCGAAGTGACGGTGACCTCGGTGGTGACCTCGGTCGCGATCCGCTGTATCGTGGTGACCAGGATGTCCCTCGAGCGCCGCTCCGCGGAAAGCGAGGCCTCCTGCTCGATCTTGTTGATGATGATCTGGGCGTCGCGCTTCGCCTCGTTCTCGAGTCCCTGGATGAGGAGCTTCTTGGCCTCCTCGGCGGACAGGCCCGAAATTCGCTCGAGCTCGAGCCTATATCGCTCTTCCTGCCCGGCGAGGGCCTCCTCCTTGTCCGAGATCGTCTTGAGGCGGGCTTGAAGCGCCTGTTCCTGTCGATCGAGAGTCTCTATCTTCTTGTCGAGCGTCTCTTCCTTCTGCTGAACCCTGCGCTCGTAGCGCTGGAGCTCGGCGCGCCTTTCCCGTATCTCCCGTTCCTGCTGGTTGCGTTCCCGAATGAGCTGATCTTTCGCCTCTACCAGGATTTCTTTCTTCTGAGATTCGGCCTCTTTGACCGCGTCCCTTTTAATCCGCTCCGCCTTTTGCTCGGCGGCGGCGAGTTGGAATCTGGCGTACAGCCAGCGGATCGTCCATCCAAGAATCGCGCCAGCAGGAAGGGCAGCTATCCATAGTCCTGCCATGGTCCCTCCTACTTCTACATCGCTGTAGGTTTCGATTATATGGAAGAGGCTAATTTTGTCAAGGATAAGGACAAATTCAAAATTTATATACTGATAAAGATTGACGAGTCTCTATTTGACACTGTATAGTCCAGTTGGATTCCCGGATGGGTTTCCGCGCACTTTCGGAGGGATGAGTTCACCTTCTCGAGTTTTAAGGTAGAAAACCGGGTCCGCATCGCTGGTCGTACTCGCACGCAGCGGCCCACAAGTCCGGCGGCCGGATTTGTGGTAAGCCGCGGTCAATGCTCAGTAGGTAAAGAAAGCGAAACGCTCTCTCTAGCCTCGCCCGCTTTTATCTCCTTCAAGACGTTAGGGATCTCAGAACGGCCTTCCAGAAAGCCGCCGTACGTCCGTCCCGAGCGGAGCTCGGGTCGCGGGCGCGCTCGCCTTAGGCGAGCGGATCCGGCTCCGCTCGCCTGAGGCGGTCGGGGCCTATGAGGGTTCTTTCGCATGTCCAAGAAGGTTTACGTCGGCAACATGAATTACGCCACCACTGAGAACGCTCTCAGGGATCTCTTCACCCAGTATGGCGAGGTCGCGTCGGTCAACATCATCGTCGATCGCTACACGGGCAAGGCCAAGGGTTTCGGGTTCGTCGAGATGAACACCGAGGAGGAGGCTCGCTCCGCGATCGAGGCGCTCAACGGGTTCGAGTTCATGGGCAGGCAGCTCCGCGTGAACGAGGCCGAGGATAAGCCGAGGCGGGATAACTTCCGCCCCCGCAACTACTGAGATTCGTTTCCCGCCTCCGCGGGGAACCGAGCCGCGCGCGGCCGCCGCGCGGCTCGTTTTTTTTGTGCGCGTCCTATCCGTTCCTGGCCCTGAGCCAGACGCGCATCTCGGCTCCGCGAGTCCGGTTGCCCCACTGATGGTAGGGGACGGCCACGATGCGCGCGGGCGAGTAGCTCCTTCCGCGCGCATCCCGGTAGGGGATCGCCGAGCTCTCCGGCGCGGGCTCCTCCCTGAGCCCCGCGGCGGTGAGGCGAACGCTGCCCCCCATGAGGGCCGCGTCGAATTCGGCGCCGATTTCGCTCGCCGGATCGAGGATCAGGTTGTGGAGCCCTTCTCCGTTGTCGCAGGACTCGGCACAATAAACCAAGGGCCCCCGCTGAAGGGCGAGTTTGCCCGCGAGCTCGGGTATCCTCGGATCGGCGCAGAACACGCGAGGCTCCATTTCCATCCTGAGCTCGACCTGGTCGCCGTCTTTCCAAACGCGCGGTATTTTGTAGTAGCCCTTCGCGCGCGAGCCGTTCATGACCGGCCGGCCGTTGACCTCGCAGGCGAAGGATAGGCACCACGCGGGGATCCTGAGCATCAAGCCGAACTCGATCTCGCGCTCGGGATGGACCGCGATCGAGATCGCGCCCGACCAGGGATAGTCCGTCTTCTGCGATATGCGCAGCTTCGCGCCCGCCACCGTCGTCTGAGCCTCGCTCTCGGCGTACTGATGGATCCACAGCGCGTCGTCGGAGACTCCGTAGAAGTACGTGGCGATCGAGGCGACTATGCGGGCTATGTTCGGAGGGCAGCAGGCGCAGCTGTTCCATTGCACTCGCTGGCCTTGGACGTGCTCGTGATCCCGCCGGCACGAGATCGCGGTCGGGACGGCCTCGAGGGGGTTCACGTAGAAATATCGAGTCCCGTCGAGGGAGACCCCGCTCAGCACGCCGTTATAGAGGGCCCTTTCGAACACGTCGGCGTAGCGCGAATCGCCTTCGATCTCGGTCATCCGCGCGGCCCAGAAGGCCAGGCCGATGGAAGCGCAGGTCTCCGCGTAGGCCGTGTCCGACGGAAGGTCGTAATCGGCGGTGAAGCGCTCGCCATGAGCCTGGGAACCGATGCCTCCGGTGATGTACATGCGGCGGGAGACGGCGCTGTCCCACAGGGCCCGCAGCGCCTGCAGGAGAGTCTCGTCGTCGTTCGCGGCGCATTCCTCGGCCATCGCGGAATAGAGATAGGCCGCCCGGACGGCGTGGCCGGTCGCGTCCGGCTGAGAGCGGACCGGGGCGTGGTTCTGCATGTAGTCGCGCTCGAACCACTTGGTCTTCGGAATGACGAAGCCGTAGGAGCCCGATGTCGCGGGCCATGGCGCCGAGGTAGACGCCCCCAGCGGCTGCTTGCCGTCGAAGGCCGCAGGGTCCCGCCCCCGCTCCTCGACGAAGAAGACGGCGAGGTCGCGGTAGCGGACCTCGCCGGTGGCGCGCCAGAGCCTGAACAGAGCCAGCTCGATCTCGGGATGGCCGCATACGCCGCGGATCTTCCCGGGGGCCTTCCCGAAGGCACGGTCGATGCAATCGGCGTAGCGGCGCGCCACGTTCAGGAGCGACGTCTTGCCCGTGGACGCGTTATGCGCCACCGCTGCCTCGATGAGGTGGCCGGCGCAGTAGAGCTCGTGGCCCCAGGCGAGGTCGGCCCACCGCTTGTCGGGGGCCGCCACGGTGAAGTAGGTGTTCACGTAGCCGTCGGGAGCCTGGGCCTTCGCGATGAGGCGGATGGCTTCGTCCACCCTGGCCTCGAGAACCGCGTCCGGATGGTGCGCGAGGCTGTAGCTCGCCGCCTCTATCCATTTGGCGACATCGCTGTCCTGGAAGACCGTCCCCTTGAATTCCCCCGATGCCTCGCCGGCCGCGATCCGGAAATTCTCCACGGCGTGGGAGGGCTCGGCCCCCGGCACCTCGTCGTTGAGGGCCAGCCATTGGTAGGGCAGCATCTCCGAGGCGACCATGTCGATCTTGCCCGCCCAGAAGCCGCCCGTGATGCGCGATTCCCGCAATCCCAAAGCTCGTATGAAAGTCATTCCCTTCACCCTATCCCCGCCATAACGGGCGTCGCGCGGCCAGGCGTCACGACTTGAGTCCGGAGAGCACTATGCCCTCGATGAAGTACTTCTGCCCGAGGAAGTAGAGGAGTACGGCCGGCCCGACGGACATGCAGGAAGCGGCCATGATCGCCTTGTAGTCGGTTCCGTAGCCCGCCCTGAAGTTCGCGAGGCCCTGCGAGATGGTATTCTGGTCGTTGCGCGAGATGTAGATGAGAGGACCGAGGACATCGTTCCAGTACAGTATGAAGGCGAAGAGCCCGACGGATATGAGCACGGGCTTGATGAGAGGCAAGAGTATCCGCGCGAGGATCCTGACGTGCCCGGCGCCGTCTATCCTCGCCGCCTCGTCGAGGTCCTTCGGGATCCCCATGAAGAACTGACGGCACAGGAAGATGTTGAAGGCCCCGCCCCCGAGGAAGGCCGGGAAGATGAGGGGGATATAGCCCGAGGACATGCGGAGCGCGGTCCATCCCTTGAAGATCGGGATGATCGTCACCGTCCCGGGCATGAGCATCGAGGCGATGACGAGGGTGAACCACATCTTCTTGAGCGGAAAATCGATCCGAGCCAGCGCATACGCGGCCATCGTCGATGTCGCGAGGATTCCCAGGACCGACGGCAGCGTTATCGTGAGCGTGTTGAGGAAGTATCTGCCGAAGGGGAAGATCGAGAGGGCGGCGGGATAGTTCTCGGCCCGCCAGATTTTGGGCAAGAGGGGGGGCGGGTACCGGTAGATCTCGATGTTGCCCATGAACGAGGAGCGGAGCATCCAGAAGAAGGGGAAGATGCAGGCGAGGCCCATCAAGGCCGCGAGCGCCGAGAGGAAGAGATTGGTCCGATTCCGGGTATTCATTGTTCTCCTCACTCGCCCTCGTAGAACATCCATTTCCTGGACGTGGCGTAGATGACGGCCGTCACCGCGGCGATGAAGACGAAGAAGATGAGCGAGACCGCGGCGGAGTAGCCGAAGCGATTGTTCTGGAATCCCTGCCTGAAGATGTAATAGACAATGTAGAGCGTCGACGAATTGGGCGCTCCCCGCGTTATCGAGTAGGCGGGGACGAAGACCTGGAGGTTGGCGACTATGCTCGTGAGGACGTTGAACAAGATCACCGGCGAGAGGAGGGGCAGGGTCACGTTGCGGAACTTGTGCCAGGCGTTCCCTCCGTCGATCTCCACGGCCTCGAGGTAGGTGCGGGGGATCCCCTGCAGCCCCGCGAGATAGATGACGATGAAGTTCCCGAAGCCCCATATCGTCATGAGCCCGAGGGCGGGCGTCGCCGTCGCCTCGTCCCCGAGCCACTTGATCTTGTCGATGCCGATCAGGCCCAGCGCGTAGTTGATGAGGCCGAAGTTTGCCTCGTACATCCAGGCCCAGACGATCGCGGCGCCTATGCTCGGCACTATGAACGGCAGGAAGAATACCGAGCGGAACAGGCCCCGGCCCACTATCCTCTGATTAAGGAGGAGGGCCACGAGGAATGCGTATACCGTGCCCACCGCCACCGTGAACACGGCGAAATACAGGGTCGCCTTCACCGAGATCGGGAAGAACATGTCGTCGGTGAAGATCTCCTTGAAGTTCCCCAGCCCGACGAAGGATGGGGCCTTCAGCCCGTTCCATTGCGTGAGGCTCATCCCGACCACCCCGATGATCGGGAGGAAGGTGTAGAGGACGAGGCCGAGGATGGCCGGCGTCATGAAGAGGTAGGCCGCGAGGGCGTTCCTGGATCCCGCTCTATTCATAAGTCGAGGCACCCTCCTGTGCGGGCGGCCGCCGGGACGGCCTTCGATCCCCCGCGGTCTCCCGTTCCCCGGCGGCGCCTATCGGCCGCGCGGAGGAGCGGGATCCGCGGGGCGCGGGCTATTTCGCCTTGTGATCGTCGAAGTACTTCTGGAGCTTGGGCATTATCGAGGCGATGTAGTCCTTGGCCGTCGTCTTGCCGTTCCAGACGGCCTCGATGCCGGAGCTCAGGATGTCGTCGAGGCCCTGGTAGCCGTTGAAGTAGTACCAGGGGACCTGCACCGCGTTATGCATCGCGTAGTCGATGACCGCGGTCCTGTACTGCGCGAAGGGAGGCCGGGGCGGATGATCGGCCCACTCGCGCATGGCCGCCTCGTTCGCGTACCACTTGGCCATGACGGGCATCAGGATGCCGCCGGTGATGAGGCTCCACTGGTTCTTCTCGTCGGACCACCACTTTATCCATTCCATGGCCTCGGGGAGGTGCTTGGTGGTCTTGAAGATGCCGAAGGGAGCGCCCGTATTGTAGGTTACCGCCTTCTTCAGCTTGGGCAGGACGCCGACCCCGTAATCGAGACCGTCCTTGAGCGAGTTGTTGAGCGAGACGCCCATCTCCCACTGGCCCGAGGTGGCCATGGCGACCTTGTTGGTCAGGAGGGTCAGGTCGAGACTCGGCATGGCCGACTTGTCGGCCACCGAGGGAGCCACCTTCTCCTTGACGTAGAGGTCGGCCAAGGTCTGCATGGCCTCGACGGACTCGGGCTTGCCGATCCACAGCTCCTTGCCGTCGGGGCTCATGAGGCCGCCGCCGTTGGAGTAGGCTACGATCGGCCACATCCACCAGAGCCTGTTGAAATCGGCGCCGTAGGTGACGATGTTCTTGACGTCGAAGCCCGGGTCGTCCGGAGTCTTGCCGTTCTTGTCCTTGGTCAGCTTCCTCGCGGCGTCGACGAACTGCTTCCAGGTCCAGGCCTTGTCGGCCGAGGCCGGAGGATAGGGGATCTTGGCCGCGTCGAAGAGCTTCTTGTTGTAGTAGAGGAGGAGGACCTCGTCGCCCGAGCTGTAGCCGACCGGTTTGCCCTGGTAGGTGAAGGTCAGCGATTTGAGGGGAGCCGCGTCCGCGGGGTACATCGTGCTGACGTCGGCGAGGAGGTCGTTGGCCGCGAACTCGATCGTCATGGCCTCGGAGAGCTGCGTGCAGTCGGGGAGCTGCCCGGCCGCGGCCATCGTATTGACCTTCGTCTCGTAGCCGTCGCGGGGGATCGCGAGCATCGTCACGTGGATCCTGTCCTGCGAGGCGTTGAACTTGTCGATGAGGGCCTGGTTGCCCTGGGCTTCGGATTGCGTGGTGTTGTACCAGCACATGTAGGTGATCTCGACCTTCTCCGCGGCGGCGAAGCCGACGAGGGCCAAGGCCAGGAGCGCCAAAATCAGGGTCTTCTTCGAGAAAGTCATTCTGCTCTCTCTCCTAAAAGCCGATACGCTCGACGGTACCGGCAACCGGATATCTGTACGCCGCAGCCGCATCGCGGCTATAATCGGCGCACCCGACGGCATGCGGTATCGGGGCCTTGCTTTCGCGGGCGGACCTCGATACTGCGGCTGTTGGCCTCGGCCGAATCGGCTGCGCCGATTCGGCTTCGCGGTTTCGCTTCGCAAAACCGCTCATTAGCACCACTATCTCATCACCTCCTTGCAGGATTCCCGGACTATCAAGTCGATGGGGTATTCCACCTTGACCGGAGGCAGGGAGCCGCACTCGATCCGCTCGAGGACGCGCCTCACGGCGGAGCGGGCCATGTCGCGCGAATAGATCCGCATCGTGGTGAGGGGCGGCGTCGAGTGCCTCGCGAGCTCGGTATCGTCGAATCCCACGACGCCGACGTCTTCCGGCACTCGCAGGCCGCGCCTGGCCAGAGCCGAGAGGGCCCCCACCGCCAGGAGGTCGTTGGCGCAAAAGACCGCCGTGATGGCGGGCCGTCGGCCTATGAGCTCGTCCATCGCCGCGTAACCGGCCTCGGCGGACCAGCCTTCGCCCCCGCACACGAGACTCTCGTCGTCGGCCAAGGCCCTGCCGGCGCCGATTTCGGCTCCGATCGACCTGATCTCCTCTTTCCAGGCCGCGAATCGGACCCGGGCGGATTCGAGGCCGAGGGGGCCATTGACGATGCCGATGCGCTCGTGGCCCAGACTGCGCATGAAGCGGACAGCCTTGCGGACGCCAGCGCCTATGTCCATCGTGACGCAATCCAGACGCTCGTGGATGGCCGTCGGGCCGAGCAGGGCGGTGGGTACGCCCGAGCGCTCGATGAGGTTGAGAAAGGCCGGGTCGCGAGCCTCCTCCACGACCAGACCGTCGACCTTGTCGAGAAAGCTCTTGAAGGCGGAGACCTCCTCGGCATTGCTCTCGTCAAGGTAAGAGAAGAGCATGTGCCTTCCCGACCGGACGCTCTCCTCCTCGATTCCCGCGAAGACGTCGAAATAGAAAGCCTCGGAGGAAATCGGCTTCCGGAGGGATCGCTCCTTACAGACCACATAGCCGAAGGTGCCTTTGCCCGCACCCCGGCGCGGCGGCTCGGCACCGGGGCTTTGGCGCACGAAGGTGCCCTGCCCGATCTTTCGATCGAACAATCCTCGAGTAGTCAATTCCTGGATCGCGTTCCTGACCGTCGTCCGACTCACTTCGAGCTCTATGGAAAGATCGCGTTCGGACGGAATCTTGGAGCCCAGCGGCCATTCCTTCGTCCCGATCTTGCCCAGGATGAAGTTCTCGACTTGGGTCTGCATCGAATCATGAACATTGCGTCTAATGGTATCTAATGGTCCCATCACTTCCTCGAAATCCTTTGGTATTGATACCATAGATAACCATAATACCCGCACTCATTGAACTGTCAAGTGATATTTTTTGCAGCCTTGCGCGTTAATTCCTTAACTATTATATATACTTCTAAAAGTCCTATAAACTATCCTTGCCTCTGCATCTAGACAAATTGGATTAGCGGGTCGATTATTGGTATCTATTGGTACCATTCCACCAAGGAAGGGAACATGAAGACTCGCATAATTATGGATCGAGATTACAGGATCGGCGAAGTCGACAGAAGGCTTTTCGGCTCCTTCATCGAGCACCTGGGGCGAGCGATATACGGCGGCATCTACGAACCCGGTCATCCCGAGGCCGACGCGCGGGGCTTCAGGCGCGATGTCCTGGCCCTCGTTCGCGAGCTGGGCGTCCCGGTCGTCCGCTATCCGGGCGGGAATTTCGTCTGTTCCTTCGATTGGGAGGACTCCGTCGGTCCCGTCGAGGAAAGGCCCAGGCGCCTGGACTTGGCCTGGCGGGCCGTCGAGCCGAACATCTTCGGGCTCAACGAATTCATGGCCTGGACGAAAGAAGCCGGGACCGAGGCGATGATGGCGCTCAACCTCGGCACGCGCGGCGTGGACGCGGCCAGGAACCTTCTCGAGTATTGCAACCATCCGGGCGGGAGCTATTGGTCCGACCTGAGGAAGAGCCATGGCTCGCGGGAGCCTCACGGGATCAAGCTCTGGTGCCTGGGCAACGAGATGGACGGTCCCTGGCAGGTCGGGCAGAAGACCGCCGACGAGTACGGCCGCTTGGCCGGCGAAACCGCCAAGGCGATGCGCCTCTTCGATCCTTCGCTCGAGCTCGTAGCCTGCGGCTCCTCCTTCGCCGCCATGCCGACCTTCCCCGATTGGGAGGCGACGGTGCTCGACCGCTGCTACGATCTGGTCGACTACCTGTCGCTCCACTCCTATTACGGCAACAAGGCCGACGACCTTCCCGAGTATCTCGCGGACTCGGTAGGGATGGGCGAGTTCATCGACTCGGTCGCCAGCGCCTGCGATTTCGTAAAGGCGAAAAAGCGAAGCCGCAAGACGATGATGCTGTCTTTCGACGAGTGGAACGTGTGGTTCCACACGAGCGCCGACGACAGGCATGCCGATCCTTGGCGGATCGGTCCTCCCCTGCTGGAGGAGGCCTATACCTTCGAGGACGCCCTCGTCGTCGGCTGCCTCCTCATCACCCTCCTCAAGCGAGCGAACCGAGTGAAGATCGCCTGCCTCGCCCAGCTGGTCAACGTCATCGCTCCCATTTCGACGACGAAGGGAGGCTCCGCCTGGCGGCAGACCATCTTCTACCCCTTCCTCCACGCCTCGCGCTACGCCCGCGGCCTCTCGCTCGACCTGCGCGCCGAGCGCGCGCCGGCCTACGAGAGCCGCCGCTTCGGCGCGGTGCCCTACGTGGATGCGGCCGCGACAGTCGACGAGGAGGCCGGCGAGATGGCCGTCTTCGCGGTCAACCGATCCCCGGCGGAAGGCGCCGACCTGGAGCTGCGGCTTGGCGGCTACGAGGGCTGGGTGGTCGTCGAGGGCATCGAGCTCGCCGGCGCCCATCCCAAAGCCGCCAACACGGCCGCCCGCCCCGATTCCGTCCTTCCCCGGCGCCTCGACGCCGGAGCCCGCATCGACGGCGGAGTCCTGCGGTCGAGACTCGCGCCGCTATCGTGGAACGTTATCAGACTGGCCGCCCCGAGCGGGAAAGGTTGAGCCCGGGCCGAATGCCGCGACCAGCGCATCGAGCGTCTCCTTGAAGCGCGAAGGCAGGGGAGCTTTGAAGGCGGAGGGCTCGCTCCCCCCCGGCAGGACGATCTTCAGCCTGTGCGCGTGAAGCATGAGACTCGCCCCGGGGAAGCGGCCGTCCCGCCTGCCGTAGATGGGGTCGCCGAGTATCGGCGCGCCCAGTCCCGCCATGTGTACCCGGAGCTGGTGCGTCCGCCCTGTCTTCGGCCTGAGCGAGACGAGGGAGTACCCAGGGCTCGGAGACTTCCAGGCTGCCAGGACGCGATAGTCGGTGACGGCGACCTTGCCGCCTTCCGCGAGGGCGGCGAAGCGTTTGCGATCGCGATTGTCGCGGCCCAGGCGGTTCGCTATGCGCCCCGAAGCGGGCGACGGGATGCCCTGCGTCACCGCGAGATACTCTTTGCGCGCCGATCGTTCCTTGAACTGGTCGGCGAGAAAGACCTGGGCTTCGAGATCCATCGCCGCGACGATCACGCCGGAAGTGTCCTTGTCGAGCCGATGCACTATGCCCGCCCTGGCGGCGGGAATCCTTCCTTCGGAGGCCCCGCCGGATTCGGCGTTGCGGGAAGCCCGCTCGCGGAGCGCGATGCCGAGGACGGCGTTCGCGAGAGTCCCCCGCCTGTTGCCCGCGCCCGGATGGGTCACCATGCCCTGCGCCTTATCGACGACGATTACCCTTTCGTCCTGGTAGAGGATCGAGAGCGGCAGGTCCTCGGCCTCGATGGAATCGGAGGCTTCCTCGGTCCAGAGCACTTCGAGGCTGTCGCCTTCCTTCAGGGGACGGGAAGGTTTGACGACGGCGCCGTTCACGCGAATTACCGCTTTTCGCGCTTTGATTTGCGAGCGGCTCAGAATGCCCGCGTTCTCGGCGACGAAGATATCCGCGCGCGCCGCGCCCCCTCGTCCGACCGTCCCCATCCAACTCCGAGCCCGATCCTCATCGGCGGATTGGGGATCGGAATCGTGCGAGCGCTTGGTCGCCTTCTTCATCGGTGCTTTATAGCATGGATAGCCCTCTCGTCTCGCCTCGCTTTACCGCTCCGTTCAATATTAGTATTATTCCTATATAAGATCTTACATATTAAAGGAGCTCGAGTATGTCATTCAACGTTCCAGAGCTGAAATATCCCTACGAGGCATTGGAGCCTTACATCGACGCCGAGACTATGCGAATCCACCACGACAAGCACCATGCCGCCTATGTCGCCAACCTCAACAAAGCCGTCGACGGCACGGAATACGCCTCGTGGGCGCCCGAGAAGCTCGTCAAGGATTGGGCCAAGCTGCCGGAGGCGATCAAGACGACGGTCAGGAACAACGGGGGCGGGCACTATAACCACAGCCTGTTCTGGGAACTCATCGGCCCGTCCGCGGGCGGAAAGCCCGCAGGCGCGCTATCGACCGCGATCGACAAGGACCTCGGAGGCTTCGACGCCTTCAAGGCCGATTTCACGAAGGCGGCGATGGGGCGGTTCGGCTCGGGATGGGCCTGGCTCGTGCTCGGCCCGGAGAAGAAGCTCGGCATCCTCTCTACCGCGAACCAGGACAATCCGCTGGCCGAGGATCGCGTTCCAATCCTCGGCGTCGACGTGTGGGAGCACGCATATTACCTCAAATACCAGAATCGCCGGGCCGATTATCTCGAAGCGTTTTACAATGTCATAGAATGGAAGGAAGTTGCTCTCAGATTCGCGAAGGCGATGGGATAAGGATGAATACGATTGCGCCGCTTCGTCGTGAAGCGGCGCAATATCCCTACGATTATGTAGTGTGATTTTCGGTAAGTACAAAAATGTTGTGTGAACATACATTGCTGTCTCTATTTATCGGACAGAGTACAAGGTATTCCTCCTAAGCGAGAATGGGAACCCGGGAATACACCAAAGTAATATCTAGCGGAATAAATAAATACTTCTCGATAAGCCTTCTATTTTAGGAAAATCTTAAATTTCTCGCATATGTCTGAAAATCGGCACGGATTTTGCGTTGATCACTCCGAATAAGGAGCATCAATGCCAGCAACGCCGGTATTAAGTGTCGGAAACACTGCGTGGGTAATAATGGCTTCGGCTCTCGTCATGTTCATGACTGTGCCTGCCCTCGGCCTATTCTACGGGGGGCTCGTGCGAAAGAAGAACGTGCTGAGCGTCCTCATGCAGTGCTTCATCACGCTCTCCCTCGTATCGGTGCTCTGGGTCGTAGCGGGCTACAGCCTCGCGTTCAGCGATTCGGAGCTCATCCCGGGCGTTCTCGGCGATCTCAAATGGGCCCTGTTCAAGGGCATCGGCCCGAGCGACTTGAGCCCCTATTTCGTTTCCGATGCCGCGGGCCGCATTCCCCATATTCTTTTCGCGATGTTCCAGTGCATGTTCGCGGTGATCACGCCGGCCCTCATCATCGGCGCCTTCGCGGAAAGGATGAAGTTCTCGGCCTTCCTCGCGTTCACCGTCGCGTGGCTCTTCCTCGTCTACGTGCCTCTCGCCCATATGATATGGTCGGCGAACGGCTGGCTCTCCAAGCTCGGCGCGCTCGACTTCGCGGGAGGGACTGTCGTCCATGTCAACGCCGGGATAGCCGCCCTGGCGACCGCGCTCTTCATCGGCAGGCGCACGTCGCTCAAGCCCTTCCCGCCGCATAATCTTCCCTTTACCCTGGTCGGCTCGGCCATGCTGTGGTTCGGCTGGTTCGGCTTCAACGCGGGGTCCGCGCTCGCGGCTGACGGCATCGCCGCGAGCGCCTTCATGACCACCAATACGGCGGCCGCGATGGCCGCCCTGGTCTGGGCGCTCATGGACAGCTTCGTCAACGGCAAGGTGACCATCCTCGGCGTCGCCACGGGGGCGGTCGTCGGCCTCGTCGCGATAACTCCCGCGGCCGGCTTCGTGAACGTCGGAGGGGCCCTCGCGATAGGCGCCGTCGCCAGCGTCGCATGCTTCATGATGGTCACCGTGGTCAAGGAGAAGCTGGGCTACGACGATGCGCTGGACGCCTTCGGCTGCCACGGGATCGGCGGCCTCATCGGCGCCCTCTGCACGGGCATCTTCGCGGATCCCGCGATCTGGAAGGCCTCGGGCGGCGATCACGCCGGCCTGCTCTACGGGAATCCGCGGCAGCTCCTCATCCAGCTCCTGGCCTGCATGGTCAGCGCGGCCCTCTCCTTCCTCGGCACCCTCCTCATCCTGAAGGTCGTCGACCTGGCCGTCGGGGTCCGCGTCGGCGCGACGGTGGAGGCGATCGGCCTGGATATAACCCAGCACGAGGAAAGGGCCTATACGGTAATCGAGTAAGCGAGGGTATAAAGCATGAAAATGATCGTCGCGATCATCCAGCCCTACAAGCTGGAGGACGTCAAGGAAGCGCTCTACGCGGCGGAGGTCAACCTCATCACGGTATCGGAAGTCCTCGGCCACGGGAGACAGGGCGGCGTCGCCGAAATCTACCGCGGCAACAAGGAGACCGGGAACCTCCTTCGCAAGATCCGGTTGGAGATAGCGGTCAACGAGAATTACGTGGAGAGGACGATCGCGGCCATCCAGACCGGGGCGAGGTCGGGAGAGGTCGGCGACGGAAAGATCTTCGTCTACGACCTGGCCGAAGTGGTGCGGATACGCACGGGAGAGAGAGGCTCGGAGGCCATCGGATAGCGGCCGCCGCGGGATTTCCGACGCCCGGCGCGCCGGCTCAGCCATCGGCTTCCCCCGCGCGCGCCCAATAATCCCCTCGGCCGGGCCTCGTCGGGCCGGCGTAGTATTCGACGTTCCATAGGAAGAGTCCGCGCGCGGGCGCCGTCGGTCCCGCCAGGCTCCGGTCCTTCGAGCGCAAGGCGCGCTCCATGCGCTCCGCCGCGCCGACTCCGGCGGCCAGGCCTCCGGAGTCGGCGAAGGCCTCGGCCTCGTAGTCCAGCATGGAGCCGACCAGCGAGCGCACCATCCGCCACAGAAAGGCGTTCGCCGCGATCTCGTAGACCAGGGTCTCGCCCTCCCATCGGAACGAGGACTCCGACACGAAGCGCGAGCGGTTCGCCGATGCGTCCTTGGCCGAGGAGAAGGCCGTGAAGTCGGTCTCGCCGAGGATGAGGGCGGCGGCCGCGTTGAGCGACCCGATATCGGGCCTCCTGCGCAGGTGATGACAGTATCGCAGCCGGAGGGGATCGGGAGACGGCGAAGCCAGGCAGAAGTAGCGGTAGCGCCGCAGCCTGGCGTCGTATCGCGAGTGGAAATCGAAGTCCGCCTCGGCGGCCGAGAGCACTCGGAGGTCGCGCGGCATGAGCTTGTTCAAGGCCGGGAGGAAGCGCCCTGCCTCGATGCCGGCGATGTCGGTATAGAAGTTGGAGACCTGGCCCATCGCATGGACACCCGCGTCGGTGCGACCGGCGCCCAGCACGGGAACGGGATGGCCGTGCATCCGCCCGAGCGCGAGCTCGAGCGCGCCCTGCACGGTGCGCGCGTCGACTTGGCGTTGCCAGCCTGCGAACTCCGTTCCGTCGTAGGAGAGGCAGAGGCGAATGTTGCGCCTACTCCTCATCCTCGTCTTCGTCCAGGTGAAGCTCGGCCTTCAGGGTCTCGTAGAGGTCGCGGACCTTGTCGACGAGGGGGCCGGGCTTGGCCTTGCTCTTGCGCCCTATGCCAAACATCTTGGCGATGGTCCTCTTGGAGGCGCCCAAGTTCTCCAACCGCTTCTCCTCGTCGGCGCGCTGACCGTACTTGAGCTCCAGGATGGCGGAAAGATAGAGGACACCCTCGAAGCCGTAGTTCTTGTCGGTGTCCGGTCCGAGCCATTTCACGGTCGTCAGCTGCTCCTTGCCCTTCTGCTCGAGCTCTATCGCGAGGCGGTACAGGAAGCGCGCCTTGCCGTAGAAGATCTTGGCCGCGTAGGCGTAGTTCTCGCCCGGATTCTTCCTGTCGAGATAGCCGCAGAGCCAGGCGGCGCGCAGCGCCGAGAGGCCCTGCTTGATCGCCGGACTGAACTCCTTGGGCAGGCCCTCGTAGCAGAGCATGGCGAGGTAATACGAGGCCGCGCCCTCCGTCAGGCCGCGCGGCGAGTTGAAATCGGCCCCGCCGAACACGCGCTGGGCGGCCTCGACCCGCGAGGCGGTCGCTTCCCGGAGGGCCGCGGCCGGCTTGGAGGGGATCCCCATGAAATCGGCCTTATAGGCCGAGAACCAGCATGCCGGGCATACGGTCAGCTCGTAGACGAGGGGATGCACCTCGCCGTAGTTATGCATGGGGATGTAGGTCCTATGGAGCTCGTCGGTGAGGTCGCCGGCGTTGACGCGGCCCGAGAAGAGCTCCTCCCTGGTGAAGGATGCCTCGCATACCGGGCAGACGATGGGCTCCTTGGAGATGAAGGTGACCTTCCTCTCCTTTTCGTTATCGGGCTTCTGAGCGTACCGGACCATGGTCTACCTCTCTATGATCGCGATCGCAATGGCGTTGTCGCTCTCGTGCGTCAGCGAGACGTGCACGCGCGCGCCGCCGACTGCGCCGAGGCGCGCGAGGGCGCTGCCGTGCAGCACCATGTCCGGCCTTCCGCTCGAGTCGTTGACTATCTGGATGTCGCCGAGGCGCACTCCCGCGAGGCCCGTTCCCAGGGCCTTCCCGAAGGCCTCCTTCGCGGCGAAGCGGGCAGCGAGGGACAAAGGGGCGCCCGCCCCCCGGTTCCTGGCGTCCGCGACCTCGTCGGGATGGAAGAAGCGCTCGACGAGCCCGGGTACGGAGACCCAATGCCTTATGCGCCCCACATGGACGACGTCCACGCCGATTCCCAGTATCATTGGGGCCTCCGATCCGGCGGAACCCCGCCGCCGGCGGCGGGGTTCTCTCCCGCGACCACGATCGTCACCTGGATCGCCTGCGGCTCGAAGCGCTCGATGGTGAAGCCGTCGGGCGCCCGCGATTGCACCTTCGCCTGATAGGCGCCCGCCTTGCGAAAGTCCGACAGGTCGACGAAGAGGATGCCCTGGGCGGGGGAGAATCCGGTGATATCCGTCGTGGACGACCTGACGCGGAGACTGCCCGTCGGCAGGGGCGCCGCCAGCGCCAGCCCTCCGGCCAGGCCCTCGCCCTCGATGGCGATGCCCTCGAAGCTTTTGATCGCGAGCGAGCGCTGCACGACGGCGCGGAATTCGACGATATCGGGCCCCGAGATCGAGACTAGGCTCTCCTTGTTGATGACTCTGGCCTTGACGGTGAAGTCGGCATTGCGCCCGGCCAGTTCGATGGAGTCGGTCTGCACGTCCGAAACCCGCGCGACCGCGCTGGCAGGCCCCGAGACTTCGATCTCGGAGGGATTGATATCGAAGGAGAGCAGCTCGTAGCCCGGCTCCAGGAAGCCCTGGAACGAGGGCGTGACGGGAACGACGCGGGTCGAGCGCTTTTCCATCGAGACGGGGACTTCCGCCGGATCGGTCATTATCTCCAGGGGATCGACCCCGAGGGCGGTTCCTCTTCGCTCGACCTGCACGGGCGCGCGGTACTGCCCCTCGGCGCGGTATCCGGAAAGATCCAGGCTCGCGCGCACGTCGTCCTCCTGTATCGAGAACAGGGCGTTCGGCTCTCCGCGCAGGGTTACGCGCACGGAGCGCGGATATTGGCTGGAAGGCAGGAACTCGTCGCCCAGGGAGACGGCCAGGGGTACCGAGATATAGCGGTCCTCCAAGCGGTTGAGCCTGTAGAAGAAGAACAAGAGGAGGGCGGCCGCGAGCGAAAGCACCTTGGCCGGCCAGTTGGAGACGAGGCGCCTGGCGATCCCCTTATTCGGCATCCGCGGCCTCCTCCGCCACGTCCTGCCCGCCCTCGGGGAACTCGAGGAGCTCGCCAAGGCGGAGCCTCACCTGCTCGGGAGCGAGCCCGTAATAGAGCTTGGACTCGTAGGCGAGCGAGAGCGCGCCCGTCTCCTCGGAGACGACGAGCACGACGGCGTCGGCCTCCTCGGAGAGGCCCAGGGCCGCGCGGTGGCGCGTTCCGAAGCTCTTGCGGATGTCCTGCTGCTCGGACAGCGGCAGGAAGCAGCCGGCCGCGGCGACGCGCCCGTCCTGGACGATGAGAGCCCCGTCGTGGAGAGGGGTATCGTGGCCGAAGATAGTCACGATGAGGCTCGACGACATGAGACCGTCGAGCCGGGTGCCGGTATCGATGATGTTCTTGAGACCCACATTGCGGGCGAACACGATGAGGGCTCCCCTGCGGATGGAGCTGAGTCTCTCCGCCGCGTTGAGCACCGCCTCGATCTGTGTAATGCGCGGCCTGGCGGCGCCCCGGAATATGGAACCTTGCCCGAGACGCATGAAGATCTTGCGAAGCTCGGGCTGGAAGACGATCGCCAGCGCGATGACGAGGCCCGGAGCGAGGACGTTGAGTATCCACGTCACCGTCGTGAGCTGGAGGAAGAAGGCCGCCGCGTAGAAGACCGCCAGGATCAATGCGCCCTTGACGAGCTGTATGGCCTGGGTCTTCACCATTACCTCGTAGGCCTTGTAGACGAGATAGGCGAGGAGGAGTACGTCGAGAGCGGGCCTCAGGTAGCTCGAGAATATCCTACCCAGAGAGAGCGCGCTCATGCGGGGTTCCGGCCGGCAGGGATGGAGCCCCGCCCGGCGAGGCCGAGTATAGCCGCGAAGACGCCCAACGCGTCGGCGGTCGCGCCAACGTCGTGGACGCGGAATACGGCCGCCCCGCCGAGCAGGGCCGCGCAGGCGGCCCCTAGGCTGGCCGGGAGCCTGCCCTCGACCGGTTTGCCAACCAGAGCGCCCAGGAAAGCCTTGCGCGAGATCCCCACGGCGACGGGAAAGCCCAATCCGACTATGGCGCCCAGAGCCGAAAGGATCGCCAGATTGTCTTCCAGCCTCTTGCCGAAGCCTATGCCGGGATCGATCAGGATTCGTCCCGGCTCCACGCCGGCCGCGATCGCCCTCGCGGCGGACTCGGCGAGGAAGTCCCTGACCTCGGCGGCGCAATCGGCGTAGGAAGGCGCCTCCTGCATCGTCCTGGGCTCGCCCTTCATGTGCATGAGGAGCAGGGCTACGCCCTTCTCTGCAGCCAAGGCCGCCATGGCAGGATCGTGCCGGAGAGCGGAAACGTCGTTAATCATGTCGGCTCCGGCCTCGATGGCCGCGGCCGCGACCGAGGCCTTGCGGGTGTCCACCGAGATGGGCAGGTCGCTCCTCGAGCGGATGGCCCGGACGGCCGGGACAATCCGCTCGAGCTCCTCGGCTTCGCCGACATAGCTCGAGCCGGGCCGCGTCGACTCGCCGCCCAGATCGACGATGGCCGCGCCCTCGGCCTCCATGGCCAGGGCGGCCTCGGCGGCCTCGACAGCCCCGCGTCTGCGGGAAAGCGGGTAGAAGGAATCGGGCGTGACGTTGACTATGCCCATTACGACGGGACCGGAATCGAGGCCGAGCACGCGGTCGCGCGGAAGGGAAATCATCCCGGGTCGGGCGGTCATGCGCCTTCCCTCGCCGCCCCGAAGGCGAAGATCCTTCGGCCGGCTCCGAAGGCCTCGGCTTCGCGTACGCGGACCGCGATGCCGTCCGAGTCGAGGCCCGCCCTCGCCAGGAGCTCTTCGCGGGATGCCTGGGGATAGGGCTTGGAAGGGAAGCCGGCCGCGGCCGCGGCGACGCCGGGCAGTCTGGTCGCGAAGAGAGACACGATGTATTCGCCTAAGCCGCCCCGAGCGACGCCTTCCTCGAGGACGATGACCCTCGCATAAGGCGAAGCCAGCTCCAGGAAGGCCTCCTCGTCGAAGGGAGCCGCGAAGCGGAGGGAGTACACGTCGGCCCCGCCCGCGGAACGGGAAAGAGCCGACGATCCCGCCGCGGCCGAGGCCTCCCGAAGCAGCAGGTCGGAGGCTTCGACCGCGTGAGCGACGAGTCCTCCCAGCGCGACCAGGAGCGTCTCAGCCCCCGATCGGCGGACGAAGACGCCCCTGCCGGGGACCAGCGCCTCGGAATAGGCGTCCTCCTCCGGCGGGCAGGCGGCTTTCGGATAGCGGACGACTGCCGGCCGGCCCGATTCGAGCGCCCAATCCAGGCAGAGCCCGAGCTCCGCCGCGCTCGCGGGAGCGAGGATAGAGAGATTGGGGAAGGAACGGAAAAGGGCTATATCGAATATTCCCTGGTGCGTCTCGCCGTCCTCCCCTACGGCCCCGGATCTATCCAGGGCGAGGACGACGGGGAGACAGGGAAGCGCGACGTCGTGAAGGACTTGATCGACCGCGCGTTGGGCGAAGGTGGAATAGAGCGCCACGACGGGACGGAGGCCCGCCGAGGCGATGCCGGCCGCGAAGGCTACGGCGTGCTCCTCGGCGATGCCCACATCGTGGAGGCGTCCGGGGCAGGCCTCCTTGAACGCGTCGAGGCCGACGCCGGTCGTCATCGCGGCGCTGACGGCGACGAGGCGCTCGTCGGCGCAGCCGCGCCGTACCATGGCCCGGGAGAAAGCCTCGGTGAAGGTGGCGGGAGAGACCTGCTCCGCGATCCCGTCCTTGCAGCGCGTGGGCGCGACGCCGTGGTAGGCGCTGGGATCCTCCTCGGCCAGATCGTAGCCCTTGCCCTTCTTGGTGATGACGTGCACTACGACGGGTTTGCACAGGGCCCGCGCCTCGCGGAACACTTGCGTCATCGCGGAGATATTGTGCCCGTCGATGGGCCCCGCGTACTCGAATCCCAGATCCGAGAAGAGATTCTCCTTGAAGAGAAGGGCTTTGACCGCTCTCTTCCACCTGACCATCAAGGAAAAGAGGAATGGCCCGATCACGGGAAGACCCTTGACCAGGCGGTCGATGCGGGAGCGGAATCCCTGATAGCGGACAGTGGCGGACAATCGGGACAAGTAGCTGGACAAGGCTCCCACGTTGGGCGAAATCGACATCTTGTTGTCGTTGAGCACGACGACCAGGGGAAGCCCGAGCTGCCCGGCGTGGCTGAGAGCCTCGAAGGCCATTCCGCCCGTGAGGGCGCCGTCCCCGATCACGGCGACGGCCACCCCGCCCTGGCCGAGCACGCGCCGGGCCTCGAGGATGCCCAGCGCGGCCGAGATCGAGGTGGAGGCATGGCCCGTATCGAAGGCGTCGTGCCGGCTCTCGGAGCGCTTGGGGAAGCCCGAGATGCCGCCCGACTTGCGGATGCCGTCGAACTCCTCTCGGCGGCCCGTCAGGAGCTTATGGGCGTAGCTCTGGTGGCCTACGTCCCATACTATCGCGTCGCGGGGCGAGTCGAAGGAGCGGTGTATCGCGAGGGTCAGCTCGACGACGCCGAGGTTGGAGGAAAGATGGCCGCCGTTCCGCCCGACGACGGAGATTATCCTCTCCCGAATCTCCGCCGCGATCTCCTTGAGCTCCCGCGGCCCGAGCCTTCCGAGGTCCTCCGGGGAATCGATAGAATCCAAGAGTGCCATCGCGGTGTACGATACCACAGCCGGCCGCGTATTGCTACCGCGGGGCTTATCCGCGAGGGCTTGCGGCGGACGCGGCGGGTGCGGCAGGATGCCATCCATGACGGATATGGAGCTGCTCAGCCTCGACCTGCGGTCTCCCCTCGCCTACTCCGGCCTCGAGAACCCTCCTCTGTCGGGAGCTCCGTTCGGCGGCAGGACCCACGTTCCTTCGGGCTCGGGCTCGCTCCTCGAGGTCGGCCTCGGCGAGGACATGCCGGAAGGCGAGGAGGAGATATTCCTCTTCGACGAGGAGGAACTCATCGTCTTCGATCCCGACGATGGTCCGGTCCTGCGCCGTCCCTTCCCCCGGCCCCGCTACTACGGCCGGCGCGGCGCCTTGGTCCAGGCGTCGGCCGACTCCGGGCGGCCCGGCTCGGGAGCGATGCTCGCCCCCGGCCCTTATGCCTTCGTCCAGTGGCGCCCCCGCGACCAAAGCGGCCTGCTCTCCGGAATCGAATGGTTTGCGCAGGAGCTCTGGTGGGAGAGAAGGGTCGTCAAAGGACCCTACATACTGCGGCGAGTGCGGGAAGACGGCGGACTGGCGACCCAGGCGCTGAGGCGGATAGGCTAGAAAGCCAATTCCGGCTCGCCGGTGGCCTTCGGCCTCGCGGCGCCTTTGCTGCGCTTGTCGTCGTACATGCGCTGGTCGGCCCGCTCGAGAAGTATGTCGATGCAGCGCTGGAGCTCGGCTTCGGCGTGCGCCCCCTCGGAGACCTCGCCGAGCGAGGCTATTCCCCAGGATAGTCTCGGCAAGTAGGAGCCCGGCTTCGCGCCCGACGCCAGCTCGGCATTCACCCGTTCCATGATGGTCGCGACGACGTTCCCGCGGCAGTCGGGGAAGACTATCAGGAATTCGTCGCCTCCGATCCTTCCCACGGTGTCCGAGCCCCTGACCGCCCCGACCAGGGCCGAGCTGGCGCAGCGGATGTACTCGTCCCCGGCGGCGTGGCCATAGGCGTCGTTGACCAGCTTGAGGCCGTCGAGGTCGGCCAGGCAGATGGCGAGAGGCGAGCCGGTGCGCCGGCACTGGGCGATGTGCTTCTCGAGTATGATGAGCGTCGTTCGGCGATTTACCGTGCCCGTCAGCGAGTCGGTGGAGGCAAGGTACTTGAGCTCGGCTTCCGCCCGCTTCAGGCTTATCAAGTTGGCCACCACCCGCGAGAAGATGACGAAGGCCTCCTTCTTCTCGGGGCCGAACTCCCTGTGGCTGATGAGGTTGTCGACGCTGAACTCGCCCATGAAGGCGCGGCCGTCCCAAAGGGGCGCGATGAGCTTGCTCCCCCTCCCGACCTCCCGCCCCTCATGGTCGTAGCAGACCTCGTCGGAGCCCAGATATAGAGGGACTTTACCTTTGTAGAAGGAGCCGGGAACCCCGCCCTTCCCGTCGATGGGGTGCCGGGCATTATGCTCGTCCCGGAGCTTTCCTTCCTCGTCTATTCCCCATGTGCCGACCTTGAAATGGGGATCGTTGCGATCGACGAGCCAAATGCTGAGGCGGTCGAAGTCCAGCCTATCGCGACCTAGCCGCACAGCGTCGCGGCAGATTTCATCGACGCTCTGGCAGAGCGAGAGATCGAAGGATATCTCGTGGAGATATTTGAGGTCTCGTTCGTAGGCTTCGCGCGGTACAGGCGATCCGGGGTCGGCTACTACGGCTACGGCGGGCTTCCCTTCCCAGACGCCACGGACGAGGCTGATTCCCGGTTGAACTTCCAAGGGGCCTCCGGAAGCGCCCAGCACGGCGAGCGTCTTGCCGCATCCCGATACCGAGCGCCGGAGGTCTCTGACCTCTGGCTGTTTTTTCATGGCCAAAGAATATCTCGCAAAGCGAAAACGCGAAAGGGGGTATCAATCGACCGGTTTCACCAATCGATCGATTCTCGGGACGACACCTGGCGCGGCGCGCTTCTGGATCGAAGGACGACGCGGCGATATAATGAATTCCCGATCCGGGATGGACCGGCTGCGGGCGTGCCCAAAAGAGGTTTCGAAAGGATGCAAAAAAGCGACGGTACAGTCCGCGGCCCGGCGGGCGGGCAGCCCGGAGCGGCCCCCGGGAGCCCCGATCCTTCGCGGGTCGACCTCGGCCAGCGACGCTTCGAGGCGGCGCGGAACGCTTTCGCGCTCAAGATGGCGGCTCTCCACGACCTTTCCCTCGATCTCTCCCTGGCAGACGATGTCGACGACCTGTGCCGCCGGGCCGTCGACCTCGGCCAGCGCGTCCTCGGCTTCGACAGGATCGGCATATGGTTCGTCGATTCGGCCGACTCCGCACTCCTCTACGGGAGCTACGGCACGGACGAGGAAGGGCGCATAAGGGACGAGCGCGGCGTGAAATACAGACGATCGGAGGAATCCCTTCCCGGGGGTTTCTACGACGGCAAGGAGCCCATCTATTACATGGGCGCCGGTCCCTGCTTCAACGAGCGCCATGAGGTCGTCGGAACCGCGGAGAGGGCCCTTGCCCTGCTCTGGGACGGGAGGAAGGTGATCGGCGAGATATGGGTGGACAACCTCGTCACGAAGCGCTCCATCGACGGGGGCTCGCTCGAGCTCCTCGTGCGCTACGCGAGGATCGTCGGCTCCCTCTCGAGCCTCAAGCGAGTCCAGGCCGAGCTCATGCTCCTGGCGTCCACCGACGCGCTCACGGGCATCGTAAATCGGCGCACGGTGCTCGTCGTCCTGGAGAAGCAGTTCAGCCTGGCTTCGAGGAAGGGCGACGACCTCGCGGTGATCTTCTGCGACATCGACGGCCTCAAGACGGTAAACGACAACATGGGCCACGCGGCCGGCGACCAGTTCATCAAGCTCGCCAGCTCCGCGCTCCTCGACTCGCTGAGGGATTGCGACACCGTGGGCCGGCTCGGGGGCGACGAATTCCTCATAGTCCTGCCCGACTGCGACTCGGCCGGGGCCGCCCTCATCGATGCGAGGATCGAGGCCGCCCTGGCCCGGGTCAACGCGGGCCCGAAGCCCTTCCCGATTTCCCTCAGCAGGGGCATCGCGACGCGACGAGAGCTGGAATCCGCCGAAGCCGGTCATGGGGAAATCCCCGCCGGCGCGCCGGGTCCCGCCGTCGTGTCGGCTCAGGCCCTCGTCGAATTGGCCGACAGTCGTATGTACGAGGCCAAGCGCGGCTCCAAGAAGTAGCCGATCCCATCCCGGGCCTCTATCGAGCCGCTACTGTTCCAGGACCGCGTAGATGCGGCGCACCCCCGCGCTCGAGGACTGCTCCTTCTGGATCCGGAATTTCCCGAGGACCCCGGTGCGCTCGACGTGCGGCCCGCCGCAGACTTCCTTGGAGAAATCGCCTATCGTGTAGACCTTTACGGTCTCCTCGTACTTCTCGCCGAAAAGGGCGGTCGCGCCCGCGAGCTTGGCCTCGTCGAGCTTCATCATCTCCATCGTCACCGGAAGGTCGCGGCCGATCTGCTCGTTCACGATCGCCTCGACGCGCTCGAGCTCTTCCTTGGTCATCGGGGCCCCGTGCGAGAAGTCGAAGCGCATCCGCTCCGCGGTGATGTTGGAGCCTTTCTGCGCTACGTGGTCGCCGAGCACGACCTTGAGCGCCTTCTGCAACAGATGGGTCGCGGTATGGTACTTCGTCGAGATCTCGGAGTGGTCGGCGAGGCCGCCCTTGAACAGCTGCTCCGAGCCGGCGCGGGAAAGTTCCTGGTGCTTCTTGTAGGCCTCGTCGAATTCGCGCCTGTCCACCTTCATGCCGTTCTCGCCCGCGAGTTCCTCGGTGAGCTCGATGGGAAAGCCGTAGGTATCGTAGAGCTTGAAGGCGAGGCGGCCCGACATCACCTTCTGCGGGTTCCGCAGGAGGTTGGGCAGCATCTTCTCGAACTCGTGCTCGCCCTTCTGCAGGGTCTCGAGGAATTTCTCCTCTTCCTTCGAAAGCTCGTCGAGGACCCGCTGGCGGTTTTGGGAGAGCTCGGGGAACGGTCCCGAGAAATTGTCGACGACGGCGGCCGCGGGCTTGGCCAGGAAGGCGCCCTCTATGCCCAGCTTGCGGCCGTGGCGCACGGCGCGGCGGATTATCCGGCGCAGTACGTAGCCGGCGCCTACGTTCGAGGGCATGACCGCCTTGGGATCCCCCAGGATGAAGGTCGCCGTGCGAACATGGTCGGCGATGATGCGCACCGAGCGGTCCTTCTCGGCATCGCTCCTGTATCCATAGGCGGCTATCGATTCGATCGACTCGATGATCGGCCCGAAGGCCTCGGTGTCGTAGACGGATCTCTTGCCCTGGAGGATGCAGACCGTACGCTCGAGGCCCATGCCGGTGTCGACGTTCTGCGCCGGAAGCTTGACGAGAGTCTTCTCGTCGACTCGGTTGAATTCCATGAAGACATTGTTCCAGATCTCCATCCATCGCTGGGAGTCGGTGCCCTTGTTGGAACCCGCGGGAGGTGGTCCGTCCCCTACCCAGAAGAATATCTCGGTGTCGGGTCCGCAGGGACCCGTCGGGCCGGCGGCCCACCAGTTGTCCTTCGCGGGCAGATAGGCGACTCTGTCGGGCGGCACTCCGAGCGTCTTCCAGGCCTCCGCGGACGTCTCGTCCCGCGGGGCGTTCTCGTCGCCTTCGAACACGGTGACCGAGATCTTCCTCGGGTCGAGGGCGAGCCAATCCGGCGAGGTGAGGAATTCCCAGGAGTAGGATATCGATTCCTTCTTGAAGTAGTCTCCGAGGGACCAGTTGCCGAGCATCTCGAAGCAGGTGAGGTGGCTCTCGTCGCCGACCTCGTCGATGTCGCCCGTGCGGATGCACTTCTGGTAATCGGTAAGCCGCTTGCCGGCCGGATGGGGCTCCCCGAGAAGATAGGGTACGAGGGGATGCATGCCCGCCGTGGTGAAAAGCACGGTCGGATCGTTCTCTGGTATCAGGGACTTGCCGGAAATCTCCGCATGGTCCTTGGATTTGAAGAATTCGATGTATTTCCTGCGCAGGTCGTGGATCGTGATCATGGCGGCGAGTGTATAGGCCCGCGAGGCGAACCGTCAACGACCCTGTCGGGCCGGCCCGCTCAGCAGGCCTTCGCGGCCGCGGGGTGCTCGGCTTTCTCCTCCGCCTCGGCGTCGGGGTAGCGGCTGCGTATCTCCTCTATGCGGGGCAGGATCTCGAAGAAGGCCGCGACGATCTCGGGATCGAATTTGACGCCCGACATCGAGCGGATCTCGTCGTAGACCTTGCCGGAATCCCAAGGCTCCTTGTATACGCGCTTGGAGATGAGGGCGTCGTAGACGTCCGCGACGGACACGATGCGGCCGCCAAGGGGTATCTCCTCGCCCTTGAGCTTGCGGGCGCTGCCGTCCGGGCCGCATTCGATAGGAGAGGAGATGGGATCCTCGGCCCAGATGTCCACCATGCCGGGATAGCCCGTGCCGTCCCAATTCTCGTGATGGCGGAGCGCCACTTCGGCGGAGATTATGTCGAGCTCCGATTGGGTGTCGACGAACAGCTTGGCGCCGAAGCAGGTATGGGCCTGCATTACCCGGTACTCGTCGGGCGTGAAGCGCGCAGGCTTCTTGAGGATGATATCGGAGATCGCGACCTTGCCGACGTCGTGGAGCATCGCGGCCATCTTGAGCGTGTCCTTGGTTCGCTCTCGCTCCCTCTCCGGGATCCCGCGGTTGAACGCCCAGCGGTCGTATATCTCCGCCGCGTAGCCCGCGACTCGGTTGACGTGGGCCCCCGTCTCCTTGGGATCGCGCATCTCGGCCATTCGGTTCATCCGCAGGATGATGGAGCGCGTCATGTAGGCGCGCTCCAGGGCGTTGGTCGCGCTCGACGCGAAATGGCCGACGATCTTCTCGTCCTGTGCGGTGAAGGGCACGACTTCGCCCGTTTCGTCGAGGGCGTTCAGCACCGAAATCACCCCGATGAGGTTCCCCGACGAGGTTATGAGGGGTAGCGCGAGTATCGAGCGTGTCTTCCAGCCGTTCTGTTTATCGAAAGAGGGGTTGAACTTATAGGGTCTATCCGGGGGAATCTCGTAAGCGTCGTCGATGCGCAGCACGACGCGATTCTTGGCCGCGTAGCCGGCGACTCGAGATTCGTCTATCGGGATGCGGGCATTGCTCATAGGCAGTTTTTGCCCTGGCGGCAGTCGTTTCTCGAGCGTGGCATTTTGGCTGTACTTGAAGACGAGCTGTTCGCCTTCTCGTACGTATATCGTTCCGGCATCTGCATTTAGTACGCGTCGAGCTTCCATGAGGATGCGTTCGAGAAGAATGTCCGCATCCTGGATCTTGCTGAGATCGGAGTCGATTTGAAAGACTAGGTCGCGATAATCCAGCTTCTTGGACGACATTGGCTCTCCGAAGTAATTCTCGGCCTTTTTCTACTGTATATTAATTACGCGAATTTTTCAATTTCCATTTCACCTCCTCATGAAAGCAATTTTCGGTGCAACACCTCATGAAGATATATACTCTGAATGAGTGTTCATTCTTTTATCGGGAGAGCTTTATGCCGAATGTTCTCGTGACGGGCGCTTTCGGGAATGTCGGGAGGAGCACGGTCGCCGCCTGCCTGGCCGAGGGCGATAGAGTCACCGTGCTCGAAACGGAGACGAAGCGCACAAAGCGGCTCGCACGGCAGTTGGCGCGAGCCTGGGCAGTAATCGGGCGCGAGCCGAGACTGCTCTTCGGCGACGTTCGCGATCCCGAGGTCGCGCGGCGCGCAGTGGCGGGGCAGGACGCCGTGATCCATTTAGCGGCAATCATCCCGCCCGCGGCCGACCGCTTCCCGGATTCGGCCCGATCCGTGAATGTCGGCGGCACGGCCAATCTCGTCGCCGCCATCCGCGCCGCGTCGCCGCACGGGTCGCGAAGCCCGCGCTTGGTATTCGCCTCCAGCGTGGCCGCCTACGGCGACCGCGTATCCGACTACTGGATCAGCGTCGGCGACGACCTCAAACCGAGCCCCGGCGATGGGTATGGCAGGACGAAGGTAGAAGCGGAGGCATTGATCCGGCGTTCCGGCCTGCCGTTCGTGATACTTCGGCTGGGAGCGGTGATGTGGCGCAAGAAACTCGATCCCGATCCCCTCCTCTTTTCGATGCCGCTTCGAACCAAGCTCGAGATATGCCACACGGAGGATACGGGCAGGGCCTTCGCGAAGGCCGCCCGCGCGCAGGCCATCCTCGGCAGGACCTTCGACATCGGCGGCGGCGAGAGCTGCCGCACCGATTACAGGAGCTTCCTCGACAGGATGCTCGACCTCATCGGCCTCGGCGGTGTCGCGCGCTTCCCGGCCGAGGCTTTCGCCCGCTCGGGCTTCCATTGCGGATGGTATGCCGACTCGGACGAAGCGGAGGCCGACCTGGGCTTCAGGAGCAAGGGGCTCGAGGATTACTACGCCGAAGTGGCCCAGGAGACGAGGCATATCCGCCCCCTGGCCGCCATGGCCGCGCCCTTCATAAGGCTCAGGATGCTCGCCGCGAGCCCCTTCTGGCAGGCGCGCATGCCGCGCCCCAGGCCGAACTGCGAAAGTCTGCGAGACTGACGGGCCATACGCCGTCGGCCTTACAGCGGCGCGGGCTCCGTTAGCTCGATCAATGGAGGAAGGCTTGCCGGATCCGAAGGGGGCTTGAGCTCGACGCCGAAGCTGTTTTCGACCGAGAGTTTGATGAAGTCGATGACATCCTCGGGCCCCACGTTGATGCCGATGCTCCGCGAAATGCGCACGGCGTCGAGGCTGCCCAGGAAGTAGACGGCGATAGCCGCCATCGCGCGCTTGGGAGCGAAGTCCATCTCGACGCCGCGCGCGGCGGCCAGCTCCTCGACGAGGCCCGCGATCAGGGTCGCGAGACGTTCGAGCTTGCCCTCGAGCCCGGCGCCCTTGTCGGCCTCGGCGAGGATTATGGAGATGAGGTCCACGTCGGCGAAGAGCTCGGGCAGGAAACGGTACACGATGAGAGCGAGCCTGTCCTCCGGCTTGCCCGGACCCGATATCGCTCCGGCCAGGGCGGCGAAGAAGGCTTCCCAGCCTTCCTCGATGACCGTGCGGATGATCGCTTCCTTTCCGTCGAAATAGGTGTAAATCGAGCCGACGGGAAGGTCGACTTCTCGCGCGAGGTCCGAGACCGAGGTGCCATAGAATCCATGGGCGGCGAAAAGACGCTTGGCCGCCGCCAGGATAGCCAACCGCTTGCCCTCATCCCTCTCCCTTGCCACGGTCAGACCTCCTCGAAGATTCCTGCGCGCTTGTCCTTGCGAACCCTGTCCCAATCGAAAATGCGGCCGTTCATCGCCACGTAAACGCCATAGGGCAGGAGCTGAACCGCCGAGAACGCCGTTCCGAAGTTGAAGAGCGCGTCGGAACCCTGAACTTGAAAGGGAACCATGGCGCCCGTGAGGACTATGGTCTTCGGGAGTCGGGCAGGCCCGATGAGCCCAGCGGTCTCGGCCATGGTGTCGGTGCCGTGGGTGATGAGGATTCGGTCTTCGACCGCCTGCTCGCAGGCGACGAGTACCGAGCGCCGGTTCCCATCCTGCATTTGAAGACTGTCTATCAGTTGATTCAGCTCGATCGAGACGGCTACGGTCACCCTGATCTGCTTGAGGATCTCGGGAAGATGGCTCGCCTTGAAGGTGAGCTCTCCCTTGATCGCATCGTAGGCTTTGTCGAAGGTTCCTCCGGTGACTATTACCCGAATCGGCTTTGGGATCATGTCTCCACTATGGCTTCGAACCCGCCTTTGGACAAGTGCGACCTCTTGACGCTTTTAGGGATATTTGTAAAATAGCCGTCTCATTCTGTCCACTCGGCAGTATCTCTATAATTAGGAGCATTGTACGCATGAAACATAGGTTTATTGTAGTTTGCACGCTTTCATTGCCAATTTCCCTCCTCTGCTTCTCCTGTTCGAGTCCACGTCCCCAATCGAAGATCGACAACGCCCTCATCGAGCTTAGTTCTTTGGATGAACAGGAAATACCCGGATATCTGGAAAGCCTCGAGCGAATGGACCCAATCGCGCCTTACTATCGAGACCCTTCGACCCGGGAGAGCACCCTCCAGTTCTTTTCGTCGCTCACCCAATCCGAATCGGTGGCGCGCGCCATCTTGGACTTCTCGGACAAATTCGGCGTCCGGCCTTCGCTCTGTTTCGCCCTCGCCCTCGAGGAGAGCGATTTCAAGGTTGACGCGATAAACAAGAATGGGGATTCGGTCGATCGCGGACTCTTTCAACTCAATTCCAAGTCTTATCCCAGGCTCGGAATACGGGATTTCTACGACCCGGGAACGAACGCCCGATACGGCATTTCCCACCTTAAGAGCTGTCTCGCCCAGGCGGGCAATGAGGTGGCCGCCTTGGCGATGTACAACGCGGGAAACGGTCGGGTCGAACGCGGGGCGACTCCCCAGAAGACCCTCAACTATATTTCGCGCATTCTCGCCTACGAGAGCAATATTTCGAGCCTATTCGCGGCCAAGGCGCTGACCGCGGCGAGCCCCGCCGTTCCCGGCATCGCGAGGCTCATCGCCCAGAGCGTGAGCGTCGGCCTGGTCTCGAATACGGTCGCGCGAAAAGACTAGCCGCCCCTAGCGGCGGTGGTTCCATACCGGCGAGGAGAAGCGTTCGGACGCCAGGCGCCGCGCCTCGGCCTCTTCGGCCGGGCTGAGCGCGAGCGGCGAGAGCTCGGCGCCCCAGGCCGACGAACAGCCGCCTATGATCGCCCGGGCGGCTTCGCCGTACGCGACCGGCCGGCCGAGTATGGTCCGCAGCGATGTAACCCGCGCCTTTACGTCCTCGATGAGCCTTCCCTTGATCTTCTCCGCCGGCACTTTGAGGATCGAAAACATGCGTTCGAGCTCCAAATCGAGGAGGACCGTGCCGTGCTGGAGCACGCAGCCCTGCCTTCTCGTCTGGGCATTGCCCGAAATCTTCTTGCCTCCCGCGGCTATGTCGTTGATCGGCTGGAATGCGGCGTCGACACCCAGGATGGCCAGGCTTCGGACCAATCCTGCGCAGATGCGGCGGTAGGACTCGAGGATATCGTCGGGCGCGAGCTCATGCCCGAGGGGGAGGACGATCGAGTAGGTTATCTCCCCGTCATGATACACGGCCCCGCCCCCGGTGAGCCGGCGGACGGCGTCGACTCCGTGGGCGCGGCAGGCCTCGAGGTCGACTTCGGCGTCGAGGGATTGGAAATACCCGACCGTGACGCAGGGAGGGGACCAGCGGTACAGTCTCAACACCGGTGGCGACTCGCCTCTGGACACCGAGCCGAGCAAAGCCTCGTCGATGCCCATGTTGATCGCGCCGGGAAGCGCGCCTGCGGCGCCGGAATCAACGAGCCTGAGTTTCATGGGACGCCTCCGCCAGAGCCTGGGCGATATCCGCGGGCGAAGCGCCGAAGAGACGCAGCGGCGGCCTCGAGAAAAGGGATAGCGCCGCCTTCTCCACGCGGTCGACCGGCGTACCGGCGAGTTCCGCCTCGGCGGCTTCGAAGGCCTCCTCCGGATGGGCGAAGAAATCGCCCCGCACGACGACCCGCAGGACGATGCCCGCTTCGGCCTCTACCTCGACCCGGAGGAGCTTGCCTCCCGGAATTTTACAGTCCCGCCGGCTTATCATGTGCGCTTTCGAATCCGGCCCGAGCGTGAAAGCTCGTCCGCGCCAGGGGGGCCGATACGACCGAGGCGAAGCCCTTCGAACGGGCTTCCTCGGCAAGCTGGTCGAATTCCTCCGGAAGGAGGTACCGCGCGACTTCCGCCTGTAAGGCGCTCGGCCTCAGGTATTGGCCGAGCACGAGGCTGGAGCACCCGGCCGCGCGGAGATCGTCCAGGACCTTCAGGATCTCGTCTCGCTCCTCTCCGAGCCCCAGCATGAGACTCGACTTGACGACGGGCGAACCGCCCCGCTCCCGCGAGCGCTCCGCCGCGAGGGACAGCGTCCGGAGGCTCGCCCGGTAGGAGGCCCGCGCGTCTCGAAGGCCTTGGAGCCGTTCGACGACTTCCACATTGTGGGCGAGCACGTCGGGAAGCGCGTCCAGGACGGTCTCGATCTCTCCATCGCGGAAGTCGGGCACGAGGAGCTCGACTCGCACGCCCGGGCCGAGGGCCTTGATCGCCCTGGCGCAGGCGGCGATGTGCGCGGCGCCTCGGTCGGGTAGATCGTCGCGATCGACGCTCGTGACGACCGCGTAGCTCAGCCCGAGCTCGGCGACGGCGCTGGCCAGCTCTTCCGGCTCCTCGAGCCTGGGCGGCTCGCCCTCCTTGCCGTGCGATACCGCGCAGAATCGGCAGCCGCGGGTACAGACCGAACCGAGCACCATGAAGGTGGCCGTCGCGGCTCCCCAGCATTCGGCCTTGTTGGGACATCGCGCCGAGTCGCAGACCGTAGCCAGAGCCCGGCGCTCCAGCATCGAGGAGACTCGGCGCCAGTTGCCCCCGGAGGGAAGGTCTACGCGCAGCCAGGGGGGCAGTCGCGAGCCAGAGCTCGCGCGCGAGCCAGAACTCGCGCCCGATCCGGAGTTCGCTCGCGCGGTCATGGCGAGGGCCTGACCTCGCGAGCCGGCCGGCCCCTGGGCTTGGGTTCGCCGCCCCTGAAGGCGAAGGCGAGGAGGGAGGCCGCCTCGACGAGGCCGGATACGTCCTCCCTCCCCAGTACCGCGATGCGGAATATGGCCGCCTCGATGAGAGCGTAGAATAGGTCCCCCGCCGACTTGACGGAGAAGGGAGGGAAGTCCCCCTTCTTTTGGCCGTCTATGAGGAGACCGGCTAGGATGTGCCGCATCCTGATGGTGCGCCTGCGCACGCGATCGTCGGGGTCTCCGCCCGCCGCGCGGAGATGACCGAGGTAGTCCAGGATTACGGAAAGGAGCCGCCGGTGACCGGCGCAGGTCTCCACCACCATCGCGACGATGGCCGAAAGCTTGTCCGACTGGCTTCGCGACGGATCCGCCGCGATGACGCGGATCTCGGCCTCGAGGTTTTCCGTGAAGAGCTTGATGCTGAAAGTGAAGATTTCGCGCTTGTTCTTGAAATACAGATAGAGGATAGTGCGCGTAATGCCGCAGCGTTCGGCGATCTTCTGGAAGGTCGTATCCTCGTAGCCCTCGTCGACGAAGACATCGAGCGCCTTCCCCAGGATCTCGCGTTTGCGCTTATCGTGCTCGATCGTGATTGACAAGTTCACCGCCTCCGTCTTTGTGTTAGTATACATTCCAGCGCCTCTCAATGGAAGATCCGACGAAGCTTGTACGGGGCCACCGCCTCGGCTACTATCGATATGGGGCGGGGAGGTGGGGATGAGCTCGAACCGGAGGGTACTCGTCGCGAGACTCGAGGCCATAGAAGGCAGGGGAAGGCTGACTGCCCTGCCCGGCGATCGCCTCATGGAATTCCACGTCTCCCGCGCCGCGCGCGACGAGCTGGGCATAGAAGGGAGCTTGTTCAGGAGCACGGGGAACGTGATCCTCCCTGATTTCCGGGCCGCTCGTCTCCTTGCCAGACGGATAAACGAGAAGGTCGACGCCGCCCTCTTGCCCGAGAGGGCGGTCCGGGCGGGCAGGCTCAATGCCATGGCCCTCATCGACGAGATACTCCACGATGTCGCCAGGCTTTTTCGCGAGACCGCCGAGCCCGGCGCCTTTTCCCGAGCCCTCGCCGATCTCGAGCGCTCCTTGGGCGCGAGGGCGCTCGACGCCCTCCTCCTCGCCTTCGTCGAGCGCTTCCCTCCCCTTTCGGTATACGAAGGTCGGGAATCGGCGGCCGCTTGGCTGGCCGATCGGCCCGACGGCGCGGCAGGGCCGGCGCGAGGCTCCGTCGCGCGAGCTTCCGGCGCGACGAACCGCGAGCTCGCGGCCGAGGAGCTCCTCCTTCTCCGCCTCGCGAACGAGAACCCCGCCTTCGCGCCCTTCCGCTTCCTCTTCGACGAGACGATCCTAGCCGTCGTCGGCTCGCCCGAGGCCGAGGCCTACGAGGAGGCGATAGGCATCCTGGGTAGGAGCTTCGCGTCGATGCCCAAATTCGGACCGGACGACCAGGACCTCCTGACGATGCTCCGAAGCCCGGCCGCCGCCGCGCCCTATTCCCTGCCCGGGCAGCTCGACTACATCCGGAGCCGTTGGGGACTCGTGCTGGGCGATCGGCTCCTGCGCCTCCTCGGTTCCCTCGATCTGATCCGCGAGGAGGAGAAGCCCCGCTTCCCTGGCCCGGGGCCGACGAGGGCCTACGTCTATTCGGGGATGGAGCGGGAGTACGAGCGCTTCAGCCCCGACAAGGACTGGATGCCCAACGTAGTCATGATCGCGAAGAGCGCTCTGGTCTGGCTCTATCAGCTCTCCCGCTCCTACGGCCGCGACATCCGGACGCTGGACGCCATACCGGACGAGGAGCTCGACGTCCTGGCCTCGCGCGGCTTCAACGGGCTCTGGCTCATAGGGCTCTGGGAGCGCAGCCCCGCGAGCGCCGAGATCAAGCGGCGCTGCGGCAACCCCGAGGCGGCGGCGAGCGCCTACTCGCTTTTCGACTACGAGATCGCGTCCGAGCTCGGCGGATGGCCCTCCCTCGAGCGCCTGCGCGAGAGGTGCGGATGGCGCGGCATCCGCCTCGCCGCCGACATGGTGCCCAACCACTCGGGGCTGGACTCGTCCTGGGTGCGGGAAAGGCCGGAGCTCTTCATCCAGTCCGACCAATGCCCCTTCCCCGGCTACAGGTTCGAGGGCGGCGATCTCTCGGGAGACGGCCGCGTGGGCATCTGGCTCGAGGACCACTATTACGACCGCACGGACGCCGCTGTCGTCTTCAAGCGCCTCGACCGCTCCTCGGGAAAGGTCTCGTACATCTATCACGGGAACGACGGGACCGGACTGCCCTGGAGCGATACCGCGCAGATCGACTTCCTCAGGAAGGACGCGCGCGAGGCGGTCATGGAGCGCATCCTCCACGTGGCGCGCAACTTCCCGATCATCCGCTTCGACGCGGCGATGATCATGGCGCGCAGGCACTTCAAGCGGCTCTGGTACCCGGAGCCTGGCCAGGGAGGCGACATTCCCTCCCGCTCCGAGAAGGCGCTGCCGCCCGAGGACTTCGATCGGGCGATGCCCGAGGAATTCTGGCGGGAAGTCGTGGACGTCTGCGCGAGGGAGGCGCCGGATACGCTCCTCCTGGCCGAAGCCTTCTGGATGATGGAAGGCTACTTCGTCCGCACGCTCGGCATGCACCGCGTGTACAACTCGGCCTTCATGAACATGCTCAAGCGCGAGGAGAACGCCAAGTACCGCGAGACCATCCGCAACACCCAGGAGTTCGACAAGGACATCCTGAAGCGCTTCGTCAACTTCATGAACAACCCCGACGAGGAGACCGCGGTGGCCCAGTTCGGGAAGGGCGACAAATACTTCGGCGTCTGCACGCTGATGGCGACCATGCCGGGCCTCCCGATGTTCGGCCACGGCCAGCTCGAGGGCTACGAGGAGAAGTACGGGATGGAGTACCGCCGCGCCTACCGCGACGAAGCGCCGGATCGCGCCCTCGTGGAGCGGCACGAGCGTGAGATATTCCCCCTGCTGAAGCGCCGCAGGCTGTTCTCGGGCGTCGAGCGCTTCCTCTTCTACGACCTCGTCCGCCCCGACGGCTCGGTGAACGAGAACGTCTTCGCCTATACGAACGGCGACGGCGCCGAGCGCGCCCTCGTGGCCTACAACAACGCCTACGCCCGGGCCGAGGGCGCCTTGCGCGACTCCTGCTATTACGCGGAGAAGCTCCCGGACGGCCAGAAGCGCCAGGCGCGGGGAAGCCTCGCAACCGCTCTCGGACTCGCGGCGGGCGGCGATGGAGGTCGGAGGTTCTGCGTCATGAGGGAACAGCGATCCGAGCTCTGGTTCATCCGCCGCGCTCGCGAGATCGCCGATGGCGGCCTCAAGCTCATCCTCGACGGCTACCAGAGCCAGGTCTTCCTCGATTTCTTCGAGGTCGAGGACGACGAGCGAGGCCTGTACTCCGCGGTGCACGATGCTCTGGCGGGCGCGGGGGCGCCGGACTTCTCGGCGGCCGTTCAGGACGTCGCGCTCAAGGATCTCTATGCAGCCTTATACGCAGTCATGACACCCGAGCTTCTCGCCTGGGCGAGGGATCTCGCCGCCGGCCTTCGCGTCCCCGGCCCGGCGACCGGCGCCGCCGAGAGGGTCGCCGCGCAGGGCGCGCGCGGCCCACGAGAAGCCGCTCCTAGCTCGGCATCCCTAATCAAGGCGACTCGCGCCCCCGCGCTGGCCTTCTATTCCGCGACGCGCGCACTATTACGCGAGCAAGCCTCCGAGGAGGGCTTGCCCGGGGATAGGTCCGCAGTCGCGTCGCGAGCGACGCGCGCACTATTACGCGAGCAAGCTTCCGAGGCGATATCGGCGAGCGAATCGGAAAAGCTCCGGGCGGCCTTGGCGAAGAAAGACGCCGCAGCCGCCAAAGCCGCGTCGGCCCGCTTCATCGCTTCGCTCTCGGCCTTCGTCGCGGCCGCGAAGGAAGCCGCCCCAGTCCTCTCGGCCGCCTCGAGGCGCTCGGCGAGCTCCGAGGATGAAGAGGCCGCGCTTCTCCTCGCGCGGGGAATAGCCGAGCCGGGCAAGGCGGAGCTCGCGCTGTGCTTCGCGCTTCTCGACGGCCTTAAGGCGCTCTGCTCCGCGGACGAGGTCGAGACCCTGGATGCCGCCCTCGGGGCACGGCGCATCGTCGACCGCTATTGCTTCGACCGCAAGCTCCGCGAGGCGCTGCGAGGGTCGGGGATGCACGGGGACGAGGCATATGCGGGCATAGCCATCGCCAAGGCCCTGTTGCCGAGGATCGGAATTTCGAGGTCCGCGGCCGAAGAGGCTTCCGGCTCGAGCCCGAAGTCCGATCGCGCGTCGGCGATCGCGGATTTCGACTTCGACGAGGAGCTGCGCGGCCTTTTGGGCTTCAATGTCTTCGACGGTCTCACCTGGTTCAACAAGGAGCGCTTCGAGGAGACGATGAGGATGAGCGGCATATTCGGCGCGATCGCGAACGCGACCGGCGACTCGACCCTCGGGATCGGATCGGCTCGCAGAGCACTATTGTTCATCGAAGCGGCCGCCGAGGCCGGATATTGCTTCGATGCCCTCGAGGCTGCGGTCACGAAAATCCCGCCCGAGGACGGAAAGAAATCGAAAGCGGTCGAAAAGGCAAAGCCGGCTCGAAAAGCTCCGTCGTCGAAAGCTCCGTCGTCGAAAGCTCCGTCGTCGAAGCAGAAGGGCGCGAAGAAATGAAGAACCCCGATTTCGGGGCCTTCGATTGGAGGACCCTGAAGGAGAACGTCGGCGAATTGATCTCGCGCTCCTATCCCTCGGGCGACTATCACCGCCTCTACGTGGGCGCGATCGAGGGCGCCTGGAGGCGAGGCTAGTCTCGATGGGGCTCGGAATAGAGGAGATCCTCCGCCCGGCCTTGCGCGACCGCTCGACGCGTTTCGTCTTCCCGAGCGAAATCTGCGCCGAGTCCTGGCTCGCGGAATCGCTGCGCGGCGGACCCGGCGCCCTCGAGGCCGATCGCTTCCTCGGCTGGGACCGGCTGAAGGAGCTGGCCGCGATCGTCGACGGACGCCCTCCCGCCGACGACTCGCTTCGCAGGATATTCGCCGCGAGTCTCCTCGCGGAGAACGAGGAGCGGCCTTTCCTGTCTTCGGTGATTAGCCCGGCCTACGCGGGCCTGTGGCAGCCCTTCGCCGGCTACGTGGCCTCGCGGCTTCCAGCGCTCGGCCGCCTGCCGGCGGCCCTTCGCTCGGCCGGCCCCTCGGCGCGGAAGCGGATCCCCGAAGCGGGCGAGGACCCCGTCGCGGCCGATTGGCTCGCCATCCGCGCGCGCTACGAAGCCTTCCTTCGCGGGATAGGCCGCTTCGAGCCTTCCTACGAGCCGCATTCCTTTCGGGCCCTCGAGGGTAGGACGGTCATATTCTTCCCCGAGCTCATAGAGGACTTCGAGGAATACCGTTCCGCTCTGGAGTCCGACCCCTCCATGAGACTGATAGCGCTGCCGCGCGAGACCGTCGAGGCTCGCCTCCGTCGCCCCGAGACAGCGCTCGCCGAGTTGCGGCTGGTCCTCTCCGAGGTCGGCGAGCTCCTCGACTCGGGACTGGAAGCCGAGCGCATCGCGATAACGGTGCCGGGCCTGGAGGGCTACCGTCCTTACTTGGAGCGCGAAGCCTCCCTGCTCTCGATACCCCTGGCCCTGCGCTCGGGCACCGATCTCTCCGCGACTCCGGGAGGCCGGCTCTTCGCCGCGCTCCGAGCGGCCTACGACTCCGGCTTCGCCTTCGACTCCCTGCGCGATCTCCTCCTTTCGCCCGCCTGGCCGTGGAGGGATCCCGCCATCGGGCGCGGCATCATCGACGAGGGCCTGCGGCTCCACGCGGTCGCCTCGTGGCGCGAAGGAAGCCGAGTTCGCGACGTCTGGGAGGCGAGCCTGAAGGGAAGTCTCCTGTCGGCCTACCGCAGACTCAAGGCGCGGATAAGCGCCATGGCCACGGCTCCGGATTTCCGATCGCTCCTGAAGTCATATGGCGCATTCAAGTCGGAGTTCATGTCCAAAGAGCGCGGGGATTGGGATCCCGGCGCCGACCTCACCCTGGCGCGCTGCGTCGTCGAGCTCGAGAATCTGGTCCGGGCGCAGGCCGAATCGGGCCTCGAGGTACCCGGGTGCTACGGCCTCTTCATGCGAGGCCTGGAATCGATGCCTTACGTGAGCGCAGGAGGCGCCGCGGGCGTGCCCGTCTACGAGTGGCGCGTAGCGGCCGGCATCTCCCCGGAGCGGCATTTCATCCTCCACGCCTCGCAGGACGCCCTGGCAGTCCCCGACCGCGGCTTCGACTACCTGGGAGAGGCGATGCGCGAGGAGCTCGGCGCTGTCCGCGACTCGGCGCCGGCCTTCATAAAGGCCTACGCGCTCTCGGGCGCTCGGGTCGATTTTTCCTGCCCCGAGAAGGGTTTCGCCGGCGAAGAGGCGGTCCACGGATTCCTGACGTCGATCTCGGGCGGCGAGGCTCCGGGCAGGGAACCGGACCGATCCTACGCCGAAGAGGCTTCGTGGCTGTCGGGGCGGGGGCCCCGACCATCCCGGCTCCACGGGACCCAGGCCCTGGGTCTCCGGGCCCTGGTCAACGCGCCTGTCTTCGCGCCGGGGAAAGGGGCCTCGCTCGAAGCCGGGACCGCGGCCCTCGCCGCCGCCCGTCTCTCGCGCCGCGGCAAGGAAGGCGCCGTATCCCGCCCCGGCATCGACTCGACTGCGATCGATTATTACCTTTCCTGCCCCTACTCCTACCTCTACTTGAGGCTCCTCGACGCCGGCCCGAGCTCCTCGGGGATATCCTTCGCCGACGCCCTCTTCATCGGCGACGTATACCACGAGACTCTCGCCCGTCTCTTCGCGCGGATCGGCGACGCCGACGGGCGATTCAGGCCGGAGCGATCGGCCGAGTATAGGAGACTCGTCGGGCCCTGCCTGGACGAAGCCTTCGCCGAGCTCGCCCAGAAGCGCGGAACCTTCGTGGGGGTCGTGCTCGAGGCCTACCGCGGCAGACTGGCGAGCCACATCGAGAATCTGGTGGAGGCCGAGGCTCGGCTCTTCCCCGACCTCGAGGTGGGACCGATCGAATCGGAGTTCGAGCTCGAATACCCGAAGGTCGCCGGAGGAGTCCTGCTCCGGGGCCGCATCGATCGCATATCGCGTTCCGCGAGAGGCGCCGTCGTGGTCGACTACAAGAAGGGGGTCCTTCCATCGAAATCGCAGGTCGCTCCCGATGAAGCCGGCGCGATAGCGGAGGCCCAGGTTCCCTGCTACCTGCGCCTCGTCGCCGCGAACTTCGGCGGCGAGGCCATCGACTCGGCCTGGTACATATCGATCGAGGGCGATTCGAGGCGCGAAGCCGGCTACGCGGCCTGCGCCTTCGGGGACGCGACGTCCTATCGCCTTGCCGAAGGCTCCGGCGACGGGCCCTACGTGCCGCGCTCGTCGCTCGAGCCCTTCCTCGAGGCCTTCGACGCGGCGCTGCGCGAGACGGTCGAGGGCATCTTCGCCGGGAATTTTCCTCTCGCGCCCAAGGATACCCAGAAGACGGCCTGCGCGAGCTGCGGGGCGCGGGGCATCTGCCGCGAGCGCTACTCCCTGCGCTTCGGCGAGGGCGCATGAGCCCGGCGCGCGAGCATAAGCTCGTCGAGGACCTCGAGGGGGCTCAGCGCGTCGCCGCGACCATAGCGGGGAACGTCGTCGTGGCGGCCGGAGCGGGCTCGGGCAAGACCACGGTGCTCGCCGCGCGCTACGTGAGACTGCTCGAAACGGGGCGGATGCCCTCGGGCGAGCGGGTCCACGTACGCAACATCCTCGTGCTCACCTTCACGCGGAAAGCCGCGGCGGAAATGTATTCGCGCATCCACGGCGCCCTCTCCGCCTCCGCCGCCCGCGCTCGCGATCTGGGTATCGCCGGCGACGCTGGCGTCGCTCGCGATCCAAGGATCGCCGGCGACGCCAGCGTCGCCAAGCACCTAGCCGCCTGTCTCGCGGACTTCTCGCAGGCGCAGATATCCACCTTCGATTCTTTCGCCGCCCGCGTGGCGCGCTCCGGTTCGTCGCGCTACGGCCTGGCCCCCGACTTCACGGTAGACGAGGAGAGGGCCTGGCGGTCGGCGAGCGACCTCGCCCTATCATTCATCCTCGAACGCCGAGAGGAAGAGGCGATGCGCGACCTTGTCGCCTCGGCGGGGCTCGAAGGCGCGCGCGATGAAGTCCTGGCCTCTCTGGCGCTCAAGCGCATGAGCCTCTCCTCTCCGCCAGATTTCTCAGCTTTCCACGAGCGCCAGGCGGCCCGGCTCGAAGAGCTGGCCGCCGATGCCAAGCGGAAGATACTCGCGATGAGGGCGGCGGCCCTCGTCTATTCGGACGTGCGCACGACGCCGACCTCGAAGGCCTGGCTCGAGGCCCTCGAGTCCCTTCCCGAGGATACGGGTCCCGAAGATACGGGTCCCGAGGACGGCTTCCTAATCTTTCTCGACCGCCTTACCCGCCTGCGCAAGCCGTCCTCGATTTCGCGCGACGAGGCTTCCATCTTCCTATCCGATTGCGTCCCCGACCTGAAGAAAGCGGCGGAGGCCTACGCAGACATCGCGGCCACGCGGGCCGCCCATCCCGGAAGGCTGTCCCTGTACAGCCTCCTCGGCGACTTTCGGGCGAGATGGGACGACGCCCGGAGAGCCGAGAAGACCCTCGCGTTCCGTGACGTCGCGCAGCTCGCCCTCGATGTCCTCGAGGCCGACCCCGCCGTCCTGAGACATTACAGGGGTCTATTCCGCTATCTGATGATCGACGAGTTCCAGGACGACGACGAGCTGCAGAAGCGCGTACTCTTCCTCCTCGGCGGCCGTGAGGACTCGCGGCTCGCCGAGGACAAGCTCTTCTTCGTCGGAGACGAAAAGCAATCCATCTACCTTTTCCGAGGCGCCGACGTCTCGGTCTTCAGGCGGCTCGCGGAGGATCTCTCGGCCGGGGCGGCGCGGACCCCGGCTTCCGCGGAATCGGATACGGCGGCCGGCCCAGGTGCGCTGGCTCTCTCGAGCAATTTCCGCAGCGAACCCGGCGTCATCGCGATGATAAACGCGATCTTCCCGATCGTGATGGCCCCGCGCGACGCGGAGGCGGGGCACGAGGACTTCGAGGCCCGCTTCTCGCCCCTGGAGCCGAGAGCTCCAACGCCCGGCGTCGCCCCGAAGTTCGTGTACCTGGAGCTTCCTCGCCGATCGGGCGAGGAAGCCGCCGCGGAATCGAGCGGCGACGTCGACGGGCTCCGCGACCCGGCGGAAGCCGAGGCCTGGGAGGTGGCGCGCATCGTGCGCGGCGCGGTCGAAGGCGGGACCCTCTTCGTGGCTGATAGGGGCACGGGCCTCGCCAGGAAGGCCCGCTACGAGGACTTCGCCGTCCTCCTGCGCTCGACCGGGAACCAGGTCCATTTCGAGAAGTACTTCCGCCTTTTCGACGTACCCTACGGCTCGGAGAACGCCTGCGGCCTCTTCTCCGAGGCGGTCGCCTGCGACCTGTACTACGCGCTCCGGCTCGCCCTCTACCCCGCGGATCGCAACGCCCTCGCGGCCTTTTTCCGCTCGCCCTTCGCGGGCCTTTCCGATGATGCCCTGGTCGCGATCCTCGCCGACGGGGCGGATCGGGACAAGGCCGCGACGGAGCTTCGGCTCGCTCCGGAGACTCGCTCTCGCCTGCGCGAGAGCGACAGTCGCGGCTGGGATCGGGGCGTCGCGACGATCCGGACGATCGCCGCGATGGCCGACAGGTCCTCCATCTGCGACTGCCTGTCCTTCCTCTGGTTCGAGACCGGCTACCGCGCCGCGCTCCTCCTCGACCCCGTGGCCTCGGCCTTCGAAGAGCACTTCGAGCTGCTCCACTCCCTCGCGGCCCGGTCGGACTCCCGCGGAGAATGCCTCTCGGCCTTCGTGGCCGCCCTGGAGCCCCTCGTCGGGAAGCCGGACAAGCTCGAGATCGAGCTGCCGCGCGAGAGCTCGCGCGGCGTGAGGATCATGACCATCCACAAGAGCAAAGGGCTCGAATTCCCCGTCGTCATCGTCCCGCAGGCGAACAATGTCGGCCAGGAAAGGGGAGCCCGCGACCCCTGGTACTGGGAAGACGATCTCGGGCCCACCTTCCGGCCGCCCCCCTCCCTCGGATCCCGATCCCGCAACGCGTTCTACGAATCCGCGAAGGATCGGCGGGCCGCAAGGGAAGGAGCCGAGCTCAAGCGCCTCCTCTACGTCGCCCTCACCCGGGCGGAGTCGCATATCGTGGTGACCGCCACCGAGCCCCGCGGCGAGGACGCGCGAGGGAGGTCCTTCCGTTCCCTCCTCGCGGTCCCGCTCGGCCTTTTCGACCCGCCATCCCCGCTGTCCAAGGCCGTCGACGGTTCCGGAGCCGCGTCCGGTTCCGCCCTCGACCTGGCGCCGTTCGGAGCCTTGACGGCTCTTCCTTCCGGCGCCCTCGTCGGCTTCATTCCACAGCGGAGCGACCGCGACTACTTCGCCCTCGCGGCCGGTGCGCGACGACGCGGCCAGGCCGCCCGCGCCGCGGTCGAGACCGGCCTGGCGGCGATCCCGATCGTCGAGAGGCCGGCGAGGGCACTGTCCTCTTCCGTGAGCTCTATCGCTGCGCGATACGCTGCGCGATACGCTGCGCGATACGCGGAGCGATACGGCGATCGGCAGGCGAAGGAAGCCTTCCCGACGCCGGAAAGCCTCGAAATCCGACCCGATCTCGCCGCCCCGGGTGGCTTGTCCCCGGATAACTGGGGAAGCCTCGTCCATGCCGTGCTGGAGTCGCGGCTGCGCCCGCGCTCCGCCGGCCTACGACTCCCGGCGAGTCTCCAGAGCGCGCTCGAGACGGACTTGGGAAGCGAGGCGGAGCTTGTGGAAGCCGTCGCACGGGCCTCCCGCCTCGCGGAGGTCTTCCTCGATTCGGAACTGGGCCGTCGGGCCTCGGCTACCGAAGAGCGCTACGCCGAGATGAAGATCGCGATCGGCCTTCGCGTCGATCCGGCGCAAGCCCCAGGCGCGCATCGCGCGAGAGGAGTCATCGACCTCGCCTTCATCGAAGCCGATCGCGTCGTCGTGGTCGACTACAAGACGGATGCCGCGATCGCGGCCGGGGGCCACGACATGCAGATCGCCGCCTACGGGCGCGCCGCTTCGGAAATATTCGGCCTTCCGGCCGAGGCCTGGGTCTTCTACCTCTACGGCGGCGGGAAGGCGCTCCTCGTGGGCGAGGAAAGTTCGGCGCCCAGACTGGAAGACGCACCGGGCCCGAAGCCGACCTTCGCCCGGAGCTTCGGTCGTTTCCCCGATGCGGGGAGATAGGACCGCCGCGCCTGGATATTTGCTTGGAACGTAGATAATTATTCCGGAGTCTCGATCGGTCTGCCCTGGGGAGAGACCTGCGCTGGCGAAAAGCCCAAGCCGCGGCTTGCGAATCGCCGCGGCCTGCCTATACTTGAGGGAAGAAACCGATGAACAACGAGAATATACTTATAGTCGAAGACGAAAAGATCATAGCCCTCGATTTGCAGCGCCGTCTCGAGCGCTTCGGATATTCCGTCATCGGCATGGCGAGCGACGGGCAGGAGGCGATCACCCTGGCCCGCGAGCGGTCGCCGGACATCATCCTCATGGACATCATGCTCGCGGGGAGCATGGACGGCATCGAAGCGGCGAAGCAGATCCGCTCGCAGCTCGCCATACCGGTCATTTTCCTCACGGCCTACACCGACGAGAAGACCCTGGAGCGGGCGAAGGAAGTCGAGCCCTTCGGCTATATCCTAAAGCCGTTCAAGGAACGCGAGCTCTACACGACCATCGACATCGCGCTCTACAAGAACAGCATAGACAAGAAGCTCCGCAAGCAGGAGAGACTCTTCTCCGCCATCCTCCACTCGATAAACGACGGCATAATAGCGACCGACACCGAGATGGCGGTCGGATTCATGAACAAGGTGGCCGAGGGCATCACGGGCTGGACCGAGGCGGCGGCGAAGGGCCGCCACGCGGCGGGCATCCTCTCGATCCTCGATCAGAGGACCCAGCGGGCGCTTCTCGCGAGCGCGCCGCCCAACGTGGACGAGAAGCCCTTCTTCTTCAACGAGGCGGTGATCAGGAACGCCGTCGGGCAGAGCCTGCTCGTCGACGGCTCCATTACGAGGATCCACGAGAAGGAGAACGAGTCCGACGGCTTCCTCATCACCCTACGGGACATCACCGAGATCAAGCGGATGTCCGAGACCATCGACTACCAGGCCAGCCACGACAATCTGACCGGGCTTTCGAACCGGGAGGAATTCTCGTTCATGCTCAACGAGCTCCTCGCCTCCCTCCGGACTTCCGATGCCCGCCACGCCCTCCTCGTCATCGACATCGACCGCTTCAAGGCCATCAACGACACCTGCGGCAGCATGGCCGGGGACGAGCTCCTCCGGCAGATAGCGTCCCACGTCCAGGCCAATATCTCGCGCAAGGACATCTCCGCGCGCATCGGCGGCGACGAGTTCGCGATCATACTCAGGGACTGCGAGCCGGAGGACTCGATCAATGTCGCGAAGCGGCTCAAGGCCGCCGTCGAGGCGAGGAAGTTCGCGTGGCAGGCCTCGGTCTTCCCCGTGACCCTGTCCATCGGCATCGTGCCGCTATCGCAGGAAAGCGAGGACACCCACACCGTCCTCGCCTCGGCCGACGACGCCTGCCATCTCTCCAAGGAGGAGGGCGGCAACAGGGTCAACGTCTTCCACGCCAAGGACACCAAGTACCAGAAGCGCCGCGGCGACATGGAATGGATCGCGAAGATCAACAAGGCCGCCGAAGAGGGCCGCTTCGTGCTCTACCAGCAGGCGATAGTCCCGCTGTCCGACTCCGTCGACCTCAAGCCCAAGGCGGAAATCCTCCTCCGCCTCGTGAACGAGGACGGCACGATAGCGCGCCCCGGCGACTTCATCCCGGCAGCGGAGCGCTACAATCTCATGCCCCTCATCGACCACTGGGTCATCAAGAATTCGCTGGCCGCCTACAAGACCCTTACGGAGCGGGGCTCGGAGCTCGCGCAGCGCATCATCTCCATCAACCTGTCCGGCCCCTCCCTGCTCGACGAGTCCCTGGTCGACGTCATCCTCTACGAGGTGCGGCGCAACGCCCTCCAGCCTTCCAGCTTCTGCTTCGAGATCACCGAGACGGCCGCGATACAGAACTACGCCGCCGCCTCCCGCTTCATCCGGCGCCTCAAGGACGAAGGCTTCACCTTCGCGCTCGACGATTTCGGCTCGGGCTTCTCCTCCTTCGGCTACCTCAAGAACCTCCCGGTCGACTACCTCAAGATCGACGGGTCCTTCGTCCAGACGATAGACGAGTCCCTCGTGAGCTACACCATGGTGGACTCGATCAACGCCATCGGCCACGTGATGGGGATCAAGACCATAGCCGAGTTCGTCAAGAATCCGGAGATCAAGCGGAAGCTGACGGAGATCGGGGTCGATTATGCGCAGGGCTATCATATAGCGGAGCCGGTGCCGCTTTTATAGGGGGAGCGCGGCCGCGCGAAGCCTACCGCCCGCGCCAAGCCTGAATGATGCGCAGGCTCAATGCGCGGGTCCCAGCTTCGAGAAAATGGGAGCTCACTCGGTCCTCGGCTTGATGGCCCGATGGCCTGCGGAATCGTTCGCCCCCATTTTCTCGGCGTCCCGCGCCCCATGCCTGCGCTTGCGTCCCTATTGAGCGCGGGCGGCTCCCATCTCACCTACGTCGCCCATACTTCCGCTGCTCCCCCTGCTTCCAGCGTCCTCGGCGCGCTCTGCGCGCCTCCGGTCGCTTACAGCACCCCCACTCTGCCCTTTTTCGATCCTGTACGGCCCTAGGCTAGGGCGCGGAAGCGCGGTTGACAGTCTTCGTCGCGCTCGCTATCCTTATTTCATGAACGGTATCGTACAGTATATCTTCTCGAGCAGGGGAGGCGCGTCATGAAGTTCGACGGGCTGAAGACCGACGTGGGCAGTTTCAATTTCGAGGGGCTGCGCGCCATGAGCTACGCGAGCACCAAGGGCTCGGAGGTCGGCGAGTGCCTCCAGACGATGGGAAGGATCAAGGACGGGGACTTCGACAGCTGGATGGGGGAATGGTCGCGTGCGGCGGAGCGCAACGCCCGGGACGCCGCCTCCTATCTCGAGAGCGGCCTCGCGGCGAGCGCCTGCGCCGCCTTCCACCGCGCGAGCAACTACTATCGGGCTGCCGAGTTCTACGCGAAGCACACCGAGCCGCGCCATCACGCGCTCTGGCTGCGGAGCCGCGAGTGCTTCATGGAGGCGGCCAAGCTCAACGATCCGGAGATCCGGAGCCTCTCGATCCCCTACCTCGGGACCAGCCTCCCGGGCTACCTCGTCAAGGTCGGCGGCGGCAAGAAGGCGCCCACCCTCATCGCGCACTCGGGCTACGACGGCAGCGCCGAGGAGCTCTACCACATGATCGGGGCCGTCGCCCCCGCGAACGGCTGGAACTGCCTCATCTTCGAAGGACCAGGCCAGCGGGGCGCCATCCACCTCGACCCGAGCCTTACGCTCCGGCACGACTGGGAAGTGCCCGTCAAGGCGGTCGTCGACTACGCCCTGACCCTTCCCGAGGTAGACGCCGACAAGCTCGCCCTCATCGGGTACTCGCTCGGGGGCTACCTCGCCCCCCGCGCCGTCGCCTTCGAGCACCGTATCAAGGCCTGCGTCGCCTCGAGCTTCCTGACCGATATCGGCCAGGCCTTCAGGGCCGTCTATCCCAGGATAATCCGGAACGGCGAGAAGAGCTTCAATTTCCTCTTCAGGATACTCATGCGCTTCCAGAAGGACATGAAATGGGGCTACGAGATGGGCGAATGGCTGATGGGCGTCAAGACGCCCCTCGAGTTCATCAAGTTCTGGGACGACTTCACCTTGAACGGCCTCCAGGATAAGATCGAGTGCCCTATCGTAAGCATCATGGGCGTCGACGAGATAGAACAGACGAGCCAAAAGGTCATCGACCTCGTCATGCGATGCGTGGGCGACATGAATGTGCAGTACCATCTGTTCGACAAGGAATCCGGCGGCGCCGCGCACTGCCAGATCGGGAACATGAGTCTCTCGCACGCGGTCATATTCGATTGGCTCAATCGCACCGTCGTAGAGGGCGAGCTGCATTGCTTCCCGAGGCTTAGGGACCTCGGCATGGACAAAGTGCGCGAGATCAAGAAAGGATGAAGCCGACATGAAGACCAGTCCGCCGGCGAGGGCGCGCGGCAGGCCCAGCGACGACGCGATCGATCGCGGCCTTCTCGAGGCCGCTCTCGCCGAGTTCAACGAGCGCGGCTACCATGCCATGAGCATGGAGTCCATCGCCGCCCGGGCAGGGGTGAGCAAGGTCTCCCTGTACAGGCGCTGGGATTCCAAGCCCGCCATCGTGGCCGAAGTCTTTCGCTTCATGAGCGAGACGGCTCCGCCCGAGGACCGCGGCAGCTTCGAGGCCGACATTCGCGCCCTCCTCGACGAATCCATCGGCTCGAGCGCCGCGACCTCCGCCGGCAAGATAGTCATGAGGACGATGGGGGAGATCAGCGGCGACCCCGAGCTTCTCGCCCTGTACCGCCGGCACCTGCTCACGCCCCGGATGGAGCAGCTGCGTACCCTGGTCAAGCGGGCAAAGGCCCGCGGGGAACTGCGCGCCGAAGTGCCGATCGACGTCGCTTGCGCCATGATCGCGGGCCCGCTCTTCCTGTACTACCTGACTCTGCTCGCGGATGCCGAGGTGGACATGCCGCGCGATCTCGCAAAGCGGCTGACGCGGACCATTCTCGGCGGGATAGCGAAATAGACCGCGGCGCGCGGGGGAAAATCCCAAGTACTTTGCCTGGCATAGATCTGCATCGCCAGCAGCCTATCTGCATGAGGCCTCGCGATCGGACAGGACGCCGCCTTCGTGACGGCGGATAGAGCTTTCGAGCGCTTAAAGGCTCGAACTCAAGCTCGTCGGATAGCGCGGACTATCCTCGGCTGGATCCGGACATGGCTCGTGCGTCGGCGAGTGTAAACGTTCAATTATTACTTACATTGTCTATTTCTAATTTCGCGGGCAGGACTATCGTAACCGTGGTGCGGTCGCTGAGTTCGCTCTGTATTTCTATTCCATACTCGGTGCCATACAGCGCCTTGATCCTTTTTATTACATTCTTGATCCCGATTGAATGGGATGATGAAAATTCCCCCTTGCTATCGATGTCGATTACGCTCTGTATGAGATCCGGAGTCATGCCGACGCCGTTGTCGGTAACGGTAATTATCAAATTGCCGCCGTCCAGGATGCTTTTTATTTCTATGGTACCCTTCTCCATCGATGGTTCGATGCCGTGGTAGATCGCATTCTCGACAAGGGGCTGGATTATCAGCTTCGGAACGTATAATTCTTCGGTACCTGGGGCGATGGCGATGGAAGTCTCCAATTTATCGTTATAGCGGTATTTCTGAATCTGCAGGTAGTTGCTCAGGCTGGCTATTTCGTCTTTGAGCAAAACGTGATCTTTGCCGTTGATAGTCGCGCGCATCAAATCGCCAAGCGATGTCGCCATTATGCAGACATCATCGTTCCGGCCTGTCCTGGCCATCCAGTTTATGGATTCGAGAGTGTTGTACAGGAAGTGAGGGTTGATCTGCATCTGCAGGGATTTCAATTCCGCATCTCGTTTCATCTGCTGCTCATACAGCACTTTTTGCACGAGAGCGTCGATGTTGTCAGCCATCTGGTTGAAGGTCCCCGACAGTCTGCCTATTTCATCCTTCCCGCTCCGAGGAGATCTGACGGAAAAATCACCCTCGCCGAAACGGACCATGGCCGAGGATAGAAGCCTGATCGGCCGGGATATGCTCAGCGACAGACCCCAGGCGCATAGAATCGACACGCCCAGCAGGACCAGCGCGAAGAGGAAAATCGAGTTCCTCAGCCAGAAAACCTCTTTTTGATATATCAAGACAGGCACGGTAGTAATGATTCTCCATCCATTCCTCATCGGTTCGCTGCAGGCCACGTACTGGGTGATCTCGTCGACTTTCTTTCGCGTAAAACTGTACGCTTCCTTGCCGCCATCGCGATAGTCTATGCCGAATTTTGTCCCCAAAAGCTCCTTATCCGCGGCGCTTACGATACCGCCGCCGCCATCTACTATCACGATGCTTCCGTTGCGTATCGACTGGGTGCTATCGAGCAGCTCGAAAAGGTATTTTTCGTCGACATACATCACGAAATACCCGATGGGCTTCTGCGTCCGTACGCTCATGATCATTCGCGTCAGCACCACATGCCGGTTTCCCGACGATCCGCCGAACCACGCGACGCCGCCTTTCGCCTCCCTGATTTCGTCCATGCGCTCCGCCATCAACCCGAACGACTGCTTGGTCTTGTTGAGCTCGTAGACGGAACCGCGCGACGATACCACGTAGATGGAGATGACCTCGTCGTTGTACAGGACCTGCGAAGACAGGATCGCCTCGATCCGCGTCCTGACCTGGTTCTCCTCGTAGGCATCCATTTCACTGTTGCTGGCGGCCAACAGCGTTTCCTGGACGTACTTGTCGAAGACAACGTTGAACGAAATGCCTTCCATTTTTTCCAGCCTGCTTTCCGCCATTTTCGTGGTCTGGTAGAGGATGTCATGGCTGTATTGATTCGTCTTGTCCTCGATGATCCCGCTGGAGACATCGTAGCTACGGATGGCGAGAGTGGAAACGGGCAAGGAAATCAAAGAGACGAACAGGAGGAGGAGCTTGTCCCGGATCCCCAGGCCCGAGAATCTTCGGAACGGCTCAGCGAGCGTTCGTTTCACGCGTCGAATCCTGTATCGACTGGACGAGACATGCCAGTTTCGTATCGGCGGGCAGGCAGTGCGTCTTCTTGTAGGCGGACGGCGTCACGCCGTAGTATTTCTTGAAAAGCTGGCAGAAATAGCGCGCACCATGTATACCGACTCCCTCGCTGATATCCTCGAGGGTTCGCCTCCCTTCCCGCACCTCGACGACGGCGGTGTGTATCCGTATAGCGTTGACCACCTCGAGGAACGTATAACCCGTCGCTTTCTTGAGCACCCTGCTCAAATAGATGGTGCTGAAGTTCAATGAGTCCGACATGCTCGACAGGGAAATCGGATTGGCGTAGTTTTCGAGGATGTATTTGAAGATGCAGCCGACGATCGAAGAATGCCTTATTTCGCCGAGGACGAAACCACCCTGGTCCACGACCAATTGACGCTTGCCCAGTTCAGCCTCCAGCAGGCGAAGCCTCATGTCGGCCTCGCGCTGCCTGTCCACTTGCGCGGAAGCCTCTTTCACCGCGTCGATTATCTCATCGGGTCTGGAGGGCTTCAGCACGTATCGCATGACGTTGTACTGTATCCCCTGGCGGGCGTACTCGAAGTCGCTGTATCCGGACAGGAATATCACCTTGGTGCACAACTCGCGCTCGGAGATGAAGCGGGCGAGCTCCAGACCATCCAGCCCGGGCATCCGTATGTCGGTCAGCAGGACATCTATTATCTCGCTCTGCAGTATTTCGAGCGCCTCGTACCCATTGTCGACATCGGCGACGACTTGCACGCCGAGCCCTTCCCATCCGATGGAAAGCAATCCGCTCCGGATGATTTCCTCATCGTCCGCGATGAGCAGTCGGACCATCGCAATCTCCCGGTGTCGTGCTACCCTTTGACCGCGCCGACGGTCATGCCCTCGACTATCCTTTTGTGCAACACTACGTATACGATTATACTCGGAAGAATGGTAATTACAACTGCGGCTATCATGCCTACATAATCCGTCGAATATCTCCCCTTGAAGGCGGTGAGCCCGACCGGCAAGGTCATCCTTTTCGATTCCGACAGGAATATTTGCGGAAATAACAGGTCATTCCAAACCGGAATGAACGTGATGACGGCGACGGTCACAAGGGAAGGCGTGGTAATCGGCAAGATGATCCGGTAAAATGCGGCGATTATGGAACATCCGTCGATCACCGACGCCTCTTCCATTTCCTTGGGTATCGTGACGAAAAAACCCGTCAAGAGCAGAATGCCTATCGATAGGGTGAATACTATATTGGGTATTATCACGGAGAAAAGAGTATTGTTGATGCGCAATTTGCTGAATATCGAAAAGAGCGGGACGATCGTGGCGTGCTGGGGAATCATGATACCCAGGAGCATGATCGACAGCATGAAGCCCGACAGCTTCCAGCGCAGCCGAGTCAGGCCGTACGCCGCCGTCGCGCTAAGCAGAGTGGTGATCAGGACGACGGAAACGGATACTATCACTGAGTTCACGAAATGGTGGCCGATGTTCCCGACACCGATGGCCCGGGCATAGTTGTCTACCGAAAGAAATTTCGGCAAGGTCCATGGCGACAGGAAAAGCTCCGCATTCGACTTGAACGAGTTGATGAACAGCCAAATGATCGGATACAGGAACAGTATCGAAAAAAACACCAGTACGCCATACTGAAGCCGCTTCGGCTGGTCGAATCTTCCCCTTGCCATCGCTAACTCCACTCCAATTCAGCCTTGGATTTGAAGACGAGATCGGACAGAGCGATGGCGACCATACAGAGCAGGACCAGCACATTGCCTATGGCGCTGGCATACCCGTATTTCAGCGTACGGAAACCCTGGTAATACATGTACGTCGACAGGACTTCGCTGCTGTGATTCGGGCCGCCGCCGGTCATGGCGAACACCAAGTCGAAGTACTTGAGCGATCCGGTGATTATAAGAACCGTATCGATTTTCAGGATGGGTCTTATAAGAGGAAGAGTCACGCGGGTGAACTGCATCCACTTGGAAGCCCCATCGATGGAGGCCGCTTCGTATAGCGAGACCGGGATGTTCTTCATGGCGGCGAGCTGTATCACCATGTGATATCCGACATACTGCCACATGACGACTATGATGATCGCGAGCATGACAGTGCGCTCGTCCGACAACCATTGCCGTTTGTAATTCACGAGTCTCAGGATATTCAAGACGCTGTTTACCAGGCCGAATTCCGAGTTGTAGATGAACGTCCAGGTAAGGCCGATTGCGGCCCCGCAGACGACGCAGGGAAGGAAAAAGATAGATTGAAAGAAATCCCCCCCCTTGATCTTGTTGAAGAGGATGGTCGCCAGGAGCAGGGCCAGCGGCATGTGGGCGAGGAAAGATCCCGCGACCATGAGCAGGTTGTTCCCAAGGCTCTGCAGGAATATCGAATCGTGAAAAAGGTTCCTGTAATTCCTGAACCCTACGAAAACGCTCGGGCTCATGAGATCGGTCCTAAACAGGCTCAGTACGACATTATAGGCGATCGGCGCCAGGCCGAACGTCAAGAATATCAGGAAAGCCGGACCCACGAAAAGCGCGATATATCTCTTGGAAGAGAGGAGTTTTCCCAAGTTGCGTCATCTCCCTGCCGCGACAGGAGGCGCCATGCTTATGGCGCCTCCTCGAAGACACGACGTGGATCAGCGAAGCGAGTTGTCCTTCGCGAACTGCTGCAGGCCGTTCATCTTCTCGACGGGATCCTTGCCGGCGATGATCGCCTGGGCGGCGTTGTTGAATTCGACGCCTTCTCCCGCCCCGAACACGCGATCCAGCCACGGGGTCACACCCGTGAACTTCCGTTGCAGATTGTTGACCGCGGTGAAGAGCGGCGACAGCTTGCTTTTATCGAGCGGTGTCTTCGTGGAGATCAAGTAGTTCGCGTTATAGGCATAGGCCTCCTGCGCCTCGACGCCGGAAAACATCTTGATATACGCGGCGGCGGCTTTCGTATCGGAACAATTCGCGCCGATAGCCAGGCACTGGTCGACATCGCCGATGGCTACGTTCCCGGTCGCCGGGTTGCTTGGCGGGATATTGAATACGCCGAGGTTCTTTGAGACGGGGATCGCCGGATCGGAGAGCATGCCGATCTCCCAGGACCCCATGTAGAACATAGCCGCCTTTTCCTGCGAAAAGAGGTCGCGGCCCTGGTCATAGGTCATACCCAGATAGCCGTCCTGGAATGCTTTCATGCTGACGAGCTCGTTCAGCAATTTACCGGCCTTTATATACGAAGGATCGTTCCAAGCCTTCGACTTTTCGACCGTGCCATTGAACAGATCCATACCGTCGACGCCATTGGCGATCTGCTGCAAAAGCTGGCCGGCGATCCAGGCATCCTTCACGGGAACGCTGATGGGGATGATCCCCTTCGCCTTAAAGGCGTTGCAGACTTTCTTAAACTCCTCGAACGTGGTCGGCACGGCCAGCTTGTTCTCCTTGAACAGCCGCGTGTTGTAATACATCACGGCCACGGTCTGACCGTGCGGCACGGCATAAATCTTGCCGTTATACGTCACGGGGCCGAAGACACCTTCGTTGAAACGGCCTTTCCATTCGCTGTCGGCATTTAGCTGCTGGCCGATTTCATAGACCTTGCCGCCCTCCACGAAAGGCTTAAGATAACCGGCGCTCCAGGTAAAGAACACATCGGGAGCCGAATTGGCGGCCATTACGGTCGCCAACTTCGTCTTGTACTGCTCGTTCTCATAGGTCTCGAATTTGAATTCCACATTGTACGGGTTATCCGCATTGAACTTGTCGGTCATGTTCTTTATGATCCCGACCACCGCCTGGTCCTGCGAGCTTCCCAAGAACATGGCCGTCATGACCTTCTTGGAATTCGACTGCGAATATCCGGGGAACACGACGGCGAATAGCGCAAGCAGCGCGATACCGGTAGCGATACTTCTTTTCATGTGCCTCACCTCCCATTTCGTCGCTGCCCTCATTCCCGAAGGCCTCGATCAAAGATTCTAGGCCATGACTTTGCGCGGCACAACACGAGGTTTTTAGCCAAAAGGTTCAAGAAACGATACTTCGACCGGGATGCCGATCATACCGGAGTTTTCTCTTTCCTGAAAACCATGAACCCGTACGGGGCTATCTTGGATCCGGTCTCGTCGAGGAGATGGTTCCATGAAGCGGGAACATGAATGTCATGCGCCGCGCCGTCATGGTTCATCACGATGAGATACTCCGCGCTTTCCCCTACACGGCGGACCGCCTCGACGCTTTCGTCAGTATCGACCAGCCTTTTCAGTCCCGCGGAGGCGGTGACATGGTCCGCAATCAGACGCATCAACGCCGGGGACGGCTGCGTCGCCACGTAATAGGCCATGCCCTTACCGTAACGATGCGCCGTCACGGCGGGAGTGCCCCGATAGAACTCTTCCCCATAAGTCGCCAGGACCTGAGTGCCCTCATGCGGCGTGACGATGTCGCTCCACCAGCATCCGCTGACTCTCAGGGCAGGATCGCTTCCCTTTCCCCAGACGATGGGAATGTCGGCATCGCGAAGGCAGTCGTAGTCGAGGACCTCTATTCCCAGCATATCGACGAGCCCGCACGGCAGGCTGCCGTCCGTGCGGCATTTGTTCGTTTCGGTCTTGACTCCACTCCTCATCGTCAGCACCAGCACGCCGCCTTCCGACACGTAGGTCCTCAGTTTCCGCTCCAGGGCGGGACCGAGGACGAACTGGAGCGGCGCCACGATCGCCTTGTAGCCGGAGAAGTCATCGTCGGGATTCAGGAAATCCATCGGGATGTTCCTGCGATAGAAGGCTTCGTAATACTGCTGGATCGAGGAAACGTAGCTCAGCTTCGGATGCTGGGGCTGGATGCGCAGGGCCCAGTACTGATCGTAGTCGTATACGATCGCGATATCGTTCTTCGCGCAGATTCCCTTAATGTCCTGCATGACCGGCCTCAGTCGCTCGATGACCTTCAATAGTTCCTCGTAGCGGCGGCCCGGAGTCCCGTCGTGGGGCAAGATGCCGTGCCAGAATTCCTCCGTCCCGAAGGTGCAGGTCCGCCAGCGAAAAAAGACGACCGTATCGGCACCATGCGCGACCGACTGGGCTGTCCATAATCCCAGTTGCCCCGGTCGGGGCGTCTGCCCGAGCGTCTCCCAGCCCGCCGGCCCCGCCTGCTGTTCCATTATCCAGAAGTTTTTTCGTTTCATGGCGCGGATAAGATCGAGCGTACTCGCCAGCGCGGCCGGGGTTTTCTCGGCCGCAGACATCCAGTACCCCATCGGATACTGGTCATGGCTCACGAAGTCTAGGCCCTTACCCAAGTCGTAATAATTGACCTTTTCGGAAAATCCCATGAGATTGTGCGTGATAAACTGATCGGGGCATTTTTCGCGGAGGATATCGATTTGCGCTCGGGCGAAGTCCACTATCAGGTCCGAGCAAAAACGCTTCCAGTCCAGCAGCAGAGACGGATTATGGCTGTTCGGGGTGATGCGTGGAACGGGAATTTGCGAGAATGCCGTATAGTTCTGGCTCCAGAAATTTGTTCCCCAAACTTCGTTAAGCTCGCCGATCGTACCATACCTCTTTTCGAGCCAGGCATGAAACGATGACCGGCATGAATCGCAGGTACACAGATTGTCATGGCTGTTCCCGAGCTCATTGTCCACCTGCCAGCCGATGACGGCGCGATTGTCCCGATAGTGCTCCGCCATGACGGTGACTATCCGCTTGCAGTGCTCGCGGTATGTCGCGTTCGACTGGCAATCATGGTGCCGCCCGCCAAAACCACGGGTAATTCCCTCGGCATCGACCGGCAGGATCGACTTGTCCTGGTCGATCAGCCACTTCGGAGGCGCCGCGGTCGGAGTCCCGACAATCGTCTTTATGCCATGCCGGGCAAGCATCCCGATGGCCTCGTCGAGCCACGAGAAATCAAAGGCGCCGCACTCCGGCTCGAACTTGAACCAGGAGAACTCGCCCATCCGCACGACATCCACGCCCAGAGCCTGCATGAGACGCGCGTCCGTTTCCCAGCGCGAACGGTCCCAATGTTCGGGATAATAGTCGACTCCAAACTCGATGCTCATGGCCACTCCTTGTCGCCCCGGCAGCGGAACCGGACATGAAGGGAATCATCGCTTGACGGAAGGGGACGGGCGCGATGATAGTACCGGCGAACAGACGGGCACAAGGGCCCGATCAGGCTCGGCGTGGCTGGAGTCTACGAGCGAGGCAACATGAAACTTTGCGTAAGCGGCCGCATCGGTCGCGTCCACTTCCACATGAAATCCTTCTAATCCTTTACGTTTTTCTTTTCTTGAAGAGCGCGTCAAGGCTCAACGGCCCGCCGCCTGCGACGGCGAAATATAAAAACAAGAAACAATAAACTATAGCCAGCTCGCCCTGGTTGACGACGGGGAAAAAACTCTTTGGCGCGTGGGCCATGAAATATGCAACGGCCATCTCGCCGGATATAACAAATGCTGCTGGCCTCGTAAGAAGTCCAAGCGTCAACAACCCTCCCCCGACCAATTCCAGAATGCCGGATATCCCTATCAGCGAGGAAATTTTGGTGCCCGCAAGCATTGAGATGTACGGAAAATGGAAAACCTTGGAAGTCCCATGCTCGAAGAACAGCAAGCCAGTGATTATGCGCAAGATACTAAAAACTCGCGGCGCCCACCGTCCAAAAAACGAATCCACTCTTTGGTTCCGCATGTCGCCTCCTTTGCCTAGAAAGATACTTTTAAGGTCCAGCAAAGACAATTTCGATTCCTGGCTTTAATGAAAAATCCTCATAGTCGCCTGCAAAATAACGTTTCGCAGGTTCACATCGTATATCGCCAAAAGCCTGCAAGGCTCATGGAAACGTCGGCCGCGCCGCCACGCGATTCCGCCCCGCGCTCTTGGCTTCGTAGAGGGCGCAATCGGCCCGGGCCAATAGCGTGTCCAGGTCGGCATCCTCGGGACCGAAAGCCGCCAGGCCCGCGCTCACGGTCATGCGGATCGCGCGGCCATCGGCGTCTTCGATGCACTGGGATTCGATCTTGGAGCGAATCCGCTCGCAGGTCGACCGAGCGTCTTGGAGTTCCGCGCTCCATAGCAGCAAGGCGAATTCCTCGCCGCCGATTCTCCCCGCGATGTCGTCCTTCCGGACCTCCGCAGCCAGAATGCTTCCGAAGGCCCTGAGGGCGATGTCGCCTGCGGCGTGCCCGTAGCGGTCGTTTATGGACTTGAAGCGGTCGATGTCGAACATCGCCACGGATAGGCAGGTCCCATGCCTCCTGGCCCTCGCCAGTTCGCGTTCAGCCTCGGCCATGAAACATCGGCGGTTCGGCAGGCCGGTGAGTTCGTCGGTACTCGCCAGCGATTCCACGCGCGCGAGGAGATTCTTGGCCTCGGTGATGTCCCTGACGACGACGACCACACCTTCCCCGCGATCGCCCAGGCGCATGGAAAGGGTCGAGTAGTGCCGGATCGATCCCCCGACGCTCCGGGAGAATTCGATGACCTCTCCGGATTCGGCGGATGCCAGGAGCCTTCCGACCTCCGGCTCGGCGGCCCGGAACCTCTCGCCTATCGCGGCTTCTCCGCCGTCGAACATCGCGAGAGCGGCGGCATTCCCGTCGGCGATCCGGCCTTCCTTGTCGAGAACGAGGACTCCGTCCTGCATGCGCTCGAGCACGAGACTCCTGGCCACGGGCGCGAGGGCGAACAGGTCGCGGCGGAAGAGAGCCACGTAAAAGAAGGCGACGGCGACCGCGTAGCCGAGAGCGGTGAAGTCCTTCGTCAGCCCGGGGAAAGGCCTGAACACGTAGACTAGGCTGGCGGCGACGGGTATCGCGAAACCCAGGAATATGGACCGAACCTGCCTTCTGTAGAAAGAATGATGGAGCATGAAGGCGCGGACGAGGATGGCCACGCCCGCGAGGAGGAACACGTAGGTATACGCAGCATAGACGACGAACCAAGGACCGTGAGTCCTGACGGACATTACGAAAGGGCCCTCGCGGAACCATTGCATCGATGTCCACATAAGATGCATCAGACCGCCGGAGAACACGACGATCATGGTGACGAGCGGAAACAGGCCGATTATCGCGAATAGCCAAGCCGGTATGCCGCGGCCTTCTCGGGTGAAGCGCAGGCTGAACTCGAGCCAGACCATCGGCATGTAGCCTATGAAGACGTAGATAAGCCGGGACCAAAAGAGACTCTCCCCGGCGGAGACTGAGCAGACCTCCATCGTGTTCGCGACCAGGTAGCCGGTGGTAGACGCCGCGAAGACGAGGAAGGGCGCGAAAGCGGGGCCGCGACGCCGGGCAGGAGCCAAGGCGGCGAAGAAAAAACCGAGCGATCCAAGGGCCATGAGCCACCCGGCGATGCGAAACACGTCGTATTGAAGCAGCGATGGAATCATAGAGGAACCGCTCGGCATTGGGCATTACTCCCTGGCGATAAATTCTAGCTACAGAATGACTTTCGTCAATCGTCAGGCTCAGGGTCGAAATGGAGGCATGACAGCCGCCTATTTGCTCGCCGGGGCCGGGCGCCATTCGATGATGACGGGGCCTGCGGGAGAAGCGCTGCCGGCGGAGGGCTCGAGGGTCACTTCCACTGCCCCGGGGAAGGCGGCCAGGGCAGGGGCTTCTCCTATGAGGAGGGCGTTGCCGTCCTCGTCCGGCAGGGCTTTTCCTACCGAGACCCAGGCGCCGCCGATAAGGGCCCAGCCTTGGTAGGCCTTGCCGGCGGGGGCGGGCGGGAAGTCGTGGAGCGCCATCACGGCCAGAGCCGTGCCGGCCCGGCCGCGGTATGATCCGTGGGTGCGCGGCGCCTGGCCCGGCGCCGCCGCAAGGTGCAGAGTCGTGATGTCGCTCGCGGTTACGAAGGAGAGCGCGCGGTCAGCGCGTTGGGCCCGGGCGGTCTGGATGACGGAGCGGAGGCCGAAGCCGGCGGCCGCGAGACTGCCGATGAGGATGGCGGCGAGCCCGTAGGGCACGAGGATGCGGCGCAGTTCCTTCACCGCGCTGCGAATCCTCGTCTTGACCGTGCCGAGGGGAAGCTTGAGGGCGCTCGCGACCTGGTCGTGGGTGAGGTCCTCGAAGAAGGCCAGGCTCAAGGCCTGGCGCTGCGCCTCTGGCAGCCGGTCCACTGCGGCGCGCACGGCTTCGCTGCGGTAGGAGAGCCAGACCTCCTCGACGGGCCCTTCGTTCCGGCTGGGCAAGCCGTCGATGAGCCGCCCGTCCGCGTCCGGTTCGGTTTCTGGGCCGCGGCTGCGGCGGCGGAGCTCGTTGAGCACCTTGAAGTGGACGATCTGGAGGAGCCAAGGTCTGAAGAGCCCCTTCTCCCGCTCGAAGCTGGTCGCCTTGGACCAGACCGAGAAAAAGACTTCCTGGACGAGGTCCTCGGCCGCCGCGGTCCCGAGGCTCTGGGCGGCGATGTGATACACGAGGGGGGCGTAGCGGCCAAATAGCGGTTTGAGCGCCTCTTCTAGACCTTCGGAGAGGCTCTGCATGAGGTCTTCGTCGCTCGCCGAGCGAGACGCTTCGCGCGAATACGGTTCCGCGTTCTTCTTCACCGCGCCCAGGCCCTCGTTTTTTCCCCCTACTCCACCACGATCGTGCCGGTCATCCCGTCGTGTCCCTCTCCGCAGAAAACATCGCAGAAGAACGCGAACTTTCCGGCCTTGTCCGGCGTTACCGATACCGTCGTCACCTTGTCCGGCATGATGACCGCGGATATGCCGAGGTCCGGGCAGTTGAAGCCGTGCGTCACGTCGAGCGTCGAAAGCTCGAGGGTGACGGTCACGCCCTTCTTGAGCCGTATCACGTCGGGAGAGAACTCGAACCTTTTCGCGACCACCTTGACGACCGATCCGTCCTCGGCAGCCGCGCTCTGCGCGAGTATCGGATACTCCGTGACGACCAACTCGTGCGTGCGCGCATTCACGCGCACGGTCCTGTAGCCGAGGCCCCGGTAGGGATGTTCAGGATCCCAAGCCACCGGGTTGGGCTTGTCCACGGAGCCGGGAGCCGGAAGCGGGAACATCATGCCCTGGGCGGCGTACTGCACGAACCCGTCGACGGCGTCGCGCCGCTCCTGGTGGATGTGGCCGTAGAAGAGGCTTACGTTCCTGAAGGGCTTCAGGAGGGCGAGGGCGGCCTCGCCGTCCTTCGTCTTCCAGCCCCATTGGGCGTAGACGGGGAGGAGGGGCCGGTGCGCGAAGACGACGATCTGGGAATCCTTGTCGTACCCGTTCAGGATTCCCGCGAGCCAGGCCAGCTGGGCTTCGCCGAGGCTCCCGGTCGGATCGGTGACATTGTCGAGGGCGATGAAGTGCACGCCCTTTAAGTCGAAGGCGTAATGGGTCTCCCCGAAGAACTCGCTATAGGCCGTGGCGTTGTCGAGGCTCGCGTCGTGCTCGCCGGGAAGGAACTTGATGTCCTTCACGCTCAGGGCCGAGATGATGTCCTTGAACTCCGCCATGCGCTGGCGCCTGACCGCGGGGTCGTCCGTAGTGTGCGTCTCATCGCCGGAAAAGACTATGAAGTCCGGTTTCTCGTCGAGCGCGTTGATCTGGGCGATGGCCTTCTTCAAGGTCCCCGCGAAATCCGGATTGATCTTGGGATTGTTGAAGCCCCAATGCGTGTCCGAAAGCTGAACGAAATAGACATCGTCGCCCTGGGCCATGGCCGGCTGGGCCGCGGGCGGCTGCGCCCACAGCGAAGCTGCGGCGAAGGCCAGGGCGGCCACCCGCAGAATGGTCGCGGGCCGAGAGGCCGCCGACCTCAGGGCCGGGAAGCTCTTCCGGCCGATTCTCGTCTTCACTTTCTCGAATTTCATCTTCGATCCTCCGTACAATCTACTACACCGGAGGCCCGCTTTTGGATTGCGGTTTTTGACCGAGATTTCCCGGTATATAGCCGTCAATCTTCTGGATTGACACGGTCTTTCAAATTGTAGTGGCGAAGCAGCCAAGGGCCAATAACCTCATGCGCTTTTATCAAGATAGAAAGATGTTTTTCGCCGAGGAGGCTTGTCGCCTCGGATTCGGCTCTGACGGAGGCAGCCAGATCGGCAAAGGCCAAGACCCTGCTGGAAAGGTTCATTTCGTCTTCCGTCCCAATCCACATCCCAAACGGTCGATCGAGAGACGAGAACTGTTGATGCGGATTGGAAGGAGTGACGGCATTGGCCATGTTGACCGTATAGGCGATCACAATGCGGGGATCGGCAGCGAGAAGTTCAGAGGGATAATTGAAACGCACCGCATAGGCGTGACCGAATACTAGACCACCGCTCAAGGCATTGGCGACGAAGGCAGGGACATGTGCGGTCGCAAAGGGTTCGATTTTATCGGGCCGAGAGGTCTTGGAGCGAAAACCGAAATCAGGCGCGAGGAATACATAGCCCTCAAGCGGCTCATGTCGAGGCTGACTCGCATAATTGAGAATCAGTCCGGCTCCCGAGGAATGTCCACCGAGGAAGAGGGGGAGATTGGGATGCTCTGTACGAGCCAGTTTAATGAAAGTATCGATGTCGGCCCAGACCTGTTTGCGATGCGGAGAATCCCCGCGCCGTCCTTCCGAGGCACCATGGCCTCGAATATCTGGGGTGTACACCGCGATATCAAACTGTTTCTGCAACCCACTGCCGATAAATTGGTAGCCAGCTCCACTATGCGCTCCCCCGCCATGGTAAAAGAGCAACACGGCCCGAGGCTTCGCCGGAACATAGCGCCGGAACGAAAGCCCAACCCCGTCTCCCGCCCGAATTGATACGGAGCCGGCTAAGTCCACTCGCGGAGCGTCCTGAAGTTCTTTCATAGAAAAGGAATTTCCCGACACACTTCCCTCCTAGACAGAAATAAGAATCGAAAGTTCTTTCGATAAAAACGGACCCTGACGCGAGCCATGGTTCATCCCGCTTCCAGGCACTCTCCAGCCAAGTCGATATCCGGGCGGCCGTCGAAATTCTCGACGGCCGCTTCGGGCTCTATGGGCGCTTCGCGCGTCGTCTTGAAACGATTGACTTCCTCGTCGAGCCGCGCGCTCCCCGAGCTGACCTCATCGGCGAACTCGGCCACCGCGCGGATCGAAGCGCCGATGTCCGAGACGCTCATACCTATCTCGGAGATGTCCGCGGCGACCTCCGTCGATATCCTCGAGAGGTCGCCCATCATCCGCTTGATGCCCGAGGAGCCCTCGTTCATGGCCTCGGAACCCTCCTTGACGCGGACGGAGCGCTCCTGGAGATCGACCATGGCCTGCAGTATCTGCTTGCTCCCGATCCGTATCTCGTCGATGCTCCCGTACATCTCGACCATCGACTCCGACACGCCTTCGATCCTCTCGTCGATGGCGGCGAAGGCGCGGCTCGTCTCCGCGTTAGCCGCCGTCGCTTCGTCGATCTTCGAGACGATTATCTTGATCGACGTGGAGATGTCTCGGGAACTCGCCGTCGACGCCTCGGAGAGCTTGCGTATCTCGTCGGCCACCACGGCGAATCCGCGGCCTGCCTCGCCGGCGTGAGCGGCCTCGATCGCCGCGTTCATGGCGAGTATCTTGGTCCGCGATGCGATATTCCGGATGACCACGGCCATCTCTCGGATCGTCCCGACATTCTGCGGTATCTCCCCGATCTTCGCGAACGCCGTCTCGAAGACGGATCGGCCGCGCTCGGACACCTGCACGAGCTCCTCGGTCGAGGCTCGGTCCTTCTCCGTGACATGGCTCATGTTTTCGAGGGAGGATAGCATCTCGGTGACGGAGGCAGTCGCCTCCTCGACCATGGAGCTCTGACCCTCGATCTGGGCGTTGAGGTCGGTGATGCTTCCGACGATTCTCCCGACGGACCCCACCGACTCCGCGATGCGCGAGTCGAAATCCGCGATCCGCCTGCCGATCGAACGGGTGCTCGATTCGATTCGGGTCGCCGAGCTCGTCGCCTCGATGGCGGCGTCGACGAGGCGGTTCTTGACCCCGATATTGGACTTCGATGTCTCCTTGATGCGGTAGAGCGAAGAGGAGAGTCCGTCGAGGAAGTAATTGAGGTTTTGAGCGAGCGCGCCGATCTCGTCGCGCGATTTGACGATGGTCCGCCCGGATAGGTCGCCCTCCTTGAGCATGGAAATGTTCCGCTCTATCCTGATGATGGACCCCGCAATCCCGTTGGCCAGGGCCAGGGCGAGCGCGATCATGATGCCGAGGATGACGACGGCGGCCATCGTGAAAGCCCGCGCCCGGGTCGCGCTGATCTCTCCATCGATGACGGAGAACTGCCTCGCGATGACCTCCTCCGAGGAGACAAGCGAATCCTGCATGATTTCATGGTCGGTCATGAAGGTCGCGAGGTGCGGCAAAGCGGCGGCGGCCAGCGCCTTCTTCTCGGGCATGAAGTCGGAGCTGTAGAACATGCTGAAATTGACGGAGTTCGTGAAGTGAAAAATCGCCTGCGCATCGGCCGTGAGGACCTCGAGGTCCCTGTTCAATTGGGCGAGGCGCTCATTATTCAGGGCCCGGAGATTGTTCATCACCTCGAGGGCGGACCGAATGTCCTTACTGAACCTGGGCAGGGCCTTGATCTTCCCGAGATTCTCGAAGGCCTCGTCGAGTCCCTTGTTCGCGGCGGCGAATGACTCGCCCCCCGTCTTGAGCGCAGTGTAGGGCAGCTTGTCGAGCTCTATCAGTTGATTCTTGATCGCGTCGTTCAGGGCTAAGAGATAGCCCCTCTCGCGCTCGATCTGAGTGGCCGAGCCAAGGAGGGCCGCGTACACGCCGGCAGCGGCGGCCAATACCACGACGACGCCTAGCACCAGAGAAATCAACTTGGTGCGGATTTTCATTATTTACTTCCTTAATGGAGGCCTATGTATCTGAAGATAATTAGCCCGACAGCCCCCATTTAAGGCATCAGTTTATGCCAAATTTCCGTTAATTCAGAGTCATAATGGAGTTCTTGAATTGCGGTCGCTCGTAAAATGCCCGTAATGCGGACCCGCGGCTTGACGGCGAGGCGGGCGGCAGCCTATGAAAAGCGGTGACGCGAGAGAAACGAGTTCACGACTCGACTGGATTCCTCGCGAAAATCGAACATGTAACCATGCCGTCCGTCTTCGATAATGTGGAGCTCGGCGCCGGGAATCCTGGTCGCGAGCAGTGACGCATTGGCGACCGGATTCAACTCATCGTCGGCGCCGTGAATGATCAGGGTCGGCGCACCGATCCTAGGCAGGAGCTTCCATGAGTCGTGCCCTTCGCTGGCTCGATAATGCAGCCGGCGCGCGTACAGCGGGATTCGAGCGGCCTGCGACATCTGCATGATGCTTTCCGGGTGCGTCTCGAGCCAAGCGGGCGTCACGATCAAGGACCCGAACGCCTTCAGCGCCTCGTGCGGATCGGCCGGAGCATGGGCCAATAGCGCATTCACCTCCGCGGCGCGAGCGACGCCATGGGCGTTGCCGGGCGTGCTGGCACCGAGCACAAGCGCTCCGAGACGCTCCCCGTAATCGATGCCCAGCCATTGGCCGATCCGCCCGCCCATCGAGTGTCCATACACATGGGCACGGGAAATGCCGAGCTGATCAAGCAGCGCGACAGCGTCTCGAGCGAACCCGCGGGTGGAATAGGGAGGGGCGCTCGGCTTGTCGCTCTGCCCCGTTCCTCGATTGTCGTATACTATGACGCGACAGTGGTCGGCGAAATCGTCGCGAATTCCATCCCAATAGCTGTGGTCGGCTCCTTGTCCGCTGACGAGCAAGAGCGGTTCCCCTTGCCCTACTTCTTCGTACCACAGATGTAATCCGTCTTGAGTGGTGATGAGCGACATGAGTCTTCTCTCCCTCGTCTGTTCCGGGAAATAAGTTCACGAGCCAGTATCCGACATTTCCCGGATAGACGGCAACTATCGCCGTTTGTTCAGGACAGTTCGATGACTATGCCCTCCTCTCCCAGGGCCGAGACGATAGCGTCGCCCTTCCTTCCGGAGAACGAAATGCAATCGCCGCCGATAAGGACATAATCGAGGCCTCCCATAGTGACCCAGGCAGTGCCTTCGAGCATGCTCAATTTTCTCGAGGATGGCGGGACGCGGAACTGTTCGCGATAACGCAGATGTGTTCGCCGGGCCGGTTGCCCCTCGCAGGCCGCCGCTATGTATCCGACTCGCGCTCCGCCGGCATCGCGGGAGATGCGCGTAAAATCGTCGGAAACGCCATTCATTGTCATCGCTGCGCTCATTCTGGTTCCCTCCTTCATCGCCGTCGTGTCATTATTTGTCACTCGGCAGTTATATATATACTGGGTGGAAGTGTCAGAACTTGTCATACTTTACGAGGAATACGCATGAATAGGCTTGACCGGACTCTTGGCTTCTTCTTCCTGGGAGGCGTACCTGGAGGGCCTCCCCGAGATGCTATCGGCCTACGAGGGATAGCCGCCACCGAATCCAAAGTGGGTCATCGGGATTTTTTGGCTTTTCAAACTGTATGTGAACGAAGACTCGGAGGTCACTTCATAGTGTCCCGCTGCGAGGTCGTTCACTAATCATCCAATCCCATTCCATCGAGAATATTCGGGATATATTTTTCGACCCTCGACTCACGAGTCTTGGATTGTTTGGGCTGAGAGAAATAGAAGAGGTAGGCTCTTTGCCGTCCCGGAGTCAGAGCGTCAAACGCAGTCTTCAAGGCGGGGAGCGCATCCAGTTTGGCTTGAAATTCTTCCGGTATCTTGAAATCCTTGGTCTTTTTGAGTTCGACCTTCAAACCGGCTTTTTCGACTTCGATGGCTTCATTAATATAGGATTTCAATGTCTTTTCCATTTTGCTTATTTCTTCGACATTTGTGAACCGAATCTGGCGCGCCGACTGGACATTCTCGGTTTGCTGTACCAGGACACCTTTGGCATCCTTCAGCAAAGCGCCCTTCATGAACAGAAGCGCACAATACTCTTTGAATCCATGCATCAGCACTATGTTGTTTCCTTCAAGCGCGTAGCAGGGTTGACCCCACTTCAGTTCTTCGGTCAGCTGGCAGTCGAGAATGATCCGTCTCAGTTTCTTGAACTCTTCCCGCCACTTCTTTTCATTGGCCAAAAACGCGTCTACCTTAGGATTCACTAGCAACCCTCCAAAGCCACCGCCGTCTCACGTTCCCTTCTCGCCGAGCGCATCGCCTGGCTAAAGATAACCATTGCTCCGGTGGCGGGCCAAGCTCGGCTCGCGTATCCGAGAACATCACCGTTCGGGCGCCATCCCGCGAGAGCAGGCCTCCGCTCGGGCGAGAAGCAAGTCCCTCTCTCGCAGGTTGTGCGTCATTTCCGCGGCCCGAGAGAATTCGGCGCGCGCTGCGTCGAAATTGCCGAGCTTGGCCAGGAAATCGCCGCGCACGCTTGGAAGCAGGTGGTATTTGGACAACGCTCCTCGAGCTGCCAGTCTGTCGACGAGGTCCAGGCCGGCTGCGGGCCCATAGGCCATTCCGATCGTCACCGCGCGATTCAGATCCACGATGGGAGAAGGAGCAAGCTGCGCCAGGGCGTCATAGAAAGCGGCAATGCGCGCCCAGTCGGTTTCCTCGGCCAAGCGAGCGCGCGCGTGGCAAGCGGCGATGGCGGCCTGCAAAGCATAGGGGCCGAAAGCGCCACCGAGCCGCTCGGCCCGCCCCAGCGCCGCCAACCCGCGTCGAATGAGAAGTTGGTCCCAGCGGGAACGATCCTGCTTCAGAAGAAGGACAGGCTCTCCTTTCGGCCCTATGCGCGCGCGCGAGCGCGACGCCTGAAATTCCATCAGCGCGACGAGGCCGTATACCTCGGCCTCCTTCGGAGCGAGGCTCGCGAGTATCCTGCCGATGCGAAGGGCGTCCTCGCAAAGCGCCGGACGCATCCATTCCTCCCCCATCGTCGCCGAGTATCCCTCGTTGAAGACGAGATAAATCACCTCAAGCACCGATGCGAGTCGCGATGCGAGCTCGTCCCCAGAGGGGAGCTCGAAAGGCACCCCCGCCTCCGCGAGGCTCTCCTTGGCTCTCCCTATCCTCTGAGCCATTGTCGGTTCCGACACGAGGAAGGCCCGGGCTATCTCGACGATGGTGAGCCCCCCGACCAAGCGAAGCGTCAGGGCGACGCGCGATTCGCGAGAAAGGATGGGGTGGCAGCATAAGAACATGAGCCCGAGAAGGTCGTCGCCACCATCCGGTGAGGATTCGAAATCGCTCAGTACGATCTCCTGCCTGTCTTCGATTTCGTGACCAAGCTCCTCGTGTTTCCTCTCGAGACGATTGTTACGGCGAATAAGATCGATCGCCTTTCGCTTGGCGACGGTCATCAACCATGCGCCTGGATTATCCGGGATTCCTGACCGGGGCCATCGCTCGAGCGCGGCTACGAATGCGTCTTGCGAAAGTTCCTCGGCGAGACTCAAATCTTTCACGAGACGCGCGAGGGCGGCGATTATCTTCGCGGATTCGATCCTCCAGACCGCTTCGACCGCTTTCGCCTGATCCGCGATGAAAGCGTTCACTCGTTGGCTAGAGCCCGGCGCTCGCCGCCGCATCCTGGATATCGGAAGGGAACTCGGACATCTCCTGCACCTGACGGATTTCGATCACCTCGTTGTCGGATCCGGGGCAGCGCCTTGCCCACTCGATCGCCTCTTCTTTCGATTTGACCTCGATCATCCAGTAGCCGCCGACCACTTCCTTCGCTTCGGCGAAAGGCCCGTCGGTCACCGTCGGCTTGCCGGCCGAGAAGGATACCCGCGCCCCCATCGAAGCCGGATGAAGTCCGTCAAGCGCCAACAGGACTCCTGCCTTCTGGAGGGATTCGTTATATTTCATCATCGCCTTTATGGCCTGCGAATCGGGCATCGTCCCGGGCGCCGCCTTTTCATATCCCTTGGGAATCATCAGCATCATGAATCTCATTCCGTTCCTCCTGGCTTCGAACTTCGATCTGCAGCTGTTTGCGGCGCAAGGGCTTGCCTTCGAGAAGCATCCGCGCCGCGGTGCGGGCGCGCTTGTCTCGAGTCTCTTCCCGCTTGGCCGAGTCGATCCATGTTTGGCGTGACTGTCATCATACCGGATCCGTCCGGACGAAAAAGCCGACCGTCGAGCTTCCAGGTCTTCATGACTTCACCTCCCCGCTTCGGCGACGAGTCGGCCCCGCACCTTTCGCGTACTATCTTTCGAAATCGCCGTCCCCAGGATCTTCCTTCCAAAGATACTCATGGCTTGGATCACGATTACCGAAATCAACACCGGCCCAGCAGCGAGTCCGCAAACCTGCAGTGCCTTCGTCGCATTGTATCTTCCGGAAACCTTATCCATATAATGCGACGAACAAGATTCACTCAAAATCGACATTCCCTTCAAAGAAAAATCGGGATCGAGTTGGAGGGTGGCAGATCTCCCCGGGTAGTGCGCATCCACAGGAAGGGTTCCATCGATGCAGGATATAGAGTGTTGACTGACTAGCCGCTCTCTTATTATAGTAATCATGAGGATTGGGGAGAAGAAGCATGGCCAGACCGAAAAGCGACGACAGACGGAGCGCGATCATGTCGGCGGCGATCCGCGTAATCGCCTCGCAGGGCTTGGGTGCGCCGACGGCGACGATCGCGAACGAAGCGGGCGTCTCCAACGGGTCGCTATTCACCTACTTCGAGACGAAGGCCGACTTGTTGAACCATCTCTACGTTGAGCTCAAGACGGAGATGGCTGTGGCTGCCCTAGACGGACTCCCATCCGAGAGCGACGTCCGCACGCAGGCGCTCCATATGTGGTCCCATTGGCTGCGCTGGGCGGCGTCTTGCCCCGACAAGCGTCGGGCGCTCGCGCATCTGGCTGTCTCGGATGACATCACGCCCGCCAGCCATCAGGCCGGGAAACAATCTATGGCTGGCATAGCCAAGCTTCTGGAACGGAGCCGTGAAAACGGTCCGATGCGCGACGCCCCACTGGACTTCGTCTCTGCCCTGATGAGCGCGCTCGCAGACACGACCATCGACTTCATGATCCAGGACCCGGCCAATGCGGACAAACAGTGCGCAGTGGCGTTCGACGCCCTGTGGCGAATGGTAGCTTAGTTTTTTTTGCCAATTAATGACTGACTAGACATACAATCAAGGAGAGGGAATATGGCGAGCTCTATTTTGGAGAATCGATCAGATCGAAAGGCGTTCATCATCACCGGCCCGACCTCCGGCATAGGCCGCCGCACAGCGCTCGAGCTGGCCAAGCATGGCACGGTCGTTTTGGTCGGCCGTGATCCCCGAAAGCTCGACGAGGTGCAGAAGGCAATCGAGCAAAAGCGCCAGCACGCCGTTTCGGTCCTGTGCGACCTGTCGGATATGGCGAGCGTACGGCGTGCGGCCGCCCAGATCGTCGCGCTCCACCTTTCGATCGCCGGCCTGCTCAACAACGCGGGCATCATGCAGATGCGCGCCACGAAAAACGCGCTGGGCTGGGACATGACCTTCGCGACGAACCACCTCGGCCCCTTCGCGCTGACCGAGGCGCTCATGCCGCATCTAAGCGACGGTACGAACGTCGTCTTCATCGTCTCGGCCGTGGAAGATTCCGAGCGAAAACCTGCCGTTGCCGCCGGCTTCCGCGGCGGCCGTTACATCTCCGTGGAGGCGAGCGCCCGCGGCGAATGGACGCCCGAAGGCTCCACGAAGCCGGGCTTCGACGCCTATGCCACGTCGAAACAGGCTATCCTCGCCGCGGCGTTGGCATTCGCCCGAGAGACTCCACGGCTGCACTTCAGCGCGATCGAGCCGGGCCTAAATCCGACCACCGGTCTCGGGGGCGATCTCGGCCCCTTGGTGCGCTTTCTGCAGACATGCATCATTCCGCTGCTCGTGCCGCTGCTCATGCCCTTCATAAAGATATTGAGCACTCCGAAGCGAGCCGCGCGCGTGATCACCAAAATCCTGATCGATGCATCCGGTCGGACCGGCGTCTACTACGACGAAAAGGGCGATCCGATGCTCGGCTCGACGCTCGCGCGAGACAGGACATTTCAAGACCGCGTCGTCGCCGAGACGCGCGCCTTGCTTTCGGCGATTCCAACCTAAAGCGAGCCGTACCGTCACCCGATCCGGGCCTCCAGGGACTTTGCGGCTCCTAGGGCGCCTGCTCCGACTCTTTCTGCTTCCGGATCGAGAGGATCCGGTGAACGACCTGCTCGAGAAAGATGAAGAAAACTGTGCGGGTCTTCTCGTGGGGCAGGAGGCTGTCGGGCTGATTGTGATGCGACAGCACAAAGTACCGATCGCAATCGTCCATCAGGGCTGAATTGAACTCCTCGGAAACCACGACCACATCGGCGCCCAGGGACTTTGCGTGGCGTGAGACCTCCGTGAAGGATCGGAACTGGCCCGTGGTCGTGAGGATAATGAGGAGACTCTTTTCGTCTACCATGGTGCGAACGGAATTCTCGTCGGGAGGGGTCGCGATGAAATCGTGGGTACAGAATCGGAGCTTGTATTCGAAGTACTGGGCGCAGATGAAGGACGGTCCATAGCCAAAAAGGATTATCTTCTCATGGCGCCCTATGAGGTCGACCATCTCGTCGACGAGCGCGACGTCGAAGTCATCGATCACGCGCCTGAGGCGTTCGAGCTCGGCGAGAGATTCCTCTTTCGGGTACTCTCCGAAATAAAGATACCGAATGTACTGCTTGTACCCGCCGAAGCCCGCCTTCTTGACGGCCTTCGAGACCTGGGAGACTGAGCAGCTGCAGATGCCCGCGGCCTCGACGATCTTCGGCGGACTATTGGTCTTGGCGTACTGAGACAGATTATCGAGCACGGTTCGCTCGAGCGGGTTCAGTTTCGTCGCATCAATCCTGAACATATATCCTACATGTACCACCAAATATCCGACCAGTGAAGCAGTACTCCACGCAGTTTAATGGAAAATTTTCCATTAGTCAATCTATTAACTCATAATATTGGAAAATTTCCGTTGACAGCTGCGAATTCCAGGTCTACAGTACGGAAAATCTTCGGCAGGGGGAAAACTGTTTTGGACAAAGCAACGCTGCTTCGAAAGCTGCGAGATATGCTCTCGGAATCCCAGATCAATACGAACTACGATGATCTCTACGACGCGTCGGCGGACCGGTACAAGAAATTCGCCAAAGCGAAGAAAGTGCTCGATGTGCCCATGCCGACCGCGATTCTATATCCCGATTCGGCCGAAGAAGTCTCGCAACTTCTTTCCTTCTGCAACGATAACGGCATCAACGTCATTCCCCGCTCCGGGAAGACGGCTACCGAGGGGGGCTTAGAGAACTGGAAGGAACTTGCCGTCGTCATCGATGCCAGGAATTTGAACAGGATCATCAAGATCGACGGGTACAACATGCAGGCCACCGTGCAGGCCGGCGTGGCGCTGCAAGAGCTGGAAGACGAATTGGTAAAGCTCGGCCTCACGACCGGCCACTCGCCGCAGTCCAAGCCGGTGGCCAAGTTCGGCGGGCTGGTGGCGACGCGAAGCATCGGGCAGTTTTCCACATTGTACGGCGGGATCGAGGACATGGTCGCGGGTCTCGAATGCGTGTTCCCGGACGGGCATATCTCGAGGATCAAGAACGTGCCGCGCCGCTCGGGCGGGCCCGATATCCGGCACATCGCCATCGGCAACGAAGGCGCGCTTTGCTACATCACGGAAGTCACAGTCAAGATTTTCCGCCGCTTTCCCGAGAACAACCGCTTCTACGGCTACCTCATCAAGGATATCGAGACTGGCATCTCCGCTCTTCGCGAGGTGATGGTCAATGGGTATCGACCTTCGGTGGCCCGGGTCTATTCCGAGGAGGATGCGCGGCAGCACTTCTACCATTTCTACAAGGAGCGCTGCGTCCTCATCTTCATGGCCGAGGGCAACCGGGGGATCGTGGAGGCGACCTGTCGGGGAATAGAGGAAGCGGTAGCCAGGTTCCGGGATGGGATCGTGGAGCAGGTGCCGAGCGAGCTGATCGAGAACTGGTTCAACGGCCTCAACTGGTCTCAGGCGGACATCGACGACGAGGTCGCCGGCATGATCGAAAACGACGCGCATGACGGGTTCACGACCGAGGTGTCGGCGGACTGGGAGACGATACCCAAGCTCTACCACAATGTAGTCGACCGCATCCGGCGCGAGTTCCACCGAGTCCACGACCTGACGATGCTCGGCGGGCACTCGTCGCACAGTTACATCAACGGCACCAACATGTACTTCGTCTACAACTACACGATCAATTGCGCCCCGCAAGACGAAATGCGCATCTATCATCACCCGATCCAACGGATCATCGTCGAGGAGACGCTCAAGCTGGGCGGTTCGATGTGCCACCACCACGGCATCGGCAAGTTCCGCAACCAGTGGACCAAGGATGAGCACGGGACCGCCTACTATATGCTCGAAAAATTGAAGGAAGCGTTCGATCCAAAAGGGACCATGAACTTCGGCACGATCTATTACCAGGAAGATGGTGCGAAGTTCCAACAATAGTTGGGGGAGGAGTCTAAAGTGAACAAGCAAGTCCTACGGCGCTACTTCCAGTTCTTTCTCATCGTTCTCGCGGCGGGAGCGATCTTTCCGATCGTCTACCTGCGGACGAACTTCCAGCAGACGCTCCTGGAGGTTTTCGGTATTTCGCTCCAGCAGCTGAATACGATCTACTCCGTGCTCGGCATCGTCTGGGTGGTCGGCTATCTTCCGAGCGGGCTGATCAGCGACAAGTTCTCCGCGAAATGGCTGCTCGTGGTCTCCCTGATCGGGACCGCGGTGGGCGGATTCTGGTTCGCGCAGGTCCCGCACCTCGGACCGGTCGTGGTCATCTACTGCATTTGGGGCATCTTCACCGTCTTCACCTTCTGGAGCGCGCACATGAAGCTGGTCAAGCTGCTCTCCAAGAAAGAGGAAGAGGGACGCTTCTTCGGCATCTTGGACGGCGGTCGCGGAGTCGTCGAGGCTCTGCTCGGAAGCTTGGCGGTATTCATCTTTGCGCGAGTCCTGGGAACGAGCTTGGCGCTCCCCGACAAGCACGCCGCGATCGTCTCGGTCATCTACATGTATTCGATCGTGCTCACGATCACCGCCATCCTGATCTGGATCTTCGTCGACGAGAAGGACGGGGAGCGGGCGAAGCGGAACGAGTCGGAGAAATTCCACATCTCCTTCCTGCCGAAGTTGCTGAAGAACCCGAACCTCTATTTGCACGGCGCCATCATCTTCTTCGGCTACGCGGTGACCTGGACCGTGTACTACCTCGGCGGGTTCCTCCAGACGAATCTCGGGGTCGCTCCCGTCACGGTCGGCGCGGTCACCGTTGCGGTCCTGTGGATGCGTCCCATCGGAGGCTTCGTCGGCGGTTTCTTCGCCGACAAGGTCGGGAAGACGAACACGATCATCGTCGCGCTCGCGGGCGCCGCTGTCGGCCTGGCGATCACTGCCCTCATGCCCGCCACTCTGGCCAAGGGCGTCTTCTTCGCCGTCATCATCGTGCTCGCCATCTTCCTGTACGCCATCCGCGGCACCTACTGGTCGATCCTCGGAGACGACAAGTTCAGCATGGTGCTGCTTGGCAGCGGGATCGGAACCATCTCGCTGGTCGGCTACCTGCCCGACATCCTCCTGCCCCTGTTCAACAGCTTCCTGTTCAACAGCTTCGGGGACAAGGGCGGCTACAACGCCTATTTCCTCTCGAGCGCGGGCTTCGCGGTCATCGGCATCGTGTTCGCAGCCATCTTCGGCCGAATGCGGAAGAGGGAGAGGGAAGGGGAGAAGGAGAGGGAGAGGGTCGCGGCATGAGTTTTGCGGGTCGGGGCGCGTCATGAGAATCATCTGCCTGGTGAAGGTAGTGCCGGACGTAGAGAGCTTCAAGTACGACTACGAACGGAACGCGCTGGCGCGGGAAAACGTGCACCAGGTTCTCAATCCCGAAGACGCGACCGCCCTAGCCATCGCTCTCGAAATCAAGAGACTGACTCCCGGCGTGCATGTCGAGACGGTGAGCATGGCCCCCCGAGGGGCCATGCCTCACCTCGAGGATCTCGTGCGCCGCGGGGTCGACGCTGCGACGCTCATAACGGATTCCCGCTTCGCGGGGAGCGACACCTATGTCACGAGCCGGATCCTAGCGCGGTATTTGTCGAGGCAGGCCTATGATTGCGTCTTCGCAGGCAGCCGCACGCTCGACGGGGGCACGGCCCACGTCCCGGCCCAGGTCGCGGAGGAGCTGAACATAGCTCAGCTATCGAACATAGCCCGGGTCGAGACGGACACGCTTTCGAGCGGCACCGCGATCGTGGATGTCGACGACGAGGACGCGACGCTGCGTTTTGAAATGGATCTTCCGGCCGTCCTCGGTTTCCAGTATTCGACGAAACACAAGCTTCCCTATATACCCTACGAGGCGATGAATCTCGACACCAGCGACCGCATCCGGATCGTGAGCAATGATGAACTCGGCTTCGACCCCGCAGAGGTGGGGCATAAGGGATCATTGACCTCCGTCACGAGTGTCGAGGTGAAGACACTGGAGCGGAAGGACACGCTTTTCGTGCGCCCCGACAATGCGGGTGTCGACGAGGTCTATCGCTTCCTGTCGCGTCAGGGGTACCTGCGATCATGAAGAAGGCGCTGATCTACCTCGATCAAGAGGCGCCGCGGGAGTCGATCGATCTTCTCGAGGCCTCGGATCAGATGTTTGGTCGCGGCGCCTACTCTTCGTACGGATTTTTCGTCGGCAGGCGCTGCGGCGAGGCCGAGGGTGTCTTCGATTTCCTCGTCCGCGTCGACGACGCCCGGATCGCGGCCCATGATATCATCAACCTGACCAATTGCCTCGAAGAGCTTCACATAGAACATGGCTTCGATGCGATCCTGATCCCGGCAACCACGTTTGGACGGATGCTCGCGCCGCGGGTCGCGATGCGGCTCAGGGCGGGACTGGTAGCCGAAGTGACCAATATCCGCCGCGACGACGGAGCCCTTCAGCTCGTGCGGCCGGCTTTCAGCGGCCGGATGCTGGCGAGCGTGGCGAGTCGCGGCGGCCCTCCGGTGATGATGAGCGTAGGCCGAAATGTGTTCTCCTGCGCGTCGGGGAGGGGTAAAGCGACGCAGACCCTCGCTCACTCGCCTCGAAACATCGAGAGCCCCCGAGTGAGGCTCCTCGAGCGGAGAGAGCGGCCGAAAACGAAAGACATACGCGAAAGCGAGGTGCTGGTCTCGGGCGGGGGCGGCGTGCTGCGCCACTTCGACAAGCTCGAGCTCTTGGCCAAGGAGCTCGGCGGCATGGTGGCGGCGAGCCGCAGGGTCGTCGACTCGGGCCTCGCTCCCAGGCAGATCCAGGTCGGGCAGTCCGGCAAGACGGTGAGCCCGCGCCTGTACATCGCCATCGGCATATCCGGGTCGATTCAGCATGTGGTGGGATTGAAGAACGCCCAGCAGATCATTGCGGTGAACTCGAACCGATACGCACCCATATGCAGCATCGCCGATATCGTCGTCGAGGGCGACGCCAATGAGTTCATCGAGAGGATGATCGAGCGGATTCGACAGGGCAGGACGGCGCCGCCGAGCGCCTGAAACAAGAAGGATTTTCCCTAAATAAAGGAGGGGACGGATGAATATCACGGATTTCAGGATGGACTATTTCTCGCTCAAGGGGAAGAACGCGATCGTGACGGGCGGCAACACGGGACTGGGCCAGGCCTTTTCCCTGGCCCTCGCCAAGGCCGGCGCGAGCGTCATGATGCCGAGCATCATGCCGGATGATCCCGCGTTCAACGGTTTGATCGAGGCCGAGGGCGGTCGGGCGCTCTATATGCTCGCGGACATCACCAAGCCCGGCGTGCCCAAGCAGATCGTCGATACCTGCGTAAGCAAGCTCGGCTCCGTCGATATCCTGGTCAACTGCGCGGGCATCTGCACGATCAAGGAGTTCCGGGAGTTCGGGCGAGCCGAGTGGGACCCCATGATCTCGATCAACCTCACCGCGCCCTTCGAGATGTCGCACGAGGCGGCGCTCTACATGATCAAGCAGCGCGGCGGGAAAATCATCAACATCTGCTCGATGTTCAGCTTCCTCGGCGGGCAGTGGTCGCCGGCCTACGGGGCTACGAAGCACGGTATGGCCGGACTGACGAAGGTGCTCTGCGACGAGCTGGCGCAGTACAACATCCAGGCGAACGGAATCGCGCCGGGCTACTTCAAGACCAAGGTAGCCGAGGCCTCGATGAAGGACCCCGAGCGCAACAAGTGGATCGTGGACCACACGCCTGAAGGGCGCTGGGGCGACGTGCACGATCTGATGGGAACGACAGTGTTCCTGGCGAGCCAGGCGTCTCAGTTCGTGAACGGTCATATCCTCGCCGTCGACGGCGGGTTCTTGACCCGATAAGACGGGGCGCCCGTCCGGGCGCCTTCGCGTCGACAGCCTAGGAAGGCAGCGGGGTTATTATGGGCGACAACTATTTCGTGGGAGTGGACTCGGGCTCGCAGAGCACCAAGGTCTACGTCATCAACCAGAATGGCGAGATCATGTGCGGCGCGAGCCAGTCCTTGCGGCCGATGATCAATAGGCAGGTCGGTTGGGTAGAGCATCCGGACGACGACCTTTGGGACAGCCTCAAGATAGCGCTGAAAAAGCTCTTCGGGACCTTCGGCGGCGATCCTGCCGATATCCTCGGAGTAGGCCTCTGCTCCATTCGCTGCTGTCGCGTGTTCCTCAAATCGGACGGATCATTGGCAGCTCCGGTCATGAGCTGGATGGATGTGCGGGCCTATCAGACCTACGAGGACGAGAGCGGGATCGCCTATACCGGCTCGACGTCAGGATATCTCACCTTCCGGCTCACCGGCGAGCTCAAGGACACGATCGCCAACGCGTATCAGTATCAGTTCCCCGTCGACATGGAGACCTGGCGCTGGTCCGACGACCCCAAGCACTTCGCCAGTTTCAAAATTCCCCGGGCGAAGCTTCTCGAGATGAGCCTCCCCGGCCAAGTGCTGGGTAGAGTGAGCGCCAAGGCGGCGGCGGAGACGGGGCTTCCCGAGGGGCTGCCCGTCGTTGCCACGGCGAACGACAAGGCGGTGGAGGCCCTCGGCTCCGGGCTGATCGAGCCGAACGTAGGATTGCTGTCGCTCGGGACCTACATCACGTCGATGCTGTTCGGCAGCCAGTTCCGGCCCGCGACGAACGACTTCTGGACCAATCTCTCGTCGATCCCGCACCGCTACCTCTACGAGAGCAACGGAATTCGCGGGGGCATGTGGCATATCTCCTGGTTCAAGGGCATCATCGGCGAAGAGTTCGCGGCCAAGGCCGAGCGCGAAGGACGGAGCGTCGAGCAGCTGCTCGAGACTGAGGCGGCAAAGGTTCCCGCGGGCTCCGACGGTCTCCTGGTCGCGCCCGATTGGCTCGCGCCAGCGACGGAGCTGTACAAGAAGGGGGTGATGATCGGCTTCGACCAGCGCCATACCAGGGGGCATATCTATCGCGCGATCATGGAAGCGATAGCGATGCGAATGAAGAACAATTTCGACGGGATGAACCGCGAGCTCGCTCTGAATCCCCGAAAAGTGATAGTGAGCGGGGGCGGCTCGAATAGCGAGCTCTTCATGCAGATTGTGGCGGACGTGTTCGGCCTTACCGCGGTACGCAACGTCATCAACGGTGCCGCCGCCTTGGGCGCGGTCATCAGCGCGGCCGTGGCGACCGGGTTCTATGCCGATTTCGACCAGGCCGTCTCCCGGATGGTTCGACAGAAGGATTCTTTCGACTGCGACGAAGAACGCCATGGCCTCTATTCGCGAGTCAACGAAGGGGCGTACAAGAATCTGACCGCAATGATGGAGGAGACGCTCAAGACCATCCACAGCGCTTACGGCGAGAAGAGCTAGCTCCTGGAGGTAGAGGTATGAGGAAGAAATTCGCATCGCCCGCCATCGTCGCCATACCGCTCGCGTTGCTGCTCATCATGTCGTCCTGCGGCGCCGCGAAGCCCGGCGGCGGCAAGCTTGCCTCCTCGGCCAAGGGGACGGTGATCGTTGCCGGCAAGAACTTCGGCGAGGGCTATGTCCTCGGCTGGATGGCCGCGCTACTGATCCGCGACTCCACCAAGCTGACCGTGGACGACGGCAAGATCGGCATGGGCGCGACTGAGCTCCTGTATCCCGCGCTCAAGCAGGGCAGCATAGACGTCTACGCCGACTATACGGGGACCATTCGGACCACGGTTCTCAAGGCGACCGCCGTCGAGCACGACAGGCAGAAGATTTGGGATGCTACGGTAGCGGGCATCAAAGCCGGGGACGGCGTCGAGTCCGTCGGCCCGCTCGGCTTCAACAACACCTTTGCCATATCGATGAAGGCGGACGCGGCCAAGAGGCTGGGGATCGCGAAGCTCTCGGACCTGGCGAGGCATCCCGAGCTGAGGCTCATCGGCGACGCCACGACCTGGACGAGGCCCGACGCCTACACCGGCATGGCCGCCTACTACGGCATCAGCCTCAAGAAGGGCGCGATGGTGGACACGAACTTCTTCTACGAGGCGCTCGAACAGGGCCAGGGCGACGTGATCACCGCCTTCTCCACGGACGGCAAGCTCAAGAAGCACGGTCTGACCGTGCTCGAGGACGACCGCAACTATTATCCCTGGTACGACGCCATGTTCCTCGTGAACGGGAAGACGGCCGCGAAGTACCCCGAGCTCGTGACGGCGCTCGCGAAGCTCAAGGGCAAGCTCGACGAGAACACCATGATGGGCCTCAACGAGAAAGTGGACGTGGAGAAAGAGGAGCCGGAGGCCGTCGCCCACGATTGGCTCAAGGCCCAGGGCCTCATAAGTCAGTAGAGCGCCTTCCCGCACGGTTTCTGAGGCGATTTCGCGAAACCGATGCTAGACTATCGTCGGGGCAATGATGGAAACGGCCAGCGTGGTGGAGCTCGAGCGGGTCTCGAAGGCCTACGGGGACGAGAAGGTCGTGGACGGAGTGAGCCTCTCCGTGAAGGAGGGCGAGATCTTCGTCCTCATCGGGCCCTCCGGCTGCGGCAAGACCACGACGCTCAAAATGATCAACCAGCTCATACGCCAAACCGAGGGCCGTATCAGCGTGAAGGGGGTGGACGTACGCGAGCTCGACCCCGTGGAGCTTCGGCGATCCATCGGCTACGTCATCCAGTACGTCGGTCTCTTGCCCCATCTCAGCATCCAGGACAATATCACTTTCGTCCTTCAGCTCAAGAGAAGCCCGAAGCGGGCCATGCAGGAGCGCGCGCGCGAGCTCATAGAGACGGTAGGGCTGCCGCAGTCCTACCTGAGGCGCTATCCGCGCGAGCTTAGCGGCGGCCAACAGCAGAGAATCGGAGTGGCGCGGGCCCTGGCCGCCGACCCCGACATCCTCCTCATGGACGAGCCCTTCGGGGCCATCGATCCCATCACGCGGGAGCAGCTTCAGAACGAGCTCCTCCGGCTCCAGGCTTCGATCAGGAAAACGATAGTCTTCGTCACTCACGACATGCAGGAAGCCTTCAAGCTCGGCACCAAGATAGCCATAATGCGCAAAGGAGCCCTCCTCACCTGCGGGAGCGCAATGGAGATAGTGAAGTCGGCGGACGCGTTCGTCCTGAGCTTTATCGGCCGCGGCGCCATCTTCGACGCCCTGAACGCCGTGCCCGTCGCGAACGTCATGCGGACCGACCTCCCTCGGACGAGCCTCGGCGAGAGCGTCCCCCCTCGCGCGGAAACCTGGGAGAGCGCATTCGTCATCGGTCCCGGAGAACGCTGTATCGGGGTCGTGCCGCTCGATGGGAGTCCCGCGGACGAGGCTCGAATCCTCCCCCTCGGCGCCGGCTGCGACCGGGGCCTGTCCGTGCGCGCGGCCATAGAGGAGATGCTCTGGACAGGGAGGACATGCCTGCCCGTCCTCTCGGATGCCGGCGGGCTCGAGGGCGTCGTCTCGTTCAAGGACTGCGCCGACCTCATGGTCCGAAGAATGGAAGAGCAGTGAACGGGACTCGCCCGATCTGGCTCGAGTCGTGGCTCTATCTCTCGCGGCATCTCGGCGACCTGGGGGCAGCGCTGGCGAGCCAGATCGCCCTCGTCGTCTACGGGAGCGCCGCCGCCATAGCCCTCGGCCTCTTTTTCGGCGTAATCGTGTCGCGCAACGAGAGGTCCAAGGCTCTCGTGCTAGGCGCGGTGGGCGTGCTCTCCACCGTACCCATACTGGCCCTCTTCGGGATCCTTATCACGATGACGGGCATCGGGACGAGGCCGGCGGTCATCGCCCTCGTCATATACGGGGTGCTGCCCATTCTTCGAAACACGGCCGTCGGACTCGAGCAGGTACCGAAGGCCGAGCGCGAGGCGGCCATAGGCATGGGGGCGAGCCGCGTCCAGCTCCTTTTCAAGGTCGAGCTCCCTCTCGCGATGCCGGTCATCTTCGCCGGTGTGCGGGTCTCCATAGTGATGAATTTCTCGATAGCCACCTACGCCGTATTCGTAGGCGGAGGGGGCATGGGCACTATAATCATGCAGGGACTCCGAACCTACAACGACGGCAAGCTCTTCGCGGGAACGATAGTCGTCGCGCTGGCCACCATCCTCCTCGATAGGGTCATAGGCTCTCTCGAGAAGGCTGTGGACCGGCGCTATGGCAAACGGAGGGCGAAATGAGCTCGGGCCTCGCCGCCTACCTCGGCTTCCTCTCGCGCAACTCCGACCAGATACTCCTCCTGGCGGGGCAGCACGCCGTCTTGTCCGCGGCGGGGGTTGTCCTCGGCGCCCTCACGGCCGTTCCCCTGGGCGTACTCGTGTCGCGCAATGCGCGGCTAAGCGCCTTGGTGGTCGATGCGGCGGGCATGCTTTATACCATACCGTCGCTGGCTCTCCTCGGCATCCTCGTGCACTATCTCGGCTTCGGATGGAAGCCGGTCATCGTGGCCCTTGTCGCATATTCCTGGCTTCCCGTGCTGCGCAACACCTGCGCCGGCCTGACGAACGTGGAGGGCAAGGTCATAGAGGCGGCCCGGGACATGGGGGCCACGGGATGGCAGATCCTCTTAAAGGTCGAGCTTCCCCTCGCCCTGCCGGTGATAATGTCCGGCGTCCGAACCGTGGCGGTGCTCACGGTGGGGATAACGACGATGGCAGCCCTCGTCGGCGCCGGCGGCCTTGGGGTCCTCATCTTCCAGGGCATAACGATGATGGACAACGCGACCACGCTCGCCGGCACGATCCCGGTGGCCCTCATGGCCGTGGCCCTCGATCAGGGCGTGGGCCTCGTCGAACGGAGGCTCCGCTTGCGTTTAACGGGTCAATGAGCTACCGTTCCTGTCCGGACGCACCCCGCGAGCAAAACGGCTTTTCGAAAGGATCTTCCCCGAAGAGATCGAATATGTGCCAAGCTGCTTGAGCCACTTAATCCCGAGATCGAATAAGAACTCCAGACTAATCGACTTCGAGTTCATTATGAGATAGAGGATGTTCCGTTTTCAATTCAGTTTGTTTTGTTTTCAGTCTGAATTTTCTTTGTTTTCAGTCTCAATATCTTTCATTTCGAGCCTCAATTCCCGGATCCTTTCGTCGACGTACCAAGCTCGGATAATAGTGCCTAGCGGCCACACTGGACAACGATTTTCCCTACGTTGTTGATCCCTCCCAAAAAGGCTTCGAAGGCCCC
>CAYOIX010000022.1:0-87955 GCA_964404145.1 uncultured Treponemataceae bacterium
TGTGCGTGTCAGGAAAGCGCGCGAAGATATGTCAGGGCAATGTGCGAAGCGACAATCATTCTCGGAGACCGACTGGGACAAGATAATTCATCACTACGACCTATCGGTCTCAATTGCGCCGTCTGCGATACTCGAGCTCAATCGGGCTGTCGCGATCGCCGGGGCGAAGGGACCCGCCGAGGCCTTGGCAATTCTTCAGCACATGCTGCCACCGACCTGGCTGGCTATGTCTTATATGTGGTCGGCGGTCCTGGCTGATCTGCACTTTCGAAATGGGTCGCCGGAACTCGCAAGTCAGTACGTCGCGAAAGCGTATGAAACCGCCCCTTCGGCGGCTATCAGAGAGTTATTGGGCCGCCGATTTGAACCCTACACACGTGGCCGGAGAGTGGACTGACATCATCAGATGTGGGGCAATCACAGATATCAGCTTCAATGTCGGATACGAGAGCATGGCGCATTTTCCTCGAACATTCAAGAAAATCGCTTCAAGGGCCTATCAGTCGAGATGGATGTGAGCCAGTAAAATAGTCATGTAGTACAACTTATGCGCGTGACAAGCGGTGCGATGGGGGCCGGCGGCCATCAGGTTTCCGGCCCTTCTCTTATTTTGGTCAGACTATCGAGAGACTAGCTTTTTCCCCTTCCTTTTCCTCAGGTCCAAACGGGCCTTGCGGACGACACGGCTTTTCGAAGGGACCTTCCCCGCGAAGATAGAATTCGTATGTCCAGCTGCTTGTGCCACTTTATAATGCAATCGAAGGAGGACTCCAGACAAATCTATTTTTGTTCCATTTTAGGGCAGAGGATGATCCATATTCAATTCAGTTTGTTTGGTTTTCAGCCTGGATTTTTTTCGTATTCAGTCTCAATATCTTTCATTTTGAGCCTCAATCTCCGGATCCCGCCATTGGCGTATAAAGCCGGAAGGCAATCGTGGCCATAAAAGTCGCCTTGGTCAGAAACAATATCCGCAAGGATGGGAAGCTCGCGGCCTGGATCGGCTGCTCCCTGCTTTTCTGGGGCATGGTCACTATCCAGAACGTGGTCCGGCTCGTGGCCACTTGAAGTGCCAGAGCGCCGCTCTCGGTATCAACGGACGGGACGCGGAGGCGCCATCCAAGGAGGCTACAAATGGTCAATAAAGGGCTCAAGCGAGCGGTCCTGTATTTCGCTGCCCTCCTCGCCGTGAGTTTCGGTATGGAGTGGGGTTTCGTTTACATCCTGGGCGCCCACGGCAGACGGCGACCGAAGAAGCGTCAGACAGCCGAAGTCTCGCCACTGGGCGTACCATGAATCGGGTCTTGAAGGGCGTCGGGGCGATCGTCTTTGGCTATGACAGCGAAGAAGAAGAAGCGGAATTCAAGTTCTCGGGTTTGGTACGGTTATATGCAGTTCCTTCGCCCCTGCACAAAACGCGCCATTACGCCTCGCAGCTTACCTCAATGTTGGACGGACGCCATTGGCGCGAATATGATCTTGACAATACGTGTTCTTGAATGTATATTATACGTGTTGGAGGTATATATGCTTACCAAGCTTACACTTACAATCGATGACGATATAGTCCTAAAGGCCAAGGACTATGCGAAAAAAAAGCATAGAAGTGTTTCCAAGCTTGTTGAAGATTACCTGAAGACCATATCGGACGTCGAAACTAGTAGGGCAGAAAACTATGGGAATACGTCACCCCTTACAAATAGTATCACTGGAATGTTTAGGGAAGAATATGATGGCCAATCCTATGAGGATCTCCTTCAATCAGCATTGATGGAACGCAATGCATGATTAAGAAAGTATTCCTTGATTCGGATATTATTCTCGATGTCGCAACGGGCAGAGTGCCATTTGTCGATCTTAGCAAGGCCTCCTTATCGCTTATTGAAAATGGGATGGCCTTGGGGGTAATTTCTGCAAATAGTGTGACTAATATGTATTATATATTAAGAAAATTAAGTTCAAACGCGAAGGCTAAACTATTCTTAAAAACAATTCTAAAGTACATTTCTGTTATTACAGTCAATCATGAAACTATACTGCAAGCACTAGAATCGAAATTCCAAGATTTTGAAGATGCTGTTCAAAATTACTGTGCATTGAAAAACCAATGCGATTTGATAATCACAAGAAATACTCAGGATTATGAATTTTCTGAATTACAGATTCTAGAACCCAAGGAATTCGTGGCTCTTTATAAAGGATAAGAGACGCACAACAATCGTTTCAAGCCGATTCGCGCCGCAAGGGCGCTCACGGCTTGAGCGAATGTTATGGCGACGGAGTTTGGAGGAACGCAAGGAGCATTAATGCCTAGCTTTTCCGTATCGCGAGTCACCGAAGGATCTGATTTCCACTCGATGTTGGACATATTCGAAAAGGCGTTTAACGACGAAGAGAACTACGGGAAGGGCACTAGGCTAGGAGACTCGTACATCAAATCCCTCGTGGACAGCGAGAGTTTTGTTGGACTGTTGGCGAGAAGCGAAGATGGATTGCCGGTTAGAGCGCTCGCCGCATACGTATTGAAGAAATTCGAACGGGAACGCGCGGAAATATATATCTATGATTTAGCCGTCGCCGACTCTCAGAGAAGAAATGGCGCTGCAACCAGCCTTATAAACGAGCTGAGAAAGATTGGTCGCGGCATTGGCGCATACGTACTATTTGTACAGGCTGACAAAGGCAAGGAGGACTTTCCGGCGCAGGAGCTCTACCGGAAACTGGGTACTCAGGAAGACGTGTTCCACTATAATATTGAAATATAGAGGCGAGTGCCATCGATCTCTGTCAGGAGGCAGTTCGCCTTACAGAGCTTCTTGTCCATAGTTCGGTCGGCGCGTCTTCGCCAAATGCTGGTTTATCATTTCCAGCAACTTCGTATTTTGAGCCATATAATTGGCGTCGACAGCGTAAGCGGAATAGGCGGCGTAAGCAGAAAAATAGGCATCCGCTGAAGTATCGCGAGGAGCGACATTGTGGGCAGCCGCAACTGCAGGGGCATGGGCAGCAGCACCGGCAGCGGCAGCAGTATGCGCATGAGTAGCAGCAACATCGGCAGCCCTAGCGGCAGCACTGGGCGCAACGGCAGCGATCGTGGTGTCATGAGGCGATCATGACGAGGAAGCCCGCGCCGAGGCCCATCGTCGAGGAAATTGTGGACCAGATTTTTCTCCCTCTGGTAGAGAAGTAGGGTACGAAGGGGGACATCCTTTACCCCCTGTTCTGGCCAAGTTTGTAATGGTTTTCCGTAATACATGATTAGTAAAATAATTAGAGAGCCGTTGATATTGTATGCAAAGTGCAGTACTATTGCATACAAGGAGAATGTATGCCGTTATTGCAAGTAAGGGACATACCGGAGGACTTGTATGAGAGATTGAGCCGTGTTGCTGAAGCGGACAACAGGAGCATTGCGCAAGAGACAATTGTCCTCTTAAAAAAGGCTCTGGATTACAAAGAAGAAAGAATGGCGGGGCGAAAGCGGATTCTTGCTGAAATCCAAGCCAACAAAATTGAAAATGCTGATCATTTTCCGGACCCCGCAAAATTAATTCGCGAGGATCGAGAAAGATGATAGCCGTATTGGACGCAAGTGCAGGTATCGAGATCGCGCTCGGCAGGGAAAAGGCGAAAATATTCAATTCGCATATGATCGAGGCTACGAAGATAATAAGTTCCGATCTTTACAAGGCGGAAACTTCAAACGTGATATGGAAATATGTAAAGGCCAATTTACTGACAAAAGAAAATGCGATGCAAACTTACAAATACTGCGAAAGCATTGTGGAAGAATTTATTGATATTTCCGAAAATGCGGAAGAGGCGATAAATGAATCGATACGATTGAATCATTCTACATACGATCTACTCTATTTTATTCTCGCAAGGAGAAACGGAGGTGTTTTAATCACTTTGGACAAAAAACTGGGCGATTTGGCTGAAAAAAACGGAATTGAAATCGCAAGATAATATTGCGCTAATCCCGGTATTCTTGGCTTCACGATTCAATTTCGGCGTGGAAAATTAACGGGCGTAGAAAGGTAGGTGAAGATTATGACTCGAAAACATCTTGTTATGGCTTTCCTTTCGCTTGTCTTTGCGGCGGACATCGCCTGTTCATCCGAATTGACCACATTCAAACCCACATATGATTCGGCTATTAAGTCCGATTCCGGTCGGATACGTGATGGAATCAGGCAACTCGATGACATGATTCCACGGGCCGAGCAGGTCGGAGGACTGACAGTTTTGAAGGGTAGCCTTCTTTGCAAGCTGGCGGACCTGGATTTATTCTTTTGGAATAAACTTGTCGATGTCAATAACGGAGTGGCCTTGATGAAAAAAGGAATGGATCTTGTCGAATCAGACAAACGCAATCTGTATGATGGAACCGACATTCTCATTGTTCGACTGGCCATGGGAATCACCTCGGGCCACATACCCTCGGCGTTTCAATCGCCGCAAGTTTGCATCAAGGAGCTCGAAGCCAGCATAAAAACGCCCGAGTTTAGTTCCGTTATCCCTTCGACGCGCGCCGAGGCTTTCGCTCTCCTGTCAAAGAAGTATCTCGAGAAAGGACAAAAGCAGGAAGCCGACCAATACCGCCAGATGGCGATTTCAATTGACCGGGATACCGCAAAATCGATATTAAAGATGTGAATCCTACCGGCTGCTTCACGCGCGCAATTCCCCGTGCGCTGCGGCCCGGCTGTACAGTGCTCCATCCCGGCCGTCTCCGGGGCAGACGGTTGGCAGATCTAAGCTCTGACCAATGGTTCCGGCAATGCGGCGCGATCGATCGAGGGTCGCAATGATAGGAGGAATCGTATGAAAACAGGATTCGTATTGCTTCCGGGAGCCGGAATGTCGAACTGGCTATGGGAGAAACTCGTCCCGCATCTTCAATACGCTTCGATTTCAATATCGCCGCGATTGCGGGAAAACACTCTCGAGCATCGTCTCGGTTCGAAGTTCTCCGCTCTTCTTTCGTATCACCAGGAAAGGATCGAGGCTTCCGGATTCGATCGCGTAGTTTTGGTCGGCCATTCGGGAGCAGGGCTGCTTGCCGCCGCGCTGGGCAAGACGACGGATAGGGTGAAGCATGTGGTATTCATCGCCGCGAATATCCCCAAAAACGGAACGACGGCCATAGAAGTTTTTCCCGAGGATGTGCAACGGAAAAATATCGAAGCCGTGACAAAGCAGGCCGAGCGCGACAGCTTTCCCGTCAGGACGCTGGAAGACCTGTTTGCGGGCCGTTTCTGCAACCAATGCACGGCTGAAGAGCTGGATTTCGTCCTGGCCCAAGAGTATATCCCGGAGCCTGTCTGCGTCCTCACGGAAAAAATGAATTGGGACGATTATCCCAAAATCGGGAAGACCTACATTCTATGCACGCAGGACAGGACCCTGACCGAAAAGCAGCAGGAATATTTGGCTTCTAACCTGTCGATATCGGATATCCGGCGCATCGACGGCGATCATATGGTCATGATCAGCCGCGCGCAGACCTTGGCCGGGGAACTGAACGAAATAGCGGAGTCGTATTGACCGTCCCGTCTTGGAACCCGTCACCAGAGATCGTGCACGGGCTTGCGGATCAGGCGATCGTAGACGGATCGAGCGGCCTGCATCTGGGCCGGGCTCAAAGGCGGCAGGGCCGAGGCCGCCGCATTGGCCTTGATCTGCTCGGGCTTGGATGCACCGGGGATGACAGTCGAGACCTCGTCGAACATCAGGATCCAGCGCAGGGCCCAGGCCGATAGAGGCTGATCTCCGGGGAATATGGCTTTAAGCTCATCCACGGCCTTCAGCCCTGTAGCATAGTCGATGCCCGAAAAGGTCTCGCCCTTGTCGAAGGAAGCTCCCTCGCGGTTGAATGCTCGGTGATCCTGCGGGCCGAACGCGGTGTCGGCGCGGAATTTGCCGGTGAGCATTCCGCTGGCCAGCGGGACCCTGACGATAAGCCCGACCTTCTTTTTCGCCGCCTGCGCGAAGAGAAGTTCGGAGGGACGGAGCCTGAAAAGGTTGAAGATTATCTGGATCGTCGCCACCGAAGGGTACTCGATCGCCTTGAGCCCCTCTTCGACCTTCTCCACGCTCACCCCGAGGTTCAGCATCTTTCCCTCGTCCTTCAGGCGGTCGAAGAGCTCGAAGATCTCGGGTCGGTAGAAGACCTCGGTCGGCGGACAATGGAGCTGGATCAGGTCGAGAGTCTCCACCCCGAGACGGCGCAGACTGTCTTCGACGTAGCCCCTCAGGACAGGTGTAGTGTATCCCGAAGAGACGTGCGGCGAGATTTGCCTGCCGCATTTGGTGGCGACGCGGAATCGGCCCGGATGCCGCTTGATGGCCCTTCCGATCGCCTGTTCGCTCTGGCCATCCGAGTAGACGTCGGCCGTGTCGATGAAGGTGATCCCGAGCTCGACGGCCTCGTCCAAGATCCTGTCCGCGAGCGCGTCGTCGAACTTCTGGCCCCAGATCCCGCCCAGCTGCCAGGTCCCCAGACCGATCTCGGAAACCGGGAATTGCGTCTTGCCCAGGGTTCGGTTTCGTATCGATGTATTCATTCGGTATCCTCCGTTTGCTGCTTCCCATCCGCAAGTATACTACCACTGAAGTAGTCGCGGGGCATTTCGAGGACCCCGAAGGCAATCCCGGTCAAACGGCTTTTTGCGCATTCTTGGGGCTCAGCTTCGCCCCCGGGCGGTCGGCGTTGCGCTGCATGCGATCGAAGCCTACCGCGCACAAGAGGACCGTGCCCTTGATCACGAGCTGGTAGTATTCTCCCACGTTCATGATTATCAGGCCGTTGCTCAGGACCCCCATGATGAGGACGCCCGTGAAGGCGCCGGAGAGGCTTCCCTCGCCTCCGGAGATGCTGACGCCTCCGAGCACGACGGCCGTCACGACATCGAGCTCGAAGCCGCTGCCGGCGATCGGCTGGCCCGAGTTGACGCGCGATAATAGAATCACTCCGGCGATGCCGGCGGTGAAGCCGCTGAGGGCGTAGACCAGGTACTTGAGTCCGCGTATGTTCGCGCCCGAGAGCCTGGTCGCCTCTTCGTTGCCGCCGATGGCGTAGAATAGCCTGCCGAAGAACGTGCTGTTGAGGATGAAGGAGCCCAGGGCCACTATGACGAACATTATGACGACGGGGATGGGGATGACCCACAGGTAGCCCTGCCCGATGACCGAGAAATTATCGGGGAACCCGTAGATCGGGAGGCCGCCGGTGATGATGTAGCTGAGCCCCCTGATGATCGTCATCGTGCCCAGCGTCGCGATGAGGGGAGGGATGTTTATATCGGTGACGATCGCTCCGTTCAGCAGGCCGAGCAGGCAGGCGCAGGCGAGGCATATCGCCACGGCCAGGACCGGATGGACGCCGAATTTGACCATCGAGAAGGCGCCGATGACGTTGATGATGGAGAGCAGCGAGCCGACGGAGAGGTCGATGCCGCCCGTTATCATGACGAAGGTCATCCCGACGGCGGCGATCCCGAGCATCGATACCTGCCTGGCTATGTTGAAGAGGTTCGTCACCGTGAAGAAGGCCTGCGTGGTCAGCGCGAAGAAGAGGATGAGCGATAGCAGAACGAGAAGTATGCCGAATTTCTTCAAGAACAGCAGCGCCGACGGTCCCGTATCGTTCATCGTCCTTCCCTTTGCCGCTAGTAGCAGCCGGACGCAAGATCCAGTATCTTGTCCTGCGTCGCTTCGTCCTTGCGCAATTCCCCGGCGATCCTGCCCTCGCAGAGGACGAGGATCCTGTCCGCCATGCCCAGGAGTTCCGGCATCTCGGACGAGATGATGATTATGCCCTTGCCTTCCGACGAGAGAGTCCTCAGCAGCTTGTAGATCTCCTGCTTCGCGGCCACGTCGATCCCCCTCGTCGGCTCGTCGAAGATGAGGATCCTCGACTTCGTCGCGAGCCACTTCGCGAGGACGACCTTCTGCTGGTTCCCGCCGCTCAGGTTCTTCGCTTTCTGGTCGATCGTCGGAGTCTTGATGCGAAGCGAGTCGACGAACTTGAGCGCCAGCGACTTCTCGACGCCTCTCCTGATGACGCTCAATCTTGAGATGCTCCTGATGGCCGCGATGCTGGTGTTCTCCTTGACGCTCATGCCGAGGAGCAGGCCCTGCGATTTGCGATCCTCCGGGATCAGGGCGATGCCCATGCGGATCGCGTCGCCGGGCTCTCGGATATCGACTCTCGCGCCATCGACGAGGATCTCCCCCTCGGAAATCGGGTCGGCGCCGAAGATGGACCTCGCCAGCTCGGTGCGTCCGGCGCCGACGAGGCCCGATAGGCCCAGGATCTCTCCCGCGCGCAGGCTGAAGGACGCTCCGCGTATCTTTGCCCCGCTCAAGCCTCGGACCTCGAGCACTACCTCGCCGTCCGCCGACTCCTTCTCGGGGTAGCTGTCGAGACAGGCGTGGCCGACCATGGAGCAAATGAGGTCCTGTCTGTTCGTCTCGCTCGCCAGCTTGGTGGCTATGTACTTCCCGTCCCGCATGATCGAGACGCGATCGGAGATCTGGAACAGCTCCTCGAGCCGATGCGAGATGTAGATGATGGTGACGCCCCTGGCCTTCAGCCTGAGGACGAGGTCGAAGAGCGCTTTCACTTCGCTGTTGGTCAGCGGAGCCGAAGGCTCGTCCATTATCAGGATCTTGACGCGCCGCGAGACGGCTTTGGCGATCTCGACGACCTGTTTGTACGCGACGCTCAGGTGCTTCACGAGGGACCGCGGATCGAGATCGACGCGAAGCTCGCCGAGAATGTCGCCCGATCGCCTGATCATCTCCTTCTTGTCGACCACCGGGCCCTTTCGTATCGGACCGCCCAGGAAGATGTTCTCCGCCACCGAGAGCGAGGGGACGAGGTTGAATTCCTGGTAGATGACGCCGACGCCGAGATCCTTGGACGACTGCGGGGTGAGCGCGTCGTATCTGGCGCCCTCGAGCACTATGTCGCCCGCGTCGGGAGAGATCGCCCCCGCTATCACCTTTATGAGAGTGGATTTCCCCGCTCCGTTCTCGCCGATGAGGGCGTGAACCTCGCCCCTGCGGAACGATAGGCTGACGTCGTCCAGGGCGGTCACGCCGGGATAGGACTTCCTAATTCCGCGCAGTTCGAGGATCGTCTCCGTCATTGAGCGGGCCCTCCTAGGATGCGGCGACTGCGAGCGAATCGGCGCCGCTCGCGGAGCCAAGGAGTCCTCCTTGGCTCCGATGCCGCGCCGATCTACTTCTTCGGATACTGGCCGATATTGGACGCGTTCACCTTCACGAGGGTGACGAGATAGTCCTTGTCGAATTTCTGCTTCTTCACGGCCTTGATCGCGAGCTCGACGCACTTCGAACCCATGCCGGTCGGGTCCTGGTCGACGGTCGCCCGGTAGATGCCCCCCTCCTTGATCTTCGCGATCGCTTCGTCGGTCGCGTCGATGCCGCCCACGAAGAAATCGCCCTTCGCGAGGCCGGCCGCCTTGACCGCCTGGTAGGCGCCGAGGGCTCCGCCGTCGTTGATTCCGCAGATGACCTTCATATTGGGATGCGCCTGCAGGAAGTTCTCGGCGACCTTCATGCCATCCGTCGGGTCCCCCGCCTGGGCGCTGGCCACTACCTTCGCCATGGGCGCGTACTTGTGGATGCCGTCCTCGATGCCCTTCTCGCGGTTGAGGACCTGCGGTATCTGGCGGTAGTTGAGGATCCCCACCTCGGCCTGGCCGCTCAATTTATCCCTGATGAAGATCCCCGCCTGCTCTCCCAAGGCCAGTCCCATGTCGTGCTCGTCGGCCGCGACCCAGGCGTCGTACTCGTCGAGCTTGGCCGTATGCGCGATGACTATGATTCCGGCCGCCCTCGCCTTGCGGATGACGGGCATGATGGCCTTCGGATCGGTCGCGGTCACGATGATCGCGTCCATCTTGGTCGCGATGAAATTCTCGATCGCGCCGATCTGGGCGTTGGGATCGTTGTTGGGATCGTTGACGGTGACCTCGGCGTTGTTGCTCTTGGCGTAGTTCTTCGCGCCCTCGCTCAGGGCCACGAAGAAGGGGTTCGAGAGCTGCAGGACCGACATGCCGATCCTGATCTTGTTCGCTTCGGCCGACGCCATGCCAGTCAGGCAGAAGCCGAGCGCCAGCGCGAGGGAAATTCCCTTGATCGCTCTTTTCATTCCGTTGCCTCCTTTAGGAAAGTAGTCTCTCATCCTCCGCTTCCGCGAAGTGAACCGGAACCCGGGACATCCGGCCTGGCCCTCCTTGCTCAGGCGCGCATCAGAAGAGCTTCGCCAAATTGACTTTGTCGACGTCGTCCTCGACCTCGCCGAGGGCCAGGACCGAATCGTCGATATCCTTCATCAGGCTGCCCGCTTCCTCGTAGAGCGCGAGTATGTTTTCGAGGGGGGAGCCGGCTTGTATGGCGTGGGAGGGGCCGAGGAAGAGCCCGCCCCTCGGGAACAGGTCGATCCTCCTCCGCACTTCCCGCCTGACATCCTCGGGCGTTCCGACGGCAATCTCCTTCTGCACGTCGAGCGAGCCCTGGAAGACGAGGCTGGCGCCGAACTTCCCCTTGAGACTCGCTATGTCCATCTCGGGCGTGGTCGGCTGGACGACGTCCTGGACGTCGAGCCCGAGCTCGATGAGGCGGGGCAGGAAGGAATCCACCGTGCCGCACATGTGCATGATCGCTTTGGCGCCGTGGCTGTGCGCCATCTCGAAGTATTTCCTGTACTTCGGGGCGAAATGCCTCTCGAAGAGCTCGGCGCTTATCATGGGGCCTCGCTGGTTGCCGAGATCCTCCCCTATGTGGACGAAGTCGATGAGGCCTTCGGCCGCCTCGAGGGCCCGCCGGTGCATCTCGTAGTAGAAGGAGAACCTCGCCTCCATCAGCTCCATCATCACTTCGTTGTCCTCGATCAGGTCGATCAGGACTTCTTCCATCCCGCGGGCGCGCGATATGCTGTTTATGAAATCGAAGTCCCCGGGACCGCCGAAGCAGACGGCGTACTCGTCCCCGAGGAGCTCGCACTGCCGCTTGATCGTCGAATAGTCGAACCAATCGGCGGAGGGGAAGTGGGAGCGGTCGAGCTTGGAGAGTTCCTGGACCTCGGCGTAGGGCTTGTACACGGACTCCATGTACTTGCCGCTGCTGAACTGGACGTAGGCATAGCGTTCGCCCCAGTAGCCCTCGAAGCTCCCGTCGGGGAAGGAGCGCAATTCGGGTCCGATGTACCTGGCCTCGACGTAGCGGAAATCGTCTCCGAGCACCTTCAGCAACTGGTCCATGTTCCTGAGGCCGAAATGGTCGATGACCATGCGATTGACTTCCGGCGTCCCCTCGTGCTTGACGGGGATCCTGTCGTAGCCTTTCCTCGCGAACGCGCTCAGGACTCTTTCCCTCGATTTCATGTATCCTTCCTCCGTTGACCGCGGGGAGATCGGTCAGGACGTCGATCCCCTCACGATGAGCTCCGTCTCCAGCACTATCTGCCTTCTGGCGTTCGGCGTCGCCTCGCCCCGCTCCGCGATGCTGTCGACGATGATCCGGGCGGCCGTTTCGCCCAGGAGCCCGATAGGCTGGGCGATGGTCGTGAGCGAGGGCTCGACAATCTCGCAGAGCGGGATGTTGTCGAAGCCGATGATGTTGATGTCCTGGGGTATCCGTATCCGCATCGCGTTGAGGTACTTGATCACGCCGACGGCCATCATGTCGTTTACGGCCATGATCGCGTCGATATCGCCGCCGGACTCGACCAGTCGCCTGGCGCCCTCGTAGCCGCTCGCGATCGTGAAGTCCCCTTCGTAGACCAGGCGGGGATCGAAGTCGATGCCCCTCTCGGAGAGAGCCTTCTTGTATCCGCGAAAGCGCTCCTTCGTGACATAGACTTTGCTCGGTCCCTTTACGTAGCCGATCCTCTTCCTGCCCCGCTCGAAAAGATAGTCGATACCCGCCATGGTCCCCTTGTAGCCGTCGGAGATCACGTACGAGAGCGGCTCGTTCCTGACGAGCGGATCCATGACGACGATGGGGATGTCCTGCGCGACCTTGCAGAGGTATTCCAGGTCCTTCTCGACGCGGTTGTAGGAGAACAGGATCAAGCCGTCGACCTTGTGCGCGATGAGCTCCTCGATATGCTCGTACTCGCGCGCCGAGTTCGTGTCGGTGTTCGTGACCAGGGTCATATAGCCGTGGTCCCGGAAATAGGCGTCGATGTGGAAGAACAGCTCCGGGTAGAATAGGTTCCTATAATCGGGAATCAGTATCCCGATGGTCTTGGTGACGCTCGTCCGCATTCCCTTGGCGAAGAAGTTCGGGCGGTAATTGAGCTCCTCTATCGCGTCCATGATCTTTTCGGTCGTCTTCTCGCTGATGGGGCCGGTATGGTTGAGGAAACGCGACACCGTGGTCACCGACACCTGAGCCTTGTGCGCAACATCTATTATCGTCGCCATATTCGGTCTTCCTGGCCTCCCAAAAAAGGAAACGTTACCATGGAAACATTTCCACAAGAATAGCATGGGTATGAAAGTTGTCAATGAAAATTGGAAAAATGTCACGGGAGGATGCAATTCCTTGCGATATATCGCAATTTTCTTAAATGTCGAGGGTCTCGCTCCGGATGGCAAGTTGAGCGATTTTATCTGCAGGGATTTTTCGGCGCGCCCTGGCCTAGTAGTCCGTGGCGAGTTCGACTTTCAGGAAGAGCGAATAGCGCTGGCCCCAGGGGCTTATCGGCGACGCGAGGTTCGGGTTGGTCAGGTTCGAGGGATTGTAGACCGGCGAGTTGAAGTCCGCCGGAGCCTGTTCCGCGTAGGTCGAGCCGTCCGGGCCATAGCTGATCGGGAAGCCGAAGGTCACGGTGATGTGCTCGAAGGGCGAGAAGGTCAACGCCGGCATGAGCTGTCCCGAGCCGTCCGCGAAGGCGTGGTTCCACTGCAACCCCAAAATGTAGCCGCCCAATTTGTAGGATCCCAGGATGGTGATCTTGTTGCCGGGCAGGTTGGGCGGGCTCGGGGGGGTGCCGTACCATCCGTCGGCCGCGTTGGTGCCCGACCCGTTGTAGTAGTGCTCGGCGTAGAGCGAAAACTTCTGGCCGGGAGCCTGCCAGAAGGCGCTCTCGAAGGTCGAGAGCACGGGAGGGGAGCCGGGCTGCCAGTTCCCGAAGAGCTCGGCGAAGAAGTCGATCCCGAAGCGCGAGGTCTTGAGCATCGAGGCCAGACGGGCCGGGATTTCGTGCTGGAATGCCCCGGCCTCCGAGAACTCGAAGGCTCCGAAGACGAGATCGAGGCGCGGGGCGATCTCGGGCTTGAGCCCAACGAGACTCGCCCCTGCGCCGGGATCCTGCACCAGGGTGACGAGGCTGAGCCCGTCGGCGTCCAAGGGGAGGTAGGCCTTGAGCGAAAGCGCGGTGGGGCTGTTGTCCATGACGTCGCCCACCGCGAAGATGCGCGTGTTGCCCCAGCCGATGACCTGCCTCCCTCCCCGGAAGAAGACCGTGTCGAGTACCGAGTAGTCGAACCAGAGCTCGTACACGGTCGGCGAAAAGCCCGGGAAGGTCATCTCGAGGGCCCCGTGGAAGCGCATCGTCGGATCGGGCCGCGAGTCGAAGTCGAGGAAATTGGTGACCGTGCCGCCGCCGATCGGGGAAAGCCCGGATTGCGGCTCGGACCAGTCGGGTGTGCCGGAGTAGCCTATGGCCCCGCCGGCCATGGAATAGATGGTGCCGGTAAAGGTCAGGGGCTCGTTCGCCTGGAGCGCAGTCAAGGCGCCGTCGCCTGTGGGCTCAGGCGTCGCGTCCGAGCTCTCCGTCCCCTGGGCCGTCAGTCCGGAAGCCGCGGAAAGGGCGAGCCACAAGGCGAGCGCGAGCGGCCAAGGACCGCCCGCTCCCGGGATGATGCGCCGCCTCATTCCCCGGGCTTTTCGAGACGGACCTTCGGGAAGAGGGCGTCGATCAGGCGATCGAGGGACGACCCGGCGTAGTATCCCCCATCGCTCACATTGACTTCCGCGCTTTGGCCAGGGCGACGTCCATGGCGTCGAGGATGTCCGCCGAGAACATCCGGGCGATGAGGCCATTGCGCCTCTCGGCGATGGCCTGGGCCCATTTGGCGCCGGCGTCTGCGGTTTCCGGAGGCGATTTGATGCCGTCGAGGGAAGCGATGGCATCGGCCTCGAGTTTTTCGCTATCGAGTCCGATCTTTATCGCCATATCCCGAACGACCTGCTCCAGCTTCGGCTGGAGCTCCGCGGGTACCTTGTCCCAGCTCGATTTGTTGAAGACCAGCGCTCCGATGAAGGGAGCGACCTTGAAGCTGGACATGTAGGCCAGCTTCCCCCGAAGCTGCGACCAAAGGCTGGCGATGTAGATCGGACTCTCCAATGTAGCGTCCACGGTGTTGGAATTCACCTGCAGGAGGAAGTCGGCCATGGTGCCCTGGGTGGTCCTCGCGCGCAGGCTCTCCAGGAGCCGTATGACTTTCTCGTTGCCCAAGTCTATCGAGATGCGAAGGTCGGCGAGGTCGGACGGGTATACGATGGGCGTTTTCGAGAAGTACCGCACCCATCCGCCTTTGGAGACGGCGAGGAGGACATAGCGGTCGCAAAGCTTAGATTCGAAGAGTGGCCCCACTTCCGCGAGCACCGCGGCGAACTCCGCGTCGTCGCGTATGAAGCCGGGCAGCGAGAGGGCGAGACTGTCCGGGTACAGCTCCGCCAAGCCGTAGGTGGAGAGAAGGGCGCCGTCGAGGCCGAGCCTCATTTTCTGGATGATATCGGACTCGGAGGACACGTGGGCGCTCTGCGGGAAGGCGATCCTGACCCTCCCGGCGGAAACGCGGTCGAAATCCGCGGCCAGGCGCTTGAGACCGAGATCCCAGGGACTGTTGGCGGGCACGTTCGCCGCTATTCTAAGAGTGAGCGTCTGCGCGGACAGTCCGGCGGCGGAGGCGAGGACTGCCAGGCAAAGGGCCAAGGCTGCATTGCGACCGATCATGGTGTTGATTCTCCTTATTGCGCGGCGAGTCGCGCCGCCGATCGACCACGAGGAATGGAAATCGAGGCATCGCACCTTATATGACGTTCGAGCCGGAGTTTTTGTGCATCTTCGCGCCGAAAAATGCGCGCCTATCGACGCTTGCGATCGATACCCCGTAGCGCTCAGGTTCCCGTTTTCCAAATCTCCTCTCCCACGGCTTGTTCCAGATCGACTTCACTGAGCGCTTTCTTATAGAGTGCGTTCAGTCTATTGAGCATGGCGAGTTCCAACGAGGTCTGCGAATCGAGATACTGGAGGTTGGTGACGACACCTAGCTCATATTGAGCTTTGGCGATGTCGAGGGCTCTCTTGGCCTGTGTAAGTTGGTCCACTGAGTTCTCTACCCGGCTGCGACTCGCGGCGAGGCTCCGGATCGCCTGAAGTACCTGTGACGCGATGGTCCGTTTAATATCCTCTGCTTCATTTTTCGCGGCAGCAAGATTCCCGGCAGCCTCAGAGGTTTTGTTCGCAGCCAGGAAACCATCGAAAATCGGCACGTTGAGCACAACGCCTACGTTCCAACTGAACTGGAGCGCGTTGATATCCGTGATGTCAACGGTGAAAAGCCCGTTTTTGAAACCAATCCCGGCACCGGCCGTGATCGATGGCCTATTCCCGAGCGCAGCGATCGCCTTATTGAGACTGGCCATTTCCACGGAATTATCGGCCTGCAGGAGATCTGGTCGATCTTTAAAAGCTTTCTCAACAAGACTCGACGCATTGCCCACCATGGAATCGGAAGCGAAGTCTCCTTCAGCCACCAAAGGCGCATCTGCATTAAGCCCCAGAAGTTGCCGGAGCCTGCTTTTCTGTCGCTCCAGTTGGTCAGCGACATCAATCCGATCCGCCTTTACCATGGTGACGTTCACCTCCGTGGTCAGTACATCGAGGTGCGTGGATGAGCCGGTCTTCTCGCGATTCTCCGCGTCCATACGGTGCCGTTCGAGATTTGCGATACGTTCGTCAAAACTGGTGACTTCTTCACTGAGAAAGAGGACAGAATAGAAAGTCCGGAGCGTCTCGAAGGCGATATTCGTCTTTATCTGGTTAAAATTGATCAGGGCTGCGTCGATCCCGGATTTTGCGAGCTTGACCTTGAACTCTCGTTTCCCGAAATCGTAGATCAACTGATCTGCGCCTACGTTGAAATCCCAATAGTCGGTTGGAGTAAGGGTAAACAGCGCTTCGCCCAACGATTTCTGCTCGCTGGGAATAACGTGGTCCCATGAAGCCATTCCGCTTATATCCGGATAGTACGCGCTCCGGGCCTGGCCGAGTTTCGCACGAGCCGAAGAGACCGCAGCCTCGGCAGCTTGGATGAGGGGTTGGTTCGTCACCGATATCGCAATCGCTTGTGCGGCATTTACATGCACTTCCGCGCTTCCCGTCGGCTGGTTCTCATACTGAGAAAACGCCTTTGAGCTGAGCATTACCATCGCAAGCGTGATCAAGATCCGATATTTCCTGTTCATCACTAACCTCGCAATCCATTCGCTATGAGAGATGGGGGAAACGGAATCTTCGTCGACCTATTCATGCGGGAACTCCTCGAAGGCGCTCATTCCGGGATGAGTGCGGTCACTGCCTCAGCCTTTTTCTGGTTCCGAGGTGTCGCCTTCAACAAAAGGAAAGGTATTGACGAAACGATGCTCACAATCATGGTGATGTAATAAACGTCGTCTATAGCCCTTACGAATGCGCTCGTTACGACTCCGGTCATAATGACCTTATTTATCCGCCCCATGGCGTCGCTGAGCGATCCGCCCCCCGTCGTGAGCGTATGGTAATACAAGCGCGAGGTCGCCTCTCTGAAGGCGATAGACGAGGCGCTCATGTTTTGGCCAAGAGAAGATAGATGGAATTTTTCCCGACCAACAAGAATGGAGCTTAATAGGGCTACACCGAAGCTGCCCCCCAACTGCCGAAAAATCTGGATAAGCCCCGTTCCTTGGGCGGTTTTCTCGGAAGGGACGGCGGACATGGCGGCTGTCTGCAGTGGGGACATGAGAAAGCCCATCCCCGCTCCCAGCAGACACACAATCAGGAGCACCTCATGATTGCTCGAGTACTGGGTTAGAAAGGTAAACCGATACATGCCATACGCGCGAAGTGCGATCCCTATGATTCCAGGGATTTTTGGCCCGATCCGGTCCGTTAGACGCCCGCCTAATAGCCCGGTAATGATCATCACCAAGCCAAATGGCAAGAAAATTAAACCTGCCTGCGTCGGGGTATAGCCGAGTCCGATCTGAAGATACAAGGGGAGCAAAAAATCACTCCCAAATATTCCCAACCCGAATATGAATAGCACAATCGTAGCCAAAGAAAAATTGTAGCTCCTGAAAAGCGAGAAATCGATCATAGGGTGGCTGGTCGTTCGCTGAAGAATCATAAATAGAGCGAAGCATAGTAATGAAAGACTTAGGCACTCGATTATTAGGCTTGAAGTCCACCCATCTGTGTTCCATGCCGCATTTCCGTTTGAAAGGGCATAGAGGAGTGAGGCCATCGCGACTGCCAAGGCAAGAAAACAGGGAATGTCGAATGAGGTTCGCGCTTCATTCTGGTGCTCCCGCAAAATGATCGAACATAAAATGAGACTAACTATTCCTATGGGTACGTTGATATCGAACATGACTTGCCATGAAAAATTATCGATGAGCCAGCCCCCGAGGCTCGGACCGAACGAAGTGCAGGCGATGGTGGGAATGGAAAAAAGTGCCATAACCATGCCCAGGCGTTCCCTGGGGAACGATCGGGTGATAATAGCCATACCGACAGGCCCAAGAAGCCCACCGCCCAAGCCCTGGATGACTCTTGAAATTACAAGCGAAGTGAGAGTCGTAGAGATACTGCACAAAAGCGACCCGATGGTGAACAACCCCAATGCCAGCATAAAGCTTTTTTTATAGCCAAGATTGTCGGCGATCCAACCGGAAGCCGACAACATGATTGCGAACACCAGGAGATAGGCGGTAATGACCCATTGTACTGCGTTAGTAGATTCTCCCAACGCGACCTGAAGCTTTGCGATTGCCACATTGACTATGGTGCTATCCAGTACAGACATAAGCATGCCCAAACTGACCACCATAAGTACTAGGTAGGGACTGAATACTTTCGTCTTTGTGGTTGTATCGTCCATAGTCGCTACCTCGTCGAGGTTCGGACAGTGACCTCGACAGACATTCCGGGGAGCAATGCGTTGTTCGGCGTTGTGGCTAATGCCATTGAGGAGCTGTGAGGTTCGGAAGTCATCATAATACGAACAGGTATCCGCTGGGTCAGCTTTGTATAATTGCCACTTGTATTGTCTTGGGGCATAAGAGAAAATTGAGCGGCGGTCGTAATACCGAGCAATTCGATCCTGCCGTCGAGCTTCAGCCCAGGGTAGGCATCGATGGAAATGCTGGCTGGATCACCGACGTGCAACTCCCTTATTTGTGTCTCCTTGAAGTTTGCATCGACCCACAGATGCTTGAGGTCGAATAGTGAGTAAATAACCTGTGCTGGCTGAACCACATCTCCAGGCATTACCCATTTTCGCGCGATCACACCATCCATTGGCGCCGTCATTATTACATGCGTCATATTTGCTTCCGCCGTTTCCAATTGGGCCTGCGCGCTCTTGATCTGTGATTCCGCCGATTTTTCCTCAGCCTCTGCAAGATGCTGTTGGCCAACTGCAATGGCATAGGATGCGGCGGCAGAATCTGCAGCGAATTTTATGTGCTCGAACTGTTCCTCAGGAAGGATTCCTGCTTTGATCTGCGCGGTTGCCCGATCTAGATCGCTCTTTGCCTGTTGAAGTTTTACCTCGTTCAATTGAACATTGTCCAACCCGCTCGCTACACCAACCTTTACTCGTTCAAGGTTCACTTTCGCTTGCTCGATGGCGTTGAGAACTTGATCTCTTTGTGCCTGCTGGGTGCGGTCATCCAATGTGGCCAATATCTGGCCGCGGGTTACTCTATCTCCTTGATCGGCCTCGAGAGTTCTAATTTGTCCAAGGGTCAGGGAACTGATTATCGCCTGATTACCCTGAATAATGGCATCATCTGTTGATACAAAGCCCTCAACAAATAACTTGTTGTACCCTAATATACCTGCGACAAGAACTGCGACGGCTAGGAGGAAACTCATCACCGCGCGGAGTCGTGATTTGCTTTTTATTTCGATAGATTTATTCACTCCCCCCTGCTGTGGATTGGATTGACTGCTGTTCTGTTCCATTTCACACCTCGATCCACAAAGACCAACTTCGACATCACACAGGCCATGCGACCTATGCTGATTTACTGAACATTCAGTCAGCAACTCTCTAAAACTTTTTCTCCTTGGCCATTTGGCCCTAGGCCTACTTCTTTATTTTTTTGATCCATCTCCCATCAATTGTCTTAAATAGCTTCCGGCAGTCTTGCTGCTTTCTAGAAATTGCTTTTCAAGTGTGGTTTTGCTGGTTTTATAATATTCAGCCCATTTGTCCTCCATCAGAAAGAAGAGACAAAAAGGGAGGGACCCAAAGAAAAACGCCGGCATCCTCATCTCATCTAGCGTCCGTCCAGGCATAAATGTACCACTGGCCAGTACGCCCGAAAACATCCTATCCAAAACCTGCAACATCGGAATATCCGTGTCTTCTTTTTTTAACAGCTCCATTAGAAAAATGCGAAGCACATTCTTCTTTTGCTTCATAAAATCCATACCGGCGGCCAGAAGAACGTCAAACGGATCTTGGTCTGGGCGACCCGCTTTGATTGCCGACCGTTTGAGAGAAACGTTTTCCTCGATTGTTCGATCGACGATAGCCTGAAGTAATTGAAGTTTCCCTTCGAAATAATAATAGATCAGTGCTTTGGCAACGCCAGCACGCAACGCAATCTGTTCAACACGAGCCCCGGCAATTCCTTTTTCTGCGAACTCCTCTTCTGCGGCATCGAGGATGGCGTCTTTGGTAGATGTTTCGCTATCCTTTTCCATGCTCCTCGCCGTTGTACCAGTCGTTCGCGCCCGTTTGGAATTCAGAGAATTCGGCATGTTGGATCCTTCCATATACTGAATGAATGGTCAGTCGAAATATATCTCATCAGTCCCTCAATGTCAACACTATTCCCAGACGAATTTTCTCCGACGACTAGGGCCTTCCTTTGTCGGGCATAAAATCGTCCTATGCGGCGGGGAAGCAATTTCCCCGTGTAGATGCGACCGAGGCATTCGTGAGGATGTTCACGTATTTCGCGGCCAATGCCCGTCTCTATCGGGCCATGCTGAGCAGCGACGGAAGTTCGTGGTTTCAAGCTCGCTTGCGCGAGGTTATGACAAAAAGCACTGCGAAGAGATAGAAGCGACTCAATAGACAACATTGTACCACTGCCGATCTCGCGAAGCAGTGCCCGCCCGTCGAGGTTGCGGCCGCGCTCTGCGCTAACTTTGTCATAGGAAGTCTGACCTAGTGGCTGGAGAACGACATAAAATACTCGCCCGAGCGGATGGCGACCTGGCGGCGTAATGTCGGGCTCGGCGGATTTATCGGCTGAAACGGATAGACGCTCATCCGCCTCGACGCACATGACTCATGAATATCTCTACCGCCGCTCCTACACCGTCCTCGGCGCGGATTCGCTCTCCGATCCTTCCGGCGCTTTCTCTCATCATCGCGTCCGATACGGCCTGCCCGATGGCATCGGCCAGCCGTTCCGCCGTCAGCTCTTTGAAAGGGATCGGACGAGGACCGGCGCCGAGCTCGGCCACTCTTATTGCCCAGGCGGGCTGGTCGGCCACGAAAGGAATGAGGACGGAAGGGACTCCGGCGCGGAGGCCCGCCGCGGTAGTGCCGGCCCCGCCGTGGTGAACTACGGCGGCCACGCGCGGAAAGAGCCAGCTGTGCGGAACGCTTTGCGCGGCATAGGCGTATTCGGGCAGGGCCTTGTCTTCCCCGAGACCCGCCCAGCCCGCGAGGATGATACCGCGTTGACGCGACAGTTCCAGGGCTTCGAGAATCATCTCGAGGGTTCCCTTCGGATCGCCCCCCGTCATGCTGCCGAAGCCGATGTAGACCGGCGGCGGCCCGTCTTCGATGAAGGCCGCCAGTTCGGGCCCGGGCGCCCAGCCGCTCGGCGCATCGGTGAACCAGTATCCCGTCACATGGATTCTCTCGGACCAATCCGCCGGACGCGGCAGCACGGCGGGGCTATAGGCGTACAAAAGGGGGACTTGCTCCTTTTCGAATCGCTTGTCGGGACCGAAGTAGGGTAGGGGCGGAAGGTTCAACATTCCCCGGCGCAGTTTAGTGTCGTACTTCCGTGCGACCTGCCAGATGAATTGCTCCGTGACTCGCCACAGCAGCGAATTTACGAACTTTCCCCTATCCTTTCCCCCGCCCAGGAGGAAGCTCGGGAAGGAACGTGTTCTCGTCAGCGGCATGAGCATGGCGGCGACGCATGGCACGCCGAGTTTTTCCGCATAGGCGTAGAAAGGGATCCAGCTGCTTTTGTAGATGATGGCCTCGGCGCCTTCGACGGCTTTCATGGTGTCCGTGTCGAGCCTCTCGAAGAAGGCCTGCCGCTGTCGTGGATCCGAGGCTTGCTTGACGATCTTCCAGAGGCTTCCCGAACCGACTGCCGCCGCCACCTCTTGATCCCTCATGACCGACTTATAGGGATTCCCCAATGGGGCGAATTCTATTCCGTGGGACGCGGCGAGCTGCGCGAAGTCCGGCCGAGCGGCCAGCCTGACGGAGTGGCCCAGGGCCTTCAGCCGGGCCGCGAGCGCCACGAAAGGATAGGTGTCGCCCATGGCGCCGATGGTCAGCACGGATATCTTCAATTTGTCTTCTCCAGCCGAAGCTCGCGGAGAAGCTTGAGCAGGTAGCCGCGAATGCTTTTCTCGGAAGAGTCGCCAAAGATCAATAGGCGGTACATGAGGGCGCCCGCGACAAGATCGAGCAGAATATCTCCGTCCAGGTCTTCTCGAATCAAGCCTTGGGCGCGCGCGAGCTCCAATGCATCGGAGGCGATCTTTCGGCGCGGAATGAGATAAGTTCGCGAGTAGATCGCCATCAGCTCGGGATGATCCGGTATCGATCCGATCAATCTCGCCACCATTTTCCGGTAATCGCCGGCGCCGAAGGTTCGGGCCAAGGCCTCGGCGACGCTCTTCATCGTGGACCGACGCGAGGTCGGATCGCGCACTACCTTCTCGTCGGCCGAGCCTCTCCCCAGCGCGATCGCCTGGGCGACGAGGGACTCCTTGGAAGGCCATCGACGGTACACCGTCGTTCGCGCGACGCCGGCTCTCTCGGCCACCTGCTCGATTCCCACGCCGTCGAGGCCGCGTTCCACGAACAATTCCAGGGCCGCTTCCAGTATCGCCTCGTCCACGGCCGGGCTGCGGGGACGACCCGCTCTTGGCTTCCGCGCGGCTGCGCGCTCAATACCGCCTTCGCCATGATCGACGCTCATCTGGATATATGATACACTATCGTAGCGTTATTGTCAAACCCGGCCGCGCGAAGCTCCGCTGCCGCGGGAACCGCCTTTGGCCGGCGCTATGCCCATTGCGTCGAGGAGACCGCTCGAGGGGTCGACCGAAAACTCGTAGGTCCTCTCTCCGGTTTCGCCGCGCGCGACGACTGAGCATCGAAACAGGGGGTCATCCAAAGATGCCGCTCGCAGAACGCGCAGGGAGAGGATGTCCCTGCGCAAGAGGACGAACTCGGACATGTCCTCCGTCTCCGGGGACACGGCCGTGCGCAAGAACGGCCTCGAGGTGTCCGGCACGCACTTGAACCGAAAAGTCTTGTCGGTCAGCACGAGGATGCCTTCGTGTCCGATTCTGCTCTCGGGGAGGCGGAACCACATACCTTCGCTCAGGGCCACGATCTTTTCGCCCAGCTCTTCCTCGAAAGCGCGCCAGAACTCCGTAACTTCGTCCGTCATGGCCTCTCCTCCCTGGTAATATACTGATCAAAGGGCCGCCGTCTCGTCCCGCGAATATCGCGAACAAGCCATTCCGGCGAATTGACATTTGTCATGCGAAAGTCGTGACATCGCCGTCTGATCCGCAAACGAAACTATAAGTATCCTCTTCCCCGAGGCCGCGACCTGAATCGCCGCGGTCTCTCCAGGGAGGCTGCTTTGAGTACGAAGACTGCGGGGATCCTCGGGGTCCTGCTTCTGATTTCGACCTGGGCATGGCCCGAGCCGATGCCCTCCCTGAGAGTGACCTCCCTCGATGGCCAGTCCCTTGCCTTGCCGGATCCGGCAGCCGACGCGACGGTCCTCGTCGTCGGATTTTCCCGAAAGGCCGGCGACGAGGTGAAGCCCTGGGCGGATCGCTTCGAGCGGGATTTCGGCGCCCGGCCCCGGTTCGCGTGCTATAGCGTCGTGGTCCTGGCCGGGGTTCCTCCTCTTCTTCGTTCCCTGGTCCTTGGCTTCATCAAGAACGGGACCGACTCCAAGGATCGATCTCGCCTATTCACCACATTTCAGGATGAAGAAGCTTGGAAGGCCGTCGTCGGATTTGGGCGGCCGGACGAACCCTATGTCGTCGTCGTCGACAGGGAAGGACGTATCGGCACAAGCCTGCGCGGCGCCTTCGATGCGTCGCTGTACGAAGCGACCGCGAATCATGTTCGCGCATTGTTGGCGGATTCCTCTAAGCCATCCAATTAGAAGGAGCGATACAATGGCCTTGATCAAAGTAGACAATGTGCAAAAAAGCTACAGTCTCGACAAGACCCGATTGATAGCCGTCCGGAACGTCAGCCTCGAGATAGAAGCCGGCGAGCGGGTCTGTCTCATGGGGCCTTCGGGGAGCGGCAAGTCGACGCTTCTGAACATCATCGGTTGCGTCGACAAGGCCTCCGAGGGAGATATCCTCATCGACGGAGAGGATGCCAACAAACTCTCGGATGCCCGTCTCTCGGATTTCAGGAACCGGACGATGGGATTCGTCTTTCAGAGCTTCAACCTCATCCCCGTCCTATCGGTCTACCAGAATGTCGAATACCCCCTCCTCCTCCAGCGCATGGGGCGCAAGGAACGCGAGGATCGCGTCCGCGATCTATTGGCCAAAGTCGGGCTGGCCGATTTCGGGAAGCGCAGTCCCGAGCGGCTTTCCGGCGGGCAGCGCCAACGGGTCGCCATCGCCCGCGCGCTGGTGACCAAGCCCAAGCTGGTCATCGCCGACGAGCCGACCGCCTCCCTGGACCACGCTACCGGTGCTTCCATCATGGAATTGATGGTGGAGATGAACGGATCCGAGGGCTCCACGCTGGTCTTCGCGACTCACGACCCGGCGGTCGCCGAGTTCGCCGGGCGGATAGTGAGCATGATCGACGGCCAGGTGGTCGAGGACCGGAGCAGGTCATGAGGAACCTCATGCTGGCCTCGCGCAATCTCCTGCGTCATAAGCGCAAGACCCTAGCTGTCCTTTCGGCGCTGATCGTCGGCTTGGCGGGACTGGTGGTGTTTCAGGGCTTCCTTTCCGAGATGATGCGCATCTGGCGGGACAACAGCATCCTCTCCGGCGTCGGTCACCTCCAGGTGGCGGGAGAGCCGGGCTATTTCGAAGACGGGGAGTTCAATCCTTACGCCTATCCCTTCCCCAAGGCGGCCCAGGTCGCCGCCCTGCTTCTAAAGGAGCCGGGGGTCGAAGCCGTCTTCCCCTCGACAGGTTTCGTGGCCATGGCGGGATTCGGGGAGGCGTCCAAGACGATATTGGTAAAAGCCTACCCGGCCGAGCGCAGCTTCTTCGCCCCGAAGAAGGGCGCGACAAAAGCCCCTTCCGACCGCTTCCTGTTGGGCACTCTGGAATCCGGAAATCCGATCCGCGCCGGTGAACGCGACAGGCTGCTTCTGGGAGCCACCTCTGCCCGAGTTCTCGGCGTCCATGCGGGCGATACGGTGACCCTCATGGCCATCCTTCCCGGCGGCCAATTGACGGGCCGGGATTTCGCGGTGAGCGGAATCTTCAGCGTCATCCCCGGGCAGGACGACCTCTACGCCTATACCGATTACGACACGGCGGCCGATTTCACCGGCCTCTCCGGGCCGCCCGTCCTCGACGTGCTTCTGGACGGAGTCGATCGCGTCGATGCCGTGGCCGCGAGTCTTCCGCCCGACCTGAGCTTCCGCACCTGGAAGGACCTCGCGCAGCTCTTCGTGCAGGTCAATTCGATACTGGCCAGTTTCCTCGCGGTCATCCGAACCGTCATTCTGCTCGTCACTCTCTTCATCCTCGCCAACACGATGAACCGGGTCGTGGTCGAGCGGATGCGGGAGTGGGGCACGCTTCGCGCCATGGGCGCGAAGAAGCGGGACATCCTCCTCGTCGTCCTGTGCGAGGGATGCCTCATGGGAGCGGGCGGCGCGATCCTCGGCATTCTCCTGGGTTTCGGGATCGCGACGGCGATCAACCTGTCGGGCGGGCTCAGTTTTTCGCAGGGGCCCTTCGTTTGGGCGATATTCGATCGTCCGGGTCTGGATTCCATCCTCCTCAACGTCGTTCCGGCCACGCTCGTGGCCGGACTCGCCGCGATCCTTCCGGGGCGCAAAGCCGTAAGGCTCTCTCCTGCGGAATGTCTCAGAGAAGTCTGAAGAGGGCCCACGATGAACCGCATGGCTACGACCATTTCCCTGGCGTTCCGCAACCTGTTCCGAAACCCGGCGAGGACGATTTCGACTCTTCTGGCGATCATCGTCGGACTCTTGGGACTGACCTTGCTCGACGGCTTCATCACCTACTCGCTGCACGCCTTTCGGGACTCGATAATCCGCAGCGGCACGGGCGAAGTTCAGATCTTCCGATCCCGACAGGCCCAGGACGAAGGCGACAGCGACCCCATTCCCTTCCTTTTCGACGACTCCGCGGCCGTCGAGCGGGAACTGAGAGGAATGCCGGAAGTCGAGGACGTGATGCCGGTCCTGTCCTTTTCCGCGGTGCTTTCCGACGGCGATAAGACCCGCTCAGTCCAGGTTTCCGCTTCCCCTGTCGAACAGGCCCTTCGGGATCTGACCGAGCGCACGATCGTGAGCGGTTCCGATCTCGCCCCCGGAGAGACAGGCAGGATCTTGCTGGGGAGCGGCTTGGCGCATCTTTTGAAAGCCCTGCCGGGAACCACGCTCCAGCTCTTCGCGCTGAGCAAGGGAGGAGGAGTCAACACCGAGAGTCTGACCGTCGCGGGGACGACCTCTTCCGGGATCAAGGCGGTCGACGATATCTCGGTTTCCATGAGCTTGGCCGACGCCCAGTCCCTTTTAGCCGTCGACGGCGTCGCGAAGATGGTGCTGTTCCTGAAGAGCGCGGACGATACCCAAGGTTTCATGAAACGGCTGGCCGCCTTGCCTCTGGGCTCGACTCTTTCCGGCTTGAGAGAGGAAAGCTGGGATAAACTTTCCGTCGGCTATCAATACGCCCACTCCATGTACGAGCTGGTCCTGGCCGTGGCCCGATTGGTCGTTCTCGTCGTGGCCCTCTTCTCGGTCTCGGGGACGCTCAGCCTGGCGGTCGTCGATCGATACCGCGAGATCGGGACCCTGCGCGCCTTCGGGACCAGACGGCCGCGACTGCTCTCGCTCTTGGCCTTCGAAGGACTTGCCCTGGGCATCGCCGGCACGGCGATCGGTTCCATCGCGGGGATGGCCGTTGCGGCGGGAATCAATGCCGCGGGAGGCCTTACCATGCCGGCGGAGCCCGGCATGTCGGTCGCCACGGTGAACATTCTTTTCACGCCCGGTCTCGAGGCCTTCTGGCAGAACTGCGTCGCGCTTTTGGCGGCTTCGGTCATAGCGGCCCTGATTCCGGGCACTCTGTCGTTCAGGCGAACGATCGCCGAACTGCTGCGCTCTTATTAGGAGACGATCATGAAATTCATCCTGGCCTGTGTCGCTTTCTTCCTTTCTGTCGGTATAGCGCCGGCGTCTGCCGAGTCTCCGTCCGACATCCTCTTCAAGTCCGACGCGAGCCGGACGATCTCCGATATGAGTATGGAAGTCCGCCTCACTTCCTACGATGCGGACCGAGTATCCGATCAATCGACGCTGTGGGGAGTGATGAAACTGGGGAAGGACCACAATAGGCTTTTGCTCAGCTTCCGCGAGCCGGCTTCGAAGCATGGTCAGAAATTCCTGGTGGACGGCGAAGCGGTCTATGTCCTTTTCGAGCGCACGACGAACCCCATCCGCGTATCTCCGCTCGAGGTCCTCACAGGTCAAGCCTCCGACGGCGACGTCGTGCGGACCTTCGCCGCCGACTACGCGGTAGCCGCCATGGACGAGACGACTTTCGACGGAAAGCCCGCGCTGCGCTTCGACCTGAGCGCCCACGAAGGGGCCAAGGTGTCGAGCTACGCGAAGGTGCTGCTCTGGATCGACCACGAGAATCTGCGGCTCCTGTACGCGGAGTTCTACGCGGCCTCGGGAGCGCTCCTGAAAAAGGCCTACTACCGGGATTACCGAAGCGCCTTGGGCAAGGACTTTCCCTGCACCATCGACATTTGGGCGGGCGACAAGGCCCAGAAGCATACGACGATGGTATTCGCCGCGATCGGGAGACAGGTCCTTCCCGACACCGCGTTCCGAAGGAGCTCCTTGGCCTTCTGGAACCCCGAGGCGCCCCGATGAAGGCGCGGGCCCTCTTCGCCTTCGTCTTCGTCGCCGCGATCGCCCCCTCCTTCGCATTGAACGGCACGATCCTCGGCGACTTCATACCTGCTTCTGCGCTCACCGCCGTCGCGGGTCCCGGTTCGTCGCAGATCCAGGCCGAGGCGACTCGGACGACGACCCAGGCCGTCATGACCCAGTCGTCGACCTTGCCCGACGGCTGGACGCTCTCCGGGACGCTCTGGCTGCTTCTGGATTCTCTGCCGACCAACGACCCGACCCAGGTCCCGCCCGACAGGCTCGACCTCTCCAGTCGCCTGCTCCAGCTGGAGGCCCAGTGGCAAATCCTGCCGGGCGCCTTGATCCTGGACATAGGAAAGCAGATCATCCATCCCTCGTCGGGTTTCTTCAAGACTCCGCTCAATCTGTTCTCGCGAGGGCCGGCGGGGAATGTCCCCCAGCAGATCCCCGCAGCCGCTCCCCAATGGGAAGAGGGATGGTGGGGAGTCAAGATGGTCGGGATCCTCGGCGATTGGACTCTCGAGGACTTCCTTTCTCCCCCGCTTATGTGGTCCGACTCCGCGGATCGAGCTTTGCGGTATCTCAGCCTCCGGCAAGACGATCTGGAGGACCAGGTTCGGATCGATGGGCACCTCGGCGCGGTCGATGTTCAATTCCTCGGCCTGGTCTCCGCGAGCGATCCGGGAAACTCGGACTCCACGGTTCAGTTTCGAGGCGGGGCCGGCGTAGACAGCAACCTGGGCGACCATCTGACGCTTCGCGCGGAAGCGACATTGTCCGACTCCCTCGACCGGCTCGACGTGGTCGACGCCTCGAGCCTCGCCGTCGCCGATCGGACTGTCGCCTGGGTTCCGCAAGCCTTGGCCGGTTTCACCTGGTCGATCGATGCCGACCTGTCCTTCATGGCCGAGTATTACTACGATGGATTGGCCCTCTTCGGAGACGATTACGCCACGGCGCTGCAGTATGCGCAAAACAGGCTGAGTTCGGCTTCGGCCGCCCCCGACGTCGCCGGCCAGTTCGGGTTTTTCTCCCTGGCCAGGAACTATGTTTTCTTTCGCTTGGCGGACGACTTCACCGATCGGATTACGGGCCAGGGCTGGACCGAGATCAATCTGCAAGATTTGTCGGGCATGTTCGGTGTCGGAATCGGCGCGAAGTACGACAGGTGGGGCTTGAGCGGCTCGCTGACCCAGACCTGGGGCGGCGCCGGGACCGAGGCCCAGCTCCTGCCCTACCTTTGGCAGCTTGACATCGAGCTGAGCTTCTATTTCTCATAGGGGATCGGCTCCGCGGGGGCTCTATTCCCCCCAAGGGAGGGACAGTGGACTTTAAGGGAAAGTACGGAAAATTCGTCGAACTGAAGGTCCCTTCCGCGCGCATCCTCTGGCTGGGATGGATCGTCTGGCTTCCCTTCCTCGTCCCCGGGACTTTGGATCTGATCAAGGCGAGGCCCTCTCCTCTCCTCCTCTTCCTCGCGCTGCTGAACGAGTTCCTGTTCGCGGCCATATATGTTCGGGCCGCCCTCCTCAATGCCCGCGACCTCCATCGAATGGCCTTCGAGGAATACTCCGGTACGAGCTCTCGGCGCCGGCCCGTCGTCCTGATCCTCCTCGCCTTGAGCCTTACCCTGGTGTACTTGGGGAGCCTCTGCAAGCTCGAATTGATGAGCTGCTTCATATTCACCGCGGCCTACGCCGCGGGAGCCTTGCGCCCGGGGGAGCGGCCGCTGATCAACGCCGCGGTCCTCGTAATCGGCCTCATCGCCGATTGGGCGTTCAATGGCGCCTTCTTCAGCCTTGGCATCTTTCTCATCATCGTGGTGAGTTTCGTGACGGCGAGCTGGGTCGGCGCCATCCTTCTCGCCCAAGAGCTCCGGGCGGCGCAGAGGGAAATCGAAGTCTTGGCGACCAATGCCGAGAGGCTGCGCATCGCCCGGGATCTGCACGACCTCTTGGGGCAGAAGCTTTCTTTGATCAACCTCAAGAGTCAACTGGGCCGAAGACTGATTCGGAAGGATCCCGCCCGGGCGGAGTGCGAAATAGCCGAGGTCGAGCTGACCGCCCGGTCCCTCCTCCAGGAGGTCAGGGACGCCGTAGGCCTCTATCGGAGGCCTACCGTGATCGACGAGATCAAGACCGCCGGGGAAATCCTGACGGCGGCCGGCATCGAGCTTGCGGGCGCGCCGGCGCGTGGGATTATCGACGAGCTGCCGAAGGCCTACGACGAAGTTTTCGCGTGGACCATCCGCGAGGGAATCACCAACGTCGTACGACACAGCCGCGCGTCGACCTGTCGGATCATGGTCGACCGAAGCCCCGAGGCTTGGAGGCTCCGACTACTGGACGATGGTCGGTCCGAACAAGCCGCGAAGGGGGGAGGCCATGGACTTCCCGGGCTGGCGGATCGGGCGAAGGGGCTCGGCGGAAGCCTCCATGCCGCGCCGCGGGCAGAAGGGGGCTTCGATCTCACCGTCGAGCTGCCCTTGGAGGGCGCCTCGCCATGATCCGGATACTATTGGCGGAAGACCAATCCCTCGTCAGGGGCGCCTTGGCGGCCTTGCTCAATATGGAGAGCGACATGGAAGTGGTGGCCCAGGTCGGGCGCGGCGACGAGGTCGTCGATGCGGCCAAGGCCAACAGTGTCGACGTCGCCCTGCTCGACATCGAGATGCCGGGCGAAGACGGCCTGGCGGCGGCCGCAAGGCTCCACAAAAGCATGCCGGCCTGCCGCATCCTCATGTTGACTACCTTCGGGAAGCCCGGGTACCTGAAAAGGGCTTTGGACAATGGCGCCCAGGGATTCATCACCAAGGATGGACCGACGGAGCAACTCGCCCTCGCGATTCGCCGCATCCTCGGCGGGGAGCGGGTCATCGATCCCGATGTGGCCATCGCCGCAGTCAGCGAGGGCCGGAGTCCGCTGAGCTCCCGCGAGCGCGATGTCCTGGCGGCCGCGGCGCTTGGCGAGAGCATCGCGAGCATTTCCGAGACCCTCTTCCTCTCGCCCGGGACCGTTCGCAATTATCTTTCGATCGCGATCCAGAAGCTGGGAGCGGGCAACCGGATGCAGGCGGTGAGGATCGCGCAGGGAAAAGGTTGGCTCTAGGCGCTGTGGCGCGCCGTCCGATATCGCGAGAGCGCGGGGGAACGGGCCTTCCGCGCCAGGATAAAAAACCGCCCCGGGAAAGGAGGACTAACCCGGAGCGGCACCTAGGGAAAAGAGCGATCGACCCTCTGACGCAAAAATACTAAGCGTCGATCCGTAAAGTAAAATTAAGATTCTGCTCGTGTACCGGATGAAGTACCGAAAGCCAAAAAGCTCCAAAGTCGATTTTAACGCGATCGCAACTTGACGATGGCCAAAACAGGGGTAAATTTTACCAGAGGCAAGCTGGAGCATTCCGGCTTGAAGGAGTCGATGTGAGTAGCGATGGTAGTTCGGTAGACCCTTGCGAAGAAGCCGCTCGCAAGATTCTGCTCGCCCGCGAGAGAATAGCGAGTACGAAATCGCATGAAGGCTTGGTGTACGCGGTCAGGGAGTACGAAGCCCTGCGAGAAGCGGCGGCCGAAGCGAAGTTCTTCATCGTCGGCTGCCCCGACCTCGACGAGGAGGCCGATCTCGAGGCCGGGTTTCATCGCGACCTGTACGGCCGCCACATGGCCTGACGACTGGTTCCTAGTCTCGCGCGTGTCATGCGGAGGGATTTTGACGACATCGTCGTGTCCCTTCGGGGCCGCTGAAGGTATAGTATCCGAGGGACCGCCATGCGACCGACGGCATCGCCGCGGACGATCGCGCGCATCACCGCCTCGTTGTCCTCCATATAGAGGATATTGCAGCTTACGCCGAACGAAGCGGTATAGTTGATGAAGTCCGTCGTGAAGACGCTTCCCTTCAGAGCGGCGATTTGCCTCCCTTGGAGATCGAATATGGTATGCAGGGCGAATTTGGGGTTTGCGAAGAGCACGCCGCTGTCGATGAAGACCGGGTTCTTGCTGAAGTCGAACTCGAGAGCCCGTTCGGGGGTATAGCTCACCGCGGGCAGGATATCGATTTCGCCGTTCTCCAATCGCGCAAGGGACTCCCTCCAGGTGCCCGCGACATATCGGAGCTTCCATCCCGCCTTCGCGGAGAAATAATCCAACAAGCCTACGAAAAGCCCGTCGGGCTTGCCGTCCTTCTCGATGACCAGGGGCGCGGCCGGGAAGACGCCCACCCGAACGGTTCGCGTCTCGGCGTGGAGCGGGGCCGTCAGGGCGAGAACGATAAGCGCAATCAGCCCGAGGATTCGTCTCGACGGCTTCTTAAGCATCAACTCTCGCTCCCTGCCGAAATTCGCATAAACTGTCCTTGATGGTTCTACGAAAGAGAGTATCGAACGCGGACGAAGAGGATACAAGAGCCGGAGCGGCTGGGCGTCGATGCTAACGCGCAGACGAAGATTATCGAGCAGTCGGAACATATCACCGACTACGGGTATATCGTCAAGAATCGCGGCGTGGCGGGAATTTCACCGAGAATCGTTCATAATCTAATTTGATTATCGATAATTAGCAACCGATATGCGCTCTATGCGCTTCCGCGACAACGTTATGCTGCAATATTCGCTTGCCACTATCATTGTAGCGATCGCGGTAGCCGCGGCGTTCGGGGCGATATTTACCCGGGCCATCACCGACTACCAGATCCGGTCGCATATCAGACTCTACCCCGAAGTGATGCGCCTCGCGACGAGGGATTCCAAAGGGCTCTACTCGGCGCTCCGCGCGGGGGGGCCTGTCTCGCCCGAGACCGAGGCTCTCCTTCGAGGCTTCCTTTCCCTGGGGAGCGTCTTTCGCGTCAAAGTCTGGAACGCCCAGGCGAGCATCGTCTGGAGCGATAGACGGGAACTGCTCGGGAGGCGCTTCGGCGACGACGACGCCTTTCGGGCCGCCATGGGCGGGAAGGTGACCTACTTGCTCGGCCAGCCAGGCAGGGCGGAGAATATCTACGAGCGGGACCGGGGCCCCACGCTCGAAATCTACGCGCCGATCACGGATGGGGCCGAAGTCGTCGGGGTGCTCGAGCTTTACGAGGCGCCGAGGGACTTGTTCGCCCAGATCGCGAATATTTCCCGATTCATATGGCGCATGGTCGTCCTGACCGGGGCGGCGATCTACTCGATCCTCTTCCTGATCTTCTACCGATCCCACAAAGTGCAGACGAAGGCGAGGCTGGAGGCGAGCGAGACGCAGGACGTCACGATCTACGCGCTCGCCCGCCTCGCCGAGCTGCGGGATCCGGAGACGGGTACGCACATCGAGCGGACGGCGAGCTATGTCCGCATTCTCGCCGAGGACCTGAAGCGGCTTCCGCAATTCAAGGGCTACCTGACCCCGGGCTACATCGAGGGTCTGGTCAAATCGGCGCCGCTCCACGACATCGGGAAGGTCGGCGTTCCCGACGCGATTCTGTTCAAGCCCGGGAAGCTGACCGACGACGAGATGAGGATCATGCAGACGCACTGCGAGCTCGGGGCGAAATTGCTGAGCAGCGCCCAGCGGAAGCTGAAATTCCAGTCCTTCCTGACCATAGCGATCCAGCTCACGATCGGCCATCACGAGAAATGGAACGGGACGGGCTATCCGCAGGGATTGTCGGGCGACAGGATCCCGCTCTCGGCCCGGCTCATGGCCATCGCGGACGTGTACGATGCCCTGCGCGCGAAGCGGCCCTACAAGGCGGCCTTAGAACACGAAGAATGTGTCCGGATGATCCAGCGCGAGCGCGGGGAGCACTTCGACCCGCGGGTCGTCGACGCCTTCGTGAAGCGCCAGCAGGACTTTCGCCGCGTGTCGGAGGAGTCTAGACGCTGAACCTCCCTATCATCTCCTCCATCCGGGAGATCGCCATCCTCGTCCCCTCGACGACGGCGCTGCCGCGTCTTGCGTTGCCTTCGATGCCGCCCGCGCCGGTCGCCATCTCGTCTACCCTGGTCCTGATCTCGGACGAGATCCCGCGAAGCCGATCCATCTCCGCGAGGATGGTCTCGTTGCCTGAGCCCATCTCGACCGAGCCGCTGCGCACCTGCGCGGTGATGTCGTTCATGGTCTTCAGCGCCTCGAGGACTTGCGACGAGCCCGTGCGCTGCTCCGCCATCGCCGCGCTGATCTCCTTCACCAGACTCTCGGTCTCGGAGATCTTCGACGCGACGAGGTCGAAGGACCGCTCGGACTCCTTGGATGCGTCGACGACCTCGCGAATCGCCGCCTGGACGCTGTTGAGGTCCCGGCCGATCGAGGCCGACTGACCGGCAGAGGTCTCCGAGAGGCGCCGGATCTCGTCCGCCACGACGGCGAAGCCTCTGCCGTACTCGCCCGCGTGCGCAGCCTCGATCGCGGCGTTCATCGCGAGCAGATTGGTCTGCGAGGCGATGCCCGCGATCACCTTGTTGGCCTCGCGCAGCGCGTCCGAGCGCTCCGAGATCTGCGCGATCCTGTCGACGGCCGCGGCCTGCTTCTCTTTCCCGGCCTCGGAGGCCTCCGAGAGCGAATCGAACTGGCCCGCGAGCCTCTCGGTCGACGCGGTCACCGCGTTGATGTTCCCGATCATCTCCTCGATCGAGGCCGAGGCCTCGTCGATGCTGGTCGTCTGTTCCGAGATCACGCCCTCGAGGGACTCGATGCTCCGGGATATCTGGGCGACGGCGCTCGACGATTGCTCGACGCAGGCCGCCTGCTCCTGGGACCTATCCCTCACGGTAACCAGAGCGCCCGCGATTTTCGAGACCTCGCTCGCCGTCTCGCTTACCGCCGATCCTAGCTCGTCGCTGTTGCCGCTGAGATCGGTCTGCGCCTTCTTGAGATTCGCCACGATCTCCCTGAGCTTGCCCAGGAAGGCATTGAAGCTCCTTATGAGCTCGCCCAGTTCGTCGGATCGCGTTATCGCTATGGTCTTCGTCAGGTCGGCGTCGCCGGCCGAGAGGTCGCGGAAGCTTTCGGCGGTCTTCGCGATGGGCTTGCCGATCGAGCGGGCGATTGGTATGGACCCGAGGGTAACGACGAGCAGGGCGGCCGCGATGGAGATGAGCATGATCGATTTCAGCGTTCCGTTCTCCGCGAGGGCGCCTTGCTCCCTCTGCTCGCCGATCTTCGCCTGAAGCTCCATCACCTTGCCCAAGGCATCGACGGCGGCGGCCCCATAGACGTTCGTGTACTGCGCCCGATACTCGGCCGCCTCCTGCAGCCGTCCCGCTTCGTACAGATCGAACCAGTGACTACGTGCCTGAATGTACTTGGGGAATACCTCCTCCCATTGCCTCAGCCGGTCTTTCTCCTCGGGACTGCGCAATCCTGCGCCGTATGCTTTGATGCTGTCCTCTGCCTGCTGAATCCATCGCGGCCCCGCCTCGAGTATCCTGGGATGCTCCTTCTTGTCGAGGATGATGAACTGCGCGACTCCGAAGCGAAGCTCCCACATGGCCCGCTCCGTATTGGAAAGCTGAACGCCGGCACTTACCTGGTCGTCGTACTCGGCCATTATGCGCTCCGTGGAGGCATCCTTGATCCATTCGAGAATTCCGAGCGCGGCCAAGAGCGCTATCAGGGAACCGCAGGCAAGGTAAAGCTTGGTGCTTATGCGCATGCAGCTAATATTGCGAAAACCTTCCTCATCGGCAACATGCCCGATATTAAAATAGCGATAGAAAATCCGATCGCCGAGTCCGGGAACAGCCCCGAGGCGAACCGTCTCCAGCGTCTGCGCTTATCATATATAGAGCTTGTCTAATCCGATTAAAGTGGTAAGATGCCATTAATAAGCTCGGTACATGCAGTTATCGGCTCTTGTACCTGCGTGGGGGAAGATCAGCATGGGCGCAAAAACCGTTCTTCTCGTCGAAGACGAGGCCATAATCGCGTTGGCCGAGGCCGCGGCGATACGGCGCGCCGGCTACGACGCTCTTATCGTCGGTTCCGGAGAAGACGCGGTCGGAGAGACGCTCGGCAATACGGCGATCAGCCTTGTTCTCATGGACATCAACCTCGGGGCGGGGATCGATGGGACGGAGGCGGCGCGGCGGATTCTCGCCGAGCGGAACGTGCCCATAGTCTTCCTGACGTCGCACTCCGAGCGGGAAATGGTGGAGAAGGTTCGAGGCATAACTCGCTACGGATATGTAATAAAAAATTCTGGCGACTTCGTCTTGCAGGCTTCCATCGAGATGGCCTTCGAGTTGTTCGAAGCGCTCGAGCGGCTGAAGGATAAGGAGGCGGCGCTCGCGCAAGAGCAATACCTGCTTCATGCGCTATTGGACGGCAGCACGGATTACATCTATTTCAAGGACCGCGAAAGCCGCTTCATCAGGGCCAGCGCGGCGCTCGCCGGATCGTTCGGCATAGGCGATCCGGCGGACCTGATCGGAAAGACCGACTTCGAGCTCTTCTCGGAGGAGCATGCGCGGCAGGCCTTCGAGGATGAGCAGGCGATCATCCGGACCGGGGAGCCGATAAGCAAGGAGGAAAAGGAGACGCGGAGCGGCCGTCCCGACGCATGGGTGTTGACGAACAAGATGCCATTGCGCGATCGACTCGGGAGCATCGTCGGCATCTTCGGGATTTCCATGGACATAACGAAGAGAAAGCTGGCCGAAGAGCGCGCGGACTACCACCTTCGCCTCTACGATACGCTCAGCAAGATCAACAGGGCCATCGTCTACGCCGGACAGCGGGGCGAACTCTTCGAAAAGATTTGCGAAACGATCGTAGTCGCCGGAAAATTCCGAACGGCATGGATCGGCCTCCTGGACGAGAGTCGCGGAGTGCTCGATCGGATGGCGCGCGCCGGACAGGAGGGCGACCTCTCGCGGAGCGATATGGACAACTACAGCGTGGAGGCGCAGGCGAGGAGCCCCATCGGCACGGCGATCCGAACGGGGAAGGTGGTTTTGTACGAAGATCCGACGAATCCCGATCGGGCGAAGCGCCGGACGGTCGATCATCGTTCATCCGCGGCTATACCCTTCGGCGTAAAGGGAGCAGGAATCGGAGTATTGAATATCAGCGCTACCGAAAGCGGATACTTCACTCAAGAGGAACGGTGGATGCTCGAGGAAATCGGGGCGGACATCTCCTTCGCGCTGGAAAAGATGAACCTGGAGATCGAGCGAAAAAGGCCCGATGAGGATAAAACGGAGGAGGCGGATACTCGATAGTGAAGGGCTTCCCGGGGAGGCCTTCGCGGCTCCCTTCGGCGGACGCTCCTCGACGTGCGAGGCCCCTCCGCGCGAGGGCCGGCCGTTGCTCACGTCTCCGAGGCTTGGTCCCGCGCGGTCTTGAAGCGACTGACCTCGCCGTCGAGTCTGGCGCTCCCCGTCCCGACGCCTTCCGCGAATTGACTCACCGCCCTGATCGAAACTCCGATATCGTCGATTCCCTTGGTGATCTCGGAAATGTTGGAGGCGACTTCGTTGGATATCCGGCTGATGTCCTCGGTCATGGTCCTTATCTCGGTCGAGCCGTCGTCCATGGCCTTCGAGCCCGACTTGACCGTGACCGACCGGTCCTGCAGATCCACCATCGCCGCGAGGATCTGCTTGCTGCCCAGCTCGATCTCGCCGATGCTGCCGTTTATCTCCGCCATGGCCTTCGAGACCTCGCCGATCTTGCCGTCGATGACGGCGAAGGCACGACTGGTCCCCTCGTTCGCGACGGCGGCCTCGTCGATCTTGGCGACGATGACCTTTATGGACTCCGCGATATCGCGCGAGCTTTTGCTCGAGGCTTCGGAGAGCTTCCGAATCTCGTCCGCGACCACGGCGAAGCCGCGGCCCGCGTTCCCGGCGTGGGCGGCCTCGATCGCCGCGTTCATGGCGAGGAGGTTGGTCCGCGAGGCGATGCCCTGGATCACGCTGGCCATCTCGCGGATGACGCCGATGTTCTGCGGTATTTCGGCGATCTTTACGGAGGCCGTCTCGAAGACCCTGCGTCCGCGCTCCGCCTCCTCGACGAGATCGTCGGCCGACGCGCGATTCTTCTCGGTGACTCGGCTCATGTTCTCCAGCGAGGACAGCATCTCGGTGACCGAGGCCGTCGCCTCCTCCACCATGGCGCTCTGGCCTTCGATCTGCGCGTTCAGGTCGGAGATGCCGGACAATATCTTCTTGACGGACCCCGTCGACTGAATGATGCGGCTATCCATGCTCTCGACCTGCCGGCTGATCGACATCGTGTTCGCCTGGATCTGGGTGGTCGAGCTCGTGGCCTCGTTGGCCGCGTCGATCAGCCTGTCCTTGGCCTCGAGGTTCGCCGAGGATATCTCCTTGATATGGAAGATCGAGGTCGACATCTCGTCGAGGAAGCGATTGAGGTCGCTGGCAAGCGTGCCGATCTCGTCGCGCGAAGCGAGCTCGGCCCGTTCCGATAGGTCGCCTTCCTTGAGATAGGCCATGTGGCGGCCGATGCCCACGACGGACTTGGCGATGCCGCCGGCGAAGAGGAGCGCGCCGCATATCGTCAGGCCGATGATGACCGCGACGACTATCGCCGCCGTGACGAGGGCCCTCGAGCGGGCGGCCGATATTTCGCGGTCGATGAGCGAGTACTGTTCCGAGATGGTATCCGTCGAGGCGCTCAGGGAGCTATGCATGATCTCGACGTCGGTCAGGAAGGTCTCGATGTGCTGCGCGGCGACCGCGACGAGGGGCGTCTTCTCGGGCAGGAACTTCGACGTATAGACCTGGGGGATGCGGAAGGCGTCGACGAAATAGAACAGCGCCATCGCGTCGGTCTTGACGGCTTCGTAATCGCTGTTCAGCTTCAGGAGCTGCTTATCCTTCAGCTGCTTGAGGTTGTCGATGATCTCTATGGCGTTCTTGACCTGTTTGTCTATCGTAGGAAGGACCGTGATGCGGCTCAAATTACGGAATGCGTCATCGACTTTCTTGCCGGTGGCGTCGAATTCCTCCCGCGCGCCCACCATGCGCGCGAAGGGAAGCCGGTTCAGCGCGGTCTGCTGATAGTTGATCGCGTCCGCCAATTGTATGAAATAGGCCTTCTCGATCTCCATCCGGTCGACGGGAGCGAGGAGGATGGCATAGAGCGCGGCGGAGATCCCGAACAGCGCGCAGATACCCAGGATGAGCAGAATCAGCTTGACGCGTATTTTCATGGTACCTGCCTCTCCATCATGGTCTCCTAGCCGGATATTCGGCGTCTTAAAGCATAAGGTATTCTAATCCGAAATGCTCGATTGCGGAACGAGGATTCCGGTGGCGGCCCGATTCTGCCGGGATCCGGCGACCTCTCTGGGCCGCTTGCTGCGCGAAATACCGGCGAGCCTCCGCCAGACGGAGCGGCTCTTCGCGACCGAGGACTACGTTTCGTGGCTGCGGGCGGGCAATGAGTACTGGCGCGCGGCGTATTGAAAAGGGGAGGCCCATTCCTCGATGATGCGCAAATCGGACTAGACTCGCCTGTCGTACAAGTCATCCTTGAATGTGATGCGGAACTCCGTCCCGCCCCGCTTCTATACGGAGATCGAGCCGTGCAGTTGATGGGTGACGAGGAGGTTCACGAGCCCCAGACCATATCCTGTCTGCCCCTCGATTTCGAACCCATCCGGAATTCCTACGCCGTCGTCCGAGAACACTACTTGGATCGTCCCGTCGTCGGTCCGGGAGAGCCTGATCGCGATGTTGCCCGAGCGGTCGCGAGGGAAGGCGTGATGCAGGCTATTGATGAGCAATTCGTTCATCACCAATGCGATAGTCTGGGCGGATTCGAGGAGGACGGGCACCGCCTCAAGCTCTGTCGAGAGTCGCACCTCATTGGCCTTGCCCGCGTCCGAGATGGTCTTGACGGTCAGATCCGCCAGGTATTCCCCGAGGTCGATGCGGGAAAGGTCCCTGCTCTGGTACAGCTTCTCGTGGACGAGGGCCATGGCCATGATACGCTGCCGCAAGGCTTCGGTAAAATCGCCGAGCGATTGCTCGGGATGGGCGGAGGCCTGTATCGACATCATCGAGGCCAGGATGAGCATGTTGTTTTTCGTCCGATGATAGAGCTCGGCGAGCAGGGTCTCTTTCTCCCGCAGGGCCTGGCGAATGCGATCCTCGGCCAGCTTCTGATCGGTAATGTCGGTGAGTATCCCGAGTAGGCAACGCTCCCCGCCCAGATCGACGAGCTCCATGGACGCGAGCAGGCTCCGGAGGCTTCCGTCTTTGCGGCGCGCGACCATTTCGGCATTCTCGATATGGGCCTTCTCGCGGAGCTCGCGAGTCACCTCGGATCGGATCGCCGAGACCCACAAGCGAAGCTCTTCGGTGGTACGTCCGATAAGCTCCGCTCTTTCGTAGCCCAACAGGCGGAGGAATGCGTCATTGACATCGAGGATTGCGCCGTCGTCGAGCCTGCTGATGCCGATCGCGGCGGGGCTGGCGTGGAAGACGGTGGAAAATCGCCGTTCGCTTTCGCGCAGCTCGTTCGCGACGCGCTTTATCTCGGTGATGTCCCGTCCCACCACGACCGAGCCGACGATGTCGCCGCTCTCGGAGCGGATGGGGGAGAAGCTGTAGCTGCCGACCCATGCCTCGCCCGTGTCTTTGCGGCGCAGCGAATACTCGACGGCGCTGCCGATCTCGCCCCGAAGCGCCCGGGGAACGGCCCAATCATCCAAAGGCGCGGGTCTCCCGTCGGCCGTGAACACTTCCAGGAACTCGGAATACTCCGCCAGCGTCGTGGCGCATTCCTTCTTGCTCTTGAACTTGTGAAAGGTTGCGAAAGCCTCGTTGAAATCGATGAAGCGCGCCTCGCGATCGGAAATGAACACGGCATCGGTCATGCTCTCGAGGGCGCTCTGCAGCTTGGTTTTGTCCGCGAGCGCCTCCGCCTCGGCGGTCCTGCGGTCCGTGATGTCCTGGATGATGACGAGGAAGTAGGCGGGCCTCCCGCCCTGATCGAGGACGAGGGAGGCGGTGAAATTTACCCACGCATCCGGGCGGCCGCTCCGCGAGCGGCGCCGCTCTATCGAAAAGGTCTGAACCGCCCCCGAAGCGAGACTGTCGAATCGGGACTCCAAGTCGCCGTCTTCGTCGAAGCGCAGGACCTCGGGGAGCGAGGCATTGCGCAGCGCTTCGACCGAACGCCCGAAAATGTCGCAAAGCCGCTGGTTGACGCGCAGGAGGCGTTTATCGAGGCCGACGATCGCCAGGCCGATTTCCGCCTGCTCGAACATGGCCCGGAAGCGGTGCTCGCTCATTTTCAACGCGTCGATCGCCTGAGCCCGCTTCCGCTCCCGGTCCATGGCGTCCAGAGAATATCCGATGCCGGTCACGACTTCCCGGAACAGGATGCGCTCTTCGGAGTCCGCGGATTGAGAATCGTGAAGCGATACGACCAGCATGCCGAAGGTCTGTCCTTCGTGGCGGAGCATGCCGATAAGGACTGCCGACCCGCCGTGGTTGTCCGCGAAGACGCAATCCCGGCAATCCAGCCGAGTATTGTGGATCGTCACGAGATCGGGAGCGGCCGCCGCCTGGCCGTAGCACGAGGGGTAGATGCCCCTCTCCATCCGCTCGCGCATTGCGTCGAAGATCTTGCCCACTCGCGATTCGGCGACGAAATGGACAGTCCCCGACTTGTCCTGGAGAAAGCCCCAGGCCGAGCGGTAGCCATAGCTCTCGGTCAGGATACTGCACGCGTTCTCGAGCAGGGCGTCCTCGTTCTTCGCGGTGGCGATGAGGGCGTTGATGGAGCGCATAGCCGCGAGAACATTTGTGAGATGTCGATCCGCCACTTCGATCCGCTTCGTGGAGGTGATGTCTTCGCTGTAGATCAGGATGCCGCCGACCTCCCCCTCGGCCGCGTGCCACGGATGGATAGACCAGCGAAGCCATTGCAGGCTCCCATCCGCCCGCTTGAAGCTGTCTTCGTCGGCTCTGACGGTCTCGCCGGCCAGAGCGCGACGGTGCGCCGCCTTCCAGTCTTCCCCGATCTCGGGGAAGACGTCGTAGTGGCATTGGCCTATGATATTCCTATCGCCCAAACCGTAATCCCGCCTCCAGCGTTCACTGGCCGCGAGGTAGCGCATTTCTATATCGAACATGGCGAAGGCGATGGGCGCCGACTGGACGAAGGTTCTTAACTCTCGTCCGCGTTCGACCGGGAAGGATATATCCACCATTTTCCCCTAGTGCTCGAAACGCCTGACCTGCCCCTCGAAACTTGATTGAATCCGTGCATTGCTTCGGCGGCGGGAGCTTAGGAGTACAATTAGACCGAGTTTCCTCCGATGGACGCCGATCCGGCCATTCGTACCGAATAGGCCGTCTCCATCTTCAATTCTATATCGGCCGGACCTTGCGTCAAGGAAATTCCGATGTCGCCATATGGCAAGCTCGTTCGAAGCCATTATCCTCGATGGTTGCCCGGTCGTTTCGGGGGGACGCCGAACTTGGCAGTTATCCCTGACAGTTTACCTTCCAATATCGTATCTTCATCCCATGTCGGAAAGATATCTCGATGCCGAAACGACCAACTTCATGATGGCCATAGGCCTCCAGAGGCGGCGAGTGCGGGCGGCGGTCGCCTCGCAGGACCTTTCCTGGACCCGGACCACCATGCTGGCTCGCCTCGACAAGGACGGGCCGGCGACCACCGTCGCGGCGCTGGAGAGGCTGGGTCTCGTGACGCGCAAGCCGCACCGGACCGACGACCGCCAGTTGATCGTAGCGCTCACGGCCAAGGGCGCAGCCCTACGCAAGAAGGCCAGGGACGAGAAGCGGACCTGGCTGGCGCAGGCAGTCGCCGCGCTCGACAGGCAGGACCGAAAGACCCTGTTCGCGGCCGGGGAAATAATCAAACGCCTGGTGGGAAACGAACCGCGATAAAGGCGGCCATGGCGATAGCGAAGCAGCCAGGCCAATTTTACGGGCTCTTCGAGAAGCTCGCCCGGATAGCGCCTCTACGGCTTCCCGAGCAGGCCTAGTCGCGCCAAACTCTCGGCCGTCGCGACGATCGCGTCCTCGTTCGAGCGCGGGGACCAGCCGAGGAGGCGCCTGGCCTTCTCACTGCTGGCGTTCTTGGCCCTGCCCAGCTCGGGCACGATCTGCCTGAGCGACGGATCGAACAGCGAGGCGAGCCGCACCATCCAGTCCGGCAGCACCCTGGTCGGTACCCTCCCCGCCGAGTCGCCCATGCGCGCCCTGAGCACGCGGGCTATCTCCGGCATGGTCATGGAGTCGCCGGCGGACGCCAGGAACCGCTCGCCCTTGGCGGCGGGATCGGTCATCGCGCTCAGGTGCAGATCGGCTACGTCCCGGACGTCGACTATGCCGAAGGACAGGTTCGGGATACCAGGGACGGTGCCGTCCATCAGTCGCTTCACGAGCTGGATGGAGGTCGAGAAATCGGGCCCGAGCACCGGCCCCAGTACGCCGACCGGATTGACGACCGAGAGCTCCAAGGCGCGGCCCTCCTTGGCGACGAAATCCCAGGCCGCGCGCTCCGCCAAGGTTTTGGATTTCGCGTAGGCGCCGACGCCGCCTCCCTTCGGGTCGGTCCAGTCCTCCTCGGAGAAGGGCCGATCCCCGGGCTCATGGCCGTAGCCGATCGCCGCGAAGGAGGAGGTCAGCACGACTCGCCTGACACCGGCGTCCCTGGCGGCCCGCAGGACGCGCAGCGCGCCCTCCCGGGCCGGGATGACGAGTTCGTCCTCGTGGCGCGGCGTGTTCAAGGGGAAGGGCGACGCGACGTGGAGCGCGAAGTCGCAGCCGGCGAGGGCCTCCCGCCAGCCTTCATCGGACATGAGGTTCGCGGCGGCGAAGGAGAGCTCCCCTTTCGGCTCCGCGCCCCCGGCCTTCAGCATCGAGCGCACCCCGGCTTCGCGCCCGAGCGAGCGCAGGGTCGTGCGCACGCGATAGCCGGCGCCAAGGAGCCGCAGGATGCAGTGCGCTCCGATGAATCCCGATCCGCCCGTGACGAGGACCAATTCGCCGCTCATTTTCCTCTCCTCCCCCGCGAGAGCGGGGCTTCCAACGATCGCTCGAGGACAAAGATACCTCCGGCCCGGGGTTTCGTCATCGGGAACGGTCGGCCCGCCGGACGCGCCGGCGCGATGAGGAAGAAGGAGAGCGATGGAAAGATTACAAAATTCCGGCCGGCAGCGGGATCGGCGCAGGGCATGCGGCGTTCAGACGCGGGAATCACCGGGGAAAGGGCCGCGTATCATGATTATCGCCATTTATTCAAGCCCCGATAGTCGATGGACACCCGCGCTCGCAGGTATTGACTAGTTCCGAGGCATCCGCGATCCTTTTTCGCAGGCATCCTAGAAAATGCCGAAGGGAGTTCTCATGACCAAGCCTATTGTCCTAAGTCTGCTCGTCCTTCTCGCCCTCTCGGGCGTCGGGGCGCAGTCCCTCGTCATCGGCTTCAACGAGGGCAACGCGGAGCCTTATGCCTTCATATCAAATAACGCGCTGACGGGCGGCATAATCAAGGATATCGGAGACGCCGTCGGGAAGCAGCTCGGCGTCCCGGTAGAGTACAGGATATCCACGCGCAATCGCATCGAAGGCGAGCTCAAGGCGGGGACCGTCCATGTCCTCCCCATTTTCAATCCCGGCTGGACGGCGACCCCGAAGGACTACGCGTGGACGCCCGTGCTCTTCCCCGAGACGAACATCTTCGTCGTGGCCAAGGCCAGGCCCATCGCGATCAAGAGCTTCGACGATCTGAAGGGCAAGCGGATAGGCACCATCCTCGGCTACTTCTATCCGACTCTCGATCCCTACTTCAAGAAGGGCGATATGGTCCGGGACGACGCGAACAACCTCCAGCAGAATCTGGACAAGCTCAGGGCCGGCCGCATCGATGCAATCATCGATTCCAGCATCATCCTCGGCTACAAGCTCAAGGGGAGCCTCGGGGCCGATTTCCAGGCGTCCAGCTTCGTCGCGGCCAGCCAGGACATCTACTTTGGCATCTCGAAGAGCACGCCCCTCAATGCCGACAAGGTCATAGCCGCCTTCGATAAGGTCAAGGCGAGCGGCGAGGTCGACGCCATACTGAAGAAGTACCGCTAAGCCATCTGCCGGGACGAGAGCAGGCATTCCGCGGAATGCCTGTTTTTCGATTCCCGGACCGGCCCGCTACAGGGGAAAGAGCGATAATAATATGGAAGCCCAGAAATCAGGACGCGACACCCGACTGAGCTCGAGATTCGTAAGCCTCGCGGTCATAACCGTCACCCTGGTCCTCGTCGCGGCCGGCGTGCTCCAGTACCTCTCGGTCCAGCGTCTGTACTCGTCGTTGATGGAGGAGACCATCTCGAATACGGCCGAGCGGCTCTCGGTCAACCTGGCGATACCGGTCTGGAATATCAGCAAGGACCAAACCGAGGCGATCCTGGCGATCGAGATCAAGCAGGCGGCCGTCCAGGCGATCACCGTCCATATGACCGGCGAGACGGCGCTCTTCACCGGGCTCATGAACTCGGGCGGCAAGATAGTGCCGGTCGACGCGGAGAGCTCAGTGCCCCCGGGACTCATAAAGAGGGAATTCATCGTCTCCAAGGACGACAAGCCGATCGCGGGCGGGAGGCTGTACTACAGCCGGGCGGCCATGATGGCCGTCCTGAGGTCCCAAATACTCCAGACCGTCGTCCAGACGCTCGTGACCGACATCCTCCTGACGATAATCATCGCCATCATCCTCTCCTCCCTCGTCACGAAGCCTCTCGATCGGATCACGAGGATGGCGGGCGAGCTCGCCGACGGCAGGCTGAGGCTCGAGGCGGACGGAAAGCTTCTGGCCCGGCGGGACGAGATCGGGAAGCTCGCCCGGCGCTTCTCCGACATGGCCGCGAGACTCCTCGACGTGATCGTCAAGGTGCAGGATTCGGCGGATATCCTCGCGCGGGGATCGCGGGAACTGCGGGAATCCTCCGAGCAGATGGCCCAGGGCGCCAATTCCCAGGCGGCCGCCGCCGAGGAAGTCTCCACCTCCATCGAGGAGATGAGCGGGAGCATCAAGCAGACGGCCGACAACTCGTCGCGCACCGAGAAGATCGCGGTCAAGGCCGCCAAGGATACCGAATCGGGGAGTAACGCGGTCATGCAGACTGTCGCCTCTATGAAGGAAATCTCCGAGCGAATCCTGATCATCGAGGAAATCGCGCGCCAGACCAACCTCCTCGCCCTCAACGCGGCCATCGAGGCGGCGCGGGCGGGCGACGCGGGCCGGGGCTTCGCGGTGGTGGCCTTCGAGGTCCGCAAGCTCGCGGAGAGGAGCCAGGCAGCGGCCACCGAGATTTCCCAGCTCTCGGAGAAGAGCATGAGCGTCGCGGAAGCCGCCGGCACCAGCCTCAAGCTCATCACCCCCGACATCCAGAAGACGGCCGAGCTCGTCCAGGAGATAAGCGCGGCGAGCGGCGAGCAGAGCACCGGGACCTCTCAGATCACGAAGTCGATCACGCAGCTCGACGCCGGCATCCAGGCGAACGCGGCGAGCGCGGACCAGATAGCCGGGATCACCCACGGCATCGCAGACCAGGCCGAGAAGCTCAGGTCCGCCATCTCCTTCTTCCGGACGGGGACCGCGGACAGGGGCGGGGCGCGATCGGAGACGGGCCTGCAGGTGGTCGAGGGCGAGCCGGAGGACATGGAGTAGAGGCTCGGGGAAGGGGAAAGGATGGCCGTTCGCATCGTCAGACTCGGAAGTCCTCGCGCGCCGGGCGAAGGCACCCGGATAGGTACGGTCCGCCGTCCGCCTCGCGGCGTGCCCAAGGACGAGTTCGCGTCGCGAGACTGGTACGACGTGTGGCTCCCCGACCTCGCGCCCTCGCTCGAGACGATGAAGCTCGGTCGAGCCGCCGCCACGCCCGCGCAGTGGGCCGCCTTCGTCAGGAAGTACCGCTCCGAGATGGCGAAGCCCGGCAACAGCCGCGTCATCGAGCTTCTGGCCGCCCTGTCCCGCCACGGCGACTTCTCGGTCGGCTGCTATTGCGAGAGCGAGGCTCACTGCCACCGCTCGGTGCTGCGCGAGCTTTTGGTCGAGAACGGCGCCCTGGTCTCCGCTTGAGCGTAGTACGAAAGAGCTTTCTTCCCCTCGGAGCAGTGGTCGCCCTTTTCGCGGCCATGGCGTAGGTCCGGCAGAACCGACTATACCATCCTTGATTTTTGGATCGGAGTCCCCACACTTTTGTGAAGACAGGCTCGCTCATTGGCAACCGAAGCTCATGATTTTCTAATCTCGTCCTAATGTCTTTTTCGCTTAAATACCTGCTCCGCCTCCCTATCATGGCCCCATGACGTATCTGAGGATCAGGTGATGAACGCGACCTTGCCGGAGGACTGGCAACCCGCGCTCTCGAAGCTCGAACACGCCTTCCAGCCCATCGTCTCTCTCGCGGACGGAGGAGCCTATGGCTACGAGGCCCTCCTGCGCGGTTGGGAACTCGCCGGATTCAGCAGCATCGCGGATGTCTTCGATCGAGCTAATGCCGACCGCTGCCTCTACGCCCTCGATCTGGAGCTCAGGCGCAAGGCCTTCACCGCCTTCTCGGCCGCTCGCCTCGGCAATGCCAAAATATTCTACAATCTGGATATACGCCTTCTCCAGATGCCCGACTATTCCACGGGAAATACCCTTCTCATCGCTGAGGAAATCGGCCTCGCCCCAGCGCGCATCGTCCTCGAGCTCTCGGAGCTCCATGAAGCCGACGGACAGTCGGGATTCGACGGCGTCATAGCCGCCTACCGCGATCAAGGCTTCCGAATCGCGCTCGACGACTTCGGCTCGGGCTATGCCGGCCTCAAGCTCCTCCACCGGGCCAAGCCGGACATCGTGAAGATCGACCGCTATTTCATCGCGGGCTCGGCGGACGAGCCCCAGAAAGCGGCCTTCCTCGGAAAGATCGCGAGTCTGGCGCACCTGATGGGAATCCCGGTGGTGGCCGAGGGCGCGGAGACCGAGCACGAACTCAGGCTCTGCGCCGAAGCGGGCTGCAATTTCGTCCAGGGCTTCTACATCGCGCGACCGAGTATCGGTGGCGCAGGCCTCGAGACGAGATACTCCGCGGCGGCGATCCGGCGCAGCGAGCGCCGGACGCTTCTGGGCGCCGGGACCGTAGACGCAGGCTGCGAGACGGCAGTCGAGCCGGTCCCGCTCAGTGCCGGTTTCGAGGAAGTGCTTTGCCGTTTCCGCGCCGATCCAGAGCTTTCCTTCCTCGCCGTCGTGAACAGCGAGGAAGAGCCGGTCGGCGTATATCGGGAGCGGGACTTTCGACAGTACGTCTACTCTCCCTTCGGCCGGCTCCTCTTCGAGCGCCACATGGCCGGGAGGGGGGCCGAGGCCCTCCTCGCGAAGGCCCCCGTAGTCGCCCTCGGGTCGGAGCTGGCCAGGGTCGTCGAGCTCTTCGGCGCGGACTTGGTCGGCTGCGGCGCAGTGCTCACTCTGGAGGGGCGCTACGCGGGCATACTCACCGCGCAGAAGCTCCTGAGCCTCGTGGCCAGGCGCGAGCTCGCGGAGGCCCTGGACCAGAACCCGCTCACGAGAATGCCCGGGAACCTCAAGGTAGACGAAGTGTGCTCGGCCCGCCTCGCGGATCCCGGTGCGGGAGTAGCCTTCGCAAGCCTCGATTTCGACGACTTCAAGGCATTCAACGACTGCTATGGCTTTCGCAACGGCGACCGCGTCATCGTGCTCTTCGCCGATATCCTCAAGTCCGCCATTCGGCGACCCTCCGGCTTCGCGGGCCATATGGGAGGCGACGATTTCTTCGTAAGCCTGAGAGCCGCGAGCGAAGAGGAGGCCCTCGAGCCCATCATCGAGGCGGCCTCGCGATTCGCCCGCGAAGCCGCCTCGTTCTATTCGCCGGAGGACAGGAAGCGCGGCTGGATACTCGGGAAGGACCGCAGGGGTAGGGTGCGTCGCGTGCCTCTCATGACCGTGAGCATAGCGGCGGTCTTCGTCCGGCCAGATGCCCGAATGAACCTGGAAGCCCTCTTCGATGCGCTCGCTGACCTCAAGCGGGAGGCCAAGTCCGCGGCGGCCCATCGGGCCGTCCGCGTCGTCGGTCCGACGGCCGTCGCGTGAATTACCTTACCGAGCCGTACGAGAACCAGCGGACGACGCCGACCTTGTTGTGGGCCCCGTTATAGATCATGCCGCCGTTCCAGTACTCGAGCGCGGCGATCAGGCTGTTGCCGCCGTCATCCTCGGAGCTCTTCGGCCCTCGGTAGCTCGCGAGGCTCAAAAAGGTATCGAAGTCCCTCTCGAAGAGCGCGGTCTGCCGGCGAAGGTAGAAATCGTTCCATTCGTCCAGATCGGTGAAGCCCGCGCCCTCGTCCTCCACGATGAAGCGGGCGCGGTTGCGGAGGTCGTAGCTGACCGTCAGCTTCTTGGACGGATCGCATCGGTTGCCGTGTTTGATCCCGTTCTTTATCAGCTCGGAGAGCTGCTGTTCGAGGAGGTTCTGTTCCAGGAACGCGGACGGGCAGTCGGCGAGTACCTTCGCGGTATATTCCCGCACTCTCGAGTACTCGCTCGGGAACTCGACGCGTTTCATGCCCTGGGCATCGAAGAGTTCGTTTCGATCGTCGACGATGAGCTGGCGCGCAATGAGCGAGTTCATGGCTTCCCTCCCCGTGGTTTCTCCTCTATGGTCGACTTCCGTGAAAAAACGATGAGGGTTCAAAAAAAAATAAGACCAGGCGCGTTTTTTAACCTCGGCTTAACGAGACGGAGCGGCTGTTCCCGCGCGACGCGAATCGCGGAGCGCTTTTCATGCTATACTCGAAGAGGGCGACACGATGCCGGAAGATCTAATGCTCCTTTTTTGGAAGATGCTCGCCGAGGACGACGGACTCGTCGAGCGCCTGAGGAAGGTCGGCCTATTCGCGATGGACTACCGGAGCGGATGGTCCCGGCGAAGCGCAGTCATGGAGCAGCTCGGCCATGATCCTCTGAGAATGGGCGCCGAGGCCTTCGAGGCGCTCATCCACGCGAAGGATCGAGAGCGCTGCGCCTCGCTCTGGCTCATGGCCCGGCGCGGCGATGCGGACGAATTCTCGGCCACCTACCGTATCATGAGCGCTCGGGGAGAATGGCATTGGATCAAATCCAGATGGGCCGTGCTCCGGCGAACGCCCGAGGGCGATATCGCCCTCCTCGTCGGCGTAGACGAGGAAATAACGGCGGATAAGGAGATCGAAGAGGACCTCCGGTCGCAGATCGTCGAAGCGGACCAGCGATTCGGCCTCGCCGAGGCGCTCAGGGCGGCGGGACTGGCCGCCACGGCATCGCTCGACATCTCGGCGACCATCTCCAACGTCCTTCAGCAAGCCCAGCTCTGCGTGCCTTTCAATGAGGCCGCAGTCTACTCCTGTTCCGCGAACGAGCTCAATCTCATCGGAGTGTATCCCCGCGAGAAAGCCGCCGCCGATCGCCCGGTGCACGGCTCGTCGAGCCCGATCTGGGAAGTGGTGAGCACGAAGTGTCCTCGCCTCGTCGATAGGACCGCTTCGGACGCGCTATTCTCTCAGCCCGAGCTTTTCGAGGACTACAGATCCTGGATCGGCATCCCGCTCATCCATCGGAGAGCGCTGCTCGGCGTGCTCGAGCTCTGGAACGCCGAAGCGGGCGAGTTTCGGAGCGACCATCTCTGGCCGGCGATGGCCTTCGGCGACATTCTGGCCGTCGAGCTGTCCGCGGAAGGGAAATACCGCGATCTCGTGATCGAAGCGAGCACCGATCCGCTCACCGGTCTCCTGAGCCGAAGGGGCTTCGACCGCCTCGGCTCCGAGCTGCTCGCGCGCCTCGCCGAGAAGGGCCAGCCGATAGCCCTGATCCTCGCTGATATCGACCATTTCAAATCGTTCAACGATCGCTTCGGGCACCTCAAGGGCGACGAGGTCCTCCGCGAAGTCGCCAAGGTGCTGAAAAAAGGAGTGAGGCAGGAAGACATCCTCTGTCGCTTCGGCGGCGAGGAGATGGTCGCCCTCCTCCCCAACACGACCGAGGCGGTCGCGATGGACGTGGCCGAGCGACTCCGCTCCAACCTCGAGCGCCGAACATTCGCCGGCATAGATGAGTCGGTGACCGCGAGCTTCGGCGTGGCGACTTCCTGTTCCTCGAGCCGCGGCTCGCTCGATGACTTGATAGGCGAGGCCGATCGCGCGATGTACCGCGCGAAGAAAGAGGGCCGGAATCGCGTGGTCCTTTCCGAATGATGGGCTTCAGTCGCGTGGGCGTTTCGGCGAATGCCAAACGAAGGTGCAAAATACGCACCTGGAGTTGTCGCCGGCGAACAGGCGGAGCCCGGATGCGTTATCGGTAGCTCGACCAGGGGACGGCTCAGGCGAAGCAGGTGAGAGGCGCCGCGCCGATCCTGGTGCGGCGAGATTCCCCTGTGCCTCCTTTACGAGCTGAAGGAGGCTAGCCCGCTCGGGCCGCGAAGCGATTTCCGGCGGCGCATCGACACGGCGAGCGCGATCGCGTTGGCCAGCAGACTGGCGATGCCGCATGCGTAGGCGATCCATTCCGGACGAGGAATCGCATACGAGGTTCGCGAGACGAATCCGGCGAAGGTGAACTGCAGCATCATCCAGGCGGCGAGCGAATAGGCGCGAGTCTGACCCCAGGTACCCGGTCTCCGCAGATTGGCGAGGAAGGGGACGGCGAGCACCGCGACATGTATAAGACCGAGCTCCGGGAAATTGAAATACACGAAGGTCCAGTTCCATACCGTATAGGCGATGATCCAGGGAACATCTAGCCCTTCCCATACTACGTCGCGCTCTTTCGAGGCGCTTATGCGGATATCCTTCCAGCCCCGTATGGCGAGAATCGAGATCAGTCCCGCGACGGCGTTGAGCCAGTTCCATACGGCTCCCTGGGAGGCGTCTTGGACGCAGGCTTCCAGGATGTTCCCGGCGAGCACCAGGGCGATGACGATGCGGGCCCAGCGCCGTTCGCCGAGCCTCGTGAAGCGCATCAGGCAGATGAATGCGCCGGCCAGGATGACGGAATACATCTTGGTCCATTTGAACCAGATCGCGATGCCGGACCCCAGCCAGACAGGGATCATCGCGAGGGGAACGATGAAGAAGAATAGCAATGCGAACCAATTGAATCGGCGAAAGAGGTCGTCGGCGGCGAGCAGGATGGCCAGCAGAGCCAGCGATAGAATGCACTGAATCAGCATGATTACTCCTATCTCGGGTCCGGCGCGGCGCTTTCGTCCCTGGTGATGCCGTCCAGGGACTTGCCGAGCTCGGCGATCTGACGGACGTTGCGCCGGCCGATGCTCTCGATGTCGGCCATCGTCTCCTCGATCGAGGCGAAATGGTCGCGAATCAGGCCGACGGCCTCGAGAAGCTCTTCCGAGAAGCGCGAAATGCGGCGCACTCCCTCGGCGCTCGAGACCGTCCTTTTGGCGACGTCGCTCACCCCGCTCTCGGTCTTGTTCGCTATCTCGGTCATTACTCGGGTGGCTTCCCGGAGCTCGTCGTTCGCGGTCTCCATTTCGGAGAGCCCGCGAATTATCTCCTCCATCGCGTCGAATGCGCCGCGAATTTCTTCCATGCCGCCCTCGAAGGTCCGCTGGAAGGAATGCACGAGTCCCGAGGCGTTCGATATGACCATATTGTTCTCCTTGAGGGCCGCGGAAATGCTGTTGGTGCTGCGCTTCGTCTCGTCGGAAAGCTTGCGGATCTCCTGGGCGATAACGGCGAAGCCCTTCCCGGCGCTGCCCGAATGCGCGGCCTCTATCGAGGCGTTCATCGCCAGGAGGTCGGTCTTCTCGCTTACGTCCAGGATCAGGGTGGTCGATTCCAGGACCCGCTCCGATGATCGGCGAACCAGGTCCATTCCCTCGACCACCTTGCGCATCTCGCCGCGCTGGCCCTCGAAGCCGGCGAGGACACCGTCGATCCCGCTCTTCTTGGCCGCGGCCACCTTGGCGAGATTGGAGACAGTGGTCGCTATCTCCACCAGCGCGGCGCTCGTCTCGTGGATGACCTCGTTCTGGCTTATCACCGAGCCGTGCATGTCGCCGGTGAATTCCGCGACTCTTGCGTTCGACTCCACCGCCGCGCGGGCGTCGGAGGAGAGCGTCCGCGCATCGCCCTCGAGAGCGGCGATCCGCGAACGGACCTCGGCGGCGCCGCGAGCGCTCTCTTCCGCCTTCGAGCCGAGCTCCTCGCCGATGCGCAGGGAGCCGCTCGTGGAGTCGATGAGGCTGCGGAGGCGCTCCGCCTTCTCTCGATTCCTCTTGGCGTCCCGGACGGAGATTTGGATGAGTTCATCGCTCGTCCGGGCGCTGAAATTTATTACGACGTTGACCAGGACGGTAAGGCTGAAGACGATCAGCGCCAACGACCTGAATTCGGCGTCGCCGGCCCCGACCTTTGGCATGAGCTTGCCGAAGACGTAGGCGAAATAGACCATTATGGTGAAAATCGCGAAATACAGGACTTGGCGGAGGTCGAAAGCCACCAGGGAGTTGCAGACGACGGCGACCATTACGTAGGTGGCGAAACGATAGATATCGGAGATGCCGGTGATGGGCAGGAGGAAGGACATCCAGCAGACATTGAGAAGAGTACTGATGCTTCCCGAGTAGGAGGCCGAGAGGTAGCGCCGGAGACGGACGAGGGCGAAGCTCAGTGGATAGCCCGCTAGGCTCGTCGCCCAGACCGCGACGAAGAAGATGCGGTATTCCCCTGGATGGGCTATGAATCTGACCGCCGAGGCGAAGAGGAAGAATACGAGCATTACGAGATTCGTATTGACCAAGTGGGGGATGCGCTTTTGCAGCGCCATAGGCACGGATGCCCGATGCCCGACCGGAAAGAGCAGGGCTGACATGCTCCATTTGCGCATGCCATGGTTCTAAGCCGCCCTTATTATTTGCCGGTTGGCCTACGATCAGGATTACATTAAAACATCGCTTTGAGGGCGCCGCCGGCCCGGACCCGGCCGCGTCCGATTCGATTCGAAGGTCGTTCATTTCAGGCTATTTCGATGAAATTGCCATGAATTATCGAATAATCATACTTAAATGATGAAGTTAGACGATTTCCGCGGAGGAAGGAACGAGAGCCTGGAAGCCCTGGCTGACCAGCTGACCCGGATCCCTCCTGACTCATTCTACGCTCTTCTGCTTCGCGAATTGATGGACAGCATCGAGGAATCCGTCATCCTTCTCGATCGTGATCTCCGCGTGATCGGGGCGAATCGCCATGCCTCTGCCCTCTTCGGATACTCTTCGAGAGAGTTCCTGACGAGGACCCTGTCCAGTCTCCTGGAAGAGGGCGAGCGGCAGCGGATGCTCGAGAATGTCCGGAGCGCCTCGGAGCGGAGGGGAGGCGACGCAATCTTCCGCACGCGTTCGCATAGGAAGATCGCTCTTCGCGTCAGCTTCAGCCCCCTCGGACTGGAGGGCGAAAAGCCTCAAGGCTATCTTCTAATCGGCCGGAGGCCGCAGGACGACTATAAATCGGGATTCTCGGACGCCTCGAACGGCCTCACGGAGCGGATGCTCGAGAGCTTCGCGGATCCGCTTTTCGTCGTCGACGGCTCCACTCGAATCGTGCGCGACTGCAACGACGCGGCATCGGTCGTCTTCGGCTTCTCCCGTGAGGAGATCATCGGGCGTCGACTTCTCGATCACATCGCGGATGACGAGGAACGCGTGGAGAACGAGGCCCTGCTGGCGAGGGCCGAAAGGACATACGCTACTGCAGGCGTATTTCAGGAACGCTACTCCTTTCCTCGCAGGAGTTTGCCCCCGCTGCTTTGCGATTGCCTCGGTTTGCCCGTTTTCAAGCCCGACGGCTCCCTGGATACCATCATCGTGATGCTTTTCGACCGCTCAATCGAAGAGGACAACGAGGCAGAGCTGAGGAGATTCATAGAGCGCGTCGCCGCATTCGCCGACGAGGTGACCGTGGCCGGCAAGCGCCATGCGACTGCCGGCCGAGTGCGCTTCCTTTCGGATCTCGGATTCACGCCGAGACAGATCGAGATCGCCCGCTTCGTCGCCCAGGGGGCCACGTCGAAAGATATAGGGTTCCGGCTCGGCATCGTCGAGTCCACGGTCAAGCATCACCTTTCCGCTATCTTCCACAGGCTCGGCGTCGCATCGCGGATCGAGTTCATACACAAACTATCGGCGCAACGCCTGAGGATCGGCTAATCGGCGGGCGTTACCGACCCGGCAATTGAAAAACCGTCATCGCATCGAAGAGGGCTTAGCCTTACGGCCCTTTTTCGACGCTCATGTCAACTGTTTTATCGCCGGGTCGGTAACGGATCTTTGGTGCTGGGGTACTGGCCGAAAGTACATCTTGAATCGCGATGGGGAACGGCTAGGCTGAAGACACGAAAGCCGGGGTGATGGCGCGCTAGTTGGAGGTCGCCTCCCCAAGCCGCCCAAGAGGAATCTCGACGATATTTCCCTTTCCCGTAATTTTCAGAAACACGCCGATGCTGCCGGCAGAAATGGAAAAGCCATGAGAAGGAGGGCTTATGTCGCTACGCGCTAAGTTGCTTGCGGGTTTTATAGGTGTCGCGCTTTTCTCGCTCGTCGTGGGTCTGGTCGGGCTCTGGAACATGAGCGCCATCAATGCGAACTCGGAGAAGATGTATCAGAAGGAGTTGATGGGGCTCTATTATGTCGGAGAGGCCGATACCGACATCATCTATGCGGCGCGGGCAGAGAAGAACTATCTCCTTTCGAGCTCGCTCGAGGAGAGGTCGAAATTCAAGAAACAATGGCAGGATGCCCTGGTCGAAGCGAAGGCCGACCTCGATAAAGGAGAACTTCTCTTCTATACCGACAAAGGCAAGGCGAAATGCGCCGAAGTAAAGGCCGCCTACGACGCGTGGCAACCGATAACTGCCCAAGTTCTCGCCGTCGCGGACAAGGAAGGCCTGAACAGGCAATCCGCTGCCGTGAATCTCTCCATGGGCGAAGCTCGGAACAAGATCGACGTCCTCGACAGCGCGATGGCCGATCTCGAGCAAATCAAGAAAGATAACGCGATAAAGGCCGCGGAGGAGAACAAGCAGCTTTATGCGTCGAGCGTCCTCATCCTCCTCTTGGTCATCGCCGGAGCCATGCTTGCAGGCATCCTGATCGGCATCTATCTCTCGTCCTCGGTCAGGAGGACAGTGGGTGGCGAACCCGCGGAGATCGCGGCCATCGCGGAGCGGGTTGCCGCGGGAGATCTCGACGTCGACGACTCGCGCAAGGACAAAGCCACCGGGATACTCCTCGCCCTCCTCAGCATGACCGGAAAGCTCCGCGAGATAGTTAGCATCATACAAACGGCCGCCACTCAGGTGGCATCGGGAAGCGAGCAGATCAGCAACACGGCGCAGCAGATGAGCCAGGGATCGGCGGAGCAGGCGGCGGGGGCCGAGGAAGTCTCCAGCTCCGTCGAGGAGATGACGGCCACGATCAAGCAGAACACGGACAACTCCACGGCCACCGAGAATATCGCCAAGAAGGCGGCGGTGGACGGAGAGGACGGCGGCAGGATCGTCGTCGCGTCCGTCGCGGCCATGAAGGAGATCGCCGGCAAGATCGGGGTCATCGAGGAAATCGCCCGCCAGACCAATCTCCTCGCGCTCAACGCGGCGATAGAGGCCGCTAGGGCCGGGGAGGCCGGCAAAGGCTTCGCCGTTGTGGCGAGCGAGGTGCGGAAACTCGCGGAGCACAGCCAGAACGCCGCCGGCGAGATCACCAACCTCTCGAAGACGACCGTGGAGACGGCGACGAGCGCCGGCGACAAGATCCAGAGGATCATTCCCGACATCAAGAAGACCGCCGAGCTGGTTCAGGAGATATCCGCGTCCTCCAGGGAGCAGAGCGCCGGCGCCGAGCAGATCGCAAAGGCCATTATGCAGCTGGATACGGTCATCCAGCAAAACGCGGCGGCGAGCGAGGAGCTGGCCTCGATGGCGGAGGAGCTCTCGGGACAATCGGTGCAGCTTTCCGAGACCATATCTTTTTTCAAGATGAAAGGGATCGAGACGGCAGCGGCTAAGATTCACGTGGTGAAAATCGCTCATGCCTCCGGTGCGGCCCTTGCGAAGCCGGCGGCGATCGCGAGGCCCGAGAAGATCTCCGCCAGGACGGCCATCGTTCCCGCGAGCGTCGGCTCGGACGAAGATTTCGAAGCCTTCTGAGAGGTGCCTATAATGCAATACCTGACCTTTCACCTGAACGGCGTGGGCTACGCCGTGGACGTCAAGATCGTGGAGACCGTCGTGGAATATGACGAAATTACCATAGTCCCGACCCCGGTGGAGTATATGAAGGGGGTCATGAACCTCCGGGGTCGCGTGATACCCGTCATCGACCTGCGCAGGAAATTCGGCATGCCGGAGTCCGAGGAAGCGAGTCGATCGAGCATCATCGTTTTCATGGTCGAAACCGGAGACGCGAGGTCATTGACGGTAGGCGCGCTCGTCGACGAAGTCTCCGAGGTCGTGACGATCGAGGACGGGGACGTCGAGGCCGCAAGGGTCGATGGGGTCTCCCTTTGGGAGCGCTATGTCCGCGGCATCGTCCGCCTCGAGGACCGCATGGTCGTCATCATCGAAGCCGATGGCCTATTTTCGATCCGGGAGCTCGAGGCCCTGCGTGCGGCCTAGAAGGGCTTGGGCACCCCTATCTCGTCGCCGACTCGATGTAGGCCAGGAAGGGCCTCATCGCCCCGAAGGCTTCCAACGCCAGGGAGATGAAGCCCTCGGAGAGGATCTGCCCGTCGTCGAGCCCTTTCACGGCCATGAACTGCTTCATGCGGAGAAGCTCGATCTCGGGATGGTCCTTCGGATAACCCTGCGGCGCCGCCTTCAGCGACTCGCCGCCGAGGGCCCCGAAATTGCGGACGAACTCAGGCGCGCGGATGATCCTCCTGAAGGGCCCTGCGTCCTCGGCCAGAACCTGCCGCATCTTCCCGAGAGCCGCAGGGGATGGATCGTAAAGCCCCCCGGCCAGGAGGGATCGGCCATCAGGCTCGATATGCAGATAGTACACGCGGCCTACGGACTTGCGGCCGCCGCGACCGAGGGCGGCGCTCATGGAGGTCTTATAGGGCGTCTTGTCGTTCGAGAAGCGCAGGTCCCGATTGATCCGGAACACGCATTCCTTGACGGTCACCCCGCCCAGATCATCGACCGCGTCGAAGCGGGCGATGAGTTCGCCGACGAGGCCCTGGAAGACGTTCCGAGCCTCCTCGTACCGAGGGCGGTTCGCCTCGAACCATTCGCGGTTGTTGTGGTCGCGGAGCCCCCGCAGGAAGCCGAGGATGCTTTCCCGCCCGTCGCGCTCCGCGCTCGAGTCGATGCGCGATGCGTCGGATGAATCTCGTTTTTTGCCCGCCACGGGACCTCCTCGGGGTATCACTCCCCCGCCTGCTCGAGGGGCTTCGGGTCGATTATACCTTCGAAGCCCGGACCCTTCGATAGGGCGGGCGCCTGCGCGAAATATTGACAAGGTGTCGGGAAAACGGACTAGATAATGGCATGCATGAGTCCTACGGTTCCATCCGCAACTCGCTGACGAAGCGCATCGCCCGCGGCCGCGGCGGGATCGACGCCCGCCTTGGGAAGCCCGGGGGCAGGCGGACCGTCCTCCTGTCGAACGAGTCGACCCTCTTCGGGATCGAACCCGAGGGATGCATGACTCCCTTCTTCGGGATACGCCGCCGCTCGGGCGAGGTCGTCGACGCGCATTGGGTGCCGCCCTTCCGCCTCTCGGCGCGCGAGTCCAAGTCGGCGGGGCTCCTCGGCCGTATCGCCGGCGAATTTCTCTGCAGCCCCAATTTCGGTCCCGACTGCAGGGTCGGGGGCGTCTCGATCCCTGCCCACGGCTGGACCTCCCACGAGGAGTGGGGGCTCGAGAGCCTAGGTCTCGACGACCAGGGCGACCAAGCGTATTGCGAGCTCGCGCTCGAGAGCCCCTCCGACGAGATGCCACTCTCCTGGCATCGGCGCGTGACGGTCGTGAAGGGACAGTGCGCCTATTACAGCCTTCTGACGATCCGCAATAGGGGCGACTCGCCCGTTCCGATCGGCATCGGGCACCACAATACCGTCGGCGCTCCCTTCCTCGAGAGCGGCTGCCGGATCAGTCTCTCGGCCGACAGCTTCCGGGTCCCTCCCGAAGGCTCCGAGTTCGACGCGACGGGCAGGCTCGCGATCGGCGCCGAGTTCGGCGATCTCGCCGCCGCCCCGCTCCGCGACGGCGGCCTCGCGGACATAGGGCTAGTGCCCGGCCTCGTCGGCAGCACCGATTTCGTCTCGGGAGCCGTTCCGCGCAAGCTGTCCCTGGGCTGGAGCTGCGTCGTCAACCCTCGGCTCGCCCTCGCCTACCTCTGCTTCTTCCCCGGCGCGGCATCCCTGCCGGCCGGGGAGATAGCTCTCTCCTTCAACGACCTGTGGATGCAGTACGGCGGGAGGCGCTTCGAGCCCTGGGCCGAGACAGAGGGCGGCCAGGACAGGACCTTCTGCCTCGGCACCGAGAACGCCACGGGCGCTTTCGCGAACGGCCTCGCCTATTCGCTCGCGCATCCCGAGCTCCTCGGCCTGCCCACGATCGTCGAGATCCCGGCGGGCGGCGAGCGGAGGCTATGCTACGGCACCGCCATCGTGGAGCTCGAGCGGGCCCTCCTCCGGGAAGGAGTCCGCGACGCGGGGGCAGAGGGCTCGTCCATCGTCCTGAAGGGAAAGAAATCCTATCAGCGCGTCGCTCTCGAGGGCGATTTTGCCCGCCTCCGAGGCTCCGCCGGATGGCCGAGCCTCTAGCGCAGGTACTTCAGGTATTCCGAGTAGCCCTCCTTCTCCATATCCTCAGCGGGCACGAAGCGCAGCGCGGCGGAATCCATGCAGTAGCGCTTCCCCGTCGGCTCGGGCCCATCGTCGAAGACGTGGCCCAGATGGGAGCCGGCGAGCCGGCTTTTGGCCTCTATCCTCAGCATGCCATGGCCGGCGTCCGTCTTCTCCACGATGCTCGAGGCCACGAGGGGCTTCACAAAGCTGGGCCAGCCAGTACCCGAGTCGAACTTGTCCTTGGACGAGAATAGGGGCTCGCCGGAGACGATATCGACGTAGATGCCCTCCCGATGCTCGTCCCAATAATCGTTGCTGAAGGCCGGCTCGGTGCCGCCCCGCTGCGTGACTTCGAACTGGAGGGGCGTGAGGCGTTTGCGTAGCGCGGCCTCGTCGGGCTTGGTCCATCCATCCTGGCCTTTTTCCTGTTCCATATGACGAATATACGCAGGGGTCGAGTCCCGGTCCACGTCGGGCCATCGCCTCCTCCTATCCCGAGCGCTTGGCCTTATCCGATCGATAACCCGTACCCAGTGCCTCCCTCCAAAGGAGCACGAATACCCCCAGGGCCGCGACCTCGATCGCGACCGAGAGCGCGACGACCAGGCCCAGCGAGACGTCGTAAAGCAGGCCCATTCCTGCGCTCCCCGCGAAGACGGCGAGGCCGTAGGCCGTGTTGAAGATGCCGTAGCCGGTGCCGCGCCTCTTCATGGGGGTGATATCGGCTATGGCGCTCTTCATGATGGTCTCGTGTGCGCCCATGACGATGCCCCAAACCGCGGCGGCCGCGATCGCGAGGGCCCTCGACGAGGAGAACCCGAAGACGGGGATGAGAATGGAGAAGGCGGGAATGATCGCCAGCACGGAAAGGCCGCCCCGTTCGCTTCCTGAGAGCTTCTTCATCCTGTCGTAGCCCAGGCCGACCAGGAGGGCGGCGAGCCCGTCGACCCCCATCGCGATGGCGTAGAACAGGGGGATCTCGGCGTCGGCGAGGACGCCCTTCGACTTGAAGTGGAAGCCCAGTATCGCCCAGCTCGTGAAGCCCAGGGTCGTCACGAAGGTGAAGGCCACATAAAGCCGGAAGGTCCTGGTCGGCTTGTCCGCCCCCCCGGTGGCGGGGATCGCTGGCTCGAGCCGCTCGGGCTCCGGCGTCCTGAAGAATGCGAGGAGGAGTATGGCCATGAGGATGCCGAAAGGAAGCCAGAGCCAGCGATAGGCGGTCTGGTACTCGGCTACGCTCGCGCCGGCCTTTCCACCGAAGGCGAAGACGACCGCGAATACGAGGGGACCGAGTATCGCGCCAATCTGGTCCATGGCCTGATGGAGACCGAAGCCGAAGCCGGTGCCGACCTGCTTCGTAGCCGCGGAGAGGATGGTGTCCTTCGCCGGCGATCGAATCGCCTTGCCGACCCGCTCCAGGACGATGAGGAGGGCGGCCATCCGCCAGACTCCGGTGAGGGCCAGGAGGGGCACCGACGCGAGGCTGGCGTAGCCGGCGATCGTGAAGGCCCAGTAGGCCTTGGACCTGTCCGCCCAGGCGCCGGTGAGGAGGCGGACGAGGTAGCCCAGCATCTCGGCGAGACCCGCCACGAGGCCAACGAGGGCCGCGTCGGCGCCCAGGGTCGCGAGGTAGGGACCGTTCACGCTGCGCGCGCCTTCGAAGATCGTATCGCTGAATAGAGAGATGACGCCGAATACGACGATGATCCGGATGGCCAGGGCCCTGGCGCTTTTTCGCTGTCGGGCGTTTTGCATGGACCATGCTAGCCCATATCCCGGGGCCTATTCCACAGACACTCACGCGAATCGACGATGGGCGGGACGCTCGGCCAGCGCGGGACGCAATAAAGACCCGCCGGCGACTTCTGCCGGCGGGTCCCGGATCGGCCTCGAGGCGGAGGCTTAAGCCGACTTTTTGCAGGCGGCTACGGCCGCCTCCGCCGCGCTGGCCGCGTCGGCGGTATATATATCCGCGCCTATGGACTTGCAGAAGGAGTCGGTGATGGGCGCTCCGCCCACCATGATCCGGACCTTGTCGCGGATCCCCGAGCCCTTGATGCTCTCCACGACGTTCTTCATCTCGGTCATCGTGGTCGTCAACAGGGCCGAGCAGCAGACGATGTCGGCATTGTGCTCCTTCGCGGCCGCGGCGAACTTGTCCGTCGCGACGTCTACGCCGAGATCGTGCACCTCGAGGCCCGCGCCCTCCATCATCATCTTGACGAGGTTCTTGCCGATGTCGTGCAGGTCGCCTTTGACGGTTCCGATGACCACGATGCCCTTGGCCTTGACGCCGGCGGACACGAGGTGCGGCTTCAGTGGCTCGAGGCCGGCGTTCATGGCGCGCGCGGCTATGAGAACCTCGGGGACGTAGACCTCGTTCCGCTTGAACTTGCCCCCGATGATGTTCATTCCGGCCATGAGCCCGTCCTCCAGGATGGACTTGGCGGAGACGCCCTCGTCGAGGGCCTTCTGGACGTTGGCCTTAACTTCGTTCGCGCGGCCCTTCTGTAGGAGCGCGGAGATGTCTTCTAGCGTGGACATGATTGACCTCCTGCTGTAGTATAGCACCTTTGATCATAGTCAAAGCGGCGCGAAGGTATATAAAACTTTTTCCCCTTTTTGGCTTTTCTTGCCAAAGTCGGATCATTCGCTCTCATGGATCTCCTGGCTGGACGAGGCCGCCCGCCCCCCGGACTCGCGGTACTTGCCGGGCGAGACGCCCGTCACCCTCTTGAAGACCTTGGTGAAATAGCTCTGGTCCTCGTAGCCCACCAGACCGGCGATGTCCACGAGGGGGATCACCGAGCCCTTGAGGAGGAGCTTGCTCTTCTCGATGCGCACCTTGTTGAGGTAGGTGGTGAAGCGGCAGCCCATCTCTTCGCTGAAGAGCTTCGAGAAGTAGGTAGAGCTCAGGAAGACCGAGCCCGCGACGTCGTCGAGGGTAATCTCTTCCGTATAATGCGCGTTTATGTACTTGAGCGCCTTCTGCATGACGTCCGCATGCTTCACGTCCTTGAGCGTGAATACGAGGTCGGTGAATCGCACCATTATCTTGGAGAGCCAGTGGGCTATGTCGTCGACGCTGCGCATCCTGGTGACCTGGTTCAGGTAGGTGAAGTTGAGCCCGAAAATCTGCTCCATGTCGGCGCCGCCCTCGAGGGCCGCCCGCGAGAGGAGGACGACCAGCTCGAGCACCCTCGCTTTGATGATGGGGGCGTCCTGCCCGCTCGAGAAGAAGATGAAGCCGAGAATCTCGTTGAGGTAGCGCTGCGACTCCCGCTTGTCGCCCCTGGAGATCGCGAGGAGGAGCTCCCTCTCCTTCTCGATGGGGTAGGGGTTGGCGGCGGCCGAGGGCTCGGAGCTCTCCTTCATGCCCCGGATAATGTCGGATATCCGCGACTGCTGCTCCTCCCGCTCCCGCTGGGGCTCGAGGGGCGAGGGCCACGCGAGCGCGGAGGCTACGTCGCAGAGGAGGTCGGCGAGGCTCGCGGCGCGCTGGGGCAGCACGCGCGGCGCGGACTCGAGAGCGGCCCTGACCTTATCTTCCCCGCCCGACGGGACCTTGCCCGCCGCGTGGAGCTCCTCGTAGACCTCCCCGGCGTCGACGACCATCACCGGGCCGCCGATCAGCGCGGCCGTCATGATGCCGTCCGAGACGATGGGCGCCGCCCAGAAGAGGAGGGAGTGGGGGCAGAGCTGGATGTACTTGCCGCCGAAGCGCTCGGCCTGGTAGGCGACGAAGAGCTGCGCCCGGAGCTCCTCGTCCGCGTCCTCCACGCCCTCGATCGCGCATACCGGGCAGAGTCCGCTCTTGGCCCCGCTGTCGGGAAGCTCCGGCTTCCCCGATGCGTCGAAGGCTCCGAGCACAGCTCCCTCGACGTCGATCACGTGCGCGGGAACTCCCGTCGCGCGGCAATAGTGCTCGAGCTTGCGCAGCGCGATCCTGAGGTCCAAGCCTTCGGGAGCCGGGGACGCGGAGGGGGCCGCGGCCATCATGCCGGCTCCGGGAACATCATGCGCTCGACGTAGGCCTCGTTGAAGTCGGGCCTGGACGAGAGCTCGACGTAGGTCGAGGACGCGCGGGCGCGATCGCAATCCGCGAGGCGGCGGCGCGAGAGGCAGGCCGCGGTCGCGCCCGCGCCGGAGGCATTGCCGACGACGATCACGCGGTCCGCGAGAGCGCTCGGGATGAGCCCTATCCGCGCGGCGCTGCGAACATCGAGGAGGCTGCCGAAGCCCCCCGCCAGGTAGAGGCGGTCCGCTCCGTCCGCTCCGACGCCTGACAGCTTGAGGAGCGTGTCTATGCCGGCCGCGATCGCCGCCTTGGCGAGCTGCGCGGCGCGCACGTCGGCCTGGCTCAGGTAGATGCCGCGCGCGCGGTCCAGGTAGGCGAAAGGTCCCCGAGGCCCTTCCTCGAGGAGCCCCCGTATGGCCGGAGGAAGCGCGCGGGCTTCGTCGGCGTCGGCCATCCTCCCGGTATCGTCCACGATCCCGCAATCGAGGAATGCGGCCAGCGCGTCGACGAGTCCCGACCCGCAGATTCCCGTCGCGGGCGCGCCGCCGATCGTACCGAAGCGTATCGAGCCGTCCTCGATCCACACGGAATCGATGGCGCCCGCCACGCCGCCCGTGCCCTTCTCGATGCCCGCCCCTTCGAAGGCGGGCCCCGCCGCCGTGGCGCAGCAGACGATGCCGTCCCTGCCTCCGAAGGCTATCTCGCCGTTCGTGCCGAGGTCGAGGAAGAGGGATCGGCCTTCGGCGTCCTGGAGGCCGACCGCGGCCATCCCCGCTACGATATCGGCTCCCACGTAGGCCGATACGCCCGGCAGGAGGATGGCGGCGCAGCCCGGGTGGGCGGCGAGGCCCAGCGCGGCGGCGCTCTCGACCCGCCGCCCGAGGAAGGCCGGGATGAAGGGCGAGCGGGCGATCGCTTCCGGGGGGACGCCGGCGAGGAGGTGGAGCATGGTCGTGTTGCCCGCGACGGCGAAGGAGACTAGGTCCTCCGCGGCCGCTCCCGCGCCCTCGGCGAGGGCGGCCGCCATGGCGGCGATCTGGGACCGTACGCGGCCGCTCAGGGCCGCGAGGCCTTCCGGCTTCGAGGCGGCCTCGATCCTCGAGATCACGTCCGCCCCGAAGGGCCGCTGGGCGTTGAGCTCGGAGCGGGAGCCGAGGCGCTCCCCGGTGGCGAGATCGACGAGGAAGACGACGACCGTCGTGGTCCCCAAGTCGACGCCGACGCCCAGGACTCTCGCGCCCGGGCATCGGGGAGCGACGCCGATGATCTCTCCGTCGGCCACGAGCGCGCCGACGGCCGCCGCTCCGCCGTCGGCGCCGCGGCAATGGCGCGCGAGGCCGGGCAGAGCCCGGAGGGCGACTCGGCGGGGCGCGAGGTCGGAGGCGCCCTGCAGCGCGAGCTCCCGGGCGACTGCGTCGAGGAGGCGCGCCTCGTCGTCCGCCTGATCCTCCAGGCTCGGCGCGCGCGGCGCGACCGCGACGAGGCGCACCAGGGGGTCGGGCTCGATCCTGGAGTCGGGCCCCGCGGTGATTATGGACGCGTCGCCGCGCTCTGGAAGCTCGATCTCGGCGTCCCCCGCGGCGCGCGCGAGGCAGGCGAGGCGGATCCCCGCGCCGAGCTCGGCCGCGGAGAGGATGCGGGACTCCGCCTCTCCCGGCGGGGAGAGGGCGCCCGAGACCAGTCTGAGTCGGCACTTGCCGCAGAGGCCTTTGCCGCCGCAGGGCGCGTCGACGCGAGCGGGGTCCAGGCTGGCGAGCGCGTCCAGGAGGCGGCCGCCACCCTCGATCTCAATCTGGTAGCTCCGTCTTCCTTCGCGTACTTTCAGGTTGTGCTTCATCTTCGAGCTCCGGCCCCGACCCGCGCGGGGCCGTTCATTTATATAGCCGGAACGGGGGATGCGCAATGACGCAATGGCCGATACCCCCGAACTCCCCAAGAAAATCAAATAATTCCCAAGAAAAGACGATACCTCGCGGCGCTCGGGATGGAATATGGCGCATCATCGCGAGGAGGTTTCCATGACCGGCAGGGATCTTGTAATCCGCACGCTGAAGCACGAGAGGCTCGAGAGAGCGCCCTGGGTCCCGTTCGCGGGAGTCCACGCGGGCAAGCTCAAGGGCTACGGAGCGCGCGAGATCCTGACGGATGTCGACAAACTCGTCGAGTCCCTGCTCGAGGTGAACAGGATATATCGCCCCGACGGCCAACCCGTGGTCTTCGACCTCCAGCTCGAGGCCGAGGCACTGGGATGCGAGCTTCTCTGGGCGGACAAGGGACCGCCCTCGGTGTCGAGCCATCCGCTGGCCGGGACTCGCGAGATCCCGACGCGCATTCCGGGACCGCGCGAGGCGCGGCTCGGCATGGCCATCGACGCGATGAAGCGAATGAAGACGGCCGTGGGCAGGGAGACTGCGCTCTACGGACTCGTCACCGGGCCTTTCACCCTCGCGTCCCATCTCCGCGGCACGGAGCTCTTCATGGACATGATCCTCGACCCCGAGTACGTCCATAGGCTGCTCAGGCATTGCTTCGAGGTGGAGCGCGTCGTCGCCGGCTATTACATCGGGACGGGGATGGACGTGATCGCCGCGGTCGACCCGATGGTTTCGCAGATCTCTCCCGAGCACTTCAACGAGTTCCTCTCGGTGCCTTACAAGGAGTTTTTCTCCTCCATCAGGGACTCCGGCGCCCTCTCGTCCCTCTTCGTTTGCGGCAACGCCTTCAAGAACATCGAGCCCATGTGCCTCGCCGGCCCGGACTGCATTTCCGTGGACGAGAACATCCGCCTCGCTGAGGCCAAGCAGATAACCGATCGCCACGGCGTATGCCTCGGCGGCAACATCCAGCTGACCGTCGTCATGCTCTTCGGGAGCCAGGCCGACAACATGAAGGCGGTCGTCGACATAGTCGACTCCTGCGGCGGCGGCGATCTCGTCGTATCGCCGGGCTGCGACATGCCCTACGACGTGCCGATCGAGAATGCGATCGCCGCCGGCCAGGCTGCGCGCGAGACGGCCCAGGCCAGGACGATCCTCGAGCACTACAGCGGGGCCGAGATCAAGCTCGACGTGACCCTGCCCGATTACTCGAGGCTCGAGCGGCCCCTCGTCGAGGTGTTCACTCTCGATTCCGCCACCTGCGCAGCCTGCGGCTACATGCTGGAGGCCGCGAAGGACATGAAGGGAATATTCGGGGATTCCATCGACCTCGTCGAGTACAAGTTCACCGTGAAAGAGAACATCGCGCGCTGCATGAAGATGGGCGTCGCCAACCTGCCCGCGATCTACCTTGACGGGGAGCTGGCATTCTCTTCCATAATACCTTCGCGCAAGGAGCTCGAGGGGCGCATAAGGGCGCTCCTGTAGGGGACTCGAGCCCCGGCGCCGGAGCGGGCATGGCGAAATACAAGCTGATATCGTGCAACGTCTTCCAGCGCGAGCTGTGCGCCGCCATAGCCGCCTCGCCGAACGTCATCGATCCCGAGTTCCTCGAGCTCGGCCTCCACGAGAGCCCCGAGCGCCTGCGCGGGAGGCTGCAGGAGAGGATCGACGCGGCCGTCGCGGCCTCGGAGAGGGCCGCGTCCGCGTCGGACGCCTACGAGGCCATCCTCCTCGGCTACGGCCTCTGCGGCAACGGACTGGCCGGCATCGAGGCGCGGAGCATTCCCCTCGTCCTCGCCCGCGCCCACGACTGCTGTACCATACTCCTCGGGTCGCGCGCGGCCTTCCTGGAGAGCTTCGGCGAGTCGCTGAGCGCCTCCTGGAGCTCGGCGGGCTACATCGAGCGCGGCTCGACCTACTTCCGGGCCTCCGACATCGGCAAGGCGACGGGCCTGGGCCTCGAGTACGAGGAGCTCGTAGCGCAGTACGGCGAGGAGAACGCGCGCTACGTCTGGGACACGATGCATCCCGCCATCGCGGAGCGCGAGATCCGCTATATCGAGACGCCCGAGACCGAGGGCCTCGGCTACGCCGAGACGATGCGAGCCAAGGCCGTCGAGGAGGGGAAGGACTTTCGCCTCCTGCGGGGCTCGTCGAGGCTCCTGCGCGGCCTCGTGGGCGGCGGCTGGGACGAAGCGGAGTTCCTCGTCGTGCCGCCCGGCAGGCGCATCGAGCCGCTCTACGACCACGATCGGATCATCGAGGCGAAGTGAGGCGGCCCCGGTGAGGATGTATTTCGTCGGCGGCTTCCTGGGCTCGGGCAAGACGACGGCCATAGCGGGCGCCTGCCGCCTCCTCATCGCGGCCGGCAAGCGGGTCGGCGTGGTCACCAACGACCAGGGCAAGCTCCAGGTCGACTCCCTCTTCATGCGCTCCTGGGGCCTGCCCGCGGTGGAGGTCGGCGGCGGCTGCTTCTGCTGCCGCTACGACGACTTCGATGCGCGGGTCGCTTCCCTGGCCCTCCGCGAGAGGCCCGACGCGGTCTTCGCCGAGTCGGTCGGCTCCTGCGCCGACGTGATAGCCACCGTGGTCAAGCCTTTCGAGACCTTCCGCGAGGATTACGGAGCGGGCAGCGTCCTCTCCGTCTTCGCCGACTCCCGCCTCCTGCTCGCCAGGCTCGAAGGCAGGCGCCTGCCCTTCGCCGAAGACGTGATCTATCTCTTCGACCGACAGCTGGAGGAGGCCGACCTCCTCGTCCTCAACAAGCGGGACCTCCTCGCGGAAGGCGATCGCGCGAAGCTTGCCGCTCTCGCCGCGGCAGCGTGGCCGGGGAAGAGGCTCATCGCCATGAGCGGCTCGACCGAGGAAGGCGCGGCGGCCTGGCTCGCGGCGATGGAAGGCGGATCCTCCGGAAGTCGTCGCGAGGATACGCGCCGCGACCCGCTGGAGATCGACTACGCGCGCTACGGCGCCGGGGAGAGGGAGCTGGCCTGGCTCGACGAGCGCCTCCTCCTCGAGGATGGAGCGGGGCTGTCATCCGACGGCGGCCGATGCAGGAGCGCGATCCTCGAGTTCGCCCTCGGCTTCGCCCGGGGCCTCGGACTTTCCGCCCTCTCGGTCGGCCACCTCAAGCTCCACGTATCCGCGGGGAGCTGGGAGGGCAAGATGAGCCTGACGGCGGGGGATGCCCTCGGCGGGCCGGACGGCGCCCCCGTCGACATCGAGCGCCTCATCGAGGCCCAGCTGCCGCGCTTCTCGGCGCGGCGCGCCTCCGTCGCGGTGAACGCCCGGGTGCAGGCTTCTCCCGAGGAGCTGGCCGCGATAGCCTCGGCGGCGGCGGAGTCGGCGCGCCGCTCGACCGGTATATCGATCACCGAGGAGGACCGCTCGGCCTTCAGACCCGGGCTGCCCGAGCCGACGCATCGCATGCGATAATCGGCCTCATGAAGGACGACATCCAGCTCTGGGGATCGCGCAGGCGCGACGTTCCCCCGCGTCCGGAGTTCCCCGAGATCTACCCCGAGACCGACGAGCGCCACTGGTGGGACCTCGAGTTCGCGGGCTGGAACGTCCGCAAGGAAAGGCTGCCCGGCTCGCCCGGCGACGGGCCCGCGGGCAAGAAGGCGGTCTGCATCCACGGCCTGACCGGGCACCCCTATATGGCGGAGTACGACCGCGGCATGGCCCGCGAGGCCGAGCGCTTCGGGATCGCCCTCGAGGTCCTGCGCTCCGACCTCGACGGCGAGCTCGAGGCCGAGCTCGTCGAGCGCGCGATCCGCTCGCGTCCCGACATGATCATCATGAGACCGGGCAGCGCGGCCGGCACGACGGAGCTCTTCCGTCGGGTCCACGGGGCGGGCATCGCCCTCGTGGCTAGCAACCTATTGCCCGAGCCCGAGGCCTTCCGCTACATCGTCGCCTGGACGGGACCCGACGACTGGGGCCAGTTCCGGATGCTCTCCCGCGCCTTCGCCCATCTGATGGGGGGGGAGGGCGGCTACTGCATCGTCAACCACATCCCGAGGACCTCGGCCTACTTCGCGCGCCGCTGGGCCGTCGTGACGGAGCTCGCCAAGGAGGCGCCGCGAATGGAGCTCCTCGACATGGCGGAGACGGGACTCGGCACCGAATCGACGCGCGGCGCCGTGCTCGGCTGGGTCGAGCGCTTCGGCGGGAGGCTCAAGGGGATCATCTGCGCAGACGACGCCCTCGCCCAGCTGGGCGTCAACCAGGCCCTCGAGCGGACGGGCCGCGAGGACGTCATCCGCGTGGCCAACGGGGCGACCTCGATCGGCATGCGCTTCATAAAGGAAGGATCCTTGAGCGCCATCACCTGGCAGCCGCCCGACCTCGACGGGGCCCTGTCCATCCAGGTCGCGGTGGACTGGTTCAACGGTCTTGCGGTCGAGCCCATCCGCTATCTCCCCCTCTACCTCGTCGACCGCGGCAACATCGACGATTTCCTCATCATGGGAAGGCAGAGCCCCGAGATCGACCTGGACGCCCTCTCCCACTTCGTGGCGGAATGCGACGTGCAGGCGGTCGAGCGCTTCTTCGCCGAGATCCTCGAGCGCTTCAGGCGCGAGCGCATTCTCTCCGAGGAGTACTTCCGCGGCTTCTGCATCGAGCTGGTCTCGCGCCTGGCGGCGATAGCGCGCTCTGAGGAGCCTCCCTTGGCCTCGCTCTACCTGGATTACGAAAATCTCTTCAAACAGCTCTTCCAGCAGCCCGGCCCCCTCGACACCCTGACCTGGCTCGAGGCCTTCGCGAAGCGGATCATGGGCGCGCTGCAGGAGCGGCGCCGCGGCTGCGTCTCCCTCGGCGATCGCCTGCGGCTCTACGTCGACGAGCGCTTTCGGGACCCGCTCTCTCTTAAGCTGCTCTCCGAGCGCTTCGGCATGTCCTCGGCCTACCTCGGCAAGGTCTTTCGCGAGGCGACGGGGAACTCGTTCACGAGCCATCTCAACGGCCTGCGCATTGCGGCCGCCCTGCGCATCCTCGAGACGCGGAAGGTCAAGGCCAAGGACGTAGCCCTCGCCGTCGGGTTCTCCGACCCGAACTATTTCTACAGTGTATTCAAGAAGCTCACAGGAAAATATCCGTCGGAAATCGTCCCCGGGCCCCGCTAGCGGCGCTCACGCACCGCCTCGGAGGCGATCCGCGCCCAGGCCCAGAGTCTCTGCGGCTTCCGCGCCACCGTGGATATGTCCTTCATGATGAGCTCGACGGCGACGCCCTCGGCCGCGGCCAGGTCGAGGATCCCGTCGATCGAGGCCCGCGCGGCCTCCTCGCTCCACTCGACGTCGAGGAAGATAGCGGGGTTGGGCTTCACGCTCGCCACCCACCGCGGCCCGATGCCCGAGAAGATGCGCTTGTAGTCGTTCCAGGGGCTCACCGAGACCTTGCGAAGGCCCGGGATGCGCTCGAGGAGGGCGACCTTCCGGTCCAGGGGCTCGCAGCAGCCGTAGTAGTTGAGGCCCCAGCGCCGCATCCAGCGCAAGTCGTGCTCCATGGCGAACTCCCAATGCATCTCCGGCGACACGGAGGCGAGTATCTGCGCGTTCGAGCAGCCCCACATGTCGCTCGGGCGCACCGGTGAGGAGTCCGCCTGAGTCTTCGGGAGGTCGGAGACGTAGCCGTAGCCGCCCGAGCCGATCCTGATGTTGCCGTTGTCGAGGGAGAGGAGTCCCTGGGCTTCGAACTGATCGAGCTCCGTCATCCAGGCTTCCACCATGCGCTCGTAGGCCGAATGCACCATCTCCGGGCGGTCGATCATGTCGATCATCGCCTCCTCGATGCCCCACCAGCGGATGAGATAGTCCCAGGGCGTGAACCATATGTGGGTCTGGCCCAGCTTGCGCACGGGCATGATGTCCCCGTAAAGCTCGCGCATCGTCTCGTAGACGACCTCGGTCGTCTTCGCCGAGTGCGTGACCGTGGGCATCTGGATCTTCTCGATGTCCTCGGGGCTCCGGATCTGGACCTTGAAGTGCCTCGAGACGATCTCGTTGGCCGAGTCGGTACGCACGATGTCCACGTCCTCGACGATGCCGAAATCCGTGGAGTGGAGGGCGAGGGGGGAGTCGAGCCAAGGGTTGACCACCATGTCTCCCGGCATGTGCTTCCATTGATAGATCGTGCGCCGGAGGGTCGTCTCGAGCTCCCTGGCCCAGGCTCCCCGGCAGCGGAGGGTCAGCTCGTCGTCGACGTCCATCTCGTGCCAGGGTATCTCGTTGATCCATACCATCGGCCTTTCCTGGTCGAGGTCGTTCAGGCGCCGCCAGAGCCGGGCGTTCTCCGCGTGGGCCGGGGAAGCGGCGATGCGGGCGATCTCGCCGCCGAGCGACCGCAAGACTTCCTTCTCGTCTCGGTCGAGCTTTATCTCGTCGAGGTTCAAGGGCGGCGAATAGCTTCCGGGATCGTGGAGCATGTCGGTCCTCCTGTGCTGGCTGCGATCATAGGGCGAGGCTCCCGGGCGCGCAATCTCAAAAACTTCGCCTTGGGCATTAAGAATTGAGAATGGGGCCGAAGATACGAAAAATGCCGGAATGGGCGCGAAAAAGCGTTCGGACGCTTTACAGACGCCCAAAGTAGTTTATCCTGCGATCGGAAAGACGGGAGGATCCAATGGCTGTCGTACTGTGCTATGGCGATTCGAATACCTGGGGCTTCGATATCGAGTCCTGGGACCGGGCGGGCCCGGTCGGCGACGCGCGCTTCCCCCCCGGGACCCGATGGCCCGGGGTCCTCGCCGCCGAGCTCGGCGGCGGGCATAGGGTGATCGAGGAGGGCCTGAACGGCCGCACCACGGTCTGGGACGATCCCGTGGAAGGCGAGCACAAGAACGGACTCCGCTATCTCCTGCCCTGCCTCGAGTCCCACGCTCCCGTCGACGCCGTCGTCCTCGCCCTCGGGATCAACGACGTCAAGGTACGGTTCTCCGCGCCGGCCTCTGATATCGCCTCGGGCGCGGCTCGGCTCGCCCGTATCGTCCTAGGCTCGGGCCTGGGGCCGAAGGGCCTGGCTCCCTTCGTCCTTATGCTCGCTCCCTTCCCGCTCGGGGAGGGCATACGCTCATCGCCTTTCGGCGAGATGCTCGGCTACGAGAGCGGCCTGGAGAAATCCCGTCTCCTGGCCGCGAGCTTCGAGGTCGAGGCGCGCGCCCTCGGCGTCGGCTTCCTGGACGCCGGCGCCGTAGTCTCCGCGCATCCTCTCGATTCGCTCCACATGAGCGCGGCCTCGCACCGCGCCCTCGCCGCCGCCGTGGCGGCGAAGCTGCGCGGGCATGCGGCCCTCGCCGGCTGAATCGACGGCGCTCAGCCCTTGAGCTCGATCAGCAGGACTCCGTCCTCGACCTTCGCGGCGTAGGTCCGGAGGTCGGCGCCGGCGGGCGCGAGGGTCGCCTTGCCGCTGCGGATGTCGAACCGGCCCTGATGGGCGGGACACTCGATCTGGTCGTCGATGACTAGGCCCTTGGCCAGGATCGCCCCAGAATGAGTGCACTTCCCGTCGGTGGCGAAGAAGCCGTCCGCCAGCCTGTATATCGCGTAGGTCCGATCCGCGTAGCGAAACGGCATCGCGTCGCCTGGGCCGAGCTTGGCGCCTCCCGGCACCGGGACCCAGCGCGATTCGCCCGAAGCGAGGATCTCGTCGATGGGGGCCCTGTCTCCGTTCGCTTCCCTCGAAGCTGGCGGGGCCACGGGCAGAAGGGGCGTAATGTGGAATCGGCTCTCCTTCTGCTGGCGCATGACGACCGATAGAATGTCCTTGTACGCCGCGAAGAGATTCGAGTGGGGCGCAGGCAGCTGCCTTTCGACCTTCGCGTGGAGCCTCCGCAGGGAATGGAAGGGAACTGCCGGGAACATGTGGTGCTCGATGTGGTACTGCATGTTCCAATACAGGAATGAGGTGACCGGTCCGTAGTTCACGTCGCGCGTGCAGAGGCGGTGGTCGTAGACGTCCTCCTCCAGGCCGATATGCTGGGTGAAGTTGAGGGCGGTCGCGTAGAAGGCTCCGTAGAAGCGCGCTAAGAGAGTGTAGGCGAGGGGGAGGATCGTCCCGAACGCGAAGCAGGAACCGATGATGAGTCCATAGCCGAGCAGCCAGAATCGGGAGCTCCAGATCATGGGTTTCCAGTCGGGCTCGGGCACCAGGGCCTTGTCCTTCTCGGGAATGATCCCGAAGGCGTGCTCGATGATCGGCAGGGGCCTCACGATGCCGATGCCGACGAGCATGCCGAGCATGCGCGGAATCCTGGCCGGCCTTGGGGTAACCACCTCGGGGTCCTTGCCGATGTGGTAGGTGTAGGTGTGATGCTGGGTGTGGCCCCAGCGGTCGTAGATCGGCTCGGCTCCGTGGGCGAAGGCGGCGATCCAATGCACCGTCTCGTTGAGCCAAAGCGTCCTGAAGACCGTCCGGTGGTGGGTCTCGTGCATGAGGTGGTTGAGGAAGCAGTAGACGGTCCCGTAGGCGAAGAAGGCGGGCACCGCCCACCACGAGCCCCGGCTCAGGTAGGCCAGGTAGCCCAGGGCGACGAGGACGGCCAGGAAGGACAGAGTGCGGACGATGCCCTTCGCGTCGCTGCGCCGCATCAGCTCGTTCAGCTCCTCCTGCGGGATCTCGCAGCGATACCACCGCTCGAGGATCTCGCCGAAGTCGTCCCGTTCGCGCAGGCCGGGGCCGCTTTCATCCATTGGATCCCCCTTCGTTCCATTCCCCGATCGCGTCGTAGAGGGCGAGCACGTTCTCGAGCGGAGTCTCCCCGAGGAGGTAGTCGTGGCTCGGCCCCGCGACGTAGCCTCCGCCGGGGGCCATGACCGCGAGCGTGCGCAGGGTCTCGGCTCTCGCGATGGCCGTGGTCCCTTCCAAGAGCGCACGCTGGGTGTCGATGGCGCCGTTCAGGAGCGCCCTGCTCCCGAAATCGCGCTTGAGCCCCGCTGGATCCATGCCGGCGCAGAAGGGCTGGAGGGCGTGCAGACCGTCGATCCCGTCGCGGAGCATCGCGGGAATGAGGGGCCGGTAGCCGCCGCAGCAGTGGAGCATCACCCTGAGCCCGTGCCGGTGCCCCAGATCCGCGAGACGGCGCAGGCAAGGGGAGATGAAGCGGTCGAAGAGCTCGGGGCCCAGCAGAGGGCCGGTGGTCGAGCCGAAATCGTTGCCGATGAAGAAAATGTCGATCAGGTCGCCCGCCTCCTGGAAGACGCGCTCGCTCGATGCGACGTAGAAGTCGGTGATCTTCTCGAAGAGGAGGGAAGCGGCCTCGGGGTCGTCGTACATGAGATAGTAGAGTCCTTCCATCCCGACGAGGTCGATCGCGTCGTGCCAGAATGGGGACCAGTCTCCGCCGAGCACGGCGTACTCTCCGTCCCATGCCGCCGCCTGCTCGCGGAGCCGCGAGACGTCCACCCCGGACGCGTCGGGCCAGGCGTAGTCGGCGAAGGCCCGAGGATCGGCGCCGGCCAGGGGGTGGGAAAGGGGCTGGCCGTAGCCGATACCGGAGCGTTCCACGCCGAAGGGGCTTCGCCAGGTCGCGCCGGGGGCGAGCGAAGACCCGGAATCAATCCACGGCGCGGTGAGACGGCGGAAATCGTCCCCCAGCCTCCGTCTGAAGCCTTCCTCGTCGAGGCCGAGCGCGGCTTCCGCTTTTTCGAGGAAATCGGGTGAAGCGCCGCACCAGCAGGGGACGCGATCCGTCTCCAGATGATCGAAGGTGCGCAGTACGCGCTCGCGTGGGGTCATCTCGGCCTCCGGCGGATAGGATAGAATGACCCTCCCCAGGGGGCAATGCGAAAAAATCCGCCTTTCGCATCAAGAATTCAGAGTTTCCATCTCCTTCACCGTGCCGCGCCTCATGAGCTGCTGTTTGACCTTGAGGACTTGTATCTCCTCCGGATTGTGGGCGATGCGGTTGAGCATCATCTCGCCGGCTATCCGCCCCATATAGGTCGTGTCGATCCGCATGGTGGTGATCTGCGGCACGTAGCACAGCGCGTAGTCGAGAGTATCGCCCGGGGCGAGCACCGAGATCCGGCCCGGGACGTCGATGTCCATGCGGCGGAGCATCTCCAGGACCCTGACGGCGACGTCGTCGTCAAGGGCGAAGATGGCCGTGATGTCCGGGTGCTCGCGGACGAGGCTCCCGACGGCGCGGAGTTCTTCGTCCTCGTCCTCGAGCGAAAGCCGGCGGCGCATCGAATCGTCGAACTCCAGATGGTATTCCTCTATGGCCTTCTTGAATCCGAAGAAGCGATCGACGGGGAGGACCGGCAGGTCCTGTCTTTCGCAGTCCACATAGCCGAGCCGCAGGTGGCCGCATCTGACGAGGTAGGATGCGCCTTCGTAGGCGCCTTGGAAGTCGTCGACGCAGACCGTATAGAACCTGTCCTGGTAGCTCGAGTTCATCACCACTACGACGGGGATGCCCGCCGCCTCGAGAAGGAGGATGAGCTCGGGGGAGGCGAAATGGATGCTGGCCACGCCGAAGGCCCCCGAGCAGCGGACCTTGTCCAGGATGACCGTGGTCGAGTCGGAGCGGGAGATCGGCACCAGGACGGTGTTGAAGCCGGCCAGGCGGAGCGTCCTCTCGATTTCATAGATGATGGGTCGGATCAGGTGGAGGACGAAGGACCACTCGGGGTCGAGATTGACGAGAACCGCGATATCCCTGGTCTCCGAGACCGCAGCCTCGGGCTTCTTCCTCTTTTGGAGGTAGCCGAGCTCGCGGGCGGCTTCGAGCACCCTTTCCCTGGTTTCTGGCGATATCCTTCCCTGGTCCGATAGGGCGAGGGAAGCCGTTGTCAGGGAAACCCCGGCCTTCTTCGCGACATCGTCGAGCCTAGCTTTGGCTGGCATCCGTTCCCCCGTTGTTGGTAAATATTTATCATTACTTTTAAAAAAAATCAATAATAATTTGTCTATTAGTGGCAAAGAAATCCAACATTTCAGCAGATTTTTGCTAAAATACGTTGACAGCTGCCATAAGAATGCTACCATCCGTCATGGAGCCGCGGCAAAAAGCGGCAGAAAGGCAGGTGCCATGAGAAGATTCGGACAGCTGATCAAACTGAAACCGGGCGTATTGGAGACCTACAAGCGCTATCACGCGTCGATCTGGCCCGAGGTCGCGAAGACGATAAGGGATTGCAATATTCGCAATTATTCCATTTTCCAGAGGGACGGTATCCTCTATGCTTATATGGAGTACGTAGGGTCGGATTTCGAGGCCGATATGGCGAGGATGGGCGAAGACCCGAAGACCCAGGAATGGTGGGCCATAATGAAGCCCATGCAGGAGCCGATCGCCGCCCGAGCCCCGGGGGAGTGGTGGGCTGATATGGAAGAAGTGTTCCACCAGGACTGAAAGGATTCTATAGTGTCCATCAAGCGTTCTCCGAACTGCCAAGCCAAACTCGAGCGCCTCAACAAGGCGCTCCGACACGAAGAGGGAGACAGGCTCCCGCTTTCCGATTTCTATTGGACCACCTTCGTCAACCGCTGGAGGAAGGAGCTCGGCCTGGCGGCCGACGCCGATATCTATCGGCATTACGACCTCGACTGGATCTGCGTCACGCCCAATATGGATCCGCATATCAAGAACTTCCAGGTCATCAAGGAGACGGAGGAGGACATGATCCTCAAGACCGGCTTCGAGGCGACCATACGGAAGAAGCTCGGCACGCAGATGCCCTATTTCGAGAGCTTCGACACGGACGACCTGGGGAAGATGGCGGCCTTCACCTTCGACGACCCATGGGACGATCGGCGCTTCTTCAGGGGCGGGGACGACCAGCTCAACGGGATCGGCGACGTCATCAGCCGCGACGTCCCCGCGTGGATCGAGAGGGTCAAGTCCTATTACGAGGACTTCCCCGTCTACGGCTCGATCTGCGAGGGTCACGAGTACGTATGGCGGATAATCGGGACCGAGAACGTCCTGTTGTGGCTCGGCCTCTACCCGGACGAGCTCGGAGCCTTCATACGGCGCATCGGCGATTTCCTCGTCGAGTCGACGAAGGCTCAGATAAAGGCGGCCGACGGGATGCTGGCGGGCATGGTGGTCTGGGGCGACGTGGCCTACCGCAACGGCATGCTCTTCTCTCCCGCCATGTGGCGCGAGCACTTCAAGCCCATCGTGAAGGAGCAGATCCGCATCTGCCACGAGGCGGGCATAGCCGTCATCTACCACGGCTGCGGCAACGCGAGCGAGATCTACGAGGATTTCATCGAGATCGGGCTCGATTCCTACAATCCCCTCGAGGCCAAGTCGGGCCTCGACGTCGTGGAGCTGCGGAAGAAGTACGGGCACAAGATGGGCTTCTGCGGGAACATCGACGCGCTGGCCTGGGCCAACGAAAGCCTGCCGGAGCTCGAGGCCCAGGTCATGCGCAAGCTCAACGCGGCGAAGGGAGGCGGCTACCTCGTGCAGTCCGACCACTCGGTTCCGAGCAACGTCTCGGCCGAGCGCTACGAGTTCGTGCTGAACCTGCTCAGGAAGAACGGCCGCTACCCCCTCTCCCTCGGCGAGTGGGACGATCCCGCCATTCCCGGGGGGCGCCCTTGACCTCGAGAGAGCGGGTCCTCGCCGCGATCGCGCACCGCGAGGCGGATCGCGTGCCGGTGGACCTCGGGAGCACGCCGAGCTCGGGCATCTCCGCCCTCGCCTATTCGGCGCTGGCCAGGGAGCTCGGCTCGGGCGCGGCCATCGATCCCCGGCCACGCGTCTACGACGTCGTCCAGGAGCTGGCCCAGCCCGAGGACCGGATGCTCGACCGGCTGGGCATCGATGTCGTCGACATCGGCCGCGCTTTCAACGATCGCGGCGAGGATTGGTCCGAGCTCGAGATGCCCGACGGCAGCCTCTACCTCTACCCCGCCTGGTTCAAGCCCCGGAGGCGCGGAGAAGACCTCTTCGTCTACGACGGAGAAGGGACCCTCATCGCCCAGCGGCCGTCCGGAGCGACCTTCTACGACGAGCGCTGCTTTCCCTACGAGGGCGGCTACCCCGCCGACTACCGCGCGCTCCCTAAAGCCATGGGCAAGGTGCTGTGGTCCGCCCTCGCGCATTCGCCCTGGGACCACGCGGCCGAAGAGGGCTTCTGGCAGGATCTGCGGTCCAGGGCCCTCGCCCTCAAGGCCCGGACCGACCGCGCCCTCATGATCGTCGTCGGCTGCAATCTCTTCGAGTGGGGCACCTTCCTCCGCCGGATCGACAACTTCCTCGTCGACCTCCTCGTCGACGAGGCCCAGGTCGAGCGCCTCCTGGACGCTCTCATGGAGGTCCATCTCGCGACGCTCGGGAAGGTCTGCGAGGCCGTTGGCGACGTCGCCGACGTCCTCCGCTTCGGCGACGACCTCGGGCACGAGGGCGGGCCCTTCATGTCCCCCGACATCTACAGGCGGATATTCAAGCCGCGCCACAAGGCCCTCGTGGACTTCGTGCGCGCGCGCAGCTCGATGAAGACCTTCCTGCATTCCTGCGGCTCCATTTACGCTCTCATCCCGGACCTCATCGACGTCGGCTACGACGTCATCAATCCGGTGCAGACGAGCGCCAGGGACATGGAGCCCGAGCGGCTCAAGCGCGAGTTCGGGAGGGACCTGACATTCTGGGGGGCGGGCATCGAGAACCGGACCGTCCTGAAGGCGGGAACGGTCGAGGAGGTGAGAGCCCAGACCCTCGAGAGGCTCGCCCTCTTGTCCAAGGGGGGCGGCTTCGTCTTCAATACCGTCCACAACATCATGCCCGATGTCCCGGCCGCCAACGTGGTCGCGATGTTCGGCGCTATCGACGAGTTCAACGGCCGGTCCGGCGGCGATCGGAATAATTAGCGTATTTTCGGTTTTTTTTGTGGTTGCGGCCCCGCGGGACGGGGCCTAGCATCGATCGACGGTCGCGCGGCCAAGGGCGCGGCGCCGGCCGCCTCAGGAGAAGATTTTGAGCGAACGAGAAATCGGGCTCGCCCTCGAGATGAAGCACGTGAGCAAGCGCTTTCCCGGCACTATAGCCGTGGACGACGTCAGCTTCGAGGTTTCCGCCGGCGAGGTGCACGCCCTGGTAGGCGAGAACGGAGCCGGGAAATCCACCTTGATGAAGATGCTCGCCGGCTCCTTCGACGATTATACCGGCGATATCAGAGTGAACGGACGGGACGTGACGCTTCACTCGCCGACCGAAGCCAAGAAGTACGGAATCGGCATGATCTACCAGGAGCTCAGCCTGGCCAGGCCCATCAGCATCGCGGAGAACCTGCTGGCCGGCAGGCTCCCGAAGCGGGGGCCCTTCCTCGACCGGCGCAGGAAAGCCTCCCAGGCCAAGGAGCTCCTCGCCCGGGTCGGTCTCGATCTGGACACCGATCTCCCCATCGAGGACATAAGCCAGCACGAGGCTCAGCTCGTCGAGATCGCGAAAGTCCTCGGTAACGGCCCCTGCATACTGGTCATGGACGAGCCGACGAGCGCCCTGTCACGGGAGGAGGTCGAGCGCCTCTTCGAGATCATCGTCCAGCTGAAGAGCCGTGGCATAGCCATCGTCTACATCTCCCACCACCTCCCGGAGATATTCCGGATCGCGGATCGCGTCACGGTCATGCGCGACGGCAAGAAGATCGCCACCAAGCCCATCGGCGAGGTCAGCCGCGAGGAGGTCGTCCAGATGATGGTCGGCCGCTCGGTGAAGGAGTTCTACAAGCGCGAGGAGCGCCGGATCGGAGAGCCCAGGCTCAAGGTCGCGGGCCTGTCGCGCTTCGGCTTCTTCCACGACCTCTCCTTCGAGGCGCGGCGCGGCGAGATCCTGGGCATCTGCGGCCTCTCCGGGGCCGGCCGCAGCGAGCTCGCCAAGGTGCTGGCCGGCCTGGACAGGGCCGACGAGGGACGCATCGAGCTGGACGGCGCCGCGGTGAAGAGCGCCACGATGGCCCAGGCGCTCGCCCAGGGCATCGCCTACCTCACCGAGGACCGCAAGATAGAGGGACTGGCCCTGAGGCTGGCGGTGGACGACAACGTCCTCGCGCCGATCGTGGACCGGCTCTCCTCCGCCTCGATCTACTCGAAGGCGAAGGGCGCGCCGGTCGTGGCGCGCCTGATCGAGGAGCTCGACATCTATCCTCCCGATCCGGAGAGGACCGTGGGCAATCTCTCCGGCGGGAACCAGCAGAAGGTCCTCTTGGCCAAATGGCTGGCCAGCGCGCCCAAAGTCCTCATCCTGGACGAGCCGACGCGCGGCGTCGATATAGGCGCCAAGATGACTATCCACAATTCCATAGAGAAGCTCGCGAGGGAGGGCTGCACGGTGCTGTTAATCTCTTCGGACCTACCCGAGCTCGTCGGCCTATCCGACCGGGTGATGATCATGCGCAAAGGGCACTTCACCCGCGAGATGGCCTTCAGCGAGTGCAGCGAGGAGAGTCTCCTCCTCGCCGCCAACGGCGAAGGGAGCGTATGATGGCGGTCGGCATCGAGAAGGCCGCGCCGGCGCAGCTCCCGGCCGCCCAGGAGGGAGGCGACAACCGGGCCCTGGGCTCGAGCTCGGCCGGGCGCCTCGTCAGCGCCGCGGGCGTGTACGGCATCGCCGTGCTGTTCCTGGCGATCGGGGCCCTGCTCCAATTGACCGGGATCATCCGAGGCTTCCTGTCCCTCCAGAACATGCTCAACATAGTGGATGCGGCGGCCCTCGTCGGCATCGTCGCCACCGGCATGGCCTTCGTGACCTACTCGGGTCACTTCGCCGACATGTCGGTGCCGACGACGATGGGCTTCACGGGCTACATCTGCATCGAGCTCCTCCGCTTCGGCTTCCTGCCCGCCCTCGCGGGCGCCATCGCGGTGGGCCTCGTCATCGGCCTCGTGAACGGATACGTAGTGGGCAAGTTCAAGGCCAATCCGATCATCTGGACCCTCGCCGTCAACTACGTGACCATGGGCGTCATACGCCTGGTCTGGGTGAACAAGCAGATATACCCCGACATGCGCGGATCGGGCCAGGGCGCCGTGGCCCTCTTCGACGGGATATATCGCCTGCGCTTCTTCGACCTAATCGGATTGCCCGTAGTTATCCTCCTCGTCCTGGTGGTCCTGGGGCAGTTCGTCATGACCAGGACCTCCTTCGGCGCGAAGCTCAAGCTCACGGGCTCCAGCCTGCGCGCGGCCAAGTTCTCCGGGATAAACGTGGAGCGCATGATCACCGCCTCCTTCGTGCTGACCGCCTTCACCGCGACGATCGGGGGGTTGGCGGTGACCTCGCTCTCGCGGGTCGGCGCCTGGTACAACGGCGCGGGCTACGACTTCAAGGCGGTGACGGCCATCGTCATCGGCGGCATGACCCTCGCCGGCGGCCGCGGCTCGATACTCGGAGTGCTCGGCGGCTCCCTGATCATCGGACTCTTGAACAACGTACTGACGCTCCTGGGAGTCGGCACCTTCTCCCAGGACATGATCCGCGGCGCGATATTCATCGTGGTCGTCGGGATAAACGCCAAATCCTTGCGTAGCCTGGGGAGAGACGATGCGTAAGATCGGAAAGAACGGATTGCTCTCCTTCGGCGACAAGTACCGGATCTACATTCTCTTCGTCGCGGTCTTCGCCTTCATGTCGCTGTTCGCGCCGCGCTTCTTCAACGTGTTCAACGTCACCTCGATCCTCAAGGCGATCTCGATGAACGCCTGCGTGGCGATCGGCTTCACCGTGGTCATGATCTGCGGGCAGCTCGACCTCTCGATCGGCACGGTGATCACCTTCGCGGGGGTGATAGCGCTGGGACTCCAGCCCTCTCTCGGCTACCTGGCCTCGGTAGCCGTGGCCATCGTCGCCGGGACCCTCGTGGGCGTGCTCAACGGTCTCCTCGTGGCGAAGGCCAAGATCAACTCCTTCATCGTCACCCTCGGGACCATGACGATCCTGCAGGGGGCGATCTACGAGCTCTCCGGCGGGAACTCCATCAGCGTCTCGTCCCCCGAGGCCTTCGTCATCTCCGACTTCCTGTCCAAGAGCTTCCTACCCCTGATCACTCCGCGCATCCTCATCAGCGCCGTGCTCGTCGCCGTCGTGGAGTTCTACCTCCGGCGCACCCGCTCGGGGCGGAACTTCTACCTGGTCGGCGGCAACCGGAGCACGGCCTGGCTGGCGGGGATCCGCACGGACCGCTACACCATCGCGGCCTTCGCGCTCTCCGGGGCGACGGCCGCCGTGGCCGGGGTCTTCTCGGTGCTCGAATCCACGTCGGCCACGCTCAAGCTCGGCGAGAACTCGCTCATGTACGTCATCTCCGCCACGATCATCGGCGGGACGGCGATGTCGGGAGGGAAGGGCGGGGTGCTCCGCAGCGTCGTGGCGATCTTCACCCTGGAGATGCTCTACACGGGCGTCATACTCTTCGGCCTCGGGAACGAGGTCAAGATATTCCTCGCCGGTCTCATCCTCGCCTACGTGGTCCTCTACGAGGCCTACGCGACCTACAAGCACGAGAAGAGCCTCGGGCAGAGGCCCGAGCTCATGAAGGAGCTCGCGGCGAGGAAGTCGGCCTCCGCATAGGGGCCGGCCCGCCGCGCCATAAACATGATTCCGTTACCGGAGCGCCCCATGGGGGCGGCGACCGGAGGGGATAGACTTTCGAAGGAGGAACTCAGATGAAAAGAGCCGCATTCATCGCAGTAGCGATCGCGCTCCTGGCTCTCGTCGCCGCGCCCTGCTTCTCTCAGACCGCAGCGCAGAAGGCGAATCTCGCCGCATCGCTCAAAATCGACACGAGCACGCTCAAATCGGCCGACAACCAGCAGCTGCTGGCCCCGTCCACCGACAGCCGCAAGGTGCCGGCCCGGCCGGCCGATCCCAACGCCCTCGCCGAGACCGACCCCCTCCACTGGTACGACATGGAGTGGGCGGGCTGGAACGTCACCCCGACCAACCTGCCCAAGTCGCCCGCGGACGGCGCCGTCGGCAAGAAGATCATCATGATCGTCCACGGCGACCACCCCTGGACGACCGCCTGCATCCTGGGCGGCAAGAAGGTCGCCGATGCCTATAACATGACCTTCAAGGCCCTGTCCCCGAACTGGGTCAAGGATGTCCAGGACCAGATGATCGACCAGGCCATCAACGAGAAGCCCGACATGATCCTCCTCATCCCCCTCGACGCCAAGGGCGCCGTGCAGCAGGCGCGCAAGATCAATCAGGCGGGCATCCCCCTCCATATCTTCAACACCCTGCCCTCGGCCGACGCGCTCAACTACGCGCTCGGATGGACCGGGCCGGACGACTTCGGCCAGTTCCGCCTCCTCGCCAAGTCATGGGCCGACGAGCTGCGCAGGCGCAATCCCGGCGCCAAGACCATCGGCGTCGCCTACGTCCAGCACGCTCCGGGCGGCTCGCCCTACTTCGCCCGCTCCTTCGGCCCGATCTCCGAGCTCGCCACCTACGCGCCCGAGATCAAGACCCTGGCCAAGGCCTCGCCGACGCCCGCGACCTTCGACGCCAACACCACGATGCAGCTCGTCTCCGACTGGCTCACCAAGTACGGTAAGGACCTTAAGGGCATCTGCGCCTCCGACGACTCCGCCCAGTCCCTCGGCATCTTCCAGGCCCTCGAGAAGGCCGGCCGGACCGACGTCGTCGTCGTCGCCGCCGGCAACTCGAAGCAGGGCATGGACCTCGTGAAGGACGGGAAGCTCTTCGCCATCACCTACCAGACCGCGGAAGGCGACGGCGCCCTGGCCGTCCAATACGCCGCCGACTGGTTCAACGGGAAGAAGCTGCCCGTGCGCAGGAACCTCGCCCAGCACATCATCACCAAGGCCGACGTGGACAAGTTCTACCCGCCCCAGTGGTGATCGGACTCTCTTGACCCAGGCGACCCGGGACCCTTAGAGTGCCGGGCGATCGCGGGGCCGCGGCGCCTGTAGGCCGCGGCCCCTTTTTTTTCGACGCCCTGCCTTCCGGATCGGCCCCCGGCGGGGAAGTTTTCCATTAGACTTTGAAACTGGCGCGAGAAGACATCGACCTCGAGCGTCACCAGGAGGACGGGTGAAATCGTTGCGACTTCCCTTCATCGCGAAGGCTATCGGCCTCGCGGCCGTTCCGGCCTTCCTATCGGGGGCGGCGGCCCTCGTCGCCGGCGCGGCGCCGGGCGCCGGCGCGGCGATCGTCGCCCTGGCGGGTCTTTCCGCCCTCCTCTCGGCGGCCGGGGGCGTCTACCTCGGCGTCTCGACGGGGCGCGGCCTGCGCGGCCTCGAGAAGGGCGTGGGGGGCTCCGCGCGCGGCGAGGCCGACCTGGTGGCGAGGCTGCCCATACTCCGGCGCGACGAAACGGGCTCCGTCGCCCGCGGCTTCAACGTCTTCATCGCGAGGCTCCACGATATCGTCACCCGGATCAAGGAGATCGCCTCCAGGAGCGCGGCCAGGAGCGACGAGCTCGCCTCGCAGGCGGAAGAGCTCTCGGCGACGATGGCCGAGATGAGCGCCTCCATGGAGTCCTTGGGCGGCAACGGCGAGCTCCTGCGGAAGGAAATGGAGGAGTCGGAGGCCGGACTGGCCTCGATCAGGACGGCCGCGGCCGGGGCCGCCTCGAGGATCAGGGAGCAGTCCGCGGCCCTTGCCGCGTCCGTCGAGGCGCTCTCCGCCATGTCCGCGAAGGCCGTCGAGGTCGGGCGTCAGCTCGACGCCAGGCGAGGCGACTCGGAAGCCCTGGAGAAGGCCGCCGGCGAGAGCGGCTCGGCGCTCGCCGCGGCCAACGCGGCCCTCAAGGACATCGCGGCCGCCGTCGAGGACGCGCGCGGCATGGCCGCCGTAATCGGCGACATCACCGAGCGGACCAACCTCCTCGCGATGAACGCCGCCATCGAGGCGGCTCATGCGGGCGATCGCGGCAGGGGCTTCGCCGTCGTCGCGGGTGAGATCCGCAAGCTCGCGGAATCCACGGCGACCAACGCCCGATCCATAACGGCCTCCGTGGCCGCGGCCGGAGGCAGGGCGGCCGAGGCTTCCTCGCTCGCCGAGCGCTCCGAGCGCTCCTTCACGGCCCTGGCGACCGGCGTGCGCTCGGTCAGCGCGGGCATGGCCCGCGTGGGCGAGATCATGGGCAGCCTCGGCGAGTCCGAGTCCCTGCTCGAGCGGAGGATAGGCGAGCTCGAAGGGGTCGCCGCCGACGTGGGCGACCGCGCCGCGGAGGTCGAGTCCCTGTCCGCCCAGGTTTCCGAGAGGGTGGCGCGCGCATCCGGCCTCTCGCAGGCCAACGCCGAGGCCATCGTCGAGATGGCCGCCGGGGGACGTCAGATCAACCAGGCGATAGCCGGCCTCGCGAGCCTCGGCTCGGAGAACTCGAGCGCGGCGATCGATCTCGAGGCCGCCGTTCGGCGATTCAAGACCATCGACACGGCCGAGCTCAAGTCCGGCGACGGGCGTCCTCTCGTGGAGTGGACCCGGCGAACCAAGACCATCCCATCCTCTCCCGGCGACCCCGATTCCTTCCCCGAGTCCGACGAGCGGCACTGGTACCGCTACGAGTACGTCGGCTGGGGCGTCGAGAAGCGGCCCCAGCCCGAGTCGCGCTGCGACGGAGCCGAGGGCAAGCGCGTGGCCTGCGTCCTCATGGGCGAGCATCCCTACATGGGCGCCTACCGCCGGGGAATGGAGAAGCTCGCGAAGGCCTTCGGCGTCCGCCTCTCCTTCTCCTCGTCGCGCTTCGATCCGAAAATCGAGGCGCAGGTCGTCGCGCAGGCGGTCTCGGAACGTCCCGACCTCCTCATCGTCATGCCCAGCAGCGCGACCGGAGGCTTGGGCTCCTCGGCGATCGCGTACAGGGCCGGCGTGCCCCTCCTCTACTCGAACTCCTACCCCGACCCCGAGTGCTTCCGGTACTGTCTGGCGTGGACCGGCCCGGACGACTGGGCCCAGACCCGGTCCCTCGCCCGGCGCTTCGCCGAGCGCTGCGCGAGCGAAGGCGGCTATGCCCTGATCCAGCACCTGCCCGGCTCGAGCCCCTTCTACTCGAGGACCTACGCCTTCACGACCGAGATATCCAAGGCCGCCCCGCGCATGACCTGTCTCGAGAGGGCCTACACCGGCTTCGCCAGGGAGGAGACGGCGAAGGCGGTCCGGGGCTGGCTCTCGAAGCACGGCGGCTCGCTCAAGGGCATCTACTCCGCGGACGACGGCCAGACCCTCCTGGGCATCGCCGACGCGATGGAGGCCGCAGGCCGGAACGATCTCGTGATAATGGCCGCGGGCACCTGCGCGATCGGCCTCGACCTCGTGGGGAAGGGCCAGGTCGACTCGATCAGCTACCAATCGGCGGAGGGCGACGGCGCCCTCGCGCTCAAGGCGGCCGCCGACTGGTTCAGCGGCCTCGATCTCGATCCCATCATCTACATGCCGATCGGCACGATCACGAGGGACAATCTCCGCGACTATCTCCCCGCCCAATGGTGAGACAGCCCGGTTTTTTTGCGGTTTCCGGTTTTTTTTGCGTTTTTTCGGGGAGCCATCGCCGATATCCACAAGATTTCGCAAGAAATTCCGGGTCGGCGATCGAAGGTCCTCGGTGTACGCTTCGCGGAAAGCGCTCTAGCATCCTCCCATCGCGCGATCCGTTGTCATAGGAGGATGCTTTATGAGAAAGTTCGTTCTGGCCCTGCTCGTGCTCGTCGTCGCCTCTTCGGGGCTCTTCGCACAGGCCAAGGCCGCTCCGCCCAAGGACCAGCTCTATATCGAAGTCTCGGCGCTCGGTAACCTGGACTACTTCTACGACCACAAGATGGGCATGGAGATGGTCGGCAAGGAGCTCGGAGTCCGCACCGAGTACGTCGGGCCCGCCGAGTACGACATGAACGCCATGGTCGCGGCCCTTGAGCAGGCGATAGCGAAGAAGCCCGCCGGCCTCGTGGTCGTCGGCTTCGAGCCCTCGCTCAATTCCATCGTCGACAAGGCCGTCGGCCTCGGCATACCGGTCGTCACCGTAGACGCGGATCTCCCCGGCTCCAAGCGGCTGGCCTTCGTCGGCACGGGGAACTTCACCGCGGGGACCGTCGGCGGCAGGAAGCTGGCCAGCCTCATCGGCGGCAAGGGCAAGGTCGCCATAATCACCAAGCCCGGTCAGTCCAACCTCGAGGAGCGCATCGCCGGCTACAAGTCCGCGCTCGCCTCCTTCAAGGATATCCAGATCGTGCAGATCGCCGACGATCAGAGCGACCCCGTGGTGGCCGCCCAGGTCGCCGCCACCCTCCTCCAGAAGTACCCGGACCTGGCTGGCCTGGTCTGCGTCGAGGGCGCGGGCGGCTCGGGCGCCGCGACCGCCGTGCGCGAGGCCAAGATGGCCGGCAAGGTGAAGATCGTGTCCATGGACCGGGGCAACGAGATCCTCGACGCCATCAAGGAAGGCGTCATCTCCGCCTCCGTCGCCCAGCAGACGGCCCTCATGCCCTACTACGCCGTCCAGATCCTCTACAACCTCGTCAATTCCAAGGTCGCCATCACCTCCAACAACAAGGCCGCCGGCGTGCTCGGCATCCCGGCCGTCGTCGATACCGGCGCCATCATCATCGATTCGTCGAACTACCAGTACTTCAAGCGCTAGGACTTCGCG
>CAYOIX010000023.1:0-84670 GCA_964404145.1 uncultured Treponemataceae bacterium
GCTGAACGCCAACGCCGAGCTCATCTCGAATCTTCCCACGGGGATCAAGCTCTAGCGAGGCAGTGTTGAAAAAGGCTCGGTAGCCATTTTCAACACCCTGCTAGATCGGGGAACGCGGAGGGGGCGACCCCTCCGCGTCGCCAAGCGGCCGTGCGCGATCGTCCCGATCGCGCACGTTTTTTCTCATCTGCGGGCTGCAAAGGAGGGGGCAATGGCCAAAGTTAAAGTCGGGGTAGCCGGCTACGGCGTGATCGGGCAGCGGCTGGCCGACGGGGTCGCGCTGCAGAAGGACATGGAGCTGGTGGGGATAGCGGACGTGGCGCCGACGCTGTCGGTGCGCGCTCTGCGGGAGAAGGGGATGCCCTACGCGTTCTACGCGGCGGCGACGGACAAGCTGGGGGAGCTGGAGAAGGCCCATATACCGGTATCGGGGAGTCTCGAGGACCTGGTTAAGAAAGTCGATATCATGCTCGACGCGACGAACGCCGGCGTCGGGGCGAAGAATAAGGAGCTGTACGCGAAGTACGGCAAGAAGGGCATCTTCCAGGGCGGGGAGAAGAACTCGGTGGCGGACGTCTTCTTCCACGGCTACGCGAACTACGAGAAGGGGCTGGGGGCGCAGTTCCTGAAGCTGACGAGCTGCAACACGACGGGGCTGATCCGGGCGGTGGACTGCATCGACCGGGCGGCCGGGGTGGAGAAGGTGGCGATCACGATCATCAGGCGGGTGGCGGACCCGGGGGACTACCACCGGGGGCTGACGAACGCGCTGCAGATCGACCACGCGCCGAGCCACCAGGCCCTGGACCTGATGACGATCATGCCCCACGTGGAGGCGACGGGGATCCTGGTGCACACGCCGGTGACCCACGGGCACATCATCACGATCGTGATGACGACGAAAAAGGATGTTTCGCCCGACGAGGCGCTCGTCGCCTTCCGCGCGCACCCGAGGATCAGGGTGGTGACGATAGCCGAGGGCTTCCAGGGGAACGCGAGCTTCTTCCGCTACGCGCGGGACCTGGGCAACCCCCGCGGGGACATGTACGAGATCGGCCTCTGGGAGGACTCGATCGTGAAGAGCGGGAAGGACCTGATGTTCGCGATCAACATCCCGCAGGAGTCGGTGACGATACCCGAGACGATGGACGGGATCCGGGCCTCGATGCGGATGCAGGAGGACAGGATCGAGGCGACGGACGCGACGAACGCGAACCTGGGGATAGGGAAATGGAAGGACCTCGCATAAGGATACGGCCGATCGGGGAGTTCGAGCTTGGGGGGAAGACGGTGCTCTTCCGGCCGGACATCAACTCGCCCGTGGATCCGAAGACGAAGAAGATCGTCAACGCGAACCGGATCGAGAAGACGGTGCCGACACTCATGAAGCTCCTGGACGGGGGTGCGAAGGTGGCGCTGATCGCGCACCAGGGCGACACGCTGGACTACCAGAACCTGATTCCGCTGGAGGAGCACGCCGAGAAGCTTGCCGCGCTGACGGGACGGAAGGTGGGCTACATCGACGACGTGTGCGGGCCGGCGGCGGTGGCTGCGGTGAAGGCGCTGAAGTCGGGCGAGGCGGTGATCCTGGGGAACCTGCGCTACCTGGCGGAGGAGATCTCGACCTTCGAGAGCGCGGTCAAGCTGAAGGCCCAGGAGATGCTGGGGACCTGGCTGGTGCGGAGCCTGGCGCCGATCGCGGACCTGTACGTGAACGACGCCTTTGCGGCGGCGCACCGGAACGCGCCGTCGATGGTGGCCTTCCAGGAGCTTCTGCCGACGGCGGGCGGGATCCAGCTCATGGAGGAGTACACCGCGCTGAAGTCGGTGATGGACAATCCGAAGCGGCCCTGCGTGTACGTCCTGGGGGGCGCGAAGATCTCGGACGCCTTCGACATGATGCGCAAGGTGCTCGAGGACGGGGCGGCGGACGAGATCCTGACCGCCGGGGTGACGGGCCTGGTGATGCACCTGGCGCGCGGGGTCGACGTGGGGCGGGCGACGCGGAAGTTCCTGGCGGACAAGGGCCTGGAGCAGTTCATTCCCGAGGCGAAGGCGCTGCTGGAGGGCTGGGGGGAGAAGTTCGTGCTGCCCGAGGACTTGGCCTTCGAGGCCGAAGGGAAGCGCGCCGAGCTCGACGTCGCCGAGCTACCGAGGGACTGCCTCTTCCCGGACGTGGGAACGAAGACCATAGCTCGCTTCAGGGCGAGCATCGCGCGGGCGGGCTCGGTCTTCGTGAACGGCCCCGCGGGCATGTACGAGGACGAGCGCTGGGAGACGGGCACGAAGGAGATCTGGAATGCGATCGCGGACGCGCCGGGCTACACGGTGATCGGGGGCGGGGACACGATCAGCGCGGCGACGAAGTTCACGGAGCTGGGGAAGTACGGCTACGTCTGCACGGGGGGCGGGGCGATGGTGCGCTTCCTCGCGGGGAAGAAACTGCCCCTGATCGAGGCGATGGAAAAGGCCTACGAGCGGAACCTTAGGGCGCCGCTGAATCGCTAAGCGGTTTCGCGCAGGTGCGCGAAACCGCAGAGTCACGGCCCTCGGCCTTGACTGAGGATAGGATCTGATGAACCTGGATATAAGCCTTAAGAATCTCGGCGATGCATTTCCCGCGGAGTTCACGCCCGACCAGAAGGCGCGGGCGCAGACGGTGTTCCTGAAGCGGCTGTCGGTGGCGGCGCACGAGTTTTTCGGCGGGAAGATGCAGACGGTGCCGATGTGCGGGCTCTGGGGTTTCAACTGGTTCAACGTCTGGTACACGCCGGGGGTGTCGGCGGTCTCGACGGCGATCCGGGACGACAACGAGCGTTCCTTCGCGCTGTCGAACCGGGGGAACCTGGTGGCCGTGGTCTCGGACTCGACGCGGGTCCTGGGGGACGGGGACTGCACGCCGCCGGGGGGCCTGGGGGTGATGGAGGGCAAGGCCTTCCTGATGAAGTACCTGGGCGGGGTGGACGCGGTGGCGCTGTGCGTGGACTCGAAGGGGCCGGACGGGAAGAACGATCCGGCGAAGCTCATCGAGTTCGTGAAGATGGTCCAGCACTCCTTCGGGGCGGTGAACCTCGAGGACATCTCGCAGCCGAACTGCTTCCGGGTCCTCGACGAGTTGCGCGAGGCCTGCGACATTCCGGTCTGGCACGACGACGCCCAGGGCACGGCCTGCGTGACGCTGGCGGGGCTGGTGAACGCGCTCAAGCTGGCGGGCAAGAGGCTCGGCGACGCCCGGATCGTGCTCCTGGGAGCGGGGGCGTCGAACACGACGATTGCACGGCTGATCCTGGCGGACGGTGGCGACCCGGACAAGTTGACCCTATTCGACACCAAGGGCTCGCTCCACGCCGGGCGCAAGGACATCGAGTCCGACCCGCGGAACTACCGCAAGTGGGAGCTCTGCACGAAGACGAACCCGAAGCGCTACGCCAGCGAGGCGGAGGCGCTGAAGGGGGCGGACGTCCTTATCGCCCTGTCGACGCCGGGGCCGGACACGGTGAAGCGGGAGTGGATCCGCGGCATGGCGCCCAAGGCCATCGTCTTCTGCTGCGCGAACCCGGTGCCCGAGATCTGGCCCTACGCGGCCAAGGAGGAGGGCGCATTCATCGTGGCCACGGGCAGGGGGGACTTCCCGAACCAGGTGAACAACTCGGTCTGCTTCCCGGGGCTCCTGAAGGGGGCGCTGCTGGTCAGGGCGAGGAAGATCACGGACGGGATGGCCATACGATGCGCGCACTCGATCGCGGACTTCGCGGAGAAGCGGGGGATCACGCCGGATAACATCAGCGCGCGGATGGACGAGTCGGAGGTCTTCGCGATCCAGGCGGCCGACGTGGCGATGAAGGCCATCGAGGAGGGCGTGGCGCGGGTGAGCATGGGCAGACAGGAGGCCTACGACCGGGCCCGTTCCGACATCGCCTCGTCGCGGGCGCTGACCGAGGACCTGATGCGGCTGGGCCACATCAAGGAGCCGCCCGAGTCGATGCTCCGCGAGGCGCTGGACTACGCCGTCGCGCGCTGCAGGGAGTAGGAGGGCGCATGCGGCTGGGCATTCCCTATCTCGACCGCGAGCTCGAGCTCGACATCCCGAAGGAGAATCTCCTGGCGGTGGCCGAGCCCAACGAGGCGATGGGCGAGGCGCGTACCCCCGGCGAGCTCGTCAGGAACGCGGTCGCCCGGCCCATCGGGGGTCCACCCATCGCCACCTTCCTGGCCGTCTCCCGGCGCCTCCTGGTGATCGTGAACGACGCGACGCGGCCGACGCCGACGAGCGCGATACTGGATGCGGTGGGGGACGAGCTGGAGGCGCGGGATGCCCGCTTCCTCGTGGCGACCGGGGCCCATCGCGGACCTACGGAAGACGAGTACCGCCAGATCCTCGGACGGCACTACGAGCGATTCAGAAGCCGCATCGAGGCCCACGACGCGCGGGACCGGGCCAACCTGGTGGACCTGGGGCGCACACGGAACGGAACGCCCATACTCCTCAACCGTGCGCTCCTCGATGCCGACCACGTGGTGGCGACCGGCTCGGTGGAGCCGCATTACTTCGCGGGCTACACCGGCGGGCGCAAGGCCTTCCTCCCGGGCGTGGCGGGCTTCGAGACCGTCGAGGCCAACCACAAGCTCGCCCTGGATCCGCGGGCCCGGGCCCTAGCCCTGGCCGACAACCCGGTGAGCCAGGACATGGACGACGCGCTGAAGCTCCTCACCGCCCACGTCTTCTCCATCATGACCGTCCTCGATAAGCGCCAGGGCCTGGCGGACTGCTTCGCGGGCGACATACGGGCCTCCTTCGCCTCTGCGGTGGAGAAGGCCAACGCCATCTTCGCGGTGCGGCTGCCGGCCAAGGCGGACATCGTGATTTCGGTGGCCAAGCACCCGATGGACATCGACCTCTACCAGGCCCAGAAGGCCATCGACAACGGCTCCCTGGCGCTGGCGGACGGGGGCGTCCTCATACTCGTCGCCTCGTGCAGGGACGGGGTCGGCGACAGGGCATATATCGAGCTCCTGGGCTCCTCGTCGGGGCCGGCCGAGGCGATGGCGCGCATCAAGGAAGGCTACCGCCTGGGCTACCACAAGGCCGCCAAGATAGCCCAGGTCGCTTCGCGCGCGAGTATGCGCGCGATCAGCGAACTCGACGCGGCGACCCTCGAAAAGGCCTTCATCGCGAAGCGCGGCTCGCTGCAGGGAGCCTTCGACGAGGCCCTGGCCGAGAAGGGTCCGGGGGCGCGGGTCACCGTCCTCCTCGACGGCACGGTGACGGTTCCCCTTATCGGCTGAAGCGCAAGCGCGGTCCCGCGGCCAGGGAGCCGCCTAAACTCGCGAAGGCGAATGCAGGTTCACGGAGGCAGTGATGACGAAGGAAGAGGTCGGCGAGCTGGAGCGGCGAGCCATGACGATTCGGGCCCTGACGATCGAGGCCATCGGCAATCTGGGCGTGGGCCACATCGGGGGCGCCATGTCGATCGTCGACATCCTGGCCCTCCTGTACTTCAAGCGCATGGACGTGGATCCCGCACAGCCCCGGCGGGCCGACCGCGACCAGCTCGTCCTCTCCAAGGGCCACGCCGGCCCCGCCCTCTACTCGACCCTCGCGCTTAGAGGCTACTTCCCCCGCGAGTGGCTCTCGACCCTCAATGTCGGAGGGACCGCCCTGCCGAGCCACTGCGACCGGAATCGGACGCCCGGGATCGACATGACCACGGGCTCGCTCGGCCAGGGCTTCTCGGCGGCCTGCGGGATAGCCCTGGGCAACAGGTTGAACGGCATACTCTCGCGGGTGTACTGCATCGTCGGGGACGGCGAGTGCGACGAGGGCCAGGTCTGGGAGGCGGCCATGTTCGCGGCCCACTACAAACTCGACCGGCTCACCGCCTTCGTGGACCACAACAAGATGCAGATCGACGGCAGGACCGACGAGGTCATGGGCCTCGGATCGCTTTTCGACAAGTGGAAGGCCTTCGGCTGGTTCGTCCAGGAAGTCGACGGCCACGACATGGCGGCGATGGATCGCGCCATCGACGCGGCCGAGGCCGAGCGGGGCAGGCCCGCGATGATCATCCTCGACACCGTGAAGGGCAAGGGCTTCAGCCTCGGCGAGGGCCAGGTGGCGAGCCACAACATGAGCTTCGGCATCGAGGACGCGAAGAAGGCCATCGCGGCACTGGAAGGACGCTAGGATGGAAAAGAAAGAGATGCGGGCGGCCTACGTCGAGACCCTGATCGAGCTGGCGCGCGAGAACCCGGACATCGTGATCCTCGAGGCCGACCTGATGAAGGCCACGGGCACGGGAGCCTTCGCGAAGGCCTTCCCCGACCGCGCCTTCAACTCGGGCGTGGCCGAGGCGAACATGGTGGGCGTCGCCTCGGGATTATCCGCGGCGGGCAAGATCCCCTTCGCGGCCACCTTCGGCAGCTTCGCGGGCAGGAGGGACTACGACCAGTTCTTCCTCTCGGCGAACTACGCCCGGCTGAACGTCAAGCTCGTCGGGACCGACCCCGGCGTCACGGCCAAGTACAACGGCGGCACCCACATGCCCTTCGAGGACCTGGTGCTCATGCGGGCCGTGCCCGGACTCGTCGTCCTCGAGCCCTCCGACCCCGTGAGCCTGGCCGCCTTCGTCCGCCTGGCGGCCGAGCGCTACGGCTGCGTCTACCTGCGCATGCCCCGCGGCGCCGCCGACATCCTCTATCCGGCGAGCGAGAGCTTCGAGATCGGGAAGGCCAAGGTGCTCAGGCCGGGGAAGGACGCGGCGATACTCGCGCTGGGGGCGGTCATGGTGGGCGAGGCGCTCAAGGCGGCCGAGGCCCTGGCCGCGCGCGGCGTGGACGCCGCCGTCGTGGACGTCCTGAGCCTCAAACCCCTCGACCTCGAGACGCTGCGCACGTTCGCGGCCGGGACCGGGCGCATCGTCACCTGCGAGAACGGCCAGGCCTCGGGCGGTCTGGGCGGGGCCGTCGCGGAGAGCCTTCTCGAGGAGGGGCTCGCCGTCAAGTTCGCGCGCATAGGCGTCCGCGACGAGTTCGGCGAGGTCGGCACCCAGGAGTACCTCCAGGAGCGTTTCGGCCTGACGGCCGGGCGCATCGGGGAGGCGGTGCTCGGACTTATGTAGGCATCTATGCCACAGAATGCTATCGCAGCCTGCAACCTCGCTCATTGGCCGGCAGGCGGTTGCCAGAGCTCTACCTTGTTTCCTTCTGGATCTATGACCCAGGCGAACTTCCCATACTCGGATTCGTCAATTTTCTCGAGCACATTGCAGCCTTCTTCCTTCAAGACCTTGACCAAGGCGTGAAGGTCTTCCACCCGGTAGTTGACCATGAAGGGAGCAGTGCTCGGGGCAAAGTGGTCACTTTCTTGCGGATCGATCAACCAGGCAGTGGTGCCTGCAACCGGCTTCCCCTCGGCGTCGGTCCAATCGAAGGCAGCTCCGCCCCATTCTTGGACATCGATTCCCAGATACCGCTTATACCAAGCCTGTAGCGCCGGAGCGTCTTTGGCTTTGAAAAAGATACCACCAATACCCGTGACTCGCTTCATGGAAGCTCCAAGGTTGTGAGATGAAACATGGTTTCTGCGGCCTAACGCCGCACGCAAGCTGTGATTTTCGAAGAAAATCATCAGCCTTAAGCGAATATTCATAAACTTCCGGTCGTGATTGCGCCTCACGCTCGTAATTCACGACAATGACGCCAATTGAGGTGAATTTGCTTTCTGTCTCCTTGAACGCTCTCGGTATTGTGCCATCAGCAAACAACCGTTTCCCGACGCCCAACGTTATTGGACATATCATCAGCCAGAACGCATCGACCAAATCATGCTTGAAAAGCGTCAGAATGAGAGTGTCACTTCCCAAACGCGCAAATCTAGCCCTTGCTCTTGCTTGATTTTCGACACTTTTCTGCACTATCTGTGTTGAAAACACGGAAGGCTGCCATTCGCCGGACGTCATGGTATTCGAGGCGACGTACTTGGTAGCCGCGTTGGCGCCAGGCCATGCGTCCGTATGTTGCGGCCAGTGCGGCGCCCAAATTTCAAAGGTTTTTCGCCCTAACAGCAGGTCGAGCGGCTTGTTCATCTGCCTTCTCGGGACTGTTCCAAGAACCGCATCGGAATATGCGCTATCCACCCGCAATGGGCGATTCCCCTCCATTTGCTGCCATTCTACCAGCGGAATACCCTTCGTCAATGTAATTTTGAGCGCCGCTCATTTTGAAATCCCCCTTCTAAAAAAATAAGTCCAGTGCAATCGAACGAGGACTTTGGACAAACTTACTTCCAATCCGTTATGAGGCTGAGGATGATCCGTATTCAATTCAGTTTGTTTTATTTTCAGCCTGAAATTTTTTCGTATTCAGTCTCAATATCTTTTATTTCGAGCCTCAATCGCCGGATCCCACCATTGGCGTATATAGCTCGGAAGGCAATCGTGGCTATTAAAGTCGCTGTGGTAAGAGACAAAATCGACAAGAATGGGAAGCTCGTGCCTGTGAGCCAGACCTCGGGACCTTCGGTTCGAAGGCAACCTATGATGAGCCTTTCTGTCAATACAGAATCGTTCGAATTATTAAGTGGATATTCCCCTGCCTAATGTTCTATGCAACGGCACTAAGTGCATGTACCCTAAGAACTCAAAGGAGCCGAGCGCTTCAGCGCGCATCGCATGGCCGAGAGCGCACAGGCCGGTCGCGCCTGCGGTGGCCGGGGGGAGGCTTGCTCCCCGTGAGTTGCTCGGCATAGAGTGGACTAGTGGGACACGAGGTCGAAACCGAGTCGGGAAAACTCAAGATCGGCGATCACTGGAACGTGATCTCCATCATCGCGCTCTCGCAGAATAACCCCCTGAAAGCTATCGCCGAGTTCGTGGAAAACTCGATCGACGCGGGCGCGAAGAACGTGACGATCGTCCGAGGAAAAACGAAGAACGAGCCGTATATCAAGATCGTCGACGACGGCAAGGGCATCGCGGATTTCCGCTATGTGGCAACCCACATCGGCGATTCGATCAAGCGCGAGCTCAAGCGCAAAGGCGAAACCGGGCTGCAGGGTGAGTTCGGGATCGGCCTGTTGTCCTTCTGGATCGTGGGGGAAACGTGCACGCTCACCTCGGCCGGCGCGGGCGGGATGGCGCGGAGCATGAAGCTTGTCAGAGGCAATCCCTCCTACGCCATATCCGACTCGAACACACTGTTTGGGCATTCGGGGACGGAGCTCCTGATCGCGCCCATCCTTGCGGGCGTACGCGTGCTCTCCGGGGACAAGATACAGAACTTCCTCGCATCGGAGCTCCGTGACCGCATCGCGAAAAGCGGCGTCCGCATCCGCATCGTGGATCATGCCTCGCGGCGCGAGCTCATCGTGGAACCGCGAAAGTTCAAGGGCCGCCTCATCCACGCGCTTCCTGAGCCGCGCTGCCCTTTCGGAGACATCTATCTCGAGCTCTACTTCGCCGAGCCCTCAGGAGATAACGCGATCGGCCTGTATAAGCACGGCACGCGCGTCATCCCCAGCATCGCGTCGCTGGACGCCTTCTCGCGCGCGCCCTGGACGGCGAGCCATGTCGAGGGGATCATCGACGCCCCCTTTCTGCAGCTGACGCCCGGGACGCGGGACGGTGTCGTGTTCGACGAAGCCTACGAGTCCTTCTGCGTTGCCCTTCAGCCCGTGGAGGAGGCCCTGCTCGGGCTCCTTGATGAGCAGCGGCGCGCCGAGGAAGAAGAGGCGAGCCGGCAGATTCTCGGAAAGGTCACGCGCGCCCTCCGCGAGGCATTTCTCCACCTCCCCACCGAAGAGTACGGATGGCTCGCCGCGAGGACCCGCGAGCCCAGGAGGCCGAGCCCCGGGGGACCAGGGGGGACAGACGGAAGCGGAGCGGGATCCTCTGCACCCTCGGGGGAATCGGGTCCCGGACAGACGGGCGCGGCTACGACGGCCGAGCCGGGTTCCGATGAGGACGCGAGCTTTGGCGAGTATATTCCCGAAGCCCTCGAGGCAGAGGATGCCCAGAAAAGCTTCTTCGATTTCCCCGGCCCCCTCTATAAACTCATGATCTCGCCCGCCTCGTCAGTGATCAATGTCGGGGAGCGGAAAAAGCTCAAGGCGGTCGCGCGGGACAAATCGGGTCGAATGATCGACGCGGGCCTCGCCTACGAATGGCGGGTATGGGAGGGGGCGGGGGCGATCGAGGGTATCGACGCCGCATATGCTGAGTATATCGCTCCCGAGGAGCCCTGCATCGCGACCGTGGAGCTCCGCGTTCATCAGGGCGAGACGCTCGTCGTCGCAAACGCCCTCGTGACGGTCACTGCCGAACTGATCCGCCGCCCGAGCGGAGGGGCCGGAGCGTCGCGCCGCGGCCTTCCGGGCTACACCTACAAGAAGGCGCCGGGCGAGCTCTGGCGCTCGCGCTACGATACCGAAAAATCCATCATCGTCATCAACAATGCTCACGCCGATTTCATCTACGCCTCGCGACAAAGCATGACGAAGATTCGCTACATTGCCCGCCTGTTCGCCAAGGAGCTCGTCCTCGCCAACTTCCCCGAAGCGACGAAGGAGGAACTCCTCGAGCGCCTGGTCGAGCTCACGTTGTATACTGAGGAAAACCTGAAGTAGATTGCCTCGCTTCTTCATGCCATGCACAAATCAACGGGGCTTGCAATGGCACGCCGAGCGAGGCGCCCCCGGAATCCGCGGGACCGGGGAATCCTAGGAACCGTATGCCGCGCCCACACTTGCGCGCGTAATACTCTGTCACGCGATCCTGCGAACAGGGATTCGAGCCCTCCTGACGACAAAGTGTGAAGGTAAGGTCGTCGCGCTCATCAAGGTTTTCCCGTACGCCATTGCGGCCCAAGCTATTCCAGCCTCAGTATCCCCTCGTCGAACGAGGCCGCGATCTTTTCCCCCGGAGGCACAATGAGGAAACGCTCCTCGCTCCATTCTCCCGTGAGGAATGCGCGGACGAGGGAATCATCTCCTTCGAACTCGCGGTAGTTCCAGCCGAGAAAATCGGCACTGTCTTTTGAATAGGCACGATAAGCCGCATCATCGAAGCCGCCCAGCGATACATAGGAGCAGGACTCGTATTTCTTCATCCAGTCCTGCTCCATATCCATGAGGTAGTCGGCGTTTTCCTCGCCATACTTGGCCATGTACTCTGCGCGAAGTTTTTCGGTGCGTTCCCTGCCGGGCTGAGTTCCGGTTTCGATCCAGCCCGGGCTGTACCAATAGGTGCCGGGGTGGTCGTCGAATACGGTACGATACCGCTCTTTCGAGCCGAGGAAAAAGGTTATGCAGTCGTGGGCCTTAGGCGCGATAAGGGTCACGTCGCGGGCCTCTATGCCGACGAGGCCGTTGGAGCAGAGCCCGTAGCCGATGAGGACCGCCTCCGGCTTGACCCGCGCAGAGGAGAATGAAGTCCAGCTCGATGCGGCCTCTCCGGCCGGAGCGCCAACCAATGTGCCCCGGCTCATCTCGTCGATGGCGGCCTGAAGCTCCGATCGGAGAAGATCGGGCGTGAGGTGCAGGCCCTGTCTGAGGAAATGCAGTTCATAGGAGTGGGGGAGCGAAGCGGCCATCGCGGCTAACTCGCGCCAGAGTACTCGGCAGGCGACGACTGAGAAATGTCTACCAGGGATGAATCCACTCATGCGATACTAACCTCCGGTTCGGATCGGCAGAATTATTAAATACTGAATACATGATATAATAAATTACACTAGCTTTATATAGGCTATAAAGCCTTAGATTTCGGAAATCTATCCCATAGAGACAGTAATGCGAATCCATGCTGCGCGCACGAAACTCGGCTGGCCAGAATACAGAATCGGCCATTGGTGGTGCCGTACTCAACCGGATGCTCCACGCTGGTCGGCCCAACTGTCTGTCTAGAAGCTCCCTGACCGTTTCGACGGCAGTTATCAATCATCACCAGATATGGAATTCCCATTTTGTTGCGAAGCTTATGCCGTTTTTCCGCTCGATCCCTCGCCAAACCCCAAGCCAGGGGTGAAGAATCCGGACTAGACCAGGAGTCCGACAAGATTGCCATTCGGAAACGCTCCTGATACACTCGACGCTCGATGAGACCGCAAGAGCGATTGTCCGCCTTCCTCGAAAGCTGCACACCCCGGGTGCCGCACCGAATCCTCTTCCTGGCGGCGGGCTTGGCCTGGACCCTCGCTGCCGCGATGCTTCTCGGCAGGGCCGGCCTCTGGCTCCTGAAGTCCGGCGACCATCTGATCCTGCGCTACGCCATCGCCTTGACCGGAGGCATAGCCTTCTATTTCCTCTTGTTCTCGAAAATCTCCCGCAGGCACATCGCGCGAATCCAGGGCATCGACGAACTCAGACCCTGCCTGCTTTCCTTCTTCGGTTTTAGGTCCTATATAATGATGGTATCGATGATCGCCGGCGGCATCCTTCTAAGGACCTTCAAGCTGGTCGAGCCCTCGATCCTCTACACCTTCTATACCTGCATGGGAACGCCTCTTCTTATCTCGGCTTTTCTCTTCTATCGCTCCTTCGCTACCTATCGCCGTTCCTGATGATGGTCCGTTCGTGGTAGATGGAGCGAGCTGGACGGAGACCGCATCACCGCGTCTCTGTAGGGAACGCGGCATGGATCGGCCTGAACGAAGTAATGCTTTTATTAGGGGATGTAGGGCGACGGGTGTCGCGCGCCCTCCTTATACGCTCAGATATTGTCCGTCAGGTATCCGCCGTCGACGGGAATCGTGACGCCCGTGACGAAGCCGCTGGCGGCTTCGCTCGCGAGGAAGATGACGGCGCCGCGCAGCTCGGCCTTGTCGCCGAAGCGCCCGAAGGGCGTGCGGGCGATGATGGACTTGCCGCGGGCCGTGAGCTCGCCCGTCTCCCCCTCGAAGAGGAGGGCCTTGTTCTGGTTCCCGACGAAGAATCCGGGGGCGATGCCGTTGACCCGGATGCCGTAGGGGGCGAACTCCTTGGCGAGCCCCTCCGTGAGGTTGAGGACGCCCGCCTTCGCCGCGTCGTAGGCCCAGGTGCCCGAGAGCGCCTTGTAGCTCGACATCGACGACATGTTGATGACGCTGCCCTTGATGCGCTTGGCGACCCAGTAGCGCGCGAAGGCCCTCGTCGGCGTCACGAGCCCCGCCATGAGATTGAGCTCCACGACTTCCATGAAGACCTTCTCGTCGAGATCGACGAAGGGGGCCTTGCCTCTGTTGCCGCCGACGCCGTTGACGAGGACGTCGGGCGCGCCGATCAGCTTCTCGGTCCCGGCTATGGCCGCCTCGCAGGCGGCGCTATCGGCGGTGTCGATCGTGAGGGCCTCGATCCGGCCGGCTTCCGCGCCCGCCGCCGCACGAACGGTCTCGGCGGCCTCCATCATGGGATGGCCGGCGCCGCGTCCCCAAAGGCAGAGGTCGGCGCCCGCCCTGGCCAGGCCGATCGCGAGCTCGGCCGGGATGCCCCCGGCCCCGCCGGTGACGACGACTCGCCTTCCCTTCAGCGAGAACATTTCCTCGAGGTAGGACATCGCATCCTCCCTTATGCCAGGAAGAGCGGCGCGAGATGCCGCTCCCAGAGATTGGCGGTGACGTTGCGCGAAACGACCGCCTCGTGCCGCTCCAAGGCGTCGAGATAGCGCCGCCCCATCGCCGCGGCGACCTTGAAGCCGACGTGCACGAGCTGGCGCATGCCCGACCTGAAGCGCGGGTCGGACGGGACATGGCGCAGGGCGGCGGCGAGGGCCGGCCCGTCCCACGCGTCCACCGCCGACGGCGAGGGCAGCCCCGCCCTGTCGATGTCGACCACCGCCGCATAGGGAGCCACGACCTCGTCGAATCTCTCGTAGGCTCCCCGATAGACTTCCTTTGCGATGGCGAGGCCGTCGCCGCCCGCCTCGGCGAGCCCGACGATCTCCTCGAGCCAGGTCGTGCCCGCGGTCTTCAGGTGGAGGCCCGCGCCCTCCTTCCTGACGATCGAGCCGATGCCCTCGTAGAGGCTGAATTTGTCGCTGCCGGTATGGACCGAGAGCTTGAGGCTCGCGGGCAGGCCGAGGGCGGACGAGGCCCATCTCGCGACCCCAAGGTCGGCCCGGAATTCCTCGAGGAAGGCGCCGACGTCCCCGACGTAGTCGACGCCCTTGTTGAAGCGGCCCGAGAACTTGGGCGCTATCGTCTGTACGGGCACCCCTTCGTCCGCGAGGGCCGCGAGGATGACTGCGAGCTCGGCCGGGCTCTGCGGCGTCTCTGTCTCGTCCATCGAGACTTCCGTGACGAAGTCGTCGTCGTCGCTCAGCGCGAGTCCCCGGAGCTCGCGCACCCGGCGATAGATCCTCGCGGCCTCGCCGACCGCGAAGAGATAGCGGCCGGCGGCGGCCCGGATCGCAGTGGCATCTAGCCGCGTCGGGAGTCCCGGCGAGGAGGGGAGGTTCTTCTGCCTCTCCATGAAGGTCTCGACCGCGTCGGCATCGGCGCTCTTGCCTATGAAATCCGCGACATCCAGCGTGAAGAAGTCGCAGTGCGGCGCGAAAGCGTCCACCGTGGCCAGCCCGACGTGGTCGGCGTCGACGTAATAGGGGCCGTCCCAGCCGCTCTCGCGGATCGATCGATCGGCCGCGGCGCGCTGGTCCGCGGGCCGGGTGCCGATGAGGCTGTGCTCGCGGTTGCTCTTGTTCCAGACGATGGCCGCCGCCACGCCCCTCTCGCGCGCCTTCCCGAAGGCGGCGATCTGCGCGAGGCCCTGGCGGCCGAAACGGTCTCCAGTCCCTATCGAGAACCTCTCTATGGTCTTCATTCGGCGAGTCTAGCATCGATCGCGGGCCAAGGCAAATGCGGAGGCTATCGACGCGCCCGCGCTCGCCTTGCCGGTCGCGAGCCGTAGTGCTAAGGTAGATATTCAGCGACTGCGCGGCAGGAGGCCGAATATGGGCGAGAATCCGGTGATGGACTTGCTGGGACGGCGCTTGAGGCTCGGTGTCGCTGGCGGCGGGCCCGGCTCATTCATCGGCGGTATGCACCGACTGGCCGCCCGGCTCGACGACCGCTGGGAGATCGTCGCCGGCGCTCTGTCCTCGGATCCGGAGAAGTCCAAGGCCAGGGGACTGGAGATCGGGCTTCCGCCCGATCGCAGCTACGCTTCGGCGCCCGAGATGATCGAAGCCGAGCGACCCCGCGCGGATCGGGTCGACGCGGTCGCGATCATGACGCCCAACGACAGCCATTTCGAGTATGCGAGCCTCGCCCTGCGCGCGGGCTTCGACGTGATCTGCGACAAGCCCATGACCAACACCCTCGAGGAGGCCGAGGCCCTGCATCGCCTCGTCGTCGAGACCGGGCGGACCTTCTGCCTGACCCACAACTACACGGGCTACCCGATGGTCCGCCAGGCCAAGGCCATGGTGGAGGCCGGCCGGCTCGGAGTCATTAGACTCGCGCAGGTCGAGTACGTCCAAGGCGGGAACGCCAGGGAGGAGGATCCTCCGCCCGGCCCCGATCGGCCCTGGCGCCACGATCCGCTCCGAGGAGGCCCCTCCCTCGTCCTGGGCGACATCGGGACCCACGCCCACAATCTCCTCCGCTTCGTGACGGGCCTCGAGGTCGAGGAGCTCGCGGCCGATATCGGCGCCGTCGTCCCCGGCAGGCGGGTGCACGATTTCGCCGGAGCCCTCCTCCGCCTCGAAGGAGGGGCGCGCGGCAGCTTCTGGGTCACTCAGGCCGCCGCGGGCGTGGAGAACTGCCTGCGCATCCGCGCGAGCGGGACCCTCGGCAGCCTCGAGTGGCAGCAGGAGATCCCGCAGGCCCTCGGCTTCAAGCCCCTCGACGCTCCGGCCCAGGTCCTGACTCCGAACGGTCCGGGCACCCTGCCTTTCGCCGCTCGCTCCTCGAGACTCGTGAAGGGTCACCCGGAGGGATTCCCGGAAGCCTTCGCCAACATCTACTCCGACGCGGCAGAGGCGATAGCCGCCAGGATCGCCGGGCGCGAGCCCGATCCCCTATCCTTGCGCTTTCCCGACTCGGCGGACGGACTGGCGGGGCTGCGCTTCGTCAGCGCGATGATGGAGTCGAGCCGAAGGAACGGAGCCTGGGTCAAGCCGAAGCGTGACTGATCGCTTGGCCGCCGTCGAGCGAGTCCCCCCGCGAGACGTCGCGGCCGGAGCCGTCGTGATAGGGGGAGGCCCCGCGGGATTGTTCCTCGCCTCCAGAATGGCGTCCCTGGCGGGGGCAAGGTCCGGCTCGGAGCGGCCGGAGGTCATCCTCCTCGAGAGGATGGCGAAGCCGGGGCGCAAGCTCCTGGCCACGGGCGGGGGAGCATGCAACGTCACTCACCTCGGGTCCGTGGACGAATTCCTGGGACGATACGGCGACAAGGGCCGCTTCCTCAAGAAGGCGTTGTACGCTTTCACCAACCGGGATCTCGCATCGTGGCTGGGCGAGCGCGGGATCGCGCTCGAGGCGGAACGAGGGGGCAAGCTCTTCCCCGCGTCCCGAAAAGCCGCGGACGTCCTCGGGGTCCTCCTCGAGGAATGCGCGAGCGCCGGCGTCCGGATCGTGACGGGCGCGAGGGCGACAGCCGTCCGTCGCGGGGACGGACTCTTCGCCGTCGAGGCGCTCGGCGCCGATGGAGGCTCCGCGTCCTACCGCGCTCCCTTTCTCGCGATAGCCGCCGGAGGCTGCTCCTACCCCGGTACCGGCAGCTCCGGCGACGGCTACCTCCTGGCGAGGAGCCTCGGCCACTCCATCGTCCCGCCGCGCCCTGCGCTCGCGCCCCTAACCCTGCGCGGCTCCGCGCTGCGAGGCCTCGCGGGCTTGGGTTTCGAGGACCTGCCCTTCGCGATCCGTCGCGGCGGGAAGAGGATCGGACGATCGCGGGGAGAGGTCCTCATCACCCACGAGGGACTTTCCGGCCCGGGAATACTCGATGCGTCCCGCGGCCTGGAGCCGGGAGACGTCCTCGAGCTCGATTTCACCGGCATCGGGATGGAGGCCTTCCGCTCCGACCTCGCGGCCCGAGTGGCGGCCGCCCCGAGGGCCCTCGCCCGTTCGGCGCTGTCCGAGGCGGGCCTGTCGAGACGCCTCTCCGAGCTGATCTGTTCCCTGGCCGGCCAGGATCCGGGAGCGCGCTGCGCCGAGCTCAAGCGGGAAGGCCGGGAAGCGATGGCGCGATACGCCTCGGAATTCCCGGCGGAGATCGGGGGTCTGGGGGGCTTCGACAAGGCTATGGCGACGGCGGGCGGCGTGAGCCTCGACGAGGTGGATCCGGGCAGCATGGAATCCCGCGTCGAGGAAGGCCTCTTCTTCGCCGGCGAGGTCCTCGACTACGACGGGGATACGGGCGGCTACAACCTTCAGGCGGCCTTCTCGACGGCGGCCGCGGCAGCGCGCGCCGTCGCGGCGCGACTGGCCCGGCTCAGGGCTGCCAGTCGCTGAAAGTCTCGTAGGGTTGCCTCGTGCAGTAGAGAGTATCGCTTGCGCATCGCTTTCCTCCCGATGCGCCTATCAAGGCCGATTCGATCTTTCGATAACCGCCATCGCGAGATTTCCCAAGCGCGCTACAAGCCCATGGAGACCAGCTCGGCGATCGTCCCGGCGAAGAAGGCCGGCGCGTCGAAGGGAGGCCTCATCCGGAATCGCCGCAGATCGTGAATGTCGTCATGGGATATCGATAGGCCTTCATCGGCCCCGATCACGCCCCGGAAATCGCCCCATCGCGCCGACTCGACCGACACGAAGCCGTCGTTGGCGCCCTCCCGCGCATAGAGCAGCCTCTGCAGGGCCGCGTAGGCGCGGACGCCGTAGTCTGCGTCGATAGTGGACGCGTAGCTTCGATAATATACTCGAGCGTCGTCCGGGTTGGCCTCGTTGAAGGCGTCGCAGGCGGAAGGCCTGAGCTCCAGCGCCGCCTCGTAGGCATCGGAGTCCCGTTCCTTCCGGAGGGCCCGAGACATCAGGTCGATGATCTTCCCGACGCGCCGGCTCGTCCGCGGATGCCCTTCCAGGAAGAAATCGGCGAGGGCGCTCCCCCTATGCGGTGTGCTGAAGGTGGTGAGGCTGGCCGCCCTGTCTCCTCCGCCGAGGCTCGAAATGTAATACCGCGCGTCGAGCCCGCCCATCGAATGGGCCACGATGTTCACTTTGTCGACGCCGGGGGAGGAGGCGATCTCCTCGACGCGCCGCCGGATCTGCCTCGCGCTCTCCTCTATCGTCGCGAAGCCGCCGTTCCCCGCCAGGTACAGGGCTGCGCCCTCTTCCCGCAGGCGCGCGGGAATACGGCCCCAATAGGGGAGCCTGCCCTCGTCCCGACCGGCGATGCCGTGGACGAGGAGGAGGGGATACTTCGTCGCGCAGCTTCCGTAGATTGCCATTCCGATCAAATATACCATAGATCGTCGATCTTCCTTCCCTTCTACCGAGGCATCGGCGCATGGTACTTTATCCCCAGGAGGAAAATCCGATGGAAAAGCTGATGATCCCCAATACCGACCTGCGCGTCTCCCGGCTCGGCGCCGGGTGCATGGGCCTGGGAGGGGGCTGGGACAAAGGCATCGCGTTGACGAAGGAGCACGAGAGGCAGGCATCCGAGTTCCTCGACTCCGCCCTGGCGCTCGGCATCAATTTCTTCGACCACGCCAGCATCTACGCGGCGGGCAGGGCCGAGGAAGTCTTCGGGCGCGCGATGCGCGCAAGGCCCGGCCTCCGGGAGAGGATCGTGCTGCAGTCGAAGTGCGGGATCAGGTGGGCCGACGATCCGCCGGGCGCTCCCCAGCGCTACGATTTCAGCTACGCGAACATCGTCGAAACCGTCGACGCGATCCTGAAGCGACTCGGAACGGACTACCTCGACATCCTCCTCCTCCACAGGCCCGACCCGCTGTGGGAGGGCGAGGAGATCGCCAGGGCCTTCGCGGAGCTCAAGGCCGCGGGCAAGGTGCGCTATTTCGGCGTGTCCAACCAGAACCGCGGGATGATGGAGTACCTGCAGGGCTTCCTCCCCGATCCCCTCGTCGCGAACCAGCTGGAAATGAGCCTCCTCCACCACGGCTTCGCCGAGGCGGGCATATCCTTCAACCAGGCCTCGGCCGGATATCCAGACGGCTGGGAGGGGGTCATCGAGTACTGCCGCTCGAGGGCCGTGGGGCTGCAGGCCTGGAGCCCTCTCGCTCGCGGCCTCCTCAGCGGCGGCGATCCGACCGGGCAGACCGAGCCGGTCAAGGCCACCGCGGCCCTCGTCGCGCGCTACGCTTCGGAGCGCGGCGTACCGCCCGAGGCGATAGTCCTCGCCTGGCTCCTCAGGCACCCGGCCAGGATCCTGCCGATCCTCGGCACCACGCGGCCGGAGCGCCTCGCGGCATGCGCCCGATCCCTCGAGCTGAGTCTGTCCCGCGAAGAGTGGTACAGGCTCTTCGAGTCGGCGCGGGGCAGGCCGATGCCCTGAGAGCGGAACGCGGGCGGAGAGCCCTAGTCCGCCCTCGCCGTCTTCGCCTTCTTCATCGCCCGCTCGAAGCCGGGCATCGCGCCGCGGATGACCCTGTCGTCGACGCAATAGGCGATGCGGAAGTAGCCGGGCGAGCCGAAGCCCGAGCCGGGCACCACGAGGATGTTCTCTTCCTTCAGGATATCGGTGAACCGCGCCTCGTCGGCGAAGGGGCTCTTGGGGAAGAGGTAGAACGCGCCGGGAGGGAGGGCGAAATCGTAGCCCGCCGCCCGGAGGCCCGCCGCCAGGAGATCCCGCTTGGCCTCGTAGAGGGAGACGTCCACGCTCGCGTCGCCCAGGCCCGCCACGACCTTCTGCATGAGGCTCGGCGCGTTGACGAAGCCGAGGATGCGGTTCGCGAGGATGAGGGCTCCCATCAGGTCGGTCAGGTCGGCCGCGGCGGGATTGACCGCCGCGTAGCCGATGCGTTCCCCGGGAAGGGAGAGATCCTTGGAATAGGAAGTCGCGACTATCGAGTTCGGGTAGGCCGCAAGGAAGCTCGGGACCTTCGCGCCGCCGTACACGATCTTCCTGTAGGGCTCGTCCGACACCAGGTAGATCGCGCGCCCGCTCTCGAGGCTCTTGCGCGCCATGGCTTCGGCGAGGCGCGCGAGGGACTCCGCCGAATATATCTGGCCGGTCGGATTGTTGGGGGAATTGATGAGGACGATCTTGGTCCTCGGCCCCATCGCGGTCTCCATCGCGCGGAGGTCGAGGGAGAAGTCGGGAAGGGTCGGGACCGGCCTCAAGACGCCTCCGTGGTTGTCGGCGATGAAGCCGTACTCGACGAAGTAGGGCGTTGGGACCAGGACCTCGTCCCCCGGGTCGAGCAAGGCCTTGAAGATGATGTTGAGGGCGCCCGCGGCCCCGCAGGTGACGACGACGTGCTCGCCCCTCAGCGCGACGCCGTGGTCGACGCTCGCCCTCCCGGCGATCGCCGCGCGCGTCTCGTCCAGGCCGGCGTTGGGCATATAGGCGTGGAGGCCGGGCTCGTCGGCCCTGGTCACCGCCGCGAGTCTCTCGCGCAGGGCCGGTGGCGGCGGCAGGTTGGGATTCCCGAGGCTGAAGTCGAAGACCTTGTCGGCCCCGTACATCTTCCGGAGCCTCGCTCCTTCCTCGAACATCTTGCGGATCATCGAGCCCTTCTCGATGAAGCCCTTCATCTTCTTCGCGATCGCCATTGCCTGTCCTCCCTTCGCTATTCCGACGGATACAGTCCCCTGGTCCGCGCATGGAGGCGCGCGAGGCCGAGCAGTATATCGATGTTGGGCGTGGCTTCGCCCGCGAGCCCGCCGATCTCCCTGACCGCCGACACCAGGGCGTCGAGCTCGACGCGCCTGCCCGCCTCGACATCCTGCAGCATGGATGTCTTGAAGGCTCCGAGCTTGCGCGATATCGCCATCCTATCCTCGCCGCCCTGCTCGATGGGGCAGCCTATCCTCGCGCCGATGCGCTTGGCCTCGGCCATGATGTCCAGGCAGAAGCGCGCGACAAGGGGATCGTCGAGGATCTTGTCCATCGTGGCGCCGGTGAGGGCGGAGAGGGGGTTCATGGTCATGTTGCCCCAGAGCTTGTACCAGATATCGCGCTGGATGCAGCTCGAGGGCTCGGCCTCGAAGCCGGCCGCGGAGAGGGTGGCGCACAGGGCTCCTAGCCTATCGGTCGACCGGCCGGAGGGCTCGCCCAGGATGAGAGGCCGCGTGGCCTGAGTCTTCACGAGGCCGGGCTCCGGGCAGGATGCGCCGTAATGGACGACGCAGCCGATCAGGCTCCGAGCGGGTATGGCGGAGGCGATGGCGCCCGCCGGATCGACGGAGCGGAGGGAGCTGCCCTCGAAGGCGCCCCCGAAACCCTGGAAGAACCACCAGGGAAGGCCGTTCATGGCGGGCAGGACTATCGTATCGAATCCGAGGAGAGGGCCGATGCGCGAGGAGGCCTCGGGCAGGGCGGGAGCCTTGACCGCCAGCACCACCAAGTCTTGAGCTCCGAGATCGCCGGCAGTCTCGACCGCCCGAATCGCGACCGAACCCATCCCGGCCCCATCGGTGAGCCTGAGACCACGGGCGCGCAGGGCGTCCAGTGTCGCTCCCCTGGCCAATCCCGCGACCTCGTGGCCCGATGCGGCGAGTCCGTAGGCGAAGCATCCCCCGATGGCCCCGAGGCCGACAACGCAGACCTTCATCGTACCTCCCGCCGCGATCGACGCCTCGCGGCGCCCGCGAGGGATCATATCCTAATTCGCTCATGGACAAAAGCGCCCGGGTGGTGTGGAATGGAAGCATGAGCAAGCCCTACCCCCCCGTCAACCCGAGACTCCCCGCCATATGGCACGGCGGGGACTATAACCCCGACCAGTGGCTCGACCGGCCCGAGATCATCGACGAGGACTTCCGCCTCTTCCCCCTCGCCGGCGTCAACGTCCTGTCCATCGGCATCTTCTCGTGGACGCGCCTCGAGCCCGAGGACGGCCGCTACGATTTCGGCTGGCTCGACTCCCTCATGGACAAGTTGGACGGGGCGGGCATGAAGGCCGTCCTCGCCACCCCCTCGGGCTCCAAGCCCGCGTGGATGTCGGCCAAGTATCCCGAGATCCTCCGCTGCTCGCCCGACCGGGCGCGGGACCTCCACGGCAACCGGCACAACCATTGCTACACTTCTCCCGCGTATCGCCGCAAAGCGGCGGAGATGAACACGCGCCTGGCCGAGCGCTACAAGGACCACCCGGCCCTCGTCCTCTGGCATGTGTCCAACGAGTACGGAGGGGAATGCCACTGCCCCCTCTGCCAGGAAGCCTTCCGCTCATGGCTCAAGAAACGCTACGCCGACCTCGACGCCCTCAACGAGGCCTGGTGGACGGATTTCTGGAGCCATCGCTATACGGCCTGGGAGCAGGTGGAATCGCCCTCTCCGAGGGGAGAAGGCTCGCTGCACGGCCTGGCTCTCGACTGGAGGCGCTTCGTCGACGCCCAGTCCCTCGATTTCTTCCTGGCGGAATCGGCCCCCCTGCGCGCGATCACCCCCGGAGTGCCGATAGCCATCAACATGATGGAAGTCTATACCGGGCTCGATTATTGGAACTGGGCGCCGCACGTCGACGTGATCGCCTGGGACTCCTACCCCCGCTGGCATCGACCGGATACGAGCGACGCCGATACCGCCTCGCGGGTAGCCTTCATCCACGACCTTTTCCGGAGCCTCAAGGGCGGCAAGCCCTGGCTCCTCATGGAGAGCACCCCGAGCCAGGTGAACTGGCAGCCCATCAACCGGCTCAAGAAGCCCGGCATGCACCGGCTCTCCTCCCTGCAGGCCATCGCGCACGGCTCCGACTCGGTGATGTATTTCCAATGGCGAAAGGGACGCGGCGGCGTCGAGAAATTCCACGGCGCCGTGGTGGACCACGTCGGCCACGAGGACACGCGCGTCTTCCGAGAGGTGGCGGAGCTGGGCCGCGAGCTCGAGGGCCTCGGCGACGTCGCCGGCACGGCGGTGAAGGCCCAGGCCGCGGTGATCTACGACTGGGAAAACCGCTGGGCGATAGATGAATTCATGGGCTTCGGCAAGGCCGAGCGGGACTATGAGCGCGCCTGCGTGGAGTTCCACAGGGCCCTGTGGCGCCTCTCCATACCCTGCGACGTCCCGGATCAGGGGCGCGAGCTCGGGGGCTATCGCCTCGTCGCGGCTCCCTGGCTCTACATGATCAAGAGCGGCACCGCCGAGAGGCTCGAGCGCTACGTGCGCGACGGGGGGACCCTCGTCCTCACCTTCTTCTCCGGCATGGTCGACGAGTCCGACCTTTGCTTCCAGGGCGGCTTCCCGGGACCTCTCCGCGGTCTCGCCGGAGTGTGGGCGGAGGAGCTCGATCCGCTCTGGGAGGGGCAGGCCAACCGCGCCGTCCCCGCGGAAGGCAAGGGCCTGGGGCTGTCCGGGGACTACAGGATCGACGGCTTCTGCGAGCTGGTGCACCCCGAGGGTTCCGAGACCCTCGCCGTCTACGGCGAGGACTGGTACGCGGGCAGACCCGTGCTCACGCGGCATCGATTCGGAAAAGGGCTCGTCTACTACCTTGCCGCCAAGGTCGAGCAGCGCTTCACCGACGACTTCATGGCCGCCTTGGCCAGTGACCTCGGCCTGGCTTCCGCCTGGCCCGAGCGGCTGCCGCCCGGAGTCAACGCCCAGGCGAGGACTGACGGCGACAACGACTACGTATTCCTCATGAACTTCAACGGGGAGGAGGCTGCAGGCCTCCCGCCCTTCGGCTGCAGGCTGGAGCGCCGACCCGCCCGTCGTTCCGAGGGTTAGACGCGGTCGAGGCGGATGACGCGGGCCTTCTTCCCCGAGACTAGCACGTCGAGACTCTCGCGTCGCGAGAAATGGGGCCCGCCTTCGAGCTCCGCCCCGCGCGCCGTCAGGAGGACCAGCCTCCCTCCGGGAGCGAGGACTCGGGCAGCCTCGGCGATGAAGCCGCGAAGGAGCTCCCCGGCCTCGGCGGCGCCCGGCCCTCCCTCGTAGAGCCCCCAGGGAGGGTCGGTCGCTATCGCCGTAACGAAGGCCGCATCGAAGAAGCCGCCGTCGAGCGCGTCGCGGGTCTTGGGGAATATCGTCTTTCGCCTCCGCTCGAAGGCCTTGGCCGCTAGGGCCTCTTTCACTGCGGTCGTCTTCTCGCGATCCGCGTCCGAGGCGAAGACGAAGCGGTAGGGCGCGGCCAGAGCCCGCTCGAGGGCGATGCCTCCATAGCCGCAGAAAGGATCGAGGAATACGTCCTCGGACCGGGGCTCGGTCATCTCCGCGAGGAGGCGGCAGGTCGTTCGCGGCAATTCGCCGCGTCGCGGCAGTTCGCCGCGTCGCGGCGGCCCGCCGGCGCGGAGCCTCGTGGCCGACTCGGATGGCGACCGCATGCGCTCGAGGAAGAGGGTCCTGCCGTCGGCGCGCTCTTGGAGTCGGAACTCCCTGCCCGGGCGGGCGGAATCGGGATGAAGTCCCGTGGCGTGGGCGATGGCGGATTCGAGATCGCGGCGGAGACCGAAGGGCAGGGAGGCGGGGTCGTCGGGACCGAAGGCGCGGAGGGCGAAGCCGCCCGCGACCCCGCGGATGCCGCGGGCGATCCTTCCGAGGGATCGGGAGTCGCGGGCGAACTCCCGCCCGGCGCGCTCGAGGCCGCCCTCCCCCTCCCCCAGGAGGAGGAAGAGAGCCCGGCAATATGAGTGGAGCGCGCGCGGCTCCGTATCGCAGGAGACGAAGATGGCGTTGTCCTCGGCCCGCCGGAGCGTCGAGCCGGGCAAATCCCGAGCCGCCAGACGCGCGACGAGGGGGCCGAAGCCCGCGGCGTGGGGCGCGAACCAGTCCTTGGGCATGGGCTCATGATACTCGACGTGGGCCGGGAGGCACTACGGTTCCGGAAGCCGCCTCCATGCGCTATACTCCGCCCCCATGAAGGTGCTCATACTCGGCGCGGGCGCGGTCGGCCTGTCCGTCGCCGCGAAGCTCTCCATGGTCTGCGAAGTACGGGCCGTATCGCGGGCGCGATTCGCTCGAGCCATCGAGTCGGCGGGTCTCAGCCTGACGGGGATATGGGGCGAAGGCCGGTATAGATTCCGCATCGGCGACTCCGTTCCCGAAGGCGAGAGCTACGACTACGCGATCCTCAGCTCCAAGGCCATCGATACCGAGGCGATCTGCGAGCGGTTCTCGGGAGCCCTGCGCGGTGTCGAGACGGTCAGCCTGCAGAACGGAATCGGCAACGAGGAGATCATCTCGGCCTATACCGACAAGGTGATCGGCGGCACGATCATAACGGGCTCCGAGTGGCGCGGGGACGCGGCGGTGCACGTGTCGGTGGAAGCCGGGCCAATAAAGCTCGGCCGCTTCCCCGACGGTCTCGATGCCGCCGTGCTGCGCCTGGTCGAGCTCTTCAGGAGCGCGGGCATGCGAGCCGAGGGCAGCCCGAACATTCGCTCGGAGCTCTGGGCCAAGACCCTCTACAACTGCGCCCTCAATCCCCTCGGCGCCCTCATGGGCGTGCCCTACGGAAGGCTCGCGGAAGCCCCGGCCTGGAGGATCGTCGAGAGCATAGTCCGCGAGGGCTTCGCCGTCATCGAGGCCGAGGGCATCGGCCTACCCTGGGCCGCCCCCGAGGACTATCTGGCCCATCTGCGCGAGGCGCAGTTGCCCAGCACCGCCGGGCACCGCTCGTCGATGCTGCAGGACTTGTCGAGGGGAAAGGCTACGGAAATCGGCTTTCTCAACGGGGCCATCGTCGCGAGGGGCGCGATGCGCGGCATCGCCACGCCCGTCAACTCCTGCGTCGTCGACCTGCTGCGCTTCCGCGAGTCGCTGCGCTAGAGAGCGGTAGGTCGGCAGGCTGTCGGAACGCTTCGAGCATTCCGACAGCCTCCTAGACGTACTTGCCGTAGTTCTTGAGCATGATGAAGCTCTCGGACGCAAGGATTCCCTCGACCGAGGAAAGCTCTTCGGTGAGGAATTGCACCAGGCCCCTGTTCGAGTCGAGTAGGACTTCGGCGATGAGGTCGTAGCGGCCCGAGGCTATCGATACCGAAAGCACGTTCTTAAGTTGCGAAAGCTCCTCGGCCTTGCGGTCGAGGAGCTTCGATTCGGCTACGCGCATCGCGACGAGGACCAGCTGCTTGTTCTCGAGGACATCGGGGTTGATCAGGGCGCGGATCTGGAGGATCCCCGCCTCCTTGAGCTTCTTGAGCCGGGCGCGCACCGTGCCCTCCGACACGCCGAGCTCGAGGGCTATCGTGTTGTTGGGCACGTAGCCTTCCTTCAGTATCGATATGATCTTCCAGTCTGTCTCGTCGGGCTGCATTTCCTCCTACAGTAGCGTATCCGGAGCGACATAGGCAAGATCGAAGGCCTTGGCGACGCCGGGATAGCAGCACTTGCCCTCGTAGACGTTGAGTCCCTCCTTGAGATCCGCGTTCTTGCGCAGGGCTTCCTCGAGGCCGAGATCGGCTATCTTGAGGCCGTAGGGCAGGGTCGAGCTGGTCAGGGCGAGGGTACTCGTGAGGGCGACGGAGCCCGGCATGTTCGCGACGCAGTAATGGACCACCCCGTCCACCTCGAAGGTCGGGTCGTCGTGGGTCGTGGGTCTCGTCGTCTCCACGCAGCCGCCCTGGTCCACGGCGACGTCCACTATGACCGAGCGCTTCTTCATCGTCTTGAGATGCTCGCGTCGGATCAGGTGGGGGGCCTGGGTGCCGGGAATCAGGACGGCGCCGATGATCAAGTCGCTCTCCTCGACGACCGTCTGGATGTTCTTCTCGGTGGCGTAGAGAGTGGCGAGCTCGCCGCGGAAGATGTCGTCGAGGTAGGCGAGGCGATTCGGATTGACGTCGAGGACGGTGACCGCCGCGCCGAAGCCGACTGCGACCTTGGCGGCGTTCGTGCCGACCACGCCTCCGCCCAATATCGCGACCTTGCCGCGCGGGACGCCGGGCACGCCGCCCAAGAGGACGCCGCGTCCGCCGAAGGGCTTCTCGAGGTACTTCGCGCCCTCCTGCACCGAGAGGCGGCCGGCGATCTCGCTCATCGGCTTCAGACAGGGAAGGGTCCCGTCGGCCATTCGGATAGTCTCGTAGGCCACGCCCTTGACCTTGCGGGCGAGGAGGGCATCGGTCTGCTCGCGGTCGGCCGCGAGATGAAGATAGGTGAAAAGGACCTGCCCTTCGCGGAGCAGTCCGTATTCCTCGGGCTGAGGCTCCTTGACCTTGACGATCATGTCGCAGGAGTCGAAGATCCGTCTCCTATCCGACTCGATGCGCGCTCCGGCCTTGGCGTACTCGGCGTCCTCGAAACCTGCGTCGGCTCCGGCTCCCGCCTGTATGGTCACCTGATGGCCGTGATCCACATAGGACTTTACGCAATGCGGGGTCATGCCTACGCGATACTCGTGCCTCTTGATTTCCTTGACGCATCCGATCTTCATGCCTTCAACCTCCGTAGAGAAGTCCTCTATCGTTACGAATATAGCAGTAGATTGATTTTATACTACGCTTTTCGCATTTAATCTACAAAAATCTTGCACATATAGAAGGAATTTCAAAGAATGGCGAAAGACGGCGGCCGCGGAGCGATTCGTATTGAAGGAATCCCGCCGACAGGTTAGCTTGGAGAATCGAGACTGAAAGGGGAAGCCCCGTTTGTCCTCGCGAAAAAGCAAGATCACCATCGTAGGAAGCGGGGCCATCGGGACGACGATAGCCTATTCCCTCCTGCTTCGCCGTCCGAATGTCGAGCTCGTGGTGTTCAATCGCGATGGGCGCAAGGCCCGAGCCAGGACCTTCGACATGTCGCATTGCGGCCCCTGCCTCGAGGGGAGCTCGGTTCGCGCCGGCGGCGCGGACGATACGGCGGGATCGGACATCATCGTCATGACGGCGGGCGTCCTTCCCGAGGTCGACGGCAAGCGGTCGGACGTGCTCCGCGACAATATCGAGGTATACCGGGAGCTCGTACCTCCCCTGGCGGCGAGGAGCCCCGGCGCCGTCCTCCTCGCGATAACCAATCCCAACGATTCCATGGCCTATGCCGCCTACAGGCTGGCCGGCCTCCCCTCTTCGAGAGTCCTGGGCACCGGGACCCTCCTGGACGGCCTGAGGCTCAGGACCTTCATCGGGGAGGCCTATGGGCTTGATCCCTCCAGGATCGAAGCGGAGGTGATCGGAGAGCACGGAGACTCGATGGTGCCATTATGGAGCCGCGCGGCCTATTGCGGCAGCCCTCTCGAGGTCTGGCTTCGAGGAGCAGGGAAGGAGTTAGACGCCGCGGCTAGGCGGGGAATCCTCGAGAGGACCAGGCGCGCGGGCTGGGACATCCGGCTCGCCGGCGAGCACAGCTGCTACGGCATCGCCTTCTCGGCCGTCCGTATCATCGAGAGCCTGCTGGGATTCTCCGCGGGGCCCCTCACCTTGTCCTCGCTCCTAACCGGGGAATGCGGCATCCGCGAGGTGTACATGAGTCTTCCCGCGGTCTTGTGCCGAGCCGGCATCGGCTCCATCGAGGAGCCGACCTTGTCCGACGAGGAGGCGAAGTCTCTCCTCGCGTCGGCGGCGGCGATACGGGAGCAGATGGACCAGGTGGATGCGCAGATCGGCCCATCGACGCGCGGAGAATAGGGAAGGGCCGTGCTGAGCGCCCTCGGTAGCGTGCTCTCCGTCATCCTCATGATCGCCCTCGGCTTCGTCCTGGCGAAGAGGGGATGGTTCGGGGAAAGTTCCGGCGCCCTCGTATCGAGGCTCGTCGTCTCGATAGCGCTGCCGTCGTACATGATAGCGAACCTGATGGGAGGCTACGACAGGGACAAGCTCGTTTCCATGCTTCCCGGCTTGCCCATCCCCTTCGCGGCGATGGGCTCGTGCTACGCCGCGGGCGTGGGGATCGCCGCACTGTTCCGACTCCCCAGGGGCAGGCGGGGCACTTTCTCGTCGATGTTCGCGCTCTCGAACACGATCTTCATCGGCCTCCCGGTCAACATCGTCCTCTTCGGCGAAGCGAGCCTGCCCTACGTCCTCCTCTATTACATCGCGAACACCAGCCTCTTCTGGACCCTCGGCGTCTTCGGCATGGCCAGGGACGGTGCGGTCCGCGAGGGCAGGCCGCCCCCCTCCCTCGTGTCGGCGGAAGGGCTGAGGCGGATATTCTCCCCCCCCTTGGTCGGATTCCTGGCCGCGGTGGCCATGATTGTCGCCGGAATCAGCCTCCCGCGGCCGGTCATGGAATCGTGCAGGGCCCTCGGAGCCATGACGACCCCCCTTTCCATGCTCTTCATCGGGATCGTGATCTCGCGCGTCGAATGGAGGAAGCTCAGGCTGGAGCGCGACCTCGTCCTCGTCCTCGCGGGACGCTTCCTCCTCTGCCCGCTCATCCTGGCCCTTATGGCTCGCGGGGCCGCCCTGCCCGCCCTCATGAAGGAAGTCTTCTTCGTCCAGGCCTCGATGCCCGCGATGACCCAGACGCCCATCCTGGCCGAGGCTTACGGCGGGGACTCGGAATACGCCGGCGTCGCCACTTCGATGACGACCGTATTGAGCCTCGCGACGATTCCCTTCTTCAGGATCCTCGCCGGCAGCCTCTTTTAAGAAGCCCCGATTCTCGCCATACTGAACGTGGATCCGCCATTGAGGAGTCGACCATGAGCGAGGAACGCGAGATCCTCCGGAACGGGAAGAGTACGAGCCTGCTCCACGCAGGCTTCGAGATCGGCATCGTCCTGAAAGGCCTTCACGCCGCCCTCGAGATCGTCGGCGGGATCCTCCTCGTGCTGGTCACCCCGGAGTCCCTCGGCAAGTTCGTGAGGCTCCTGACCCAGAACGAGCTCGCCGAGGACCCCAGGGACTTCATCGCTAACTTGATCCTCATGGCGAGCCAGCGGTATTCGATAGACACTCAGCGCTTCGGCGTCCTCTATCTCCTGTCGCATGGCATCGTGAAGATCGTCCTCGTCGCCCTGCTCTGGCGAAGGAAGCTCTGGGCCTATCCCCTCGCCGTAGCGGCGCTGGCCCTGTTCATCGCCTATCAGGCGATCCGCTGGACGACGACGCATTCGGCCTTCCTGGTCGCCCTGACCCTCCTCGACGCGGCGATGATCTGGCTGACCATCTCGGAGTACCGAAGAATCAGGGAGGCTCGGCGAGCCGAGGCTCAATTCCCTCCCGCCGAAGGCTCGGTCGTGCCTACGAAGTCCGAGGGCTCGTCCGCTCCGCCGGACTTCCACGCGTCGTAGCGGTCCTGCGGCAGGACATAGAGCTTGGCCAGCATCCCGGAATGGTTGATTCCGCAGTAGACCGTGCAGAGGATATCGAATACGCCCACCCTGCTCGCCTTGAACCAGGCGTAGGTCTTCATGCCCGGTACGGCGTCGACCTGGATGCGGTAGCCCGGGAGATAGAAGCCGTGGATGACGTCCTCGGAGCCGATGGTAAGCCTCACGTCGCGCCCGGCGGGCACGACGAGGTCGGGGCTCTTCCTGCCGTCGGGATACTCGAAGAGCCACGACCATTGCCGCGCGCGGACCGTCGCCTCGAAGGCTCCCGCGGGCGGGCGCCTTAGGAAGTTGTAGCCGGTGAGGCCGTAGAAGAACATGGTGAGGGCGATCAGCGTCGGCAGCGCCACCCAGACGACCTCGAGGAGATTGTTGCCGTGGATCTCCGTCGCGACGGGATTCCGCGAGGATCGGTACCGCAGGGCGAAATATACCAGGAAGAATACGATTCCGAAGAAGAGCAGGAAGGCGAAGGCGGCGATGTAGTACAGGGTCTCGTCAACCGCCCCTATCGTGGTCGCTTCCATCCGAGGCCCCCTATCTGAAGAGGATGTCCGTATACGTCAGCCCGATGAATATGGCCAGCGTCGCGACGACGATCGGCATGAGGATCTTCACGAGGAGCCGCCTCTCGTAGCGCAGATGCATGAAGTAGAGCAGGACCAGCACGGCCTTCGTCCCCGCTATCGCGAGCACGATGGCTATCGCGATCCGTCCGAGATTCAGGCTCGCCGAGACGACGGTGAGGCCGGTGAGGCAGGCGAGGGCCGCGTAGACGAGGAGGTAGGATCTGTACCCGGGCTCCGGCGCCGGGCGCCGCCCTTCGCCGGGCTGTAAAGTCGCGTCGCTCAAGCTTTTCTCCTTCACGAGATCAGGTAGAAGAGCGGGAAGAGGAATATCCAGATCACGTCGACGAGATGCCAGAAGAGGGTCGCGTTCTCCATGAGGATCGGGCGCCCGGGCCCGACCCGGCCCTTGGAGATCGACCGGAGCACGTATCCGAACACCCCCATCCCCACGATGACATGGATGGCGTGGAGCCCGGTCATGGTGAAGTAGAGGCCGAAATAGAGTATCTGCCCGGGCGGCAGCGTGAGAAGGTGGGGGGCGCTCGGGTACAGGCCGTGCTCGAACTTCGCCGCCCACTCGAAGCCCTTGACCGTAAGGAAGGTCAGGGCGAGGAGGAGGGTCGCGCCGATGAACAGCCTGGTCCTCGCCGTCCGCCCGGCTCGGAGCTCGTGGACGGCGAGCGCGGCCGTGAGGCTCGAGGTGATGAGGACGAGGGTATTGAGGGCGCCGTCGAAGCGCGAGAGGTCGAGGGAGGCCGCGCGGAAATCGGCCTGGTTCTTGTATCGGTAGACGGAGTAGAGGAGGAAGAGGCCGCCGAAAAGCAGGATCTCGGTGCAGATGAAGAGCCACATGCCTATGCGGCCCCTGTCGCCGTCCGCGCCCTCGGCCCTTCGCGTCCCGGCTCGGGAGTCCGAGTCCCCTTCGCGCTCGAGGCCGCTCATCGCTCGTCCTCCATTCCGCTGTAGTCGTAGGGTCCTCTGGTCACGTCGGGAGGCTCTTCCCAGTTCTCGTAGGGAGCCGGGGAAGGAAGCGTCCATTCGAGGGTCGCCCCCCCCCAGGGGTTCGCCGGCGCCTTCTCGCCGCGCCGCGCGCAGTAGAGCAGGTTGCCCACGAGGAGGGCGAGTCCCGCGACCATGACGTAGGCTCCGATGCTCGAGAGGAACTGGAGATGCGCGAACTTCGGGAGGTAGGCGTAGTACCTGCGCGGCATGCCTTCCCATCCCATGACGAAGAAGGGGAAGTAGAACACGTTGAAGCCGACGAAGGTGACGAGCCAGCCCAGCACGGCCGTCGCCTTCGAGTACATGCGGCCCGTCATTTTCGGATACCAATAGTGGAGCGCCGCGAACATCCCGAAGCCCATGCCGCCGAAGATGATGTAGTGGAAGTGCGCCACGACGAAATAGGTGTCGTGGAGCTGGACGTTGGCGGAGAGGGCGCCGAGGAAGAGCCCCGAGAGCCCGCCGATCGAGAAGAGGAAGACGAAGGTGAGGGCGAAGAGGAAGGGCGGCTCGAGCCTGATCGAGCCCTTGTACATCGTCGCTATCCAGTTGAAGACCTTGATCGCGCTCGGCACCGCCACCAGGAAGGTGAGGAGGGAGAAGACGATGTCCGCGGTGTCGCTCTGGCCCGAGACGTACATGTGGTGGCCCCAGACGAGGGAGCCGACGCTGGCGATCGCGAGACTGGAGAAGGCGATCATCTTGTAACCGAAGATGTTCTTCCTGGAGAACACGGGGAACAGGTCGGAGATGATCCCCATCGCCGGAAGGATCATGATGTAGACCGCCGGATGGGAATAGATCCAGAAGAGATGCTGGTAGAGCAGGGGATCGCCGCCCTTGGTCGGGTCGAAGACCCCGATGCCGAAGAGCCGCTCGACGACTATGAGGAGCATGGTTATGCCCACTATGGGGGTCGCCAGGATCTGCACCCAGGCGGTCGAGTACAGCCCCCAGACGGAGAGGGGCATCTTGAAGAAGCGCATCCCCGGCGCCCTCAGCTGGTGGACGGTCGTGACGATGTTGATCCCGGTGAGGATCGACGACATTCCGAGGACGAAGACCGCGAAGGTGGCCAGCGGCACGTTCACGCTCGTCTTGAGGCTGAAGGGCACGTAGAAGGTCCAGCCCGTGTCGGGGGCGCCCCCGTTCGTGAAGACCGAGACCGCCGCGAGGACCGCCCCGGTCAGGAAGAGGTACCACGAGAAGAGGTTGAGCCGAGGGAAGGCCATGTCGTTGGCGCCGATGAGCATCGGCAGGGCGAAGTTGCCGAATATCGTCGGGACGCCGGGAATCACGACCAGGAAGACCATGATGATGCCGTGCAGGGTGAACAGCGTGTTGTAGCCGCGCGCGTCCATCAGCCTCATGCCGGGCGACAGCATCTGGATGCGCATGAGGACGCCCAGGACCACCGCCGTCGCGAAGAAGGCGCCGATCAGCGAGAGGTAGAGCATCCCTATGCGCTTGTGGTTCGTGGAGGTCAGCCAATAGAGAATTCCGCTCTTGCCGCCCTGCGGCGCGAAGAACGGACTCTCGGCTTCGTGGACTGTGTCGCCCATCGTTTCGCTCCTCCCTTATCTGAATTCCCGAATCACGAAGGCGTAGAGCTCTTTCACGCGATCGGAATCCAGGCCGTCCTCTCCGAATGCCGGCATGGCTCCGTGCTTTCCGTCCGGCATCGTCGGCGCGCGCAGGAAGGCCTCGAAGCTCTCGATGCTGGCCAGCCTCCTCGAGCCCCTGACGGGCAGTTTGGGCTCGATGGAGTTTTCGCCGCCCGCATGGCAGGAACGGCAATTAGCCGCGAAGAGGGCCTCGCCCTCGGACGGTTTCCGCGCCTGGGGCGGCGGCGCCTCGGAGACGCCGATGGTCGAGCTTTGCGCGGCTACGGCTCCGCGCCCGTAGACGAGGGTGGCGCCGAAATAGCCGAGGGCGACGACCGCGAATAGGGAGAGGAGGTATACCAGGGCCATGACGGCCACCCGGGGCTTGGCTTCTCCGCCGAGGATTATGCCCAAGCCGAGAAGGACGAGGAGGGCCCCCGCGAGGAGCATCTTTATCTTGATCGCGGGGATCATCACTCCATGGAAGAAGTGGATCCAATCGAAGACGCCGAGTAATATCGTCGGGAAAACGAAGATGAGGGCCAGGATCGAGACGTGCCGCGCCGTCAGGACCAGCCGCTCCCGCTTGAAGGCGGCGCCGAGGACGAAGAATACCAAGGCTCCGATGACGAGCCCTATAGGGATGTGGACGATCGGGGGATGCAGCGGATCGGAGAAACCCATACGACCCAACAAGCTATAGAGAGAGTCGATCATTTGCTGCCTCTTCCCTTCGGCCTCGCCGGCGGCTTTCCGGCTGGACGTCCTATCCTACTTTCGGTCGAGGCAAATGTCAAAGCGAAAGAAGGCTCGCCCGTGCTATGCTGGGCCGATATGAGGCGCCTGCGCGATTTCATGGCCCTGATCAAGATCGGGATCGTGGGCTCCAACGCGCTGACGGCCCTTTCGGGCTTCGTCCTGGCGGCCGTCGGCGCCGGCGGAGCCTATCCATGGGGCAAGGGGGCTCTGGTCCTCTCGGGGACCTCCCTCCTGGTCGGGGGGGCCTGCGCGATCAATAACTGGATGGACCGCGACCTGGACGCGAGGATGGAGCGCACGCGGGGGCGGCCGACGGCGCGGGGCGCCGTCGGAGCGGCCGAAACCGTAGGCATCGGAGCCGGCTTCGGGGCCTGCGGGCTCGTCCTCCTCCTCGCGGCGAACCCCGTCTCGGCCGCCTTCGGTCTGATGGGCGCTTTCGTCTACCTGATCCCCTATACGCTATGGACCAAGCGACGCGGAGCCTCGAGCCTGTATATCGGAGGGATCGCGGGATCGATGCCGCCGCTCATCGGATGGTCGGCGGTCGACCCGCGCCTCGGCGGACCCGCCTGGGCGCTCTTCGTCTTCCTCGGAATCTGGCAGCAGGCCCACGTCAGGGCCCTCGCGCTCAGGCGCGCCGGGGAGTTCCGCGCTGCGGGTATCCCGATGGCCGGGCTTTCGCCGTCGCCGGGCGAGGTCGCCGCGGCGCGGCGCGGCGACCGGCGCTCTCGGATTGGCGCGGCGGCCTGGGCGGCCGCGGCCCTGCCCTTCCCCAGCCTCGCGATCGCCCTGGCCGGCCTGCCCCTGAGAGGGAGCGCCTTGGCGGCCTCGGTCGGATCCTGCGCCCTCGGCGCAGCCTGGGTGGCCTACGGCCTCGTGGCCCTTCGCTCTCCCGCCTGGCCGCGGCGGATGTTCGCCGCCTCCCTCGTCTACCTCGTCCTCGTCTTCGCGGGCCTGATCGCCGCGGGAGCCTGAGGGGAGCGCGGAAGAGGAGGGCAGCCCCTATCGAGTCCGCCTGAGCACGGTGACACAGTTCGTCACGGCCGAACCTCCCACGTTGAAGGCGACGGCCAGCTCCGGGTCGCGACGCGCGGGGGAGGCGCCGATCGGCTCGCCCATGAGCTGCTTGTAGAGGAGGGCGTGCATGGAGACGCCGGTAGCGCCCACCGGGTGTCCCTTGGCCTTGAGGCCACCCGAGAGGTTCACGCAGACCTCGGGATCGTCCTTCCCGAAACGCCCTTCCAGGTAATCGAAGCCGGCCGCCCCGTCCTTCGAGAGTCCGAGGGCCTCGGTGCAGAGGAGCTGGTTGATGGAGAAGCAGTCGTGGACTTCGGCCAGATCGACCGCCGCGGCTTCGATCCCGGCCTCCGAGAAAGCGCGCTTGACCGCTTCCTTGCCCGCGACGAGCTCGTGCATGTTGGCGCGCCTGGATATCGCCAGCCTCTCGTTGACGTGGGCTATGCCCGCGATATCCGCGGTCCCGCGCCCCCTCGTCCCGGCATCCTCCCTGCGCATGAGGACGACGGCCGCGGCCCCGTCCGTGACGAGGGAGCAGTCGTGGAGTCGGAGGGGTTCCGCGATCACGGGGTTCTTCTCCGGTGGCAGGGCGAGGATGGCCTCCGCGCTCGCGAGGCCGAGCCTCTCGGAAGGTCCGCCCTTGCCGAAATGGGCCAGGGGATTCTCCAGGCCGTTGCGGTAGCAGAGGGCGGAGACGGAGGCGAGCATGCGAGCCAAGCTCTCGCCCGAGAGGCCGTAGCGCGCCGCGTAGCCTTTTGCGTACTCGGCGAAGAGCCCGGGAAAGGTCATGCCGAGGGCGCCTTCCTCGGGCCAGTAGGAACAGGTCGCGAGGGCATGGGTCACGCCCTTCGTATCGAGGAGATTCATCTTCTCGACGCCGACCACGAGGGCAACCCTGGCCCTGCCGGCCTCGATCGCGTACAGCGCATTGTATAGCGCCACCGAGCCCGAAGCGCAGGCGTCCTCGCACCGCGTCATCGGTTTGAAGCGCAGGCCTTCAGGGTCGATCTCCGGAGCGACGGCCGCCAGGTGCTCCTGGTCGGCGAACATGCCCGGGGCGCAGCTCGAGACCCAGACGCCGTCGATATCCGCGGCCGGGATTCCCGCGTCCGCGATCGCGCCGCGCCCCGCCTCGATCAGGAGCTCGTAGATGGACTTGAGGTCGGTCACCTCGCCGGTCTCCTTGTCCTTCCGCACGAAACTGCCGAATTTGCCGTTATACGCTCCCACTATGCTGACTCGGCTCATACCTGCCCCCTTCAGACCTTCCCCCCAGAATCTCCGGCGATCCGGCGCCGGTCTCCTACGCTCTCACGCGAGGCCTCTCGCGAAGCCGCCGACTATATCGACGAAGCGCCCGGGAGCCTCGGCCATGGCCGAGTGGCCCACGCCCTCGAGTATCTCAAGCCGGGCCCCGCCGAAAGCTCTCGCGGTCTCGGCGGCCATGGCCTCGGTTACGATCGAGTCGAGCCTGCCCCAGAGCACGAGCACTGGTCCATCGTAGGCTCCGCAGCGCCCGCCGTAGTCGAAGCGCGAGAGCGCCTCGGCATTTCCGATCCAGGCCGGGGCCGCCATCCTCCGGGCATCGTCCACGAGGGTCTCGAGGAAGGCTTCGTCCCGCATCGCGGGGACGACCGCCCCGATGGCCTTGGCCAGGAAGGCGCGATCGGTCCGCATGGCCTCGATCGCGGGATGGCGCTCGACCGGCGTCGAGAAGCCGGAGGGCGCGGCGGAATCCGCGAGGACGAGTCCTCGCCACCTGGCCGGCCATCGTACGGCGAGGGAGATGGCCACGGCCCCTCCCAGCGAATGGCCGAGGAGGAGGGGCCGCTCCAGGCGGAGCGCCTCCGCGAAGCCGGCGACGGCGTCGGCGTAGCGATCGATGTCGGCCGCTCCGGCGAAAGGCCCCGAGCCGCCGAAATTGGGCATGTCGAGCGCCACGGCGCGGCAGCCGGGCACTCGCATGGTCTTCTCGAACCATCGGCTCGAACCCATGTTGCCGTGGACGAGGAGGAGAGGCACTCCCGAGCCCTCTTCGACGTACCTGATCGCGACACCGCCGACGACCACCGCCGATTCCTTCATGGCGCCTCCCGGCTACAGACCGAGGTACGATGCCAGGACGTGGGGGTTCCCTTTCAGGTCCTCCGCCGCGCCCTCCAGGACGATGGAGCCGTTCTCGAGCACGTAGCCTCGATCCACCGATCTCAGGCTCTCGCGCACGTTCTGCTCCGTCACGAGGATGGACAGGGTTTTCTTGAGCTCCGCGAGCTTCTCGAAGACCTCCGCGACGATGGAAGGCTGGAGGCCCAGCGACGGTTCGTCGAGGATCAGGAGCCTCGGGCTGGCCATGAGGGCGCGACCTATCGCCACTTGCCGCTGCTGGCCTCCCGACATGGTTCCGGCGATCTGCCGGTAGCGTTCCTTCAGCGCGGGAAAGAGACCGAATACGAGCTCCAGCTGGCGTCCGGCTTTCTCGCGGGCTCCGGGAACGTAGGCGGCGCCGAGCTCCAGGTTGTCCGCGACCGACATGCCCGGGAACAGCTCGCGCTCCTGGGGCACGAGGGCGATGCCGGCCCTGGCGGCCTCGTAGGTCTTGAGGCCGGCGATGTCCCTGCCCTGGAAACGCAGGGATCCGCCGCGGACCCTCACCATGCCCATGATCGCGCCGATGAGAGTGGTCTTGCCGGCTCCGTTGGGACCGAAGAGGCCGACGGACTCTCCGCCGACCCGGAGCGTCACGCCCCGGAGGACGGAGAGCTTGCCGTAGCCGCATTCGAGACTCTCTATCTCGAGCATGTTCATGCGGCCCCCCCGAGGTAGGCCTCTATCACCCGCCGGTCCTTGACGACTTCCTCGTAAGGCCCCTCGGCGATCAGCTCGCCGGCCTCGAGCACGAGCACGCGATGAGTGAGCTCCTTGATGACGCCCATGACGTGCTCGACCACGCCGACGCCGATGTTCCGACTCCGCGCTATGTCCTTCACCAGTTCGATGAGCTCGCGGGTCTCGTCGCTGTTGAGGCCCGCCATGACTTCGTCCAGGAAGAGGACGCTCGGCCCCCCGGCGAGGGCCCGGGCAATCTCGAGCTTCTTGGTCTCGAGCATCGTGATCTGGGACAGCTCCCGCGCGAGTCCGCCGAGGCGGAGGGTCTCGCACAGGGCTTCCGCCTCCTTCCGCGCGGCGCGAAGCCCGAGGCCGCGGCAGAAGACGAAGCCGAGCATAACGTTCTCGAGGACGTCGAGGCTCTCCAGGGGGTGGACCAGCTGGAAGGTGCGGCCGATGCCCATCCGGGCGCGAGCGTGGGCGGGAACTCCGGTGATATCTCGTCCCTCGAATAGGATGGCGCCGCTGGTGGGCCGGTAGAGCCCCGCGACGAGGTTTATCAAGGTGGTTTTGCCCGCGCCATTCGGGCCAATGACCCCGAGGATCTCCCCTCGGTCGAGCGAGAAGCTCAGGCCGTTGACCGCCGCGAGCCCCCCGAAGCGCCTCTCGAGCGACCTCGTCTCGAGGCTATGCACGGCTCGACCCCTCGCCGCCGCCCTTCCTGAGGAGGGACCTCGCCTTCGCCGCGGAAGGCCTATCGGGCCTCGCCAGACCGAAGAGGCCCCGAGGCATGAAGAGGATCACGAGGACTATGATGATCCCGTACACCACGAGATGGCCGTAAGGGATCTTGAGCTTCAGGAACTCGGCGGCGACGCCCAGGAGCATGGCCCCCAGGACCGGCCCCGGAGTCGAGTAGATGCCGCCGAGGAGGGCCATCGCCAGGGGAAGGAGGGTGTAGTTCGGGTCGAAGACGCTTTCCGGGGTGGCGAAGCCGAGGCTCTGGACCTGTATCCCGCCGACGATGCCCTGGATGAAGGAGCTCGCCGCGAAGGCGACCATGAGATACTTGAAGATGTGGATCCCGTTCGACTTGGCCGCGGTCTCGTCGTTCCGGATGGCCGTGAGGGCGAGCCGGAGCCGCGTCTTCTGGAAGACGAGGCTGCAGAGGCAGGCAAGGAGCACGGCGCCGAGGGCGAGCCAGTAGAGTTGCCTGGAGTCGCCGCCGAAGATCGGCTTGGGGAGCACGACTCCCTCGGCGCCGCCGGTGAAGTCTCCGCCGTTGTGGATGACGACTCGGAATATCTCGGCGAGGGCGAGGGTCGTTATGGAAAAATAGGTAGCCCTCAGCCGGAGTATCGCCAAGCCGAGGAAGGCCGCGACGAGGGCGGCGGCCGCGCCTGCCGCGAGGATCGATAGGACGGGAGAGAGGGATGCGTGGAGATCCGCGAGCACGGAGGCGTACGCGCCGAGGCCGAAGAAGCCCGCGATGCCGAAGGAGATCTGCCCCGAGCGGACCAGGATGTCCCAGGACAGGGCGAGCGCCATGTACACGAGCACGGTCCGGGCCACGGCCAGGGGATAGGCGCCGACGGCGAATGGCAGGAGGATAGCGGCGGCGGCCAGGAGGAGGGGACCCAGGAAGCGCGCGAGTCTCCTCATCGTCGACTCTCCGCGCGGCTGCGCGCGAGGATCGTCGCGACGATGATCGCGAAGAAGACGATGTCGGACCATCCCCGAAGCCCGCGGAGGCCGTTGATCGCGGCCTCGGCGACGCCGAGGACCAGGCTGCAGTAGATGATTCCCGTGATGTTGCCCACCCCGGCCATGGCGACGAGGCAGAAGGATTTCATCGTATAGGGGCCGCCCACGTCGGGGAAGATGGCCTGCTTGGTGAGGAACATGGAGCCCACGGCGCCGACCAGAGCCACCGCGAGGGCGAAGACGATGCCGTAGGTCCTGTTGACGTCGATGCCCACTATCGCCGCGCCGCGCGGATTCTGCCCGACGGCGAGGGCGGCCTTCCCGAACCGCGTCCGGGTGAGGAAGAGGCGGAGCCCGTAGCCTATCGCGAAGGCGGCGGCTACGAAGGCGAAATCGTACACGCCGAAGCTCGTGTCCCCTATCGTAGCCGAGGCTGAGACGTAGCCGAGCGAGAGCTTGAAGGACTGGGAGGAGAAGACCAGGTTGACGCCCTGGCTCAGCGCGATGCCGAGCCCGAAGGTGAGTATCAACTGGTTGAGCTCGGGGGCCTTCAGGGTATGCTTGATCGCGAGGTTGTAGATGGCCAGCCCCAGGGCGGCCATCACGACGGCAGTGGGGGCGAGCGCGACGTAGGGATCGACGCCGAGCAAGGTGGCCCCGAAATAGGTCAGGTAGGCCGCGACCATCAGGAGCTCGCCATGGGCGAGGTTGACGATATGCACGATGCCCAGCACGAGGGCCATCGGTATCGCCACCGCGGCGTAGAGCCCGGCCCGCTGGACGCCGTAGACGAGGACTGTCGGCTTCCAAACCAGGATCGCCGCGGCCGCCAGCGCTCCCCCGGCCGCGGCGAGCATCGCCGATCGCCTGAGGCTCATCGAGCCGAGCCTTTCCCGGCGTCGGGGGACCGGCAGGACGACTCCGGGCCGTCCCTACCGGCGATTCCGGTCACTTCCACGCCGGGAACGGAAAGACGAGGGGCTTGGACTGGACCTCGAAGGGCCATATCACTTCCTGGCTGCCGTTCTGCCATTGGAGGATCTTCTGGTTGCGTATGCCCTGGTGCTTTATCACGTTCGAAGGGCTGAAGGATATCGTCTCGCCCAGGGGCGAGGAGTACTTCGTGGCCTCGAGCGCTGCGATCAGCTTCGCCTTGTCCAGGCCGCCGGCGCGCTTGATCCCCTCCGCGACGATGTTGACCGCGCTATAGGCGAGGGCGGCGAAGTAGCTGGTGGGCGGCCCGCCGTAGGCCTTGACGTAGGAGTCGTAGAACTTCCTGCTCACGGGGCTGATGGCGTTTATCGACGGGGCCCACATGCCGTAAAGCATGACGTTCTCCGCGAGGGGGGACTTCCCGAAGTCGACGGGCCAGGCGGGAGGGGCCCCCAGGTAGACGGGCGGGCTGAACTTCAGGGCCTTCGACTGCTCGAGGAGGGGCAGGGCGTCCTGGGCGTAGCCGGCCCAGAGGAAGAGATCGGGCTTGAAGTCCTTCGCGGCCTGCAGGACGCCGGAGTAGTCGGAGCCGCCCGAGAGGGCGCTCTTGAAGGAAGCGCCGTCGAAATCGTACTTGGAGCCGAAGATGGTCTTGGACGCGTCGAAGGACGACTTACCGAAGGCGCCTTCCTCGTAGGCGAGGAAGATCTTCTTGACCCTCAGGCCGGGATACTTCAGCTGGATCGCGGCCCAGCCGTCGGCATAGCTCTGGCCCTGGTTGTAGTCCCATGGATGGAGGTGGAAGTAGAAGTCGGAGTCGGGCGAGGGGCCTAGGGCCTTCTCGACCGTCGCGCTGGCCGCGGCGCCGGTGGCCACGGTGACGATGCCGTATTTCTTGAGCGTGGGTATCTGCGCGAGCGCAACCCCCGAGGCGATGCCGCCGATCAGGACATCGGCTTTGTCCACCGTCACCAGCTTCTCGATGGCGGCGACCCCCTTGTCGGCCTTGCCTTCGTCGTCCACGACGACGAGCTGGAGCTGTCTCCCGAGCACTCCGCCCGCCTTGTTGAGCTCATCCACCGCGAGCTGGGCGGCCTTCTGGCACTCGAGCCCGCTTACGTCCGCGAGCGGCCAGTTGGCGCCGAGCTTGATCGCGCCCTGCGCGGCGCCGCCGAGGGCCACCAGAGCGAGACACGCGAACACGGCCAGCATCTTTCTCATTTCCTGCCTCCTTGGGCCCGCACCGGCGAGACCCCGATCATTCCGCCCCGCGGCCTCACAGGACGAGGCCGCCGTCCACGCGCAATACCTGGCCCGTTATGAACTCGGCATCGTCGCTCGCCAGGAAGAGGACGGCGTTGGCGATATCCTTCACTTCGGCCAGGCGTCCGAGAGGGGTCCTCGCTATGATCGGCTCGAGGACCTTCTCGGGCACCGAGGCGATCATCGGCGTACGGCAATACCCAGGCGAAACCGCGTTGACCCTGACCTTCGCGCCCTTCCTCGCGAACTCCTTGGCCCAGCCCTTGGTCATCGCCACGACGCCGCCCTTCGTCGCCGCGTAGTTGGACTGCCCGATGTTGCCGTCGAGGCCGACTACGGAGCCGATGCTCACGATCGCGCCCCTGCCTCCCTCCATCATGATGGGCGCCACGGCCCTCGTCATCAGGAAGACGCCTTTGAGATTCACCTCCACGACCGAATCCCAGTCGTCGTCGCTCATCTTATGGATGAGGGCGTCGCGCGTGATCCCGGCGTTGTTTACGAGGACGTCGATGCCGCCGCCCTCGGCTACGATCCTCTCGACCAGGGCCTTGACGGCCGCGGAATCGGTCACGTCGAGGACGGCGCCCTCGGCATTGGGGAAGGCGGCTTCCAGGGCGGGAAAGTCGGCGCCGCTGACGTCGAGAGCCCATACTTTGGCCGCCCCTTCTCCGGCGAAAGCCTCGACGATACCCCGCCCGATGCCCCGCGCTCCGCCGGTCACGATGCAAGTCTTTCCCGTCATGCGCATGGCGATACTCCTCCTCCTTATTCGGCGTGCTCGCCCCAGCGTATCCCCGTGGCCGCCCATACGAAGCCGAGGCCGGCGCCGACGAAGACGACGCGCGAGCCCTCCCCGACCTTGCCGGCCGCGAGGCCCAGCTCGAGGGAGAGCACTTGATCGTTCTGGCCGAGATGGCCGTAGTCCCCCAGGTAGGTCGTCTGCCCCTCGCCCAGGCCCAGCTCCGCGAGAATTCTCTCGTGGGAACTCCGCTTGAAATGGAGGACGGCGAGATAGTCGATGCCCTCCCCTCCCCCCCGCGCGAAACCGCTCTTGGAGGCGGCCTCTCGGACGACCTCGTAGAAATTGGGAAGGGTGATCTCGTTCAGCTTGTCCTTGAAGGCTCGCTCGTCGGGAACCATGAAATGGCTTCGAGCGAGGTCGCCGACCGAAGGAGGCCAGGCCCTCGATCCCAGGGCGGGCACCACGCACATCTCGGACAGCGAGCCGTCCCCCCTGAACGCCGATGCCATGACGAGGTTGCGCCCCGCGTTCTTCCGGAGCACGAGGGCGGAGCCGCCGGAGCCGATGTCCATCATGAAGCGCGTCGCGGATTCCGAGAGGTCGACGAGGTCGTTATTCCTATAGCCGGAAACGAGAAGGACCGTATGAAGATCGTCGCGGGCCAGCATGAGCGCCTTGGCGACGTCGAGCGCGGCCATCATGGAGCCGCACATGGCCTCCATATCGAAGCTCCAGGCCCTAGTCGCGCCGAGCTTGTCGCAGACATAGAGGCCGGCGAGCCAGCAGGGATAGTCCTTGTGCTGAGCGCCGCACCAGATGACCAGATCGACATCGGGACCCGCGATCCCGGCGCGAGCCATAGCGGCTTTGGCCGCCTCCAAGCCCATGTAGGCTGTCGTCTCTCCGGCGCCCGCGATCGGCTTGCGATGGATTCCGAATTTTCGTCGGATAACATCCTCGGGAACTCCGCTCTTTGCCGACAGTTCGGAGGCGGTAAGGAAGGTTGTCGGTATATAGGTGCCATAACCTAGAATGCCGACATGCATTTGGCCACCCTTTTCAAACAAAATAGTGAATCGTCTCTCATTTTGAATAATGCCGAAATCTGAATCCGTCAAGCAGAAAACTGCGCAAAATTATCCGTATACCCGCATGAAGCTTCAAAAATTAACAGGCTATCGAGGGAAAGTGTCTCGACTACCTTGTCGACAGCAGCCCCGTGAAGTATACTGCGCTTCGTGCAGCGAATCGGTTCTCATGCTTTTGGACGGGGAGAAAATGCCGGGAACGATGGAAACCCGCGTAGATACTAAAGCGAGACTTCTCGAAAGCTCGATAAGACTTTTTTCCCGAAAATGGTACGGCACCGTATCGGTAGCCGAGATATGCCGGGAGGCTGGGCTCTCCAACGGAGTCTTCTATCGCTACTTCGACGACAAAGTGGGGCTATTCAAATCCATTCTCGAGTCCACCCAAGAAATGATCGCCGAGGCGATAGCGGGGATAGACGAGCCGAGCAGGCGAGCGCGCCTGGCCGGCTTCGCGAAGCTGCTGATTCGCTTCAGCGCGGAGCATCCGGACCTTATAGCGGTTTTCCGTGAAGGCCAGTATCGCTTCGTAGAATACGAGCGCGACCTCGAAGAGCTCTATCGAAGAGGCCTCGGCAGGGCCCTCGGTCGCGAAGTCGGGGCGGCTGAGAATATCTTCGCCCTGGGTGGAATCAGATTCTGCGCGATCCGGGCCGCCCTCCAAGGCATCGCCATCGAAACCGACTCGGTCGTCTCCATGATCGAGTCCGGACTCTTCCCTTCGCTGCGGCCATCGCCCGAGCGCGTCTTCGCCGGGCCGGTGAACCCCCTTCCCTTCGTCATCGAGGAAGGAAGCCGAGAGGGACTCCTTCGCGCCGGGCGGAAGCTCTTCGGCGAGAAAGGCTATTTCGAGACCAACATCCACGAGATCACGGATGGCGCGGGACTCTCGGTCGGCGCCTTCTACACGCATTTCGCGTCGAAGGACGCATTCTACGCCGAGCTCATCCGCCGAGTCGGCCGCGATGTCCGCCGCTTCATCTCGACCAACATCCCGGAGGGACTGAACGGGCTCGAGACCGAAATGCGGGGCCTTTGGCTCTTCGCCCTCTACCTCCAATCGGATCGGCATTGCTACAGCATCGTGCGGGAAGCGGAGTTCGTCCTGCCCGACGAGGTCGCCGCCTACTACGGCGCCTTCGTCGAAGGCTACCGCAGGCGTTCCCTCGCCGCCGATGGGCTCGCGCCCGGCATCGACGAGGCCAGCGCCATAGAATTCCTCCTCGGCGTCAACCACTATCTCGGCATCGAGACCGCGTTCGCCGAGTCCGTCGGAAATCTTCGGGCGAAGGTGGAGGGCATCGGTCGCTTTCTCTCGGTCGGATTCTCCGAGAGCCTCGAGGCGGCACCTCTTTCTTGAGATCCTTCTCGCACGGAGGCGGCTATATGGCGAGAGCGCGCATCGCGGGGACCGGCGTCTACGCGCCGGGCAAGGCCATCGGCAACGAGGAGCTCAAGTCCCTGGCGGGAATAGAGTTCGACGTCGAGCGCCTCGAGGCCAGGATCGGGATAAAGCTGCGCCACATGGCGAGGCTCCGCGGCCTCGACGAATCGTCGGCGGATTTCGCGGAGCGCGCGTCTCGCGCGGCCCTCGACGAGGCCGGCGTGGATCCCCTGGACGTGGGCCTCATGATAGTCGCGACGGACACGCCCGAGTACATCTCTCCCGCTACCGGCATCCTCCTCCAGGGCCGGCTCCAGGGCTCCGAGAGGGAGAGCATGGCCCTCGACGTCGGCGCCTCCTGCGCCAGCTTCGTGACCGCCCTCGACCTCGCGGCCAGGCGCCTCGAGACCGACTCGAGCCTGCGCTACGCCCTCGTAGTCGGCGTATACAACATGCCGGCCTATATACGCCCGGGAGACGCCTTCGGCTTTTCGATCTTCGCGGACGGCGCGGGGGCGATCCTCCTCGAGCGGAGCGAGGGCGAGGACGGCCGGGGCTACGTCGACGGCGTATTCCGCGCCGACGGAACCCAGTGGAACTTCGTGGGCGTCTACGCAGGGGGGACGAGGAGGCCGGTCACCAGGGAGCAACTCGACGCCGGGACCTATGGCCTCGAGCTTCTCCAGAGGCTGCCCGGCGATCGGAACGTGAAGCTTTGGCCCCCGCTCGTGAGAAGACTCATCGACAAGGCGGGATGGACCCAGGCGAAGGTCGACCACTTCATCTTCACGCAGATCAACCTCTCCGTGATCGCCGAAGTGATGGCCCTGCTCGGAGAGCCGATGTCCAAGACTACGACCGTCATGGATCGATACGGCTACACGGGGTCGGCCTGCGTCCCCATGGCCCTCCATGCCGCCATCGAGGAGGGCCGAGTCAAGAAAGGCGACGCGGTCGTGTTCGTGGCCTCGGGCGCCGGCCTGGCTGTCGGGGCGAATCTCGTCGTCCTTTGAGGGGAAGGGCCGGCGCCCGCGGGCCGCCCTCCTAGCTCAGGTATTTGGCTCTCAGCTCGGCCTTCATGATCTTGCCGTAGGGCGAGTAGGGCAGCGCGTCGGCGAAGACTACTTCCTTAGGCACTTTGTAGTTGGCGATCCTGGCCCTGCAGAACGCGATGAGCTCTTCGGCCTCCGCGGCCGCTCCCTTCTTGAGCACGACGATCATGAATCCGACTTCGTCCCACTTGGGGTCGGGCTTCCCGATGAGGGCGCATTCCGCCACCGCCGGGTGCTCCCGGAACGCGGTCTCCACCTCGGCGGCATAGACGTTCTCGCCGCCCGACTTGATCATGTCCTTGTAGCGTCCGCGGATATAGATGAAGCCCTCCTCGTTCCGCGATGCCATGTCGCCCGTATGGAACCAGCCGTCGACGAGGGCGGCGGCCGTCGCCTCGGGATTGTTCCAATAGCCGAGGCAGGTTGTAGGGCCCTTTATGCAGATCTCGCCGGACTCGCCCGCACGGACCTCCCTCCCATCCTCCCCGAGCAGCCTGATTTCCGAATGGAAGATCGGCTTCCCCACGGAGCCCGCGTATTTCCGGGACTCCTCGTTCGTCATTGACATGCAGTTGACGCCGACTTCGGTGAGGCCGTAGCCCTGCCTGAAGACCACTCCCTTCTCGTCTCGCCATGCCTCCATGAGCTCGGTGGGTATCGCCGCCCCGCCGTTCACGAAGAATCGGACCGAGGAGAAATCGGCGGCCTTGAAGGAAGCGCAATCGTACCAGAGGCGGAAAAGCGTCGGAACACCCAGGACCACGGTGCACCTCTCCTTAACGATCAGATCGATGGTCCTGTCCGGGTCGAAGGCTCCCGCGATCACTACCCTGCCGCCGTTGTAGAAGAGGGGCGCCAGGAAAATGAAAAGGGCGCCCGCGTGATAGAGGGGCGTGAGCACCGGCGCGACATCGCGCTCGTCGAGACCCCAGCTGATCACGGTATTGATGCAGTTCCAAAGGACCTGCCTATGGGGAATGACGGCCCCTTTGGACTTCCCCGTCGTCCCGGATGTGTAGAGGATCAGGAGCGGATCTTCCTCGGAGAGGTCGGAGGGACGCGCCGGCTCGAGCGTCGAGCCGGCGGCGATCATTTCTTCGTAGCGGCAATCGCATGCCAGCTCGGCCCCTCCCAGGGAGACGTAGCGGCGGCAGCCAAGCTTGGCCCTCGCCTCGCCGAGCAATTCGGCAAAGTCCCGGGCGCAGATCATGACTTCGGGAAGGCAGTCGTTCGCCATGTACTCGAGCTCGACGGCCTTGATCCTCCAGTTGAAGGGCACGAGGACTGCCCCGATCTTGGCGAGGCCGTACATCAGATCGACATAATGGACTCCGTTCTGGGCGATTATGCCGACTCTATCTCCTTTTTTGATCCCGAATCTCTTGCCCATTTCGTTCGCCAGTCTGCAGGCCCTTTCGTTGAGCTCACGGTAGGTATAGCGCCTTTGGCCCGGAACGTCGAAGAGCGCTTCCCTGTCCGGGGTCAGGCTCGAGCGCCGAGTAAGCAATTCACCGACATGCTCGCTCATGCTGTTCCTCCTTGGCTAGTCGACCAGGGAAAGCCCTTCGGGTACATGAGGAATGAATCATCTCTCACAAAAGGATTCTAGCACAAGCTCCTGGACTGTCAACGAAGAAATGGGGCAGGGCGACAAGGACTTTACGGCCATTGAACCACAAACGGGCCTGGACCGCCGATCGCGGGGCCCGGTCTATGCCCGGGACCTGGTCTTCCTCATTAGAAGGGGAAGATGACGCCCGAAGTCTCGCCCTTGGCCACGGGCTTCAGCGAGTCCAGGATGATGATCGGCACGAGGGTTTTCTTCCCCAGTCCGTTCATGTCGAAATCGGTCGTGGAAAGCCGCCCCGAGGCCTCGACCCACTCCGAGTCCTTGAGCCCATCCACGGCGGGATCCTGGGCTATCAGTCCGATCTGGGCCATGTCCGCGGAGCAGCACCACATGAGGTTTCGCCCGATCAGGGCGGTGTTCGGCGGAAAGCCGCTCGCCCGGCGCAAGTAGCCCTGGATGACGACCTGATGGCCCTGGGCTGCCGCGGGATCGTCGTAGAGTCTGTTGTAGAGGGTCCAGTAGCGGTCGTCGTCGAAGGCGATGACCGTCGGGAGGGGTCCCATCGATGCCTTCGTCGCGGCCTTGTCGCGTTTTGAGATGACGGCGCTCGCGACCGCCAGCGAATCGTCCCCGGCATCGAATCGACCGGGCGAGAAGGCCTCGGACTGGACGAAGATGAATACGATGGCGAGTACGTAGGCGATGGGAATGAAGAATGAGGCCGGGTCGGCGCGCTTGGGCCGCTTGGAAATCCGCAGCATCTGCACGAAGGCCAGCGCGAGGAAGAGTATCCCCGCTCCCTGGATCCAGGGGTTCATCCTCGGATGCACGATCTTGGAGAGTTTCCCGTTCTCGACGAGCCAGGAGATGAAGAAAGACAAGACGAGGAAGATCGCGCTTCGGGCGACCCTGCTCGCGGAAATCTCGCGGACCTTGGTCATGATGCCTCCAGCAGTGGGGACGCGATGAGGGCCATGGCTCCCACGACGAGAATGGCGAGGGCGACGAAGGCCACGAGGAGCCTGGGCCGTACGAATCTCGAAAGAAGGGCGGTATTCTTCAGGTCGATCATCGGTCCGAGCACGAGGAATGCGAGGACCGCATGGTAGGAGTCGGGAGCGAACAAGGATCGTGCCACAAAGGCGTCGGCCGAGGAGCAGAGCGAGAGGATATAGGCCGATGCCAGCCCGGTTCCCGTCGCCGCGAGGGGCTTGCCGAGCGAGCGAAGGATCGCACCGGCGGGAATCAGGGCCCTGGCGAACGCTGCGACCGAAATGCCGGCGATCAGGTATCGGGCAGTGTCGAGAAAATCGTAGGAAGCATGCTCGAGCGTCTCCCCGATGCGTGAGGCGAAGCGCGCTCCGAGGCCGGGGCGGGGCTTCGAGCGCGCGGCGGGAAGGCGCGGCGCCCCGGGGAAGGCCGCGGCCTCCAGGCGCAGGTATCGGCGAGGCGGTCCGACCATGTCGATCCGGGGCCGATTCCTCGAGACGAGCTCCACGGCGATGGCGATGACGAAGGCCGCGGCAAGGCCGAAACCGAGGCGCAGAGCGAAGACAGGATAGCCCGTGCCTTTGAAGGCCACATAGGTGGAGATGACGGTCATCGGGTTGGCGAGCGGGGCCGCGACGAGGAAGGCGACGGCGGTGGAAAGTGGCAGGCCCTTCTGGCGCAGGCGCCGGGCGAGGGGTACAGTGCCGCATTCGCAGATCGGCACCACGGCTCCCGCGACGAGGGCCACGAGTATCGAGAGGTAGCGGTTCTTCGGGAATATCCGCCTAAGAGACCGATCGGGCACGAAGCTCTGTATCAGCGCCGAGAGCAGGGTACCCATGAGGAGGAAGGGGATCGTCTCGAAGGCGAGACCCGAGAGGGTCGTGACGAATGTCGACGAGGCAGCCCTGAGCCACGCTGCCAAATCGGGTGTCGGGACCACGGCTACTCCTTCCTTCAGAATTGCGCGACGAAGAAGACGAGACCGAAGACGAATAGCACGGCCGAGCCGGCTATCTCCACGATCCTCCGGGCGAGCGACGAGGAGCCGCCCCGGCCCGATCCGGAGGCCTTCAGGACGCCGCGCTTTACGAGGATGGCCACCGCCCCTATCACGGAGACGGTGACGCCCATGCCCAACGAGATCAGCGTGACCGCGACGACCCCCGCGAGCATCACGTTGAGCGAGAGGCAGACGAGGATAATCGCCGAAGCGCCGGGACAGGGTACGATGCCCGACGCGAGCGCGATGCCGAAAAGCTCCTTCCCGGTAACCTCGCCGGATCCGCCCTCATGCTCATGCTCATGCTCGTAGGCCTTACGGAAACCGAAGCGATGGCCGTGGCTGTGCTCCTTGCCGCGTATTCTCTGGGCGAGCATGGTGGCGCCGATCAAGGCTATGACGCCGAAGCTCAGCGTCTGGACGATCCTGCTGGCGCTCTCGAAGCCCGTGGAGAAGACTCCCCTTACTATGAAGAAGAGGGCGAGGACGATAGTCAAGGCGGAAACCGCGTGCACGAGGGCGATCAGGTAGCCGGCCATCAGGCTGTGTCGCAGTTTCGCCGCTTTCGCCAGGAAATACGTCGAGATGATAGTTTTGCCGTGTCCCGGGCCCAAGGCATGGAAGATACCGTACAGGAGGGAGGCCAGCGCGAGGGCGAGCATCGGCCCCGGTGTCCTCGCTTCGCGAATTTCGCGCGCGAGCTCGGCGAGGCGGTCGGTGAGCGAATGCAGGAACGGCGCAAGGACGGCGATCCCGCCCGCGGCCGGAGCGACCACTCGCGCAGGGCCTCCGCTCGAGGTGAAGGGATTGGGAGACTCCGCTCCGGCGAGGCCGACGCGGAGAGCCGCGACGACCAAGGCGATCAGCGCGCGACGCGAGAGGCTCATCAAGGGATTGCGCATGGCCCTATTTCCTTCTCATCTTGAGGACGATCTGGTCGGGCATGAATTGACCCGGCCACTCCGCCTTGACTTTCGTCTTCTCGATGGATACGTCCGTCTCGATGAGGCCCCCCGATGCGATGGCGACATCGGCAGGGCTCATCTTGTCGAACGCGACATAGTAGGTATCGTCGTAGATCGTGATCCTGAGCTCGCGACCGGCCGGAGTGACCGCGAGGGCCATCGGGAGGGAGAAGGAGTATACGAGCTTCCCGTCGCGGATCGAGGGCTTGAAGTCCCTGATGGGCGGCAGCGCGATGGCCTTGCCGCCGACGGAGAGGGCGAGGAAGTAGTGATAGTTGCTCAGGTTGTCGAAGGCGCCCTTCTTGAGACCGGCCGCCTCGGCGTCCGTGAACGAGCCTTTCTTGCCGCGATCGTAGTCCGCGATGATCATCTGCGAGAAGAGCTCGTCGAAAGTCCAGTCCACGGATATCCGCGCGAGGGAGGATTCCTCGAAGTCGAGCTCGACTCGGCTCGAGATGAAGACATGGGGATGGGCATGAGCCCCGAGCGCGGGAACCAGGGCGACGAGGACCGCCAGCGGGGCGCGCGCCGCGCGGCGCATCAGCCGCCCGCCTCGGAGACGCTCGCGTAGGCGCCGCCCGCCTCGATGGCGTAGCGCGCCTTGAGGAAGCCTTCCAGGGCCGCCTCGTCCCTCATGAGGGCCGGCAGGACTTCGGCGGCGGTCGGGACTCCGGCCTCGTCGGCGACCATCTTGCCCACCCGCTCGAAGTACGCCGCGGCCGCCGATCTCGGCTGCTGGAGGAGGTAGGCCTGGAACTCGTTGACGACGAGGTCCCGAGCGTCGGGGTCGTAGCCGAGGGCGGCGAGAAGGCGCGTCATGAACCGGCGCTCGGTCGCGGGCGCCGACTTCCAGAGCCTGTCGCAGAGCTCCCTGTATTCCCGGGAGCAGAAATAGATCCCATGGTAGGACTCGTGGGCGAGGAGGAATATCCGCTCGTAGCGGGAAGAAGATCGACTGATGGACAGGACGGCGCCCGAGCCCGGAACGAGGGCATCTCCGTCCCGCGCGACGATGCCCTGACGCAAGGCGATGCCGCGAAGCAGGAGTTCCTCGGCGTCGAGGGGAAAGCGCGCCGCCGCCGCCGCGTTGAAGAAGGACACCAGACCTTCGGGGCCGTAATCATGGGCGTTCCAGCCGTGCTTCCCCGCGAGCCCGGCGTCGGAAAGCAGGCGGCCGCGATAGCCGCGCTTCTCGAGATAGAATGCCAGGCGCGAAAACATGCGGCCCTGCTCGGCGAAATCCGCCATGTCCATCACGATCACCGACGGGAAGCGGTCCCAGCTGTAGATGACGAAGCCGGCGCCCCCGGGCAGGTCGCCGGACTGACCCTCGATACTCGCGAGCGAGGCGCTCGTCGGAGGAGGCACTTCCTCGAGACTCGGGATCCGGACCGGAAGGGGGGCAGCCTGTTGGGCGGCTGTGGGGAGCGAGAGGGCCACAATCGCGAGTAGCATCGAAACCCGTGGAATACGCAGCATTCGTTCGCACGTAAAGTATCCGAAGCCGCGGAAGGTTACAAGCCTGAGCGCGTGCGGCCCCGTTCACCCTCGCGGGCCCTACTGCCCGATGACGACCTTTGCGCCGTATCGAATGTTCTCGTAGATCCACCTGGCGTCGGGGAGGGCGAGCCGGATGCAGCCGTGCGAGGCCTTGGTCCCGAGCTTGCGCGCCTCGTCCTCGATGATGTCCCCTTTCCTGTCGATCGGGACGGAGTGGAAGAGGTATTCACCGTGGTTCAGCCAGGAAACCCAGTAGCGGGCACCCTCTCCGACTTTGGCGCTGTAGAAGGAAAGGCCTCGCTCGCGCTGGATGGAGAATGTCCCCTCCGGCGTCCGGTCGTCGGCCGGGGCGTCCAGACCGGAGGAGGCCAGCATCGTGTAGATGCTCCGCTGCCCTTCCATTATATCGACCTTCTGGCTCCGCAGCGAGACCTTGATCCAAAGGAGCTCGCCTTTGCGAAGCCGCGGGTAGGGCCCGCCCGAGGGCAACCGCCAGTCGACGACTCCCGCGCCGCCAGTCCCGGAATCGGCGAAGAGGAGTCCAGGCGAAACCGCCAGGAGGATGGCGATACAGCACGAAGCGAGGCCTCTTATCTTTCGCGAGCCGGGAGTCTTCATCCTTCGTTCGTCCTCATCACCTAGAATATCGGCTAGGAAGGGTTAGGTGAGCAAGGCCAATCCTTGCCGGCGGGCGACCGGCCTAGCACAAGGATAACCGGGAGCACTATACTGCGGCCGAGCGGCTATCCCTCGAATGCGAAGCTATGCCCCGGATCAAGTCAAGTCCAGCGCGGGCGATCGCCCTTTCCGCCCTCCTCGGCGTCGCCGGATCGGCCTGGGCGCAGCCATCCTACCCGACGATACGGGCGCTGCGCTCCGAGGATATCGTCTACGATCAGCTCCTCGATTCGATCGAGCGCTTCCATGAAAGCGAGAAGGGGGGCCAGACTTCGCCCGAGCTTTCCTTCTACTCCTTTACGACGCCCGTCGACATCGATATCTTCTCGCTCGCGGCGGCGCTGTCCCTGCCCTATGACGCCCTCGCCACGCTGAATCGCCTGCGGAGCGCCGAGGTCATTCCGGGCGGCTCGACCTTGCTCATCCCCTCCCTGCCGGGGATCTTCGTCGCCGAGTCGCCCGAGGGCGATCTCGAATGCCTCGTCAAGTCCTTGTGGAACGAGATTCAAGAACCGCACTCCCCCGTGCGAGCATTCATCGCCGGCCGCTACGTCGACTTCGTCTTCTACCCCGGCGCCGAATTCCATCCGTCCGAGCGCGCCTTCTTCCTCGTCGCCGGATTCCGCTTCCCCCTGCCCAAGGGAGTGATCACTTCGGCTTTCGGCGAGAGGCTCGACCCCTTCACCGGCCGATCGCTTCGATTCCACACGGGCATCGACATAGGCGCCCCCTTCGGCACCGAGGTCTTCGCGGCCCGGTCGGGCCGGATCGACTCGACCGGCTACAGCGATATCTACGGCAACTTCATCGTCGTCGTTCATGACGCGACCTGGGAAACGCTCTACGGCCATCTTTCCAAGATCCTCGTCGCGAAGGGACAGACCGTGAGCGCGGGCGAGACGATTGGGTTGGTCGGATCGACCGGAATGTCCACCGGCCCCCACCTCCACTTCGAGACGAGGAGGCGCGGCGTCGCCACCGACCCCGCCCCGCTGATGATGAGCCGCTAGGGCGATCGGCAGGCTCCGCGCCCCGGTCGCCGCCGTGTCAGCGGGACGGCAGGAAGAAGCTCGCGACCAAGGCGACGTTCAGCGCGGAGACCACGAGTCCGCATGCGAAGAGGAATGCCGTCGTCGATCGCCTGTTCGTGAATTCGCCCATTACTTTCCGGGAGGAAGTGAGGGCTATCTGCGTGAAGATCGTGAACGGGAGCTGGATGCTCAGCGCCATCTGCGAGATCACCAGGGCCCAGAAGGGATCGGGGACCACCAGGGCGATCGCCGAGGCCCCCGCCAGGGTGACGATGACCCCGCGGCGCGTATGGCGGTCCTCGATGTCGTAGCATTCGCCGTAGATGCCGGTGTAGATGGCCCCTCCTGCCATTCCCGCGGTGATGCTCGACGAGACGCCGGAGAAGAGCAGCGCGACGGCGAATACGATGCCCGCGGCCTTTCCGAGCAGGGGGCCGAGCAGTCGCTTCGCGTCGCCGAGCTCCTCCACCTTCAGCCCCGCGGCGTGGAAGGTCGCCGCGGCCAGCACGATTATCGCGCAATTTATCGCCCAGCCCACGACCATCGACAGCGTGGTATCGAGGAACTCGAAGCGAAGCTGGCGCTTGATCGTGCAGCCGTCCTCCAGGTTCCATTGCCTGCTCTGGATGATCTCGGAATGGAGGTAGAGGTTATGCGGCATGACGACCGAGCCGAGCAGGCTCATGACGATGAGGATCGAGGAGGCGGGCATCGAGGGGATGAAACTGCCGCGCGCGGCGGCGATCCAGTCGATTTTCACCAGGGCGAGCTCGAAGACGAAGGAGAGGCCGATCAGGGACACGAAGCCGATTATCCACTTCTCGAGCTTGCGGTAGGAATTCGAGAAGAGCATGAAGAGCGTGAATGCGCAGGCCAGGACGACGGCGGCCTTCACGGGCAGGCCCGTGATCATGTTGACGGCGATCGCCATCCCCAAAACCTCGGCGAGGGCGGTCGACACGGCCGCCGCGACCGCCGATCCCAGGATGGGCACGCTCACCCTGCGGGGGAGGTAGATCGTGGCCGCCTCGGAGAGGCAATAGCCAGTCGCGATGCCGAGGTGGGCGGCGTTGTGCTGCAGCAGCATGAGCATGGCCGTCCCCAGGGTGACGACCCATATCAGGGAGTAGCCGAAGCCCGAGCCGGCAGCCAGATTGGAGGCCCAATTGCCGGGATCGATGAAGCCGATCGTCACGAGGAAGCCCGGGCCGATGTACTTCAGTATCTCTCGCGCGCCGAGCCGCGGCGAGTCGCCCGTCGCGGCTGTGACCGCCTTGGCCCCGTCGCGATCAGCGTCCTCGCCTTCCATGCTTGTTAGCGCAATCTAACATGCGAAAGCACGAGAGTCAATGCCCGGGCGCGCCGGCCCGGGGCCGACGTATTGACAGCCGAGGCCCCCGGCAATAGCCTATGCCGCCAGCAGGCTTGATCGGAGATTCCCCTATGAACAGCGCAGCCCGGGTTCTGGACCTTCACGGTAAGCGGATCATCCTCATCGGTACAGCCCACGTTTCGGCCGACAGCGTCGAGGAAGTCCGCGCCGCCATCCGGGACGAGAGACCCGACCAGGTGTGCGTCGAGATCGACGCCGGCCGCTTCGCGACGATGACCGAGGATCGGAGCTGGGAGAAGCTCGATATCGTCAAGGTGCTCAAGGACGGCAAGGGCTTCCTCCTCCTCGCCAATCTGGTGCTCTCCTCCTTCCAGAGGCGCATGGGCAAGAACCTTGGGATCAAGCCGGGGGACGAGATGAAGGCCGCCGTGGAGGAGGCCCGGGCGCTCGGCATAGCCTTCACCTTCTGCGACCGCGAAGTCCAGACTACGCTGAGGAGGGCCTGGGCGCGCTCGAGCCTATGGAACAAGTCCAAGCTGCTGGCTTCCCTGCTGGCCTCGACGATGAGCAACGAGGCCCTCACGGCCGAGGAGATCGAGGAGCTGAAGTCGAAGAGCGTCCTGGACGAGATGATGGGCCAGCTCGCGTCCTATCTTCCCTCGGTCAAGGAAGTCCTGATAGACGAGCGGGACCGCTACCTCGCGACGAGGATATTCCAGGCTCCCGGTACCAAGATAGCCGCCGTCGTCGGCGCCGGGCATTGCGACGGCATCGTCGAGTGGCTCAAGCGCCTCGATGCCGGCTCGGCTCCGACGGAGCTCTCGGACATCGACTCCGTGCCCCCCCGCCGTCGATGGGGCGCGCTCCTCGGGCTGATCATCCCCGTCGCGATGCTGGGCCTCATCGTCCTGGGATTCCTCAAGTCGGGAGCGACGGCGAGCCTCGGGCTCCTCGCCAAATGGCTGGTCATCCACGGCATCGGGGCCGCGCTCGGGACCCTGCTCGCCCTCGGCAACCCCCTCGCCATAGTCGCGGCCTTCGTAGGCTCGCCCGTGGTCGTCCTGAAGCCCTTCCTCAGCATCGGTCTCGTGGCCGCGCTCGTGGAAGCCTGGGCGAGCAAGCCCCGCGTCCGGGATTTCGAGAACCTCTCCGAGGACATACTCTCGATACGCGGCTTCTATAGGAACAAGATCACGCGCATACTCCTGGTGTTCTTCTTCGCGAGCCTGGGCGGCGCCATCGGCAACTTCATCTCGCTGCCGATCATCGGCTCGATAGTCCTCTAGACCTCCAGCGCGAGGGCGATACTCCGGCCTTGCTCTTGAAGAGGCGCGAGAAGTAATACTCGTCCTTGAACCCCAGCCGGAAGGCCACCTCCTTGATCGCGGCGTCCCCCTTCTCGAGGAGCTCCTTGGCCTTGTGCATCTTGATGCTGATGAAGTACCGGTAGGGCGTCATCGCGGTATAGGCCTTGAACACCTCGTTGAGATGGGAGGGGCCGATGCCCAGGCTCTCGCAGATACCCCTCAAGTTGATCTCGCCGTAGACGTTCTCCTCCATCAGGAACTTGGCCGCCTGGACCAGCCGCTCCGCGTGGCTGTACTGCGCCGCCTTCCTCTCCCGGGCGAGGATCTCGGCGATCAGGCAGAGCACCAGGGAGCTCGCCCGGATCTGGTAGAGCGGCTCCTGATCGCGCACGAGATCGAAGATGCCCGTGAAGGCCGCGAGCAGGCCGTCCTGCAGGCCGAGCTCGTAGAAGGGCCTTTCGGGCGAGAGGAATCCCTCGTCGCGGAGATGATCCGCGTAGGGGCCCCGGAAGCCCACCCAATATTCGGTCCAGCCGACTTCGTAATCGGGCTTGTAGACATGGCTTACGCCGGGGAACAGGACCATGATCGACCCGGGGGCGACCTTGTAGGCCATGCCGCCGGTGGCGAAGCTGCCTTTGCCCTTGGTGATGTAGATAATCTGGTATTCGTTGAGGACCCGGCCCACGGCCACCGACTTGAAGGGGCCGGGATGGCCCTTCTTATGCGGCGGATAGTCGGTATAGGGGCCGATCTCGTTGCGCCCGGCGTCGGTGCATACGAGCTGCCATCTCTCGTCCTCCTCGCTGAAGGTTAGGTAGCGGAAAAAGCTGCTTTTCGAATCGCTCTCCTGCCCGGGCATCGGTATATATATAGCAGCCCCGGCCGCGGCAGGCAAGTTTTGTGCATCACGGGGAAGGGAATATCCATGTACGGGACGCGGAAGCGGCCGGATAATCGGGGAATATGGATAGGACAGGCGCGAAGGTAGGCTTGCTCGGCATCGGCCTCGACACCTACTGGCCCCAGTTCGCGGGGCTTCGGGAGCGCCTCCTCGGGTATCAGGCCTACATAGCCGAACGGCTCTCAGGCCTGGGCGCAACGGTGGTGGACATAGGGCTCGTCGACGATCCGGACAAGGCGCGGGCCGGAGGGGAGCTCTTCGCCAGCGAGGGAGTCGATGCGATATTCCTCTACATATCGACCTACGCCCTCTCCCATACGGTCCTGCCGGTCGCGCAGAGAGCCAAGGCGCCGATCATCGTCCTCGGCCTTCAGCCGGAGCCCGCGATGGATTACGCGGCCTTCAACTCCCTGGGCGATCGGGGGCTCATGACGGGCGAGTGGCTGGCGCATTGCCAGGCATGCTCGGTGCCCGAGATCGCCAACGTCTTCAATTCCTGCGGGATAGACTACCGCCTCGTGACCGGCTGGCTGAAGGAGGATTACGCCTGGGAGGAGATTTCCGCCTGGGTCCAAGCCGTCTCGGTCCTCGCCGTCCTCCGCGAGTCGAGGATCGGGATCCTGGGCCACTATTACGAGGGCATGCTCGACGTCTACACCGATGTCACGCGTCTCGCCGCCGTCTTCGGGAGCCATTTCGAGCTCCTCGAGATGGACTACCTCAAGAAGCTGCGCGACGGGGTGGGCAGGGCCGAGATCGAGCATAAGCTCGCCCAGTTCCGCTCGGAGTTCTCGGTGTCGCCCGAGTGCGAGGCGGTCGAGCTCGAGAGGGCGGCTCTCACTTCCTGCGCCTTGGACAGGCTGAGCTCGGAGAAGCGGCTCGGCGCCCTGGCATACTATTACGAAGGCGTCGACGGGAACGCCCACGAGAACATAGTGACGTCCGTCATCGCCGGCAATACGCTGCTCACCGCGCATCACGTCCCGGTGGCCGGCGAATGCGAGGTGAAGAACGTAGTCGCGATGAAGATACTGGACGCCTTCGGGGCGGGAGGATCCTTCTCCGAGCTGTACCTGATCGATTACCTGGACGATGTCGTGCTCTGGGGGCACGACGGACCCGCTCACCCCGCGATAGCCGAGGGCGAAGTCTCCCTCGTGCCCCTCCCCGTCTACCACGGCAAGCCGGGCAGAGGGCTCTCGATCCAGATGAGCGTCCGCAACGGGCCGGTCACCCTCCTCTCCGTGGTGCAGGGAGCGGGGGGCTCGACCTTCCTGCTCGTGGCCGAGGGCGAGTCCGTGCCCGGTCCGACCCTCCAGATTGGCAACACCAACAGCCGATACCGCTTCGCCCTCTCGGCCCGGGAATTCACTGAGAGATGGTCCAAGGCCGGTCCGGCCCACCATTGCGCGATCGGCGTCGGCAAGGTCGCCGGCAGGATAGAGAAGCTCTGCGGACTTCTGGGCCTGGAGTGCCGGAGGATCTGCTGAAAGCGTAGAATCGCCCTACGCGCTTCGTAGAAACGTCCCGTATCGCGATCGGGTCATAGGGCTTAGGCTCTATGACTAGAGCGTAACCGCAAGGAGCGTCCAGGCGTGCCGGAAACAATACTAGCGCTCGAGCACATAACCAAGACATTCCCCGGAGTGAGGGCCCTCGACGACGTCGGCTTCGAGCTCCGGAAAGGCGAGATCCACGCCTTAATGGGCGAGAACGGGGCCGGCAAGTCCACGCTGATCAAGGTCATCACGGGCGTCTATCAGCCCGATTCGGGGCGGATCCTCCTGGACGGCAGGAGCGTCTCGATCCGAGGCCCCCTGGATTCGCAGAGACTCGGCATCGCGGCCATCTACCAGCACGTCACCTGCTACCCCGACCTCTCGGTCGCGGAGAACATTTTCATCGGCCACGAGAAGGTCGATCCCCTCACGCGGAGGATCCACTGGAAAGAGCTCCACGCCCAGGCGGCCGAGCTCCTGGGGAGCCTGGACGCCGACTTCGACTCGAAGGCGATAATGGGCAACCTGTCGGTCGCCCAGCAGCAGATCGTGGAGATCGCGAAGGCCCTGTCGACCAGGGCCCGCATCATAATCATGGACGAGCCGACCGCCCCCCTGACGAAGCGGGAAAGCGAGGACCTCTACCGGATCGCCGAGGGCCTCCGCGACAAAGGCGTCTCGATCGTCTTCATCTCGCATAGGCTCGAGGACATGTACCGCCTGGCGAGCAGGGTCACGGTGTTCCGCGACTCGCGCTACGTCGGCACCTGGCCCGTCGATGCGATAAGCCGCGACCAGCTGATCGTCGCGATGGTCGGCCGTTCCATCACGCAGCTCTTCCCGAAGCGGAAGGTCGCGATCGGGGAGGAGGTGCTCAAGGTGGAGGGCCTCTCGCGGACGGGCTACTTCAAGGATGTCTCCTTCTCGGTGCGCAAGGGCGAGATCCTGGCGATCACGGGCCTCGTCGGGGCGGGCAGGACGGAGGTCTGCGAGGCGATCTACGGGATCACCAGGGCGGACTCCGGCCGCGTCCTCCTGGCGGGCGAGGAGCTGCGCGCAGCCCACCCATCCGAGGCGCTGGAGAGGGGCCTGGGCTACCTTCCCGAGGACCGGCTCAAGCAGGGACTCGTCCTCGAGTGGGCCATCGCCGCCAACGTCACCCTGCCCTCCCTCGAGAGGTTCTCGAGGTTCGGCTGGATGAACCGGCGCCGCGAGGAGCTCAAGGCGAAGGAGCTGGCCGAGCGCCTCGAAGTCAAGGCAAACAGCGTCCACGACCTCGTGGCGACGCTCTCGGGCGGCAACCAGCAGAAAGTGATCGTCGCCAAGCTCCTGACCGGGAACATGAAGGTGATCATCCTCGACGAGCCGACCAAGGGCGTCGACGTCGGGGCCAAGGCCGCGATATTCGAGATAATGAACGAGCTCGCGCAGGCGGGGTACGGTATCGTCATGGTGTCCTCCGAGATGCCCGAAGTGCTCGGGATGAGCGATCGAATAGTCGTGATGCGCGAGGGCAGGGTCTCCGCGACTCTCGACACCGCCGATGCCACACAGGAGAAGATCCTGAGCGCCGCGATGGCGACCGCCACTACTGTGGCGACCGCCGCTACAGCGGCGAAGGAACGGCCATGAGCGCCGAAGCGAAAGCGCCGGCGCGAGCGCGCGCCAACCGCTCCGGGGAGGGGTTTCGCGAGCTCGGGCTCCTGGTGTTCATAGCGATCCTGTGCATCGCGTTCCAGCTTCGCAACCACAGCTTCCTCACGCTGGCCAACATCAAGGACCTTTTGGACAACACGGCCATCCTCGGCATCCTCGCCGTAGGCATGATGCTCGTCCTCATTACAGGCGGCATCGACCTCTCGATCGGCGCCACCATCGCGCTGGCCGGGATGACGAGCGCCCTGACCGGGATGGCGATTCCCAGGATCAATCCCCTCCTGTCCATTCTCGAAGGGATGGCGGTCGGCTTGGTCATCGGCTCGGTGATCGGCATACTCGTGGCCCGCTTCAAGGTCCTCCCCATCATCGCTTCCCTCGGCCTCATGAACATCGTCCGGGGAGTCACCTACATCGAGAGCAAGGGCGCCTGGGTGAGCGCCTATCAGATGTCCGACGACTTCAAGTCCCTCTCGACCGGAACGACCCTGGGGGTGAACAACCTCGTCCTCATCGCCCTCGTCATCTTCGCGCTGTTCTGGTATTTCGTTAACCACACCAAAACGGGACGCCGGATCTACGCGATCGGCTCCAATCCCGACGCCGCCGACGTGTCGGGGATCCCGAGGCGCAAGCTGCTCTGGCTTGTGTATGCGACCATGGGAGTCCTCGCGGGCCTGGCGGGCGTGCTGTGGGTGAGCAAATTCGCCTCGGCCCAGGGCGACACGGCCCTCGGCTACGAGCTCAACGTCATCGCCGCCTGCGTCCTCGGCGGCGTCAGCATCTCGGGCGGCTCGGGCAAGGTCTCGGGCCTCGTCCTCGGCACGATCCTGCTCGGGATGCTCAACAACGCGCTGCCCCTCATCGACGTCTCCCCCTTCTGGCAGCAGTTCATCCAGGGCATCGTCATCCTCGCCGCCGTCCTCACCAACGTGGCGGTGAAGAGGAATAATCAGCGACTCGCGCTGCGCAAGCGCGCGATATAGGGGCTAAAGCGATGTCCGAACGATCCATCAGCGTAGACAGGCCCAGGAGCCTCAGGCGCTTCTTCTTCCAATGGGAATGGCTCCTCGTCCTCATCTTCATAGCGGTCAACCTCATCAACAGCTCGCTCTCGCGCTACTACCTCAACCTGCGCAGCCTGGTCGGCTCCACGAACTCCTTCCTCGACATGGCCTTCCTCGTGCTGCCCATGACCTTCGTGATCATCCTCGGGAACATCGACATCTCGGTCGCGTCGACGGTCGCTCTCTCGGCCGTCGTCATGGCCGTATCCTTCAACGCCGGCCTGCCGATGCCTCTCGCCGCGATCCTCTGCCTCGTCGTGGGCACGGCCTGCGGGCTCCTCAACGGCCTCATCATGATAAAATTCAAGGAGCTTTCCGCCGTCATCGTCACCCTCGCCACGATGATCATCTACCGCGGCATCGCCTACGTCATCCTCGAGGACCAGGCCTCGGGCCACTTCCCGAAGTGGTACTCCTTCCTGGCCTGGGGCTCGATAGGCCCTGTGCCCCTGATCCTCATCGTCTTCGCGGCCTGCGCGATCGCCTTCGGCCTCCTCCTGCACAAGACGAGCTTCGGGCGCAAGGTCTTCGCGATGGGCAACAACCTCACCGCGGCCCGCTACTCCGGCATCAGGACGGATTCGGTGATAGTCGCGGTGAGCGCCCTTACCGGGCTGATGGCCGGCTTCACCTCGCTCTTCCTCAGCTCCCGGATGGGCTCGACGAGGCCGAACGTGGCCCTGGGCTACGAGCTCTCGGTGATCGCGATGGTCGTCCTGGGCGGGGTGAGCACCGCGGGCGGCTCGGGGAGGATCGGCGGCCCGATCCTCGCGGTATTCATCATCGGCTACCTCAATTACGGCCTCGGCCTCGTGAATACGACGGCCAATGTGCTCCTTATCATCATCGGATCGCTCCTGATCCTATCGGTACTGGTCCTGAACGTGCGTTTCGGCGGGCATCGACGCCCGGCTCCGCCCGGCGCGAGAGTGATCGCGCCCGGCAAGGCGCCGGACGAGAAAGCATAGAGGAGGAGGAGAGATGAAAAAGTCCTTCGTTAAGGCTGTCATGATCCTCGCGGTCATGACGATCGCGGCGACGAGCCTCGTCGCGCAGAGCTACGCCATCGTGTTCAAGAACACGGGCAATCCCTACGGCGAGAAGCAGATGGCCGGTTTCAAGGCCGGCATCGAAGAGCAGAAGTTCGAGGCCATACTTCGCGCCCCGGATCAGCCGACCGCCGAGGCTCAGATCGCCATAATCCAGCAGCTCATCGCGCAGAGAGTGGCCTCGATCTGCATCGTCGGCAACGACTTCGACGCGCTCACTCCCGTCCTCGGTCAGGCCGCGTCCGCCGGGATCAAGGTCTTCTCCCTCGATTCGTCGGTCAATCCGTCGGCCCGCCTCACCCACGTCAACCAGGCGGACTCCGTGAAGATCGGCCAGACCTTGGTACAGGCCGCCTACGACATGATCGGCGGCAAGGGTCAGATCGCCATCCTGTCCGCGACCAGCCAGGCCTCGAACCAGAACCTCTGGATCAGCTACATGAAGCAGGAGCTGACCCTTCCCAAGTACAAGAACGTCAAGCTGGTGAAGGTCGCCTACGGCGACGATCTCCGCGACAAGTCGGTCTCGGAGACCGAAGGCCTCCTCAAGGCCTACCCGAATCTCAAGTGCATAATCGCCCCGACGACCGTCGGCGTCGCAGCCGCGGGCAAGGTCCTAACCGACAAGGGCCTCAAAGGCAAGGTCTTCCTCACCGGCCTCGGTCTGCCTTCCGAGATGGCGACCTACATCGAGAACGGCGTCTGCCCCTACATGTTCCTCTGGAACCCGATCGACGTCGGCTACCTCGGCGCCTACGTCGCCACCGCCCTGGTCAAGGGCACGATAAGCGGAGCCGTCGGCGACAAGTTCTCCGCCGGCCGCCTCGGCAACTACACGATCACCAAGGCCCCCGACGGCGGCACCGAAGTCCTCCTCGGGCCCCCCTTCAAGTTCGACGCTAAGAACATCGCCGACTGGAAGACCGTCTACTGATCCGACTTCGCGGCGCGCCGGACGCGCGGGGCCGGCTCGGAAGCGATTCCGGGCCGGCCCCTTCATCGGGAGGGAGGCGGCCGATCATCGCCGCCGCGCCCGACCCGGGCACCTTCAACTGAATCCCTCTCCATGCGATACTGGCCCTATGGAGCGCAAGATACCGGGACCAGGCCCCCTTCTCCTCGGCGCGTGGAACGACTTCGCTATCCTGGACGACGGATCGCGCGTCGAGGTGAGGGACCTGCGCGGCCACCGCGAGAAGGTGATCAACAGATGGTGACGGCGACTGCCTCCCGCGACGGCATCCGCGTCCTCGCGGTCGACCTCGACGGGACTCTCGTCACTTCCGCGTACGAGATGTCCGACAGGAGCGTCGCGGCGCTGGCGGCCTTCCGGGCCACGGGCCGCGAGCTCGTCGTCGCGACCGGACGGTCCCGCCGCTCGGCCCTGCCCTGGGCCCGCCGAATGGGCGGCGTCTCGGCGATGGTGTGCCAGAACGGCGCGATGGTGTACGACTTCGGCGAATCGCCGGGGGGAAAGCTCATCTCGGAGGCTCGGCTTCCCGAAGGGGCTGTCCGGCGCGTCGTCGCGCTGTCGCGCGAGCTCGATCTCCATTTCCACGGCTTCGGCGGCGACGACTGGTTCTACGAGAGGCGGCGTCCCGGAACGGCCCTCTACGAGCGCCGTTCCGGCTTCGGCGGAAACTTGGTGGATTTCGACGAGATGCGGCATCCGGTCTTCAACAAGTTGATGTTCGTCGGGGACCCGGGCGAGGCCATCGAGGCGGCGGCCGTGGCCGCCGCCGAAGCCTGCGCCGGCGAGGCATCGGTATTCTTCTCGAGCCCCGGCTTCCTCGAGATCGTGCCGCGGGGCGTGGACAAGGCCGCGGGACTCGCGGTCTGGCTCGGGACTCGGGGCCTCACGCTCGGCGAAGTGATGGCGATAGGCGATGCCGACAACGACCGGGAGATGATTCTGGCGGCGGGCTACGGAATCGCGATGGCGGGCGCCCCGGCGGAGCTGCGCGCCCGCGCGGCCGCGGTCGCGGGGGGCGTGGACGAGGGCGGGGCCGCCGCCGCGATAGAGTCCTTCCTGGCCGCTTCCTCGAGTCCCTAGCCGGCGCGCGTGCCCTACATCAGGCTCACCGGATCGACGTCGGGCTCGAGCCTCACGGAAGGAGGGGCCTTGAAGCCGGCCAGCGCTGCGGCCATCGCCTTGTGCAGGGTCCCGAGCTCGGATGCCCGCGCTATGACCTGCCAGCGCGCCGCTCCCGCCACCATTCCCAACGGGCACTCCGCAGGGCCGAGGAGCTCGGCCCCCTCGGGCATCAGACTGCGAGCGAGCTCCGCGAACTCCCTCGCCGCCCGGGCCGCCCTCCCCTTCTCCTTGGACCTGAACACGACGCGGACGAGGCGGGCGAAGGGCGGGAAGCCGAGCTCCCGCCTCGTCTCGAGCTCGAGGCGGTAGAAGGCCTCGGCGTCGCAGGCGGCGGCGAGTCGCATCACGGGGCTGTCGGGGCGGTAAGTCTGCAGGATGACGCGGCCATCGGGCGTGAACCGTCCCGCCCGGCCCGCGACCTGCACCACGAGGGCGAAGGTGCGCTCGGCCGCCCTGAAATCGGGCAGGTTGAGACTGGTGTCGGCGAGGACCACGCCGACCGTCTTCACGAGCGGGAAATTGAGGCCTTTCGCCACCATCTGCGTGCCGAGCAGGATGTCGGCGCGGCCTTCGCGGAAGTCGGAGAGGACGGCCTCCAGCTCGCCCGCCCTCGAAGTAGAATCGGCGTCGAGTCTCCTTATCCTCAGGTCCGGGAAGAGCCGGGCCGCCTCTTCCTCGACGCGCTCGGTGCCGAAGCCCGCCCAGCCGACGTCGAGGGAGCCGCACTCCGGGCAGGCCGTCGGAGGCTCGGCGCGATATCCGCAATAGTGGCACACCAGGGCGTCGCGGTCTTTGTGGAAAGTGAGGGCCACCGAGCAATTCGGGCAGCGCAGTTCGCGCCCGCAGCTGCCGCAGCGGAAGAAATAGGAGAAGCCGCGCCTGTTGAGGAAGAGAATCGATTGCCTGCCCTCGGCGTGGGAAGCGCGCACCGACTCGGCTAGCTTGCGCGAGATGGGCCCACCCTCGAGTCGCATGTCGACTATCTCCACGGCCGGAGGCGCGCCCCCGGCTAGGCGCCTCGTGAGGGGGAGCCGCTCCATCGAACCCGAGGCCATCAGGCTCCAGGCCTCGACCGAGGGCGTCGCGCTGCCCATCACCACCCGCGCACCCTCGATGGCGCGGCGGCGCATCGCGACCTGCCTCGCGTGGTAGCGCGGCGAGGAGCCCGACTTGTAGGTCGCCTCGTGCTCCTCGTCGATCACGATGAGGCCGAGCCTGCGCGCGGGAGCGAATACGGCGCTCCGAGCCCCGATCACGACCGTCGCCTCGCCTCGCAGGATGCGCCGCCACTCGCCGAGCTTTTTCGAGGGAGTGAGGCGAGAATGGAGGACCGCGCATCTCTCGCCGAAGCGGCGCTTCGCCGCCTCCGCGACCTGCCCCGTCAGCGCTATCTCGGGCACCAGGTAGATGACGCTCCTGCCTTCCGCGAGCGTGGCCTCCGCCGCCTGGAGGAAGACCTCGGTCTTGCCCGTGCCGGTGAGGCCGAAAAGGTACTCGAGGCCGGACTCGTCCCGCGCGATCCGCTCGAGGGCCGAGGCCTGCTCCCCCGACAGGACGAGGGGCGAACCCTCGATCTCGAACTCCTCGACCTCGATGGCCGCGCCCGAGCGCGGCTCCCTGCGTGCCGAAGGGAGCATCGCGGCCAAGGCCTCGCCCTGACCGCAGAAATACATGCCGGCGAGCCATCGCGCGAGCTCGACGGAGCTCTCGTCGAAGAGGGGCTCCTCGTCCAGTGTCTTCGTGATCCTCTTCAACTGCGCCGCCGGCAGGGCGCAGGAGTCGGACTCGCCCACGACGAAGCCGGTCGCCTCGCGCCGCCCGAAGGGCGCCGAGACCCGCCTGCCGAGGCAGGCGCTTCGGCTTTCGTCGTTCCGATAGGAGAGAGCCCCGAGCCGGGGCACAGCGAAGAGGACCTCGACGAATTCGGCCATCCGTCCGGACCTAGGAGGGCGGCAGGACGCGCTCGCGGAAGGCTTTCAGGTCCTCCCAGGCGGGCCGCTTGTAGGCTTCGTCCCGCAGCAGGGCGCTCGGGTGGTAGGTCACGAGGAGGGGCGTGCCCTCGAAGTCCCGCCAGGTCCCTCGCAGTCTGCCGACGCCCTCGTCCGCGCCCAGCAGGGCGCCGGCTGCGATGCGGCCGACGCAGAGGATGGCCTTTGGCCTCAAGAGGGCGATCTGCCGGCGGAGGTAGCCTATGCAGGCGGCCCTCTCGTCGGGCGCCGGGTCGCGGTTGTTCGGCGGCCGGCACTTTACGACGTTGGCGATAAAGCAGTTCGAGTCGCGCGAGAGCCCGATGGACGCCAGCATTTTGTCGAGAAGCCGACCCGCGGGGCCGACGAAGGGCAGTCCCTGCGCGTCTTCCTCGGCGCCCGGTCCCTCTCCCACCACCATCGCGAGAGGTAGGGGCGGTCCCTGCCCGGGCACGGCGCGCATCCGCCTCTCGCAGAGCCGGCAGGCCCGGCAATTCTCGACCTCGCGCGCTATGGTCTCGAGGCTGTCGCCGGATCGGGTCTCCCCGTCTTCGGCCAGGACGGCGACCGAGAAATCGGGGATCGCGCGCTCGCGACGCGCGCCGCCCCTGAGCCAATCCTCGATGACGCCGAGGCTCTCCCAGATTTCGCGGCGTTCCTCGGCGGGCATCAGGTCATCGGCTCTTTGCGGCATTTCGGCACAGTGTACCCGCCGGTGGCTTGAAGGGACAAGCGCCGGCAGGTCGACGTCGCCTTCGCTCGGCCTTGCCTCGCCGCGCCTACCTCGACCGCGGACCGAAAGCCCGAGAAGATGGCCGAATATCGGGGAATCAATCGCTCTTGCCCGAAATAGGGTATTTCTTGCCCTAAATCGGGCAAGATTCATTGATCTGACGATATATTGGGTGTATCCTGCCAGTCGAAGGGCGGAAAAGGATGGATGCTCCTTTCTTAACTTCCGAGCGCCGGCGCTATCTGGAAGCCAAGTATGGGCTCGGACAGGCCGAGCTCGGCCTCCTTATCGATGATCTCTGGGCTTTCACCGAAGAGACAGTCGATGATTTCGTCAGGCGCCGCCATGGCGAGCTCCAGCGAGCTGGCCTTCGCAACGCGGCGATATATCGGCGACTCGAGGAGGAAACCCTCGCGGGTCGCTTCCGGAGCTCGAGCCTCTCTCTCCGCCAGCTGCGGAGAATCATCTACGGATAGGAGCCGATATGTGCGGTATAATCGGATACACGGGGCCAAAGAAGGCGATGCCCGTCCTCCTCCGGGGACTCAAGCTCCTGGAGTATCGAGGCTACGATTCCTCGGGCATTTCGCTCGGGGACAAGGGGAAAATCAGGACCTACAAGAAGGCGGGCAAGCTCGCCGAGATGGAAGCCATCCTGCCCTCCTCGCCTCGCGAGACGGCGGGCATCGGCCATACCCGCTGGGCAACGCACGGCGGCCCGACCGATCTCAACGCACATCCCCACGTAGGCTCGACCGGCAGGGTATCGATCGTGCACAACGGGATCATCGACAATCACGTCGTCCTCCGCCGCGAGCTCGAGTCCATGGGGACAGTCTTCGCCAGCGAGACAGACAGCGAAGTCATCGCCCAGCTCGTCGAATCGGCCCTGAGGGAGAACGCGGAGGCCGGCCCGGAGGCGGCGGTCCTCAAGGCCCTGGCGAGGCTCCAGGGCACTTTCGGTCTCGCCGTGCTCTTCGCCGACTACCCGGGTCTCGTCGTCGGGGCGCGGAACGGCAGCCCCCTCGTCCTGGGCATAGGCGAGGGCGAGTGCTTCCTCGCCAGCGATCCGGCCGCCTTCGGCGGGGCGGCGCGGGAAGCGGTGTTCCTTCGCGACGGCGAGATAGCCTTCCTCCGCCCGGGAGTCTGGGAAACCCGCGACTTCCGCGGCGCGCGCGTCGAGAGCGAAGCGCAGCCCCTCGACGCCGCGGCCCACCCCGGCGAGCTCGGCGAGTGCCCCGACTGGCTCCTCAAGGAGATCCTCGAGGAGCCCGACGCGGCGGCGCGCGCCCTGGGCAACGGAGGCCGTCTGCTCCGGGATCTCGGCACCGCCAAGCTCGGCGGCCTGGGCCTCGAGCCTCGCGAGCTCCTGGGACTCGAGCGCGTCGTGCTCTTCGGTATGGGCTCCGGGCTGCACGCGGCCATGATCGGCGCTCGCCTGCTCGAGGACTGGGCCCGAATGCCGGCGGCCGCGCTGGACGCGTCGGAGCTGCGTTCCTCCAACCCGATCGTCGATGCGGGGACTCTCTACGTCGCGGTGAGCCAATCCGGCGAGACGGCCGATACGATAGGCGCCGCGCGGGAGCTCCTCACCAAGGGAGGGCGCGTGGTCGGCGTCATCAACGCGGTGGGCTCGACCCTCGCGCGGCTCTGCAACGGCGGCGTCTATGTCCACGCGGGAGCGGAAATATCGGTCGCCACCACCAAGGCCTTCGTGAATCAGGCCCTCGTGCTGGCGCTGCTGGCCCTCCTCCTCGGCAGGATGCGCGCGCTGTCGCTCTCGCGGGGGAGGCAGATCGTCGACGCTCTCGAGGCCTTCCCCGGCCTGGCGGCCAAAGCCTTGACCCTCGTGCCGGACATCGCGAGGATCGCGCAGCGCGTCCGCGGCGAGGCCAGCGCCTTCGTCGTGGGCAGGGGGCCGCTCTACCCGGCCGCCCTCGAGGGCGCCCTCAAGCTCAAGGAACTCTCCTATGTCCACGCCGAGGGTCTGGCCGCGGGCTCCCTCAAGCACGGTCCCCTCGCCCTGGTGAGCGAGGGGACGCCGGTCTACGTCCTCGCCTTCGCCGGCGACTCCTACGACAAGACCCTCATCGCGGCCTCCGAGGTGCGCGCGCGCGGCGGACTCCTCGTTCTCGTCACCGATGTGGACGATCCCCAGGCGCCCTTCGCCGAAAGGATACTCTTGCCGAACTGCGGGGAAGATCTCGCGCCCATCCTCGCCGTCCTGCCTTTCCAGCTCTTGGGCCGCGAGCTGGCTCTCTTGCTCGGCCGCGACGTCGATAGGCCGCGCAACCTCGCGAAAAGCGTGACGACGGAATAATGATGGCGCCCTTGCCAAAGGCGGCCGTGATCATTTACGAACCAGGTCACGAGGCACATTCAGCTTGCGGGATCTCCGGTCCTCATCGGAGATTTCGGAATTTCTCGACTATGGTGCCTCGTCCGAAGAGGCGTTCACGACCGTAAAAAGGTGAACGCGCGCAAGCCGCTCTTCCTTAGACTGTTCATGCTTCGCATGAACAGTCTAATCGAAAGGATCGTTATTTCCCTATCATCACCTGGACGATCTGAATGATCGGGAAAATGATGCACACGATGATGAAGATAACCTCGAGAGTCATCATGCGGCTCTCGCCCGCGTCGGACTTGACCATGTCGTAGACGTCCTGGAGGGCATCGAGGCGTCGCTCGACCGACCACTTCCATCCTTCGGTGTTGAAGATCTCGCAGAGGCGGGCGTAGACCTGGCCGAGATAGTAGTCGCCGATGATCTTCGAGGAGTTCTCGAGATTCTCGAGTATGAAGAGGGCGTCGAATCTGAGGGCCTGGATGTGGGCCACCTTCACCATCATCGGCCTCCTGAGTCGGGATAGCCGCCGCCCTCCCGAGCTCAGGTTGCGGATGTCGTCCTCCGCCTCGTCGAGCCAGGTGTCGAGGAGCTTGTCGAGGACGCGGAGCTCGAGGAGTTGGTAGTTGGCGTGCTCGGCGATGAGGAGGAGATCCTCGTAATCGCCCCTCGGATCGATGATGATGCAGCGGTCGAGCTCGAAGACCGCCAGGTCTCCCATCCGGTAGGAGAAGGGTCTCCCCAGCGTCGCGGCGATCTGGCTGTCGTGGAGGCTCGAGTTCGGCTCCTCGCCGATGAGGAGGGATGCGCAATAGTCGCGGTTGCGCTCGATGAAATTGACCGGGTCCTCGCCGCACTCGAGGAGGCAGAAGGCGAGGTAGGACTCGCGGTCCATGTCGACGAGGGCGCGAGGCTCGGAGACCGCGGGAGTAAGGGCCTCGAAGAGCCTGGAAAATCCCTCCTCGGCGAACTCCGCTATCGTGATCCTCCGTCCCTGCGAGATCACGGCTCCGCCCTCGAGACCGTGGAGCTCGCTCATGGGAAGGCGGGTCTTCAGGCGCACGACGATGGTGACGACGCCCTCCGCGTATATCTTGGCCTGCGCCGAGAGGCGCTCGAAGCCCTCGCTCTTGGAAAGCTCGGGCGTGCCGAGCTGGAGGATGAGGGGGGTGGGAAGGGTGAGGGAAGCCGGCGTGTCTCGGCGCTTGGCTATGCCGAGGTCGGGATGGGCGGGCACCAGGTCGGCGACCTTGATGAGGTCGACGCTCCTCCCGACGTCGTGGAGGTAGAAGAACACGGCCTCGACCAGGAGGGGCAGGTCCGGGCCGCGGCGCCTGGCGCGCCGGTCGCGGCCGAAGCTCCCGCGCCTCTCCCCGCGGCCGCGCCGCTCGCCCAGCGGGCGCCCGGCCCCGTCTCGCACGCGCTCCGCCCTGAAGGATTCCGGCCGGGCCCCCTCGGCGCCGGGGAACCGCGGCTGCCGGGGACCGCCGTGAGAGGCGCGCCGACCCATCAGGGCGCCGGAGACGCCTGGTTCGGCGCCTGGACCTCCACGCGGGGAGGCACTTCGTGGTCCAGCACGCTCAGCACGAGGATGTAGCCCGCGGGCAGGGCGTAGGGCGCGGTGAAGGAGCCGCCGGGATGGTTGACGGTGAGGAGGGGAGTACGGTCGCCCGAAGGGCTCATGCTTTCGAGGGATACTTTCAGGGGGTAAGGGTACACGGGCAGGTCTCGAGAGTAGATCCCCGCCACGATGTCCTTGGAGACCGCCGGAGCGGAGAGGGTCACGGAGACGCGCGCATTGGCCGGTATCATCGAGCCGGCCGTTGGCGTCTGCGCGACGACGGTGCCCGCCCTCTCGCTTTTCCCGCCGGCCCGCATCGAGAAGTTCACGGCGAGATCGGTCTTCTCGACCTGGAGGAGGGCGTCGTCGATGGCCAGTCCGCCGAGATCGGGCACTTTGACCTGCGCCTTCTCCGGCCCGCGGCTCACGACCAGCTCGAGCTGGGTCGGGCCTCCGATCTCGGTGTCCGGAAGGGGCTTCTGCTCGAGGATGCTGCCCGCGGGGGCCTTGTCGAAGATGTAGACCGGGGGATCCTTCACGGAGAGGAGGGGCCGCGCGCCGGCGTAGAGAGTCTGGAGATGGATCTTCGCCTCGTTGATGTCCTGACCGACGAAATTCTCCACCTTGTCGACGACCGAGCCGCGGCTGACCGTGATCTGGATCCGGCGCCCCGCCTTGACGATGGCCCCGGAGGAAGGACTCTGGTCCACGATCTTGCCCCGGTCCAGGGGATTCTCCGTGAAGCGGAGGGAGACTCGGGGATAGAGCTCCTTTTCCTGCAGCTTCACCAAAGCCTGGGCCAGCTCCATGCCCTTCACGTCGGGCACCATCGTCTGCTCGGCCCCGCGGAGCGAGAGGAGAAAGGCCGAGAGCCCCGCGACGACCATGAGGGCTATGATCGCCCCGAGACCGTAGGCGATGACCCTATAGTGCTCCTTGTCGAAGGACTCGATCTTGCGGAGATCGACGGGAAGGGTGGGGAGGCGGATTTCCGACAGCTTCGGCAGTCTCGGCAGTTTGGGCAGATTGAAGTTGAGCTTCATGGGCTATCCGCTTCCTTGAGTGTGGGGCCCCCGAGAACCGTGCCGACGAGCTGTCTCATGCCGTTCGCGAATTCCCTATACGGAAGGGCTTTTTTTTGCTGAACCTGGAGGCGCCTGAGGGCTATGAGGCCGTCTCTAGTTTGTACCATTATGCCGCGGCTCTTGTCTAGGCCGAGCACCGTCCCGGGCGGGGCGTCCTCGAAATCGAGGCTGTTCGGCCCTGCGGCGAAGGTCACGTGCGGATAGGGAAAGGCCTCGAGGATGTTCAGTCTCGCGCCGCGGAAGTAGGTGAAGGCTCCCGGCCACGGGTAGAAGGCGCGTATCTTCGCGTCGATATCGAGGAGGGGACCGGCCCAGTCGATCAGGCCGTCCTCCTTGCGCAGCATGGAGCAGTAGCTCGGCTCGCCCAGCTGCGGCCTCGGCGTCTCCCTGCCCTCCTGGATCTCCTCGAGGACCTGGGATAGGAGATCGGCTCCCATGATCGCGGCCACCTCGGAGAGGTCTTCGGCGGTCTCCGTGCCCGCCAGGCGGAGGGAGAGCTGCCCGAGAATATCGCCCGTGTCCATCTCGCGGGCGATGCGCTGGATGGTGATGGCGGTCTCGGAATCGCGGGCCAGGATGGCCGAGGGGATGGGAGCGGGACCTCGGAAGCGCGGGAGGAGGCTGGGATGCACGTTGACGCCGCCCTTTGGGAAGAGAGCGAGGAACTTGGGCCCGAAGATGCGTCCGTAGGCGTAGGAGACGAGGATGTCCGGCTCGAGGGCGGCGACCGCGCTGCGCGCCTCGGCGCCCAGGCGCAGCGGCGCGAGGACCGGGACTCGGTCGCCGAGGACCGCCTCCGCGGCCATTGCGACCGGCGTCGCCTCGAGGGAAAGGCCCCTGCCCTTCGCGCTCTCCGGGTTGGTGAGCACGCCTACTATCTCGTGCTCGAAGGAGACGCGGACGAGGGATGGTACGGCTATATCCGGCGACCCCGCGAAGAGCACGCGCATTGGCTTCTCCTACCTAGGAAGCGATACGGACCGGGTCGGGATGCCGGGAGGAGGCGGGAAGGGGGAGCGGATCGATGCGCCGCCGCGGGAGCTCGCGGCGACTCTTTCCTCCTGTCGCCGGATCTCCCTAAACCCTCGCGAGGCGGCGGTACTGGGCGATGGCCCTGTCCCTCCTGCCGTCCTTGAGGCGATCGATGAAGAGCACGCCATCGAGATGATCGTACTCGTGGAGTATGACCCTCGCCAAGAGCCCGCCGGTCTCGACCGTAAAGGGCCGCCCCTTCTCGTTCCACGCCTGGACGCGGACGGACTCGGGGCGGACGACATCGAGATAGAGCCGCGGAAGGGAAAGGCAGCCCTCTTCGATCTCGACCATCTCCTGCGAGGTGAGGACTATCTCGGGATTTATGAATACGCGGGGCTTGTCGCCGTCCACGCTCGTCACGAAGAGCCTGAGGGGCGAGGCGACCTGGGGTCCGGCGAGGCCGATCCCCCTGCCTGCCATGGCCGAGAGCATATCGGCCGCGAGAGAGCGGATCGAATCGTCAATATCCTTCACGGACTCGGCCTTCCTTCCGAGTATCTCGTTTCCGTATGTAACAATATCGAGCATAAAAACTCCCCTATATATTTAATCTAGCAAGGGCCGGCCTTCGGGTCAATGAAGGTTCGACAGGTCCGCCCTATCCCCGACGCGCACGCCGGTTCGATCGAACCAGCCTTTCGGTACTTCGAGCGCGTAACGCACCGATCGCTCGGCGCGGACGGACGCGAGGGACTCGGGCTGAAGATCGACGATCTGCCTGATCGTGCCGTCCGAGGCGATATAGGCCAACGAGAGGGGAATGACGGTGTTCTTCATCCAAAAGGCGAGTTCCTCGTCCTTGTCGAAGATGAAGAGCATGCCCTCGCCGTCGCGAAGGCTTTTCCTGAACATGAGGCCGCGTTCGCGCTCGACCTCGGTCCGCGCTATCTCGGCGACGACCCTGGCGCCGCCCACCGCGACCGCGGCCGTCGCGAGCCGGGGATTGGGGCTGTCGGTCGCCTCGCCCTTCCCGGCGCAGGACGCGAGGGGGATGGCCAGGCAGAGGGCTGCGGCGGCGATGAGGAGGGAGGCGGAGGTCGTCGTGGTCATGGACTTTCCTTTCTCGGGGAAACTAGTATAGCAAAGATGCCGGACCGCATCGACTGGGAGTTCGGCGGTCGAGCCCCTTCCCCGCACTTGCGGAATCCGCGCCGGGAAAGCAAAAAGGCCGCACGGGATGACCCGCGCAGCCTTCGCTATGTTCGGACCGGATACCCGGTCGGTACGCCCCGATGCGGAGCGAGGAGACGGGGATCCGCTCGCGGATCAGTACCCGCCCTTGGAATCGCGGGGCTTGCGGGCCTTCTTGAGGAGCTTGCGCGCCAGGGCCTTCTGCTTACGGTTCTTGATCGTGGAAGGTTTCTCGAAATACTCGCGCTTCTTCCACTCGCGGATGATCCCCTCCTTCTCGACCATGCGCTTGAAGCGCTTTATGGCCTTCTCGAGGGGCTCGCTGTCGTCCACGATGATCTGCTTGATAAAAATCACCTCCCTTCGATCAGGCCATCCATTATAGCCGTAACCGCCTCCTTGTCTAGTAGCGGGACGCCGAGCAAGTACTCGGGATCGACGGCCTCGCCCCCGGCCCTGAGCTCCCAGTGGAGGTGCGGGCCGGTCGCCATGCCGGAGGCGCCCGAGCGCGCGATGACGGAGCCGCGCTCGACAATGGCGCCATCCTCCACCTCGATCGACGAGAGGTGGAAGTACAGGGAATAGAGACCAGGGAGGTGCTCGACGACGACCGTCCCGCCGGTCACCTCGCGCCAGGCGGTCAGGACGACTTTGCCGCGGGCGCAGGCCCGCACGGCCGTTCCTTCGACGACGGCCCAGTCCAAGCCCTCATGCAGACTCCTTTCCGAGCTGCCGTCGACGTAGACGTAGCGGCGGCGATCGCCGAAGCCTGCGCTTCGCCATCCGCCCTCGACCGGAAAGAGGAAGCCCGCCGGCCCGGCGAAGACGGCGGCGGCGTCCGTCCTTCGGAGGAGGGCGAAGAGCCTGCGCGCCTCCTCGGTCTTTCGCTCGCTCGGCTCGGTCCTGAGCTTCGAGTTCGCCTCGTCCAGCCTTATCGTCTCGAGGGGAAAGCTCCGAGGGCCGACGGCGACGGAGGCCGAGGCTCCGGCCGCGACGAGCTCGTAGTCGCCCGGCGGAAGCGCGACGGGGATAGGCATCAACGCGCCGAGCAGCGTGCGCTTCACGCGCACGGCGGGCGGGGTCTCCGGCGCGGGAGCGAGCGGACCGCCGCCGCGATCGAGCAGCTCGGAAGCGTCGAAGCAGAGGGAGGACTCGACCGTCCTGCCCGCCGCATCGACGAGCCTCGCCTCGAGCCCGCGCCCCGACGAGTCGGCCGTCGCCGCGTCGCCGATCGGCGACGCGGCGACCTGGGCTTCGGTGACGATCCAGGCGAGGAGGGGATCTCCCTGACGGAGCCGCGCGCTCACGACGATCGTCGCGGGCGCGGCGTCGGTCCCGGCGGCGCATAACGGAGCCGCGGCGGCGAGCAGTCCCGCCGCGCGCAGGGCGGCCATGATCGTCGTGGCGCGGCGCGCGTGCATGGCCGTGAAGATATCGCACTTCCTCAGTGTAGGGAAATGGTTTATACTGCGTCGCATGCTCTTCACGACGGGAAACCTCATCACCCTCGGGCTCGTCCTGGTGGTCCTCCTAGTTTACCGCCAGCTCGATCGCGACAACCGCACGCTCGAGAAGGTGAAGAAGTTCGCGGATCGGCAGCGCGACGAGCTTTCCGCCTACGTGGACAGGCGCGCCGAGGACCTCCGGCGCTTCGGCATCGAACTCGACGTCCAGCAGAAGGCCGCCAAGGTGGCCCTCGACAGGATCCAGACCGTCCAGGAAGGCCTGGCGCAACGGGCCGAGGCGATAGGCGGCATCGAGAAGCGCCTGGCCGAGTACGACAACGCCCTCGCGCGGCTCAAGGACATGACCGCGCGCGTGGACGAGAACCTCCTGCGCATCCGGGACGAGTCGGATTTCGTCGACACGGTCGCGAAGCGCGTCGACTCCGCGCAGCAGGAGCTGATCGTCGCGAGGCGCGAGATCTCCGAGCTCAAGGAGGCCTTCGGCAGGGATTCGGCGGCGGCCCTCCAGCTCCACAAGGCCGAGATCCTGGCGGACGTCGGCAAGCGGATCGCCGAGCTCGGGCAGACGGCGGAGCGCGCCAGGGTCGAGGCCCAGGCGAGCGCGGAGCGCGCCGAGTCGGGCAAGGCCGCCCTCGAGCGCGAGCTTGCCCGCGCCCTCGAGAAGGCCAGGATCGAGGCCGAGAAGCTCGAGGACCTGGCCTTCGCCAAGCTGAAGGAAGGGACGGACGCGAAGGCCGCCCGCCTCAGGGAACTTGTCGAGGAGAAGTTCTCGCAGCTCGGCGCCCTCGCCAAGGAGAAGGTCGCCGAGACCCAGGGCATCGTCAAGAGCTTCAAGGCCGAGTGGAAAGCCGAATCGGAGGCCCTCGTCGCCCGCCTCGGCGCCGAGATCGAGGCCGCCGAGACCCGCGTGGCCGCCTCGGCGGCCTCGGTCGCCATGACGGAGAAGTCCGTTTCCGAGCTGGCCGACCGCAACTCGGCCGAGCTCGCGGCGATCGCCGCCCGGACCCAGACCGACCGCGAGGCGATAGTCGCCAAGATAAAGAACGATCGCGACATAGTCGAGGCGCGGCTCGCCGCCGAAGGCGCCGCTCTCCAGGCCAAAGTATTCGAGGATTTCGGCCGCCGGATGGCCGAGTACGCCTCCGAGGCCGAGGCCCGCTTCGAGCGCTTGGAGGCGGCCGGCTCGGAGATCGGCGCGCTGGACGCGGCCTTCAGGGCCTCCATGGAACAGGCCGAGCGCCGCGTGGAAAACGACTTCGAGGCCTTCGGGCATGAGCTCGAGGATCGCCGCAAGCGCTTCGAGGAGGGCTTCGAGCGAGATGCCACCGCGCTCCGCTCGGGCATGAAGTCCCTCGAGGACGAACTGGACGCGCTCAAGACCCGCGCCTACGACAATGTCTCCGAGAAGCTCAAGGTCTTCGAGGACGAGTTCTTCGTCGACCTGAAGGCGCGCGGCGAGAGCGTCGAGCTCCGGCTCGAGGCCTGGCGCGCCGACCTGGACAGGACCCTCTCCGACCTCTCGGCGAGCACCGCGGCCGAGCGCGCGGCCGCCGAAAAGGCCCAGCTGGAGGAGATCCGGGCCCGCCTCGCGGACAGCCAGGCCAGGACCCAGGAGCAGTTGGACAAGCTCCGCGAGCGCGCCCAGGCCGTCCAGGACGGCATCGTCGCCCAGAGCGGGTTGGCCGCGGAATCCCTCGCCGCGCTCAGGGAGTCCGTCCTCAAGGACGCCGCGGACGCGCGCGCGACCGCCCAGGCCTACGTCGAAGGCGAGATCTCCCGCTTCTCCCTCGAGACGGGCGGCAAGCTCAAGGCGGCGGAGCGCGAGCTCTCGGGCCGCATCGAGACCCTGGCCGCCGCCATCGCCGCCGAGGAGGAGCGCGTCCGCGTCGCGCGCGAATCCGTCGCCGAATCGGCAGAGTCCTTCCGCGCGCGATTCGGGGAATCGATAGCCGAGGTCGAGGCCCGCTCGCGCGCCCAGCTGGACGCCTTCGCCGCCACCACCACCGTCCTGCTCGAGCGCTCGCGCGCCGAATACGAGACTCAGGCCGATTCCTACTCCGCCTCGTCGCAGGCCGAGCGCGATCGCATCTCGCGCGAGCTCGCGGGCCTCGCCGACCGCACCGTGGAGCTCCGCACGGACCTCTCGTCTCGCATCGCCCAGGCGCTCGAAGGCTTCTCCCGCGGCTTCGAGGGCCTGTCCGCGGAGCTCGAGAAGAAGCGCCGCGAAGCCCAGGCCGAGGGCGAGTTCCGCCTGCGCGAGTACAAGGACGCCGTGCAGGACCTCGGCTTGAAGCTCGAGACGATGCGGGCCCAGTCCTTCGGCAAAGTGGAGGCCGATGCCTCCCGCGTCGCCCAGGCTGTGGCGGAGATCGATCGGCAGCAGAAGGCCTTCGCCGCCCAGACCAAGCTCTTCGAGCGCGCGGACGAGCTCAAGGAAAGCCTCGGCTCGAGCATCGAATCGATGAAGGCCGACCTTTCGCGCCTCGAGGGCCGGAGGGCGGAGGTGGCCGAGATCGAGGGCCAGCTCGGCCGCGTCAAGCGCCTCGAAGACGAGGTCAACCAGAAAGTCACCCGCTTCCTCGCGGAGAAGAAGCGCATCGACGCCCTCGAGGCCGATTTCACGAGGCTGGCCTCGGTCTCGGACGCGGTGGACCGCAGGCTCGAGGAGGTCACCGGCCAGGCCGACGCCCTCGCCGAGGCGCAGGCCACGATACGCAGGCTCCTCGAGCTTTCCAAGGAGGCCGAGGGCAAGCTCGACCGGCTGGACAAGAAATCGGCCGTCCTCGACGCCACCGTGGAGGCCGTGGACAAGAATTTCCAGTCTGTGCAGGCGGTCGAGAAGGCCGTCGCGGCCGTCGGCGCCGAGCTGCGGAAGATCCCCGAGCGCGTCGCCGAGCTGAAGCGCGGCGTGGACGAGCTGGCGGCCGGCAGGGAAAAGGTGAGCGAGGCGGTCAGCAGGCTCGCCGATCTCGACGGCGTGATAGCGGACGCCGAGAGGCGCGTCTCCGAAGTCCAGAAGGCGCGCGAGTGGCTCGCCCGCGCCGAGACCCGGCTCGAGGAGATCGACCGGAAGGCGCAGGACCAGCTCAAGCTCCTGTCCTCCCTCCTCAAGGAGGAGGAGGGCCCCGCGCGCGCGAGAGAGCGCGGCGCGCCTCCTTCCAGCGCCCAGGACACCGTGCGCAAGCTCGCCCGACAAGGCTGGAGCGTCGACGAGATCGCGCGGGCGGTGAAGATAAGCCGCGGCGAGGTGGAGTTGATCCTCGAGCTCGGCGCCAAGAATTAGGCGGCGGGAGCGGCGCCGATGGCGAAGCTGGAGCCGCCCTACGCTATCGGCCGCCTCGGGGAGCTCTGCGGCCTCTCGCGCTCGACCCTGCTCTATTACGATTCGATAGGCCTCCTGAAGCCCTCGGGGCGCTCAAGTTCCGGCTACCGGCTCTACTCGGGGCGGGACCGCTCGAGACTCGAGCGGATCCTCGCCTTCCGCGCCCTCGGCCTCGAGCTCGGGAGGATAGGCGAGCTCCTCGATCTGCCCGAAGAGGGGCCGACCGGCGCCCTCCTCGGGCGCGTCTTCGAGATCAACGAGAGGATCGCCGAGCTGAGGGCCCAGCAACGCGGCATTCTCGATCTCCTCGAGGCCAGGGGCGGCTTGAACGCCGGACCGTCCTCGTTGCGCGCGCTCGGGAAGCTCGCTCGGGAGGCGGGCATCACGGAAAGCAACTATCGCGAGCTCCACGAGGCCTTCGAATCGGCCTCGCCGGCCGAGCACCGGCGCCTCCTCGGCCTTCTCGGCTTCGGCGGAACCGAAATCGAGGAATTCCTCGGAAAACTAAAAAAAGACATTTGACCCGACTACGGCTTCACGGTTTAGCTTCATCGAATCCGGATACGAGCGGAGAGGCAGATGGAACGAAAACCGAGATGGAAGAGAGCCGAGAGAATCGAGAGGGAGACGAGCTTCGAGCTGAAGGCCGCGGCGGCCAGGATATTCCCCCTGCTCTGTCCCGTCAGGGAATACGACTGGATTCCCGATTGGCGCTGCGAGATGGTCTATTCCGAATCGGGAGTAGCGGAGGAGAATGCGGTCTTCCATACCCGCGAGCTCTTCGGCAGGCGGACGGTGTGGTGCTGCATAACCTACGAGCCTCCGGCGCTCATCGAGTACCTCCTCGTCCTCGGCGCGAGCGGGGTCGTGAGGCTCTCGATACGCCTGGACGAGGCGCCGGGCGGCTCGACCCGCGTGACCTGGACGATGCGATTCACGGTCGCCGGGCTGATGTCCCATTTCGCCGCCAAGATCACCTCGCGCGAGGGCTTCGAGGCGATGCTGGCGGAGAGGCGGGGGGAGCTCGAGGCCTTCCTCCACTGACCCGGTCAGGCCTGAGGCCCGGGCGAGCCGAGCCTTCGCTACGGCCGGCTCGCCGTCCGCGATCAGCGCGGGGGAAGGCCCGACTTCATGCCTTCGGGAACCTCGTCCATGAGGTCGCCGATCGACACCCCATCGTGCATCCGGCTCACGGCCTCGGCGAACAAAGGAGCTACGGAGACGATCTTGAACCTGCCGGGGTCGAGCTCCGCCTTGATCGGCGCCGAATCGGTCGAGATCACGAATTCGATATCGCTTCCCTCGATGGTCTTGATCCCGGACTCGCTAAGGGGCAAGTGGGAGAGGCAGGCGAATATCCGCATCGCGCCGCTCTCCTTGAGGCGCCTCGACAGCGCCGCCAGGGTGCCGCCCGTGAGGCTGAAATCGTCTACGATCATCGCGTTCCTGCCCCGCACGGTCCCGAATATTTCCAGTATCTCCGCCTCTTCGTCGCGGCGCCGGCGCGTCTTGTCCGCGATCGCGACCGGGAGCCCCATGCAGGAGGCGAATCTCCGGGCGTTCTTCACGAATCCGGCATCGGGCGCCACGATCGTCAGGTCCTCGAGACCCAGCCCCTCGATGTAGGAGGTCAGCAGGGGCCTCGCGTAGAGATGGTCCACCGGCTTCTTGAAGAAGCCCTGGATCTGGGGGGCGTGGAGGTCCATCATTATGATCCTGTCCGCCCCGGCCATCTCTATGCTCTCGGCGACGACCCTCGCCCTTATGGATACCCGGGGCTCGTCCTTCTTGTCGGCCTTGGCGTAGCTGAAATACGGGATGACCGCGGTTGCGTACTTCGCGCCGGAGCGCTTGAAGGCGTCCATCCAGAAGAGGAGCTCGACGAAATCGTCGTTGGCGCAGGCGTTCGGCCCGATCGGCTGGACCAGGTACACCTCCTCGTCGCGGACATGCTCGCCGATCTTCACGTAGGTGTTGCCCTCGGGGAAGCGGATCGTCTCGGCCGGCCTGAGCTCGATCCCGAGGTAGGCGCACATACCCTCGGCGAAGGCCCTGCCCGAGCTGCCCGCGAATATCTTGATGCCGTCCGCCGGGCCGCGCTCCGCGGTCCTCACTTCGCCGTGACCGCGGATAGCCCGACCTCGATCATGGAGAGGAAGGTCCTCTCGCGCTCGGCGGAGCTAGTCTCCTCGCGCGTGACGAGGTGGTCGCTCACCGTGAGGATCGCGAGGGCCTCGACGCCGTGCTTGGCCGCGAGGGTGTAGAGCTCCGCGGTCTCCATCTCTACGCCGATGACGCCGAAGCGCGCCCAAAGCTTCCATTGGTCGGGGTCCTCGGTGTAGAAGGAATCGCTCGAGACGATCTTGCCGACGTGCACGGGCATCTTCCGCTCCGTGGCCGCGCGGTAGGCGGCCTCGAGAAGGCGGAAGCTCGGCGCCGGAGCGTAATCCATTCCCCGGAAGCGTACCTTGTTTACCGCGGAGTCGGTGGAGGCGGAGATGCCGAGGATCATGTCGCGCACCTTGACCTCGGCGGTGAGGCCGCCGCAGGTGCCGACGCGCACGAGGCGCTTGACGCCGTAGTCCTTGATCAGCTCGTTGACGTAGATCGACAGGCTCGGCATGCCCATCCCCGTACCCATCACCGATACGCGATCGCCCTTGTAGGTACCCGTATACCCGAACATGTTGCGCACATCGTTGAAGCGCTCGGCCCCTTCGATGAAGGTCTCGGCGATGAACTTGGCGCGAAGGGGATCCCCCGGCAGAAGAATGCCTTCGGCGATCTGGCCCCTGGACGCCGCGATATGGGTGCTCATGTATCCTCCTGGGAAACGCGATTTCTCCGGTCGCTTAAGCTACCATATCCAGGGGTTTTCGCGCAGCCTGCCCCTCGCGGCCATCGCCGCCGGCCGAGGACGCGGCGGACTCCTTGCCGTATCGGCCGGCCATCTCCTCGGAGCGGGCCTGCGCGATCTCCGCGAGCGCCGCCGACTCGGCCTCCGCGGCGGCCGCGGCGACGGAGAGGTCGGCGGCCGAGGGATCGCTGGGCGCCAGGGCCGCCGCGCGGACGGTCCGCATCTTCTGGGCGGTCTCCTCGGGATTGCCGGACACGGGCGATGTATCGATGCCCACCTCGCCGCCCACCGCGTACTCGCCTCCGTCCGGACCCGTCTGGTAGACGTAGCTCGCGCCCCCGGTTATATAGCGGCCGCCCGCCGCCATATGGGCGGCCTCATGCGCCCGCACCTGGGAGTCGCGCGCCTTGAGCTGGGCCAGCTCGTTCACCACCTCGGCCGAGCTCTCGCTCCGCTGCTGCGCCTGTCGACCTTCGATCGCGGCCTTCTGCGCGAGGAGATCGTCCAGGCGATCGCGCATCGCCTGCCGCGTGTCCTCGCGACGCAGGAGCGATTCGGCCCGGCGCGGATCGAGGCCGGCGGGGCGGGACCGCCGGGCCTCGTCGCGCCTCGCGTCCTCGCGGCCGGCGAGGGCCGGGATAGCCTGGACGAGGGAGACCGAGGCGCTTCGATCCGCCGCCGGACCGGGATGGGGCGATCGATAGAGCCGGGCGAGCCCGCCGGCCGATATCGACGAGACCGCCGAGATAGCCATGCCTATAATATAAGGCTTCGAACTCCGGCTCTCAAGTCCGTTCCCGCGAAGCAAGGCCGGGAGCCGATAGGCTCTCCCCGTCCGCCGGTGCTACTATGGCTTCACGGAGACGGCATTGGATCTTTTCACCATCCTTTACGAAGACGCGGACATCCTCGTCGCGGACAAGCTCGCCCCGATCCCCGTCCAGCGGGACAAGACCGGCGACAAGTCCCTCCAGGACTATCTGCGCGAGGAGCTCTCCGCGCGGGAGGACCCGGCGGACAAGTCCGCCGGCGCCGTCCTGGAGGCCGCCCACCGCATAGACCGCCGGGCCTCGGGAGCCGTCCTTTTCGCGAAGTCGCATATCGCGCTCTCCACGCTCGAGGCCGCATTCAGGGACAAGCGCGTCGAGAAGGACTACGCCGCCTGCGTCGAGCGCGAGCCCGACCCGCCCCAGGCCAGGCTGGAGCACCGCCTGGCCTGGGACAAGAGGCGCAACGTCGTGCGCAGCTTCAGGCCCGACTCCGTCTCCGGCAAGAAGGCCCTCCTCGAATACCGCGTCGAGGGCCGCTCGGACAATTATTTCTTCCTGTCGGTGAAGCTCATCACGGGCAGGCACCACCAGGTGCGGGCCCAGCTCTCGGCCATCGGCTGCCCCATCCGGGGCGACCTCAAGTACGGGGCGCGGCGCAGCTCCCCCTCGGGCCTCATCATGCTGCACGCCCGGCGCGTCTCCCTGTCCCAGCCGAGGACCGGGGCGCGGATAGAGCTCCTGGCGCCCTTCCCTCAGGCCGAGCCGCTGTGGGCGGCGTTCCCTTCCGGCGGCGGAGCCTCGGGCGGCGCCTGAAAATTCAGGTGCCGCCACTGGAGATAGGCCGGCCCCGCGGGCTGCGGCTCGACGAGGAGCTCGAACACGCCGCAGTTGGAGGTCGTCAGCAGCGGCATCCAGGAACCGCAGCCGAAGGTCGATCGGACGAGCCATTGGATGAAGCCGCCGTGGCTGACGCAGGCTATCGCCCTGTAGCCTGCCTGGGCTCGCGCCCGGAGCAGCGACCAAGCCCTCATCGCGCGATCGTAGAGGGCGTCGGCCCTCTCGGCTCCGGGCACGGCCTCCCAGCTCCGGCCTTCGAAGGCCGCGTAGACCTCGGGATGGCGCTCCCGCGACTCCTCGAAGCTGAGGCCGGTAAAGATGCCCGTGTCGATCTCGGCCAGCGTCGGATCGAGCCGGACATCGGAGACGGCGCACGCGCTCGCTATGGCTTGCGCCGTCTCGGCCGCCCTCGCGAGGGGGGAGGAGCAAATCGCGTCGATGCCCTGCTTCGCGAGCCATTCGCCCGCCGCTCGGGCCTGTGACCGGCCGACCTCGTCCAGCCTCATGTCGAGGCGGCCCTGGAACAGGCCCTGGGCGTTGCCCTCGCTTCGGCCGTGGCGGATCAGGTAGAAATGCGTTTCCCCCTTCAGCGAGGAGAAGAAGGCCGAGTCTGCCGTCGCGTTCATCGGAACCGAGTATAGGGAGGCGTCATCCCGGATTCAAGGGCGCCTCTTTCCGCTGGGTGAGCGAGAACCAATTGCCGCAGCCGTCCTGGAAGACC
>CAYOIX010000024.1:0-79122 GCA_964404145.1 uncultured Treponemataceae bacterium
TGTCGGGAAAAGCCTTCCTTATATAGTAGGGGAGGGCCTGGGTGATCGGGCAGAAGTTGGCGTGCACGTCCTCCTCGTAGGAGGGCATATCGCGGAAATGCGGGAGGAAGACGTAGTCCGCTCCCTTCTTCCATACGTCCTCCACGGCGCCGTGGGCGATCTCGGCGGGGAAGCAGTAGGTGCTCTCCGCGCGCGCGACCCCCTCGTGGTCCACCTCCTCGGACAGGAAGGTCCTGATGCCGAGACCGTGGAAGAACCAGGAGTAGAAGGGATAGAGAGTGTGCACCGAGAAGCACTTGGGTATGCCGACGACGAAGTCGCGCTTCGGCCGGAAATCGGCGGGATCCGGGGCCGAGGCGACGTAGAGCAGCTCCGTCCTCTCCTTCACCCAGTCGGAGACCCGGCTCTCCTTCGCCTTCTTCCTCATGTTCGCGTACTTGTTGCACCTGCCGCCGAACATGTACTTGGTCCCGCCCACGTTGAGCACCTGGATCGGGCAGAGATTCTCGCAGGCCTTGCATTGGAAGACGCTTTCGTAGACGATCTCGCGGGAGCCGATCTCGGCCAGGTCGTAGGAGGCCTTGGGCAGGAGGCCTTCGGCATGCTTCTGCCTCGCCAGGAGGCCCACGCCGTAGCAACCCATCAGCTCGGGCGAGGGCGGAACGAGTATCGGCTTTCCGAGGAGCCTGGCGAAGGCCAGGGGCACGGCCTTGTTCTTGGCGACTCCGCCCTGGAGGAAGACCTTCTGCCCGATGCTCCGGTTGCCGACGACTCGATTGAGGTAGTTGGAGACGATGGAGTAGACTATGCCCGCGGTGATGTCCTCCCGCGTCGCGCCCTGCTGGACCGCCTTGCGGATGTCGGAATTGATGAAGGCGGAGCAGTGCTCGCCGAACTTGAGGGGCGAGCGCGCCGAGAGCGCGATATCGCCGATCTCCGCTGCGCTCCGGATGTTGAGATCGCCCTGGGCGGACTCTTCCAGGAAGCTTCCGGTACCCGCCGAGCAGGCCTCGTTCATCGCGTAGTCGATCGGCACGCCGTTCTTCAGGAGGACATATTTCGCGTCCTGGCCTCCTATCTCGAAGATCGTATCCACGTCCTTGGAGAAGTGCGTGGTGCCGACGGAGTGGGCGATGATCTCGTTGTAGACGCCCTGGGTCTCGAGGAAGACGCCGAGTATTTCCCGGGATGAGCCCGTGGTCGCGGCCAGGGAAATGGCGATGGGCGCCTCGCCGACGTCGGCGGCTATCTTCTTGCCGATCTCCTGGAGGCAGAGCTTCAGGGCCTTGACCGGGTCGCCGTGGGTGCGACCGTAGTGCGAGGCGACCACTTCATCGGTCTCGATGTCGATGAGGCAGGCCTTGGTAGTGGTCGAGCCGCCGTCGACGCCCAGGATATACTCGCGGCCCGCCCGGACGGGACCGGTCTTCTCCTCGAAGTACTGGACTCTTGCCAGGGCGCCGTTCAGGTCGTCGAGGCGGTCGAAGCGGATCTCGTTGGAGCGAAGCAGCCTCTCTCCGCCCGGGAAGGGAGTGCCCGACTCGCGCGCGAGTATCGCCGCGCCGTAGGCCTCGAAGTAGGAGGCTTCCTTCGTGATGACGAAGTCGATATCCGGAGCCGTCTCGCGTATGAATCGCAGGATATGGGGGTTCAGGGTCGTGCCGCCGGTGAGCATGACGCGGCCGCGCATCACCTTCGCGCGCTTCAGGAAGTCGACGACCTTGGTGGCCATGACCATCGACAGCGAGACGACGATGTCCTCCTTCGTGGCCTCGCGCTTGTTGAGGCGATGGGTGCAGTCCGACTTCATGAATACCGAGCATCGCGTCGACAGGGGCATCACCTTCGCGCTCGAGCCGACCTTGGCCGCGTCCTCGAGCCTCATGTCCATCCTCGCGAGCTGCTGCTTGAAGAATTCGCCGGTGCCCGAGGCGCACTTGTTGCCCGAGAAATTGTTCACGATGGCGCATCGGTCGTCGACGGTGTAGACGACGAGATCCTCGCCGCCCATGGTGACGACGGCGTCGACCTTCTCGCCGATGGTCCGCAGGGCGGCCTCGATGCAGAGCGGCTCGATGGTGTTGTTGAGCGCGAAGAGGCCGCGACCCTCGTTGCCCGTGACCAGGGACCGCGTGCCCGAAGGGACGGAATGCCCGGCCAGGGTCTTGCGCACGGCGGCGAGGAAATCCCCTTCGTGGGGCAGGACCGAGCTCCAGACGATGGAATCTCCATCCAGGAGTACCATCTTGAGGCTCGAGGAGCCTACGTTGATCCCGAGACTGTTCATCGTCACCTCGTTTGGTGGGGACTGGCGCCCGTTCCGGGGATCCGACGGCGCGGGGTCATATTAGCATTAATGAATATACAAGTACAAGGATGGCGCCATCCATAGCCGGCTAGTATGGATTAGAGGCTGGAGATCAACCTATTATAGAAGATCTCGCAGCGGCGGAGGTTCGCCACTTCGACGCGCTCGTCGCGGCCGTGCACCCCGTCGAGCTGGTCGGAGGTCTGCTTGATCGGCGTCAGGCGATACATGGCATCGGTCACGCGGCGGTAATGCTTGGTATCCGTGCCGGCGCTGAAGAGGAAGGGAACGGCCGCGGCTTCGGGAAAGGACGCGGCCAGAGCCGTTTCGATGGCGCGGTATCCCTCGGTGTCGATAGGCGATTCCGGCAAAGGCTCGACCAGGGCCTCGGGGTGGGCGGGCCTCACCGTCGCGCCCCGGGGCCTCGCCAAGCGGGCAAGCCGGGACAGGACGGCCCCCGAGCTGTCCCCCGGCAGGATGCGCACGTTGATGTTCGCCCTGGCCAAATCGGCGAGGACGTTCTCCTTGGCGCTGCCCTGAAGCATGGTGGGCGCGTAGGTCGTCCGTATCATCGCGTTGGTGGTCTGACTCGCGGCGAAGACGGCCTTCACGAGGGGGGCGAACAGCCAGAGGTTACGGAAGAGGAGCCGGATCGCGAAGGGCGAATAGGGCGAGAGCCTATCGAGGAAGGATCGCACCGTATACCCCAGGCGCGCCCCCGAGGGCGAAGCCTCGATGGCCGCGACGGCGCGGGCGAGATTGCCGGCCGCCGTCCTGCGCGGCGGCATCGACGCGTGGCCCCCGGCGCCCGCGGCCTCGACCATCACGTCCAGATAGCCCTTCTCGGCGATGCCGATCAGGGCCAGGGGCCTGTCCGCGAAGGACAGCATGCCGTCGGCTATCGGTCCTCCCTCGTCGAGCAGAAAGGCCGCCCGCACCCCGCGGGAGGCGAGAGTCTCGCCCAAGAGCCTGGCGCCGCGATAGCCGCCGATCTCCTCGTCGCCGCCGAAGGCGAAGTAGATCGTGCGCTTGGGCCGAAAGCCGCCTCCGATGAGCCGCTCGGCCGCGTGAAGGGCCGAGACTATCATCAGCTTTATATCCTGCGTGCCGCGTCCCCAGACGCATCCCTCCGCGAGGTCGCCCGAGAAGGGGGCGTGCTTCCACTCGGCCGCGTCCTCGGCGGGCACAACGTCGAAGTGCGCGCACAGGATCGCCGGCGCCAGCCTCTCGTCCCTTCCCTGCCAGGTGAAAAGGAGGGCCCTGTCGCCAATCTCCTCGCGCCTCATCGCGGCGTGCACCCCGGGGAAGCCTCCCTCGAGATCCTTCTTGAAGGACTCGAAGGCCGAATCGTCCTCGGCGGACTCGTCGTACTGGGAAACCGTCGCGCGCCTGACCGCCGCGGCGAGATCGACCTCCACTCCGGCGGCCTCGTCCAGGGCCGGCTCGGGAAGGGGAGGCGCGGCCTCGGAGGCGCGGGGCGTGACCATGGCCCGGACGAGGGCGACCAGGATGGCGGCGCCGACCAGCGACGCGACTACGACGGCGATGCCGGCGGCGATGCTCATAGGGGCATTATCGCCTCTACGCCATCCCCCGGTCAATCGAGCGCCGTGTTTTAAGCCAGGAAGAGCGCGAACACGCCGGCCACGGCCAATATCGATCCGAGTATTTCGCGCAACGCGATCTTCTCCTTGAGGATCAGGGCCGAAGGCGCGATGATGAGGACGGGGACGATGGACATGATCGCCGATGCTATGCCGACGTTTCCCGACTGCACGGCGAGGAGGCTCAGGGAGACGCCCAGGAAGGGCCCGAAGAAGGCGCCCGCCGTCAGGCTGGCCGCGGCCTTCCCGTCCCTGAGTCCCGATCCCACTCCCCGCCAGCTCCTCGAGACCGTGATGACCGCGGCGAAGCCGAGGATCCCGGCGATCACGCGGACCTGGGTTCCCGCGAAGGGGTCCATCGCGCCTAGGCCCGCGCCCGCGCCGAGCTTGCCCAGCACGAGGCCGCCGGCCTGGCCCAAGGCCGCCACGAGGGCGAGGATCGACCCGCGGGCGCGGCGCGGAAGGACGCGGGCCTGCGATTCCGGGATCGAGGCCCCGCGCCGACTCAGCACGACGAAGGCGATGCCGGCGAGCGTGAGGAGCATACCGCCCGCCCCGAGTGGAGTTAGGCGCTCTCCGAACACGGCGAGGCCCAGCAGCGCCGTGAACACCGGGGCCGTGGCGTATATCAGCATCGAGAGTCGCGAACCGATATCGATGAAGGCCTGGAAAAGGCAGAGATCGCCGAGTACGAATCCGACCAGGCCGGAGGCGCCCAGCCACAGCCATGCCGAGGCGGATGCGTCGATCGGCGCGAATAGCCCCCTCGCCGCGAGGCCGTAGATGCCGAGGAAGAGGCAGCCCATGACCAATCGCAGGAGGTTGAGCGCCAGGGCGCCGATTCGCTTCCCCGCGTATTCGAAGCATAGCGCGGTGAGAGTCCAGGCGAAGGCGGTGCCGAGCGCGGCGAGCGCCCCGATGCTGGCATGCATTAGTTCCCCATTTTTCCTGACAACCTGTATATCCGCCTAGGCCGAGTCTTGTCAATTTGCGCGAGATCGATCGAAGGCGACTTCGGGGTGCCGGACCATCTCGGCCAGGTTACGATGAGTAGTAACCTTGGGCGAATCAGCGACCTTCCCTACTCAAATGTAGGTAAAAATGGCGGCATTTGCCCCTCTCCGAAAGAGTATATATTGACTTTTTCCGCAAAGGGTTCCTATTGTTCTCTTCAATTCCTTAGGAGGTAAATGGATGAAGACTAGCAGAATCGCCCTGGCGCTCGCCGTCCTTACGGCCCTGGCCCTGCCCCTGTGGTCTCAGGGCAAGACCTACACCTTCGGTTCCGACGCGACCTTCCCGCCGATGGAGTTCGTCGACTCCGCGACGAAGAACGTGGTCGGCTTCGACGTCGACATGATCAACGCCGTCGGCAAGATCTCCGGATTCACGGCCAACGTCAAGAGCACCGCCTGGGACGGCATCTTCGCCGGGCTCGCGGCCGGGGACTACGACGGCGTGCTGTCGTCCGTGACCATCACCGACGAGCGCAAGGCCACGATGGACTTCTCGACCCCCTACCTCAACGCGGGCCAGGTCATCATCGTTCCCAAGACCACCAAGAACGTCTCCAAGCCCACCGACCTCAAGGGCAAGATCGTCGGCGTGCAGATCAGCACGACGGGCGATATCGCGGTCGGCAAGATCGCCGGCGTAAAGGAAAAGAAGACCTACGACGACATCGGTCTCGCGGTAGAGGATCTCACGATCGGCCGCCTCGACGCCGTCGTCGTGGACTCTCCGACCGCCGCCGGCTACGTCCTCCAGAACGACAAATACAAGGCCAAGCTCATGATCGTCGGCCAGCCTTTCACCGAGGAGTATTATGGCATCGCGGTGAAGAAGGGCGACACCGCCCTCCTCGGCCTCATCAACAAGGGCCTGGACGTGATCATGAAGGACGGGACGATCGACAAGCTCAAGAAGAAGTGGCTGCAGTAGTATCGTGAGCGACTTCCTCAAGCTCGGGAAGCGCAAGGCGCCGCCGGCCTCCGGGTCGGCGGCGCCGTCCGCGCCCGGCTCCTTCAACATCAACGTCACGGACGGGACTCTCATTCCCAGCACGGGAGACAGGTCGATCCTCTCGGCGTGGAACATCTCCTTCTTCGGCGCGATATTCGCGATCATAATCCTTCCGGTGCTATCGCCCAAACCCTACGTGGCCATACTGGCCGTCGTGCCCTCAGGCCTCGCCGCGACCTTCGGCGTAACCATCGCGTCGATCGTCTTCGCCCTCATGCTCGGTCTGCTCGCGGGCCTCGGGCGCATCGCCAAGACCAAGCCCATCAACCTGATAGCCACCGTCTATGTCGAGGTGATCCGCGGCATCCCCCTGCTCGTCCAGCTGTTCTACATCTATTACGCGCTCGGCCCCCTTCTCCACCTCAAGGGTCCGGCCTCGGCGATAATGGCCATGTCCATCTGCTACGGAGCCTACATGGGCGAGATATTCCGAGCCGGAATACAGTCCATCCCCAAGGGCCAGATGGAGGCGGCGCTCGCCCTCGGCATGTCGAGGACCCAGGCCCTCTGGCGGATCATCCTGCCGCAGACGGTCAAGGTCATACTCCCCCCAATCGGCAACGAGTTCATCGCTCTGCTCAAGGACTCGTCCCTCGTCTCGATCCTCGCCGTGGCGGACCTCCTCCGGCGCGGCCGCGAGTACGCGTCCACGACCTTCAATTACCTGCAGTCCTTCACGATCGTAGCCCTCATCTACCTCATCATGACGCTCTTCTTCTCGCGCCTCGTGGGCATCATGGAAACCAGGCTTAGGAACCATGGACAACGGCATAATTAGGATAAAGGACGCGCGCAAGCACTTCGGCGCCGTCCAGGCCCTCAGGGGCGTGGACCTCGACATCGCCAAGGGCGAGGTCGTCCTCGTGATAGGTCCCTCGGGCTCGGGGAAGAGCACGCTCCTGCGGTGCGTGAACAGGCTCGAGCACCTGGACTCGGGCGAGATCTGGGTCGAGGACGATTGCGTCACGAGCCCCCATGCCAACATCCGCAAGATACGCGAGGAAGTCGGGATGGTGTTCCAGAGCTTCAACCTCTTCCCCCATCTCAGCGCCGCCCAGAACATATCCCTCTCTCCCCTCATCGTCCTGAGAGAGGAGAGGGAAGAAGCGCAGGAGAGGGCCCGAGCCCTCCTCGCCCGCGTCGGCCTGGCGGACAAAGAGCACTCCTACCCCGAGCAGCTCTCCGGCGGCCAGCAGCAGCGCGTGGCCATAGCGCGCGCCCTTGCGATGAGGCCCAAGATCATGCTCTTCGACGAGCCGACGAGCGCGCTCGACCCCGAGATGATAAAGGAAGTCCTCGACGTCATGCTCGACCTGGCCAAGGACGGCATGACCATGATGGTGGTCTCCCACGAGATGGGCTTCGCGCGCGCGGCCGCCGACAGGGTAGTCTTCATGGACGAAGGCCAGATCATAGAGGCCGCCCACCCGGACGAACTCTTCGCCCATCCGAAGGAAGAACGGACCCGGAGATTCCTCGATCACATATTGTAGGCACCCCGGTCAGCTGACGTCCTCTTTCCCGCGGATCTCGACGCGCCGGATCTTGCCCGAAATGGTCTTCGGAAGCTCGGGAACGAACTCGATGACGCGAGGGTACTTGTAGGGGGCGGTCACCTTCTTCACGTGCTCCTGCAACTCGAGCTTGAGGCCCTCGCTGGCGACCCAGCCCTTCGCCAGCACGACCGTGGCCTTCACGATCTGGCCGCGGTCGGGATCGGGGACCGCGGTTATGGCGCACTCGAGCACGGCCGGATGCTCGAGGAGGGCGCTCTCCACCTCGAAGGGTCCTATGCGGTATCCCGAGCTCTTGATCACGTCGTCGGACCGGCCGATGAACCAGAAATACCCGTCCTCGTCGCGCCAGGCCATGTCGCCGGTGTAGTACACGTCGTCGTGCCACATCGCGTCGGTGAGGGCCTGGTCGCGATAGTAGCCGCCGAACATGCCGACGGGCCTCCGCTTCCCCGTCCTCACGACGATCTGGCCCTCTTCGCCCGCGTCGCAGGAGCGGCCCTCCTCGTCGACGATGTCGATGTCGTAGCCCGGCGAAGGCTTGCCCATGGAGCCGGGCTTCGGCTCGAGCCAGGGGTAGGTCGCGACGGTGACGGTCAGCTCCGTCTGTCCGTAGCCTTCCTTGAGCGATATCCCGGTCTCCTCCTTGAAGCGATTGAAGACCTCGGGATTGAGCGGCTCGCCCGCGACGGTGCAGTACTCGAGCTTCGAGAAATCGTAGCCGCGCAGGTCCTCCTTTATGAAGAAGCGGTAGATGGTCGGGGGGGCGCAGAACGAGCTGACGCCGTGCTTCGCGATTACGGAAAGCAGTTCCTTCGCCACGAAGCGGTCGTAATCGTAGACGAAGACCGCGCATTCAGAGAGCCACTGACCGTATATCTTGCCCCACGCGGCCTTGGCCCAGCCCGTATCCGAGACGGTGAAGTGGAGTCCGCCGGGCTTCACGTTCTGCCAGTACTTCGCCGTGACCAGGTGGCCGAGGGGATAGGTGAAATCGTGCCTCACCATTTTCGGCATTCCCGTCGTCCCCGAGGTGAAATACAGGAGCATGATGTCGCCGTTCCGGGTCGCTGCCGCGCCCGAGGGCCGCGACCGGCTTTCCGGCGCCCGCTCGACGCCGGGGGTGAACTGGAGCCAGCCGTCCCGAGGCCCGCCCAGGGTCGCCTTGGCGACCAGCGACGGCGTCTGGGGCTGGGCCTCGTCGACGCGCTTCATGACATCGGCATCGTCGATAGTGACGATCATCTTGATGTCCGCGGCCTTGTTCCGATAAACGATGTCTTTCGTCGTCAGGAGATGGGTCGCCGGGATGGCGATCGCTCCGAGCTTGTGCAGCGCGAGGATCGAGAACCAGAACTCGTAGCGGCGCTTCAGGATCAGCATGACCGGGTCGCCCTTCCCGATCCCCGCGGCCGCGAAGAAGTTGGCGGCCTTGTCGCTCCGGACCTTCAGCTGGGCGTAGCTGAAGGTCGCCTCGGTCCCGCCCTCGTCGCACCAGACGAGGGCGGGCGAGTCGGGCCTTTCCTTCGCGAGCTCGTCCATCACGTCGTAGGCGAAATTGAAGCCCTCCGGAACGTCGATGCGGAAATTCTCGACGAAGTCCTCGTAGGACGAGAACTCGGTCCTGGGCAGGTATCGTTGCAGCATCGTGTACCCCTTACAATATGATCGCGAGGAAGCGGGCCCGCCCGCCGCCCAGCGCCTTCATGCCGTGCGCGGCGCCGGAGTCGAAGAATATCGAGTCGCCTTCCTCCAGGACCAGCTCGGTCCCGTCGATGACGAGCATGAGCCTTCCCTCGAGGACGAAGTTGAACTCCTGGCCCGGATGAGTGTTCAGGGAGACTTCGCGATCGGCGGGCGAAGGCTCGACCGTGACGAGGAAGGGCTCCGCCTTCTTGTGGATGAAATTGTAGGCGAGGCTCTGGTAGCGATAGGGGCTTCGCCGCTCCACCTCCACGCCCCTGTCCCTGCGGACGAGACTGTACTTGTGCAGCCTGGGCGCCTCGCCCGTCAGCAGCTCGGTGAGCTCGATCTTGAAGAATCCGGCCACCTCGTAGAGCACGCCGATGGGTATATCCACTTCGCCCGACTCGTAGCCGCGATAGGTGTCCGAGCTCACCCTGATCCCCTTCGCGAGGCTCTCGAGGGATATCCCGCCGATCTCCCTGAGCTCCCTGATCCGTTCGGCGATCTGCCCAAGCTGTCCCGGCATTCGCGCGCTCCTTCCCCGCCCGCGGGATCGCGGGCGAGTGCTGAATGATAGAAGCAAGCCGGCGGGCGGTCAACAGGATTCTCGAGCCGGCTTGACGAGGCGGGCCGGCAAGGTAGAATGGGCATGGAGGGATCGGAACTGGGAGTCTCTCCGGAGGAGAAGGCAATGAAGAGCGAGGAAGCGGGAAAGGTCTTCGCGGAAGGCTACAACTGCGCGCAGTCGGTCCTGGCCCCCTTCGCGAGGGACTACGGCCTCTCCGACGATATCGTCTATCGACTCGCCTCGGTCTTCGGCGCCGGAATGGGCCGGATGCAGGGAACCTGCGGCGCGGTCACGGGCGCATTCATGGCGCTCGGATTGCGACACGGCTTCTCTTCGCCGCAGGACCCGGAAGGCCGCGCGAGAATACTCGGGAAGTCGAAGGAACTCGTCGCCGAGTTCAAGAAGAGCTTCGGGACGATATCCTGCAGGGAACTGCTCGGCTGCGATCTCAATACGGACGAGGGACGCAATAAGCACGAGGAAGATAATCAGAGAGAGCTGATCTGCCGGAAATGCGTCGAGGCTGCGGCGGGATTCGCCGAGGCGCTAATGCGCTGAAGACGTCGGCGCCCGCCCCGGTGTCAGAAATCCAGCGAATCCGCGTCGAGGTAGTAGACCGGCCCCCGGCCTATGTCGAGGATCCGCTGGAGCCTTTCGGCCGCGGGTTCGAGGAGGGACTCGAGAGCGCCCTCGTCGCTCTCTCCGAGCGAGGCCCTGATCGCGGACGATAGCCCGACCAGGGAGGAGAGGAAGGGCGGCGCGTCGCCGGGGAGCGCGTCGAAGTACTCGGGCCGCGCGCCCAGCCTGGCCTCGAGCCATGACTTGGCTTCGGCGAGTCCGCCGAGCTCGTCGACGAGGCCGAGCTTCTTGGCCTCGCGTCCCGTCCATACCTGGCCCTCGCCGATCTTCCTCACGGCCTCCGGATCCATCTTCCGGCCGGCGGCCACGACCCCAATAAAGCGGTCGTAGATCGAGAGGATCGCGGCCTCCGTCCTGGCGAGCTCGCCATCGTCGAGTTTCTTGGCGGGATCGAGGAAGGAAGCTCCGGGCGCAAGGTCGAAGCCGTCGTAGTTCACGCCGAGCTTGCGCAGGGTCTCCGATATGTTGGGCACGATGCCGGTGACGCCGATGGAACCCGTGATCGTCGCCGGTTCGGCGACGATCCACGAGGCGGGGGCGGCGAGGTAGTAGCCCCCCGAGGCAGCGAGATGGCCCATCGAGACGACGATGGGCTTCCCTGCCTCGACTGCGAGCCGGACCTCCCTCGCGATGAGATCGCTCGTGAGCGCCGATCCGCCTCCGGAATCGACTCTGATGACGATGCCCGCGATCGAGCGGTCCTTCCTGAGCCTTTGGATCTCCAGGGCGGCGCTCCTGCCGATCTCCCGGCCCGCTCGCCCTTCGCCCTCGCCTATCGAGCCCGAGAGCCACACGACCGCAGCCTTGCGCTTGAAGGCGGGCCCGCCCCAGCTCTCGCCGAGCGAGCCGCCGAAACCCGAGACCAGGGCGGCGCCACCATTGGCCTTGCGGAGCGAGTCCTCGAAATCGCCGGCGTAGGCGAGGCTGTCCACGAGGCCCGCCTTCAGGGCGTCGGAAGCCGCGAGATAGGGGCCGCCGCTCAGGGCCGCATCGGCCCCCCCGGGGAGCTTCCCGCCCCGACCGGCCGCGAGGGAGAGGCCCAGCTGCTCCTCCACGTCGCCGTACAGGCGTCTCATCATCGCCTCCTCCCCGGCGGGCATGGAGGAATCGGTGAGATCGTTGAAGGCCGACTTCGTGTCCCAGGGGGCAAGGCTCACAAAGCGGATTCCGAGACTGTCGAAGAGCGGCTTCAGGTAGGCGCGATGGAAGCCCAGGCCGCTGAGCTCGAGGCTCCCGAGGGGGTTGAGACTGATCCCGTCGGACTCTTCGGCGAGGATCGCGTAGTTCCTATCGAAGCGCTCGCCGTAGAAGTAGACCTTCTTGCCCGCCTTCCGGAGGGCGGCGAGCTCCGAGGCGAACTCCTGGTAGACGGCTACTCCTCCCAGAGAGGGGAGGTTCTCGAAGGCCACGGCCACGATGCCCCCGTCGTGGCGCGCCTTCTCCAGGAGGGCCATGAGGGCCTGAAAGGAGCTAGTCCTTTTGGACCGAAAGAGGGCGAAGCGGCTATCGGTCCCGGGGCGATCGCTGTCGATAGCGTCGATGTCCTTTACGAGGAGGATCCGGCGTCCGAGGCTCGACGAAGGCAGGGAGGAAGTCCCCGGCGCGACTCGCGAAAGCCTCAGATCGAGATCACCCGCTGCCCGCCAGGCGATGGAGGAGGAGGCGACCGCGGGCGTCATGACGGAAAGGTTCGCGGAGCCCAGGGCGAGGCGCAGTTCGAGACCGAGGCGTCCGGTCCCCGAGCCCCCGGCGGGAGGGGAATACCAAGCCAGCAGGTCCGCGAAGTCCGAGAGCAAGAGTCGGATGCCGACGTTCTCGAAGCTCCAGCCGCTAGATTCGGCCCAGGACAGATCGGCGTCCACCGTGAGGGCGCGGGATAGCGGTCCCGAGCCGCCCGCGAGGGCGAGGGGGCGGATGGCGAGTCCGATGCCCGCGTCGTAGGACTTTTGGGCGGCATCCAGCTCGCCCGTCAGCCCGAGCGAGAGAAAGTCTCCTGGGCGCAGGAGGACGCCCAACTCGTAGGAGGCGAAGGCCCCGGACGCCGATGACCAGTCGACATCGTAGCCGAGCGAGAAGGCCTTGCCGAGCGAGAAGCCGGAGCCCCCGAGAATGTCGAAGGAACTCCCCTCCAGGCTCAGGTCGTAGAAGCCCAGGATTGGGACGAGGCCGGCGAGCTGGACGTTACCGAATGCTCCGTCCGGGAGCGCGGACCCTGCCGCGTCCATTGCGTCGTAGGAGGCGCCGAGGATGAAGCTGTCCCAATGGGTCCCTGCCGGGATGAGGGCCGGATTGTCCTCGAAGTGCCACGGACCGCCGTCGTCGGCCCTGAAGCCGAAGGAGTCGGAAGAAAGGGCCGAGAGGCGGACAATGGCCGAGGACGCCAGGATGAGAATCGCGATGCCTCGCTTCATGCCGCCTCCTTTGTGCCGTGATTCAATATCGCTCGGTGAAGGATGCGCGATCAAGTCTCGCTGAAATTTCGGGACAAGTCTTCCTTACGGAGCCGGCGAAGCGTAGTATTGAGGTCAGAGGAGACACATCGTGCGAAATCCCTTTCTGGCCTTGACCTGCTTCATCATGTTGTCCGCCGGTTCGGCATTACTTCATTCTCAGGCCGCCCCCACGTCGGGTTTGGTGGGAACGGTAATAAGCCAGCCCGTCGCGGCGGTGGATTTCTCGCTCACGGACCAGAAGAACGAGACTTTCCGCATGTCCTCGGCCCGGGGAAAGATCGTGGTGCTCAGCTTCATATATACGCATTGCGCCGACATCTGTCCCTTCGTGACGATGAAGGTCAAGGAGGCGCAATCCCTTCTCGGCCCCGAGATCGACAAGGTCGCCTTCGTCGCGGTCACCACCGACCCGAAGCGCGATTCCCCCGCCGTGATCGCCAGCTACAGCAGGGAAGCCGGCCTCTACGACTCCTGGCGCTTCCTGACCGGCTCCGTCGGCGAGGTCCGGGAGGTATGGGCGAAATACGGGGTCGGAGTCCATGAGATTAGGGAGGGCGAGATCGACGATTCCTCGGGCGGGGGCATGGCCGGCATGCAGATCGATCGGTCGAAAGGCTTGACTGGCTCCGAGATCGCGGTCGTCCACGCCTTGATCAAGAAATTCGCGGGCGGCTACGAGGTTACCCATTCGGCGCCCTTCTGGATAATAGACGCCAAGGGCCAGGTTCGGGTCATCCTCGACGCGGACGCCCTGCCCTCCGACATCGTCACCGATATCAAGGCGCTTCAGTAATCCACGTAGGCCGGGAAGGACAGCTCCGCGTCCGTGGCCGCGTTCGAGAAGAAGACCAGGAATTTCCGATCGAAGGCGCTGATGAAGGAGAGGAGGCTCCTGTCCTCGGGCGAGGCCCCGGCCGGGAACTCGAAGAAGAGGTAAAAGCGCGCGGACTTCTGGACGATGACGGGGCCTTGGGGCCGCGCGAGGACATAGCTCTCCGCGCCTCCGGTTTCGGTCCGCCTCCACGAGCCGTCCATGACCAGGGTCTCGCGGGTGTACCAGACCGAGATAGCATCGGCTTTCGAGCCCGAGCCCGGAGACGCGGGACTCGACCGCGCGGTCGACGGGACGCTTCCCTGGCCGGAATCGGGTCGGTACCTTCCTGTAAGGGCCGAGAGCGCGTTCGGCGGGAAGAAGGGCAAACCCTTGACGGCGAAGGCGCCATCGACGAGGATCGCCCGTTGCGCGCCCGCGGCGCCTCCGGTCTGGGCAGGCAGCGTCGCCGCGACCGAGAGAAGGAAGACCGCCGAGGCGATCCCTAAAGCCGACCGCTTCATCGTCCTCACTCCACATCGATCGGGATTCGAAGGGACTATAGCACTCGAAAAATGCCGAGGACAATACCCGCTCGCACACCGGCCGGAGTACACTGCGAGCCGTGGAAAGCATCCCCCTGCGGAATCCCTTCCCGGGAGCCGTCAGCTTCCTTCTGGCGAGCACCGATTCCACCCAAAAGGACGCGCGGCGCCTCGCCGAAGCCGCTTCCCTCGGGGGGGACCCGCCCGCCCCGGGCGGCGGCTTCCCAGTGGGAAGCCTGGTCGCCGCCGAGACGCAAACCGCGGGCAGGGGCCGAATCCCCGAAAGAAGGTGGGAATCGGAAGCGGGAAAGAACCTGCTCTTCACCGTGTTCCTCGGTCCGGGGCCGGCCTCCTTGCCCGGCCTCCCCTTGCGGATCGGAACCGCGCTGTGCGGCGCCGTCGCCCTCTACGCCGACAAGGCCGGCGCCCGCTTCGACAGGCCTCCCCGGCTCAAATGGCCGAACGACCTGATGCTCGGGGACCGCAAAGCGGCCGGCATCCTCTGCGAGTCGGGTCCGTCCGGAGTTTTCGCGGGAATCGGCCTCAATTGCAACCAGGTCGAGTTCCCGCCCTGGCTCGACGCCAAGGCCACCAGCCTCGCGGCGGAATTGGGACGCGAAGTGAGCCGCTGGGACTTGCTCGAGCTCTTCCTCGGAGCTCTCGCCGAATCGCTGCGCGACGTCGAATGGAGGGGAAAGGCCGAAGGGATGCTGTGGAAGAAGGGCGAGCGGGCGACCTTCCTCCCAGGATCGGCGTCCCCGGGTCCGGCGGCGGGACGCAGGGTCTTGATGGGGAGGCCGGTAGGCCTCGACGGGGAAGGATCACTGCTTTTCCTGGAAGACGGCGCCGAAAGCGCCGTGGCCCATGCCTCGGGCGAGCTCAGGGCGGGGGAAACAAGTTGACCGCGGCCCTCCCGCCCTATAGAGTGTGATCATGACGAGTACGGGCAAAGGATGGGGTCCGGAAGGAGCATCGGAAGGCGCCAAGCCCGAAGGCTTCTTCCAGAAGCTCCTTTCGATTTTCGCCGGCATGGGAGACCCCGAGGCGGAGAAGAAGAAGTTCCTTCGCGCCCTGGCCAAAGAGCTCTCGAGGTCCCGCTACAAGTTCTACAAGCCCAAGGGCCAGGAAGCCCTTCCCGGTCTGGCCAAGTTCTTCTATGCGATCTACAAGCTCGCCTCCCCCGCCCAGCTCCTCCTCGGCGGCTCGGCGGCATCGGGTGCCCTCAAGTCCTTCGTCATCGAGACCTTCCTCTCGCCCGAGCAGCGTGAGCTCTCCGAGCGCCTCACCGAGGCCTTTATCGTCGAGCGCGCCAAGACAGTATCCCTCGCGGAGCTCCAGGAGGAGACGAAGCGCGACCTCACCTCCTTCTTCATAGTCTTCGACGGGGAGAAGAGCAGACAGATCGACGACGCCTACGACACTCTCCTGGCCTTCATCAATCTGGTCAACTTCGATTATTACTTCCTGCTCAAGAAATTCGATTCGGGCCTACCGGAGCGCAGCTTCTCCTACAGGCCCAAGTTCGAGTCGATCAACGGCGAATACGTCGTCGACGACCTCCAGGACTTCCTCGAAGTCTTCGGAGCCTTGGACCTGGAGACCGACTGGCAGCTCATATTCGGCGCGCTGAAGGACTACAAGAAGATCGACATCGTTCCCATGGACGCCTGGTCCAAGTTCGTGGCCGAAGCCTCGGAGCTGCGCGCGAGCGCCGTCCTGGAGCAGATCGTCAGGCACCTGAAGGAGGATCCGGCCTGGGAAAGCAAGCCGCGCAGGCCGGGAGACCGCATCGTGGAGCCCTTCCTCCAGAAGCTCAAGACCCAGATCGAAACCGTCATCCAGCGCATCGTCCAGGAGCGGCGAAACTCGAAGATCGAGGAGATCGCCCGCCAGGTCTTCGGAACGGGCGTAATCCTGCGGATGAAGAACTACACGGAGAAGGCGAATGTCGTCTTCGCCAAGAAGATGCTCGGAGGCTACACCCAGCCCCTCGCGATGAACTACCTCAAGGCCTACCTGATGGACTACTTCAAGAAGGACATCCGGGAGCTGGTCGATCTCCTCATAATCCGCGGCCAATGGACGGCGAACCTTCAGTCCCAGCAGCTCTCCGACTGCTATCACGCGATCATGGACGTCGCCGACAAGATACTCCAGTTCGACGAGGAGCTGGCGGACGAGGGAGAGCTCGGTACCCGCATGCGGGCCTCCCTGGCCAAGGCGGACCGCGACAAGGACGCCATGAAGTACCTGCGCGGCGCCCTCAAGGAGACGAACGACAAGGCCACGGCCATGATCAGCCGAGCGGCGGTCAACCTGATCGGCGTGGGCCGGCAGCTGAAGAATCTCATCGAGGACCTCGCGAAGCCGCACCACGAGATACTGATCAATTGGAAGGAAGTCGAGGGCCAGAGCCCGCGGCCGCTCAAGGTCTGGCTCGTCGACACCTACAAGAAGCTCTATTACATCGTCCAGCTGCTCCAGTATTTCGTGAAGAGCGGCGAAGAATAGGGGCCGATCATGCCGCGCAATCGCGATCGCCCGAGAAGAAGCCACGCCGAGTCCCTGGTCACGGGCCTCGTCGTAGGAGGCGGCTTCGTCGCCTTCTGGGCCCTCGGAGGGCATCAGGTTTGGGCCCTCTTCGGCGCCCTCTTCGGCGGCCTCCTCCCCGCGGCCCGCGGCCTTTCGGGGATGATCGCCGCGCGCGGAGCCGCGCCGGCCGCGAGAAAGCTCGGAGAGCGCGAGCGCGCCCTGGAGAACGAAAGGACCGTCCTCAGGATGGCGAGGGAGAAAGGGGGACGCTTGACTCCCGCCCTCGTGGCCCTCGAGTGCTCGATGGGCATCGAAGAGGCCGAACGAATCCTGGACGGCCTCGCGAGGAAGGGCCATTCCTCGCTTCGAGTCCGCGACGACGGACGGCTCGAGTACGAATTCTCGGAATTCCTGCCGCCTGCCGGCGGCGGCTAGCCCGAATCCGCCTCTACCTGCCCGCTCCGCGGAACGCTATATCCGCGAACGCGCAGGCCGCCTCGCTCGAGGTATGCTGCGAGTTGATGTACAGCCTGATGCCGATCGCCTGGAACGAGGGAGGATCCTCCCCGAACAGGCGTCGATAATCCGCGACCACGTCCCTTTCCTCCGTCAGCCACTTCCCGGCTTCGGCGGCGCCGGAGCGGAGGACGAGGATCCGGACGCGCGCGAAGGGCGGGATTCCCTGGGCGTCGCCCTGGGTCTGGGCGGGCGCGGTACTGTCCCAGACATAGCCTATCACGCGGGTTCGCGAGAAGGCGACGTAGAGCTGGGCGGCCTGGTCGTCCTTCGAGGCCGATCGGAAATCGCCGCCCGCGGGGAGGGTGTCGGCGCGCCATATCCACGAGAGCCTCGGAAAGGCGCGCAGGTCGACGGAGAGATCGCGCTGAAGGCCGAACGAGGACTTCGAGCTTCTCAGCTCCAGGGAGGCGGAGGCGGGCCCGCTCCCGATGCTGAGCCCGGGAAGGCCCGCGTGCCGCACCAGGCGCCAGCCGGCCGGCACCCCGCCCGGACCGAGGCCCGCCGAGAAATCGGCGATCCGGAGGCTCGATCCCCCCGAAGAGGGCTCGACGGCTGCTCCCTGGGCGGAGGCGCCGGTGTAGAGTGCTCCCAGCATGAAAGCCGAGGCGAAGAGGAGGAGCGACAGGCGGGACCGCGACATTCCCCTAGCCCTCGACCCTGAATCTCTCGAATCTCGACTCGAGCCTCTCGGGTAGGCGGACCCGAAGGATCGTCGCCTCCTCGTCGCGGCCCTCCTCGAGGATCGAGGCCTCGCGGTGGAGCAGGGCGACCATCGCGTAATCGCTGTCGGGGACGCGCAGGCGGAGCTCCCCAGAGGCGGCGGTGAGCCTGTCCTCCACGGCGGCCGACAGCTCGACCATGCCGGCGCCGGTCTTCACCGAGCAGAGCAGCCCGTCGGGGCGACGCTCCTTCCAGCCCTCGAGGAAGGCCGGATCGACGACGAGATCGGTCTTGTTGAGGGCGATGACGCGGGGCAGCTCGCCGGCGCCGATCTCGCGCAGCACCCTGTCAGTGGCCTCCATGTGGAGCTCGGCCTCGGGGTCGGAGGCGTCGACGACCTCGACGAGGAGATCGGCCTGGGCCGCCTCCTCGAGAGTGGCCTTGAACGCCTCCACCAGGTGGTGCGGCAGATTGCGGACGAAGCCCACCGTGTCCGTGAGCAGGAGGGAGCCGCCCTTGCCGAGCGACATGCGCCGCGTCGTGGGATCGAGCGTGGCGAAGAGCTTGTCCTGGGCGAGGACGTCCGCGCTCGCGAGGGCGTTGAGGAGGCTCGACTTTCCGGCGTTCGTATAACCCACGATGGCCGCCCTGGGCACCGACGCTTTCTCGCGCCTCGCGCGCTGAACGTCGCGCGAGCGGCGCAGGTCCTTGAGCTCTTCCTTGATCTCGTGGATGCGACGCTCGATCTCCCGCCGGTCGAGCTCGATCTTCTGCTCGCCCGAGCCCTTGGTGCCGTAGCGCCCGCCGCGCTGCCGCGACAGGGCCTCGTAGGAGTGCGCGAGGCGCGGCAGCGAATACTCGAGCTGGGCGAGCTCGACCTGGAGGACCGCTTCCTTCGTGCGGGCGCGGCTCGCGAAGATCCGTATGATGAGCTCGTTCCGGTCGTAGGCCTTGAGCCCCGAGAGCTCTTCCCAGTTGCGCTGCTGCGTCGGCGAGAGCTGATGATCGAAGAGGATGGAGTCGGCGGCCTCCGCCTTGGCCGCGGCGACGATCTCGTCGGCCTTGCCCGTCCCGAGAAGGAGGGCCGCGCTCCGCTCGCGGATGCGGACGAGCATGCGCCCCGCCTCCTCGAGGCCCATGGTGGAAGCCAGGCCACCGAGCTCGGATAGGAGGCTCTCGGCCTCGGCCTTCGGGATCTTGTCGGTCTGCACCCCCACGAGCAAGGCCCGCTCGGGACGGATAGAGGTGTCGTGGGTTTCGGTCATACCCTGTGAAGATACTGGAAAAGCCGGTTTTGGGACACTGGGGCGCCGGCGCCGAGACGGACGCTGAACGCTTGACCGCCCTCGGCGGGAAGGAGAGACTGTAGACGCGGGGCGCATCTGCCGGCGCCCAGGAGGGAAGAGGATGGAGAGACGCGAGTTCCTCGCGCGCTTGGCGGGATACGGGGCCGCGGGCGCGGCCCTGCTCTGCGCTCCGGCGCGGCTATTCGGAGCGCAGAGGCCTGCGGACGGCGCGTATGGGAGAGCTCTTCGGGACGACGCTCATGCGGTCCGGACCGCCGCGAGCTTTCCCTATCTGGTCGCGGTTCGCGGAGGCCCGCCGGCGAGGATGTTCGCCGCCGGAATCGCCGCGCTCGGGGGCATGGGTCGCTTCGTGCGCCGGGGCGGCTCCGTCGTGGTCAAGCCCAACATCGGCTGGGACGTCCCCCCCGAGCGCGCCGCCGACACCAATCCATCCCTCGTGGCGACGGTCGTCGAAGCCTGCCTGGCCGCCGGGGCCAAGCGAGTCTACGTCTTCGACCATCCCTGCGATTCCTGGCAGGCTTGCTACAGGAATTCCGGCATAGAGGATGCGGCCAGGTCCGCGGGCGCCACTGTCGCGCCGGCGGCCGCCGAGTCCTACTATCAGGAAGTCGCCGTCAAAGGTTCCAAGGTCCTCGCCAGCGCGAAAGTCCACGAGCTCATACTCGAGGCGGATGCGGTCATCAACCTTCCGGTTCTCAAAAGTCACGGGGGCGCCGGCATGACCTGCAGCCTCAAGAATCTCATGGGGACGGTCTGGGACAGGGAAGAGTTCCATTTCAAGGGCCTCGACGCCTGCATAGCGGATGTGGCGCTCGCGGTCCGGCCGACGCTCAACGTCGTCGACGCCTCCAGGGTCATGCTCACGGGCGGGCCGCGAGGCAACGGGGGAAGCCGCTACGCGGAGCTCGGCATGCAGATACTCTGCCCCGACATAGTCGCGGCCGATGCCGCCGCCGCCAAAGCCTTCGGCGCCAGTCCCGGTTCCTTCGAGTATATCGGGAGGGCGGCGGCGCTCAAGCTCGGGACCGACGATCTCGACTCGCTCGACATCAGGCGAATAGTCCTGTAAAGAACGCCATGGGAGGGACGAGATCCGGGAAAGCCGGGCGATCGGTCTACGGCCGCGTTCGGGCCGCAGTCTCCGCGGCGGTGTTCCTTCTCTACGCCGCCGCCTTCGCGCTCTCGGGTTCCGTCGCCGCGGCTCTCGCGGGAGTCCTGCCCAGACTGCAATTCTTCCCCGCTCTGATGCGAGCCGCATCAGAGGCCGCGGCCGGCGTCCTGGGCGGCGCGGCCGCGATCGCGATAGCCGTCCTCGTCCTGACCGCGCTGTTCGGGCGCGTCTACTGCGCCTGGCTCTGCCCCCTGGGCGCGATGCAGGACGGCCTCTTCCGGGCGGGCAGGGCCGTGAGAGCCTTGCGTGGAGGTCGCGGCGGCAGCGGACTTGCGAGCGCGCGGGGCTACCGCCCGTCCCGCGCAGCCGTCCACGCGGGAATCTTCGTCCTCGCCGCGGGCGCTGCGCTCGCCGGGTCCACGATCATCCTCGGCCTCCTCGAGCCATTCTCGGCCTTCGGCAAGATCGGCGCCGGGCTCTTGCGGCCCTTGGCGGATCTGGCCAACAACGGCCTCGCTTCCTTATCCGGCGCGGCAGGCTCCTTCGCCGTCGCGACACTGACAGTTTCGTGGGCCTGGGCGAGGGGGCTCGCGGGCGGCGTCGCCATCCTCCTGGTCGGCTCGATGGCGCTCGGCTCGGGCAGACTCTACTGCAACAGTCTGTGCCCGACCGGGGCCCTCCTGCGGGCGGCGAGCTTTCGACCATTGTTCGGGCTCAGGATCGAAGCCGAAGACTGCAGCCGCTGCGGAGCCTGCGAGCGTGCCTGCAGGGCATCCTGCATACGGCCCGCGGGCGCCGGCATCGACCAAGATCGCTGCGTCCGCTGCCTCGACTGCCTGTCGGCCTGCCCTAGCGGGGCGATCCGCTTCGGCCTCGCCCGTCCGGCGCTCCACGCGGGGAAAGCGGCACCCGACCTGAGCCGCCGACGCTTCCTCTCGCTCGGGACGGCCGCGGCGGTCGGCGTCGCGGGTGCGGGCCTCTTCGGCGGCGCCAGTCTCTATCGGAAGCCGGCCGTCTTCATGGACGGGCAGTCGCGCCCGCCCGCCGCCCCGCCCGGAGCGGGAAGCGTCGACAGATTCCTCGGTGTCTGCACCGCCTGCGGCAGCTGCGTAGCGGTCTGCCCGTCGGGGGTGATACGGCCGGCCGAGTTCCAATGGGGCATCCTCGATCCGGCCAAGCCCTACCTCGCCTACGATCGCGCCTATTGCCAATTCGAGTGCGACCGCTGTCTCCGATCATGTCCCACTGGCGCCCTTCGGCAATTGTCGCTCGAGGAGAAGAAGCTGACTCGTCTCGGCCAAAGCTCCCTCGCCCTCGATCGCTGCATCGTCGTGACGAACGAGACCCGCTGCGGCTCCTGCGCCGAGCACTGCCCGACCGGAGCCGTCTCCATGTCGATACCCGCGGGGGGCGGCCTGCCCCGCCCCGTCGCGGACTCCGCACTGTGCATCGGCTGCGGGGCCTGCGAGACCGCGTGCCCGGTGGAGGGCAGGAAGGCCATCCATGTCGAAGGCCTGGCGATCCAGGACCGCGCGCGCTTCCTTCGGGTCCGCCCCGGGGACGAAGGGAAGGCGCAGAAAGCGAGCAGCGTCGAGGGAAGCGGAGCGGTGCCGGCCGGCGGCAAGGATGGCTTCCCCTTCTGATAGCGCTGGACTAGACGGGAATCGGGGGCGAGGAAGTCGGACGCCTCGCCTCGATGCGGCGCGCGACGAGGACGCTCGCCTCGTAGAGGAGGACCAGCGGCAGCGTCACGGCCAAAGGAGCCACGATCGGGTCGCTGACCGGCGTTATTATCTCCGCGAAGGCGAATAGGACGAAGTAGGCTATCCGTCTCTTTTCGCGGAGCAGGGCCGACCTCAGGATCCTGAGCCGCACGAGGACGATGAGGAGGCAGGGCATCTCGAAGGCGAGTCCGCAGGCGAGGAGGAAGAATACCACGAAGGACAGGTAATCCACCGCCGAGGGAAAGTACTCCACTTGGGCGGGGAAGAGCCGGACGAGGACGCGGATCATTCCCCAAAGGAGATAATAGCCGAATCCCGTGCCGGCCGCGAAGAGGAGGAAAGCCGAGACGAGGAGGGGGAAGAGGCCGCGCTTTTCCTCCGGTTTCAAACCCGGGCTCACGAAGCGCAGGATCTGGAAGGCCCAGACCGGGAAGGACAGGACCAGGCCCGCGTAGAGGGCCAGGCGCAGCTTGATCATGATACCGTCCAAGAGGCTGAAGGCCCGAAGCCGCAGGCCCCCCGAGGGGAAGGTTAAAAGCTTCAGCACGTAATCCGCCGCCAGGAACGATGCCGCGGAGGCGACAAGGATGGCGATCGCGGCGACGATGCATCGTCGCCTGAGCTCCTCCCAATGCGCGAGGAAGCTCATATCCCCGCCGGCCACGGCGCCCTCCTCCTCTCGCTCGAGCTCAGAGCGGCATGTGCGACCCGCACTTGTTGCAGAAGCGGGCGTCGGGCGGGTTGGGGGCGCCGCATTTGACGCAGAAATTCCCGGTCGCCGGACCTTGCCGGGGCGGATCGGCCGGGGAAGGAGGCGAGCTGGGCGAGCTTATCCCCTCGGTCGATTTTGCCACTTCGTCCCGGATGGTCGCGGACATTTCCTGAGTCCCTTTGCGGAATTCGGTGAATGTCCGGCCTATCCAGCGCCCGAGCTGCGGCAGCCTCCGCGGCCCGAAGATTACCAAAGCCACGACAGCGACCACCAGGAGGTGAATGGGCTGCAGACCGAAAGGCATATCGTCCTCCCCGGAGGGAAACGCTCCAGTAGAAAGAAATGATATCCGAAGGGAGGGAGAATGTGTAGGGTCGGTCGGCCGCCGGGAGCGGCCCCTAGCGCCCCGCTCCGCCGGCGCCGGCTTCCGCGAGAGCGGAGCCCAGGAAGGCCTGCAGCGTCTCGGCGTAGCGCGTCCGGTCCGCCCCGAGCGAGCCGCCGTGTCTCGCGCCGGGAACGAGGAGGAGTTCCGTCGCCGCCCCGGGGAGCCGTCGCCGCCTGGTCTCCGCCATGACGACGGACATTCGCCAGGGGACGTAGCGGTCCTCGAGGCCATGAATGAAAAGTATCGGTACCCCCGTCTCCAGGACAGCGCGGCCAGGGTCCGCGTCGCGCAGCGAGAAGCCTTCGAGCCTCCGGCAGATGGCGTCGGCGACGCGGATGATCAAGGAGCGGAAGGGCTTGGGCACCATGGCGCATTTCAGCCGGTAATCGAGTTCGCCTATCGCGCTCGAGTAGGGGCAATCCGCGATCACCGCGTCCAGGCGCGGATCGAGGGGGGCATACTGCAGGACCGTCGCCGCCCCCATCGACTCGCCGAAGGCGACGAAGCCCCCCTCGCCGGGATTGCGGGTGCGCGCGAAGCGGTCGAAGGACCAATCGGCCACGGCCTTCAGATCGGCCTTCTCGAAATAGCCGTAGCTCGGCCTCCCCCCTCCGGAGCGTCCGTGCCCCCTCGAGTCGAAGGCGACGACCGTCCATCCCTCGGCCACGAAGAGCTCCATGTACTTGATCATGGTCACCCAGCCCGAACCTATACCGTGATGGAAGACCGCGAACTTTCCCCCGCTGCCCTCGAGGGCGTGGACCCTGAGCGCGTAGCCCGTGGGCGATGGCAGATCCTCTTCGATCCAGGGCAGGTCGAAGAGCCTCTCGTCGATATCTCCGGATTCGATTCCCGCTCGGAAGAGCCAGGCCTCGTCGCGCATCCGGTAATGGATCATCCCGCGGTAGGAAATCCAGCCCAGGGCGACGACGAGGAGGGCTATAGCGGGCACTCCGACGGCGGCGGCGAGGAGGAAGGGATCCGACATGGCGCCAGTATAGCCTCGCAGCGGCGAAGGATGCTATAATAGCTGTACATGCGCGGAGCCTGCACCGGGTCCAGCTTACACCCACGGAGTCTCGGGGGTTCCGCGCTCCGCCGACTCATCGCGAATACCTACGATATCCGCGCATTCTGACTCCAGTTCCTCCGAAACGCGAAGGCGATCCGGCGGCAGAGTCGTCATATTCGTAAGGAGCCTTTCATGCCCGTCCGTCTGACCGACCTCAGCCTCACCGTCCTCGAGACGCAATACGCCGTGCGCGGGCCCATCGTCGCGCGCGCGGCCGAGCTCGAGCGCTCCGGGAGGCGCGTCCTCTACGGCAACATCGGCAACCCCCAGGCGCTCGGGCAAAAGCCGCTGACCTATATACGCCAGACCCTGGCGCTGTGCGAGTACCCCGCCCTCCTCGACTCTCCCTCCGCGCGCGGAAAGGATGCGATGTTCCCCGCCGACGTCGTGGAGGCGGCGAGGACCGTGCTCGAAGGCACGGTATACGGCCTCGGCGCCTACTCCGAGTCCAAAGGCGTCAAAGTCATCCGCGAGGCCGTCTCGCGCTTCATCTCAGAGCGCGACGGGGTCGACTCGGACCCCGAGTGGATCTTCCTCGGCGACGGAGCGAGCAAGACCGTCCAGATGGCCCTGCGCGTCCTCATCTCCGGCCCGGCCGACGGCATCATGGTGCCCATTCCCCAATACCCCCTCTACTCGGCGACCATCACCCTGTACGGGGGGCGCCAGGTACCCTACTACCTGGACGAAGACCGCGACTGGCGACTCTCGCGGGAGCTCCTCGACAAGGCCTTCCTCGACGCCGTGCGCAAAGGCGTGAAGGTGAAGGCGATCTGCATCCTCAACCCCGGCAACCCCACGGGTTCCGTCCTCGACCACGAGAACATCGCCATGATCATCGACTTCGCGCGCTCGCACGATCTCTCCATCCTCACCGACGAAGTCTACCAGGAGGATGTCTACCTGACCGATTTCAGTTTCTACTCCTTCGCTAAGGTCATGGCGGAGATGGGAGTCGCGGACGTATCGCTGTTCTCCTTCCACTCCTGCTCGAAGGGCTTCATCGGGGAGTGCGGGCACCGCGGCGGCTACATGGAGATACGCAACGTGCCGGGCGAGGTCGTCGACCAGATCGCCAAGCTCCAGTCGATCAGCCTCTGCTCGAACCTGCCCGGACAGGTCGTCACCTACTGCATGGTGACCCCTCCCGCCGAGGGCAGTCCGAGTCGGGCCCTGTACGTCGCCGAGCGGGACCATATCATGTCCGAGCTTCGCTCCCGCGCGGCCATCCTCGCCGGCGGCCTCAACGGCATACCGGGCATCCATTGCACGCGCATCGCCGGCGCGATGTACGCCTTTCCCCGCATCGCCCTGCCGGCGGGCAAAACCGACGACGACTACTGTCTCGAACTCCTCGAGGCCACGGGCATCTGCGTAGTCCCCGGCTCGGGCTTCGGCCAGAGACCCGGGACCCACCACTTCCGCACGACGATCCTTCCGGAGACTGCCCTGATCCACGAATTCGTGGAGAAGCTCGGCGATTTCCAGGCGAACTACAAATAGGGGGAGCGCGTCGGGCGGGGCCTCGGCATGGCGCCGATCCGTACCCCGCCGCCGATCCGCGGGCCATTGTTCGTCTGTCCGCATTATATTAACGTCATGATATAGGACTGGCGCATGGGGCTCGAATGCGCCCATGAGCCGGCTCTTTGAATGAGGGCAAGGCCGGTCTCGTCATCGCCGGCAAGGAGGCCTTTCCCCGTCAGGAGGGCTATGAGCGATTCCGGTCCGGATGACGATCCCACGGACGAGGGCTCGAAAGAGCGCCTCGCCGATCTCTTGATCCGAGTATGCGCCGTTCTCGGGGGCTTGGCATATGTTCCCAGCGCCTATCTATCCTGGCGGGAAGGATTCTGGTTCATCCTGGGCATCGATAGCGCCGCGCTCCTGTACATCCTCTTCCTCGCCCTGAAACCCTCGCTTCCCTTCGGGCTCAAGATAGTCTCGCTGGTCGCCGTGAGCTACGGCCTGGGACTGGCGCTCCTCCTGATCACGGGGCCCTTCGGCGCCGGGCATCTCTACCTATTCTGCTTCGTCGTACTGGTCGGCCTCTTCGGCAGCGTCAGGCTCCTCGTCGCGGCGAACCTGCTGTGCGCGGCGAGCTACGCCGCCTTCTCGGTCTTCGCGGCGCGCGTCCATCATTCCTGGGTGCAGGGCGCGGAATCGGTCGTCGTGATCTCGGTGAACGCGGTAATGCTCGGCGCGGTCCTCTCCGCGGCGGCGAATTATCTCATCAACCGCTACGCGAAGGTGGCCGCGGCGGAGCGGCGCCTGCGACGCCTCCGCGAGACCATGCTCCGCGAGATCGACCATCGGGTCAAGAACAATCTCCAGGTGCTCTCGAGCCTCGTATCGCTCCGCTCCCGAGCCGGCGCCGATCCCGCGACGGCCCTCGACGGGATCCGAGGGAGTCTCTCGGCCATATCCCTGGCCCACCAGCTCCTGGACAGGGAAGAAGCGCGCTACTCGCTCAAGGCGGGCCGCTTCCTGGAAGCCCTGTTCGAGCGCTTCGGGTCGACGTATCGCGGCGTCGCCTTCAAGTACGGCTGGAGCGGGCCCGAGATCGAAGTGGACAGCGACGTCGGCATCGATCTCGGCCTGATGATAAACGAGATAGTCCTCAATTCGGTCAAGCACGCCTTCGTCGACGGGAAGGACGGCAGGGTCTTCCTCGAGGTGACCGCCTCCGCGGAGTCCAGGAAAGCCGCGGTCGTAGTCGGCGACGACGGCATCGGCTCCGCGCGCGACCGGGGGCCCTCCGGTGCCCGCAGGGCGGGGCAGGGCCTCAAGATCATCGACGCCCTCGCGCGGCATCTCGATGCCAAGATGAGCGTCGACACCTCCAAGGGCTTCGTCTATCGATTCGAGTTCCTTTTCCCCGAACTGAAGGAGATCGTCGCAAAGGACGGGCGAGAACGAAGCCGGCATGGACTTCGCGAGAGCAAGCGGAACGGGGTCGCTTAATGGCGACCCCGTTCCTTCAAATCGTCCGAGCCAGGTTAAGGCCCGACTACAATGCCGTTCGCCTGCCCGTACAGGTTCGCGGCGCCGAATGAGGAGCCCATGGGTAGGGAGGTCGGAGCTCCACCGGAGTTACCGTTTACCCAATAGACCGGCGTGGTCGATGGGCTCGAGCTTCCAAGCGATTGTACAATATAGAAATTCCCCAAAGCGTCTACCGCGCAAAGACCGGAAGATCCGCTGAAGTAGGTATTCCCGGCGCCGAGATTTAACGCCGTGGGGCTGCTGGATGCACCTTTCCAGTAGACCAGTGTCGTTGAGGAAGTGGGCCCGGTAACGGCATAGGCGTCGAAACCACCCGAAGAGTCCACCGCCATTCCATTTAGATTCCAATCTTTGTTTGAACCGAAGGATCCCGTTTGTAGCGGGTTCGGCGTTCCCCAAGAACCGTTAGTCGCTTTCAGATAACCTGGAGCGGTAATAGCCGTAGCGCTCCACAACTGTCCACCGACATAGAAATTTCCAGATGCATCCAGCGCAGTTGAGTTTGCCCAGCCATTGGTATACGTGCCTAAGGGGAACTCGGCGGGAGCTCCTCCGTTTTCCCAATAGAAAGGAAGCCAGGTGGAGCCGGTAGTTCCCTCTCCTCCAATGAAATATACATTCCCTAATGAATCGGCGCCGGCCGAGCTCAGACCCGTAGCGCCAGTGAGTTGAGCGGGGCTCCCTCCGTTCTTCCAATATATATACGTCGAGTCATCGCTCCCGCCGACCCACACATTTCCGCTCGTGTCGACTGCGATATAGGGAACCCACAGGTTCCCATCGGTATACGGACCGTTCGGCAGAACAGTAAAAGCCGAGTTCTTCCAATAGCCGTATACGCTGGCTCCATTCCCGCCATTCAGGCTGTTGTTCCACTGACCCCCCACAATGTACAGGTTCCCCTCCTTGTCCTCCGTTATGCCGGAGGCCCACGCATTGGAACAGTTTGGGGACAGCGGAAGATAGATCAATGCTCCGTCCTTCCAATAAACGGCGAAGGTATCATTGTTCGTGGCTAGCGGACTGACCTCCCCGGCAACATACCAATGACTGCCGCCGGAAACGATGTTTGATACCGTGACGGCGACGGTCCCGTTGGAGCCGCTCAATCCGGTCCCGCCGGCATCGACAACGGCGATGTAATATTTGGCGCCCGCCGCGGTAGGAATACTCGCGGTTGCCGGCTGACCGCCGCAAACACCTATAAGATTCCCGGTAGAGTCGAAAACAGCGAATACGGGAACATCGGTCGACCCGGAGGAAGGCGTTATCGAGACGAGGGTGTTGGTGCTTGCGGCGGTAAAATTAAACCACGTTTCGGCGCCATGGCTGGTTAACCAGCCGCCCGAGGTGAAGACCCAAGGAGCCCCGAGGTCGGCGGAGAGAGACGTTCCGATCGTTAGGGAGTTCGACGATGGAGGAGTGCACACGACAGTCACGGTAGTGGTGACACCGCTCGCGATGCTGAAATTCTGAGTGCCTGCAACGATGGGAACGGTGATCGAATTGGCATCGTTGTAAATATTCACGCTAAGAGTATAGGACCCGGCGGGAATAGTTTGAGATTGCGTCGAGGCGAGAGCGCCATTCGTCAGATTACCCGAAGAGTAAGGGCTTTCGGACCACGACGTGACCTGGGTCGATCCCTGCATGACGGTGAAGGTAACGCTATCCGCGGCACAGAGGGCTCGGCCGGCGTTCGCGGAAAGGCTTTTGCCCTTGCCCTCCCCTGCCAAGACCCATGGAGCGATGGCCGGAACGGCCACCTTGAAACCGCCATATCCGGCCTTGAGCGATGTCGCGGACGCAGAACCGACTAAACCGCTCGAGCATGCCGCGAATAGAATCGTCACCGCGAGAACGACGCCCAGTATCTTGATTAAAGTTCGTTTCATTTCATTTCTCCTATTCCACCGTCACGGTGCCGAGAGTGCCCGATGATGAAGCGAAATTGAATAATAAGGCCGAATACGGAGTCCCGTTGCAGTTTATCGTCCCGGCATAGCTTGGCGCGCCATTAAAGCCGGACACGGTAAAGGTCAGGCTCGCGGTCCATGCGGTAACCGGTCCGCCGGTAAGAGACCCTGAACCTGACGAGGTGCCCGACCCGGAGACAAAATTGTTGGATGAATCGACAGTCAAGATAAATTGCTCGGAAACGGCGCCGGACATCGTATAACCACTCGTCGGGTCGGTGGCATTCGTCATAGTTTCCGTGACGGAATACGTATAGACAGTATTTGAACCCGACAGCGACGCCGTCACCGATCCGCTGCCCGTAACTCCAGCATTGGTGCTTGATTGCGTGTATGCCGTCGTATTACCTACAGCGGGCAAGTTCGTATGGGGATAAGGGTTGGAAAGAGACGACATTAGCGAAGCGATTGCGGTGATCGCCGTTTGGGCTTGGGCTTGTCCGGAGGTGAGCCATACTGCGTACAGAGTCACGTTGGAAGACCCCATCGTAAAGGAATTGATCGGGGTCCCGTTACTCTGTTGCATGCTCCAACCCCCGAAGGTGTAGCCCGTTTCCGCCAGGCTGCCGGGATTTCCGAGAACCGCGACTGTTGCTCCCTGAAGATAGGTATTGGGGTCCGTCGGTACGGTTCCGGCCGCGGCCCCGTTGGAATTGTATGTCACGGTATAGGCTGCGCTCGTAGTCCACTGGGCATAGAGGGTGATGTTTCCGGTGATAATGAACGAGCTTCCGCCAAGATACGACGTCCCCGTTCCGGCGGCAGCGGTATTCCATCCGGTGAAGGTAGAGCCGCTTTTAGCGAGACTCCCGGCGCCCAGAACTGCGACCGTAACCCCCGATTTGTATTGGGTGCTGTCGGTCGGCGCGGTTCCCGTGGCTCCGTTAGCGAAATATGTCACGGTATAGAAGGGGGTCCACTGGGCATACAGGATTACATTCGCCGCGCCCATCTTAAATGTGGCATTGGCCGCGTAGCTGCTTCCTGTTCCCCCGGCGGCGGTGTTCCAACCGGCAAAGGTATAGCCGGTATTCCCGAGGGTTCCGGCCCCCATGACGGTGACCGTTGCGCCTTGAATATAGTTGTTGGTATCGATCGGGACGGATCCCGTGGCGGTTCCCGAGCCGACGTTGGCGACATAGGTCACGGTGTAGGTCGGGCTTGTGGTCCATTGGGCATACAGGGTTACGTTGGCGGTAATGGCAAACGTGGCTCCGACACTATAGCTAGTCCCTGTTCCAGCCGCAGCGGTATTCCACCCAGTGAACGTAGAACCACTTTTCGCCAGGCTCCCGGTGTTCACCAAGACGGTGACCGTCGCGCCGGACGCGTACTGTTTGCTGTCAGTCGGGGGGGTTCCCCCCGTGGCGCCGTTGCCATTGTAGGTCACGGTGTATGTCGCGTTTGCCCACTGGGCATACATCGTGACATTGGCCGAAATAACGCAGGAGCTCCCGGTGGCATACGCGATACCGGAACCGTTAGCCGCGGTATTCCAGCCGGCGAAGGCATACCCGGTTCTCACTAGGGAACCGGTGTTGTTTTTGACAGTGACCGTAGCGCCCGAAAGGTACTGGGTACTGTCGGTCGGCACGGCCCCTCCGGTGGCGCCATTGGCATTGTAGGTCACGGTGTAGGTCGTTGCCGAAGGGCTGCTCGGGGATACGGAATTCGCGCAGCCGAAGAACGACGCCACTAATAGCAGCACGATCAGACCGAAGCAAGTCTGTTTCACATCAACGCTCCTTTTGAAAAAAATTTATCCATAGGCCTCGATGCCGACTCGAATGAGAAGCACTAACGCCGCGTATGTTGCAATCTCCGTGCCAGCGAAAAACGAGGGATTTGTAAATAAATATTGATTTTCCATCAATATTCCTTGATCCTCCTCAACCTAGATTGACGAGCCGGCCCCTTCATCTCTTGTTTTCCGGGCACACTTCTTGCCTTCACTATTTGGATCGAGGACCCATGCCCTCGCTCCCCGCCGCGACGGGCAAAGAACTGTTCGCCAGGGCTATTCACAAGGCGAGACGCGGGGACCCTTTGTCTCCGCCGATCTCGGGGGAATGGAAGATCTGCTTGTCTCGGACACTCTGTCCGGTTACGTGAATGGAGCCTATACGGGGGCCGACAAAGCCAAAGGCATACTGCTCTCGTCACTGCGAGCCTATCTCACTCGCGACGGCGGCTCGGTCGCCAGTCCTCGGCCGGACGATCTCAGCTTGTCGCGTCCGACATTTCAGCCTGTCGCGGGGAATTCCTCAGCTTGTCAAATCAGGATTTTCAAGCTGTCCGGCTCGGCATTTCAAGCTGTCCGGTCCGGCTTTTCAAGCTGAAAAATCCTCCTGTACAGCTTGATATTGCCTCCTCCCTCAAGCATGGCGCCGCTTTGCGAGCGTAGTAGCCTTGGAAAGGAGGATCGCCATGGCTCTCAAGATCGCGGTGCTTAAAACCTTCCTGCCCAACTGCCCCAGCCCCTATGTCGTGCGCTCGGCAAGCTCGGAGGTGGTCGAGTTCGACCGCTTCGTCGATTTCATGGCCGAAGGGCGGACAACGCTTTCGCGGATCGACATCCTGGCCGCGATGCAGCTCTTCAAGGAAGAGCTGCAGAAGCAGCTCGTCGAGGGCAAGACCGTGAAGACGCCGATCGGCTCCTTCTACATGAGCGCCGCAGGCAGCATGGGCTCGCTCGACGAGCCCTATCTCCCGAAGGACAGAACGAACAACCACGACCTGCGTCTCCACCACAGGCCCGGACGGGTATTCGAGCGGTCGATCGCGGGCGCCCTCGAGATATCCCGCGAGGAAAGGCCCGTCCTCTCCGCCCCGAACCTACGCGCGGTGCTGGCCGCGGGCGAGGGCTCCGGCCTCATCCGCCCGAGCGGCATGGTCCGGATAAGCGGGCTGCGCCTTCGCTTCGACCCGATGGCTTCCGGGCAGGGAGTCTTCTTCGTCGACGCGGAGGGAGTCGAGATTCGCTCACCCTTTTATCCTCTGATATTGCCCGGCACGGTCCTGGCGAGCGTACCCGAGGCCCTGGTTCCGGGCAGCTACGCCCTTGTCCTCCGCGCGGCCGTGAACGGCAAGGACGTCCGCGAGGCCCGTTTCGAGGGAGTCGCTATCTCGGCCTAGGCTGACACCGGGCGCTTCGGCGGCTTCATCTGGTATCGCATGCTTGTGAGGCTCCCCTTCCAGTACGTCCAAGTGAAGCCATCGCAGGGCTCAGTTCTCGCCCTGCGACCGGGCCGCGATCGGAAGAACTGCTCGAGAGGGCCTTGAAGATTTTGAAACGTTTTTCCACGGATATCCATATTCGACGATCAGTCCGCGCAATGCCGAATCGCGTCTTCGGACGCTCGACGACCGGTACGAGCACCGTTTCGCCTAAATTTGCCCACTTAGCTTGACGTAATATCCGGAGCCTGTAAAATGGGGGCGGCAAGTGAGGAGATATCTGTGGCCGGCAAGAATGGCAGCTCTGGTCGAAAATCCAGATTTATCTTAACCTTCACCATCGTTGTCGTCATTGTGGAACTGCTTATCCTGATTCCTCTAGGGTTATTTGTCATCAGTTCCGAAAGAACCTCTTTTGCTATGGGACTACAGCGTCGTGTCTTGGTCCTCCTCGAGAGTATAACGCAAGGCAGTCTGTCGTATCTCCCCTCCAATGATATTCATCAAATAGACCTTGTACCCCAATTAGCCAAGGCCATGAATGGCGCAGTATATATCACTGTCACAGGTTACGCAAAAGGCGGAACGTATCCGGATGTCGTCTGGGCTACGAACGACCCCGGAATAAGCGGAAAAATCGATACTGCGACTATTCAACCCGGCATATCGCAACTTAGCGATCAACTCAGTCATGAACTACCATCCATAATCGAGGACATTAACGGACGCTCGGCCAGAGATGTGGCGGAAATCGAAGCTACGAACAGGAATGACGAACAGTCCATCTCTGAGAAGCTCTCCTCTATCGCGAACGGCAGTGTAGGTACAATCCCTGCTTTTAACCCGGACGATGTCGATGTTCTAAAAGGCGAGTACCTTTTCTACAAACCTATACTCTACCGCCACGGTCAGGACCGGCTCTACTATCGCGGCATGGTCCGACTTGAAGTCGACGCAGGCCCCGTCTTGGCGGAGGCTCACCAAGCCGAGACAAATTTCATGCGAATCGCATTGATTGTCGCGGGCATAGTCCTATGCCTAGGTATCGTGGGGGCTTTCTTGCTTTCCGCGTGGTTCGGCACCCCGCCTGATACGGGGGTATGAATGTCTTCGCAGTCTGAATGGCGAACGATAGGACACGCTCTGGACCGAATATCCTCTGGAACCCGTCTTTTATTCCTCGTACTCGCTATCTGCTTTCCGATTGCCACGGCCTGGACGGAAACATGGTTTCTCCAGGGAAGCTGGGAGTATTACGCGATATGCGACGATTCCTACAGGCCGAATTTCAGGACCGCATCCAATGTAATCGATGTCTACCGCGATCTCGGCGACGGGAAAGTCATCGTCCGCTCAATAGCCAACCTGATCGATTCTCGGCGTGGGGCCACCTTGCCTGTCGCATCTCCGCAGGGAATGGAAGACACGATCCGGCACGGCTATCAGGATGACGCGGATAAAGCGAAGGCTTTAAACGATTTGGCCTGTTCCATCATCGGGAGCGAGACCACAGAGGAAGGGGCTGTAGACAAGCTCAGCGTCTGGGTCCGAAACCACGTAAGCTACAGCCTCGGAGTCTCGACGGATCCGCTCGACGTCGTGAAAAGCGGGAGGGCTTATTGCGAAGGCTATGCAAGTCTGATGGTGGCCCTCATGCGCGAAATCGGAATACCTGCAAGGACGGAAGATTGCTATATAGCTCCGGGTAATGACTGGGGCTTTTCGAATGATGGCGGGAATCATGCCTTCGTCGCGTATTACTATCCGGGCATCGGCTGGCTCTGCCTGGATCCTCAAAGCTCGGCGGGCTACGTCGACCCCTTCCACTTGGTCGGCTTTTCCGGGACTGTCTATGACCAATATCGGCAAACTCCCGATGTCTATGTGACCGGTTACGCGGACGAGCCGAAGGCATGGGAGGTCTACACGGCTGCGGGCAAGGCCGGAACAAGTCGGGGCTTCGCGATTCGCCTGCGCGGGCCGAATGGGAATGGCCTCCGTCCTCATCCGTATCTGGCGATATCGAAAACGGAGCTCGAGCCTTCGAACGCCTACTTCGAGAAGAACATACTCGGCAAGCCATGGTGCGTCGCGGGCGACGACAAGGAGGTCAATCTCAAGGCCGACGCGACCCGTCTTAGCGCGACTCTCGGGGACGGCTCCGGCTGGCAAAGCTATTTCGCCCTCCCCGGAACCTGGCCGGGATCGGGCAAGGATATGCTGGCCGTGAAAGGTGATGGTTTTTTAGGGCTCATGAAGCTCGAGCTCGACGCGAGCAGCTTCGTTACGGCTGACTTTGATTTTTCCCGCGGACGGACCATGCGCATTCGCCTCCGCGATCCGGCGAGCGGTAAAATCGAATCTGGCCAAGCCGTTCATCTTTCGATAGACGGGTCGGATGAAGATCTCAGGACCGGCTCCGACGGTTTCGTGTCCATTTATTGCGTCGATGCCATGGGGGCGCCGCTCAATGGCCTCATTGCCAGCCTGAAAATAGGCGATAGCGAATATTCCTTCACCTTCCAGGCCGGCGTCACGATTGTCCTGCCGGAAGTGCCGCAACGCGAAGGAGAGCTCCAGGCGGCCTTGGCTTCCGCGCGAACCCAAGCCGCCACTCCGCAACTGCGTTTGGTCGTTCGGGATCGGGCTGGAACGGCCGATGCATCGATTGTCCGTTCTGCCAGTATTTTCGACGGTGCAGCGGGAAGGCGCCTATCCATCCGAGACCCGGGCTTCCTCGTGTCCGAAGGCCTCGAAGTCGGCAAGAACTATACCCTACGTGCCACTATCGCTGGCATCAACGTCCAGCGACAAGTAGGTCCCATCGAGTCGGGACCCGGTCCGGATATTGAAATACGCTTAACAGACTTACGGCCGGCAGTACTAACCAGGGCGAATCCCTTCGATACGTCGAGCCTGACCCTCTACGAATACTTCGATGACCGAGCTGATCCTTGGCCTCTGATCGGAGAGAGCGGCCTCGTGCGCTGGGACTGCCCGCCTGGCTCATACCTTTTGGCGGACAACGCGTCGAGAGTCGGCGTGATGTCTCTGCCGATCGACGCCGATAAAGAAGTAGTCTATGCCCCGGCATCCATGGATCTAAAATCCTTCAACTTCGCCGAAGCCTTTCACTGGAAAGCGTCCTCGGTCCTATCAGGTCGAATAAAGGACGATAGTGGGCCGATCCGTTCGGGCAAGGTCGTGATCGTCGATCCGACGGATCTGTCGATGACTATGCTGAGTCTCAACGCATCGGGCTTTTTCTCCGGTAAAGCGCTGCGGCCTGCGATGACCTATACGCTGGCCTACGCCGACTCCGGTCGTCTCTTGCTGCATACATTCACTACCGACTCGAAGGGCGGAGCCGCCCTCGACCTCTCCCTCTCGGACAAAGGCATTCCCTGCTGCACCTACGATTATCAGAATCAAAATGCTTCCGATACCGTCTATCTCCTCTTTACCGCGATGTTGAAGGGAAATCCGGCATTACAACCATATTCCATACAGATCAATCGATACTTCGATCTCCATGTCGACGATGGTAGCTATCTGCTGTCTACAGAAAAAACCATAATGGGAGCGTCGATCGCGGCAAAGGGCGTCATCGATGGGCAACAACGCGACGGCGATGCCATAATTCATTTAGGCCCGAACGGCGATGAACCCGGTTTTATCGAACGGAGTCGGAATGCAGCAACTATCGCATGGCCCGGAGCGGCACACCTCGCTTTCGTCCGGTTCTCGGATAAAGATCCTTATGGCTGGAAATCGGCGACCGTCGACGTGCAAATCGGCGACAGGGCACTGCATCCAGCCTTCGATTCGCAGGGTTTTTTCCAGTTCCCCGCGGCTGCAATGGGCTCCGAATGCTCTTTTTCATACTCTCGCTGCGGCCTTTACTGGGAAGGCCGCCATACATTCGACAGCCTCGGTCCCGAGATTATCGATATTGCTCCCGATCCTTCCAAGAGCGTCCGCGTCGGCATAAGGGATGGTCAAACGCTGTGCCTACTGCGGCCTTCTGTCCAGTCAGGACAGCTCAAACTTGGCGATGTAACCTTGAGCCCGGACAGCCATGGCTCTCTTACGATCGTTGGGCAGGACAAAGGCGTCTGGCTCAGGGCGCAGGACGGATCGATCAGATTCTGCGAACCCTCCGAGGGCGTTTTAAGGATGCCGAATAAGTCCATGCCCGACCAGGCGCAGGCCTGGGAAAGCCTGCTCCGGCAATGCGACTCCGGAGGAACACATCGGGTCATAGACCTGCGCGGACTGGGTACTGGCGGCGCGCCGCGCTTCAGCGACGAAAACGCCAAGAGCCTATCTGCCTGGTCGCCGCTGAATGGTCTCTATGTCATGACCGGCTTGACTGGCGCATCTTTGAATATGGATTTACAGCGGAACGGGCTCTTCGTGCGTCAATCCTGGCGCCTATCGGCAAAAGGGTCGGCTATTTTGCTGCCGCGATCCCTTAAAGCGCCGAGCTTCGTAATCAAGCTCTCGGGACCTTCTTACAAGATAAGGAACGCGCCCGTCGCCTTGCACTCGGGCGGATCTTTGGACGGTGGAGCCATCAAGGGCGACAAGGCTAAGGTCTACCTCAATCCCTCGACAGAGGGCAGACTCGTCTGCGCGGTGCCCGATGGACTGTGGTGGATCGAGACATGCGGTCAGTTTCGAAAGGTATCGGTAACGGGGAGCGAGGTACAGGCCGTGACCATCGAGATTAAGTAGCTGCGATCGGTGCCCGCATCCGTTACGATTTCTTCCAATTCTTGATATAATCCCCCAATACTTTCGATTTTGCTTCATACGCCAGGTCCTGCGGCGTCTTGCCTTTCCAATCGCGAATATTCTTGCTCGCTCCGGAATTGAGCAATGCCGCGACGATCTTTTGATCCCCGGCCTGCGCGGCCAAATGCAGGGCGGTCGATCCCGTTCCCATCTCCTGCTGGTCCAGTCTCTCGGAGTTCTTGATCAAGAGCAATGCAGTATCGTCGAGCCCTTTCTTTATCGCCAGGTCGAGGAGGGTGTTCCCCATTTCATCCGCGATATCTCCAGGCAGCGATCTTTTTTCGACCAAGGTTTTGGCTAAACCCGGCGAACCGCGATTCAATAATATATGCAGGGGTGTAGACCCATGCTTATCCTTCAAGAGAAGATCCGCTCCCGGTTCCAGCAACAACGCTTGGATCTGCGGGTTCGCGGAAAGAGCCGCCCAATGCACGGGCGCCATGCCGAGCTTATCCTTTCGGTTCAGCTCCGCCCCGCCTGCGATGAGGGTTTGCGCCCAGTCTAGTTGATCGGTTCGAATGGCGATCGCGAGAGGGGTATCCCCATTATTGTCGGGAACGTTGAAGGAATTCTTCTCGCAGAAAAGCTCAGGGGCGAGCGCGGGGCAGGTGAACATGGCTTGAAGCAGCGCGGTCCTTCCTTGATTATCCTGTAGCGACAGATCGGGCTGCAGGCCGATGAGCGCTTTCGCCGATTCGGGTCGATCCCATTGCACTGCCTCGAATAACGGCGTGCGTCCTGCCTTATCGACATAGAGCCCGGGTTTACTGGAACCGAGGATAGCCTTAAAGGAGTTGGCATCGAGTAACTGAGCGGCCTTATGCAATGATGTCTGGCCTTCATCGTCCGCGATCAATGGATCGGCCTTGTTCGTCAAGAGAAGGGGTATCAGAGTCGGTTGGTTCTTGATTATCGCAAGGTGAAGCGATGTCGAGCCATTCGGTCCTTTTTCGTTCGGATCCTCGCCTTGAGAGAGAAGATACTGCGTAAGCGGCACCCTCCCCTGGACGACGGCATACTGCAGCGGCAGGACGGTACCCTTGCACTTCAAGGCTCCGCCTTCTGCAAGGACTTTGAATATCTCGTCTGATGCATTCGCCCTCATCGCCAGCGACAGCAGGGAATCACCGGAAACGTTTTTGTAGGTAATGAATTGTGGGTTTTCCAAGAAAAGCGTCAGCATTTTTGGTTTATCCATAGTAACGGATGCAGCCAGGAAGCTTGTTTTCCCCGATTGCACGGCTAAGGGCAAATCCTTCCTATAACCGATCAGTATCTTTGCAACTTCGATGTTTTCCTCGGCAAATGCATCGCTGAGCTTGAATATTCCGAGATAATACACCGCCGATGTCATTCCAGTTGCTTGAGCCTTAGAGAGTGATTCCATCGGATCGGCGCTGTATTGTTTTACAAGAAGCCCGATGGTATCGAGATGGCCCTTGTCCGCCGCAGCCAATATGGGCGTTATACCTGCTTCGTCGGCTTTGAGAGGATCGCCTCCGAACGTTGTCAATATTGCTATGGCGTCATTTTTTCCGTCCGCGGCCGCTACGATCAGGAGCGATTGCGGTACTCGGCTTTTCTCATCGGAAGATGCATTGTCGAGAAGCGTTTTAAGGGACGCAGTGTTGACGAGAAGCGCCGCATAATAAGGGTCCTGTCCGTAATTATTTCTGAAATCTCGGCCAAGACCAATACTCCATATTCGAGAAATAAATGACGAATCGTTCTGGGCGATTGCAGTGAATAAACTGGCAGACAGTTGAGTATTCGCGACAGAGAAAGCGCTGCTTATATCGCTTCGTCCATCCGATTTCTCTTTCGCTTCCTGAAGGAGCATCCATTTACTCAAACTATCGGTTGTCAATAGACCGCAATAATAATACCCGTCCGGAAGATCCGGGAATACTTTCATCGAATGCCGTGAGAGAACCAATATGGATTCGGCTGTACCAGATCGATATTGAGTGTTGGAATTGTAAAAACCCCATTTTTCTTCCAGGAGACTTGCCATCGTATCATCGGAAAAGTTCAAATTTCTTTGCATCCTTGGCTCACGAGGAGGCGCGCCATCGGGATGTATCCAGCTCGTATCGGAGGTCGTAAAACCACTGTTGATTTGCGTATTGAAAGCACTATAGTATTCCGAAACTTCCTTGAAATACTCGAATTCCTCGGGGTATATGGTTTTGGCCATGCCTGAGTAGGCTATTGCAAGATTGGAGTTGTTGTTACTCAGAAGCTTGCTTTGTATATTTTTGAATGCGGCGGTGAGTTGATTGTCAATATCCTCTTGTGCCTTTCTTTTTTGGTTTTCGATATCACTATTGCCGACAGCTTTTACAACGCTCGCGAAAGCCCCCATGATAAGCTGCTGTTGGGCCGTCTCATCGCTGCTGTTTTTTGCCTGTTCATCGGCTATCTCTTTGTCAAAAGCCTCTTTTTTTTGTTGCGAAAGTCTTTCCAATTCCTGCTTTTTAGCCTCGGCATCGCGGATCATGGATTCGGGCGATGCCGATGCATTAAGTTTCGTCGCCGCGGACCATCTGTTCGCATCCTGAATTTGTTGGGCTTGTTGACGATTATATTCATCTATGGAATTAAATAGATTATTAATGCTTGCTTCTCTAGCTTGCCGTTCGTTTTCCTGCTCGGCGATATAGGATTTGACGTAGTCGGCTTTCGACTCCGCAGGCGGAGAAGCAGGAGTATAGGCTGTTGAACTTGATGAGGATGAAGGATTTGAGGATTGCGCTTTTTGTACCTCATTATTTTTCGCGATAATGGCCAGTTTTTCTTTTTGATCCGCGTCGTTCACCAGTTTCATCGCTTGTGTCTGTAAAGAGGGGTCAAGTTCGATCGCTTTTTTAGCGTTCGCCTGGGCTTCAGGGTAGCGACCCGCCTGCATATCGGCCTGAGCTTGATTCAGGAAAGTCCTTGCTTGACTAGCTTTCCTTGATTCGTCCGAAAGCCTGTTTTTAAAGTTATCCATATTCCACCAAACTAGTTTTCTGAATGAAAAGCCTTGCAAATAAAATCCATTGGTGGCCGCCATTTTTTGAATTTCATTTGAATCTTTCTTAGTTATTACCTCAATAAAGACCTGTTCGTCATGATCTCTTCCATTACTAAACGTCAACAATTGAGGCTCGAAAGCATATTGGTATGATCCCGAAACCAGGTTCACGCTAATTGTAGAACTATAAATGGAAACATCCTTAAGCTCGGGATAAGCATTGATATCGTAGCTTTTTCCTTCGTAATAAAATGAAGTCCCAATATTCTTGACATTGAACTTCCAATTGAAATAAGGGTCGTCCATTATTCGTCCGGCAATACTGGTATCTCTTTGCCCCACAGGCGGGGCACCTTTGATTTCCCAATCAAAGCTGCCTTCGAGATCGAAGCCGCCTAGATGCTGTGTATATCCGTAGTATTTAAAAGGGATGGAGCCTTTGTTGGGTACTGAACCATCAGCGGATATATTTACTATGGGGAAGAAAATAATAAAATTAACTAGCAAAATGAAATTTTGTTTCTTCATAAACTCAATCCTTTTCATTTAATTTGGTGGGAAATTGGGCTTAGGTATTGTGCCAAACAATTCCTAATTACAAATATGGTTTGCGTTAGATAGTCAAAAATTTGACCCATGTGTTATCTCCAGGACGTCATAATTAGGTAATTAAAAAGCTCTGATAGCACGAACATATAACCCCCCGGCCGTGGTTTCAGCAAACGGATTATCAATGCTAAAGACCAAAGACCACGCGGAATTAAGGCTAACCTGTGAGGATGACCAGTAGATCTTAGAAGAGAAGCTACCGAGATTTTTAACATACAGATTTGAGTACATTGTATTCAATTCTGATTGACTTGGCAAAAACCAGTCGTTTTTTCCGCCGCCTGTATAATTGGTGCAAACTTCCGCCGCATAGTTCCCATATCCTTGAACCCCGATTATTGCGTTTGTATTGGCTTTACCCGAGCCGATAGTAGTACTAATAGCGCCAGGAATATTAGTATCAGTTCCGTTCCACCAAGCAACTCCGGAGCTCTGGTCGGTGGGAGCCGCTTCCAAGTACCGGCATGTTACACCATTTTCCATAAATGTACTTCCGGTTGCTACAACGGAATCATAACAAATGAGTCCACCACCAGGCCCAGTCTGTCCAATGATGTATTGAGCTGTTACTATGCAGTTTGCAGTTTTGCCTTGATCAATTGATGTCACTGTGATTGTAGCTGTGCCATAGCCAATGGAGGTTATTACGCCAGATGTAGATACTGTCGCAACAGCAGTATTACTCGAGACCCAAGTAACATTTTTATTGTACGCATTAGAGGGCAGGATAGTTGCAATGATTGTGTCTGTCCCACCAACATTGATCGAATCAGTACCTTTACTAAGATTCACACCACTAACTGGAACATTCACAGTCAAGAGGCAACTAGCGGTTTTTCCTTGATCCACCGTCGTTGCTGTGATAGTTACAGTTCCAGCCGAAATCCCAGTCACAACCCCAGAAGATGATATTGTCGCGATACTTGTACTACTCGTAGTCCAAACAATATTTTTATTGTTTGCGTTTGTTGGTGCTATAGTGGCAGTAAACGTATCTGTATTTCCAGAATCAATTGAATCATTTGTTTTATTAAGACTCACACCAGTAACCGGGACATTGACTATAGTGACTAGACAATTGGCAGTTTTACCCTGATCAACTGTTGTAACAGTAATCGTAACTTGACCCGCAGTAACACCTGTAACTATTCCAGAAGAAGACACAGTTGCGATAGCACTGTTACTCGATGTCCATGTTACGCTCTGGTTCTTTGCATTAGTAGGCAACACAGTTGCCGTCAGCGTATCGGTTCCAGTTCCATTTATGGTGTCAGTTGATTTGTTCAAACTAACGACTGTAACCAGTTGAACGACGGTAACCGTACATGAAGCCGTTTTGCCCTGATCAGCAGTCGTCACTGTAATCGTCGCCGTTCCTGGAGCAATTGCGGTTACAACACCGCTAGAAGAAACTGTAGCAATGGAACTATTGCTAGAACTCCATGTAACGGTTTGGTTGGTGGCATTGGTTGGCTGGATTGTCGCTATCAAGGTATCAGTACCAGGCGTGGGCATATCTATTGTATCATTAGTTTTATTCAGACTTACCCCGGTGACTAATTGAACAACTGTAACCGAGCAGGTTGCGGTTTTCGCCTGATCGACCGTTGTCACGGTGATCGTCGCCGTTCCGACGGCAACACCAGTTACAACGCCACTTGTGGAGACTGTAGCGACTGATGTGTTGCTCGAACTCCACGAGACGTTTTGATTAGTCGCGAATGATGGTGTTATCGCATCTATCAGCGTATCGGTTCCGCCCACATTGATAGTATCGATTGTCTTATTAAGGCTTACACCAGTAACGGTATTCGGAGAAACCGTCACTAGGCAAATCGCCGTTAGCCCCTGATCGGCTGTCGTAGCCGTTATCGTCGCCGTTCCAAGGGCGATGCCCGTTATAACGCCGGAGGAAGATACCGTTGCAATCGAGCTGTTGCTCGAAACCCACGTTACATTCTGATTGGTCGCAGTGGACGGAGATATAGTCGCTATAAGGGTATCAGTCCCATATATGGGGATGTTGTCGGCTGTCTTATTGATGCTTATTCCAGTGACCGAAATCTTCGAAACGGTGATCGTGCAATTGGCCGTCATATTGCCATCCACTGTCGTTACTGTGACGGTAGCCTGCCCAGGCGAGACTCCTATCACGACCCCAGCGGAAGATACAGTCGCGATAGCTTGATTGCTCGAGCTCCACGTAACGTTCTGATTCGTAGCGTTAGCGGGCACAATAGTCGCTGTCAGAGTGTCGGTCCCGGTTCCAGAGATCGTATCGGTCGTTTTATTCACGGTCACTCCGGTAACATGTACAATAGTGATAGTGACGGCGCAGGTCGCCGTTTTACCTTGATCGACTGTTGTCACCATTACCGTTGCTGAGCCCGATGAGACGGCGGTCACGACTCCCGTAGCCGATACCGTCGCGATGGCGGGATTGCTTGTTGACCATATGACGTTCTGATTGGTGGCATTGGCCGGAGCTACTGTCGCTATTAGAGTATCCGTATTCGAAATAGCGTCCGAGGACTTGTTTAGACTCACACCGGTAACAAGTACGTTGGGCACGGTCAAGGAACAGGTCGCCGGGATATTTTGATCGACAGTCGTAGCGGTAATGGTCGTCGTGCCGGGCGCCTGGCTCGTCACCGTTCCCGATGAGGAGACGGTCGCCACCGCGTTATTGCTCGAAGTCCAAACGACATTCTTATTGGTTGCATTGCTTGGGATTACCGTAGCGACAAGAGTCTCGGTCCCGCTCATCGAATCCGTGGTCTTATTGAGGCTTACTCCGGTGACCGTAACCAGAGTCACCGTCACGGCGCAGCTGGCTGCCTTGTTTTGGTCGGCCGATGTAACGGTGATAGTCGCCGTTCCGGGCAGCACGCCGGTCACGACTCCCGAGGCTGACACGGTCGCTATGGAAGCGTTGCTGCTGGACCAAGTCACGGCCTTATTGGAAGCGGTATAGGGCAGGAAGGCCGGAACGAGGGTATCCGACGCGGTACCATTGATCGTATCTGTGGTTTTATTGAGGCTTATCGCGGTGACGCCCGGTTGCAAATCGCCCGATGTGATCATTTGGCAACCGAATGCGCAGATGACGAGCGAGAGAACCGATATCCCGATCAGGAGCTTGCTCATATTTTTCATAAGCGGCTATTCCTTGCTTAGATTGCTGATCTTGGCGTCCAGATTCTTGATCTGGCGATCCTTCGCGGATATATTCGGTTCCAATATCATCGTGATTATGGATGATATCAGTCCGGCTCCGCCGACTCCCAGCGCCGCCGTGAACCCCGCATTGTAGAGACTGATATTGGACTGCGCGGAGTTCATCGCCGATTGAGTCGCAGCGGTATTGTAGGCATTCACGAACTGGCCCTTTTGCGAGTATAGGTAGCCGACGCCGGCGGCGCCGACTCCGCAAACCGCCCATGATATCGCGTTGATGATGTAGACCTTCGAATATTTTTTCTGCAGGGCCCTTTTTTCGAGGATCAAACTGCCTTCTTCCTCTTGAAGACCCAATTTTGCAGCCATGCTATTGGAGGACATCTCGGGACTTAGCGATAGGATCTTCCCGGGTTGGGGATCGATCCTCAATACCGCCGGATTGTAATACGGGTGTTGAATTTTGACTTCGAAGGGGACGCAGGGCAAGACCATCTCTAGAGGCGTAACTCCGATGCTCATGTCTTTGATGATGACTTTCGCCCCGTCCTCGGGCGTGTTGATCCTCAAAATGAATGTGTCTTTACTGGATTTTTCCGGGTCCAGGGTCTGCCACGCCAATTCTTGCGGAGTGTAGGTCTTTAGGGCATTCGCATCCTGAGCGATCATCGGCATTGCGGATGCCGAAAGCAACATCAGGCATGCTACTAGATGCGAGCGAATGATGCGGTATCCCGCGATGCAATCTGGCATTTTCCGATTAGTAATCATTCTCGCTCCTCTCAAGCTTTGAAGGACCCATGCCTTGGGTGGAGCAATCTCCGTGCCAGCAAAAAGCGAGGGATTTATCAAGGAATATTGATTTTCCATCAATATTCCTTGATCCTCCTCAACCTTGATTGACGAATCGCCCCGCTTTATCCCTTGTTTTCCGGGCACGCTTCTTGCATTCTCTATTTTGTCCCCCCTCACGCCTGGGGATGGATGGAGGACCCGTGCCTTCGTTTTCTGCCGCAATCCTTCTGGTCGACGACGACGTCGCGATCCTCCGAAGTACCTCGCAGGTTTTGGAAGAAGGCTTCCAACTCACATGCATTCCCGCCGCGACGGGCACCGAGGCCTTGGACCTCATGGCCCGGGAGCCCGTGGGCTTGGTCCTCTTGGACCTGGGCCTTCCCGACCTTCCCGGCGAGGAGCTCCTCACCAGGCTGCGGAGGGATTACCCCGAGGTTCCTGTCATCATCGTCACGGCCCTCGCGGACATCGATTCGGCGGTCAGGTGCATGGGGAACGGGGCTTACGATTACGTGGTCAAAGGAAGCGATCCGGGCCGGCTCATCAATAGCGTCAAAAGGGCTCTGGAATCCAGACAAAAAGATTTAAAAATAGCTTCTCTCCGGGATAGTCTGCAGGCGATCGACCTCAAGCGACCCGAGAGCTTCTCGGACCTGATCACGACCAACGACAAGATGCGCGCCCTCTTCCGGTTCATCGAGGCGGTGGCCGCGTCGGACGAGCCCATCCTCCTCCAGGGAGAGACCGGCACGGGCAAGGAACTCTTCGCCCGAGCCATCCACAAATCGAGCGGCGTCCGGGGCCCCTTCGTGGCGACCAACCTCGGGGGCCTGGAAGATCTTTTGGTTTCCGACACCCTGTTCGGCCACGTGAAGGGAGCCTATACGGGGGCCGACGAAGCCAGGAAGGGACTTATCTTCCAAGCCGCGGGCGGGACGCTTTTCCTGGATGAGATCGGGGACCTGAGCTCGCAATCCCAGGTCAAACTGCTCCGCTTCCTCGAGAACCGCGAGTACTTTCCCCTCGGCACCGATCTGCCGCGCCGAAGCGAAGCCCGGATAGTAGCCGCCACCAACCAGAATCTGGAGTCCCGGGCCGAGGAAGGTCGCTTTCGCCGCGACCTTCTGTTCCGGCTATCCACCTACCGGGTCGACATTCCCCCGCTCCGGGAACGCAGGGAGGACATACCCCTGCTCTGCGCTCATTTCCTGTCCTCGATGGCCTCGGGGCCCGATTGTCCTACTCTCAGCCCCGGGGCCCTGACAGCCCTGGGTCTCCATTCTTTCCCGGGGAATGTACGCGAATTGAGGAGCCTCCTGCTCAAGGCCAAGGCGCTCAGCCCCGGGCAGGAGATCGATCGATCTGTCGTCGAAAGGCTTCTCAGCGCCCCTCCGAAGGCGGGACCCGATCCCTCGATGGCGACAGCGGCGGTCGCCAAGCCGGCTCCGCCCATGCCCGAAATGCCAACGATCGAGCAGGCCATAGAGGACCTGATCGAAAAGGCCCTGAAACGGACCGACGGGCTCCAGAGCTCGGCGGCGAAGCTCCTGGGCATCAGTCCTCAAGCCTTGAGCCAGCGCCTGAAGCATCGGGGAAGCAAACCCTGACCTGGCCGCCTAGCGAAGCTCTGTCTTGGTCGGCGGCAGCCTCAGCTCGACCCGGGTTCCCCTCCCCTGTCTCGGAAGGAAGCGGAGCCTTCCTCCGAGCTCCTTCGCGATCGAAGAGACGATATGGAGGCCGAGCCCCGTCCCGCCCGATTCCCCGCGCGTCGTGAAGAAGGGCTCTGCGAGGCGCTCGGCGGAGAGCGCGCCGATGCCCCGCCCTTCGTCCTCGACCGCGAGGACGACCTCGTCGGTCTCCGGGGCGTAGGCCGTCGTCAAGAAAATCGCCTCGGCGGGACTCTCGAGGGCCTCGCACGCGTTGTCGAGCAGATTGAGTATGAGCTGCTGTAGTCTCCCCGGCTCGCCGCGGACCGGGGGTAGGCCGGGAGCGAGGTCGATCTCGAGGCGTTCGGTCGCTCTGCGCGCGCGGGCGCCGAAGACGCGAATCGTGGAGTCCAGCACCTCGTTGAGGTCGAGCGGCCCCATTCCGGCGCCTCCACGGGCGAAGCCTTTGAGCTCGGAGGCGATGGATTCGATCCTCTGGCTCGCCGTCTCGATCCCGCCGAGGGCCGACTCGAGCTCCTCGAGGCGACGGGCGGCGAACTCGTCGCTTTCGTCGTCTTCCGCGAAAGAGGCGCGGAGGGCATGGAGAGCACGTGCGCCGAAGGCCGCGTCGAGGCGTATGACGTGATTGGGATTGCTCACTTCGTGGACGATCTCCGTGGCGAGGACGCCGAGCGCGGCGAGCCTGTCCTCGCGGAGCGCCAGCTCCCGCCGCTCCGCCAGCGAATCGCGGAGGCGCTGGGTGGCCGCGGCCTCGAGAATGACACCGGCCTGGGCGACGAGGAGCTCGACGATGCCTACCTTCCGCCCCGAGAATGCGCCGGGAAGGGATCTGCTCACGAGGAGGATGCAGCCTCGGGTCTGTCTGCCGACGGGCAGGGGCGAGCAGAGCGCGGAACGGAAGGCCTCGCCCTTTCCCCAGACGAGATCCTCTCGCGCGTCCTCCACGACGACGCGCTTTCCAGTCGTTCGAACGTAGCGGAGGAGGGCGCCGCGCGGGCCCGTCTCGAGCTCGCCGAAGGACTCCCTCCGTATCGCCCTCGTCTCGATGCCGCCGTTCACGGCGTCGCCGACGACGGCGAGGCTGATCCTGTCCTCGTCTTCGCCGATGATCGATCCGAAGTCGACCCCCGCGCGGAGCATAATGTGACGCAGGGCCCGCTCGAGAAGGGACTCGGGCGTGTAGCCGCCGGCGGCGATGATCCGAGCCGTCTCGGCCAGATAGTCCAAGGCGGCTGTCTCTTCCGGAACGGGCGAGACCGGTGTCGGCGTCGCGGCCTCGCGGCGACGCTTCTCGGCCGCGACCAGCCAGGGATGTTCCCGCTCGAGTGCCTCGACCTTGGCCCGGGCCCCCCAATCCGACCATGCATGATGCGCGCGGCGGAGCCTGTCTTTCGCGCCCTCCTCGTCGCCCTTCGAGGCGAGGAAAACGGAGTAAAGCTCCTCCGCGACGCCCTCCTCGAGCTTGATCCTCGAGGCCGCGGCGCCCTCGACCGCTGCTGCATAAAGTCTCTCGACGTTCCGAGTCTCGCCCAGCGCGCGTAGGCGCTCGGCTCGGACCAGGGCCAAACGGTGCGCGAAATTGCTTGGCGCGCCGCGAGCCCAGCGCCGGAGGTCGGACTCTCGCCGTCCAAGCTCGGCCGCGGCCGATTTCGCGTCGTGCGCCGTCCCCCTCCGAAGCGCGACGGCCAAGGCGAGGGCCCTGAAGAAGCCATAGGAACCCTCCATGATCTGGCTACTCAGGGAATCCCCGTATTCGGCGGCGCGTTCGGAACTTTCAAGGGCGCTTTCCCAGGCTCCGAACGCGACGGAGAGGACGCAATCGAGGTAGTGCAAGCTGAGTATGGCGCTTCGATCCCGCGCTGCCTCATACAGAGGGAGCATTTTTGCCTCGTCGCATTCCGGTCCCGATAAATGCGTCGGATCCGAGCCCGAGCCGCGGCCCAACAAGTTCAGACCCATCTGCATGGCTCGTCGCATGGATAAGAGGCTCCGTTCCTGACCCAAAGTGGCGGCCCGCCCCACGAGTTCCTCGAGCTCCCCGATCGCCTCGGGAAGATTTGGTCCGTAGTGCGTGGCGAGAATGGCATAATGCGAGAGACTGACGCCCGCAGTCTCGTAGTCCCCGTTCTCGATGCCCACTTCGACGCTCTCGCGCAGCGCTGTCATCCCCTCTTGGATAGGGACCTTCCAATGCCCGATGAACATCGCGAAATTTGCCTCGACCCTGGACCTGATGATCTGCAAACCTGAGCCTTCGCAGACCCTCCGTGCGACCTGGGCCCATCGACAGCCCTCGGCGGCCCTGTATCCCCCTGCGGAGACCATGCCTCCCAAGAGAGAGATGGCCACGGCTCCAGTGCTCGAGGCTCCCCGGGAAATGGCGAGCAAGGCCGCCCAAGCCGTAACGGCCGGCAAGATATCGTGGCGCGATACGAAAATGCCCGTGGCTCCCCTGTTGATGAGCCGCATGCAAGCCTCGGCTACCGGATCGCGACGGCGCGCCAATGCCACGAGGATCGAGTCGGGCAGGAGGAGGGCCGCGCGCAGGGCCAGATCGAGGCCCAGGGGGATCCCGTTTTTCCCTTTCGCGCGGTCGGGGATGGGAACCCCCAGCGCCCGGATCGTCTCGATGACCAGGGTCGCGGCGTCCCGGGGGCGGTTGGAGCCCATATACGAGTAAATGCGCACATCGATGGCCGGGACGGCGTCCAGGAGCCTCCGCGCCTTTTGCAGCACCGTATCGATGAGTTCCTCCGCGGCCTTCCCTTCTCCGCTCAGGAATGCTGCCAGGGCTCCGGCATGGTGGAGCTCGAGACAGAGCTCGTACTGGTCGACCCAGGCCTCGGAGGGGAGGATACCGAGGGCGCTCCGGCAGTAGGCCCAGGCCGAGGGGAAGGCCCCCGAGGCGGAGGAGCGCCGGCAGGCGGCGAGAAGGATCTCGGCGGCCTTTCTCCAGACGTCTTTTCCCGCGAAGCGACCGATGCCGAGTCGAATGTGCTCGGCGGTAGTGCCGAGGTCGCCTTCGGCCTTCTTTCCGTCTTCGGTCATGCGACTTTCGGCGATCAGCGCATGGAGCCTCTCCCTCTCAGCCTCATCGACGAGGCCGGCGGCGGCGGCCCTGATGTTGTCGTGGGCAAAACGCCACCGCTTCTCTTCAACTACGGCTTCCTCGACGAGATAGCCCCGTCGGACGAGGCGGGACAATACCTGCGACTGCTCTCCGAGGGGAATGCCCGTGGCGGCGTTCAGGCTCCGTTCGGAGAAAGACCGGGCGAAGCACGAAGCGGCTACGACGCAGCGCCTCTCCTCGTCGGGCAGGCTGCGCATCGCGGCCGCGAGGAACTCGGTCAAATCCGCGGGCGGCGTCTCGGCTCCACCTTCCTCGGCGGGATGCAGGGACCAAAGACCCGCTCCGTAGTCGAAGCGCAGCTCCTCGCGGAATTGGAGGGATCGCAGCATCTGGACGAGATAGAGAGGGTTGCCGCCGGAGGCGCCGAAGAGCCGGGACGACAGGGTCCGCAGCTCCGATCCCGAGAGTCCAGGAAGAGCCGCTCCGAGGCCGGCATCGATCTCCGCCGGAGTCAAGGCCGAAAGCTCGAAAGCCTTGCAGCCGCCCGAAAGAAGCCCGGAGATCAGCGCCGAAGCCAGGCTTCCGGGCTCGATCTCCGAAGCGCGATACGCGACGACGACGAGACTCGAAGGCGGCCGGTTCTGGAGGAGGCGGCCGTAGAAACGAAGACTCGCGGCGTCCGCCCATTGGAGATCGTCCACGAAGATCGCAAGGCCTTCGCGATAGGACGCGATGAGCGAAACCAGAGCCTCGATGCTGCGGCGCGCGTGCTCGACCGGGTCTTCCTGGACCGCCGCCTGGACCTCGGCTTCCTGGGCCGGGACGGGAAGGATGGAGAAGGCGCCTTCCCCGAGAACCCGCGCGGCCTTCGAGAAGCGCGCCTTCCACGCCTCGGCCTTGTCCGGCTCTCCGGCGAATACGCGGAGAGCCAGGTCGGCGAAGAGTCTAGCCATCGGTCCCAGCGGCTTCTCGGAACCGGATTCGTGTTTGCAGGCGAGGACCAGAGCCCCCTTGGAGGCGACCGAGCGAAGGGCCTCCTTGACGAGGCTGCTCTTCCCGATGCCCGGCGGACCCGAGACGAGGACGACGGGATTCCCGCCGCTTCGCGCCTCGCCGAGCGCGGCCTCGATAATGCTTTTCTCTTTCCCGCGCGCCCGAAAGCCGAAGGCGCGCGCCGCTTCGGGATCGGGATCCTCGTCCGCGCACGAGCTTGCCTCCGAAGGTCTATGATCGTAGCCGCGACGGGTTTGAGACAGGGTTCGGAGCAGGCCCGCGGCGCTCCGGAAGCGACGCTCGGGGTCCGGATCGACCAGCTTCCCCAATATTCCGTCGAGAGGCGAGGAACAGGCTCGGGGAAGCTCTCGGAGCGAAGCGCCGATCGAGAACAGGTCGACTCTCGGGTCCGCCCAGAGCGAGCCCGATCCGGCGAGTTCGGGCGCGATGTAGCGGAGCATTTCGTCGGGTATCGCCGCGAAGCCGGAAGAGGCAGTCTGGTTGCGTATCTCTCCCGCGCGGCCCAGGCCGATCAGGGCGAGGCGGGGCGCTTCGCCCGGCCTGCCTGAGTCCACGATGACGTCCATGGGATTGATGCTGCGATGAGCGAAACCCGCATTGTGCAGGCGAGCCACGAGGATAGCCAGGGAAGTCGCTATCTCCAGCACGAGCTCGGGCCCAAAGGCCTTGTGTTCCCTCAACGCGAGGAGGGGAAGGCCTCCCGGGTCGGCAGCCACGAGACTGTCGCCTCCGTCCCAGGGGGACAACGGCCGCGGGATTCCGACGATATTAAGGAAGGACGACAGCTCGTGGTCCCGCCCCGCCAGGATCTGGCCGGCCTTGCCTTGGCCGTATACCCGGAGAAGGACCGAGGAATCGGCGAGCCTGTACAGCCTTTCGGGGCCGCATTGGGCCAGGAGAATGCCGCCCATTCCCCGGCCCTTCGTCACGGACGATCTCCAGTGCCGGCGGTGGTCGTTGCAAGCTCGGGGAACCGGACTCTGACGGTGGTCCCGGCCTCGAGGCGGCTATCCAATTCCAGGCGGCCGCGGTGCTCCTTGACGATTTCCTGGCACAGGCCCCAACCGAAGCCGGAGCCGCCCTGCGACCCCCGGGTCGTAAAGAATGGCGTGCCCAGCCTGGCTTGGACCTCGGGGGACATCCCCCGGCCTTCGTCCGTCACCGTGAGGACCGCCTCCCGGTCCCGGGCCTCGACCGAGATCCGGACGGCCTTGTCCCTGTCGGCCAGGGAATGGAGGGCGTTGGTCGCCAAATTGACGACCAATTGCTGAAGACGGAATTCGACCCCGAGAACCATAACAGGGTCATCCGGAATATGGACCGAAAGGCGGGTCGATTCTTCCCTCCAGCGCAATTCGTAAAGCTTGGCCGTCCGGCGAACCACGACTCCCAGGTTCACGGGGCCGGGCAGATCCCGGGGGCGGGCCTCGAAGCGGAGATTCGTCACGACCTGGTTTATCTGTCCCGAGGCATCGAGGATCGCGCTCACCAGGCCTTGAGCCTCGCCGAGCCTGGAATCGTCCCCGGTCCCCGCCGGAAGCCCGTCCTCTCGGGCTCGGTCCCTGTCTTCCCGGACCCGGCGATGGAGGGATTCGAGGAGGGAGGCGTTCAGGGCGATGACATGGTTGGGGTTGTTGATCTCGTGGCCGACCTGGGCGGTCAGGAGCCCCAAGGTGCCAAGGCGGTCGGCCCGGGCGGTCCTCTCCTGGAATCGATCCAGCTCCTTCTGCATGGCGCGGACTCGGACTGCCAGGGCGGCGGAGAATACCGTCGTCTCGATCATCACCGACAGGACCAGGAAGAGGCTGTCTCCGAATATGTTCATGAAGGGTCCCATGGAGCCCATGGAGCCGAGGGTCATCCATCCGATCGACAGCAGCATGCACGACCAACCAACAATGAAGAAACGGCTCAGGTAATGGCCTCGAATCATCTGCAGGATGGTGCCGGCCTCGATACCCAGGATCTCGAGCCATGAAGTCAGGAGGATGAGTTCGCCGGCCAAGCGCCGGTTTCCCGAGAGGAAGACGGCCAGGAACGATAGGACGGCTGCGAATAGAATCGTCCCTACCCGGGAGCTCCATTTCCAAAGCTCGAAGCGGTTGACCGCGGAAGCGAATGTCCAGCCGGCCATCAACAACAAGGCCTCTGAAAGGAAGAAGGAAATAGTAAGGTACGGCTTGAGCTCGGGAACCAGACTTTGGAGAAAGCCGGTGTACAGCAGAAGATATGCCCAGAACGATACTAGATAGAATGTATACCGAAGATAGAGACGGTCCCTGATGGTGCGCAGCATGAAAACGTTGAAGAGGATCATGAGGAGGAGGAAGCCCGACATCATCCCGAAGCCGGCGTAGCTGAGACCGTCGATGAAGGTCAGGGTCGGCCCGTCGCAGATCATGGGAAGGAAGCAGATGGATGTCGTGGATTCGATCCTGACCAAAAGGGAGCCCCGAGGGCCCTTGGGAAAAGGAAAGACCGCGGGGAAATGCCTGGGAAGTCGAGGATCATCCCTTTGATCGGGCCCGGAAAAAAACGGCCCATCCGTCCAAGTCGAGCCGTCCCTGAACCGGACATCGACTTTCCCCATCCTGGACGCCCACTGGGCCAGCGACAGCTCTCGCGGGCCCTCTTCGGACCTGCGCCAATCCAAGCGCAGCCAATAGACATCCGGGCTGAAGCCGAAGTCCATGAAGGCTTGCCCGCAGGGAGCGAAGCGTTCGGAGGCCGCCCAAGCCTCGTCCCAGGTCCAGGTCCCACCCTTGTCCACTCCCCAAGTGAAAGAGCGACCCAGCGCTTCACCGGACCCGAGGGACGACAAGTCCAGCGGAGCCGCCGAAACGGAGGCCATCAGCATCAAGGCAGGCAGGATCATCGGGGACACCCGGGTGAATGTATCACGACTTTGGGAAAGGGGCCGCCATTCTTTTCTCGGGCTAGGTCCCTGCGAGGTTTTTTCGTACTATTTGCAACCTCCCCGATAGGGGCGCTTCCCCGGTCTATCCGCTCGATTCCCCTATACGATGCCCGGCTCAAGCCCACAGGAACGCTACTGCTCGCTTCCCCGCGATGTAGTCGTCGAAAACCAATTGGGCAGGGCTCCCCGCCATGCCGACGCAAATATGCAAGGGCAGCAGGTGCTCTTCGCGAGGGTGGCAGTAGCGCGCGGAGGGCGCCTTTTCCCAATCGATCAGCCGCTGCTCGCACTGCGCGCGGGGGCCGGTGCAGGTTTCGATCAACCATTCCTGGAAGGCATCGTTCTGAGAGTCGGACTTATTCGGACCTCCATAGCGAAACCCTCTCATATTATGAAACGAGAAGCCCGATCCGATAACGAGAATATTATCCTTCATCAGGTCATGTAGAGCTGCGCCAAGGGCTATGTGCGTAACCGGGTTCAGTCCTTGCACAAGCGAGATTTGCAGTGATGGAATATCCGCTTCGGGGTACATCATCTTCAACGGGATGAAGAGGCCGTGGTCGTATCCTCGCTTGGTGTCGATACCTGAGGAAAGACCCTTTTCGCCGAGAAGCGCGACAATTTTCTTCGCTAATTCGGGACTGCCGGGCGCCGGGTAAATAATCTGATAAGCTTCATCAGGAAACCCATAGTAGTCGTAGAACATCTCAGGTCTGTCGGCTCCGAGGAGCGTTGGGACCTTCTCTTCCCAGTGAGCGCTGATGACGAGTATCGCATCCGGCTTCCTGAGCCTCGCAGGGAGCCTTTGCATGAAGTCCACCATCGCCTTATGACTTAGGTCTCCAAGAATCGGTAAGGGTCCTCCACCGTGAGAGAAGTAGACGATCTGAGCGTTTTTCTCGGAGCCTGTGTTTTCCATGTCCAACTCCCCTTTCTTCGGTACGCGCTCAAGCAATGATACCAGCAGCCCCGGAGAAATGCGAGCGGGAACTGTCGACGAATACCGATGCTAATGCGGCGCCATGGCACCTTGGTCACGCGGATACTTCGCCCTCACCCAGGCCGCGAAGTCAGCGCACATCCTGGTCTCCGAGGTCGAGTTGTCGGCGATGGTCTCGACGCCGTGGACGATGGCGATGTCGGCGTCGAGGCTCGAGCTCGGATCGGCGCGGTAGCTGCGCGAGCGGGAGGCGGCTATCGATTCCTCCGCGGCGGCCCAGGCCTCCTCGGGCGAGGCGTTGCAGGCCTCGGCGAGATAGCGTCCCGAGAAGCCCTCGCCCGTGAGCGCCCTCAGCGTCTGGTCGTGCGTGAGCGAGTTGCCCGGCGCCCAATACTTGTCGGCGAGGAGCCTTCCGACCTCGGGGTTGTCGGCGATATGGCCGAAATTGTCCAGGAACCAGGCGCGGGTCTGATAGACGGCCATGTCGGCGAGCAGATAGCCGTGGTAGCTGGCCGACGACTCTTGGTTGAGGAGGTGGGGAATGGCCAGGAGGGGCCTCGGGCTCTCGACCCCCAGGATCCGCCTCTCCGCCTCGCGCGCCATCGCCAGTACCTTGTCCGCCTCGAGCTCGGAATCCCCCAGCGCGTAGAGAGCGCGCTCGAAATAGGGCACTACTAGCAGCATGCGCTCGCCGAAGGCTCGGAAGGGCTGGCTCCTCTCGATGCGCTTCTCGATGAGGGCGGGCGGGATCGGAGTCCCGTCCGGCTTCTTCGCGTAGCGCGTCATCCAGTCCGCGTCGCCGAGAATGCTGTCGCAGAACATCGACTGAGTCTCGGCGTAGGCCATCGAGGTAGGCGGGTACTCCTGGGAGAAGCAGGGCGAGTTTCGCGTGACGTTGGCGAAATGGGCGGCGTGGCCGCCCTCGTGGAAGAGCGTATTGATCGCCCCCTGCCCCGAGCCGACCTGGGCCGGCCTGCCCTCGGAGGTGAAGTTGATCCGGGCCGGCGCCCAGGCCCCGCGGTCGTAGAAGGCGGGGACCGGAGCGTGGCAGAAGCCGTTTTGGTACTTTCCTTCGCGCTCGAGCAGGTCGAGGCGCAGGACCGAGCCGCGATAGGCGATGCCGAGATTCCGGAAGCTCGCTATCCATCGCTCGAGGGCGAGCTCGAAGGGGAAGTAGGGATCGGTCTCGCGAAGGACCTCGCCCCCCATCCGGAAGCGCAGGTTCCAGGACTTGAGCGCGCCGGGACCGTAAGAGCGCTCGAGGGAGGCGAGGCCGCGCGCGTTGGCCGAGGCCGTCAGCCTCTCGAAATCGTCCAGGATCTCGAAGAGCTCCTCCGGCGTCATCGCCTCGGACTTGCGCACCTTGTAGTCGAAGAAGTCGCGATAGCCCTGGCCGCGCGCGAAGGCGTTGCGAGCCTTCACTATCTCCAGGAAGCCGTTCGCCAGGATCCATTCCTCCAGGCCGCGCAGGGCGGAGAGGCTGCTCTCGCGCGCCGCCTCGTCGGGGTTGGCGGCCTGGTTCGTGAGGAGGGCTCCCAAGGTCGCGTCCGCCACCTCTCCCCTGTCGTTGAGGTGGCGAAGCCTCCTCTTCTGCCGCTTCCCGAAGAGCTCGGCCTCGAGGGCGACGATCCTGCCCATCGCGGCTCGCCCGGACTCTCCCTCGATCACATTGGCCTCGAAGAAGGCGCGCCAACCGCGCAGCCCGGCGAGGAGCTCGGCGGCCTCGCCCGAGCCCTCTGGGCGCTCGACGGCGGCCAGTCGCTCGCGCACCGCCGCCAGCTTCGCCGAATCGGAGACGAAGGCCTTGAAGGCCGCTTCGGCCTCGGCGAAGCCTGCATGGTCCTCGCTCGTCGCCATGTGGGTGGACCAGAACAGATCCTCCTTCTTCCGGTGGACGGCGAGGTAGTCGCGGTTGAGTCCGTCGAAGAACGCGCGGATTTCGTTCGTTTCCATGGGAAAAGGATTATTCCGAGAAGCCCTCCGTGTCAAAGGGAAACGCGGCCCCTCGCCCCCCGCGGGCGCTCCGACGATTACGCGCTTCCCGCGACGATCGTCCGGCACTAGCCGATCGGCCGCGATATTATTATCCTACATGCTATAACTGCTCGCCCGCCACGACGGGGACGAGGAGTGCCGCGGCCTTTGGGCGCGGCGGAGCCCGCGCCCCGTATGGGGGCGGATACGCTTCCATTTCAAGGAACGCCCCATGACGAACCCCAGGACCCTCTTCTCCAGTCAGCTTCTCGAGGTCTGCAAAAGCGCTCTCGCCGCGAGAGGGGGGCTCGAAGCCCTCGCCTTGCTCGCCTTCCAGAGACGCCAGGCCCTGCGCCGAGCCTCCGCCGAGCGGGCGGGCAGGATGGTGCCTGCCGTACTCATAGCGAGCGTGACTCGGCGCTGCAACCTCGACTGCGCCGGCTGCTATTCGAAGGAGCTCCGCCCGAACGGCCCGGACGCGCCCGTCGAGCTCTCGGACGACAGGTTCATGGAGCTCTTCGAGGAGGCGGTCCGGCTCGGAGTCGGCGTCATAATGGTCGCCGGGGGCGAGCCTCTGCTTCGGCCCGGCCTGCTCGCGAGACTGGCGGCTCTCCGCGGAATCGTCGTCCCGGTCTTCACGAACGGTACCCTCCTCGACGCCTCGATCGCTCCCGTCTTCGGCACGACCCTCCTGCCCGTCTTCAGCATCGAGGGCGACGAGGCCTTCACCGCGGAGCGCAGAGGGAGGGGCGTCCATGAGGCGGCCCTCATCCGGGCCCGGGCCATTCGCGAGGCCGGAGGGGTCTTCGGAGTCTCGGTCACGGTGAGCTCGCGCAACGTCGACAGCGCCCTGTCGCCGGATTTCCTCGGACGAATCGCCGAGATCGGCGCCTCGGCCCTCTTCCTCGTCGAGTACGTGCCCGTGGTCGCCGGCAGCGAGGGCCTGGCGCTCTCGGGCGCCGAGCGCGCCAGGCTCAACGACCCGGGCCTGACCCTGGGCCTGCCCTACCCCGTCATACGCCTGCCCGGGGACGAAGAGGCCTACGGCGGCTGTCTCGCCGCGGGTAGGGGCTTCATCCACGTGGCGCCCGACGGCTCCCTCGAGGCCTGCCCCTTCGCTCCGTTCTCCGACAGCGACGCGGGACGGGAGGGCCTGGCGGCCGCCCTCGACTCGCCCCTCATGCGGGCCATCCGCGAGCGCCACGGCGAGCTGACCGAGACCAGGGGAGGCTGCGCCCTCCGGGGCAAGGCCGGCTGGATCGCCTCCCTCGGCGCCTGCTCTCTCGGCGATGGGCCCGAGCTCGGCGACGAGGATGCGGGTGCGGCGTAGAGGCGATTCCCGAACAGCCGGATTTTTCTGCGCCTCGACGCACTAAAATCCCGGCCCGAACGTCATATAAGGTGCGATACATTGATAAAGCAGGATAGGCGGTCGGATTTGGAGACCGCATACCGCGAGAACAGGCACGGATTCCTCGCCTGGGCGACCAAGGCCACGCGAAGCCTCGTGGACGCCGAGGATCTCGTGCAGGACGCCTTCGTAACGGCTTTATCGGGCGCGGAGGGCCTTTCCGCCGTGGACGACCTGGCGGCCTGGCTCTTTACCTCGGTTCGCAACAGGGTGAGGGACCTTTGGCGCAGAGGCGAGACGCGGAAAAAGGCCGGCGAGATCTCCGTCTCGGACTCCGCGATAGCCGAGATCGTCGCCTCGGTCGGGCTGGATCCGGCCGAGATCGCCCTGTCTTCCGAGCTGCTCGATGCCCTGTACGACGCGATAGGGGAGTTGCCGGACGAGCAGCGGATGGTCATCGAGGCGCAGGTCCTGGACGGCCTGACGTTCAGGGAGCTCGCCGAGACGAGCGGCATTTCCCCGGATACGCTGGCGGCGCGGAAGCGCCGCGCCTTGAAACGACTGGCGGCCGCGCTCCGGGAATGGATCGAATAGTAATTATGGAGGATGACGATGTTTCACGACGAGCACATGCGGGCGCACAAGCGCTGGAAGGCGATGAGCGGAGGCAAGAAGGCCCTGGTCATCGCCGGCTGGATCGCGCTTATCGCCGCGGTACTGGCCCTATTCGGCCTCGTAACCATGCTGCTATGGAACCGGATCATGTCAGGCGTCCTCGGGCTGCCCGCTTTCGGGTTCTGGGAGGCCCTCGGGCTCTTCGTATTGGCCAAGATTCTCCTTGGCGGGCGCCCGGGCGCTTTCATCGGCCGGATGCGGATGAGACGGCTCATGCGGGAGCGGATGGCCGAGCAGGCCGAGGAAGGCGAAGGGCTGCACGATTGAAGAAATCAAGCATCGCGAGGCCGATAGTCCCGATGGCAGGCCCGCTCGCGGGTTTGCTGGCCGCGGCCATCGGGATCCTCGTGCCGGCTGCTTCTGCCGCCGCCCAGCAGGCGACCCCGACTACTGCGGCGAGCGCCACTACTGTGGCGAGCGCCACTACTGTGGCGAATGCCGGCCTCCGGAAGCTGACGATCGACGAGGCCGTAACCTCGGCCTTGTCCAAAGATCCGGGAGTGATGAGCGCCAATCTGGACTGGATGTCGACGAGCGCCAAGGCGGACGTGGCTAAGTGGAAGCGCATTCCTTCCCTGTCCGCGAGCGCGGGCTATACGCGGCTCAGCGAACTCCCCGCCGCCGACACCGCGATAAGCGCGGACGTCCCTCCATTCGGCTCGTTCTCGCTCGCCCTTCCCTCCTTGCTGAACACGTTTTCCTTCGACCTCAATCTCTCCTACCCGATCTACGACGGCAACAAAGTCAAGGAAGGCATCGCGATCGCCGATCTCCAGACCCAGGTGAAGGACGCCTCGAGAGAGACGGTCAAGAGGTCCCTGGCCTTCGACGTCCGGAGGGCCTACTGGGAGGCGGTGCGCGCCACCTACAATCGCTCGACTCTCGAGCGGAATCTCGACCTCATGAAGAAGAACGTCGCCCTCGTGGCCCAACAGTTCGGCCAGGGCGTGGCGACGCGAGCCGACCAGCTCGCCGCCCAGATGCGCCTCGAGCAGGCCGACGAGGACCTGGGAGACGCCCAGTCCGCCCAGAGGCGGGCCTTCCTGTCCCTCGCTTCGCTGATGGGCGAGGACCTCTCCTCCCTGGGGATCTCGACCGCGGCTCCCGGCTCGGCCCCGCCTTTCGAGCTCTCGACCGAGCCCGAGGACTCGTCCCTGCCCGTGGCTTCAGCCTCCATCGACGAGGCCGGGCTCGTGTCGGGCGCTCTCGCGAGGCGGCCCGAGACCCGCGCCGCGGAGCTGGCTCGCAGGCTCGCGGAGCACTCCATCGAGCTTTCGCGCGCCGCCCTCTATCCCACCGTGGCGGTGACCGGCAATTACACCTTGGCCGATCCCAACCAGCGGGTCCCCTTCCAGACCGATCCCGCGCTGTTCACCGGGACCTGGGCCCTGGGCCTCGTGGTGAACTACGACGTCGGCGGCGTGCCGGCCGCGCTCGACGACATCAAGGCTCAGACCCTCGCCGCCTCCAAGGCCAAGGCCGACGAGGACAGACAGCGCAGCGCCGTCGTGATGGACGTCGAGAGCTGCATCGTCAACCTCGAGCGCGCGTTGCGCGACCTCGATTCCACCCGGGCTATGGTGGCCCAGGCCGAGGAGAATCTCCGCGTCATGCGGGGCAGGGTCGCGGCGGGCACGGCCAAGGACATCGACCTGAGCTCTTCCGAGTTCGACCTGTTGAGGATGAACTTCGCGGTGACGAACAAGCGCATCGACGCCGTCATCGCCCAGGCCGACCTCGCCCGCGCCGCGGCCTCGGAGGAACTCAAGTGAGGGCGGACGGATGCTGAGGCTCTTCAGGTACCTCAAGCCCTACGCGATCCCGGTGGCGGCGGTGATGGCGGTCGTGTTCTTCCAGTGCATGTCCGACCTCTACCTGCCGACGCTGATGTCCGACGTCGTGAACAAGGGCATAACGAACGGGGACATCCCCTTCATCCTCCAGACGGGCGGGCTCATGCTCCTCGTGGCCCTGGGCGGATCCGTGTGCGCGGTCATCGCGAGCTACCTCTCCTCCCACTCGGCGATGGGCATGGGCGCGCTGCTGCGCGACGACATCTTCACGCACGTGTCCGACTTCTCGCTCCACGAGTTCGACAAGATCGGCACTCCCTCCCTCGTCACCCGGACCACGAACGACGTGACGCAGGTGCAGATGGTGGTCCTCCTCATGATGAGGATGATGGTGAGCGCGCCCATCATGATGATCGGCGGCATAATCATGGCCGTCTCCAAGGACCCGGGCCTGTCCTGGGTCATCGTCGCGGTCATCCCCCTCCTCACCGCCGTGATAGTCACGGTCGCGGTCAAGGGCTTCCCCCTCTTCCGCGCCATCCAGAAGAAGATCGACAAGATCAACCTGGTGCTCCGGGAGGGGCTCACGGGTATCCGCGTCATTCGCGCCTTCAACCGCGTCGACGACGAGAAGCGCCGCTTCGAGGAGGCGAACCTGGACCTGATGACGGTCTCGATCCAGGTCAACCGACTCTTCGCCATCCTCATCCCGATCATGATGTTCGTCATGAACTTCACTACCGTCGCGATCATCTGGTTCGGCTCGAAGCGCGTCGACCGGGGGACATCCAACGTAGGCGACATGATGGCCTTCCTCCAGTACGCGATGCAGATCCTCTTCTCCCTCCTCATGGCGAGCTTCATGTTCATCATGCTGCCGCGGGCCCAGGCCTCGGCCATCCGCATCAACGAGGTCCTCGACACCGTCCCCGAGATCACCGATCCGGAGGAGCCGCGCCGGCCCGACGAGGCGAAGAAGGGCTACGTCGAGTTCCGCAACGTGAGCTTCAGCTACCACGGGGCCGAGGTGCCCGCGCTCATGGACGTCAGCTTCTCGGCCAAGCCGGGGGAGGTCACCGCCATCATCGGCAGCACGGGCTCCGGCAAGTCGACCCTGATCAGCCTGATACCGCGCTTCTACGACGTGGACTCGGGCAGCATCCTGATCGACGGCGTCGACGTCCGCGACATGGCCCAGGACGAGCTCCGCTCGAGGATCGGACTCGTGCCGCAGAGGGCCGTCCTCTTCTCGGGCAGCGTGGAGGGCAATATCGGCTACGGCTGCGACGGCGCCTGCCGCGACGACGTCGCGGAGGCGGCCGAGACCGCCCAGGCGACCGAGTTCATCTCCGAGATGAAGGACGGCTACGACTCCGAGATATCCCAGGGCGGCACCAACGTCTCGGGCGGCCAGAAGCAGCGGCTCTCGATAGCCCGCGCCCTCGTCCGCAAGCCCGAGATCTACCTCTTCGACGACAGCTTCTCCGCCCTCGACTTCAAGACCGACGCCAGGCTGCGCGCGGCGCTCCGCGTCAAGATCGGCGACGCGACCGTGCTGATCGTCGGCCAGCGGGTCGCCACCGTGATGGACGCCGACCGCATCATCGTGCTCGACGAGGGGAAGATCGCCGGCATGGGCACCCACCGGGAGCTCTACCGCGATTGCCAGGTCTACAAGGAGATCGTCGCGTCCCAGCTCTCCGAGGAGGAGATTGCATGAGCGACACGGCGGCGAGGCGCGGCCCCGCGCCGGGAGCCCCGGGAGGAGCGCCCGGAGGGCAGAGACCGATGGGCCGGCCGGGCGGCGGCCCCGGGATGATGATGGGCATGAGCGGCCCCGCCGAGAAGCCCAAGGACGCGAAGAAGACCATCGGGTTCCTCATGACCTACTTCGCGCCGCGGCGGGGCAAGCTCACCATCGTCGTCGTCTTCGCGGTGCTCAGCACGATCTTCACCATCGTCGGGCCCAAGCTCATGGGCCACGTGACGACCAAGCTCTACGACGGCCTGATATCCAAGTACATGGCCTACTTCCTCCACAAGCCCGTGCCGTCGATGGACTTCAACTACATCGGGGGGACCCTCCTCCTCCTCGTGGGCTTCTACCTCCTGAGCACCCTGTTCAGCTACATCCAGCAGTACACGATGGCGGGCGTCTCGCAGGGCATGGTGTACGACATGAGGAAGGACGTGAACGACAAGCTCGCGCGCCTGCCGCTCAAGTACTTCGACTCCAAGACCCACGGCGAGATCATGAGCCGCGTGACCAACGACATAGACAACATCAGCACGACCCTGCAGCAGAGCCTGACCCAGCTCATCACCTCGGTGTGCACCATCGTCGGCGTCCTCGTCATGATGGTGACGATCAGCCCCTGGCTGACGCTGATAGCCCTGGTCACCCTGCCCGCCGCCCTCTTCGCGACCATGAACGTCACCAAGCTCTCGCAGAAGAGCTTCGGGGCCCAGCAGAAGGAGCTCGGGGCCCTCAACGGCCACGTCGAGGAGATGTACACGGGCCACGTCATCGTCAAGGCCTTCGGCCGCGAGGGAGAGTCGGTCCGCGTGTTCAAGGACATCAACGCGAGGCTCTTCGACGCCGCGTGGAAGGCCCAGTTCATCTCCGGCGTGATCATGCCCATGATGAACTTCATCAACAACGTCGGCTACGTCGTCATCTGCGTCGTGGGCGGCATCATGGCGGCCCGGAAGGCCCTGAAGCTGGGCGATATCCAGGCCTTCATCCAGTACTCGAGACAGTTCACCCAGCCGATCGCCCAGACGGCCAATATTGCCAACGTCCTCCAATCCACCCTGGCCTCGGCCGAGCGCGTCATGGAGGTCCTCGAGGAGACGGAGGAAATACCCGAGAAGGCCGACGCCACGACCATCGAGGCTCCCCGCGGCCATGTCGAGTTCCGCCACGTGCGCTTCGGCTACAAGGAAGACGCGATCCTCATGCAGGACATGAACATAAAAGTCGAGCCCGGCCAAACCATAGCCATCGTCGGGCCGACAGGGGCGGGCAAGACCACCCTGGTCAACCTCCTCATGCGCTTCTACGAGATCTCGGGCGGTACGATCCTCGTCGACGGCGTGGACACCCGCGAGATGCGGCGCGGCGAGCTGCGCACGCTCTTCGGCATGGTGCTCCAGGACACCTGGCTCTTCAACGGCTCGATCCGGGAGAACATAGCCTACGGCCGCGAGGGGGCGACGGAGGTCGATATCGTCGCGGCGGCGAAGGCCGCGCACGCGGACCACTTCATCCGGGCCCTGCCGGAAGGCTACGACACGGTCCTCAACGAGGAGGCGTCCAACATCTCCCAGGGCGAGAAGCAGCTCCTCACCATCGCCCGCGCCATACTTTCGGACCCGGCGATCCTCATCCTGGACGAGGCGACGAGCAGCGTCGACACGAGGACCGAGGTATACATACAGAAGGCGATGAAGGAGCTCATGCGGAACCGCACGAGCTTCGTGATAGCGCACAGGCTCTCGACCATCCGCGACGCGGAATCCATACTGGTGATGAAGGACGGGAGCATAATCGAGATGGGAAGGCACGTCGAGCTGCTCGCTAAGGGGGGCTTCTACGCCGACCTCTACAACAGCCAGTTCACGGGCGCCTACGTAGACGAGCAAGGGGTGTAGCCATGAGCGATACGATCACGACGACGGACGCGCCGAAGGGCGCCAAGGGCGCGATGCCGCAGGGAGCGAAGCCCCGGGACGGCAAGGGGGCGGGCGGCGCGGACGACGCCGGCAAGAAGGCGAGGAAGCGGCCGGTGCTCTTCGGGACCCTGATCCTGATCCTCCTCGTGGGGACGGGCCTCGTGCTCGGGTCCCTCTGGCTCCTGGACGCGATCAACTACGTGAGCACCGACGACGCGGCCATCGACGGCGACCACGTCGACGTCAGCGCCAAGATGCTCGGCCGGATAGCCAAGCTCACGGCCCAGGAGGGGGACAAGGCCGATCCGGGTCAGTTGCTGGTCCTCCTCGACGATACGGACCTCCGCGCCCAGGAGGCCCAGGCGACGGCTTCGCTCAACTACGCCAAGCGGAACGTCGAGCTGTCCAAGATCAACCTCGACCGGGCGCAGAGCGACGCCGACCGGGCTCGGACGCTGTTCGGGACGGGAGCCATGACCAAGGAGCAGAACGACCACGCGGCGAACGCCCTCGACGCCGCCAGCGCCCAGTACGCCATAGCCCTCGCCCAGGTCGACACTGCGGACGCCCAGCTCGGCGTCCTCGAGAACCAGCTCCTCAACACGAGGATAACGTCCCCGATCTCGGGCGTCGTCGCCAAGAAGTCCCTGATGCCGGGGGACGTCGTCCAGCCGGGGCAGACCATCTACTCTATCAACGATCTCGACTCGGTGTGGGTGACCGCCAATTTCGAGGAGACGAAGATCGGGAGGATCGCGATCGGCGCCCCGGTCCAGATCAACGTCGACGCCTTCGGAGGCAAGGCCTACGCGGGGAAGGTAGTGCTGATCGGAGCGGGCATCCTCACTCCGCCCTTCTCGATCGGGGATTTCACCAAGACCACCCAGCGGGTGCCGGTCCGCATCTCGCTCGACAAGAGACAGTCCAGCCTGATACCCGGACTCTCGGTCGAAGTGAAGGTGAAGACCAGGCCCCTGTTCCAGCTGGAGCTGCCCTTCAGGGCGAAAGAAGGGTCCTAGGACCTGAGACGGCGGACTCGCCCACGTCGGATGCCGTGCTCAAGGCCGGCATCGGCTACACGCCGAATTCCAGCACGATTCTCGTGCCTCCGGACCGCTCGACGCGGATGCTCCCTCCGAGCTGCTTCGTCAGACCGTCGACCAGCATCAGGCCGAATCCCTTCGAGCGGCCGAAATCTATCGACTCGGGCAGGCCGGCGCCGTTGTCCTGGACCGCCAGCGTGACCCTGCCTTTGGCCAGAGAGGCCGCGACGACGATTTCGTTCCCGCGCTTGCCGGTGAAGGCGTATTTCATGACGTTGGTGAGGAGTTCGTTCACGATCATGCCCAGGGGCTGCAGCTGTTTGGCGTCCAGGACGAAGTCCTCGATCCGCTTCTCGACCCTCACCGAGCCGCAATCGGGGAAATGAGCGATGATCTGGTCGATCAGGGGCGGGAGGTACATGAGGACGGAGACGCCGCCATAGCCGCCGGACCGGCTCAGCGTGTCGAAGAGGACAAGAATGCTCTGAACCCGGCTGCCCGCGTCCTTGAGCGCCGTCTTCGCGGAGCTCTCCTCGGTCGCCTCCGCCTGGAGGACCAGGAAGTTGAATATGGTGTTCAGGTTGTTCTTGACCCGGTGCTGGACTTCCTTGAGGATCAGCTCTTTCTCGCGGAGGAGCCCGCCGATCTTCTCCTCCGCCAGCTTCCTCCCCGTGATGAAGCGGGCCTGCTGGAGATTCATGTAGGCCGAAGCGGAAAGCTGCTTCGAGAGGGTATGCAGGGCCAGGGCGATTTTCTCGAAGCGCCCGCGGCTCATGGAAGGCACCTCGCCGAAGGCCTCCATGAACGAGCTCTCGTCGGCGCCGATCTCCCGGGCGTACTCCCTCATGCCCGCATCCGACTGGCTCTCGTCCCTGACCTGGCCCACGAGCCAGTTGGCGATGTGCTTCCCGCCCACGACCATGCTGGTCCCGGCGTCCCAGAGCCCCCCGCTGAGGCAGGTCCGCACGACCGGCCCCTCCGGATGGCGGCGGCCGAGGAAGGCGTCGGATTTCATGCAGTTCGAGCAGCCGCGCTCCGTCTTGCGGATGATATCCTCGCAGAGCCGCGTGAAGTGGCTGGGCGCCGTCAGGGGCGTCCCGTCCGGTTTGGTTATGATGGACGCCACGCCCGTGGCCGCGGCGAATTCGTCCTGGATGCGCTGGATCGCAGCCAGGTCGAAGAGCTCCTCGAAGGCGGCGCCCTCCGAGTCGTCCCCGGGACGGGTGAGGGCGACCAGTCGCTTCTCGAGCGCCTCCTCGAGCAGCTTCCGCTCGGTGATGACGTCGAACACCGCGGCGAAGTAGCCCCTCTGCGGACTATACACGGACACCATGAACCACATCTTCATGGACTCCACGTAGTACTCCATGCGCTCGGGCTCCCCGGTCCAGGACACCCGCCCGTACAGCTCGAAGAGCGCGGGGTCGATCTCCCGGATTCCCGGGACGACCTCGGTCACCCTCCTGCCTACTACGTCCCGAAGACCGGTCTGCTCCTCGAAGGCGGCGTTGACCGACAGGTAGGTGAAATCCATGGGCGCGCCGTCACCGCCGAAATGCATCCGGCAATAGGCGAAGCCGTTGAGCATGTTCTCGAAAAGGGAGCGGTAGAGCTCCTCGCTGCGTCTGAGGTCCTCCTGGACGCCGTATTCCTCGGTCACGTCGCGGAAGACCAGGATGACGCCGGTGGCGATTCCATCCCCGTCGTAGATCGGCGCCGCGGAATCGGCGATCTGGTATTCGACGCCGGAGCGCGACACGAGGACGGTATGGTTCGCCAGGCCCACTATCGCGCCGCTCTCGAGGACCTTCTTCACGGGATTCTCCACGGGAACCCGAGTGTTCGCGTTGACGATGCGGAAGACCTCGCCGATCGGCCTTCCCGCAGCCTCGGCGATGCCCCAGCCGGTCAGTCTTTCCGCCACCGGATTCATCCTGGTCACCGCCCCGGAGGCGTCGGTCGCGATCACCGCGTCGCCGATGGAGTTGAGGGTCGTCCTCAGGTGCTCCTTCTCCATCCAGAGATTCCGTTTGGCCTCGTGCAGCCTGAAGGCCATCTTGATCGAGGCGTCGATGACCGCTATGCCGGAATTCTTGAGTATGTAGCCGTATGAGGTGATCGTCTCGGTCCGCTCGACGACCTCGGGCTCCGAATGGCTCGATAGGAAGATTATGGGGATCTCGCGCCCGCGGAGGATGGCCGCCGCCGCCGTGGGGCCGTCGATGCCCCTGCCGAGGTCGATATCCATCAGGATGAGGTCGACGGAAGGATCGGAGCCGCAGCGGTCCACCGCTTCCTCGCCGGATCCCGCCGAGACCACTCGGTATCCGCGCTTCTCCAGGCTCGCCTTCTCGGCCAGGGCCGTCAGGAAATCGTCTTCCACTAGGAGAATGCTGCTCGTCTTCCCGCTGCGCGTCATTATTACTTTTAACCGGATAAATCGATTTTTTCAATTAAAATCGGGACCCGCTATCGAAGCCTCATTTCCCCTCGTCCGGATAGCTCGCCGTCGCCGAGATCGTGATGCCGCCTCGCGGCTTCTGCGTGACCGTGACGGTCACGCGTCGAGGCTTGCAGGCCTCGTAGACGTCCATGGCTATCCGGGCCGACAGCTCCTCGCAGAAGGCTCCCTCCTCGCGGAGGGACCAGAAATAGAGCTTCAGGCTCTTGCTCTCGATGCAGAGGGCCTCGGGCTCGAACTCGATGCGCACGGTCTCCCAGTCGGGCTGCCCGGTCACGGGACAAAGGCTCGTCACCTCGTCGCTCTCGAGCACGACGGTCTTGACGTGGGCCGGGGAGGGAAAGACCTCGAGACGCCTGCTCGGCGTCGAGACCTTGTTCCCGAGGGCCTCGAATTTCGGCCCGTCCATCAGGCTCCTCCCAGACCGAAGGGGTTGTACCTTATCCCCGTATCGAAGGCGTCGATGCCCTCCCGCCGCTTAAGCCCCCTGACGACCGCGTAGGTCACCGGAGTGAGGACGACCTCGTAGGCGACCTTGAAGGCGTACTGCGCGATCATCATCTGGAAGAGGACGGCCGAGGGCACGATGCCGACGAAGCCCAGCCCGATGAAGATCGCCGTATCGAGGCCCTGGCCGACGATCGTCGAGGAGATCGTCCTCGTCCAGAGGTAGCGTCCCTTCGTCAGTTTCTTGAGCGCCGACAGGGTGATCGAGTTGGCGAACTCGCCCGCCCAGTAGGCGACGAGGGAGGCCGCCACGATCCTCGGCGTGAAGCCGAGGACCTTCGCGTAGGCTTCCTGGTCCTTGAAGAAGGAGGGGAAGGGCAGGACTATCGCGACGAGGAAGATGGCCGACATCAGCGCGTTGGCGGCGAAGCCCGACCAGATCACGATCCTCGTCTTCCGGAACCCGTAGACTTCGGTGAAGACGTCCCCCAGTATGTAGGTGATCGGGAAGAGGACGACGGCCGAGGGCAGGACGAGGCCGAAGACCAGGATCAGCTTGCCCGCGATGATGTTCGAGACCAGGAGACAGGTGACGAAGAGGCCGAAGAGCACCAGGAACGTGGACGAGAACGACGCATCATCCCTTTTCACGGGACGCCTCCTGTTTTGTTCAGGCGGGTGGACTACGACCGCCGAAGCGCGATCACTCTAGACGAAAGCGAGCCGCAGGGTCAATCGGATCGGCCCGCGCCGCGAAGGGAAGCTCAAGCCCCGTAGTACGCGGCAATCGCCCAGGTCCCCAAACGGTCGGGCAGGAGCCGGCGCTTGAGGACGATCGCCGCCGACTGGTAGGCCGGCCCGAAGCCGTACCTGAGCCGCGGCCTGGGACTGCCCAGGATCCTCTCGACGAGGGGGCCGATCCGCTCGGGATCGTAGCCCTTCTCCTCGTCGGACCAGGCCACTCGCAGGGCCTTCGAGCAGTAGGGCTCGTAGGCCTCGGCCGCGCCCGCTTCCTTGCGGCAGTCCTGATGTCTGATGTCCCCCGGCTCGATCAGGGAAACTTTGACTCCGAAGCGGCGGACCTCGGCGCGGAGAGCCTCCGTCATGCCCTCGAGGGCGAACTTCGACCCGCTGTAGGCGCCTTGGTAGGGAAGGGCGATGATGCCGGCCGCCGAGCTCATGTTGATGATGCTCCCTCCCCCCTGGGCCCGCATATGGGGGAGGACGGCCTTGCACACCCGCATCGCCCCTATGCAATTCGTCTGGAAGCTGGCCTCGATATCCTCGATGGAGAGTCCCTCGATCGGACCGACCGTGTGGATGCCGGCATTGTTGAACACCGCGTCGATCCGACCCTCCCTTTCCAGGATCTCGCCGACGCCGCGGAGGACCGAAGCCGAATCGGCGACGTCCATTCGGATCGTCCGGAACGATTGGTCCCCGGCGGACTCGGGAGAGGCTCGGCGGCTCGCGCCGTAGACGCGATGGCCCTTCCCGCCGAGGTAGTGGGCGCAGGCCTTGCCGATGCCCGTCGATGCGCCCGTGACGAGAATCACCTTCGATTCGCCCATCCTAGTGTACCTCCGGTAGGCCGCGCCCGGGACTCATCCGGTCGTCGCGCGCGCGGCATTGATCATCCTGATGGCCCTGCTCACCAGCTTCCTCGCCTCTCCGTAGGCCGCCCTGCGGGAATCGACACTGTCGGTCGAGGAGAGCTGATTCAACAGTCGGCGGACATCGTACAATTTCGCGAGAGGATCGTTGGGGCCGGTCGAAAGCGGGATTCTCCTCGTCCGGGCCATCCCGGCGACCCTCGCCTTGCCCCGGTCCGCGGGATTCGGGGCGCGTCGCGTCTTGGCCCGGGCGGTGGGGAGCGCGGCCCCCGCGGAGGGGCCGTAATCCTTCGTCCGCGGTCGGCCGATCTTCTCGGCGGGCGCGGAGGCTTTGGCGAGGCCGGCCCCCGCGCTCGCCGGAGAGCTCGTCGCGGGGCTCTTGAGCTTCGCGGCAGGAGCCGCCTGCGCCCTCTGCGGCGCCTTGTCTTTGTCGAGAACCGGCGCGACCGGACCCTGGGCGCTCTGCGCAAAGCACGGGCTCAGCGAGAGCAGGAACATCGCGGCGAAGGCAAACGGGACATTTTTCATCAGTATGCCTCCTAGCAGGCTGTTGAAATACTCGAAGCATTTTAACAGCCTGCCTTGCAATTGCTCGAAAAGCTAGCGCTTTTCTACGCAATTGCAGAAATCAAGGTAGTGTTGAAAAAGGCTCCGTAGCCTTTTTCAACACCCTCTAGAGGCTCATACTAGGCCCCGGCAGCCACGGGCACAAGACCGTCGATCGCATCGCCCGGGTCGGCCGGACCGAAGCCCGCAAAGAACGGGGAATAGCCGGGCGTCAAATCCCGTACTCCTCCTCGCCTTCGTCGCTTCGCTCGACGCTTCTCGCGCCCGGCTTCTTTGCGCCCGCGCGCTTCCTGGGCTTCTCGGCGCCCGAATCGGTCGAGGAGGCGGTCTGCTCGTCCGCGAGCTCGACGACCCCAATCGGTTCCGCGGCTTCGGTCGCCTCGATGACGCTCCCTTCGGATACTTCTACGAACGCCGTTTCCTTCCTGTTCTTCTCGAAGGTATAGAACGCGGCGGGCACCACGAAGAAGGTGAGGACGGCCGAGAACAGGATGCCGCCGAAGGTCACGATGCCCAAGCCCTGGCCGAACTCCGAGCCCTGGCCGCCGCCGAAGATGAGGGGGAAGCTCGTCACGAGGACGGTCAGCGTCGTCATGACGATGGGTCTGAACCTGAGCCTGCCGGACTCGATCAGGGCGTCCACGAAGGGCATCTTGCCGAGCCTCTCCACCACGAAATCGAGGTACAGAATCGCGTTCTTGGCCGACAGGCCTATGAGCATGAGCATGCCCAGGAGGCCGAAGACGTCGAGGCCGCTGCCCTTGATGAAGACCACGAAGAGGGCGCCGACCAGGGCGAGGGGCACGGGTAGGAGGAGGTAGATCGGGTAGCGCCAAGAGTTGAACTGGGCGCCCATGACGAGATAGGCGAGGAAGAGCGCGAGGAGGAAGGTCACGGGAGCCTGGGTCTGGAGCTGCCTGGCCAATGCCGCCATACCCGTGCTGCTGTTCGAGGTGAGCTGGAGGTCGTCGGTGAACACGCCCTTGGCCTGGAGCTCTTTACTCAGCTCGTCCTGTACCGTCAGCAGGGGAGGCGCGTTGGGCTTGGTGTTGATCGTGTACTGGGAGTAGTAGATGCGGTTATACCGAGTCATGCTCGTGGGCGCCTGGTTGAGCGTGAAGCTGCCGAGCTGGCCGGCCTGGAGGTTGGTCTGGAGCACGGGAGAGTAGACCGGCAGATTGAGCAGGGATTGGCCACCGGCGAGGTAGACCGGATCGACCATGACTTCGATGGGATAACTGTTGCCGCCGATCTGGACGCTCGCCGCCTGGACACCCGAGGTCGCTATCTGCAGGGCCGAGGCGACCGAGGCCGGAGTCAGGCCGGTCCCCTGGAGCTGGGTGGGGCTGGGGTAGAAATCGTTCTCGAGGGTCGTGTCCGAGAGGCTGGACGAGACGTCCGTGACCCAGCGATCCTGCTGGATGGCCTGGATTATGGACGCGTCGTGAGCCTGGAGCCTGGCGAAGCTCGCGGAGGTCACGTTGACCTGGAGCGAGCTGCTTCCCCCGAAGCCGCCGCCCGCGCTCACCGATACGCGCCCCGAGGGAAATTCCCTGTGGACCAGGGCCAGGAGGTCCTGGCGGTAGCGCGGTATGATGTCGAAGATGTTCTTGCGCTTCCCGACGGGCTTGAGCGTCAAGGTCAGCGACGCCCTGTAGGTGAACCTGGAGCCCGTGAAGAGATTGGTGCTCGACACCACAGTCTGGACAGTCGTCACTTCCGGCTGCCGCTGGACGTAGGCCTCGAGCTTTCCCGTGAGCTCGTTCGTGACGTCGATCGGCGTGCCCACCGGCAGGAACATGTTGACGGCCATGAAGCCGTTGTCGGCCTGGGGCACGAAATTGAAGGGAATATGGGGGGCTATCAGGACGACCGTGACGGCCAGGAAGATCCCGGAACCGACCAGGATCCAGACGCTCCGCCTGATCACGCCGACGAGGACGCGCGCGTAGGCGTCCCTCACCCAGTCGATGAAGCGCTCGGTAAGGTTATGGAGGGTCATCGTGAGGGCCTGGAAGAAGCTCAGGAGGATCCGGCCCAGGTAGAACAGGATGCCGAGCGCCGCGGGGTAGAGCACCATGGCGGGCAGGAAGAAGTAATGCCGCGTGAAGACGAGCGCCGCCGCGATGCCGATCCCGAGGAGGAGGAAGAATCCCTTTCTCCAATGCTTGAAGCCCCAATCGAGGGACTTCCGCACCATGCCGAAGCTCTCGGCGAAATCCTTCCAGTCGAAGATCCTCGCGTCGGGGGTGTAGGCCAGCCGCACCGTGAGGAAGAGGAGGGCCTCGAAGAGGGAGAAGGCGACGGCCGCCGCGAGGCCGAGGGAGAATTGCTGGATGTAGCGGCCGACGAATCCGCCGATGAAGCTCACGGGAATGAGGACGGAGAGCAGCGAGAGCGAGGCGGCGATGACGGCGCTGAACACCTCGCTCGCCCCCTTGAGGACCGATTCCTTGAGCGTGAAGCCCATCACCCTGTACCGCTCTACGTTCTCCGAGACGACTATCGAGTCGTCCACCACGATGCCGATCGCGCTCACGAGGGCGAGGAGGGAGACGAGGTTGAAGTTGAAGCCGCAGAGCTTGTACAGGATGGGCGAGGCGGAGATGGCGATGGGGATGGCCAGGATGACGGACAGGGCCGTGTTGAGCTTTCCGAGGAAGAGGAGGACGATGATCGCGACGACGAGGCTCGTGATGATGAGCTCGTGGAAGGTATTGTCGATCGAAGCCGATATGGGCCCCGTGGAGTCGTAGCCGATGACGTAGGAATAGCCCTGCGGGAGCCGCGTCTTCGCCATGACCTTCTCCACGTCGTGGACGACGGCCACGGTGTTGGAGTCGGTCGTCTTCTGGATGTCGACCAGTACGACGGGGTTCCCGTCGACCCGCGCGTAGCTGTCGACGGACGAAGTGTTCCGGACGCTCGCCACGTCGCCCACGCTGACCCCTAGCGACGAGTTCACGAGGAGCTTCGAGATCGTCACCGGGTCGGTGGGTATGTCCACCGTCGAGAAGGTTAGCACGTTGCGCTGGTGGTTGATGGTCCCGATCGAGGTATTGATCGCCGAGTTCGCTATCGCGGACGAGACGGCCTGGGGCGTCAGATTGTAGGAGCGCAGCTTGTCCGGGTTGAGGAGAACCTGGAACTCCCTCGTCGGTGCCCCGTCCTCCGTGATGTTGGCGACGCCGTTCACGCGCTCGAGGTTGGGCAAGAGGTCGTTGGTGACGTAGTCGGACACTTCGTCGAGACCCGCGCCCTTCGCGCTGAGACCGACCTGGACGACCGCGACCGAGTTGGGATCGAAGGTCTTGATGGTCGGCGCGTTCACGCCCGGCGGCAGCAGCCTGATCGCGGCGGAGACCTGGGACGCGACCTGGTTGGCGTCGGAGTTCTTGTCCGTGCTCTGATCGAAGAAGACGGCGACGATGCTCGAGCCCGTCTGGCTCGACGAGCTGATATCGGTGATGCCGCTGATCGTCGTGACCGTGTTCTCGATGACCTGGGTGATCGACTGGTCGATGACGGAGGGAGTCGCCCCGGGATCGAGCGTGCTCACGATGACGACGGGGATGTTTATCGTGGGCAGCTGATCCACGCCGAGGCTCCCGGCCGACACGAGGCCGAAGACCACGATGGCGACGAAGACTCCCACCGCGAGGACATAGCGCGTCACCGAGAACTTGATCGCGGGGTTGATCTTGTTGAATATTTTCGCCTCGAAGTCGCGTAGCGGGCTCATGGTCGCCCCGATTGTCCGCTTTGCCCGGAGGAAGACGGCTGGGATGCGGGCGCCCCGCCCGCCGGCTGCTGGGCTGGGCTGCCGGGGGCCGTGTTACTGCCGATGGCCTGGACTACCTGGACGACGGAGCCGTTCAGGAGGCCCGGGGGCGGACTCACCGTCACCTGCGAGCCGGGTTCGAGACCGGACACCGCGGCGGTGATCCCGCTCTCGGCTATGATCGTGATGGTCTGCATGATCGCCTTGCCTTCCTTGATGACGAAGACGTAGTTCCTGTCCTCGGTCGTCTGGAGACTCGCGATGGGGATGAGGATGCCGCGAGCCAGGGTCAACGAGTATCCCACCGTCCCGACGGCTCCGTAGCTTATCGGGAAGGACAGGGGAACCGAGGCCACCATCGGCACCATGCCGTTCACCGGGGCCGACGGCAGCTGCCGCACCGCGATCTGGAAGCTCTTGCCGCCGTAGTCGAAGCTCAGCCTGGTCCCGACGACGAGGTGCATCGCATCGGTGGGCGGAACGTTAAAGTCCACTTCCTTGTCGGCGCTGACGAGGACGAAGGTGGAGGTCGCCACGCCGACGTACTCCCCGGGATTCACGTTGACCACCGAGATCTGCCCGGCGAAGGGCGCCTTGACCTGCGCGTACTGCAGGTTCAGCTCGGCCTGCTTGAGCTGGTTGTCAGCCTGATCCACCGCGATCCTCAGCTGGGCCAGGGTCTGCACGTCCGCCTTCTGGTTCTGATCGAGGTTGGTCCTGGCCGTCGCGAGGTTGGCCTGGGCCAGCTGGAGCTGACTCTGCGCGCTATCCACCTGGGACGAGGTGGCGCCGCCTACCGCGAAGAGAGCCTTGGCCGAGTCGAAGTTCTTCTGGGCCGCCGCGAGGGCCGCCTCGTCCGACTGGACCTGGAGCGCGAGCATCGGATTGGCCTGGCTCGTCGTGTCCTCGCTCGTCGAGAGGATGATCTTGGCGTTGTCGAGGGCCGAGCGGGCTATCTTGGCCGATATCCGGAGCTGCGAGTCGTCGAGCTGGATGACCGTCTCGCCGGCCTTGACCCAGTCGCCCGCCAGGTGGTTGATCTTCGCCACGGTCCCGGCGAGCTGCGCGGCGACGTTGCTGTGGGTGACCGGGTTCACCGTGCCCGCGGTATCGCTCACCACGGTCAGGGGGCCTTCGGGCACCATGTCGGCCATGACGGGGATCGCGGCGCCGGAGGCGCTGCCGGGAGCGCCGCCCGGCCCGGGTCGTCCGGCGCCGCTCTGGCGGGAGCCAGGCTGGGAGCTCGGCTGGGAGCCGCCGCTCTGGCCGTGGCCGCAGCCTGCGAGCGCGAGGGCCAGGGCGGCTGCGCCCAGAAGCGCCAGAAATGAGCGCAGCGCCGGCGCGCCGAACGCGATTCGTCGTGGTCGATTCATATACCCGTCTCCTACAAGCCCATGTCTATCTGAAGCTGGAGAATGGCGAGCTCGAGGGCGTTCCTCGTCGTCTCCAGGGCGGTATTGGCGTTCACCATGTTCACCGCGGCCGCGAGGACATCCTGGTTCGTCGCCGTACCGTACTGACGCTGCACGTTTTTCAGGTCGTACTGCCCCTTGCTGTTCGCGGCGGTGAGCTTCGCCAGGTCGAGCTTCTCGGTCTGCAGTTGGACCGCCTCGTAGTCGTTCTCGATCGCGAGCGATATGCTTCGACGCAATTGGTCGTCCTGCAGATCGTAGACGCTGGCCTGGTAGCGATTCGCCTCCCTCTGATACTCCGCCGAGCCGGAGTCCAGGATAGGCAGGCCGATCTTGCCGCCGAGGGTGATGGTCACGGCGTTTTGATCAGTGGGAAGGCTGTATACGTTGAGGCCGTTGAGCCAATAGCTGGTGCCGGTCAGGCTCACCGTCGGAGAAGTCTGAGCCTTGATGAGGCCGAGCGAAATCGCCGCTATCCTGCGATTCACTTCCAATTGCTGCAACTCGAAGCGCTTCGCCAAACCGGTCGCGATGGCATCATCGAGGCTCTGGACCGAAACCTCGGGATCGGCGGTCTCGGCCACCGCGAAATCCTCGCCGGCCGGGAAGCCCACGAGGTTGGCCAGGGCCTTCCGCGCCGAGACCAAGGCGATCCGGCCCGACCTCTGATCGACTTCGGCGCTCTTCAGGTTGATTTGCGCGGTCTGGAGGTCGACGTCCACGGCCTGCTTCAGGTCGTAGAGCGCCTGCTCCTGCGCCAGGGCCGACTGCTGAAACTGGAAGTTCTGGGCGTATACAGCAATATTACGCTGCGCGCTCAGCATCGTGTAGTAGGCTTGTTTGATCTGGTAGGCAAGAGTCAGCTTGTTCGCGTCGGACGCCAATTCGGCGTTTTGAAGGTTGAGAAGGCCCTGCTGAACGTTCGCCTTCGCGATCCCGCCCGGATAGCCGTCCCAGACGGTCTGGCTCAAACCGAGGCTGACGGTAGTGGCGCTGACCGTCCCGAGGGTCGGAACACTGGGGGCGATGGAACCCCCTCCCGCCAGACTCAGGCTCGTCGAAGGTCCGATCAGGGATATGTTTCCGGAGTAGCTCAAAGGTATGGCCGTGGAATAGTCGGCGGAGGTCCCGACGGTAGTCGCGTTCTGATACAGAAGCGTCGTATTGCCGAAGCCTCCCGTCGCTCCGCCGCCCACGCCGGCGTTCAGCGATACCGCGTTCTTCGCGACCGTTTGCTTGTATTGGGCTTGGCTGATCTGCAGGTTCTTCTGGAGGATGGCCGCGCTGTCGCTCGTGGCGATGGCGGCATCCAGACACTGCTCGAGCGTGAGGACCTTGCCCCCCGCGGTCCCCGCTCCCTGCGCCGTTTGGGGTAGAGCCGTCGGCCCAGTCGAGGGCGCAGCCGCAGACGCGGCATCCTGGGGCCACAGCGCAGCCAGAGGGAGGAAGAGGGCTCCGACGCAGGCCATCCTGGCGAGTCTCATCGAGTTAGAATTAGATAGCGAACCGCGCGATACGGGAACGAGCGCAGGAGGAACTAGCGAATTCCTAACATTCACCTTCCGCGTAAGCAACATTCACCCCCCGAGCGCGCGCCGATGCGGCAAACTTGGCAGCTGGACTCTGCGTGGCGAGATGGGGACCACTTCGCTCCTTCGCGACCCGGAAAAGCGACTGCACGGGATCGCGAGCCTCGCTCGAAGCCGATGAAAAGAAATGACCCTCATGTTTATCGATGCGACGCGGATTCCGCCACGTATTATGTTTTTAGTATATCGAAACGACAATTGCGCTGTCTATTACAAATTCCTTTCGCGACGAGTCGCCGCGCCGCCGGCATCACGCGAAATCCAGCTCGAACTGCGGCCCGGCCTCGAGCCACCCGCGCGCGTCGAGACCCATCGCGTCGGCGATGGAGGCTGCGATAGGGAGGAGCTGGCGCTCGATATAGTGGCCGTAATCTAGTCCGGCGCCGCTCCTCGCGTCAACCGGCTCGGCTCCCGCCCCCGTCATCACGTAGGCGATGCGCCCTCTGCGCGAAGTCCAGCCCATGAGCCTCGCCGCCCTCACCTGGGGCGTCTCGGAGGCGTAATCGTCGGCCATGCGCCGGAGGTTCTTGCGGTACACGAGCTCGGGATCCCTTTCGCCGCGCCGCAGGGCCTCCGTCTCCGAGCGGAGAACTCGCGCAACGCGTCCTCCCCGGCTCCGGAGAAGGCCAGGGCGATGAGCCTGGCCTGGAACGCGCGCGCCATGGGCGTGAAATCGCTCCGGACCGCCTCCATTCCTTGACCTCCACGGCGGACGAGCCGTCCGGAGCGAGGAGGAGGCCTTGTCGCAGCGGATCCGCAGGAAGGACTCGAGGCCGAACTCGGACTCGATGCGTTGCGCGATCTCGACGTTCAGCTCCTCGGCGATCTTGGCCCTTTGGCTCAGAGCAGCCGATACGGAACGCGAGCGCGCGATTGACTCGAGCTGCTTTTTTCATCGTCAGTTATTTCAAACAAAGCTTCGCATTCTTGACAGCATGTTGTTCCCGCGCTACCAGGATGCATGATAATTCAGGCCGTGGCAAGGTATTTACGGGACAGAACCCTACATCATATGACCGGAACCTCAAAGCCCAGGTTCTGCTTGAGGGCCTTCAAAAGCCGTTTCCGGCTCAAGACGACACCCAGGCTCATCCCTTCTGCTCGACCGCCTGGCCCGGCAGGTCGAGCAGAGCATCCTGACGCTCCGTGTCGCCGACGTTCTACCTGCCGACCAGGCCGCTGAGGCACATCGCCGCTTCGAGGCCGGCGGCGTACGTGGTCGTCTGGTGCCGGATTTCACCGCCTGAAGTTCTCGTGCAGATGCAAATTTATGGATTATCCAGCATGTTTCTGGTGTTCGGAACGGCCTCTTGCCTGCCCGGCGCCGCCGGCGAACTGTTAAGATACAACCGTCGTTTCGGCAGGGTTGTTATTGAGTATATTAAGGAAATACAGATCGAGAGCACATGTTGTCGACGGTCGAAGGTAAAACGATCCTCGACCGGCCCGCGCAAACCCCATAGGAGGAACTGATTTGACCACATCAACATATGGCGGGGGAACGCTTCCCAGGGGGGTCCGCTCGCGCATGATCCATGGGGTCAACGGCCTCGATGTCCATATTCTCGAGGCCGGTTACGAAAGCCCCGGCCGGCCGCTCGCGCTGCTTCTGCACGGCTTTCCGGATTTGGCTTACGGCTGGCGACACCTGATCCCGATTCTGGCTGACGCCGGGTACCATGTCGTGGCGCCCGACCAGCGGGGTTTTGGCCGCACCACCGGTTGGGTGAACGGCTATGACGCCCAGCTAGGGCCCTTCAGCCTCTTGAATATGACGCGCGACGCCCTCGGATTGGTTTCGGCCTTGGGGTATCGGCGTACGGCGATGCTCGTCGGGCACGACTTCGGATCGCCCGTGGCGGCCTATTGCGCGCTAGCCCGACCTGAGGTCTTTCCCTCGGTGGTGCTGATGAGCGCACCGTTCCCCGGTCCGCCGTCGTTTCCGTTCAACACAGCGGAAAGCGAAGCGTCATCGCTTCAACCGAACACCGAAAATCAAAAGTTAGCGGCCGCGCTGGCGGCGCTCGATCCGCCCAGAGTGTCGTATCAACAGTACTTGAGCACACGGGAGGCGAACAATGACATGTGGCACCCCCCTCAAGGCTTACAAGCGTTTCTTCGCGCATTTTTCTACGTCAAGAGCGCCGACTGGCCAGGAAATAAGCCGCATCCGTTGAAGGAGCGAACCGCCATAGAACTTGCGCAAATGCCCAGCTATTATATCATGGAGCTCGGCAAGACGATGCCCCAGAACGTCGCTCCATTCCAACCTTCCGCCGCCGAGGTCCTGGCCTGCAAATGGCTCACCGAGCCGGAGCTTGAGGTGTACACCCAGGAATATGGCCGCACCGGGTTTCAAGGCGCCCTGCAGACTTATCGCGTCTATTCCGATCCTGACCTAAACG
>CAYOIX010000025.1:0-78103 GCA_964404145.1 uncultured Treponemataceae bacterium
TCTTCAAGTTCATCGACGGGAAGAAAGGCTCCATGTCGGTAAAGGGCATCTCGGATCAGCTGTACAAGCAATTCATCGAGATCCACCTCGACCGCATATTCCCGATCAGCAAGTGAGCCGCCCGATCGGCAAGCGGTCGGTCGCCGAAAGGGGTTTTGCGCCGTGAACCATCTCAGTTCCTTCTTCCCCGATCCCAAGGGAGCGCGCCTCCACTACCAGTACTGGGAGGACTCGTCCAAGGGATACGACAAGGTGGCCCTCGTGCTTCACGGGCTCGGGTATCATTCGGGCTCCTATCCCGCCCTCCTTCCCGCCTTCGTGGGAGCGCGCTACAAGGTCGTCGCCCCGGACTTCGCCGGCTTCGGCGCGAGCCCGGGCGAGCGCGGCGCGGGCGGGACGCTGGCGATGGCCGACGCCGTCGAGGCGCTTTGCCGGCGCGTCGAGTCGGCCGAAGGCGCGAGGGAGATAGCGATAGTGGCCCATTCCATGGGCGCGGTCGCCGCCCTGCTCTTCCTCAAGCGCTATCCGGCCCGCCGCATCCGGCTCGCCGCGGTCTCTCCCCTCCTCTTCGGGGTGCCCGTCGACGCTTCGCCCGAGACCCTCGCCGAGGACGAGGCGCACAAGAGGAGGATATCGGACGATCCCCGCTACGCCGCCTCGATGCCCAACGCCCTCGCCGCCGATCTCGACAGGACAGCCAAAGAGCTCCTCGCGGATCCCTCTTTCCTTGAGGGAAGGAAGGCCGCTTTCTTCGTCGGCGAGGACGATCCCCTGGTTCCTCTCGACCGCCTCAAGGAGTCGGTCGGGGCCCTTCCGCTGATTCAGGCCCGGGTGACGGGCTTCCCGCGGGAAAGGCACGACCCAATCGGAGGAAGGCGGGGGGAGCAAGTCGCCGCGGCTATCCTGTCCTGGCTCGACGAGACCAAGTTCGAGTACCGCCCGTAACGCTCCGCTAGGCCTTCGGCTAACAAGGAGGAGATGATATGGATATCGACATCAATATCGAGCAGGATCGGGTGCGCGTCACGATCATGGGCCCGATAGACACCGCAGGCGGTTCCGAGCTCAGCACCAAATTCGCCGAACTGGCCAAGGACCCCAACCTGCGCCATGCCGACTTCGACCTGGCCGAAGTCCCCTCGATCACGAGCGCGGGCATCGGCAAGCTCCTGGCTTTCTACAAGCACTTCGACCAGGCCGGGGGGGGGATGAGGATCACCGAGCTCTCCCCTCAGCTCGCCAAGCAATTCAAGGAAATCCACCTGGACCAGATCATTCCGATCGGAAGCTGAGTCGGTCCGGGCGCGGGGCGGCTGCTTCGGGCCACGTTACTTCAGCATTTCCATTCCCTCGAATTTGCGATAGGGCGCGAGCTGCTCGAGGATGAAGCCGTAGCTACCCGACCGAGCGCGCGGGCCTTCGGCGATGATCTCGGACAGGATCTCTCCCAAGCCGAGACCGAGCATGAAACCCTGGCCGCACATGCCGACCGCGAGGAGGAGGTTCTCGGCCTCCCGCGCGTAGCCGACGATCGGTTGGCCGTCGGGGGTCATCGGGTACATGCCGCGCCAGACGCGCCTCACCTTGAGGTCGCCGAGCCGCGGATAGAGCTCGACCATGCGCCTCGCGCAGAGGGGCAGGAAGCTCGAGGTGCCGTCGATGTCCATGCCCCATAGCTGAGGCTTCGGCGTGATGCAGAACACGACCTGCCCGGTGGTGGTCTGGTAGAAATAGTAGTTGCCCGAGCGGCTGTCCGAGCGGATGTCCACGAGCATGGGCTCCATGAAGCGCTCCACCGGCTCCGTGACGCCCGCCTCGTGGCAGTCGGGATGCACTGGTATCTCGGCGCCGGCCATCGCGGCGATCTCGGCTCCCCGAGCTCCGGCCGCGTCCACGTAAAGGCCTCCTTCGTAGCGGCCCTTCGTCGACCTCAGGCCCACTACGCGTCCCCCCTCCATGTCGAGCCCGACCACCTCCTCGCCGAAGCGGAACTCTACTCCCGCCTCGGACGCGAGCCTATGGTAGGCTACGGCCGTCTTGAGGGGCGAGGCATAGCCGTCCCCCGGGCTGAAGCTGCCACCGCGCAGCCCTTCGGCCCTGATGCCAGGAGCCAACTCGGCGACCTTCTCGGGACCGATCCAATCTATTTCGAGGCCGGCCGCTCGCTGGAGGGCCAGGAGCTCCCGAAAGGCCCGCTCGCGCTCTTCGTCGTAAGCCACGAAGAGATAGCCGCCCTTGCGCCATTCCACGTTGATGCCGTGCTCTTCCTTGAACCGCGAGACGATCGCGAGGGACTCGGTGCAGATCCGTATCTTCGCCGGATCGGAGAAGGAGGCCCTGATGCCGCCTATCGCGGCTCGGTTCTGGCCCCGGCCCCAGGAAGCTTCGCCGTCGAGCACCAGGACCTTCATGCCCACCTTGGCGCAGTAGTACGACAGTGGGAGGCCCACCGACCCGGCGCCCGCGATCACGATATCGTAGACGCTCACGATAGCCCCCCTTCGAGACGGCCCGGCGCATCCGCATCGCGCTCGGCAAGGACACCGAGCGGGATTTCCATTTCCAGGGGCCGGAGTCTTCCTTCGGCGACTTCGGCAGGATCGACGCCGGCAGCCCGAAAGGCCGCCGCGTAGAGGGGCGCGCAGGTCTTGGACCCGCAAGAACCCATGCCGGCCCGGATGGCCTTGAGCTGGTTGACGTCGCGCGCGTCGTTCTCCCGGATGAAGCGGACGATCTCTCCGAGGCTCACCCGCTCGCAGCGGCAGACGATGGCGTCGTCGGGCGCGAAGGAGAAGCGCGGCGTCGACAGGGCGGCGACGGCCTCGCGGCTCTGGACGCGAAGCCCTATCACCCTGGTCGCGTTGGCCGAGCTCACCTTGAAGTGGAGGACCCAGGTCCTGTACTTTCCGTTGTATACTTTCTTCAGGAGCTCGGCCGTCTCGACGGGCTCCCCGTCCCGGTCCAGGAGCTCGCGGCGCTCGCCAGGCTCGAAATCGGCCCTGAACTCGTAGGGGAGGACCACCTCGCACCAGCCTCCGTCGATGGCGCGCACGAGCGATATGGCGAGCCCGGGGCAGGCCGACACGCAAGCCGAGCAGCCTTTGCAGTCCTTTCCCCGGAAATAGGGAAGGTCCAGCAGGTTCCCCTTGCGCTCGCGCAGGGATATCGAGCCGGACGGGCAGACGGTCGTGCAAGGGTTGCAGGGAATCTCCTCGTCGCAGAAGAAGACCGGCTTCCAGAACGGCGAAGGTTCGACGCGCTCGCGCTCCATGCGGTCGCCCGGCTTCGACTTGAGCACTTCCCGCTTGGCGATCCAGGATTCGTCGATCTCGACCCTAAGACCCATGGTGCGGGCCAGCGCGAAGGCGGCTATCCTCCCGCCGAATAGGGCGCTGGAGGCCTCGGCGATCTCGTCGGCGTCGCCCGCCTTCACCGCGAGGATGCCGAATGCCCGGGCCTGTCTGTAGAGCTCATCGCAGGGAGACAGTCCCGCGGCGATCAGGACCGTATCCACCTCGTAGGTCCTCGCCGTATCGAGAAGCGGCTTCCAGTCGGGGCCGACCTTCGCGACGGTCGCGCGCTGGACTCTACCCTCCCCTTCCGCCGAGACGATCGTCGTAGAAAGGAAGACCGGCACGCCCATGCGGACGATCTTGTCTGCGTGCACTTTGTAGCCGTTGATCCTGTCCGCGATCTCGAAGATGCCCGCGACCTCGATTCCGGCCTGGAGGGCATGGTAGGCGCCGATAAGCCCCACGTTCCCCGAGCCCACGATCAGGACGCGGTCGGCGGCCTTGACCCGGTCGCGGTTCACCAGGGTCTGGAAGGCTCCGGCCCCATATACCCCTGGCAGGTCGTTGCCCGGGAAGAGGATCGACTTCTCGCGGGCGCCCGACGCCACCACGAGGGCCTTGAACTCCGCGAGGAGGTAGTTAGAGCGATCTTGGTATATGCCCGCCTTGCCATCCTTGAAGATCCCGACCACGGGGGAGTTCGCGAGAATGCGCACTCGCGAATCCGCGCGCAGCTCGGCCTCGAGCCTGGCGGCGATGTCGAAGCCCCGTGTCCCGGCGTAGCAATCGCGCTCGGAGCCGAAGAATTTGTGGGTCTGCAACAGGAGCTTGCCGCCGAGGCGCTCCTTGTCGTCGGCGACGAGGACCGAGAGCCCGAGGGCCGCGAGCTCCTTGGCCGCCCCCATTCCCGCGGGGCCGCCGCCGATGACGAGGACGTCCGCGACGATCCGGCCCGGCGCTCGCAGCGCCTTCGAGGGAGGCCGGGAGGCCAGGATTGGCAGCCCCTCGAGGGTCCCGAGCTCCATTCCCTCGGCCAGGGCTGTAACGCAGGATTTGCGCGGTTGGCCGTCGACGAGGATAGTGCACTGGCTGCACTGGCCGTTGGCGCAGAAGATGCCTTGGGGCGCCGCGCCCTTGGAGTGCAGCGAAAACCTCGTAATGCCGCTCGCGAATAGGGCCGAGGAAATCATCTCCCCCTCGTAGCCGACCAAGTCCGCGCCATCGAATCGAAACCTGAGCTCCCGTCTTCCTTCGAGGGAACCGAGCACGGGATGATCGACTATTCTTCGCATGACCGCCTCTTAGCTGCACCCAAAATGCTCTCGGACTGGCAAACCCAGGCTTGCTGCCGCTCTTTGGAGCGTTTGGTCTCGGATTGAAATATCACTGGTATTTCAGAGAGCAGGAATATCATCCCGGACTTGTTATGTCAAGAAAAGGTAGAGGGAAAATTCCAGCCTGATCCGGCTTTCGGGATTGACAAGCACTATACCGATCGGTATAGTGCATTCGTGGATGAGGCGCCGGGAAACAGATCGAACATACTCGCGACGGCGCTTCGCCTTTTCTCGGATCGAGGCTACGAGGCAGTCGGCATTGCCGAACTCTGCGAAGCGTCGAAGGTCACGAAGCCCACGCTTTACCATTATTTCGGCTCCAAGCGCGGGCTCCTCGATGCGATCATCGAGGAGAGGGGCGGCTCCCTTCTCGGGCGGGTGAAAGAAGCCTCGATCTACGCCCATGACGTGCCCCGGGGACTCGAGGGTATTGCATTCGTCTTCTCGCGCGCAGCGAAGGAAGACGCGGAATTCGCCAGGCTGCGATTGAGCCTCTCCTTCGCGCCTCCGGCCAGCGAAGGATCGCTCGCGGCTTCGGCCCTGAACGACGCGATCTTCTCGCTGGTCGAAGCCTTCTTCCTCGACGCTTCGAGCGACCACGGCAACATGAAGGGCCGCTCGAGCCCCTATGCCGCCGCATTCATCGGCACGGTGGACACCTACATCGGTCTCTATCTCGCCGGGCGAAGCCCTCTGAGCGACGACACCCTGCGGTGGGCAGTGCGCCAATTCATGTACGGCATTTTTTCCTGATTTTTTCTGCCTCGCCAGTATACCTACTGGTATGTATACGGCCCAAAGGAGATGACCATGAACGGCTGGGCGAGCGACGCGATCTTCTACCATGTTTATCCGCTGGGATTTTGCGGCGCGCCGAGGAGAAACGATCTCGCTTCGGCGCCGGTATCACGGCTCGGCGCGGTTACCGCCGACCTGGGCCGGGTCGCGGCCCTGGGCTTCAACGCGCTTTACCTCGGACCCCTCTTCGAATCCCTATCGCACGGTTACGATCCCGTGGACTGGCGCAAGGTGGACCGGCGTCTCGGCGATCGCGGCGACCTGAGGCGGCTGTGCGACGAAGCGAGGCGCTTGGGGATGCGGATCGTCTTCGACGCCGTGTTCAATCACGTCGGCCGCGAGCATCCCTGGTTCCTCGCGCTCCGCGAGGGAGGAATCGATTCCGCGGCGGCGGCCCGCTTCGCGTCCCTGCGGCCCGGACGGAGCCCCTTCGGCGACGGCTTCGAATACGAAGGATGGTCCGGCAATTACGATCTCGTCAAATTGAACCTTCGGGACATGACCACCAAGGCCGAGCTCATCGGAGCCGCCCTGTCCTGGATCGAGGATTACGGGATCGACGGCCTGAGGCTCGATACGGCCGACTGCCTGGACATGGACTTTCTAGCCGAGCTCGCCGCCGCCTGCCGCGCTCGGAAGCCGGGCTTCTGGCTGATGGGGGAAGTCGTCGTCGGCGACTACCGCAGGTGGGCCGGCTCGGACGACCGCGGCTCGCCTCGCCTCGGCTCCGCGGCTCCGCCCCTCGACTCGGTGACGAACTACGAATGCTACAAAGGGCTGTGGTCGAGCCAAGCAGACAGGAATTACTTCGAGATCGCCTGGTCGCTGAAACGGCAGTTCGGGGCCGAAGGCATATACCGCGGGCTGAGTCTGTATTCGTTCGCGGACAACCACGACGTCGATCGAGTGGCGAGCAAACTCGCCGATGGGGCGCAGCTGTATCCCCTCTACTGCCTGCTGTTCACGATGCCGGGCTCTCCATCGGTCTACTACGGCTCGGAGCGCGGAGCCAGGGCCCGGAAGGAGCCTGGCTCGGATTGGCCGCTCCGGCCGAGCATAGTCGAGGCTCTCGCCGCGGGGAGCCAGCCCGACCTCGAGGTCGCGATAGCGCGCCTCGCGGCCCTCCGGGCCTCCTCGCGCGCGCTCAGACGCGGCGGTTATAGGGAAATATCGGTGTCGAGCGAGAGCCTCGTTTTCGCGCGCGAGGCCGAGGGGGAACAGGCGATCGTCGCGGTGAACGGCTCGTCGACCTCGGTCGAGCTGGAAGCTCGCCTGGACGGCCCCGACGGGCAGTGGAAGGACGGATTGAACCGCGACAAGGCCTATCGCGCCCAGCGGGGGAGTCTCCGCTTCGACGTGCCGCCGACCTGGGCCCGGGTGCTATTCCCGCGCTAAGGCGCCGGAACGTCCCTCCCTGCCGGCGGACTCTATATACTCCATGCTCTGGTGGCGGAAATAGGTTTCGTAGAGGACCGAATACTCGCCGCGACGCGCGAGCAGGCCGCCATGGCTGCCCTCCTCGAGGATGCGGCCCTTCTCCAAGACGACGATCCTGTCCGCCGACTTGACCGTGGACAGACGGTGGGCGATCACGATCGCGGTCCGGCCGCTCATGACCGCCTCGAGGCCGTCCTGGATCTGAGCCTCCGTGAAGGGATCCACGCTCGAGGTGGCCTCGTCCAGTATGAAGACGCGCGGATCGCGCAAGAGGACCCGGGCGAGGACGACGAGCTGGCGCTGCCCCATCGACAGCGAGGAACCGCGGTGTCCGGTCTCGGTGGCGAGCCCGGAGGAGAGGTCGTCCACCCAGTCGCCGCGGCCCAGCGAGCGGGCCGCCTCCTCGACGCGCGCGTCGGAGGCGCCGGGCGCTCCGTAGCGGATATTGTCGGCGACGGTCCCGGGGAAGAGGAAGGGATCCTGGGAAACCAGGCCTATGGCGCCTCGCAAGGCGTCGAGCGAATAGCTCCTTATATCGCGGCCGTCTATGAAGAGCTCGCCCGACTGGAACTCGTAGGAACGGCAGATGAGTTTGGCGATGGTGGACTTGCCCGCCCCCGTCCTGCCGACGATCGCGAGCTTCTCGCCCGCGGGGACTACGAGCGAGAAACCCTCGAGCACCGTTTCCTTATCGGAGTAGGAGAAACCCAGGCCTTTGAACTCGATCCTGCCCTCGATCCTCGCCGGCGCGAGATTCCCGATCTGCTTCACGCGGCTATCGCGGTCGATGAGCGAGAAAACCCGCTCGGCGGCGGCTAGGCCATCCTGGAGCTGGCTCCAGAAGGAGGCAATATTGAGCATCGGCCACCAGAAGAAGCCGACGGCCTGCATGAAGATGAACCACTCGCCCATGGTGATTCCGCCGCCGCGGGCCGCCATCCCGCCGGAGAAGGCGACGATTCCGTTGCCGACCCCGGCGGCCAGGGACACGACAGGGAAGATGAGCTGCAAAACTACGCCGCGGCGCAGTCCGAAGCGGTACGCGAGGGCGTTCTCGGCCTTGAAGGAGGACCAGAGCGATCGCTCGCGGCGGAAGCCCTTCGCGACCCCGATGCCCGCCACCGACTCCTGGATCTCCGCGTTCACCTCTGCCGTGACCCTCTTCGCGTTGCTGGTCACGAATCGGGCGAGGCGTCTGAAGGCCAAGGCGACGCCCACGGCGACTGGAGCCATCGCGACGAGGATGAGGGTCAGGCGGGGGCTGATCGAGATGAGGTAGGCGAGGAAGACCCCGACGAGGACGACCTGGGAGAGGAAGTCCACGACGAGGCCGATGACGTTGGCGAAGTCCTCGGTATCCGTCGTGATCCTCGATACCACCTTGCCGGAGGAGTGCTCGTCGTAGAAGGAGAGGTCGTGGCGCACGGATCTTGAGAAGGCCTCGGAGCGGAGGCGGAAGATCGTCTCGCCTACCACCTTGCTGGCGAGGAAGTAGCGCAGGTAGTTGAAGAGCCATTCGATGACGCCGAACCCGACGACGGCCGCGGCGATGAGGGCGATGACGGACCCGCCGGACCCGACGCCCGTTGTCTTGGCTCTGGATACGGCGTCGAGGGACTTCGACACTACCACTTGCGCGGCGAACTCGGAGAGCGAGGCGAGGGCGAGGACGGAGCCGACCCCGGTCATCCTCCCGCGCCAGGGCTTGAAGTAGGACGCGATGCGCGATAGGAGCTGCCTGTCGGAGTATTGCCTGTCGTAGGCCTCGGTCTCGAGGCCGTCCATCACGAAGCCCATATCATACCCTCGCGAAGAGGCGCCGATAGTCCTCGCTGCGCTCGAGGAGCTCCGAATGGCTTCCCGAATCGGCGAGGCCCCCTCCTTCGAGGAGGAGTATCCTGTCCGCCCAACGGATCTGCGAAAGACGGTGCGTTATGAGGAAGGTCGTGCGGCCCTTGCTCGCGCGCCGCATGGCCTTCTGTATCTCGTCCTCGGTCCGCGAGTCGATGGCCGAGGTCGAATCGTCCAGAATGAGTATCCGCGGGTCGACCAGGAATGCCCGCGCGATGGCGATGCGCTGCTTCTGGCCCCCGGAGAGGGTGACTCCGCGCTCGCCGACTTCGGTATCGTAGCCTTTGTCGAAGCCCATGATGAAGTCGTGGGCCTGGGCGGCCTTGGCAGCCTTGACTATATCGGCTCGATCCGCCGCTTCGACGCCGAAGCCGATGTTCTCGGCGATCGAGCGCGAGAACAGGAACACGTCCTGCTCGATGCTCGCGACTTGAGCCCGGAGGCTTCCGAGGCTCCAGTCCCTGACGTCCACTCCGTCGACGAGGACGGCGCCGGAGCCGACGTCGAAGATGCGGTTCACGAGGCGGACGAGGCTTGTCTTGCCCGAGCCCGTGCGGCCGACAATGGCCACGGTCTGCCCGGGTTCCACCGCGAAGGAGACGCCCCGGAGGACGGGCGATCCTGCTCCTGCGCCGTCGAAGGAGAAGCCGACGTCCCTGAACTCGACTCGTCCTTCGATCCGGCCCGTTTTCCCGCCCGGGTTCTCGTCGAGGTCGCTCTTCGCGTTTATCGTCTCGAGGACGCGGCCCGCGCTCGAGAGGCCCATCTGGAAGAGGTTGAAGGACCAGAGCGAAATGAAGGTCGCGAAGCGGAGGCCGTTGTAGAGGAGCATGTAGCTGACCACCTGGCCGAGGCTGATCTCTCCGGCCCTCCAAAGGAGGAGGGCGTGGAGGAAGCCCAGGCCCCAGCATACAGCGAAAACGAGGAGGGGCCAGTACTTGGCCTGTATCTTGGCGATGCGGATGTAAAGATCGCGCAGGGCGCCGGCCCCCTCGACGAAGCGACCGATCTCCCGGGCCTCGCCCAGATTGGCCTTGACCGTCTCTATCCCCTCCAGGGCGTCGGCCAAGGAAGCGTTGAGCTCGCCGAATTTGCGCCTCTGCGAGTCCGTAGCCGGGTTGAGGCGGCGATTGTATTCCCAGACCGTGAGCGCCAGGAGTCCGATGAAGGAGCAGGGGACGAGAAGAAGCCTCGGATCGATGAAGGCTACCATGACGAGGGGCACGATCGCCGTCAGGCAGGAGTCCATAATCAGCGAAAGCCCCGGTGAGAACATCAGATTGAGAAAATGGACATCGTTCGTCGCGCGGGCCATTATGTCGCCGACGCGCTGTCGGGAGTGGAATGTCTGGCTCTTGCCCAGGAGGCCGGAGTACAGCTCGGCCCTCGAGTCGCGCTCGATCCGCTGGGCGAGGAGCTCGAAGGACACATTGCGGCCGATCCCCGCGACGCCTTGGAGGGCGGCCGCTCCGGCGATGAGGATCGCGACGGCGGCCAGCTGGGCGACAGTCCAGCCCGGCTTCGCCAATACGTCGAAACCCTTGCCGACGAGCACCTGAAGCCCCGAGTAGCCGAAATTGTTCGCGGCCGAGAAAAGGGCCGCCAGGGCGGGGATCCAGGGATAGCGTAAAAGATGCGAGACTATCCACCTGCCGGGGCTTCGGAGATCGTAGCGTATCTCCTCTCCCGAGCGGAATTCCGAGCTTGTGCTTACCATCGCTGCCTATAATTTACTTGAGAGCGGCGCGAAATGATAGCCGGAGGCATTTAGCTTGACGCCATGAGAATCAGGCCCATACTGATGGCTGGTGGTTTTACCAGACCAAAGGAGGACACATGGCGGCGCTGAAGACTCCTTTCGGATTAAGTCCTCGTGTAGAATGGCTGCGTTCCTACTACTTCAAGGGCGCGGACCGGCGATGGACCAATGAATATACGTCCTGGACGACAGGTACGAGTTGGGATAGGCAGTTTTCCGAACTTACCTTCTATATAGTCCCCGAAGTCTATACCCTGCTCCAAGCCATGGGCGGATCCTTTCGCCTGGCAGCCCGCCCTATCGTGCTCCGGCCCGATTTCTGGGAGCTCAGCCTGCCCGAGCGCCGCGCCTGGTTCGTCAAGGAAGTCGTGACCGAATACCTGCCCAAGGAGATATTGCCCGGCGACCTTCTCGCGGGGGCGCGCTTCAATATCCAGACTTCCCTCTGTCTCGCCGAGAAGGAAGCCAGGGTGTTCGAGCGCCTGGTCCACGGCCCAAGGGGGGCGAGGCGAGCCGTCGTCGATTTCCACAACCATGGCTACGGAAACGCGGGAGCTACAAGCGGGCACATAATTCCCGGACACGAGCGCGCCCTCAAGATAGGCTGGAAAGGCATCAGCGAGGCGATCCAGGCGCGCTACGCGAGCTTGGGCCCGCCCGAGCGCCGCGGCGAGAGGGGCGCTCAGATCCGCGCCATGATGACCGCCGCCGAGATGCCGCGCGAGCTGGCGGAGGGCTATGCCGCGCTCTGCTCCGATCTCGCGGCGGAGGAAGGCGATTCCGGTCGTCGGGCCGAGCTCGAGCTCATGGCCTCCACGCTGAGGCGCGTGCCTTGGTTCCCCGCTCGCGATTTCCGCGAGGCGCTCCAGGCCCTGTGGATGAACCATATGCTCGTGATGGCCGACGAGAACTATCCCGGTCCCGGGGTCTCTTTCGGCCGAGTCGACCAGTACCTCCTTCCCTATTGGCTTTCCTCTAAGGAGAGGGGGATGAGCCGGGAGGAGGCGAAGGAACTTCTCGGCTGTTTCTGGTTCCACTGCAATACGGCCTACGACGCCCAGGTGCGCACCGGCAACAACGGCATCACGGCGGGATTCGGCCAGCTCCTGACGCTCGGCGGCACCCTAGCCGACGGCGGGGACGCGAGCAACGAGCTCACGACGCTGTTCCTCGAGGTCATCGACGAGATGTCCCCCATTCTCGAGCCCAAGCCCAATATACGTCTCCACCGCGGCACGCCGGATTCCGTCCTGGACAAGGTGGTCGCGATGATCGAGTCGAGCCAGGGCGCGCCCTTCCTCCTTAATTTCGACGAGCGCGCCGTCGCGGGCATGATGCGCGAATCGCGCCTCGGCGGTGTCGGCGGCCTCGTGCGGGCGGACAACGTCCGCGATTACGCCTCCGTCGGCTGCCTCGAGAATACGATGGTCGGCAACGATCGCTCGGGCACCGTAGACTGCAACCTCAACCTCCTCAAGGCGGTGGAGCTCGCCATGACCGGGGGCAGAGACCTCCTCGCCTTCGCCGATCCGATAACGGGCAGGACCGAGAAGCCCCGGCGCGACGGCCCCGATACCGGCGACTCGAGGCGGTTCGGGGCCTGGGTTGAATTTTGGGAGGCCTACGCCGAGCAGACGCGCGGCATCGTCCGCAAGACCGCGGAGCTCTACGAGAGGAGCGAGTCCATACGCAGCCGCTTCTTCCCGACGCCCTATCTATCGTGCCTCGTAAAGGGCTGCCTGGAGAAGGGATTGGACATCACCCGAGGGGGGCCCGAGATCAACTTCGTTACTCTCGAGGCCGTGACCTACGCCACCACGGTCGATTCCCTCCTCGCCATAAAGTACCTGGTCTACGACGAGCATGCGTGCTCGATGGACGAGCTCATCGACGCCCTGGCCGCGAATTGGGAGGGCCGCGAGGCGCTGAGGGCCATGGCCATCAACAAGGCGCCGAAGTACGGGCGGGACGACGAGGAGGCCGACGCGCTCGCGAGGGCGGTCATGGAGCTCTGGTGCGGCGAGGTCTGGAAGCAGAGGACGAAATGCACCGGCCGCCGATTCAGACCCGGTATGCTCTCGTGGAACTACTGGGCGGGCGACGGCTTCATCATGGCGGCCAGCGCCGACGGCCGCAGGAAGGGGCAGTTCCTGTCCAACGCGATCTGCCCTTCCAACGGCGCCGACATCAACGGACCGACCTCCAATTCCAACTCCGTCGGGAATGCCCTGGGCGGCCGCGCCCCGGGCTCCGAAGAGGGCGATTGGAAGGGCTACATGAACTATCTGCCTAATGGCGCCAGCCACACGATGACCTTCAATCCCTCGATGCTGCGTGACGCCGAGCACCGGCGGAAATTCAAGTCCTTCCTCCGAGGATACGCCGAGAACGGGGGCACCGCCCTGCAGATCAACATGCTCGATCCCGAGATGCTCCGCGACGCTCAGGCGAGGCCCCAGGAATACCGCCACCTCCTCGTGCGCATCACGGGCTACAACGCCTATTTCACGACTGTGGGCCGCGAGCTCCAGGACGAGGTCATACAGCGTGTCTCGCACGGACGCTTCTAGTCTCCCGGACCCGCCCGGCGAGGCCTCCGATCCTATCGGACTCGTCCTCCAGGTCCAGCGCATGTCGACCGAGGACGGCCCGGGCCTACGCAGCACGGCCTTCCTCAAGGGCTGCCCCCTCTCCTGCGCATGGTGCCACAACCCGGAGGGCATCAGGCCCTACGCGGAGATCCAGTGGCAGGGGACGCGATGCATCGCCGGGGTCGCGCGCGACGGCTGCGGCGCCTGCGTCGCGGCCTGTCCCGCAGGGGCCCTCGCGAGAACCGCATCGGGCGCCCTCGCCATAGACAGGACGGCTTGCCTCGGCGCTCGCTCGAGCCGCGCCGGCGCCGGCCGAGGCCCCTGTGGCCTCGCCTGCACGAAAGCCTGTCCAGGAGGGGCGCTGGAGCGCCTCGGCGAGGAGATGCGCTCTTCCGAGCTCGTCCGAGAGCTCCTGAAGGACCGTTCCTACTTCGACCGCTCGGACCGCGGCGGGGTCACGCTGTCCGGAGGAGAGGCGAGCTCTCAGAGCGCCTTCGCGCGCAAAGTCCTGCGGGCCGCCAAGGAGGCGGGCGTCCATACCGCCCTCGATACTTGCGGCTTCGCGGCCTGGGAGTCCTTGGCCGAATTGTACCCTTACGTGGATCTCGTGCTCTGGGACTTGAAGGAGCTCGACGGCGAGAGGCATGTCGAATACACAGGCGCCTGTGTCGATCCGATCGTGGAGAACCTGCGCCGTACCGCCGCCCTCATGGCCGAAGGCGCGGGTCCCGGGGCGATTTGGATACGCTCGCCGATAATTCCCGGCGCTACGGACCGTGATGAGGGCGTCGAGGCGATCGGCCGTCTCCTCGCCAGGATGGAGATTCCCCGCCTCGAGCGCTGGGAGCTCTGCGCCTTCAACAATCTCTGCGCCGACAAATACGCCAGGCTGGGCATCGAATGGAAGTACACGGGCGCTCCCCTCATGAGAAGCGAAGACATGGCGCGCCTCCTCGTCGCGGCCGAGCGGGGTCTCGGCCGCGAAGGGATCGTGACCTGGACTGGATCGACCCGAATCGAATGAGAAAGGAGCCTCTATGGCGCGACGCGACAATCTGAGGGACGAAGACATAACGGCGCTGTCGCCGACGGAGAAGATGGCCATAGTCTCGGTGGCCGACGAGGCGGGAAGGCCCCACCAGGCCCTGCTGTCCTCGCTGATGGCCTCGGGACCCAGAGAGCTGGTGATCGGCGAGTTCACTCGCGGCCGGTCCAAGGACAATATGCGCTCGAGGCCGTCGGTCGGCTTCATCGCGATGACCTTGGACCGCAGGATCTGGAGAGGAGCCGCGCGCTGGACGCGCTCGGCCCGGCAGGGCCCGGAGTACGAGGCCTTCAACGCGAAGCCCATGTTCCGCTACAACTCGTACTTCGGCGTGAATACCGTCCACTACCTGGACTTGGAATGGATCGAGGGCCCCGATCCCCTGCCCATGGCCGCGATCGCCGCGTCGAAGATCGCGACAATAGCGCGGAGCGGATCGCGCGCGCTGCGCTCCGATTCCGGCGCGCTATCGCCCTACGCGAGGAGCCTCGTCGACGGCCTCTCCTCGCTCAGCTTCCTCTCGTGGATCGAGGCGGGCGGCGAGCCGCGCATCGTGCCAGTCGCCCAGGCCAGGAGCGCCGGGAGCGGCCGCCTCGTCTTCACTCCCGGTCCCTACCGCCGGGACCTGGGCCGGGCGCCCGATGGCGCGAAGGCCTCCGTATTCAGCTTCAACATGTCGATGGAGAGCCTCCTGTCCCTGGGAACCTACCGCGCTCCGCGGCGCGCGGCGCGCCTCGGGGCGCTCGAGATCGAGGAAGTCTACAACCCGATGCCGCCCATCCCGGGCCGCGTTTGGCCGGCCCCCGCGCTCGCGCCTGTCCGGGAGTTTTGATGCTGGAGGGCATCGGCAGGGTCGACGTCAGGTCCCTCAAGGCCGCCTGCGTCCAGGAGCTCGAGCGGCTGATCATCTCGGGCCGGATGCCGATAGGATCTTCCATCCCCGCCGAGCGCGAGCTGGCCGAGAGACTCGGCGCGTCGAGGCCCGTGGTGCACGAGGCCATGGTCGAGCTCGCGTCGAAGGGCTTCGTCCGCGTGGAGCCGCGGAAAGGGGCCGTCGTGAACGACTTCTATCGCCGCGGCACCCTCGCCATACTCGAGACGATAGTCCTCAGGAACGGCGGCGAATTCCCGCCGGACGCCCTCGCAGACGTGCTCGCCTTCAGGCTGCTCGTAGAGACCGAGACCGCGCGACGGGCCGCGGCGCGCCGCGGGGGCGGCTTCCTGGACGCGATGCGCGATCTTGTGAATCGCGAGGCTTCGACCTACGCCGGCCCGCGCGACACGACGGCCGGTCTCGATGAGACCTGCGGACTAGATTTCGAATTCCACCTGATCGTCGCCGAGGCTTCGGGAAGCCTCGTCTATCCCCTGCTGATCAACAGCGTCCGGCCGCTCTACCTCAGCCTGAGCCGGCGCTTCTACGCCGCCCTCGGGCGCGGACTCCCTCCAGGGCCTTCGCCCGTCCTGGCCTACCACCGCCGCCTCAGCGAAGCGATCGCGGAAGGCGCCGAGACCACAGCCGTGGAGGCCATGCGGGATATGCTCGAGCACGGCGAGGAAGTGCTGGCATCCGATCCGCGCTAGAAGCTGTACACGAACTTACCGGCGACCGCGTTGCCCGTCTTGTTGAAGAAGGAAGCCTGGCTGAAGCCGTAGATGACGGCCTGATCCACTTCGCTCGAGCCGGAGGAGGACGCGAGGCGCACTTCGACCAGTTCCGCTTTTCCCTTGGTCAGGGGGCCTACCGCGAACTCGAGGACGACGGGCGACAGCTTCCGCTCGGTCCTGAAGTCGGCCGTCGACGCGTCGTAGCCGGCCGCCTCGAGCATGGTCCAAAAATCTCCGCGCTGGGCCAGGGGAACCTGAGCCTTGAGGATCCAATCGGAGCCCGATTCCCCGTAATACGAGCGGAAGGTTTCCTTCGCCTGAATATTGAGATAGATCGATGCGCCGACTTTCGACGGAAGCGGCATATACAGGTATATAGGTACATAGATATTGCGCCCGACTTGCCCCGAGGAAGCGCCGAAGGTCGTCGCGAGCGCGCTCCCCATCTCCGATCCGCGGAAGGTGACGCTGCCGGTGCCGCCGGCGACGCCGGGCTCCGAGCCAGCAGCTCCCGAAGAGACCGGCGCAGCCGACGAGCTCGAGCCGAAGGTGCGGGTCTTGGGCGGGCCCGGGGGGGCCGCCGCCGAAGCCGCGGCCGCGCGAAGGGCCGCGTCTTCCTGGGCGGCGCGCTCCTGCGCCGCCAGAGCGGCAGACGATTCGGCCTGTGCCGCCGCGGCGCTCTTCGATGGGATGGACTTGGCCGACGGCGCCGCGGTCTTCGGCGCCGCAGGAGCCGCCTTTGCCGGCGCCGAGATAATCGCGGCCCCGGGGGCGCTATTTGCCGGCGCCGGGGTCGCCTCGGGGGAAGGAGCGACCGGAGAGGCGGAGGCCGCCGGAATCGGCGCGGCTCCCGTCGGCTCCTCGGTCGGCCGCAGGGGTGCGGTCTCGAGGCCTTGGGGCGTCTCTCCGGGGGGCCCCTCGGTGCCGCCGAGATCGACGATGACCGTGCCAGGCACCGTCGCGAGGCTTGCGGGCGCAAGGCTTCCGATGAGCCAGGCCCCGACGAAGGCGAGCGCGTAGAGGCAGGCGGTCGAGGCGGCGGCGACCAGTCCGCGCCTGCGGTCCTGCGCCCTCATCCAGCTCGTGATCATGGGGCTCCCTGTTCCACCCTCGTCCGGAGGCCGACCGAATCGATGCCCCCGCGGCGGAGCGCGTCGAGAATCGAGACCATGAGTTGATAGGAGGCGCTGCGATCGCCCTCGACTGTCGCCTTGAGTCCGGCCGTGTCCCCCGAGCCCATCCTCTTCTGGATGAGGGCAGGGAGGCCCGAGAGATCCGTCCGCGTCTTGTCGACGTAGATCTCGCTCTCCGACACGGCGACGACCCTGAGGACGGAGCTCTGCACGTTGTGAGCCGTGCTCGAGGAGGGGAGCTCCAGGGAGATCCCGGGCGCGAGCTTGAAGGTTGTCGTCACCATGAAGAAGATGATGATGAGGAGGAGCACGTCGATGAGCGGGATCAGGTTGATGCTCGTCACGGGCTGGAGCCGCTGCCGCCTGATCATGGCCTGGCCCCCCGCTCGGGGACCGCGCGCCGCTCTTCCCCCGTCCAAGCGGGCCGGTTCTTGTTGATCATCAGGATGAGGCCGTTGACCTGGCCTTCGAGCTTGAGCATGTAGTCGTTCGCTTTGGAGGCGAGATAGTTGTGGAAGATGAAGGCCACCACGGCCACGATGATGCCCGACACCGTGTTGATGAGGGCCTCGGAGAGACCGCCGGCCAGGATCGAGGGATCGCTGACGGCGCCGAAGCGGCCGAGGACGCCCAGGGACTTCATCGTGCCCGTCACCGTGCCCAGAAGCCCTATGAGCGGCGCTATGTTGGCGATCGTGCCGATGGCCACGATGTTCTTCTCGAGGCGGGGCGCCTCCTGCGCGGCCGAGTCCTCGAGCATCTCCTTCTGGATGGTGCGCGGGTAGTCGCGGTTCTCGATCCCCGTGCGCATGAGGGCGGCGAAGGGCGAGAGATTCTGATCGCATATAGCCAGAGCCTCGTCGATGTGGCCTTTCTCGACCGCGACCTTGATCCGGTCGTAGAGCTTCTTCTCGTCGACCGCGATGCGCTTGAAGTAGAGGAGCCGTTCAATGATGAGGGCGATGACGAAGGCCGATATCGCCACGAGTATCCAGAGGACGATCCCGCCCTTTTGCAGGAAATCGAGCATGCTCCCTCCCGAAGGCTTGTTCTGTCGGCCAACGATCCGCCGCCCATATAAGGTACCTCGCGGCCACCCGCGAGACAAGGGCGCCTCCCGGTCGCGCCTTCTCACTTGCCCCTTTCGCGGTTTCCGGGCACTATAAGCCCATGCGCCGCCCACATTCCGTCTTCTGCATCGCCCTCGCTTTCGCTGCCGCGACCCAGGCCGCGGTAGCCCAGACCGCGCCCCAGTCGCCCCCCAAGGTCCCGACTCCCGCCGTCGAGGCGGCGCCGGCGGCCCAAGGCTCCGAATCGGGCTCCCAGGGCTCGATACAGCCCAAGCTCGACGCCCTCCTCCTGTACCGCCAGGGGAGGGATCTCGAGACGGCTGGCAATCAGGCCGACGCGCAGGCGAAATACTCCCAGGCCGTCTCGGTCTGCGATCAGGAGCTGGCGGCGGATCCGAAGCGCGTCGAGGCCTATGTCGTCAAGTGCTGGAGCCTCTTTCGACTCAACAGGCACGCCGACGTCATCGCCTCCGGGCAGGCCGGGCTGAAGGTCGCCTTCGACGGCCGCATCTCCGAAGTGATGGGCGAGTCCTATTACTTTCTCGGGCAGATGGACGATTGCCTGAAGTACCTGCAAAAATACATCGAGGTATCGGGGGACTCGGGGGACCGCGGGCCGACCGCGTTCTTCTTCATGGGCGAGGCCTATCTCAGGCTCAAGAAGTATTCCCACGCCGACATCGCCTACTCGACCGCCGTCCTCAAGGAACCGACCATGCCCCGCTGGTGGTATCGCCTAGGCAACGCGTGCGAAGCCAACGGCGAATGGAAGCGCGCCCTCGACGCCTACGGGAAAGCCCTCGCCCTCAGCCCGGCCTATCCCGAGGCCCTCGCGGGTCAAGCCCGGGCGAAGGCCAAGGTATCGCCATGAGGCGCGGCGCCTCCCCGAGCCGAGCCTGCGCGGTCGCGCTGGCGACGGTCGCGTTGACGACCACCCTGGCGCCCGGCCTGGTCGCGCAGGGCCTGCCGCCCGTCAATTCGCCCCTCAACCAGCAGCTGGAGAAGATCTTTCCCGAGATAGCCTCCGGTTACATCGATCTCAATGGCAACGGCAAGCTCGACCAGAGTTCCGAGCTCAACGAAGTCATACCTGAATCGAGAGTCAAGAACGGTCAGCTTACGGCCCAGGAAATCCTCGACTTCATAGTCGCGCAGTGGCGATTCATACCTCTCGAGAAGCTCCGCGCCGTCCAGGCCGCGGTCAATACGACGCCGGGCGCCATCAACGAGCTCATCGCGATCGATTTCTCGGCCTCCCTCGACGACGCCATCTCCCAGAGGGCCGCGATGGGCGATACGCTCTATCTGACGCCTTCGGCCTACAAGGAGGCCATGGGCAAGCTCGACGGAATCATCGGCGCGATAGCCACGGACTACAAGACGGAAGGCGCCAAGAGCGAAGGCGACTTCATCGCGAACCGCGATGAGCTCTTCGGCATGATAGAGAAGGGCTATCCGATTCCCGAAGACATACCCGCCGATGAACGTGCGACGCTTTCCACCATGATGCTCAACACGCTGATGAAGGAGCAGAAATCCGATCCGGCCAGGGCGAGGACGGCCATCAAGGCCCTCGGCCGCATGGGCTCGATAAAGGCCGCTCCCTACCTCGCCGGCCTGGCCGAGGATTCGGACTTCCAGGTCGAGGCCATCGGAGCCCTCGGCGTCATAGGCTACAAGCCGGTGGTGCCCTCGCTGTCGAAGCTCGTCAAGTCCGGCCGATCGCCGGAGGTCCGCAAGGCCGCCCTGCAGGCCCTCGGGGCGATAGGCGGAGCCGACGGTCTCGACGCGATACTCGATCTGCTCAAGCCCGCGAACCGCGCCGCCCTCCCCAAGGACTTCTTCGCGTCGATCGCCCAGGCTCTCGCCGGCATCGCGCAGAAAGGCAACGCCGATGCGCGCGTCCAGGCAGCGTTCAAGGACCTTTCCGCCTCGGAGGACCCCCAGGTGCGCAAGGCCGCGACGGCAGGCATAGGCGCCTCGGCCGCGCCGGCCTCGGTGGACGCCCTGCTGGCCATCCTCGGCTCTGACCGGGACCCGTCCGTGCGTACCCAGGCGGTATACGCCCTGGGGAAGCAGAAGAGCGACGCCATCGCGCCCGCCCTCATGAAATTGCTCCGCGAGAAGGACCTCGACCCCGGGCTCGAGATAGCCGCCGTAAATTCGCTGGGCGACTCGCCGGCGGGCTCTCAGGCCATCGGCCTCGTCGTCGACGACCTCGCGGACAAGGACGCGGGCGTCAGGGCCGCCTCGGCCACGGCCCTCCAGAAGCTCTATCCCGCGAATCAAGCCCTCGTCACGGGGACCCTTACGAGGAACCTCCTCGCGAGCCAGGACGAAGCCTTCCTCGTCGCGGGGACGGGACTCCTCGCCATCCTCGCCGACCCCGCCGGCATTCCCGCCCTCCTCACCCTCCTCCAGAAGCCTCAGCCCGAGGTCAGGGAGAACGTCGCATGGGCCTTCTACAAGATCCACAGCGCGTCCAACCCCCGCGTCGTCGACGAGATGCAGAAACTGATCACCAACGAGAGCGAGGCCATCACGGTCCGCGTCGACGCGGTCCGGGCCGTCGGCGCAATCGCCTACGACAGCCCCCAGCTCAACCTATGGCAGACCTTGGTCACGACGTCGCAGATGCGAGGCGAGAAATACGCCGCTCTCCGGTACTATGCCGTATGGGCCCTAGGCCGTGTGGGCGCGGGCAATGGACAAGCTCTAACCGCGCTCGCTCGGATCGCGTCCCGCGACGCCGACCTCGACCTCAGGAAGCAGGCGGTCGCCGCCCTCAGGGACATCGCCGCCCCCGACAAGGCGGCTATAGACGCCTTAGTGGCCTCGTATTCCCAGTCCGACGATCCGGAGCTCAAGGCCCGCGTCCTGGAAGCCCTGGCGGACATGGGATCGGACAAGCCTGCCTCCCTCGCGGGCGACCTCATCGCGGGCAAGACCACCAGTCTCTCCCTGAAGCGCCGGGCCCTCTCCGCCGTGGCCGAATCGCCGGACGAGACCTCGGCCTCGCTGCTCCTCGACGCCTCCCGCGACGCCCAGTTGCAGGACTTCGCCGAGGCCCTGCTCGAGGGATACCCGGCCTCCTTCATGGCCGCCCTCGTCGAGCGCCGACTGAGGACCGAGACCGACAAGAACGCGATCTCGGTCCTGGAGACCTTGGACGCGCGATTCTCGCAGTGAGATCATCGAGCGCCCCCACCCGCCCCGGCGCGCCTCCGCTTCGGGAACCATGGGATTAGGGCCGAGGTCGAGGCCTGGTACTCGGCATAGGCCGGATATTTCCCCACCGAAAGCGACTCGGTGAAGCGAGTCGATCCCGCGAAGATGGCGGTGAGCGCGACCGGGCCCGAGGCGCTCCAGTTGAGCAGGGAGCCCGAGCCCGAGGCGCCGATCAGGTAGAGACAGCACCAGAACCCGATTTCCCCGAAATAGGCGGGATGACGGGAAAAGCGAAATAACCCGCTCGAGCGGAATCCGGCTTCGGCCTCGCCGTCGTCGCTTTCTTGGGCGCCGGCGGCTCGAGCGGCGAGGCGGGCGGCCTTCCTGAGTTGGAACTCCCATTGCTCGCGGTCGGCCTCCGTCTCGTAGGCGAGGAAGAGCATAGCCAGACCCGCCAAGACGACGAAGGCCGCCGAGAAGTCGCCGCCCCGGGCTGCGAGGAACCCGATCGGCGCCGAGAACAAGGCTATTACGCCCAGTTGCGCCGAGCAGATGAACGCGGCATTGAAGACCTGCCAGAGCAGGGGAGAGGATACGCGCCCCCTGAGCGCCGACCAGCGGTAGTCCTCGCTCCCGGAGTACCCGCCCTTCCGGGCGAAATTGCCCGTCAGGCGGGCTCCCCAGAGCGTGATTATGCCGGCGGCGGTCGAGACTCGGAGGCCGAAGCCCCCTCTAGCCGCATAAAGCCAGGCGAAGAGGACGGGAACGACGGACCAGAGCCTGTCCACCCAGGAATAATCGCCGGTGGAGAGGCCGAAGGCGAAGCAGACTGCCGCGAGCCCCGCCGCGAGGGCGAGGGATAGGGTGAAGGGATCGGCGCTCGCGACGAAGGTGCCGGGCCGGCCGCCCGAGGCGATCGCCAGGGAGAGCGCGCAGCCGATGCAGGAGGCGACGGTGAACCAGACAGTTCGCTTCATGCGCAAAGCATATCGGAGCGCGGAGCGCGAAGGCAAGGAGAAGGGGAAGTCGGCACTTTCATATTTTTCGCGGTGCCGCTAGACTCTGCGGGCCATGCCGAATCAATACATCCTGAAAGTCGCCTGCCCCGACAAAAGCGGCCTCATCGCGGCCGTTACGAGGACGATAGCCGAATCGGGCGGCAATGTCCTCCACCTCAGCCAGTACACGGCCGTGGACATCGAGGCATTCTTCATGAAGACTCAGTTCGAGACGACCGGCGATTTCGACTCCGCCGGCTTCAGGACCTCCTTCGCCGGCCTGGCCGAGCGCTTCAGAATGGAGTGGAGCCTGCTCGACCGCGAGCGCAGGCGGCGTGTGGCCATTCTAGTCAGCAAGACGAGCCACTGCCTCTACGAGCTCCTCTTGAAGCACCAGGACGGCGAGCTCGATTGCGACATACCTGTGGTAGTCTCCAACCATCCCGACCTCGCCTCCGTCGCCACCCAGTTCCACATCCCCTTCTTCAAGGTAGATCCCGAGAAGGGCAAGGCCGCCTACGAGGCGGACCTGGAGACCATCCTGCGAGACTACGAGATCGACCTCGTGGTGCTCGCCCGCTACATGCAGGTCCTTTCGGGCGAGTTCGCCGCAAGGTGGGAGCGCAAGGCCATCAATATCCACCACGGCTTCCTGCCTGCGTTCCAAGGAGCCAAGCCCTATCATCAGGCATGGGCCAAGGGCGTCAAGATAATCGGCGCAACCGCCCACTTCGTGAGTGAGGTCCTGGACGAGGGGCCCATCATCGCCCAGGACGTCCTGCGCGTCGCCGATACGCGTTCGGTCTCCGAGTTCATCCGCCTCGGGAAGGACATCGAGCGCAAGGTCCTCTACGAGGCTCTCAGGCTCTATCTCGACAACTCGGTCTTCGTTCGCGAGGGCCGCACTTTCATAATCCCCTAGCGCGTCCATGGGCCTAATCTTCCAGGAAGACCGTTTCCTCGGGCCGCGCGACGATCTTGGCCGCGCCCGAGCCCAGGATGGACTCTATCTCGTCGGACTTCCGACCGATGACCCGCTCGAGCTCGTCGGAGGAGAGGCTCGTGACGATCTTGGCCGCCCCGCCTCTTCGCGCGGGCCCCTCGACGAGGACGACGTCGCCGCGGGCGAAGAGCCCTTCGACGGCCGTCACTCCGCGCGGAAGCAAGGATTTCCTCCCTCGGACCGCGGCCAGCGCGCCCTCGTCGACCGAGATGGAACCTTGGGGCCTCGAGTTCTTGATCCACCTCTGCCTATTTTTGAGCCCGTGGGCGGCGTCGAAGAGCGTACCTACGCTCTCCCCGGCGAGGATGCGCGATATGATCCTCTCCTCGCGACCGGCCGCTATGACGACTTTACAGCCCGCGTCGCGGGCGATGACGACCGCCTTGAGCTTCGTGGCCATGCCCCCGGTAGAGAACTCCGTTCCGGCGCCCCCCGCCGCGGCGATGATCTCGGGCGAAAGCTCGCGGACGAAGGATATCGGCCGGGCCGCCGAATCGACGCGAGGATCCCCGTCGTAGAGAGCGTCCACGTCCGATAGGATGAGGAGGACTTCGGCGTCCACCTTGCTCGCGATGTAGGCCGAGAGCTGGTCGTTGTCGCCGAATGCGTTGCCGATCTCCGCGGTCGACACGACGTCGTTCTCGTTGAATACGGGCACGGCCCCCTCCTCGAGGAGGGTCTCGACCGAAGCCCGCAGGTTCAGATAGGCCGAGCGGTTGTCCCAGGAATCCCGCGTGACGAGGAGCTGGGCCGGAGTGAGACCGAAGACGCCGAAGGCGCGGCGATACTCGTCCATGAGGGCGATCTGGCCGATCGCCGCGCATGCCTGGCGCATCCTCAGCTCGGTAACCCGCTTGGCGATGCCCAGCTCGCGCGCGCCCATGCCGATCGCGCCCGAAGTCACCACTATGGGCTGCCTGCCTGCTCGGGACAGCTCGGCTATCTGGTCGGAGGCTCGATACAGGTACTCGACATCGATCCCGCCCTCGTCGCGGCGCATCAGCGTGCTGGTACCTATCTTAATCACGATGCGATTGGCGAGCGAGAGCGATGCGCGCGCCTCGGCCGCGGCTTCCTCATTCTCCATCGCCCAACTCCTGGTGCAGGAAGGATCGGGCGCCCGACGCATAATCGGCGACGACCTGACCGCTGCCCTCCAGCTTCCATTTGTAGGTGCAAAGTCCCTCGAGGCCGACCGGGCCCCGCGCATGGAGCTTGCCCGTGGATATGCCCACCTCGGCGCCGAGACCATAGCGATAGCCGTCGGCGAAGCGGGTGCTCGCGTTCCAGTACACCGAAGAGGAGTCGACCCCTTCCATGAACGCGTCCGCCGCGGCGCGCGATTCCGCGACGATGGCGTCTGTATGCCGGCTGCCGTATCGGTTGATATGCGAGATGGCTTCCTCGAGCGAATCGACGACCTTGACGGCCATTCGCAGATCGAGGTACTCGACCGACCAATCCCCGTCGGTCTTGGTCGGGGCGCGGCCTAGGATGGAGGCGCTTCTCGGACAAAGCTCGAGGCGGACCGATGCGGCCTCGAGCGCCGCCGCCACTGCGGCCAGGGAAGCGGCGGCGAAGGCCTCATGGACGAGAAGGACCTCGGCCGCGTTGCAGGCGGCGGGGTATTGGGCTTTACTGTCCACGACGATCGCCGCCGCCATGTCGGGATCGGCATCTTCATGGAGGTAGACGTGGCAGACTCCGTCGGAGTGGCCGAGCACCGGAATGCGGCTCTCGGCCTTGACGCGCGCCACGAATTCCTTCGTTCCCCTCGGCACGACGAGATCGACGTACTCGTCCAGGGAAAGGAGCTCGGCGACGTCCTCTCTCGTCGTCAGCGCGGCCAGCCAGTCCGCGGGCATGCCGGCCCGGACTCCGGCAGGCGCGATGAGGCCGAATAATGTGGCATTCGTCCGTGCGGCCTCGCTCCCGCCCTTGAGAATGAGGGCGTTGCCGCTCTTGGCGGCGAGGCAAGCCATCTGAACGAGGGCATCCGGCCTCGATTCGAAGATCATCGCGATGAGGCCGATCGGGCAGCTCACCTGCCTGAGCACCAGCCCATCATCGAGCCGGCGCGCGGAGAGCACTCGCCCCGCTGGATCCGGCAGGCGCCGGAGCGCCCCGATCCCCGCGATGGAATCCGCTATCTTGGCCTCGTCGAAGCGAAGCCTCTTGAGCAGGGGCCCCGCCAGGCCGGCGGCTTCGGCGGCGGCGAGATCGGCCGAGTTGGCGGCGATTATCCCGGCCGATCCGGAGCCGATAGCCTCGGCGATCGCCGCGAGCGCCCGATCTTTGGCTCCCGAATCCAGAGCGAGGCATGCCTCGGCCGCTCGCTTGCCGCGCTCGGCCTTTTCCCTCGTAGTCATCGGTTATGACGGTATCAGAGTACGAGCATGGGCCGCAACGCCCTCCGGCCGCCATAGGGAGCAAAATACCCTGCGCATCTCGCTCCCAGGCCGCTATAAAGCCTCTCCGCCTTCTATCTCGATGGCCGCTTCGCGGGCGGGCCCGAAAAGCCCCTGACCCAAGGTTTCGCGGACTCTGGAGACGGTCTTCGAGAACTGGATGCCGAGGGCGCAAAAAGTCCATATAAAGGCGATCGCGACCGAGGCAGGGATGGCCCAGGAGGGGAGTCCGGGCGTGGTCACGCAGGCCAGAAGCAGGAGATCCATGGCGATCAGATCGACGTAGAAGCCGCGATATTCGAGGCCGACCAGGCGATCTCGCAGAACATCGCCGGCGAACCTCGCGGCGCTGAAGCCCATGAGCAGGCATCCGGCGAGGAGAGCGTATCGGACCGAGCTCCTAATGGCGAGGACGGTCCAAGCGAAGATCGGGATGATGCATGACAGCACCGTGGCGGGTAGGTCGGGCCTGTCCGAAAGCTTGAACGTCGTCGCGATGCAGGCCAAGAAGGCGATCGGAGCCGCGCTATAGGCGAAGAGCACGCGGGGAAGGCCGAAGGGGCCGGGAGCGGCCCAGAAATCATAGCCGAAGGCCCAGACCGCGAGGCAGAAGACATAGGTGAAGAGCAGGGCCTCCTCGCTCGATACCGGGCCGAACTTGAGGACGCCGGAATTACGAACCGAGCGGGCGCTTAGCCAATCGGCCATGCAGCAAAGGAGGGTCGAGACGGCGATGAACAGCGGCGGGATGACGGGAAAGGCGAGACCGATCCCCAGGGGGACGAGAAAGGAATTGAACGAATCGAACCAATGATCGACGAACTCGCCGAGCGGCCCGGTTGAGCCGGTCTTCCTGGCCTGCATTCCATCGAGATTGTCCATAGTGTGGTAGAAGAAGATGAAGAGCGCCGCGAGCCCGAAGAGCCAAGGCGATCGCCTGCCCAGCGAGCACATCGGGCCTGCGACGACTCCGGACAGGAGGAGGAAGGCTGCCCACGCGCCCATCGAGCCGATTATGCTGACGAGGTTGGCGGACATCTTTTCGGGTATCAGCTTGAATGCATGAGGAAGCCAATAACGCGAGTAGAAGGCGTTGATTAGCGAATGATTGATGCTTTTGTACGAGTACTTCAATGGCTTATCGGGGTCGCTGTAACGTTCCATGCTGCCAACCTAGAGTAGCGTGCTTTACGATTGAGTATGCTAAACGGATATTCAGGAATTGGCAATACTCCATCCGAAGACTAGCCCTGTGCCTCTGCGGAAGCGAGTCCAGAAAAATGGGGGCTGGCCCTCGGGCCAGCCCTTTGATTTTTACCTCCGCCTCAGCGAGCAGCTTTTTTTAAATAAGCCTAGCCGCGAGGGTTGGAACCGTACGGCATGGTCCCTTCCGCATCGCGGCTCATATATTAGCCCCTATAGGAAGAAACACAAGCGCTAATTCGGAGGAAAACTGTAGACAATCATCTACAAGGTCCGGCGTAAGGCTCTTCTCGATGTAGACGATTGTCTAAAGACTACTTCCTCCCTCGGAATTTTCGTGCTAGGATGCTTCGGGAGGATAAAATGCAAGGAAACACTCTTTTTTCTGAAGAAATATGGCAAGAGATAGCCTCAATCATCGCTTCTTCGTTCGCCATGAGCAAAGCCCGCGCCGATAAGCTCCGGACAAGTGCCACCGCCAAACTGATCGCGGCGATACCCTTCCTCGCCGGTTGCCGGGAGCCGGAGAGAACCGCCCTAGCCCACTTGGCTACCTACATCGTCGCCTCCGACGAGGCGGCCCAGGCCGTCTTCGACCACAAGCCCGGCGACGACTACGACGTCTTCGCTCGATTGGCGCCCATCGCGGGCTTCGAGGGAGGCGACCCGGCCATAATCAACCGTGGGATGAAGCTGCTCGCCATCAATCTTATCGCGGGATACAGGCGCGACCTCGAAACGGACAGATCTTCGGGCCATTACAATCCGATCAGGGCCGGGACTTGGAACGCCGACGATAAGCTCCTTTCTCTTACGAGCTCGATCGCCTCCATTCCCTGCGAGGAAATGGATCAGATAATGACGAGCGAGCGGGCGACCAACTCTTGGTGGGATCCTTTTTGAGCGATAGTACCAGACGTAGAACATCGCTGTTCCTGGGGACTGTCTTCCTCCTAGGCTACTTCGTTTCGGTAATCGGTACGCTATCGAACGGCCGGCTGAAGCTGCTCGACATTCTCCTTCACCCGTACACGCTGAGCATTTTGGCGATAGCCGTCCTGCTCTTCGCGGGATATTTCGCCAACTTGCTGGCCTGGATCCAGCCGATAGTCTTCTTCGCGCTCACGCCGATCAATCTTAGCGAGGACAATGCCTCGTTCTATTCCCTGGCGTTCTTCGTAATCGGGGTACTGCTGCTGTTTCGATTCGGCTTCTTCGAGACGCATAGAAGGCTAAAGATCTTCAGCTGCATCGCCTACCTCTTCGCCTGCGAGATCTTCGGATGGGCCCAATCGCGAAGGCCCTTCAGCCAGGCAGTCAGCCCGGTGTTCCTGACCATCGTGTTCCTGCTATTCCTCTATACGGTCTTCAATGACAAGGTCGTCGTCTACCTGAAGGAACCGAAGGTCAAGCTTTCCCTCGACGCGAAGGGTCTGTCCGAGGCCGAGCAGCTCTATATCCGGGCGCTGGTCAAAGGCAGGAGCGTCAAGGAAGTATCCTTCGAATTCGGCATAAGCGAATCCACGGTGCGCAACACTCTCGCGCGGGCCTACAAGAAGCTCGCGATAAGCAACAAGTCCGGCCTCGCTGGGCTCGCGGAAAAATACGAAATAGTCAAATAGCGGTCCCGCGAGTCCCTGTGTCGATATTCCCGACGCTCCTAATACGGTGTTGAAGAAGGCTCCGGAGCCTTTTTCAACACTACCTTGAAACATGCCCTAAAAGAGCGTAGGCGGCGATCAGGAAGCGGAAGCCACGATAGCCGGGGCCTGGATCGAGAGCCGCTTCGGAAAGCACTATATCGGTCGTCCAGGAAGCGTCCGGCTCACCGGTCGCCTTGCCCGACCCCCCGGCAGGATCGCGGGCAAGGATGAGGCGCCCCATCGGCGCCCCGTCGCAAGGCTCGGCCAGGATGGCCGCGAGCGCCCGGTCGAATTCCGCCCGGGCCGGCGAACCCGCTTCGCCCAGAGCCCCCGCGGCTATGTCGCCCAGGGCGGCGAGTCCGGCCGCCTCATCCTCGATAAAGGATTGGTACAGCCCATAGAAGCGCGGCATGATGCCCGCGATCGCGGCCGTCGACAGTAAGAGTTCGTCGGATACGAAGGCCGGGTCGCGCTCGCTGCGCAGACAGGAAACCAGGACGGCCACCGAGGACCGCGAGCCCAGCAGCTCGAGGGCGTAGGCGGCGGAGATGCGGACTCTCGGGATGCGCGAAGATGCCAAAGTATCCTCGATCGCGCCGACGCTCGCAAGATCGCCCATCCGCGCCAGGGCGACCATCGCCGAGGCCTGGAGCATGTAGTCCGAGGCCGATGCGGCGCGTCTGAGCACCGACATCACGCGCATACGGCGCTCCGCCTCCCTCGGCGCGCCCTTCCCCAGTATGCGCGCCGCGAGGTAGGCCGTAGTATAAGGCTGCCGCTCTACTTCGGCCGCCAGCGCATCCACGGCCTCCTTGCTCAGTCTGCCTATGTTCTCCATAGCCAAGAGGGCCTCGAGGCGCACGTCGAAGCGGGGCGAGCCCAGGTATCCGAGGAGGCTCGACTGGGCCGGACTCGCGGCGCCGCCGGATGCTCCCGCCCCGATGCCCCGGATGAGCTCGATTTCCTCCTCCGGATCGGCGCTCTTGTCCAGGCGGGACAGCAAGTTGAAGGCGCGCAGGTCTCGTATCGATAGCATTACGCCGATCGATTCGCGCAGCGAGGCGGCGCCGAGCCGGACGAGGCGGCCCATGCGCGCGAGGATCCAGGCAAGGAGGAGGAGGAAGAAGCCGAAGAGCGCGCGGAAGGCCGCGGCCTGTCCGAGGCCGAGCGCGCCCAATGCGTCGAGGACCAGACCGCCCGCGCCGGCTCCGATGGTGCCTCCGAGGCCGTACACGAGGAAGTAGACGACGCCGAGATCGAGCGTTCTCGCGGCGCTCACCAGGGAGAAAAAATAAGTCTGACCGGCGTTCTCCTCGCCTGCAAGGCCGAAGGAAGACAGGAAGTTGACCAGGCCGAGGAAGGCGGCCGCGCCCAGAGGGCCGGCCAGGATGCCCGTCGCCCCCGGGATTACCGCGAGCGGCGCGATACTCAGAGCCGTGACGGCGGCGAAGACGACATACAGCGGCTTGGCGCCGAGGCGGTCGATCAGGAGCCGAGTCAGCAGGCCCATCGCGAGGGAGCCCACGCTGGCGACCAGGGAGAAAGCCATCACCGCGTCGTCGCCTTGCGCGAACACGTCCTTCGCGTAGACGGGTAGGAAGGTGCGTGCCATGCCCGCGACGAGGGAGAGGAGGAAGAGGGCCTCCATAAAGGCGCGGAAGGGTTTGTCCTTGAAGGCCTCGCGCGCGCTGCTCGCGAGGCTGCCGGAGCGCTCGGACCTGTATCCTTCCGGTTCGGGCACGTATTTTAGCAGGACCAAGGAGCCGACTATCCCGACGACGATGCCTGCGCCCATCGCCGCGGCGAAGACCCAGGGCGGCGCGCTGGAGCCGATCACGAAGGCGATGAGGAGATTGGCGCCCATTCCCGCCAGCGAGCCTATAATCTGCACATTGACCAGGAAGGCTCCGCGATCCGCCCGCTTCCCGCCCTCGCCGCCGGCGGCGAGGCTGGCGAGGACGGGATTGTTTCCGATGAGGCCGACGCCCCGCAGCATATTGAAGAGGGCGATGCCGACGAGTATGAGGGCGAAGCCGTAGTCGGCCTTCCCTCGCGGGACCAATAGCGGAGCCGCCAGGGCGGGCGAGACGGCGACGAATCGCCAGAACCACGCGAGGCCGAACACCTTGAGGATGGGTCGACCGCTCACGATGCGTTTGCCCAGAGGAAGGAAGAAATAGGTCCCGTAGCTGAAAGCGTTGAGTAGCCCGACCATCGCGTTGGAGGCGCCGAGACTCAAAGCGTACAGCGTGACGAAGCTCCCCGAGAGCAGGACGAAAGAGGCGGAGTTGAGGCTGTTGAAGACGTAGAAGGACCGGCGGCCGCGCTGAAGGGCGGCTGGCGAGAGGGAGGGCATGGCGCCAGTATAGACGCGGGACGGCGCATATAAAAGAAAAATCCGTCGCGCTCGGCTTGAGGAAAGGACCCGCCCTCGCGTACTATTTCGTCATGATACGCCTCGGCCTCTGCTCGGGAGCATGCATCACGCGCGATACGACGAGCGTCATCGCGACCGCTTCGGCCGCGCGCCTGGATGCGATCGAATGGGCGGCGGACGCCCATATCGGGGTCGGGGACCTCAAGGCGGCCGAGGATGCGATGATGGCCACGCTGACGGCAGGTCTCACTACCGCATCCTACGCCACGCTGTACAGGGCCGGCATCGAGGACGTCGGCTACTCCCGCTTCGACGCCCTGCTGAAGGTCGCCTCCGTGATACAGGCACCGGCGATGAGACTGTACGCATGCGGCATCGGCGCGATCCCCGACGGGAAGTCGATGGGGGAGGCCAAGGCCATCGCCTTCATCGCTTCGACGCTGGGTCGCCTGGGCGATCGGGCGGCGAGAACGGGCATCACGCTCTGCCTCTCCATGGGGCGAGGCACCTTCCTCGACTGCTATGACCGCGCCGCCAGCATGCTGAAGGCCGTCGACCACGACTTCGTTCGTCTCGCATGGGAAGATCTCCCGGGCTCGAAGTCCGGCGAAGCGACCGCGGCCCTGGAGGGCGCGGGTAGCTTCGCCGGGCTCGTCGTCGCGAGATGCGCGGGCCGCGACGGTAGGCCCCGATCGGTCGCCGAGGACGAAAGCGCGTGGCGGGAGCGCATTCACGCCATCAGGCGCGCCGAGATCGACCCGAAGATGGGGAGCTTCGTCCTCCTGGGCGCCTTGCGCCCGGAGGGCAAGGCCGGCGACGAGACTCTGGCCGCGGACGCGGATACCCTGCGCGCGATCGTCGCCGAAGCCGGCTGATGCGAGACGGCCGCGGATCCGCGGCCGTCGAGAGCGCTAGCCCCCGTCTTTCTCCGCGGCCTTCGCCTCGTTCCAGTAGCCGTCCATGATGGCCATGCTATCGGACGACATCCGGACGCCCGATTCGGCCATGCGTTTCTCGACGTGCCTGAAGCGACGCGCGAACTTCTCGTTCGCCGCATGGAGGGCAATGGCCGGGTCGACCTCCAGGAATCGCGACAAATTGACCGCGCTGAAAAGAAGATCGCCCAACTCTTCCTCGAGCGCCGCGCGGTCGGCGTCCGAGACGGAAGCATCGCAAGCCCGCTCGGCTTCGGCCAGCTCTTCGCGGGCCTTGTCCCACAGATCGCCGGCCCGTGTCCAATCGAAACCTGCCTTGGAGGCCTTCTTCTGGAGCTTGTACGCCCGCTCGAGCGGCGGCAAAGCGCGCGAGACCGCATCGAGTAGGGAGTCCTTCTTGCGCCTGCCCTCCAGTTTCTCCTTGATCTCGTCCCACTGCTTGAGCACGGCGTCCGGCGTCTCGGCCACGGCCTCGCCGAAGACGTGGGGGTGGCGGCGGACGAGCTTGGCGCCGATGCCCGCCAGGGAATCGGCCACGGAGAAGGCGCCCTTCTGCTCGTACATGTAGCAGATCATGGTCGCGAGGAGGAAAAGATCCCCGGCCTCTTCCGCGACGTGGGACGCCTCTCCCTCGTCGATGGCTTCGACGAGCTCGTAGGCTTCCTCGACGACGCTTCCGCGAAGGCTAAGGGGCGTCTGCTCCCTGTCCCAGGGGCAGCCGTCGGGCGCCCGGAGCCGCGCGACGATCGAATAGAGGCGACCGAAGGCCGTTTCCGAGGCGAGCGGCCCTGGCGCCGAGAGTCCTTCTTTATTCTCATCCATGTTGCGTCCTCAGGCGCCCGGGGCGGAAGGCTTCGACTTGAAAAAAGCTCCACCCGATCGGACCAAGGCTCCGATATCGGAGGCCGGGATGAAAAAGCCTGCCTCCAGCCCGGGAGAAGGAGCGCGGGGGTCGATCGCGAAATAGGAGTACCAGGAGCCGAAGAGCGAAGGGTCGGGCATGGCCGGAGAGGAGGAGCCGCCCGCGCTTCCGCTCGCGGCGAGGATGCCCGACACAGCCTTCATGAGCTTGCGGACCGAGAGCGAGCCGATCGCGAATGTCTTGGCCGGCACGGCCTTCGCGAAAGCGGCGAAGGCCGGGTCCGCTTCCGAGCCACCCCCTGCGGTCTCGCGCGCGGCCAGCGCCTCGAGGGCGGCAGCGTCGCCCGAGGTGGCGAGGAAGCTCCCGTTCGAGACCGTCCACCGCGCCGCGACCGAGGAACCGAGAGCGGCGAGGACAGCCTCGGTCGAAGCCTTCGAGGACTCGGACCCGAGAGCGGCGAGCTTGGCTGAATCGACGACCTTGAGCCCGATGCCGAGCTCCCCGTAGGAGAAGGCGCCATCCTTCTCGTCCTGGCTCTTTATGGAGAGGGAGAGGCCGAAAGCATCGGCATATGCCTTCGTTAAGGCATTGTAATCGGGGTCGGTCGCCAATCCCTCGACCAAGGCGCGATAGGAAGCTTCGTCCTTGACGTCCTGGACGAAATCGAATTTGACCCTGATCATCTTCCTGATGAGATCGGCGATCGCGACCGGGTCTTCGGACTTGAAATCCTTGGCCGCGGATACGGCCGAGGCGTCGATGTCCACGTCCAAGCTCATCGCGCCCCGCGGCCCCGTCCTCTTCGCCCACTTCTCCTGGAGGGCGGCGGCCCGGAATGCGATGTCCCGAGGCAAGCCGAGACTCGAGACCAGGGACTCCATCAGCCGGGCGTAAAGGCCCGAGACGACCGTCGGGTCCACCGACCAGGCGTAGCCGTACATCGCGTCCGTCCTCAGCGACGGCGCCCGATCGAGGACGGGAGGGGCGAGGGAAGCCGCCGTCAGCGCCTTCTGCAGGTCGGAGCCGGATTTGGACGAGACGCCGATGCGCAGGATCAAGCCGGAAGCGCCTGGCTCTATCGCGGCGTCGGCGAGGCCCAGCTGGCCTAGAAGCGAGATGCCGAGTTCGCCTAGCGCCTTGGCCGCGGCCTTCGGATCGGAGACGGGTCGCCCGCCCTCCGGGGCAGGAGGAGGCGGCGTGACGAAGCCGCGAATCGCTTCGTCGATCGGCTTATAGGCGTCCGAGCTGGCCATCTTTATCGCTCCCGGATCGCCCCAGAGCTTGAGCGAGGAATCGGCGTAGCTCGAGAGCCTCGAGAGGTCGGCGCCCCTGGCCGGCGGGAAGGCCAGCTCGCCTTCGGCATCGGAGAGGACGATATAACCCTTGGCGTTCGCGATGACCCGCAGGGAGCCCGAGCCGAATAGCTTGCCTACTAGATCGTCGGGCCTGGATCTGTATGGAATGTAGAGGACTTCGCGCGTCTTCCTGGGCCCGGAGGAAGGCATCACGGCCAAAGCCCAAGGACGCGCGAAATCGAGCGCCTGCAGCGCCTCCGCGGAATCAGGAACCGATTTTTGGAGCATGTCCTGAAGATCGGAGCCGGTCGTCCTGTCGAGACCGGCCGCCTTCCAGAATTCTTCGGTCGCGGCGTAGAGCTTGTAGGGCGACTCGACGACCACGGCAGCTATCGCATCCGCTGGAACCAAGGTCACGAGAGGCCCTGCGGGAGCCGACTCGACGCAGGAAGACGAAATGGCGACTGTCATGGCGACAGCGCCGAAGATAGCGCGCAGGCTGGCCGCCCTAGCCCTCCGGATGACCTTATCGCTCGACATGTGCACCGCCTTTCAACATTGATCGATATCGATCCTGCGCTTTTCGGGGTCGGGATTGGGCTTCCAGAAGACGGCGACGCAGCCGATCACCCTGACCAGCTCGCTGCCCGACCGGCGGGCGAGCGCGACTGCGAGCTCTCGTCGCGACTCCTTGAATGCGCCGAACCGGAGCTTGACGAGCTCGTGGAGGCCCAGCAGCTCATTCAATCGATCGCCGAGCTCCGTCGTAGCGTCGGCCCGACCGAGGGTAGCAAGGCAGTCCATGGATTGGGCCGAGCGGGAAAGGAAGCTGCGCTGCTTCGAGCTGAGCATGGAGAGACCTTCAGAAGGGGAGCCGCTCGAGACTGCGGATGACGAGGCCGAGAAGGGCGCCTCCGCCCGCTCGGAGGAAGAGGAGGACGACGAAACCCGTGATCAGGCCCTGAAGGTAATTCACGATCCGGCCGCGATAGATGAGGCGATTGATCGTGAAGAGCACGGGGTTCAGCATCGAGTCTATGACCATCCAGAGCGGATGGAGAGAGTTCCAGCGCGCAGCATAGGCGACGAGCCTCACGATGGCGCAGACGGCGAAGAAGGAGATCACGAAGGCGACGGCCGACCATGCGGCTCCGAGGACGAGGCCGAGCACGAGGCCTACGCTGATCCTGCCCGTATAGGCGAGGGTAGTAAGGAGGTCGTTGAGAACCGCGAGGGTGGCGAGCGCCGCAATCGGGCTGAAGTCGAAGGTTCCGGATCTGAGGAACCGTATGCGGCGAAAGCGGGACAGGTAGGGGTCCACGAGACTGGCCAGGATTTCCCCGCCTCGCCCGGCATCGATGCCGGGCACCCAGGACATGAGCACTCTGGCGACGCAGAGGAAGATGTAGACTATGACGGCCACGTTGAGGACCCGCGCGACGATGGACAGGATCACACGAAGCCCCCTTGGAAGCTCGCTATTGGCTGGGCTTGATCTTCTGCAGCTCGGTCATCGTCTGCTTGAGCCCGTTGGACGCCAAGGCGGCATCCCGGCTCTCGCGCGCCGGGTCGAAGGTCGGATCGAGCCGCAATGCCTCGTCCCAGAGGGTTATCGCTTCGTCGGTTTCCCCGCGGGAGTAGGCATCCAGGCCGCTAAGATATAGCGTATCGACCTTTTTCGCAATATCGGCGCGACCCAGGTCGCCCAGGGCGAACGCGGCTTGGATGGATATCCTATTGAGAGGCGTGAACTGAGTAGTCAGGTCCAAGGTATAGTTTACCGTGATGCGCACCAGCTCGAGGTCGAAGGTCGAGCCGATCGAGAACCTAGGGTTGCCCCCCTGGATGAGAAGGCCCGTGTGGAGCTGGAAAAAATCCGTGACCTGGACCAAGCCGCCGCCCGCGAAGCTAGTCGCCTCCGATTGGGAGAGGTTCACGAGGTCCAGCGGCTGAGTCACGTCGAGGGAGAATAGCAGGGGCTTGAGGGGCGAGTAGGCGAGCCCGGCGGTGGCGTCGGTCGGGAGGGGGTCGCCATACACCGGAGGCCCCAAATTCTTTATCGTGAGGGCTAGGGAGAAATTCTTGTTCCTCGACGAGTAAAATTTGAACAGGTTGAAGCGGGATAGCAGTCCCCCGTCTATCATGAAGCCGGCCGCGGAGTTGCCGTTCCCCGACGTGACGCCCGAGTCGACGGCCGGCATCGAGCGGTAGGCTATCTTGGCCGTAGCGCCCGCGGACAGGCCGCTGAAATAAAATCCCGGGAAGAAATCGTATGAAAGGTTGAAGCCGGCCATCGATTCGGAGTAATAGCCGGCCCCGACGCGGTCCCCGAACTGGTCGGTCGCGGGGAACGGAAGGTATAGCCACTTCCCGCCGATTCCGATGCCCAGGTTTTTGTAGCGGATCGTATAGACCGCGCCCTCGATCTTGGTGTCCGCTATCCAGTTGTTGTGAAAAACCGATAGCTCGGTGGAGTCGAGAAGGCTCGAGGCCGCGGGATTGGCCTCGAAGTACGAGGAATCCAGGCAGACTGCCGAGTAGGCGGTTCCCATGCCCTCGTCTAGGCCGCCCATCGGGATGAGGAGGGAGCGCATGGTCGTCGTGCCTGCGTTGGGGTCGACGTTGAGTATATTCGAGATTACGTTGTAAATGTCGGAAGTGTTCTGGGCATTAGTCCGCTGCGCGACGGCCATGAGGAAGACGAAGGCGAAAAGTACAGCCGAGCGCTTCATACTCGAACGAAAGTATACTATGGTCCTCATTCGATTTCTATATCGGGACCTTCCAGCGACGGCTCAAGCCATGGTTTCCGGAGGATATCGCCAATGCGAGACACCCTATAGCCGCGATCTTCCTTCAATTAAAGATATCCGAGACCGAAAATTAACAGACTCGCCTAAATGCGCGAAGTATCATCTTGACCGGAAAGGTACTGGCCCACACTGCATGCCTCGTAAGCGGCTCGCCCTCTTCCTCCTCCTCGCCCTGCTCCTCGGAGGGGGAATCGCCTGGCCCGCCGACCAGAAGACGGACGTCTTCGCCCCGGTGGATGCCCTAATCGCCGAAAAGCGCTATTCAGAGGCGATAGAGGCGCTGCGAGGCCTCATGGTGAGCGCACCCCGCAGGACTCGCGCCATAAAGGACCGGATCGCCAACGCCCAGCTCCTGGAGGCCGACGACGAGATAGCCTCCCAAAACTACAACGAAGCCTTGTCCACCTTGAGCCAATTCTGGAACCAGAACCCCGAGCGAGCCGATCAGGCGCAGAAGCGAATACGCAAGATCAACCAGCTCCGCGAGCGATACAATCAGCTGGCGAAGGCCCTTCTCGCATACATGGGCGAGGCCAAGAACCGCGGCGATCCCAATTACAACGTCGAGGTCACCAGGCGCCTAGAGGCACTCGACAGCCTGGACAGGAATAATCCCGATTCGAAAAAGACAATAACGGGCTTGAAGGAAACCTCCCTCGCCCTGGTCAATCAGGACGCGATGAAGACGGTAATGAGCGCCGGGAGATCTCTCATCGACGCCGGGGAGTACGTAAAGGCAGCGCGGGAATATCTGAAAGGCTTCGCCCTGTTCAAGCCCGAATTCGAGAACGCGGGCTACGACGAGCTGACCATGAAGGCCGTCGCCAGCGAAGAGCGGAAGGCCGAGGCCATGCCCGACGCCTACGAGGAGATGCAGGCCGGCCTTGCGAAGGCGGCGACCGACCTTGGCGCCGCCCTCGAATCGGGCTCTCCCGACGAAGTATCCGCGGCCTTGCCGGCGGCCAGGGTGGCGTTCGAGGCTCTCCGCGGACTCCGCGAGTCCGTCTTCGCGACCGGCGGCAGTCTCGCCCGCAGCTACGACGAGATCCCCAAGGAAGGCAAGTCCCCGATAGAGTATCAGTACCTCGCCTACCTCGACATCTTCCTTCGCGGCCGGCCCGACAGATGGGGACCGGACAAGAAGCCCGACGCGGAGAAGGGTAAGCCGGAGGGAATCGGGGGCGCCCTTCTCTCCCAAAGCGCCGCGCTCCTCGATGGTCTGGGCAAGTCGGCCCAGGATTGCGTGGAGGCGGCTTACAGCGCCGCCGAGAAGGACTACGATGCCGGCTCCTATGCCCAGGCGGGAGGAGGCTTCTCGCGCGCGGCCGCCCTCGTCGCGCCGGGCGCGGAAATTCTGGGCTACTGGTCCTTGATGAAGGAGAGCGATTTCGTTCCGGACCTCGCCGAGCTGCGGGCGAAGATCGGGAAGGCCGCGGTCGACGCCGAACGCCTAGCCCTGCTCGGGACGCTCTCCTCGGCCGGGGAGAGGCTGGCAAGCCTGACGTCGGGCTATCTTGCGGCCTCGTCCGAGGCGTCAGGCTACGCCGCGCGCCTCACGGTGGCGGTCCCGCTCGCGGATGCGAGGGCGGCCCTGGATGGCTATCGCGCCTCCCTCCGCGATACGGAGACGAAGATCGGAGAAGAGGCTATAGGCAGAGGGGCCCTCGCCGCGGCTGCGGCAGCAGCGGCGAAGCTTGGCGACGACCGCCCCAACGCGGCCTTTGCGTCCTATTCGGGGAGGCTTGACAGGGCCTCGGCGGCGGCCAAGGCCGCGGAATACGCAGTGGCTGCCGCTCGGGGCGGCGTCGAAGGCGACTACATCGAGCGTGAGCTCGCGGCCCGTACCGCGGCCGTAGGAGCGGACGACGCTCTCACCGATGGTCTACCCTCATCTCGGCCGGAACGCGCCCGGGCGGGTTACCTGGACCCCTCGCCGACTGGCGCCGCCTTGGCCCTCGCGACCGAGGCGCCAAAGCTGGCTTCCCTGGCCGGTTGGATCTCGGGCGACCTGAGGACCATGGAGTCCGAGAGCGCCACCCTAATTGCCGATCCGGCCTTCGCGAGCTCCGTCGCGAGGATCGAGGATCTGGGCAAGAAGGTCGCGGAGCTCCAGGCTCGAAGCGTGACCGCCCTCGCTAGGGCCACCGAGAAGAGGAAGGCTGCGGCGTCCTCTCTCGCGGGGGCTCGACAGGATATGGACGCGGCGAAGTCGCGACTCGCCGACGTCAAGGCCCTGATCTCCCAGGACAAGGGAAAAGGCGCCAGATCTACGGCCATTGAGAAGGATTTCGCGGATTCACGCGACAGGCTCGACAATGGACTGAAGGAGATTGTCGCATCCTCGAATCAGGACTTCGATCCGAAACCCTGGGACGATTTCCAGCAGCTCTATTCGCAACTCAGCGCCGATCTCGAGCAAACGAAGAAAGGCTACGTCATCGACGAGACATTCCGACGCCTCGCCGAAGGACAGACCTATTACGAGCAAGGGCTGTTCGACCTAGCGGCGGAATCGCTGAACGGCGCGCAGGACCTATGGCTGGAGGACAACGACAGCGAACAGGAGCAGGTGAAGTACTGGCAGAACCTGGTCAAGCAGGCGAGCGATACGAACAACAAGCGCGAGGTGAAGCAGGGCGACGCTCTGTACTACGAAATAGGGAACTATCTCTCGGAGGCACGCAAGCTCTTCCTCAAGGGCGACGGCCTCATGAAAACCGGGCGCAAGGCGGATGCCGCGGCGACCTTCGACGAGGCGCGGCAGAATATCGGCTACGTCACGAGGGCCTTCCCCCTTAACGCCGAGGCGGGCCTCCTAGTCCTGCAGATACTCAAATCGACGGATGTCGAAGCCTACAGGAAATCCCTGCCGCGACGCATCCAGGAGGCGGTGGACCTGCTCGCGACCGATGCGAGCTCGGGCTATTCGAGGATCGCCGACCTGTATAAAATGGAACCTGGTTATCCGGGGCTCAAAGCCACCCTCGAGAACGCGGAGATCAAGGTGGGCAAACGCCGCGCGCCGCCCACCAAAGAGGAATTGGCCAAGGCCTCTTCCCTTGTCGCCGACGCGGAAAGGCTGCTCAAGACGGGGCGCAAAGACGACGCCGCCAGGGCCGAGACCGATCTAGGCGCGGCATTGACCGACGATCCGGCCAACAAGAGGGCCTTGTCCCTCCTGCGCGACCTCAAGACCTTGCAAGGCAAGACCGCCGGCCCCGCCCTCGGGGCCATCGACCAGGCCATACTCGATCAGGCTACGCTCTCCTTCGCTGCGAGCAAGTACAATCAGGCCCGAGACCAGCTGTCGCAGCTGCTGTCGGACCCGGGGAAGAGGACAAAAGACGTCCTCAAGCTCGACAACGACCTGAAGACCCTGGGGTATTGATGGCGACAAGAATGCCTTCCTGGAAGGCGGCGGCGCGGATAGCCGCCGCCTTCGCCCTCCTCCTCGTCGTTCCGCCCTCCTGGGCCGAGTTCTGGGAGGCGCCGGCCGCCATTTCCGAAGGCCGGTTCCCCAGCTTCTTCGCCACGGACGCCGGTCCTGTTCTCATCTGGCAGGAATCCCAGGTGTCGGGCGATTCGGGCACGGCGCGCATTCGCTTCGCCCGATTCGAAGGGGGCTTCTGGAAGGCGGGCGACGTCTCGGACGCAGCCTACTCGTACAACTCCAACGGCTCGCCGCCCATCCTTTACTCCGCCACCCAGGCGCGGAGCGGGACTATCGCCGTCGCCATAGCCGCATCCGACACGAGCATCGAGGTCTGGAAGTCGCGCGAGGGAGGCCGGAGCTTCACGCTCGCGGGCAAGCTCCAGGCTGGCGTCACTACGGTCGCCCCGCGCATCTATCCGAGCGCCTCGGGCGGATGGTTCGTGTTCGCCACCCAGGGCAGGCCCTCCGCCGGAGCCGCCCGGGGCGCACCGGCGGCAGATGCCTCCGCGGGGAGCAGCGCGAATGTCGCCGCGCTGCCAAGCAGCGTCAGCATCTACATAGCGCGAAGCGCCGACGGATCTACCTGGAGCGGATTCGAGCCTCTCGTCGCCGACGACGAAGGGCTCCTCATCAATTTCGCTCCCTATTCCTCTCCCATGACCGCGAAGGATATCGTGGTATTCCAGACTTTCGTCCTCGGCGAAGGCAAGCTCTCATCGCGTTACCAATTGATGTCCAAGATCTCGTCCGACGGCGGGGTAACATGGACCAAGGCCAAGCCCATTACCGACTTCGACGATCCTTCCGGGGGTACGGAAGCCGGGCCGGATTACTACGATAACGAGGCGGCCCAGCTCGTTCCCTCCGGAGGGAAACTCTACATCGCCTGGGAGAGGCGCAGGACCAAATCGACGCAGACGCAGGTGTGGGCCGCCAGGATCGACGAGTCGGGCGGCCTTGACCCTAAGACCGCCGGATCTTCCGCATCCGCGACGGGCTCCTTCATGCTATCGCAGCTCACGGACCTTGGAAGCGGGCCGGCCCTGCTCGCTCTCGAGGAGAAGCTGAAAGCCAACCGCGTCCTCTTCTCCACATCGAAGGAAGGAACCTGGACGAGCGAGGACGCCGACCTCGTCGGCAAGAGCGACCCGACCGGAACGGGACTCGTCAATTTCGCCCGCGCGATCCAGGTGGGAGGCAGGATCTTCCTCGCATGGCAGATCGATTCGGGCGAAAACAGCCGCATCCTCGCGATGCCGCCCGTCACAAGCGTCGGTCCGCCGGCCCTCGTCCCTATCAATTTCGTCCTGGGAAAGCGCGCTCGGCCCGATTCCGTCCAGATTCGGGTGGATATGCCGAGGGATGCCGCGGGCTTGAAGGGTTATGCCTTTATCTGGAAGAAGACCCCGGACAAGGCCAGCGCGGCTTCGATAGCCCAAGCGGCCCCCGGCCTGGCGGAGCTTTGGAAGAGCGGCGTCAGGAGGGATCCGGGCGACTCGTCCCTCAGCCTCGCGGCCACGCAGGACGGCAATTGGACACTTTGGGCGTCGGTAGAGGACAACGCGGGTAACCGCTCGTCCCCCGCCAACCTTTCCTATTATAGGAAGCGCCTACCCCCGGCGGCACCCATCGTGATGCCCCCGGAAACCGACGAGGGCGGCTTCCTCGCATCGAATTCCTTCACGATCCGATGGATAGCCCCGGAGGCCGACGACTTGGCCGGCTACACTTGGGACCTCTCCTACGCCGGGCCGCTGGAGACCGGGAATAGTCCGTCCTCAACCATCCTCGCCGCCGGGAAGGCGCCAGCCTCGCAGGCCCCCGCGCTGCCCGGGCTTTCGTCGTATGAAAGCTCGCTCGTGCGAGCCCTTGGCCTGAGGCTGCCGCCGCCCGGAGTGCTGGGCACCGGAGAATCCTACTCGGCCGATAATGTCGAGGACGGCTATTATGTCTTCTCGGTTTCGGCGATCGATACGACGGGCAATATCAGCGGCGTCGCGTCGATGCTGCTGAAGGCCGACAAATACAAGCCTTACACCGTGGTCACGCTGGCCGATCCCAAGCGCGACGATCTCGGCCGCACGGTGCTTCGCATCCTCGGCCGCGGCTTTCTCGCGGACGGGGACATCGAGCGCGTGGCCATCAGCCGAAGCGGCCGAGAGCCCTACGACATCGATCGCAGCCTCGCGAAGGGCGATTACAGGATTTCCTCCGATCGTGAGCTCGTCGGGCTCGCCTTCGAGGACGCCGAGGCGGGCTCCTACAGGATCGGCCTCTACCATTCGACTCGAGGCTGGTACTGGACCGGCCCGCTCCTCGCGATAGACTCCTCGGGGACCATAAAGTACGGCGTGACCGCCTCTTACGAACCCGCCTTCAGGCTGTTCCCCGGACGGAACCGCCCGTTTACGATATACGACGTCATGGTGCTCATGGCCGTCGCCTTCGCCGCCGCCGGCATCCTCCTCTCCTCGAGGCAGATTATAGCCGTAGCGCGCGAAGGCGAGGCCCTGCGCCGCGACGCCTTCGCCCTCGTCACCGGAGGTCCTATGCCGCAAGCGATATCGGGAAAGGCAGCGCGCGCCCTCGGCCGGCGCGGCGTCGGGCTCAGGGTGAAATTCACCCTGATCATCGCGGTCCTCGTGATATTCGTCGTCCTCATGCTGGCGATATTCCTCGGATACAACATGATAATAAGGACGAGCTCGGAGTTGGCTAATGGACTCGACCAGCGCGCCCGCGTCCTCCTCGAGAGCGTCGTGCAGGGAGGCCGGTTCTTCCTGGGCAAGGAGGACGCCGTGACCCAGCTGAGCCTCTTCCCCTCCCAGGCCAAAGCCATGCAGGGCGCCGACTACATCACGATCAGCGGCCAAGGAACCGACCCGAAGGTCGCCTCCGGAGAGGTCGTCTACGCGACGAACGACGACAAGATAACCTCGAAGCTCGATCCCTCCACCCTCAACGCCGGCAACGCGGTCGTGCTAGGGCAGTCCGCATTCAAGGCCGCGGGAGGCGCCGATCCCCTGGCGCCACTCGTTGCGGCCAAGGTCAGGGACCTTGGCGAAAAGGCGGCAGCGGCAATATCGGACGAACTACAGCTGAAGTCGCGGCTCGCGCTCGAAAAGGCCGGGCTCAAGCCCGGCTCTGGCGGCGATCAGCGCCGCGCCGAGATAAACGCCGAGCTCGACTCGGTCGATCTGCGCATTCGCGACAAACTATCGACTCTCTCCGACCAAGAGCTCGGCTCCATCCCGCGCTTCGACTCGGCGACCCTTTCCGCGGCGCCCATGAACTACCTGTTCTACAAGCCCATCCTCGAGTATCGGCCGAGCGACAGCCTCCTCTATCGCGGTATGGTCCGCCTCGAGGTCAGCACGGCGCAGATCGTCGCCGATGTCCGCTCGGCGACCCGCGACCTCGTTCGCCTGACGCTCATCATAGCCGCCATAGCCCTGGGCATAGGGATACTGGGCGCCTTCGTCCTGTCCACCGTGATCGTCGTCCCGATCCGCAAGCTCGTGGCCCAGATCGAGCGCATCCGCGACACCGAGGACAAGGAGAGCCTCGAAGGTTCCAAGATCGAAGTCGCTTCGCGCGACGAGCTGTATACGCTCGCCGATACCGTCAACCAGATGACGGATGGCCTCGTGAAGGCGGCCAAGGATTCGAAAGAGCTGATCGTCGGCAAGGGCATCCAGAAGATGTTCATCCCGCTGGATCCGGCGCCGGGATCCAAAGTGAAGCTGAGCACCGGGAAGCGCGACGAAAAGGACTTCGAGATATTCGGCTATTACGAGGGCGCCAAAGGAGTCTCCGGCGACTACTGGGATTTCCGTTCCATAAACTCCCGCTACCACTATTTCATAAAATGCGATATCTCCGGGAAGGGCGTATCCGCCGCCCTCATCATGGTCCAGGTCGCGACGATGGTGATCAATTACTTCAACGATTGGAAAAAGGCCATGCCCAAGGTCATCGACCTGACGGACCTGACCTACAAGATAAACGACTTCCTGGAGGAGAGGCAGTTCGTCGGCCGATTCGCGGCCTTCACCCTCGGAGTCTGGGACTCCCAGGTCGGCGTGGCCTACCTCTGCGAAGCCGGCGATCGCAAGCTCCACGTGTGGAACGAGAAGGCTCGAAGGCTCCTCGAGGAGCTCCTGCCCGATTCCCCGGCCGCCGGCCCTCTCGCGAGCTTCATGGTCCAAATGAAGAAGCCCTTCGTGCAGATCGAGCGGAAACTGGACCACGGAGACGCCCTGATGCTCTACACGGACGGTATCGAGGAAGCCAAGCGTCGCTTCCGAGACCGGGAATACAAGGTGATCGAGTGCGCCGACGCGGAGAAGGACAAACCGCACGAGAACCATACGGGCGGCCAGGACAACGAGGAATTCGGCTACGAGCGCATAACCGCCATCCTCGAGGCGGTCGCCTCGCGCGGGAGCTATCGCCTCGAAAAGCACCACGATCCGGCGGCTGGGGAGGTCCTTTCCTTCGACTTCGCCGGCTGCGGGGAAAGCCTCGAGGAGAAGATCCTCGCCCTTGTATCGATCGAGAAGGTATTTAGGCTCTACAGGGATCCCGCCGCTACGTCGAAGGACGCCGTGCTCGTAGACCAAAAGGTCGACGCCTTTCTCGAGAGTCATTTCGATCAGTACCGCCTCTACTGCTCGGACAAGAAGCCCTACGCGGACACCGAGAACCCCGGCTATCTCCTCTACCAGGGAATCCGGGAAGACGCGCAATACGATGACCTGACGCTGCTGGCGATCAGGAGGAAGTGAGTCCCGCGCTCATCGAGACAGGCCGACAGACCTACACGCCCTGCCGTCTAAATCGGCTTCGCGAGCTTTTCGGCGAGAGCGCCCTCGTCGCGCAGGTCGTCGCGCTCGAGCATCGCGTACCCCTCCTCGTCCATGGCCATCACGAGCGCCTTGGACCAAAGAGCGGCATTGCGCGAAAGCAATTCGTAGATGGAGCGCCTTACGTCGTCGGCCCGCCTATCGGGGACCATGAGCTCGAGATAGCCTCCCGCGAAAAGGGCGACCGATATCCAGCGCTTGCCGAGGACCAGCTCGCAGACGTTTTGCGCACCGCCCGCGAGCTCTTCGTGATCGCGAAGCCATTCTTCATGGAAGCCCGGTATCGGCAGGACTTCTCCGCGGGGAGTCAACCAGCTCGCCCCGCGCAACAGTACGTAGGACGCCGCCTCTCGGTGGGCCTTCATGCGCTGTCCTGCGACACCCGCGCGTCCGTAGAGTCGGCATCGGAGAATAGCCTCAGGAAAGCCGCGAAGTGCTCGGGCGAGGATGCGCGTACGAGCCTTCCGCCCGGCAGTTCAAGGGTCCATGCTACCAGGAGGAGGCGCCGAAGGCCGGCTTCCCTGCGCAGGCGCTTGTTCAGCGCGAAGTCGCCGTGGCGATCGTCTCCGAGGATGGGCAGGCCATGGGCTGCCAGGTGGATGCGGATCTGGTGTGTGCGCCCCGTCCCGAGTACCAGCTCGAGGAGCGAATAGGGCCTTGGCACGCCCGGCTCGGCGGCAGGGCCGCGCGCGTCCGCTCGGCGGCCGAAGGAGACGATAAGCCGCCACTCGGTCGAGGCCGTCTTGTCTCCGCCACGGCCGGGCACCGGGTCGTCGAATCGACCCGAGACCCCGCCCGGCGAGCCCGAGACGACGGCGCGATAGGTCTTGCGCAGCTCCCGGGATTCGATCAGGCGCGACCATTTGGCGGCCGCGGCGGCCGATCGGGCGACGACCAGACAGCCTGCCGTCTCCTTGTCGAGCCGGTGGACGAGGTATGGTCTGAAGCCTAAATCCCTCTCCACCGCCTCGACGACCGAGACGCGCACGCCTTCTCCGGGCTGCGAGGGGAGACCGGAGGGCTTGTCCAGCACGAGGATTTCGTCATCCTCGTAGAGCGCCTTTATCATCGGGGCAGAATATAGTGGAGGTGCGCCCCGGAGGCAAGACGCGTCACCCCCCCAAGACGGACATGCCGAGGAATACGGCGTTCATGCCGAGGAGCACGACGGCGGTCGCCCATCCGATGATGTTGCCGAGCTTTCCGTTCACGTGCGCGCCCATGACATCCCTCTTGTTTATTATGATGAGCATGCTGATGAGGACGACCGGCAGGAGGACGCCATTGACGACCTGGGACCAGATCGTTATCTGGATGAGGGGCGCCTTCGGGAGGAGAATGATCGCCACGGAGACGATGACTATGATGGTGAATAGCCAATAGAATTGCGGCGCATCTTTCCATTTCTTGTCGATGCCAGCCTCGAAGCCGAAGGCTTCGCAGACATAGAAGGCCGTAGCGATGGGCAGGATGGCCGCGGAAAAGATGGATGCGACGAAGAGGCCGGCAGCGAAGATGATATAGGCCGCGTCGCCCGCCAGGGGCTTCAGGGCTATTGCGGCGTCCTTGGCTTCATCTATTTTCACACCGTTGACGTGGAGGGTGGAAGCGCAGGCTACGATGATGAAGAAGGCGACGATGACGGTGATGAAAGCCCCTACCACGACGTCCGCCACCGTATATTTGTACTTCTCCAGTGTTAGACCCTTCTCAATGACGGAGGATTGCATATAGAACTGCATCCACGGAGCGATGGTCGTGCCGACAATGCCGATCACCATAACGATATAGTCGAAGTCGAACTCCTGCCGGGGATGTATCATCGCTCGTCCGATCTCGCCCCAATCCGGCTTCCCGAGGAGGGCAGATACTATGTAGGACAGCAGGAAGAAGCTGAACACCAGGAATATCTTCTCGGCCGACTTGTAGCTGCCCTTGACTACGAGAAGCCATACCGCGATCGCCGCCCCAGGCACGGCTATGTACTTGCTGACGCCGAGGGCGAGCATCGAACCCGCTACGCCCGCGAATTCGGTAGTGGTGTTTCCGATATCGGCGATGACGAGGCAGACGAAGATGAAGAAGGTAACCTTGACACCCGCATTCTCGCGGATGAGGTCGGCGAGACCCTTCCCCGTCACGATGCCCATCCTGGCGTTCATTTCCTGTATGACGATGAGGACGATTAGAGAAGGTATCAGCGTCCACAGAATATCGTAGCCGTAAATCGCTCCGGCGACCGAATAAGTGGTTATGCCGCCGGCATCGTTGTCCACAGAGCCGGTGATTATTCCCGGACCGAGGACGGAGAAGAAGACGAGGAAACCAGCGAAGACGGCCTTCGCGTTGAACTTCTTGAGCATGGTGAGTGTCTCCGGCTGCTTTCAGCGCTTGTGCATGACGTACTCGAGCACGTCTTCGATGACTACCGTCCCGGCCATCTTACCTTCGGCATCTACGACCGGCGCTGTATGTAGCTTATATTTCAACATCAGCTCGGCCAGTGAGCCCGCGGCGTCGGTATCGTGCAACGGGTCCGTAACCGAGTTCATGATCTCGCCGAGGCGCGCCTGCGGATCGGCGACGACGATGTCCCTGAGCGATACGGTAGCGACGTATTTGCCTCGCGCATCGAGTACATAGACGCTATACACTACCTCGGCCTCGGGTTTGACGGCGCGGAGCTCGGCCATCGCATCGGCGACCTTCATCGACTGGTTGAAAAAGACGTAATCCTTGGACATAAGGGAGCCCACCGAGTCTTCCGGGTAGGCCATGAGGCTCCGTACCTCGCTCGAAGACTCCGTCTCCATCTCAGCGAGCAGGCGCTCGGCCTTTTCGGCCCTGAGCTCGTCGAGGATGTCGGCGACCTCGTCGGCGGGCATCTTCTCGAGGACATCGGCCGCCTTTTCGTCGGATAGATTCTCGAGGATCCTAACCTGGGCGCCAGGCTCGAGCTCCTCGAGGACGTCGGCCGCCCTCTCTTCGTCGAGGGAATTGAAGAGGGCAACGCGGGACGTATGGTCGAGGTCCTCCAGGATATCGGCCAGGTCCGAAGGATGGATGCCCTCGAGCTTGGAATAGGCCTTTGATAGCTTTATCTGCGTGCTGGAGAAATCGACCGCCTCGACCTCGTTCCATAGTATCAGCTTGCTGGAAAGGGACTTCCCGAACGCCTTAAGCAGGCGAGACAGAGGCCTTGCCACGCCGAGCCTTCGGAAGAGTCCCTCGAGACCCACATCGACGGCGACAAGATAGCTGCCGGCTGGGCCGGAATCGAGCACGAGGTCGTTGACCCGCACCAGCTTGCGCCCATCGACGTCGACTATCTGCTTGTCGAGGAGGTGCTTCTTGACGTATAGCAGGTTCTCGGGAGACAGCGAAGCATCCTTGATGGAGGAAGCTACGAAGGAATAGCGACCCTCCACACGTCTGACGCGGCATTGGCCGAAATCCACGATCCGCTCGCCATCGCGCGTGGAGATCGATGCCGCAACGACCTTCGGGCGCTGGATACCGACATCCACTATCAGATCGGCGAGCCTGCCGATCATATCGTCGGCCTCGCCGAATAGCTTGGAGCCGAGGAGCCTGCTAAAGTAGATGGTCGTATTTGGATTCATTGCGGTTTCCTCCGATGGCATAGGCGCGGAGGGACCGCTCGATACAGGAGGGCCGCCCGCGTCAATGGACTAGGGTATCGGTACTACCTGGGCCTGCGTCCATAGACAGGGAGTCTCCACTTTAAAGGGTCGGGGTCGCCAAGGGCCCCAGGTCCGCAAACGGCCCGATAGGCCCCATGCGGATTCCTCATGTAGGTATAGCCCGTGACGGGAATCGAGTCAATGACGGGATTTTCGTGCCAGCCACCAAGCCTTCGATCCCGACTTGATCGCTTCCGCGACGTCTGCGATGCATGCTAGCCTCTTGATCATGAAAACCAGGGCTTCCCTGCTCAGAAGGGCGGCGATCATAGCCCTCGTCGGCAACGCCCTTCTCGCGGCGACCAAGCTGATAGTCGGCTTCGTTGCCGGCTCCTTGGCAGTGGTTGGCGACGGAATCGATTCCTCCGCAGACGTGGTCATAGCCATTGTCGCCCTCTTCACGGCGCGCATCGTCGATAAGCCCGGGGACCGCGAGCACCCCTATGGCCATTCGAGGGCCGAGACCGTGGCCACGACGGTCCTGTCCTTCATCGTCTTCTTCGCGGGCTCCCAGCTCCTGGTGCGAAGCGTATCGGCCCTGATCAACGGAGAGGCGACAGCGCTGCCTTCGACCTTCGCGATACTCGTGACGCTCTTCTCCATCGCCGGCAAGCTCCTCTTGGCCTGGAGCCAGTTCTATTACGGCAAGAAGGCCTCGAGCTCCATGCTTGTCGCCAATGGCAAGAACCTGCGCAGCGACGTCCTGGTATCGTGCTCGGTCCTGGCGGGACTGGGCTTCACCTTCGTCCTCCGTATGCCGGTGCTCGACCGAATCACCGCCCTACTGGTCTCGCTGTGGATAATCAAGGTAGCCGCGGGAATATTCCGCGAGGCCAATACCGAACTCATGGACGGCACCGAGGGCGAGGGCCCCTACGGCGAAGTGTTCGCCGCGGTATCTTCGGTCCCCGGGGCAGGCAACCCGCACCGCACTCGGGTACGCAGGCTGGGCTCGCTCCTCGTCGTGGACCTCGATATCGAGGTGGAGCCCCAGCTCAGCGTCGCTTCGGCCCACGCCATCGCCGTCGAAGTCGAGCTCGCGATCAAGCGAGCCCTGCCGGAAGTGTACGATGTCATCGTCCATGTCGAACCGCGGGGCAACTCGGAGGAGGAGCGCTTCGGCCTGAGACCCTAGGCCCGGCTAAATTGAATTGCCCAACCCGGGCGCGACGGGTTATATTGGTTTAAGCAAAGGTAAAACATGGAGCCGATAAGCGACTTGTCGTGGCTGCGCCAGCTCTCCCTCTGCTCGGTGGAGCGCTTCGAGCTCCACGGTTTCGGGATCGCCCTGGTCTCCATGCCTCCGACTCCGGCCCGCCACGAGGAACGCTTCCGTTACAGGCTTCTCGCCTTCGACCCCGGCCTGGGCAAGCCGGTTCTGTCGATCGACCTCGAGACGGACATCCTGGGCGATTGCTGCCTGGCCGTCCAGGCAGGCAGCGAGCATCGCGTCCTTGCCCGCTACGATTCTCCGCCCGGGTTGGCCGAATTCCGCTCGCGAGCCATCGACGAGGCCGAGGCCATCCTGCCCTCCTCGCCGCCGGCCCCGCCCGCCCGCGGACAAGCGCGCAAGCGCCGTCGGACTTGAGCCGATACTGAATCATGACGCGCCTTCGCCTCCCTTGCCTCCCGCTCATAGTGGCGGGTTTCCTCGTCCTGGCCGCATCGGGCCGGGTCGAGTCCGAGCAGCTCAAGTCCAAGCTCGGATTCTTCGTCGACATGCCTTCGGGCTTCACGCTGAAAAGCGGTGACGGCGCGACCCGCTTCGCCTTCACCGACCCCGAGGGCGGGATGGAGTACGACATCCTCGCCTACGAGCCCGGGCGCTTCGCCGACGCGGATGCCCTGGCCGGGCAAAGCCTCGACAAGCTGGGCTCGAGCGGGGAACGTACCCCCTATTCGTATGAAGGGCGCAAGGCAGTGCTCGCGGATCTCGGCTTCGCCCTGGACGGGATCAAGCAGAAGGGCTACGGCCTATTCATAGGAGGCCGCGAGGGCCCGAGAGGCAAGGAGGACAGCTACGCCCTCCTCGCCTTCGCCCCCGAGACCGAGTTCGACGCCTACTCGGACTTCATCCTCTCCTGTCTCGACTGCTTCTCCATCGACGCCGCCGCCCGGCGCTCTCCGGGACCGATAAGCCAGTTCACCCTCGAGTGGCCCCCCGAGCGCGATCAGGAAAGGACCGTCGCGCTCGCCGGCGGTGGCTCGGCCACGCTTCCATGGACCGAAGCCGAGGCGGACCAGGAAGCCCAAACTGACCAGAGGGAATACAAGGTCCTCAGCTCCTACGCCAACGAGGCCACACTATGGCAAGACGCATGGTCGCGGTTCTACAGGATGGCCTATCGCGAGTCGGCGGCGCGCCTGGACCGGCTCGCCATCGAGATGGCCAGGATCGTCCCGCGGGACGACCCCACCGAGACTGCCAGACGCGTGCTCGCCTGGGTGCAGGGCTTCGCCTACGTGCGGGAGGGGACAGGCATGGACTTCATCCCTCCCCTGGCCGCGGCCTACGGCGCGGCGGGCGAATGCGATTCGAGAGTCGTAGTCGCAGCCATAATCCTGGAACGGCTCGGGATTGACGCGATACTGATGGTCTCTCGCGAGTATTCCCACGCGATGCTCGGCATCGACGTCCCAGGAGGCGGTCAGCGTTTCGAATTCAAAGGGAAGAAATACCTGGTAGGCGAAACCACGACCAAAGTGGGGATAGGGAAGGTGGCCGCCGACATGGCCGATTGGACTAAATGGATGGGAATCGAGCTGACGAATTGACGCAGCGTTGACCCTCATCGACGCCGTCGCTACAATGCCCCATCCTATGCAACGCTCAAGATTGGCCGCGTTCGTCCTGGCATGCTCGTTGGCGTTCGTCCGAACCGCCGTTTCTGAAGGCACCGTCATAATCCTCGACTACCATACCTTTCTCGGGAGCGGCAAGTCCAACCTGGACTACTCGGAGCAGGAGCTCGCCGATCAGCTCGACGGCATGACGGCGATGGGTTACAAATTCGTGAGCCTTGACGACGCGATCGCGGGCAGGATCGAGGGCAAGGCGAACATCGTCGTCACGATCGACGACGGCAATCACACAATCTTCCAGGCTTTCAAGGACGTCTTCGAACCGCGCGGCATCAAGCCCTACTTGTTCGTGTACCCTGCTATCGTCCTGGGCCATGTACGCTACGCGCTTACCCCCGAGAGGCTCCAGGCCCTCGCCCAGGCGGGCTGCGGAATAGGGGCCCACGGCTACCATCACGACCCCGTCACCGAGAAGTCCTGGGCCAAGAATCCCAAGGATTTCATGACCGAGATCCTGCGGCCGGGCCCCGCGCTCGCGAAGATCCTCGGCACGGCCCCGACGATGTTCGCCTATCCTTTCGGCGTATTCTCGCAACGCGCCGAGGAGGCTCTATCCGCGGCCGGTTATGCCTGGGCCTTCGCGGCCGACGATCAGGTGCGCCCCGTCTCCTTCGACGACCCGAACCTCGACCATTTCGCCGTACCGAGGACGATCACCTATCGCTACAATTACAGGAACCTGGTGAGCTCCCTGCGCAAGTACCTCGACTACTCCGGGCCGCCCCTCTTCGAGGCGCCGGCTCCGGGGGCTCCCACCGCAGGCAGCCTGGACGAGGCCGTCGCCAAGTAGACGCCTCCTACGGCGATCGCCCCTCCCGCGAGGCTGATGACTCCGAGCCTCTCGCCGAGGAGGAAGAAGGCCGCCCCGACCGACACGACCGGGACGAGGTTCAGGAAAACGCTCGTCGTCCCGGTTCCGAGGGTGTCCATAGCCGAGACGTAGAGCCAGTAGCCCGCAGCGGAGCAGAACACGCCCAGGTAGAGCACGTTGAGCGTGACGGACAATCCGGGACCTCTCCACGCTGCCGATTCCGCGATGGCGAAGGGCAGGCAGCCGAGGAGACCGAAGAGACTCTGCCAAAAAGTGACGCTGATCCGGCCGTACTTCCGGCCTAGGGGCTTCGTAAGCAGGGCGTAGAGCACCCAGGCCGCCGCGGCGCCGCCCATGTAGACGAATCCCGCGAGGGCGGAGTATCGCCGACCCAGCGAAGGTAGCACGATAAGGCCGACGCCCGCGAAGGACAGGAACGCCCCGACGTAGCATCCGATCCGGAGCTTTGTCCCGAAGACTGCGCGATCGACGAGCATCGTCAGGACGGGGATTGTCGCGATAACGAGCGAGGACTCGGAGGCCGTAAGCAGGGCGATGCCGTTGTTCTCGCAGAGGAAGTAGATCGTCACGCCCATGAGACCGCTCGCGGCCATGACGGGGGCATCGCGGAGCCTGAGCCTCAGGTCCTCCCGCGCGGCGAGGGCGAGGGGAAGGAGGAGGGCGACCGCCACGACGAATCGCGCGGCGGCGATAGTCATGGCCGGCAACACGGCGATCGCAACTTTCGTGCTGAGGAAGGAGAGCCCCCAGATGACGGAAACCGCAACCGCGTAGGCCAGGGCTGAACGGCGCTTATCCATGCCGGCCATCCTAGCGATGCGCGGCATCGAGGTCTAGCGCGAAGGTCCGGCTTGGGGGATACTGGCTACATGTCCCGCAAGGACCTCGAGTTCATTCTCGATTACATCCTCAACAAGGCCGACGCTCGCGAGTTCGAGGTCATAGCCAAGGCATGCCAGCGCCGAGGAAGGGACATGAAGGCCTTCGAGAGCCTCGGCGGGGAGGGTCCGGGCGCTATGGCCAGGCGCATGGCGGGGGAGCTCGAGAAGGGTGTCGGCGCGACCATGGAGAGCGTGCGGGGCACAGTCCGCGGCTTCGTCGCCGACATCGTCCGCAAGAACGCGCCCGATATCTCCGAGGAGCAATTGGCGGCCCTCCTCGACGAGTACGCGCCACCGCCCGGGGCAAAGCGCAAGGAGGCTGCCTCCGCGTTGCCGCCCGAGGCACTGCTCGGCATGGCCACGTCCTTCGTCGAGTATTCGCGGGGGGCGATGCCCCCCAGCCGGCAGCGTGAGCTCTGGGAGACGAGTACCCGCTGGCAGGACGAGTACTGGGCCGCTTTCCCCGCGGAGATCAAGGCCCTCGTCAAGGCCTATATCGAGGGGAAGATAGACGGGGACACATTCAGCGCCGCGATCCTCAGCGTGCTCGGCCTTTGACCCCGCGGCGCGCCTGCTATATACTCGTCCTTCCATGGTAAGCGTCAGCATAGACGGCCGCAGCCTCGACCTCGAGGGCGTAGCGCTGGTGGCGCGCGGCGAGGCGCGCGCCGTCTTGGCCCAGGAGGCCGTCGAGCGGATGGCCGCCTCGCGGGCGATCGTCGACGCATGCGTCGACGAGGGCCTGGTGCGCTACGGCATTACGACCGGCTTCGGCAAATTCTCCGATGTCGTGATATCGGCTTCCGACAACGAGAATCTCCAGCGCAACCTGATCATGAGCCACGCATGCGGCATGGGGGAACCCTTCCCTGAGGAAATCGTCCGCGCGATGATCCTCCTCAGGGCCAACGCCCTCGCGGTCGGGCGCTCGGGCGTAAGGCCTTCGACAGTCCAAGCCCTTGTCGAGCTGCTTGACGCCGGGGTAATCCCTGTCGTGCCCCAGCAAGGCTCGCTCGGCGCTTCCGGCGACCTCGCGCCCCTCGCCCACCTGGCCCTCGTCCTGATGGGCATGGGCGAGGCCGACTTCAGAGGCCGGCGCCTTCCGGGGGCACGCGCTCTCGCCGAGGCCCAGCTCGTACCGGTGACCCTCGCCGCCAAGGAAGGGCTCGCCCTCATCAACGGAACCCAGGCCATGACGGCCGTAGGCGCCCTCGCGTCGCGCGACGCCATCGCCCTCGGAGCGGCCGCGGAGCTGGCGGCCGCCCTCAGTTTCCAGGCGCTCCGCGGCATCACCGACGCCCTCGACCCGCGGATTCACGAACTCCGGGGTCAGCCGGGCCAGATCGCATCGGCCGCCGCCCTCCGCGAGCTCCTCGATGGTTCCGGCTTTACGACTCGGCAAGGCCAGGAGCGAGTGCAGGACGCCTATGCCTTGCGCTGCGTCCCACAGGTCCATGGAGCGAGCCGCGATGCGATCGAGTACGCCGCGACCGTCGTAGGACGAGAGCTCAACGCTGTCACGGATAACCCGCTCGTACTATCCGATGGCGAAATAATCTCCGGGGGGAACTTCCACGGCCAGCCGATAGCCCTGGCCATGGACTTCCTCGCCATCGCCCTATCCGAGCTCGCGAGCATATCGGAGCGGAGGATCGAGAGGCTGGTCAACCCCAGCCTCTCGAACGGGCTACCGGCCTTCCTGGCGCGGAAGGGGGGCCTGAACTCGGGCTTCATGATAGCGCAATATGCCGCAGCCGCCCTCGTGAGCGAAGACAAGGTCCTCGCCCACCCCGCCTCCGTGGACTCCATCCCCTCGAGCGCCAACCAGGAGGACCATGTATCGATGGGAACGATAGCGGCGCGAAAAGCCAGGATGATCCTCCAGAACGCCCAGCGGGTCGTAGCCATCGAAGTCCTGGCGGCATGCCAGGCGATCGACCTAAGAGCGCTATCGATGGGTCGCGGTTCGGCCGAAGCCCTGCTGTCGCCCGCGACGAAGGGCGCGTATCGCGCCTTGCGGCGATGCGTACCCTTCATGGCCGAGGACAGGATTCTCTACCTGGATATCGAGGCCGCGCGCCGCCTCCTCATGGAAGGCGCGCTGACGGAGGCTGTCCATGCCGACTAGTTCCCATATCGACCTCGGCCTCTCCGAGCTTCCTCCGCGACCCGTGTTCGATCCCGCCATTCGTCGGGCGCCGAGGCGCGATGCTCCGCTTTCGGGCCGGCAGGAGGCCCTCGCCCTGGCCAACGCCCTGCGCTACATCGAGCCCGAATGGCAGGAGGAGGTAGCCCCCGAGTTTCTCGCCGAATTGAGGACGCGAGGACGAATATACGGCTACCGCTTCAGGCCGGCCGGAGCGATCAGAGGCAGGCCGATCGGCGAGTACGAGGGCCGGTGCGTCGAGGGCCGCGCCCTGCAGGTGATGATCGACAACAACCTCGATTTCGCCGTCGCGCTCTATCCCTACGAGCTCGTGACCTACGGCGAGACGGGCCAAGTCTGCCAGAACTGGATGCAATACAGGCTCATAAAACGCTATCTGGAGAGAGTCGACGCGGAGTCCACCCTCGTCGTCGAGTCCGGCCATCCTCTCGGCCTGTTCAAGAGCCATCCCTTCGCCCCGCGCGCCATAGTGACGAACGGACTCATGGTGGGAATGTTCGACGATCAGAAGGACTTCAATATCGCGGCCGCCCTCGGCGTCGCCAATTACGGCCAGATGACGGCCGGCGGCTGGATGTATATCGGCCCCCAAGGCATCGTCCACGGCACCTTCAACACCCTGCTCAACGCCGGAAGGCTAAAGCTGGGCGTGGCTCCCGGGGGCGACCTGTCGGGAAAGGTCTTCGTATCCTCGGGCCTCGGGGGCATGTCGGGCGCGCAGGGCAAGGCCGCCGTCATCGCCAAGGCCGCTGCCGTCATCGCCGAGGTCGATCCCTCGCGCGTCGAAACCCGACGCGCGCAAGGTTGGATAGACGAAGTCGCGGCTTCGCCCGAGGAGGCCTTCCGCCTCGCGCTCTCGGCCGCGGCGGGGGGCCGACCCCTGGCCGTAGCCTTCTTGGGCAATATCGTCGAGCTCCTGGAATGGGCCGATTCGCACGACGCGCATGTAGACCTGGTTTCGGACCAAACGAGCTGCCACGCGGCCTACGAAGGCGGCTATTGCCCTGCGGGCATAGACTTCCAGGAACGAACGAGACTTCTCGACGTGGACGCCGCCCAATTCGCGCGCCTCGTCGACGCGAGCCTCCGGCGGCACTTCGAGGTCATAGGTCGTTTGGTCCGGAAAGGCGCCTACTTCTTCGACTACGGCAACTCCTTCCTCAAGGCGGTTTGGGACGCGGGCGTACGCGAGGTTTCGCGCAACGGCGTCGACGAGAAGGACGGCTTCGTCTTTCCGAGCTACGTCGAGGACATCCTCGGACCGGAGCTCTTCGACTACGGCTACGGCCCTTTCCGCTGGGTCTGCCTCTCGGGCGACCCGGAGGACCTGCGCAAGACGGATGCCGCTGCGATGTCCTGCATAGATCCGACCCGCCGCGGTCAGGACCGGGACAACTGGGCCTGGATCCGGGACGCCGAGAAGAATGCCCTCGTCGTGGGCACCCAGGCGCGCATACTCTACCAGGACGCCCTCGGGCGCCGCGACATCGCACTGAAGCTTAACGATTTGGTGCGGCGCGGCGAGATCGGACCGATCATGCTCGGTCGCGATCACCACGACTGCGGAGGCACCGACAGCCCTTTCCGCGAGACGAGCAACATCAGGGACGGATCCAACGTCATGGCCGACATGGCCACCCAGTGCTTCGCGGGAAACGCCGCGCGCGGAATGAGCCTCGTGGCCCTCCACAACGGAGGCGGCGTAGGGGTAGGCAAGGCTGTCAACGGCGGCTTCGGCCTGGTCCTGGACGGCTCCGCCAAAGTCGACGAGGTGATCCGCATGGCCCTCCCTTGGGACGCGATGGGCGGTGTGGCTCGTCGAGCCTGGGCTAGGAATCCGAATGCCGTCGATACCTGCGAGGAATACAATGTCGGGCATCCGGAGCTCGGGCGTATCACGCTCCCCAATCGGGTGGAGCCTGGCTTGATCGAGCGCGCGATCGAGGCCGCGGGGCAGGGGCCTATTGGCGTGAATGCCTGACATAGATAGAATAATTGTCATTCGTTTCACCGCGGAGGTCATATGCCTATAAAGCGCGACTTCGGCCTACGCCTCGATCGGCAAAGCCCGGCGGAGCACGAGCGGCTGATCGCATATGTCAATATAAAGCTCGCGAGCATGGGCTTGCCCATCTACGGTCGGGAAGGAACAGCCTTCGTCGAGCTCGCTAGCGATATGCTCGAGAATTTCCGCGAGAAGGATCTCCTCCTCGCGGGCTACCTGCCGCCGGCCGACAAGAGGATCCAAGACTTCCTCGATTCATACCTCGGGGACCTCGGCCTCCAGTCGAAGCCGCGTCTTCCCTCGAATACCCTCGTCCTGGACCGATACGGGATGGCGCGCGAGCTCTCCCTGCCTCCCGACAGGCACAAGTACGCCTCGCCCTCCCTGACCTCCTATCGAGTGCGCAACGGCGTCCTGCACAATCCGGCGAGCGACAGGCGCACGACGGAAGGCGTCTTCCACGTCGCCGAGGATGGCCTGCCCGTCCCGCCCGACAAGAAGGCCGTCCCCCGGCTGGCCTTTGCGCGGATCCTGGCCGCTGCCCTCCACCCGCCCGCCGAGCTCCTCGAGCTTCCCTTCACCGCGGGCGAGGAGCGCAAGGCGCGGACTTTCCTTTCGCTCTTGCTTCGGCCGCCGGTGAGGCCCGGCGTGCACGGCTGGTGCGAGGAGAGAGCCATGGAGCTTCGCTTCTTCGCGCCGGGCTCGCTGGCGGCGAGCCTCGACTTCATCGAATCGATCTTCGGGAACGCCGGCGACCCCTACGTCGCCGAGAACGACGCCGCTCTGGATCCGCTGCGATGGACGGGCACCAGCGGCTGCATCATCCTGGCCACCCACCTCACTTCCCTCACTAAGAAAGAGCTCGGGCTTCCATCCTGGGACGCGGCCAGCGAGCGCCAGAGGCGCGACGGCATGGCCTGGAGGGAACCCGACGAGCCCTACAACGACGGCAGGCCTTTCAAGGTCTGCGCCCGCGACGAGCGCGGCGTCATCGTCTCGATAATCGCGGATAATTATTTCGGCTACTCCAAGAAAGAGGTCAAGGCGCAAATATCCTATTCGGCCAACCTGCTCGGCCTCGCGGAGGAGGAGCACGCCGGAGGCGCCCTCGTCTTCCCGTCCTACAACCTCGGCACTCTCTTCGTCCCCGATACGAACCTCCGCGCCTGCGGTCATAGCCTCGAGGGAGTGCTCGACCTTATGGGTGGGAGAGCGGTCTATAAGGAAGAAGGCTACGCCGTCGACCTGACCTTCCCGGAGGTGGTCTATCTTCCCGAGGACGCGGTAATCTCCCTCGAGGACCAGACCGCGCGCTGGACCGATTCGGGCGGGCAGAAGAGCCTCCGCGTGCTGCCGAGCAAGGTCTACATCCACCCGACCGGCTACCGCATACGGATGGAGCGCCACCCGGGCTCCGGCGCGTGGCGGCTCGTCGGCACGGCCGCCGACGGCCTCCTATGCCATAAGCCATGCACGGTATCCGGCGGCGGCAAATCCGAGATCGCCAAGTCCATACTCGACGCGATATCCTATTCGCCCCTCATCATAGGCGACTACCGCGAGGATATGGACTGGGTGAAGAAGATCATCGGGCGCGACTACTCGAGTCGCTTCAGGAAAGGCATGGTCGACGAGCGCGATATCCTCTCCAAGCAGCGCTCCCTCGGCTCGGTCATCAAGCTGCTGTCGCCCTCGACTCTATATAAGGAGGAATACAATGCCTGGCTGAGGACGATTCCGGAGCGGATCAAGGCCCTCGTCTTCCTCGTCAAGCGATTCTACCGCCCCGATTGGGGCGGAGATTGGATATCCCGCTTCACCGTCGACGCGGTCAACGGCACAACGGGCAACATCCTCAAATTCGAGGGCAGGCCGGTCCTGGGTTCCTATCTCCGCGTAGGCCGGGACGAGACCGGCATGCGCCGTACCTTCAAGCTGAGGCAGGACTTCATGCCCGCCGCGAAGGTGCAATGGGAAGACGACATCACCGCGAGCGTCACCGTGCCGGCTTCCGGCATCACGGGCCTCCCGCATTGGGTCGACTTGAGGCTCAGCATCAAGTTCTGCAAGAACGTCGAGGCCCGCTTCTTCCAGCGCCCCGACGACGCGGTGCTCCGGGGCTACGACAAGCAGGCCGAGAAGGACCTTTCCAGGGGCGACAACTTCATCTCCAATTTCGAGCCGCTCCCTCGCTCGGAGGCCGGCGACATGGCGGAGCGCTGCGTCAGCCTGACGAACTACTCCGAGCCGATGCGCGCCTTCGTCGAGGCCGCGGCCCAAGACCAGGGCTTCGAGTGGTTCGTGGCATCGGACAGGCCTCGCATGGTCGACGGCGCCCCTTCGAAGAATCCTCGCTACCTGCAGCTCGATCCCTGCTACGTCGATCCCCTGTCGCGCTACCTCGCGGACCTCGGCCCCGCGCTCTACCGCCATGTCCGCGCCGACAGACGCGTCATGCACCCGGTAGGCGCGACCCTCCCCGGGAGGCGCAATAACCCCGCCGACCTCGCCTCGGGCATCCGCCCCCTGGCCGTCTACGGCCCGATACATTACCAGGACCTGCCCGAGCTCTTCATGGACTTCGTTTGCAGCCTGACGGGCAAGAGCCCATCCACGACGGGAGCGGGCAGCGAAGGGGCCCTCACAAAGGGACCCTTCAACAGCCTAGTCCCGACGACCGACCTCAACAACGCCCTGCTGTCCTTCATCCTGACCGGCTACGCCGGGTATACGACAGCCGCGGGGCATATCGGCCGCAAGTACCGAATGGAGCATGACCTCTCCCTTCTGGTGCCCGAGCTCTGGTCCAGGATGAGCAGCGACGAGCGCGATGCGGATTTCCTCAAAAGCAACGGCTACCTCGAGAAGGTCGAAGACTTCGAGTACGAGGGAGAGCTCGTTCCGGCGAGCAGACTTGGATGGAGGATAACGCCCCTCTTCGTGACCAACTTCCTGGGAAGGATATTCGACACTCCGTCGGCCGTCTTCGCCGAGGACATGCTCCGTCCCGAGCTCCAATCCATGCCCGACTTCGTGGACGGCATCCGGAACATCGCCGAGGCTCAGGCCAAATCGGCCGAGGCCTATTTCGAGGACGGCTCCGTCGAGGCCGCCATCCCCCCGCTCAAGGCCGTCCTGCACGTGATGGCCAAGGGCCACTTCGAGGGCAAGAGCATACATGACCCGGAAGTCCGCGCGCTCTTCGACCGCGATGCTGTGCTTTCCTCGGATTGGTACCTCCGTAGGCTGGAGGACTACCGCGAGAGGGAGATCGCCTACGTCGCCGCATCGGTGGAACGGCTGAGGCTCTACCTGGCCGAGAGCGCAGAAGCGGGATCCGTCGCCGCGCGCCGAGCTCGCGCCGAGCTCGCGCGGACGGAGGAGCGCATGGCAATCCTCTCGCGACCCGATTACATCGACGTCATCAAAGGTTCCATCGGCCTCGATCCCCTTTTCAGGGGACGGAAGCCATGAATGGGGAAGGCGCCGGGAACGCCCTCGTAGTCGATATAGGCGAGCTCGCTACTCCGCTCGGGGGGGTCGCGCGCCGCGGCGCCGCGATGCGCGAGATATATCGGGTCGAGGACGCCGCCATCGCCGTGCGCGATGGCCTGATTGCCTATGCCGGGCCGCGCTCGGGCCTCGACGAAGGGAGCTTCGAGGGGCTGCCTCGGATCGATGCCCACGGCATGGCGGTCATCCCCGGCTTCGTCGACAGCCATACGCATTTCATCTTCGCGGGCTACAGGAGCGGCGAGTTCCTCGAGCGCGCATCGGGATCCGACTACATGGAGATCCATCGCTCGGGCGGAGGGATCCTGAGCACGGTAAGGGCGACTCGGGCCGCGGACGCGGACGAGCTCATCCGTCTCGGCGAGTCGCGCGCCTGGACCATGGTCCAGAACGGAGTCACGACCGTCGAATGCAAGTCGGGCTACGGTCTCGACATTGAAACCGAGCTGCGCCAGCTCGAGGCTGCGCGAGCCGTCGCGGAGCGCGCGGCGATCGATATCGTACCGACGTATATGGGCCTGCATGCGACCGGGCCGGAATTCGAAGACCGTTCCTCGGGCTATGTCGAATACGTCATCGCCGAGGCCCTGCCCGCCGTAGCCGCGCAGGGCATAGCCAGATTCTCCGATGCCTTCTGCGAGGCGGGCGTTTTCGGGCCGGACGAGTGCCGCCGCTTCCTCGTGGCCGCCAGGGCGCTCGGCCTCGAGCCGAAACTGCACGCCGAAGAACTGGGCCGGACGGGCGGAGCCGCCCTCGCCGCGGAGCTCGGAGCGGCCAGCGCCGACCACCTCCTTAAGGCGGAGGAGGACGACTTCCGCCTCCTCGCCCAGGCCGGCGTGGTCGCGACCTGCCTTCCGCTCGCGTCGTTCTGCCTCGGGGAGAAGCACGCCGATGCCCGCGGAATGATCGACTCGGGATGCGCCGTGGCCATCGCCACCGACCTGAACCCGGGCTCCGCCTGCTCGGGCTCCATACCCCTCGCCATCGCCCTGGCTGTCCTCCAGATGGGAATGTCTATCGAGGAGGTCCTCACCGCCCTCACTTTGAACGGCGCGGCCGCTCTTAGGCTAGCCGCCGATAGAGGCTCCCTCGAGGCGGGCAAGCGCGCCGACTTCGTCCTCCTGGACGCTCCGTCGATATCGTTCCTGCCCTATCGCAGCGGCGTAAACATAGTGGCCGCCACCTTCAAGGACGGAGCGCTGGCGTATCGGGCCTGAGTCTCGTGAGCGCGTATAGCGCGACCGCGCCTATGACTGTCACGAAGGCGGCGATCATGGGCGGGCTTACGCTCTCGCCGAAGGCGAAGAGGCCCAAGGCGAACTGCAGGGTGGGCGAGACGTACTGGATGAAGCCCATGCGAGTGAGCGTTATTCGATTCGCGGCCGCCGCGAAGCAGAGCAGCGGTACGGCCGTGATGATTCCCGCCAGGAAGAGCATAAGCGTCGCGACCCTATCGGGGCCGCCGAAGGAGCCCGCCCCGGCGGCGTGCCGCGCGATCAAGAAGGCGATCGCGAAAGGGGCGGCGATGAGCGTCTCGGCGGCCAGACCCGCCAGCGGCTCCAGGCCCGCCTTCTTCTTGACGAGGCCGTAGAGACCGAAGCTCGTCGCCAAGGCCAGAGATATCCAGGGCAGGCTTCCCATGAGGATCGAGGCCAGGGCCACGCCGGCGGCCGCTATTCCCACCGCCAGGGCTGTCCATCTATCCATCTTCTCGCGAAAGAAAATAGCGCCCAGGGCCACAGATACAAGGGGGTTGATGTAATAGCCGAGGGCCGACTCCGTCACGTGATCAGAGTTGACCGCCCAGATGTAAGTGCCCCAATTGATCGTGATGAGGACCGACGCCGCGGTCGCGTAGAGCGCCCTCCGCCTGTCCCCGAAGAGGGACGCCAGCGATCCCATTTTTCTGGTCGCAAAGAGGGCAGCGACCGAGAAGGCCGCGGCCCAGACGACGCGGTGGCCGAGTATCTGCAGGCTCTCGACGCCCGAGAGCCTCTTCCAGTAGACGGGCAGGAGTCCCCACATCAGGTAGGCCGCGATCGCGGCCATCGTGCCTAGGCGCTGCTCGCGCGACGATGTAATAACCATTAGGCATTCTATCAGATTTCGAGCGAAACCAAAAGCGATCTCGCGAATTCCGGTCGCCGCCGCGCATTGAAATTGGCGCACGTGTCATTTGAAAACATCCCAATGAATCCCTGACTAGGCAGGGATTATTGGGCCGAAGCCTCGGCGAGGAGGGACTTGGCAAGGTCGACGTCGTCGCCGACGAAGAGATCGGCCTTCATGCCCGAGTCGATCATCGCCTTCGCCTCGACCTTGGCGCCGGAGTCTATATCGAGCCGAGCGAGGAGCAAGGCCCGCGGGCCCGCCCAGGTCCCGGAATCGGGCATCCCCCGGAGAAGCTTGACGGCCTTGGCGGTGCTGTCGGCGGCCGCGAGGGACCAAGCCTCGGCGTAGGTCGCCGAATCCTTCTCGTCGCCGTCGGCCGCCACGACCGCCTCCTCGAATTTTGTCGCCGCTCCCGCGAAATCGCCGTCGCGGACGAGTTGGCGTCCCTCATCCATCGTGGCCGAGACATCGATCGAGTCCGACATCCAGGTTACCGAATCCTTCGACGGCTCGATGGCGGCCCCGCGGACCGCCGCAACAGTGGAGGTTCCGGTGCTGGCTTTCGGATCGACGAGCTTGCCCATTTTATCCAAGGCTCCGGCCCTGCTCTTGGATGAAGCGACGGCGCCCTGCTTGAGGAGGGAATCCAGCGAGTAGGTTCCGGCGGCGGTAAGGGAAACTTTGCGCTTGCCGTCTGTGATTTCGACGGAAGCGCCCGAGCCGAGTCGGACGGTGGCCATCGAAGGGAGCTCGTCTCCCATGGAAACGGCCGCCCAGGACGAGCCTTTCTTAAGGTCGACCTTGCCGTCGATCCAGGAAACCGACAAGGGCGCCGCGCTCAAGGATAGGGCGGCGAACGAGGCCACGATTACCGCGAGTAATAAATGTTTCATTTTATCTCCTCCGCTTGTCATTATATCAGGGATGCTATCATTATAGGCCCTCATTCCTCACCCTCCGACGTTTCGGCATCTTCCTCTCGCCTTTCCCTCGCCTGCCGGAGGCAGAAGTCGGGCCTCGGTACGGAATTGTTGCCCGGAGCCGGGGTCTTTGGGCCGACAGGGGAAGACGCCGCGTCGCTCGACGAGGCGCGAGCCTGAAGAGAGGGCGCTGAGCCCTGGGCAACGGATGCTCCAGCCGACCGGGCACTCTCGGGAGCGCCGCCCATAGCCCGAGTAGAGCTGCCCTGCGTGGTCCGCATCGGCCCTTGCCCGGAGGGGGCACTGGCCGATTTCGTCGATTCGGCGAGCCTAGGCTCGGGAGCGGTATTCGTCTCGGAGTAACGGACCTTTTGCAAGGGCGAGCTCTGTGCAGCTGCCTTGGCCGCGGAAGCTGCGGCAGCCTTGGCGGATCGTTGCAGGATACTTAAGCTGGATGTATCGATACTCCTGTTCAGGCCGGTCTGAGCGGCTACGGTAGGCGCGTAGCGCATGTTTATCGGCTCCATCACGATATCCGAGCGTAGCTTGGAAACCGCGGCGGTCTCGTCAGCTCGAGGCGTCGCCTGGCCAGAATAAGTGGTGGAGAAGACCGGGTCGGTGAAGATGGGGCGGGAAGAGGAAGATACATTCCTCAATGCGACCGCGCCGACAGGGAAGACGGTTGAGTTATTTCCGAGAAGAGATTTTGAAACGGTAGTGTTATAATCCCAGACCCCAGTCCCGCTATTATATGCCATATTATATGCAGAGGCAGTTTCGTTTCCGGCCGCGTCAACGACTGTGAAACAAAAATCTCCCCCGGAAATCACCGAGCTGGATAACGTGGCACTAATCGCTACACCAGTTGCAGTTTCGCTACTTGGGGTTGTCGTAGCATTGTCAGGCGTAGTTGGTTCTGTACCTGCTCCCCCATCTCCAATCCAGTAATTGACGGACTGCACACCTGATGCCTCTGCACTCGAAAGGTAGAATGTCAAAGTAAAGCTAGTATTACATACAGGCTTATTCGAACTCGTCTTAATCGAGGGCGCTGTCAGATCAACAGAGACACTGCTCGTTGCAATATGTACCTGGGTAGCGCTGCACCCTCCGTTGTTCGATGCGTTGATCGTGTACCCTATCGCTCCCGCCGTGTCCCCGCTCCCCACCGTGTACGAAGCCGTGTATGGCGAGCCCGACCCCGACACCGTAACGGTCCCTGTGACCGCCGCCCCTCCGCTCGTAAACGCCACGCTCGGCTTCCCGTTCAGACCCGAGGTGCCTACGGTCACCGGGATCGATAGCGATACCGTCGTCCCTACCCCTGCCCATGTTCCAGTCGGCGTATTGAAGCTCACCGTCCCTATCGTCGGCGTAACAGGGTCAGCGGATTTCGTGCTCGTCGCGCTTACCTGCGTAGCGCTGCACCCTCCGTTGTTCGATGCGTTGATCGTGTACCCTATCGCTCCCGCCGTGTCCCCGCTCCCCACCGTGTACGAAGCCGTGTATGGCGAGCCCGACCCCGACACCGTAACGGTCCCTGTGACCGCCGCCCCTCCGCTCGTAAACGCCACGCTCGGCTTCCCGTTCAGACCCGAGGTGCCTACGGTCACCGGGATCGATAGCGATACCGTCGCCCCTACCCCTGCATAGGTCCCGCTCGGCGCGGTGACGCTCACCGTCCCTATCGTCGGCGTAACCGGGTCAGTGGATTTCGTGCTCGTCGCGCTTACCTGCGTAGCGCCAATCCCGGCGTTGTTCGACGCGTCGATCGTGTACCCTATCGCTCCCGCCGTGTCCCCGCTCCCCACCGTGTACGAAGCCGTGTATGGCGAGCCCGACCCCGACACCGTAACGGTCCCTGTGACCGCCGCCCCTCCGCTCGTAAACGCCACGCTCGGCTTCCCGTTCAGACCCGAGGTGCCTACGGTCACCGGGATCGATAGCGATACCGTCGTCCCTACCCCTGCCCATGTTCCAGTCGGCGTATTGAAGCTCACCGTCCCTATCGTCGGTATAGTCTTGTAGAACGTCACACTATTACCACTCAAGGGCGAACTTGTTGAATTCCCCAGTGCATCTGTTGCAGTTACCGTATAAGCAATCGGCCCTTCGGCATCAAGGGGACTTAACGCATAGGTCGCTGTATAGCTCTGCGTTGTACCACCCGCGACCGGCACAGCGTTCGGTTGGGTCAGCGTTCCGTTCGCCGCCGCACCGCCCACTACGATCCCCACGGTCGGCGCAGCAGTTATTCCCACTAATGCGTCTTTCGCAGTAAAAATAAGTTTCACCGTATCGCTGCTATTAGCGTAGACCGTATTGTGCGTCGAAGTATTCGCGGCAAAGCTCGTCAAGGTCAGCACTGGCCCGGTCCGATCCACCGTCACGCTCCCCGTGACCGTCGCGGTGCCCGTCGAGCCAGTCTGGACGGTCGTACTATTGCCTGCTTTGTCGGCAATCGTCACACTATATGAAGCCACTCCCTCGACAACTCCGTCGCCAGCGACAAGTTGGTAGGTCGCGATTGTCGTACTAGCAGTCGCAGACTTCCCCGCTATCGTTGCGCTCCCGCTGTTCAGCCCTGACCCGGCATCACTAGCGGTTATTCCCAATGTTATGGTATCCCCTGTCGTCGCCCACGCTCCGTAGCCACTGTGGTTAGATGAAATCGTCAATGCGCTTATCGTTGGCGCCGTATAGTCGACCAATATCCCCGTGCTTCCGCTCACTGCCGTCGCCGCGTTCCCGGCCTTGTCGGTTCCATTTATCACATATCCCGCTGTCGTCTGGGGTTCGGTCCCAACAATCGTGCAACTAGCCGTGTAGGATGGATAGGTCCCCGTCACTATCGCGGTCTTTCCATCTATCGTAGCGCTCGGCGACCCGGTAGCGAAGCCTGAACCGGTTTCCGTGGCGGTAAAATTCACCGTTATCGTGTTCCCGGTCTTTGCGTACCTGATGTTCCCGCTCGTCGTGATCGTTCCGACGGCAAACATCGGTGCCGTGTGGTCTATCAATATTCCAGTGCTTCCGCTCGACGACCCCATGTTGCCGGCTCTATCGGTCCCACTAATCACGTATCCTGCCGTCGCTTCCGGCTCGCTCCCCGTAAACGTGTAGCTCGCTACGTAATTTGGATAAGTCCCCGTCACCGTCGCCGTCTGTCCGTCTATCGTCGCGCTCGGCGACCCGGAAGCGAAGCCTGATCCGGTCTCCGTAGCGGCGAAGTTCACCGTTATCGTATTCCCGGTTTTCGCATACCCGGCGTTTCCGTTCGTCGTGATAGTTCCGACGGCGAAGGTCGGCGCAGTGCGGTCGTATACGATCCCTGTCGACCCGACCACTTCCGTCATTGCATTCCCGGAATTGTCGGTCGCGTCGATCGTATAAGTCAGCGTCCCTTCAGTCACCGTAGTGCCCGCTAGCGTCAGGCTGGCCATAAAGTTCGGGTAGGTCCCGCTTATCGTCGCCGGCTGCCCGCCTATCTTCACGCTCGGTGAACTGGCATTCAGGCCTGAAGTGGCCTCGAGCATCGTAAAGGCGACACTCACCGTTTGCCCGTTCTTTGCGAACCCGGGATTCCCCGTAGTCGCGGGACTTACTGTCCCCGTAACGGCCGGCGGCACAGTGTCGCCGATTATCGACGTATTTACGCTGCCGATATTCCCGGCTTCATCCTTTACGTAAACGTACACATTCGATGTCGCGGCATTGGCGAAGCTGCTCAGCGTATAGGGTACAGCGCTGCCGGAATAGCTCGTCAGGCCGCCGCTTATCGATGTCCACCCACTGTCGCCGATGAGCGGCGCCGTCGTAGTCGCCGCTGAATCCTTGATGATATAGCCCGTAAGTACCGCAGCCGGCGTGGCGCTCTTGCTCGAGGCGAAACCGACGGCTATCGCGCTGGCTTTTGTATATTGACTTCCGCCGTTCGCGGTGTTGCTAAGGGTAAGGCCGGAAACGGTTATGGGCGAAGTATCGTACAGGATCTTGCATGTATCGTAATTGCTCAGACCGTTCTGGGGATAGCCGACCGACCAGTTCCATCCGCCCGAAATTGCAGTCCATTGATAGTAATTATCCTCCACTTGCACCTGAATCAGCTTATAGCCTTGCCCGGTGGTTTTTAAGGTGTAGGGTATCGCGGTGCTGCTGAACGTATGCAGATCCGTCACGACGGAAGTCCCGGATTGAACGCCGCTAGGCGTGTACGCCGTCTCGGTCACTTGGCAATCGATGATCGACTGCCCTGGGTAGGTGCTTCCTCCGATCGTAAGGCCAATTACCGCAGGCGTTGAATTGAAGGCGTCGTCGGGCGAGCCGAGCGCAGTGCCATCGCCTTTTGTAATGATGAAATTGCTCAGTACGGGCGGCGGGATCAAAGAGGTGCCTGTAATGAAGGCGAATGAGTAATCGCTCGCCATGTTGTTGCCGGACGAGTCGCTGATGCCCTTCTTGCAGGTCACGGTGATATACTGGGTGACTCCCATGGCCGTCTTGGGAACAAGAAGCACGCCGGTCACCGTCTTTGGAGTCGCAGTCGCATCGGATGGCCCGACATAGGTGAGAGGGAAATTGGCGGTGATAGGCGCCGGAGTCCCGCCAAGCTCGCTATAATTTATGGTCGTTACGATAATATTATTCACGAGCGATGAAGTCTCGACCGGTTCCGAGAATACGATTTTGATCGACTTGTTTATCCCGACACTCGTAGTCCCGTTGAAGGGATCGGTGCTGGAAACCGTCGGGCGCAGTGTGTAATTTGCTTGTATGGTGAAGCCCGTGCCCGCCTTCGCGACGGTCGCCGTCGTATTGGCGCTCGCGGCTGATCCGAAGCTGATCTCGTTGTTGCCTCCCACCTGGGACCAGTTATTAAAGACATACAAATTGCTAACGGTGGTGGAGAGATTGAACGGAATGCCTACCTTCTGCGTCGAGTCGCCCATGGGAGAGGGAATGCCCGCCGATGACATGTCGGGATCGGGCTGGATATGCACGGTCACCTGAGCCGCATTAGCGGCCGCGACGGCCGATCCTATCTTCGTTGTCATATCGTTGCCCGTAAGCATGTTGGAACATGACATGAGGATGGCCGCGAAGGACAAGCCGACGCTCGCGGCCCTGGCGCCGCGAGAGCTGCTAAACGATTTTTTTGCCTCAGTCATGATATCCCCCGAACCATCGATACTCTGACTAACGGAGCAAGCCGGCGAGCCGGGCGCGATACGCTTTCATTTGGATACCTCGGCCTTGAAATCCGAGAATTCGGCAGTATCGAGCGCTCTGAACAGCACGTCGACGCCCAGGCGCAATTCCGCGATTCCCTTGGCGACGAGCCTCTCGGTCCCGTTCATGGAGACTGAAACAGTTCCCTCGAACGGATCGACCCTGATCTCGAAACGGTTCGCGTCGTAGATGGATTCGCTCACAGGCACCTCGTCCACCAGGTCCATGTTCCAATCGTCGGTTGAGCGGTACAGCTGGAGCCTCGTGACGTTCTCTTTGAAGTGCACGGGATCACGGGTGAGCCAGATGCAGAGCGAATCGCCGGAGCCATAGCCCTTGAGAGTGTAGGATTTGGGCGTGAAAACGTGGAGTCCCAGGCCTACCCAACCTCGGCCCCGAGCGTCGGATTTCGCCGTGAATGAATAGCCGAATAACCGCTTATCCTGCACGAGGGGCGCCTCGAGCTTGGCGTAGAAGGCGTCGGGATCGGTCTGCTTGGCCGTATCGTCCTCGACCACCCAGCTGCCCACGACGGGCGTCGTCGACTTGAAGCCCTGGATTAGGAGGTCCTTTCCGGACGAAGCGGACAGGCCCGACTCGCCTGCCGGCGCGGCAGGAGCCGCGTCGGCTGCCTTCGGCGCCACTTCGGCCACCCGCGGTGCTGCCTGGGGCGGCGCTAGGTGGGGCGTTTCTGCGGGCTCTGGAATCGGCGTTATAGTCGGCATGGGTGCGCTCGCCGGCTGGACAGCCGCGGGCTTTTCGGGTGGAGGACTCGGCGCATTGGCGATGGCCGCCAGCTGTACCGCGACAGGCGTCGGCTTCCGGGCCTCCGCGTCAGCGGCTTTTTGCGCTACCGCCTGGGCGGCCTTCTGGGACAGGTCCTGGTCAGTCGGAAGCTCGGCAATCGCGGGAGGAGCCGCGGAGGTCGAAACAGGGCTAGCTTTTGCGATCGGCGCGGGGGCCTGGGCAACCGCCTCCTTAGCGTCCGCGAAATCGGCAGCTTTGTTCTCGAAATCAGTGTCTGTGGGGAGCTCGGCCGCGATCGCAGGAGTCGCGGGCGGCGCGGGAATGGCGGGGACTTGGGCGTCAGCCGCCGCGGGTATCGTCGCTATGGCGACAGTGGCCGCGATCGGCTCTGCGATAGGGGTCGGCCTAACTGCGACGGCTGGCGCCGAAGGCGCGGTTGCCGCTGCAGATGGCGCCGGCGCGTCGGTGGGGGACGGCGACGCCGCGGCTATGATGGGAGACGGCCCCGAAGGGACGGTCGCCGCCGGCGCCGCCGCGACTCGCGACGAATCCCAACTCGTCGACGCGAAGCGCTCGGCGAGGGACCAGGCTCGGCCCTCTCCGCCGAATATCGACGCGAGATAGCCGAACTTGCCGGCGAGCTTGGGATCGCGAGCTCGGAGCTCGGAATATGCCGTATCGGACCCGTCGAAGTCTTCGAGCTCGTACTGGCAACGCGCGATGCCTAGGAGGGCATTGTCGTCGGCGCAGTCGATTTGGTGGGACCACTGGTAATAGGATAGAGCGAGCTTGAAGTCCTTGCGAATGTAGGCGAGGTTGCCGAGGTTGGTCCAGGCCTTCTGGTAGCCGGCCTTCGCAGAATCGGACAGCCGTTTCCAGGATTCCTTGAGCATTCCGTAGTTGGCGTAGAGTATGCCGATCTCGTTCTCGCGGATCTCGGGCGCTTCCTTCGCGAGCTCGGCCTCGAGCGATCGCAGCTCCGGGTCTATCTCGCGGGCTACGAAGCGGTCGAGGGCGTTGTCGAAGGCCATGGCGGTCTCGGACTCGTCCGGCAGGGAGAAGCGCGGATTCACGTCGGGAAAGGCGGCGGACGGGTATACTTTCCAGCAATCGGGCAGTCGATAGAAGGCAGCTGCGCCCGCGCGGCTGTTGTCGGCCCATTCCTTGGCCGCGACCCTCCATGCCTTGATGAAGCCGTCGTTTACCATCGTGATCTCGATGGGGATCCATGCCTTCCCGTCGCGGAATATGAGGAGTCCCTGGTCGTAGAAGCTCGCGCGCGTGGCTGTCTCGTCGAGTCCCGTGTCGAAGGCGGCGAATATATGGCCGGGGATCGTGATGAAGGCCGCCTCGATGCCCACTGACTGCATGAGCGTTGCGAAGAGGATGGCCAGGTCCGAGCAGTCGCCGCCTCGGTTGGCCAAGGTCTGATGGGGGAACTGCACGGAATCTATGTAGTCCTTCAGGCCGTGCTTCACCGAGTAGTCGTTCGCGGGGACCACGACGTAATTGAGTCCATACAGACGCTCGGCCTCGAACATGCCGATCGCGTATTGCAGCGGCCTGTTGATATCGCCGCGCAGCCTGTCGCGCACGATTCCCGACGCGTACTTCGAGAACCACATGGCGGCGGGATTGGTGGGCGACACGAAGGCGGCCGCGCGTCGGTCGTCCGACCAGGTGATCGCGTTGCGGTGGTGCATGCGGAAGTCGATAGGGGAGCGCACGATTCGATCCGAGCCGAGATAGCTGTATTCGACGATGATTTCGCCTTTGGCGTCGGAACCCTGGGTGATGTTGAGCACCGAATCGGTGAAGAGCGCGGTTACCGGAACGGTTACGGATCCGCCCTTTGGGATATTTTCGTACTGTCCGCAGACTTTGGGCTGGTCCATGAAGCGGCCGGCGTTGAAAGAGACCTTCACGTCCCGCACGGAGGCGTCCTCGCGGTTCACGACCTTCACGGTGCCGAAGGCGTTGTCGTCGTAATAGGCGTAGAGCGAAGGGAACACGGCATCGAGCTTCACGTCCTCCACGGACAGGCGGGGCTTGGATCCGCCGATTGCCGAAAGATCGTAGCTGAAATAGAGTCCGGCCTCTATGGCCGAGAGAATCAGCGCTTCGGTCCCGAAATAGGTGGAGTAGCCTCCGTTTGCGGAGAGGGTGAAGGAAGGAGACATCCGGTACTCGACGCCGAGACGCGCTCCTGCCGCATATGCCGCGCCGCTCCCTCCGGAAGAAACGAGCTCGGCGAAGCCCCCCATACCGTCCAGGCGAAAGGACAGCCTGTCCGTCGGCCTCGCTACCAAACCGAGGCCGAGATCCCCTTCCGCCGATTGAAGGGCCGCACCGCCAGCGTAAGGTATCGAGACGTACTGTCCGCGGACGAAGGGCTCGAGCCAGGGAGTCAGCGAGAATTCCAAGGCGGAGCCTGCGCCGTAGCCGACCGAGGAATAAAGGGACGAGCCTTGGTAGGTATCGAGGGGGAAATAGAGCTCGCCCTCGGGCCGTACATATAGCTTGCCGGCGGTCTGTGCGGCCGCCGGCAAGCAGGCGAGGAAGGCGACGACGGCGAGCGACGCCGTCCTCCGCCTGGACCTTACCCTCATTCTTCCTCGTCCCAGGTCATGCCGCCGCCGCGATCGGCGGCGGCCGACGAGGCGCGCAGCGCCTGTCCGGCGTCGACCTTGGACGACAGGTAGGCGTAGCGATCGGCCAAGGCGGGGTCGATCGACTTCACCTGGGCGAAGAGCTCGTCGGCTTCGGCGTATGCGTCGAGCTCGTATCGAGCCCGCGCGAGGCCTATGAGGGCCGCCTTGTTGCCCGGCTGGGCCGCGAGGGCCTTCACGAAGCAGGTCGCCGCGGTCCCGTAGTCCTTGAGGAGGAAGGAAACGTTGGCCAGGTTGACGACCGCGGGAAGGTAGTCACTGGCCACCGCTCTTTCGAATTCGGTCTTGGCCTGGGCGTAGAGCCCGTATTGGGCGTATACGATGCCGAGCCCGTTGCGCTGCCTCCCCGTCCCCTCGCCATCCATGGCGGCCAGGAGGCGCTTGACCTTGGGCTCCACCTCCGCGGTGACGAAGCGCCCGAGCACGCTCTCGAAGGCGATGTTCACGGCGTCCTCGGACGGCTTGTTCGGCTTGTAGTCGATGTCGGCCAGGGCGATGGGCTGGAACTCCTTCCAGGCGTCCTCGATCCTGACGAGGGCAGCGGGCGCTCCCCGGCCGTCGGCATGGGAGCGCCAAAGCTCTGCCCCGGCCTGCCATGCGCGGAGGAAACCGTCCCGAATCAACGAGGAGCGGAGAGGCACCCATACCTTCCCAGAATCGAAGATGAAATTATTGAGGTTGGCGAAGGTAGTCCGCGCCTGCGCCTCGCCCATGTCGAGGGGGAAGGCGACGAGGACATCCTCCGGCAGGTCGACTATCGCCGCAGGTATGGCGACCGATTCCAAGGCCTCGGCCACGGTAATGGCGATCGCGTCGGAGTCCCCGGACTTGTAGGAGAGGGTCTGATAGGGATACTGGACGTAGGCCAGCTTGGTTCGGTCGGCGTGCGCCTCAGTGTAGGGCATGTTGGGATCGGCCGTCCAGGCGACTCCGTACACGCGCAGGCCCTCGAACATGCCCATCCCGTATTGGAGGAACTTGTCGATCTCGGGCCTGGAGCGCACCCGGACCAATCCCGCTATGTACTTGGAGATCTCGAGCATGACGGGATCCTGCGGCGATATGAAGGCTCCGACGACGCGGTCGTCGGCCCAGGTGGCCGCATTGCGGTTGTTGAACACGAGGGTGATAGCCTTCGATGCTTTCCGTTGCGCGTCGAGAATCCTGTACTCGACCATCACGTCGCCTTGGATCTTCGTAGTCTCGGAGAAGCCTAGCACCTTGTCGTTAAAGTTCGCGTAGATGGGAACTTCTACGCTCTTGCTCCGGAGGAGGAGGGGATATTGCCCGCAGGATGCCTCGCGCGAAGTGTAGCCGCCGGCGGCGAAGCTCACCTTGACCTCGCGGATCTCAGCCGACTCGCCGTTCGTCAACTTGAGGTAGGCGATTGGCGTCTTGTCGTTTTTGTAATAAGTGATCGGGAAGAGAATCTCCTCCCTCGTCAGATCGGTCTCAAGCCCCGCCCCCCCTCCGCTAAGCTTATCCAAGCCTATATTGAAGACAAGGCCCGTGAAAATGCCTTTGAAAAAAGAGGATTGAGTGCCCATCAGCTGGGATAAGCCGCCATTGGCCAGGATGCTGAAGCTGGGACTGAATCTGTAGCCTAATTCGGCCTTCGCCTTCCAATACGTCGCAAGGCCGGCGCCCGCGCTGGTGGAGTTGGCATAGGCTATCCCGCCCGAGCCGCCGATCCTAGCCATGAGCCTGGGAATCGGGAACGCGTAGATCGAAAGGCCACCTCCGCCTTCGACGAAGGTGAGCGAGCTGCCCGAAACGTTAGCGAGGGGGACCATGTTGTAGCCCGTCTCAAGGAAGGGACCCAATAAGCCGAACAGGGACATATCGACGCTCAGGTCGATTCCGCCGCCGACCGAATAATCGTCAAGCTTGGAACCGCCGGAGTTCGTCAGGCCGTTGGCATAATTCCCATACGGGATCCAAGCCTCGGGCGTAACTCGCAAGCTCGTTTGAGGCGCCGGAATTAGCTCTGGGCCCGACCAGATGAACGCTAGAATCGATAAAAAAGACCAAAATGCTTTCTTGTTCATTATTTCGATCCTTTTTTAACGAAATCGATGTCTAGAATCCAAAGGAATATACCACAGTTGATTCGATGTGTAGTCCGGAATTATAGATTCGTACCTTATTGTTCGCCTCGGAAGCGGCATTTAGGTCACAAAAAAAGGCCGCCGAGCGTATTGCTCGTGGCCTCGTGAAAACCCGCCCCAGCGATTATTTGGCGACGACAGTCTTCTTCTTATTGGCGAGCGTGGCTTTGCAAGTCTTGCAGATCTTGACCTTCTGGCCGTCTATCTCCTGCTCGTACAGTACTTTCACACCCTCTCGCTTGCAGACCGGGCAATCGCCCCGACCGTGCGCCGCCACTTCCTTCAGACCCTTCCCTCGGTGGGCTTTGGACATATTCTTTCCCTCTCCTTTAAGCCTGGCCCTGGGCCTTCTCTTTAGCTTTCTTCTCCGCCTTGCGCTTTTCGCGCTCGGCCTGCTTGCCGTCATCCTTGCGCTCCACGAGCTCCAGGACGACCATGTCCGCGGCGTCGTGGGCGCGCTCTCCCAGCCGGACGATTCGAGTGTAGCCGCCGTTACGCTCCTTGAAGCGCGGCCCCAAGTCGGTGAAAAGTTTCGCAACGATGGCTTCGTCGTAGATCTTGCGCGCGACCATCCGTCGATTGTGCACGGAATCTTCCTTCGCGCGGGTTATCTCTTTCTCGGCGAAGCGCCTCACCTCGACCGCCTTGGCCTTGGTGGTGACGATGCGCTCGTGCTTGAAGAGGACGGTCATCATATTGCGTATGAGGGCCTTGCGGTGGGCCGGCACTCGGTTGAGCTTGTTGAATCCGATCTTATGCTTCATCGCTCTCTTCCTTCTTCATGGACAGCTTGAGGTAGTTTCGGAGCGCCGAGTAGTCCGTCATACCCAGGCCGAGGTTCCATTCCTTGAGCTTATCCTTGATCTCCTGCAGCGATTTCTTCCCGAAGTTCCTCGTCTTGGCTATATCGTCCTCGGTCTTGCGCGTCAGGTCCCCGATGGTCTTTATATTGGCGTTCTTGAGGCAATTCGAGCTTCGAACAGACAGCTCGAGCTCCTCTACGGGAGTATTGAGGATTTGCCTGACGCGCTCCTCGACCTCGTCGTTCTCGTCGTCTCCCCCCGCCTCGCCTTCGTCGAAGTTCACGAAGATGGCGAAGTGGTCCTTGGCGATCTTGGCGGCCTCGGCGAGAGCGTCCTCGGGCTTCACGGTCCCGTCGGTGAATACCTCCAGGACGAGCTTGTCGTAGTCGGATCGCTGCCCCACCCTCGTGGGCTCCACCGAGTACTTTACCTTTCGCACGGGCGAGAAGATGGCGTCCATGGGTATCGTCCCGACGATCTCGACGTACTTCTCGTTGACCTCCGAAGGAACGTAGCCGCGACCGAGGTCGACCTGGATCTCGAGATCGATCTTCGCCTCGTCCATGAGGGTGCAGATCTTGATCCCAGGATTCAGCACCTCTAGGGCCTTGTCCTTCGCGAAGAAGGCGCCGTCGATCTCGCCGGGCCCTTTCAGCTCGTAAAGGAAAGTGGCCTGCTCCTCGTCGTCGGGAAGCTTTATCCGAACCTGCTTCAAGTTGTTAAGGACCTCGATGGTATCCTCGACGACGCCCGGGATGGTCTCGAATTCGCTCGTGACGATGTGCTGCGCCCCTTCCGAATCGTAGCGGACGACGCGCACCGCGGTGACCGCGTAGCCCTGGATCGAAGACAGGAGGATGCGGCGCAGAGTGTTGCCAACGGTCGTGCCGTAGCCCGGCTCGAAGGGGTAGGCGAGGAACTTGCCGTAATCGGGGCCGGACTCGCTCTGCTCGTAGGTGATTCCCTTGGGTCTCTTGAAACCCTTGAGTAGGTTCTTCCGCGCCATTTCGGCTCCTTACTTCGAGTAGAGCTCTACGACGAGCTGCTCGCGGATGTCGGCCATGTCGGTGATGTCCTGGCGATGCGGGATCGCGTTGAACTTGCCTACCATGTTGTCGGGATCGACCTCGAGCCAGGGCATCACGCCGGAGCGTCCGAATTCCTGCAGGGCGTCCTTGAATATGCCCAGCTTCTTCGAGGTCTGGTGCACGGCGATCTGGTCACCGGGCTTGACGATGAAGCTGGGGACGTCGACTCGCTTGCCGTTTACCGCGATGTGGCCGTGAAGGACGAGCTGCCGGGCCTGGGCACGCGAGGAGGCGAATCGCATCCGGTAGACGACCGTGTCGAGCCTGCGCTCGAGGAGGCCGAAGAGGTTCTCGCCGGTCTTGCCGCTCATCCGCAAGGCCTTTTCGAAGGTGTTGCGGAATTGCGTCTCCATGAGGCCGTAGGTCCTCTTGAGCTTCTGCTTCTCGCGAAGCTGCACGGCGTAGTCCGACTGTTTGGCCTGTCGGGATTTGGGCGCCTTCCCGGGCGGAAGGGCCTTGCGGTTGATCGAGCACTTGTCGCTCTTGCAGCGGTCACCCTTGAGGAAGAGCTTCCGCTGCTCGGTTCGGCAGAGCCGGCATACTGGTCCTGTGTATCGCGCCATCTATTATGCCCCTTCGTTATACGCAGGTCGCAGAAGGCGACCCATTAAATCAACTTCCATACAGTCGACGCCTGAAGGGCGTCAGATACGCCGCGCCTTGCGGGGGCGGCAGCCGTTGTGGGGGATCGGCGTCACGTCGTTAATGCTCTTGACCTTGAGGCCGAGAGCGCCCAGTTGGCGTATCGCCGACTCGCGACCGACGCCCGGCCCCTTCACGTACACGTGTACCTCGCGCAGGCCGACCGTGAGCGCCTTCTGTACCGCCGTCTCTGCCACCGTCTGGGCGGCGAAGGGCGTCGATTTCTTGGCCCCGCGGAACTGGTGGACTCCCGACGAGGACCACGAGATCGCGTTGCCGTTGAGGTCCGTGATCGTGATGATCGTATTGTTGAAGGTCGCCTGGATGTAGACGTTGCCCTCGTATACGCTCTTCTTCTCTTTCTTCTTCTTGGCGACTGCCACGTTCGCTCTCCTTGCCTTGGCTATACGCAGGTCGCCGAGGCGACCCATACAATCAACTTCCTCTCAGTCAGCGCCTGAAGGGCGTTAACGCCTGAAGGCCGTTAGACGGCTTTCTTCTTGTTCGCGACGGTCTTCCGCTTGCCCTTGCGCGTCCGCGCGTTCGTCCTAGTGCGTTGTCCGTTGACGGGCAGGCCCCTGCGGTGCCTTAGGCCGCGATAGCACCCGATATCCATCAGGCGCTTTATGTTGAGCGCGGTCTCGGAGCGGAGGCGGCCCTCCACCTTGTAGTCGTTCTCGATGATCTTGCGGAGCTCGGCGATCTCTTCGCTCGAAAGGTCGTTGATCTTCTTGCTCGGCTCGACCTTGGTAACCTCGCAGATCTTGCGGGCGCTCGCCCTGCCGAGACCGAAAATGTAGGTCAAGGCGACCTCTACGTGCTTATTGGGGAGGTCTACTCCCGCGATGCGTGCCATGGGCTACCTCCTCCCCTCAGCCTTGCTTCTGCTTGTGCTT
>CAYOIX010000026.1:0-76852 GCA_964404145.1 uncultured Treponemataceae bacterium
CGGCCCTCATAGCCGCGCTCGCCTCCCTGCCCGCCGTCCGGGACGTCGTCCACGTACCCTCGGTCAAATCGTGAGGAGGCTACCGTCATGAGCTGGCTCTTCACCACGGCGGCGGAGCTCCTCGCCCGCGCCTCGGAGGCGGGACTCTCCCTCCCGGATTTCCTCGTGGCCAGGGAGGCTTTCTACTCCTCGACCTCTCCCGAGGCGGCGAGGGCCGAGATAGCCAGGAGAATCCGCATAACGCGCCAATCCCTCGAGGCGGGCCTGGCCAAGCCCCAGCGATCGTTCTCCGGCCTCACGGACGGCGCGGCCGCCAAGCTCGCGGCCGCCGACCGCGCGGCCGAAGCGCCCCGCGCCGTGGCCGACCCCTTCTTCAGGCTCGCCCTGAGCTATTCGCTCGCGGTGAACGAGGTGAACGCCTGCGGGGGCAAGATCGTCGCCTTCCCGACGGCCGGCTCCTCGGGAGTGATACCCGGGGTGTTGTGGGCGTATCGCGACGCCTGCCGGCCCGACCTCGACGCGGAATCGAGGCCCTTCCAGGATGCCTTCGTCCTCGCGTCGGGGATAGGGATAGTCATCGCCTCGAGGGCGAGCCTGGCGGGAGCGTCGGGCGGATGCCAGGCCGAGTGCGGCGCGGCGGCCGCGATGGCTGCCGCGGGCCTCCTCGGTCTCCGCGGCGGCTCGGCCGAGGCCTGCCTCGAAGGAGCCGCCCTGTCCCTGAAGAATTGCCTGGGCCTCGTCTGCGATCCCGTCGCGGGCCTCGTCGAGGTGCCCTGCGTCAAGCGCAACGCCTTCATGGCGGCCAACGCGCTGACGGCGGTCACCCTGGTCGAGGCAGGCGTGAAGTCGGCGATACCCTTCGACGAGGTCGTGGGCGCCATGAAGGCCATCGGCGACTCGATGCCCGCGAGCCTGCGGGAAAGCGCGGGCGGTGGGCTGGCGCTCACGCCGACGGGCCTCGTCTATAAGGAGAAGATAGAGAGGGGATAGGAACTGCGCAGGTAGTCGAGGCTCGAGGCGAGCCTCGCATGCCGGCTCGCGGCTTCGCGGACGCGCGAGCCGGCGCCTCCGCCTTCCTCCGAAGGGAGCTCCAGGTCGACGCTTCCCCTATAGCCGGCCTTCGCGAGTATCCGCAGGATCTCGGCCCAATCGCCGTCGCCTTCTCCGGGCAGGCACTCGCGCCCGACCTTGCGGGCCGCGAAGTAGCCTTTTACGGCGAGCGAGTCGCGATCCAGAAGCGCGTCCTTGCCGTGGACGTGGATTACGCGACCTGCCCATTCGGCGAGCTGGGCTTGAGGATCCGCGAGCGCGAGGATCTGGTGCGAGGGTTCCCACTCGAGTCCGATGGGGGCCCCCGGAAGGGCGTCGAACAGCAGTTCCCAGGCATCGGGATTGATGGCGATGTTCCATTTCCCCGTCTTCCAGGTATCGCCCAACCTGCAGTTCTCCAGGGCGAGGCTCGTACCGAGCGCGGAGGCCTTCTCGGCCAAGTCGCCGAATGCGGCTTTCCAGCTCTCCAGTGAATCGGGGACCGATTTCCCGGGTACTCGGCCCGCGAAGCAGGAGACGATCGGCGAGCCGAAGCTCCCCGCCGCCTCGACGAGGGCGTGGACCGAAGCCAGGGTGACCCCGTCGGGGTCGAGCGTATTGCCGTAGACTCCCAAGGAAGAAATGGAGGCTCCGGCGTCGCGAAGCGGGGCGAAGGAGTCGGCGAGGAGGGCCAGGTCGACGCCGACCGTGTCTTCCCAGAACTCTATCTCGAAGCACTCGAAGCCGAGGGCGAAGAGGGCGCGGGCCGACGATGAGGCATCCTCGCTGGAGCCGTCGACGAGGATTCCAATTTTCATGCCCTCATTGTAGCACGCCTACCGGGAGCGAGCCGCAGCTCCCTGAAGGCGATGAGACGTTTCGCGGCTTCGTCCCAGAGGTTGAGGCGGACGGATTGGACGCTCCGCGCGATAGTCAGCGGATTCTTCAGCCGCAGCTCCGGAATCGCGGCGAGACACGCCCGGAGATTGTAATTGGGAATCCGGGGAAGGAGATGGTGGACGTGGTGGAGGCCGATGTTGCCCGAGATCCATTGCAGGATCGGCGGAAGCTTGTAGTAGGAGCTCCCCGACAGCGCGGCGTCCACGGAATCCCAATCGGCGCTTCGCGCCCAATAGGATGGATCGAATTGGTGCTGGACGTAGAACAGCCATATGCCCAGGAAGCCGGCCACCAGCTGCGTCGGCAGGAGGATGAGGAAGTAGGCCCGAAGGCCTATCGTAAGGCCGAAGGCCAGGATCGAGACCGCCAAAGCCAGGTCGTTCAACAGGACACTGCGCAGGCACAGAGCCTTGCGGCTCTTGCCCGGCAGGCGGTTTATTACGAGGAAGAGGAAGAGCGGGCCCAGCACGAAGAGGATTATCGGATTGCGATAGGCCCGATACTTCATTCGCATGAGCCACGAGCATCCGCGATACTCGTCGACGGTCATGGTCCATACGTCCCCGACGCCGCGCCGGTCCAGGTTCCCTGATGTCGAATGGTGGAGCCCGTGCGAGTAGCGCCATTCTCCGAAGGGAGTGAATGTCAGGAAGCCGAGGCCCCTTCCGATCCAGTCCAGGGCCGCGCGGGACTTCACGAAGGAACCGTGGGCGCAATCGTGGAAGAGGATGAATATCCGCACCATCAAGGCGCCCGCGGGGATGCCCAGGAGACAGGTGACCCAGACGGGGGCCCCCCAGCGTATCGTCATGTACATCAGGACGAGCATCGCCCCGTAGGGCAGCAAGGTATCTATCAGCTGAACGAGGGCCTTCCCGAGATCGGGCCTCGCGAAGGGCCTCAGCAGCTTTATCCAATCCGGCCCGCTGGCGGAATTATCCATCTTCGATCTCCTCGGCGGTAAACCCATCGCCACGTGAATTGGAGTCGGATCGAGCGGAGGAAGTTGCGTCGAGCTCTGATTATTCTTGAGTATATCTATAAGTTATAGCGTCGCCTTCGGCACGAGGTCCCCTTGGTACCGGATGGCTCAATGGGCGAAAGCGGAGTGCGCGAGGCTTGCGCAGTCCTCGATGAGCTTCTGGACGGCGAGTCCCCGACCGAAGTCTATCGGCTCCTCGGGCAAGGGGTCCGCGCATCCGGCGGCGATGGCCGCGAAGCGCTCATATGTAGAAGGAACCGGGCCGGGCCTCAGCTCCCGAGGCCCATCCCCACGTCTGCGGATGAAGATAGAATCTCTAGAGCTCGCCGGATCGATCTCGATCGAGCCGGATTTCCCTTCCGCCCTGACCGCGAAGGCGTCAATCTTCCCCTCGGCCCGCCAATCCGCGACCAGCCCCGCTACCGCCGACGCGGCGACGAGCCGGGCCTCGAAGCCCTCGAAGGATCCTCCTCCCTCGGGCTCGAAAGAAGGCTCGCCGGGGGGAGGCGAAGTGTCTCGGAATCTTCGGCCCAAGCAGGCCCGCGCGTCCAGGCTTTCGCCGGCGAGGAGAAGGGCGGCATCGAGTAGATGGCTTCCCAAATCTCCCAGCGCGCCGTGCGTGGAGCGGGACTCGGAGAGCCGCCATTTCCATCTGGCGGTCGAGCGCCAAGCTCCCCACGAGTCCTGGAGGAGCCAGCTCTGCAGGTAGGACAGCTCGAGCCGGAGCTCGCCGCCGAGCTCTCCATCGGCGATCGCCTTGCGGGCGAGCGAGAGGAGTCCGCCGTTCCGCTTGGAGAAATTCACGACCGCGGGGACGCCGGAGCCCGCCGAGGCGGCGGCCATCTCCGCGGCGTCCCCGTAATCCCTCGCGAGAGGTTTCTCGCAGAAGACGGGAAGACCGCGGTCGAGCGCCGCGAGGACGGGAGCCTTATGCCAGCCGTCGAAGGACGCTACGGTGATCGCGTCAACCTTTCCCGACGCGGCCATGTCGGCGGGGTCATCGAAAGCCCTTAGGCCGCGGGCTTCGGCGAAGGCCCCGGCGCGGGCGCGTTGGTGGTCGCAGACGGCCGCTACCCGAACGCCGCTTACTCCCGCGAATCGCTTGGCATGATATTCCGCCATCGACCCGGTCCCGACAATGCCGAGGCGAAGCATCAGAGGACTACCGGCTTCGCTTGGTCCTCCGGCCCGCGGACGACCGCCCCCTCCGGCGCCTTAGAGGTCGACTCCCGCACGATGAAGCCGGTATCCAGCCACCTCTCCACGGGTCCAGCCTCCTTGCCCTCTATCAGGTCGGCGAGGAGGAGTGTCCCCACGCGGCCGGAAAGGGAAACGGGGTGGTCCACCGTCGATAGGGACGGGACGAGGTCCTCGGCGGGGTATAGATTGTCGTAGCCGATCACGGAAAGGTCGCGAGGCACGGAAATCCCCCGTTCGGCGCAATAGGTCAACACGCCGAGGGCGGCCCGGTCGGAGCTAGTCATGATCATGGTGGGCCGGTCGCGAGCAAGCTCGCGGTCGCGAGCAAGCTCGCGGTCGCGAGCCTCCAGGAGGCAAGCCGCGCCCCGATAGCCGGAGCTCCGGGAGAAGTCGCCCTCCGCGATCCTCGATCGCATGCCGAATTCCGCCGCGAGGGACTCAAAGGCCGCGAGGCGATCCACCGCGTTGCGGAATCTCATATCGCCGGTTATGTAGCCGATATCCCTATGCCCGAGATTGTAGGCGTGAGAGAAGGCCAGTCGCATCCCGGGCTTGGGCAGGGAGTCGACGGAAGAGAGGCCCGCGTGATAGTTGTCGATGAGGACGAAGGGCATGCCCGAATCCGCGAGCTCGACGAAGGGGCCGTAGTCGGACGGCGTTACGGAGAAGACGAGACCGTCGACCGTCCTCGAGTGGAGGAGGGCGATGTAGTCGCGCACCTTGTTCGACACCTTGTCCAGGATGATCGTGATCGAATAGCCCCTTTCCTCGGCTCCGAGCACGGCTCCGTCGAGAAGGGCGGGAAAATACGGGCGCGAGAAGGGGGGGAAGGCATTGTACTCGGGAACGACGAAACCGATTGTCAGGCTGCGGTTCCGCGCGAAGAGCGCGGCCTGTCGCGAGGGGACGTAGCCGAGCGCGCGCGCCGACTCCCGTACCTTGGCCTTGATCGCCTCGGTGATCAGCGGCGAGTCGTTCAGGGCTCTCGACACCGTGGACTCCGCCACATCCGCGTGGCGCGCGACTTCGGCGCGGCTGGCTTTCTTGATGGCCGTCCCCCCTCGTGCCCGATGCTATACCACCTGCCCCGAATCCACAACGGGGAGTCCCTTCCCGGGCCACCCCCGCCGGAACGGGGCGGGGGGATCGGCTTCGCCTCAGGTGCGCTTCGCCGCCAAGTCTCCCTCTTCCTTCCTGATGGCTACGAAGGCATCGACGTATTCCTTGTCGAAGGTCGCGCAGCCGACAGGCTTCTGCCTGATGAGGAATTCGATGCAATGGTCGCAGGCCGTGCACCACCTGATCTCCTTCTCCCTCCCTTCGGCGAATTTGCGGGGAAGCTGGCCGTCCGCGATGGACTGCCTGCCGATGGCGATCATGTCCGTCACGCGATCGCGGATATTCCGGTTCGCCCAATACCAGACGCTGTTCTCGGCCTTTTCGCGGGCCTGCAGCTGGTTGTGCCCATCGTTCAGGACGGAGTAGCCCGAGCCGATGACGACGGTCTGGGGCTTCAGGGCGTCCCGCACGGTCTTCTGGAAGGTGAAGTGCAGGTAGCAATCGTCGGGCACCGAGCGGTCGGGTTGGGAGAGGGCGAGGGTGATCGAGGGGCTTCCGGCGGAGACGATGATGAACTTCGCCCCTCGCTGCTCCATTCCCTTCACGAGATCGATGGACTCGGTGAGGTCCATGACGGGCGAGTCGGGTCCGGCCGAGCCCTGCCCCCCGGGGAAACCCTCCCAGATGGAAACCTTCGAGCCGACGATGAAGTTCGGGTCATTGATCGCCTTGGCGATGCCCTCGTAGACCGCATAGGTGAAGCGGGTGCGGTTGGACCAGGGGCCGCCGTATTTCCACTTTCTGTCGTTGTAGGGCCGCAGGATTTGCGAGTCGAAGTAGCCGTGGCAGTTCTTGAAGTCGACGCCGTCGGCTCCGCAGTCATGGGCGATCTTGGCGGCCGTGATGAACTGCTCTATGGTCTTTTCGACATAGTCTTCGTCGATCACATCGCCCCCGAAGCCCGGCAGCGGCTTCACGCACACGCGGCGAGAGAACGCGGTATGGCTGAGTTCCCCCGAATGCGTGAGCTGCCAAATAAAGAGGCTCTTGTCGTTGACCTTCCTCATCTCCGCGACGAATTTCGCCAATGAAGCCTGGTTTCGAGGCATCACGGAGAGCTGGTTCCTGCGGCTGCGCGACTCCCATTGGACGGTGATGGCCTCGAGGTCGATCACGCCCGCCCCGCCTTCGAAGAGATTTCGGTATCGCCGGTAGGTCCTGTCGGTGGGGTTGCCCTCGTCGTCGGCGTCGCAGCATTCCATCGCGTTGATGACGAAGCGATTGGGCGCAGTACGGTTGCCGATCTTGATCGGCTGCAGGACGGGATCGTCTTTCATCGTCTTCTCCTTCGGCCTCGTCTCGAGGCCGAAGGAAGTATCGATCTCGTTTCGATCCCCGGGAATACGAGGAAAGGGTGTTGCTTCCCCTAGGACTTTCCTGGGGGTCCCGATCCGGCGATCGGACTACCTCGGGATCCGTATCGGGCTCGCGTCGGCTCGGCCGCATCGATTCAGCGAGTCCCCGCCGGCACCCTCGGCCGGGAAGCCTAGGCCTCGGCCAGCTTTCCGAAACGGTTGGCGATGGCGAGCGCGGGATCGGTGGGCACCGGCTGCCGGATCGTCCCGGCCGGGACCGAGATCGCGGGGACCGCGCGGATGCTCTTGCCCTCGAACTGGGGCAGCCAGGCCCGCTCGGCCTCGAGCATCTCCGAGGTCATGCGCCTGATCTCGTCCAAGGTCAGGACAGCCGCCGTAAGCGGATCCAGCGCGACCGCCTGCGCCAGGAGCTCGGGGTCGCCCGTGAGCGCGGCATCCACCGAGAGTCCCTGCACAAGCACGTTGGTCATGTTCAGGGCCGCGAGAGGCGCGGGCAGGGCGCCGACGTGGGTGGGGTGGAGGCCGGTTCGGTCGACGTAGATCGGCACCTCGACGCAGGAGCCGTTCGGCAGGTTCGCGATGAAGCCGTCGTTGCGGACATTGCCGTTGAGCCTGAAGGGGATTCCCGTCTCCTTCGCCTCGATGATGTGCGAGCAATACTCGGCGCTTCTCGGCCCCAGCTTCGTGGACTCGATGGACAGCGGATCGAGCTTCTGGAACTTCTCGTCGATCATCGCGCAGTAATGATAGTAGGCGCCGCTCTCGCCGCCGAAGGCGGGCTCGTCGCAATACAGCCCGAGGGCCTTCCCGCTCTTGCGGAAGTAGGGCAGGTACTCGGAGAGATGGCCCGTGCTCTCGGTCATGAAGTAGCCGAAATGCCGCATGACCTCGCCGCGGACTTTCTCGTTGGCGTAGTAGCCGGGCTTCTCGAAGTTGGCCTTCAGCAGGGGATAGAGGTCTTTGCCGTCGTGTTCGAGCCTGAGGAACCAGGCCATGTGATTGATGCCCGCGGCGACGAAGTCGATCTCTTCCTTCCTGACGCCGGTGTAGGAGGCGATGAGGTCCATCGTCGTCTGGACGCCGTGGCAGAGGCCGACGAACTCGAGGCCCTCTACGGTGCCCAGGGCCCAGCAGCACATGGCCATCGGGTTGGCATAGTTGAACAGGATCGCCTTCGGGCAGAGCTCCCGCATCTCCCGCGCGATCTCGAGGAGGGCAGGAATGTGGCGCTGGGCCCGGAAGACGCCTCCCGGCCCCAGGGTGTCGCCGATGCAATTATCGACCCCGTATTTCATGGGGATCTCGTAATCCCGCCTGAAGCCCTCGACGCCGCCGACCTGGATCATGACGACCACGTAATCGGCGCCGCGCAGCGCCTCGCGCCTGTCCGTCGTCGCGATCACGCTCGCTCGCGCGCCGTTGTCCGCGATCATGCGCTCGACGAAGGACTTCATCTTGTCCAGGCGCTTGTGGCTCAGGGCCATGAGGCGGTACTCGCTTCCGGCCAATGCCGGCGTCGCGAGGAAATCGCCCATCAGGGTCTTGCAGAAGACCAGGCTCCCCGCTCCTATCATCGCTATCTTGGCCATTGCTTTCCTCCTCTTGGAGCGCTAGTGTCGGCCGTTCAATCGAGGCCGCATTCCCTCAAGTATTTCCTGCTCTTCTGTAAAATTTCCGCGGATCCCACTATCTCGAGCGTGGAAGACTTTATTCGGGCATCCTTCAGGACGTCGCACACGCCTTTGATGTCTATTACGCCGTCGCCCAGCGCGATGGTGGAAAAGCCGCATCCGAATTGAGTGCCTCTTTTCGGTATCCATTCGGATCCGAGGTCCTTCCAATGTATATGGTGTATTTTCGACTTGAACACTCTCGCCATTTCGACAGGATCCGTTCCGCCGAGCCACGAATTACCCGTATCGAGATTTACGCCGAGGGATTCGGGATTGCCGAGCATGGCGAAGAGATCCTGCATTCCCTTGATGGAATCGGTCACCGGTCCGTGCGGCTCGAGAAGGATGCGCACCCCGTAATCGCCGGCCATCTTGACGGGAGTGTAGAGTTTCTCGGCGCAGATGAAAATCATCTGCTCGTACGACAGTTTTTCCGCCCATTCGGAATGCGGTTCGGTATCCGTAGTGACGATATCCCTGATTCCGATCGCCGCGGCGAAGTGGATGGCCTTCATGATCTCCGCGGTTCCGTATTTCCCGGGGTTGCTCGGTTCGAGCAGTGTCGCATGCGCGCAAACCGTAGTGGGCTCTATTCCGTATTTCCCGAAGAGTCTTTTGACCTCAAAGGGGTTTTCGTCCAGGCTCACCGTAGGTGAGAATCCCGCGGATCCCAGCATGCTGCCGCCCGCATTGGTGTCGGTAATATCGGCGCAGGTGAATCCCATTCCTTTCGCCAATTCGAGCTGCCTTTCCACGCTTTGGAACGGCTCGATCAAGAGGAATACGCCTATGTCCATGAATAACCTCCGATCCAAATAACTGTCGCTTGGTTTTTTTAAATAATTCGTGGGCTCGCGTTTTCAGCAAGCCCACGGGTTCTACTATGAGCGAATCCTCATCAATGCGAAGCCATGTAGGCCTTTACCTTCGCGTCGAAATCGGCGAATGCCTGCTTATTGGCCAGGTACTGCTTCTCGTAGAAGTCCAGATGCCATTCGAACTTGTTCGCGGCGCGAGCCTTCATGTAGTTCGCGGTATTCCAAGGGATAGCCTTGTCCAGATTATCCTTGGTGAGCACGTCGAAAGGCGTGATCTGGAGATCGCTCACGAACTTTTGGCCCGTGAGGCACCTGACGATCTGCTGGACGCAAAGATCGGCGTTGAGGGAAGGCGGATTCGGGACCGTCGCGGCCATGAGCCCGTCCTTCATCCATTTCCAGGCGTCTTCCTTGCCGTTGTTCGAGACGATGACTTTTCCCTTGATCCCCTGCTCCTTGAATACCTGAATGACGCCGGCGGCTTCTTCCTCATTGGCGGCGAACATGACATCGAACTGCTTTCCCGATGCGATCAAGTCCTCCGTCACGGGTATCGCCTTGGTCCTCTGCCAATCCGCGCTCTTGAGCATTATTACCGGCGGCATCTTCGCCTCATCCATGGCGAGCTGGTAGCCGACGATCTCGCCTTCGGCGGGGCCCTGCCCGAGGAAGCCCGGAATCTCCGCGGACGTCGAATTGGGGTATTTCTTCGCTATCCACTGGCCGATCTTGTATCCCATGATCACGAAGTTATCGGTTACGTGGCCAGTGAAGCTGCCGCCGCCCTCCGGCAGTTCCGGCTCACCGGCAATGAAGAAGATCGGTACCTTCGCGTCATTGGCGGCCTTTATGGATTTCGCGCTCCCTGCCGCCCCTGCTGTTATTACGGCAATCGCATCGACACCCTTGGCGATGAGGTCCTGCACGTTCGCCAATTCTTTTTCCGGCTTGTAGTTCGAATTGACTTGCACGACCTTCATGCCGTAAGAATTCGCGATCGCCACCAGAGAGTCGCCGAACTGGGCGTAATAATCGTCCGGGCCGGCATTGACGAAGCCTATTACCTTTCCGGTGACCGGAGTGGCCGAGACTACAGCCAGACAGCCAAATAACATCGCGACAGTGATCAGGATCGTTAGAGCTCTTTTCATTCCGCGTTCTCCTTGGTAAAAACCTTGGTCGTCCCGAAGGACAACCGCGTGATTCGACGAAATCACGACCTCTTTCCTTCTCTTCCCCTCCTTACCGGCATAACCGCCGGTGAAACGATCCGGCGCATCAATTCGCAACGATGCCCTGCTCTTTATTCGGCTTTTTCTTCATGGGGCCCGCATTGACGGAAGTCGAGCTTAGGCTGCTGAAGTAGCTTAGCAGCACTGCGAGGACTATGATCGTGCCCGTCATCACGTATTGCCAGTACGGATTGACTCCCAGGATATTGAGCGCGTTGGATATGCAACCCAATAGGAAAACGCCGATCAGGGTTCCCCAGACGTTTCCCCTTCCGCCGCTCAGCGCCGTACCGCCCACGACGACGGCCGCGATTACGTCTATTTCCTTCCCGTCGCCGATCAAGGGATTGCCCGTGCCCAATCTGGATAAAAGCACCATGGTGGCTATCGCGACGAAGATCCCGTTCACGCCGTACACCAGAAGCTTGAATTTCTTTATGTTGATGCCGGCCAGGAATGCCGCATTCTCGTTCCCGCCGACTGCGTATACCGATCTCCCGAACTTCGTATATTTCAATACCAGCCAGGCCAGCACTTCGAGCAATATGAAGACTATCACGGGCATACCGAGCCTGAGGCTGCTGCCCAAGTTGAGATAGGTACTGCCCAAGAAATTGAACCTGCCCTCGATGGTGATTTCGCTGCCATTGGTGATCAGGTAGGTGAAGCCTTTATATATGCTCATGAACCCGAGCGAGACGATGAAAGGCTCCAGCTTCGTCCTGGAGATGATGAAGCCCATGAGCACTTGGAACAGGACGGCGACGGCCACTCCGAGCAGTACGACGACCCAATCGTTCAGTCCGACCGTCCGCATCATGAATGCCATTCCGGTTCCGATGAAGCACATCATCTGGCCGATCGAGAGATCGATCCCGCCGGATATCATCACCAAGGTCATCCCTATGGCGAGGATGCCTGTCGTCGAAACCTGCATCAGGACATTGCTGATGTTCCTCGGTTTTATGAAGGCCACCTTGGCGATATTGAAGTCCCTTACGAAAATGAGCTCGATCATGAATACCACCACGATCGTGGCCAGCAAGGCCAGGAAAATGGGACCATTCCCGCTCTTCAGGCGATTCCTTACTTTCATTTCCCGCCACTCCCTATTGCGTGCTTCAATATGGTTTCCTCGCTGATTTCGTCTTTCCCCAATTGCGCCGCAACGCTTCCTTTGCGCATCACGATTATCCGGTCGCTCATGGCGATGAGCTCGGGCATGTCCGAGGAGATCATCACTATCGATTTATTCTCCTCCAGGAGCCCTACCATGATCTTGTAGATCTCCTCCTTGGCGCCCACGTCGATCCCGCGCGTCGGCTCGTCGAAGATGAAGATCTCGCCTTCGCTCGCGAACCACTTCGCCAACACTATCTTCTGCTGGTTTCCCCCGGAGAGCAGCATCGCCAGCTGGAATACGCTCGGCGTCCTGATATTCAGGATATTGACGAATCGCTCCGACATCTTTACGTCGTCGCCGGGCAGCGCGAAGGGGGTCTTGGTCTTGGTGTAGCTTACGATGGGAATGTTCCTGGCGATCGGATGCCTCAGGAACAGCCCCGTGCCCTGACGGTCCCCCGTGATAAAGCAGATCCTGTGCCGAATGGCCGATAATGGCGATTTGATCCTTACTTTCTTGTCCTTTATCAGGATTTCGCCGGACTCCGCCTTCTTCACGCCGAATATCAGCTCCGCCAGCTCCGACCTGCCGGAGCCGTCCATTCCCGCTATTCCTAGGATCTCGCCCTTACGCAATACTATGGAGACATCCTTCACGCCGTTCCCCGTCAGGTGCCTGGTCTCCAATTCGACATCGCCGATAGGGACCTGCTTCCTCTGATAGAACAGGGACACGTCCCTCCCGACCATGTCATGTATCAATTTTTGCTCGGTCAGGTCGGCGATGTCGTAGGTGTTCACCTTCTGCCCATCGCGAATCACCGTCACGCGGTCGGCCAGCCTGAACACTTCCTCCAAATGGTGCGAGATATAGATTACGCTTTGCCCGTTCTGCGCCAGTCTCTTGATTATCTCGAATAGGCGGTCGATTTCCGTTTGGTTGAACGAGGCCGTGGGCTCGTCGAGGATCAGCATTTTGGACTTCTGGATCAATGCCCTCGCGATCTCGACGGTCTTCCGGGCGCTGGTGCTGAGCTTCCCCACGGTATCGAAGGGGGATATGTCCGAGTGCAGGTACTCCAGAATCTCCTGGGTCTTGGCCAGCATCCTGGGCTTATTGATAATGAGGCCGTTGGTCAGCTCGTTGCCGGCGTACAGATTCTCCACGACGTTGAGGAAGGGGAAAAGATTGTGCTCCTGGTAGATGGTCTGAATGCCCATCTGCATCGCCGAGTAGGGATCCAGGCTCTCGACTTTCGCTCCCTCGAATTCGATCGACCCATCGTCCGGAGAGTGGGCGCCGGAGAGTATTTTGATTAACGTCGACTTGCCCGCGCCGTTCTCTCCGCATATCCCGTGTATCTCCCCCCGCCTGAGGCTGAAGTCGAAATTCTCGAATACGGTGACGCCCGGATACGACTTCGATATGCCTTTCATGTTCAGAATCAAATCCTCAGGCATGGGCCCCTCCGCTTCGGATTGCTTTCCCGCATTCTTGAATCATAGATGCCCTTTTATGAACTCCAATCCCTTTCGGGCGATGACGGATTCTTTGGCCTCGAAGGGGCGCCACAGCCGCAGCATACCCGCGATTTCAGGCACATTCGCGTTGAATGCCTCTATGACGAGGTATCCCTTATAATTGCCTTTTTTCAGGACCTCGAAGACGGCGGGCTGAATGGCATGGCCGTAGCCGGGAACGCCTCTGTTATTCTCGGAAATATGGACATGGTATATCCTGTCCATGACTTTTCCCCAGGATTCGGCGACATTGTATTCTTCTATATTCGAATGATGGGTATCCGCCAAAATGCCGAAATTGTCGACACCCACTTCCAGGGCGAAATCATAGGCTTGCTTGACGGAGTTCACCAGGTATGCTTCGAAGCGGTTCAAGGGCTCCGCGGCGATCCTTATTCCCTTCCCCTTCGCGTAGAGAGCGCAATCCCTGAGTATGTCTACCGCCCATTTCCATTCATCGCCGGTGGGCCCGGTCTCCGTCGTATTGCATAGGCCTTGGTATAAAGGCCCGCTGAACACATGCGCACCGATATCCGCCGTCTTATCTATGCAGGTCTTTATGATATCCTTCGCCTTCTTTCGTTTCCCCGGATCGGCGCTGATAGTGTCGGCCTCGGAAGCCAGGAATACGTCGAGCACGGTGATATCGAGTCCGAGTTGGTCCGCTTTCCTCGAGAATTTCCCGATCTCCTCGGCGCTCAGTCCGCCGACTCCGATCTCGAAGGCATCGAAGCCCCATTCCTTCAGATCGCTCAATACGCGCTCATGCTCGCTGAACTTGGGATTCGCGGTCCACAATAGGAGGTTTATGCCGACTTTCATGATTCCCTTCCTTTCCTATGACGATTCTTTCCGTCCGTACTTCTTCAGATACGGAACCACTTTGCTGTTTATGTCGGGGCCGAAGAATTTGATCACCTCGAGGTCGACCGACCCGGTATTCTCGTACGTCGCGCCGGAGACGGCCCTGTCGTGCGAGACGAGAAGCTCGTCGCAGCGGAAATTCCCTCCCTCGATTTCGAGCCCGTCTACCTTTCCCTTGCCGCGCCATACGAGGATATTGTGAAGGCCGAGGTCCTTTGCGGTGAAGCTTTGTCCGGGCTTCACGATGAGTCGCTTCCCCGAGTACTTCGTCGAGTCGTAGTATATCCATTGCTCGGAACCGGCGGAGCTTTCCGGGTGGGGAATATCCACTGGCGGGGTATGATGGTTCTCGTAGAAATAGGGGTCCCCGTTCTCCTCCCAGAGGAGCTGGTCCAAGGCCGCCCTTTCCCCTTTCTGCTCCACCTCGGCCGGCGGGATATCCTTATATAGGAGATCCTTCGATTGCCTCAGACCGTCGACCTCGGCCTGCATGACCCCCATCACGTCCGAAGGTTCTTGCAGCTCGATCGTCACCGCCGTACCCGGAGCGTGAAGGATTCCGGACTGAAGGTGAAAGCCCTCTCCCGGAACGTTCATGTACGCTCGAGAGGCGCTCAGGATCCCGTCGCCCTCCCATTTTTGAAGATACGGAAGGAAGATCTCGTATTGCTTCCGCTGCTCGACGATATACGGATGCACGCCGAAGAAGGTTTCCGGGTGCTTCCCTAGGGGAACGTCCGTGGGGAAATAATACGATTCCTCCTTGGAATTTCGACCGAGCTTCCTGGCGTCGGAAGTAGTCTGGTGGTAATGGAAGAATATCCGGCTCTCGAAATCGTATATTTTCGCCAGGCGACCGAGCCCGCGATGCGCCGCCGAGTATTCGCGTCCCATTATCATCTCGCCGCATGCCGCTATCGCATCCCTGAGGAGAAGCTGCTCGCCGTCGATATCGAGGTATGAAAGGCCTTCATTCGGGTATTTGACCGCGTTATCGGCTTCGGTCTCGGACGCGAGCCACCGCTCGCAAATGAATCCGCGCCGCCCGACATCGTACTCGTTCTCCGAGAGGCCCAAGCGCCTTCCGGGCTTCAGGAAATCCCGCGCCACCCAACTCGGCCTTAACCTCAAGAAACCGTTCTTCGAGCCAAGCTCTTTTTCCACGATGCCTATCAAACGCTTAGGATCCATGCCTTTACTCCCAGCCATGCGGTATGATGCGGCGCGCCTGCGGGGAAGGCGAATCGCTTCGCGAACCCCGAGCGCGCCTTGAATATCAGGCTATAATATGATCTCGTACTTGATCGGGTTGCCCTTCCTGCTTCTCAGGTCGACCAAAGCCTGACCGAGATCCCTCAAGGACGCCGTATGGGTGATTAATGGCTCGATGCTCACTTGCTTCCCCTGGACAAGGCGTATTGTCTGCGGCCAGACGCCGGGGGCGAGCCACGCGGAGCGGATCTGCTTGTCCATGGTGTGGAAGCTCAGCGACGGTATCTTGAAGGCTCCCCCGCCGTCGGGCAGTCCGAACTGGACGATAATCGAGCAATTCCCGCCGCATTCCACCGCCGTTTCGAGCGCCTCATCGGGACCCGCGGGCGTAATCAGCCTGTCGACGAGACGTCCGTCGGTCGCGTCGAGGAAGGCCTTCTTCAAATCGGGCACGTAGTATCTCGAGCCCTTCTCCTTGTCGTTGAAAATGTAGTCCGCTCCCGCTTTCTTGCCCGCCTCGAGCCGATAGTCCCTCGTGCCGACGAGGGCGACCTTGCCGGCACCGTATGCCTTCTTGGCGAGCTCCGCCATCCAGATGCCGATCGGACCGGGCCCGAAGACCGCCACGAACTGACCGGGCCGTATGTCGAGCTTGTTGAGCCCGTTCACCGCGCACGCGAGCGGCTCGATGCAGGCCCCCGCGGCGAAACTGATCTCGTCGGGAAGCTTGAACAGCCCCGTGTACTTCGACACGCAATACTCGGCGAACGCGCCATTGGTCGTTACGCCGGGGACGCTTCCGTGCTGGCACATATGGGTATTGCCCGAAGCGCAATCGGGGCAAGCGTTGCAGAACTGGACCGGGTTGACCACGACTCGATCGCCGGGCTTGAATAGGCCGAGCGCCTTCGGTACCGAGCCTACCTCGACCACCTCGCCCGTGAACTCATGGCCGAGGACGAGCGGGCCCTTGCCCGTCGGAGTGCCGACCGGACTCATGCCGAAGTAATATGATAGGTCCGAACCGCAAATTCCGACGTTCTTCACCTTCACTAGCACATCGGTATCGGTAACCTTCGGTATCGTCAACTTCTCAAGATCCATCTTTTCGGCTTCGTAGAAAACCTGCGCATTCATCGACTCGGACATTCAAAACCTCCCTGGAATCAATGTCGATTGAAAACCGCCGCGACGATCACCCGAATTTCCTCGCCAGCCGGTCGACGAATTTCTTGTTCTGCCCGGCGACCTCGAGAGCCTTGGGCCAGAAGCAGAGGTCTATCGGCCACCACTCGTCGCCGTATCCGGCCTCGAGGATTGCCGGCATAACTTTGCCGAAGTCGATCTCCCCTGTCCCGAGCGGAGCATGGGTGCTCGTGTCGTTGTCGTGAAGCGAACCGTCGGAGTCGATGAGGTGAATCGCGCCGATCTTTCCCGTCAGAAGATGAGCGTACTGGACGACCCCGCCCGGCAGGCTTTCCTTTTTCCCGAGGTGGCGAGCGCTTATCACGGAGCCCATATATGCGTGGCATGCGTCGAACATGATCGAGAAATTCGGATGGTCCACTCGATAGACCATGTCGACGACCTCGCTCGGCTTGTTGAGATAGAAGCCCGGCTCGAATTCCCAGACGAGCTTGATGCCGCGCTTCGCGCATTCCTCTGCGCTCTCTCGCCATACCTCGGCGACTTTCGCGACGCAGTCCGCGTGCGACAGACCGCCGGGGACCTTCGTGGGAGGGTCGACCATGTCTACGCGCAGCTTCGGACTTCCGATCTCGCTGCAAACGTCGAGGTTGGCCTTTACCGCGTTGAGGTATTCCGTCTTGGTCGAGGTGGTCGGCGAAGGGAAGGGAGCGGCAACGCCGGAAACGCCGAGCCCCCTGTCCTTCAACATCTTGCCGATCTTCTTCCGGTTGGCGTCGGTGTTGCTCTCCAGATGCGGAGCGAAGGCACCGAACTCAATACCGTCGTAGCCGAGCTTCTTGAGCGTATCCAGAACCACCTCGAAGGGTATCGGATCTTCCTTATACCCGCCCCAGATAAATGCCCATGTGCCGATCGAGATCTTCTTCTTGGCCATACTCCCTCCTATGAAGCTATATAAAACTTTGGTTGACGCCCTCGGATTACCGCTTCCTGCCGGCGCTTCCGATATTGAAGTACGCAGTAATAGAACCGTTCCCACAAATCACGCAGAAGCCAAAACCGCCAGTAATAGCAATATAAACCATTATAATATATAGATTAACAAGGTAATTCCCATTCGAATTGAATTCAATGCCATCGTAGACTGAAATCGGTCCCTGTGTTATAGTTGCAGGATAGCATGGTTTGATGGGCTGTCAATCCATATTCTCAATTATCGAACCAAGGGGTTCTTTAAGGGTCGCCATGCAGCGTGCGAGATCTAAGGAGCAACAACCATGTCCGAAACGGGAAAGATAGTCGCCAAGGCTTGCGAACTGCATATGGCGCTGCCGGCCTTCAACATTCCTTACGTACCGATGCTGGAACCGGTGGCTCGAGCGATTGTCGATACCGAGACTTTCGCATTGATACAAGTCGCCAGGTTGGAATGGGAAAAATTCGAATCCATTAGCCTCGAGGCCATTCGCGATGAATATGAGAAACGGAAAGACGAAAGGTTCATGAGGCTGCATTTGGACCATATCCCGGCTGTGGATGAGGACGGGGAAAATGTCGATTTTCTCCCCATCATACGCCGGGCACTGACAGCCGGCTACCAATCCGTGATGATCGACGGGTCGAGGATGGCTTTCCGGGATAATGCCAAGGCGACAAGATCGGTGGTGGATATGGCGCACGCGGCAGGAGTCCCCGTCGAGGCCGAACTCGGGGCGGTCCTCGGCCACGAAGCGGGCCCGCTTCCTCCCTACGAGGAGCTTTACGCCAGCGGAAAGGGCTTTACCGACCCGGACGAGGCGGCCGCTTTCGTGCTCGCTACGGGGGTCGATTGGCTTTCCGTCTCTATCGGCAACATCCATGGAGCGATATCGGGCGCCGCTAGGAAAGAGAAGAAACTGGAGGCCCGGCTCAACCTCGAGCGTCTTTCCGTAATCGCCGCGAAAACGGGGGTCCCTCTCGTGCTCCATGGAGGTTCAGGCATAAAGACCGATAACGTCCTCGAAGGGATACGGCGCGGTATCGCCAAGATCAACATCGGGACGGCTATCCGAGCGCCCTACGAGGCACTGAGGGAGCGAGGCGAAGCGACGGCTCGCGATGCGGTATACAGGGCAACTATAGAAGAAATAGAAAAACTAGAACTTAGGGGCTCCGCGAAAAGACTCGGCTTTGCCGCTTAAGACTTAGATCCGGGGATCCGCGATGAGCCTTATGGGTATCGATATCGGCACGACGGGGTGCAAAGCCGTCGTTTTCGCTGAGACGGGGGAAATTCTCTCATCGGCCTATGCGGAGTACGACATCAGTCGCCCCGAGCCGCTGAGCGCGGAGCTGGATTCGGGCCTGGTATGGAGCTCGATTCGAATGACGATCCGCGAAGCGGCGTCTTCGGTTTTGGGAAGGGATTCCGTGCGCGCGCTCGCCTTCGCGTCCATGGGGGAGGCGGTAGTCCCCGTTTCGGCCGATCGAAAGATACTCGGGCCATCGATCCTGATAAACGACGCGCGGGGCGATCGCTATGTCGAAACGATTCGCCGCGAGTTAGACGACATCGAGTGCTTCCGAATAAGCGGTAACCATATTGGCGCGCAATTCGGTGTGACCAAGCTGATGTGGATCAAGGAGCATCGCCCCGAGCTTTACGATTCCACCTACAAATTCCTCAACTGGGGCAGCTTCGCGGCCTTCATGCTGGGGGCGGACCCTAAAGTGGATTACAGCCTGGCGAATAGGTTCCTCCTTTTCGATATAGGGACCCGCGATTGGTCGCCCAGGCTCCTTTCCGTATCGGGGCTCGACAGGAACAAGCTGCCTGAATGCGTTCCCGCCGGCACCGCGATCGGAAAAGTTTCGAAGCGCCTTGCATCGGCGCTTGCGCTTCCGGAAGACACCCTTATCGTCTGCGGGACTCACGACCAGTGCGCGAACGCTCTCGGCTGCGGCGCGGTAAGCCCGGGCGAGGCCATGTACGGCATGGGAACGTTCCCCACGATCCTGGCCATACACGAAGGCTATACCGATCCCCGGCGCATGGTCGAGTTCGGCCTCAACGTCGAGCATCATGCAGTACCGGGCGCGTTCGTCAGCTTCGCCTATCACATGGGCGGTTCTATAGTGAAATGGTACAGGGATACCTTCGCCTGTGCCGCGAACAAGCCAGGGACGAAACAGGGCGAGGACATCTACGATGAACTCTTCGCGGAGCTTCCCCTGGCTCCCGGCCCTCTCCTGGTCCTGCCCCATTTCGCCCCCATGGGTCCCCCCGATTTCGTCTCGGATTCCGCGGGCGTGATCCTAGGGCTCCGAAACTACACAAGGAGAGGAGAAATCCTGAAAGCGATCCTCGAAGGTAATATGTTCGCGCTAAAGGTATCGGTCGAGAACCTCGGCTCCATAGGCGTCCCTATCGAGACGTACAAGGCGGTCGGAGGGGGGAGCAAGACGGCTGCTGCCGTGCAAATTTGCGCCGATATTACGAATAGGCCTTTCTTGCGTCCGGCTGTCTCCGAGGCCGGGGCTCTCGGGGTGGCGATCCTGGCCGGGATAGCCGGCGAAGTCTTCGAATCCGCAGGTGCGGCGATCGAGCGCCTCGTTCGGATCGAAAGACGTTTCGATCCCGACCCCGAGAGGGCGAAGCGGTACGGGGAGCTGTTCGAATTCTACAAGCAGTTCTCGGAAAAAGCCGCGACCCTCGCGCGTCAGTGGACGCATTTCAAGGAAGGCGACGCTTTCAAGTAATCGCCCGAGTCGATTCTCGCGTTACAAGCCATGGCTTGGACATTTCGCGCGCGGGCCTGATGGTTTTGCCTTCGACGATATCCAGCAGCATTTCCGCTCCGGTCTCGATCATGTCGTTGATCGGTTGATGGACGGTGGTCAGCGAGGGCACGACAATGGAGGAGATATCGATATCATCGTAACCGACGACCGAGACATCCTCGGGGACTGAATACCCCCTGCGCCTCAATATCCGGATGATTCGCAATGCCTTTATGTCGTTGGAGGCGAACACTGCGGTCGGGGGATCCTTCAAGGCGAAAAGGTCCTCGATCTCGGCGCAGAGACCCTCCGTCCACAACGACTCTTTCTGGGAAACGACGAGAATGTCTTCCTGCGATACCCCATGCTCGCGGCAGGAATTGGCGAAGCCCTCCATCCTGTGGCGCTCCGGCAGTGTCAGATCCGAAGTGGCGAAGACGATGCGCACATGGCCCAACTCGAAGAGGTAGTCCGTTGCGATCTTTGCGCCATAGGGATTGTCGAGATTGACCATGGGAATATCGTAGCCTTGAATTTCCCGGTCGATGAGAACGAGCGGAATGCCTTCTCTTGAATAGAAGTCGATGATATTCGTCGCATCCTTATCGCCGCCTATGCACAGGAGGCCGTCCACGCGCCGATATTTCACGCTCTCGAGGGCGCTTTTCTCGAGAGAAAGGTCGTTGTCGGCATTGAAGATATCGAGGCTATATCCTCGCCTTCGGAAAATCCGCTCGGCGTACCAACTTGCGTAGCCATAGTAGGGGTTCCTGATATCCTGGACGATTAAGGAAAATGAATTGGAGCGCTTTCGGGCCAAATTCCGCGCTACGGCATTCGGTCTGTAACGCAGGACTTCGACGGCTTCCAGGACCTTCTTCCTCGTCTCCTCGGAGACAGGTCCGCTTTTGTTTAAAGCCCGGGATACGGTACTCTTCGATATCCCGGTGTATCGAGCTATATCTATGATCGTAACTTGCATAATTTCGCTCGCCGCCTATTAACATTCGTCAGCTCGTGACCTAGTATCCACCGGAAACATTCCAATAAGTCAATAAGAAAGTCTTAAGACCAAACCTTGCACTGGAAAGGGGAAAATACAAAGTTGCGGTATTATTGGATTAGAACCGTTCCCACTCAAGAAGATAGTATGAGAATGCCCCTAGGGTGTCAATAGCGCCATCAATCCGAATGACGCTTCGGAACCGGCCGAATCCCTAGGATTAAAATACCGAGTTTTCCACATAATAGTCTTCGGCGTTTTCCTTGGTCACGAGTTCCGAGCGGATTATCACCTTGGAAGGCACCTGGTTTTGGTAGAAGCCTTCGAAATTCCTTCCCCGCGAAGCGAGAGCGCCGAAGGAAACCGATGTGGCGATGAGCGAGGGCGTGTAGGTGACGGTCGCGCGGACCAGTGGGTCCCCGTCCATGATCTTGCGGATCGTGGAGCGCTGCCCCGTTCCGCCAAAAAAGACCGAGATGTCCGATCGACCCGATTCCCCGTAGGCCAGGAGAGCCGCTTCCTGGACCCCGTCGTCTTGCGAGTACACGCCGTCGATCTGCGGGAATTTTTGGAGGAAGTTCTCCATGATGGCCCGGGACTTTCGCTTGTTCCAATAGCCGACCTGCTCCCCTAGTATCCTGATTCCCGGAAAATGAGCGATGCCGTCGTGGAAGCCTCTCATCCTGATCGTATCGATCGTGCAGGGAACCCCCGAAATGGCGACGATCTTGCCCCTGCCGTCCAGCTCCGAGGCCATCCATTCCGCCGCCACCCTGCCGTATTGATAATTGTCGCCCGTGATGTAGACGTCATGCGCGTCATCGAGCAGTCCTCTGTCCGTATCGACGACGAACACGCCCATGCGCCTCGCCCTCTGCACTATGGGCGTGACGCCGGCCGATTCGACGGGAAGGATGACGAGGCAGTCGATGCCCGCGTCCACAAGCTCCTTCACGCTCTGCGCTTGCTCCTCGACGGTCGCGTCCGACCTGAGGTCGAAATGGATGTCGGGATCCTTGATCGACCAATCGGCTATCGCCTTCCGCGCGTACCAGAGCGAGCCGGCCGTCCATTCCTGGTCCGGGGCGGGTATTGCCACGCCTATCCGGATCTTCCGATCCTTCCTCGGCCGCTTCATGCCAGTCCCTTCCGCATCGGGATGGCCATGGCGAAGGAGACTGCGCCCTCGGAATTCGCGATATCCCATTCCCCGCCCATGTACTCGACGATATCCTGGCAGAACCAGAGATTGATATCCCAGCCGCGACTTCCCGTTCCCGCCTGCGCCTCCCCGATCCTGAATGGGCTTATCCTGTTGCCCAGCAGGCGAGGCCCGTTGTCGGCGGCGCGGATCGACAATCTCTCCCCATCGTGCTCGAAGATGAATGTGGCCTTGGTCGCGCCATTGCTCCCGATATGCGCGATGAGGCTCGTCACTATCTCCCTCAGGGCGTCTTTCCCGCCTCGCAAGAGTAGAGGCAGGTCGCCGGCCGTCTCGAAGGTGGCGTCGATGGAGGGAAAGTTCGTTCGGGCGAATTCGACGGCATACGCAAGGGTCTCCTTAAGCGAGAATAGCGCGTCGCCCGTCTGGTACTCGCCGATCTCCGTCTCCCTTATTCCGGTGAAGGCGTCAAGGAGCTCTTCCATCGCCTCGGATTCCCTGATCGTCTGATCGATGATCAGTATCTTCTCGGAATCGCTCTCGGACATCCGCAACAGCGAGAGATAGGAGGATGAGGAGGCCAGCATCCGAGACAGCGCGCGGAAGGCGGAGAGCGTCTCCTCGGTGTTGTCCTTGCGTCCCTTCTCGGCCTCTTCCTTGGCGACAAGCAGGCGCTCTTCGGCCATTCTCCGATAGGTGATGTCCCTGCTGATGCCGATGACGCCGCCGATCTCGTGCCGCAGCCCGAAAAATGGGGATTTGGATACTTCCACCAGGACTCTGGACCCGTCCTTGTATCGGATCCACTCTTCATTGCTATGCGATTTCTTCTCGCTTATGACCACCCGATCGTTGGCGACGAAGCCTTCGGCTTGATCGAGCGGGAAAATCTCGAAATCGGTCTTTCCGATGATCTCGTCGCGGGAAAGCGCGGTGAAGCGGCAAAAAGCGGAGTTGCAGCCGATATAGCGTCCTTCCGCGTTCTTATAGAAGATGAGGTCGTCGGTGGCATCGATCAGCTGCTGTATGAACGAGTACGATTTCTCAAGCTCCTCGAAGGATTTTTTCTGTTTCGAGAGCAGGGAGTCGATATACGTATGTCTGTAAGCCGAAGGATTCTCGCCCATGCTTTTCTTGAATACCTTGCTGAAATGCGAGTCATTATAGAAGCTGAGCCTTTCCGCGACCTGGCCGAGAGTCATGTCGGTGCCCGAGAGCAGGCTCGCGGACTCCTCCACGCGAAGGCTCGTGAGGTAGCGCATGGGCGAGCTCCCGAGCTCTTTGCGGAATATCCTGATGAGATGGGTCTTGGAGATATTGATCGCGGCGGCGAGGCTCTCGAGGGTTACCGAATCTTGCAAATGGACCTTCATGTACGAAATGGCGTTGGACAGATGCCGATCCATGACCGCGCTGCTCGACTTGACCGCGCCCGAATCCGAGAAATCATATATGAAGGAAAGCAGGTAGTGCTCGCCGGAGCGGCGCATCGCGGAAGAGCCGGACCTCAATCGGCGCTCTAGCTGCTCCCTCGTGAATCCCAGTCCAGGCTTGAGCGTCTGCACGCCGGCGCCCACGAGTCCCTCGACGATCTCGGCATCCTCCCCGTCCAGGCCGAAGAGGACAATGCAGTATTCGCAGCTTCCGCTCGAGCATTCCGCCGGCAGGGGAAGCACCAGCTCCTCGGCGCGCCCGAACAATATGTTGCCCGCCTTGATCGTAATGGAGGAGGCGCCGGTCTTGAGCTCCAAGCGGCCCTCGGAGACCGAAACCAAGGCGAAATCACCTTCTTCGCGGATCGCGCCGAGGCCCCGGGGATCGGCGCTGTTAGAAATGTAATACGTGATATTCATGAAAGCGGGCCGCCGGACGACATCGCGATTTCGGAGCGTAGCACTGACGCCGGCGTTTTTCAAGCCAGAGGCCACCGGGCGCGGCGAGGCGCCGCGCCTCGCGCGTCATGCGAACAGCTTCCTGAGGAACTTGAGGCCCTGATCCGCGAGCTCGTCCTGCGAGCCGGCGAGCGGCCTCCAGATCGAGGCCGCTTTCGCGATCTCGGCCGCGCCGGGGGTAAAGGACTCGATCACCACCGCCCCCCGGTACTCGGTCTCCAAGAGCGCATCGCGCATCCCGATCCAATCCTGATGTCCGGTCCCTGGCGCGCCCCTGTCGTTCTCGCAACCGTGGAAATGGCAGAGCCTGCCCTTGCCGAGCTTTCGAATGGCATCGGGAATGCTCTTCTCCTCGATGTTCGCATGGAAGGTGTCGATGTGCACCTTGTAGGCCGGGCTTCCCACCTCGTCAATCAGATCGGAGGCCTGCTCCGTGAGATTGACCATGTCGGACTCGAATCTGTTGAGGGGTTCCACTCCGATGGTGACGCCGCAGGAGAGCGCGAGGCCTCCTATAGCCCTCATGCCCTCCACGCAGAAGGCCCGCTCGCGCTTCCTCTGCTCGTCGCTCACCATGCGCGTCTTGCCGACGGCGGAATAGACGGGACCGGAGAATAGGCCGCAACCGATCTTATCGGCGAGCTTGACGCAATCTTCTATATACGCCCTTCCGTTCTTCCTCAGGTCTTGGTCCAGGTTGGAGATGTCCCGCGTCGGCCCGAAGGCGCCGCAGAGGCTGATTCCGAGGCCAGTCTCGGCGAGCTTGCGCCTCAAGGCCGCGGCATCGATGGCCTCGGGATCGTCGACGGCGATCTCTATGAGATCGAAGCCCATTTCGGCCACCTTGTCGAGGAGGCCCATTTGGCCGGTGGTGAACGGGGAAACCCAAACCCAGGTATTGACGCCTATCTTCATCGCTGTATTCTCCCGGTCGTCCGCTCAGAGTTTCCCGAATTCAGGTATCTTCATCCGCGCTCCGCCTTGGAGGGCGGATTGATGGGCGCAGACGCCGGCGCCGGTATAGAAGGCGGAGGTAACGGCATCGATGGCCGAATCGCGTCCCTCGACGATGGCCGACACGAATTCGTGCACGAGGTGGGGATGCGATCCGCCGTGGCCCGCGCCCTGGATGAAGGACACGTGGCTGGGATCGTCTATCTTTCCCTTCTTCGTGAAGTCCGCGATTTCCTTTGGCAGGAGTTCAAGGGCGTCGGGCGCCGAGATCCGACGGGCGGTCTCTCCGCCCTCGAACAGTACGGTTCCCTCGCCTTCGATCTGCTCCCACTCCAGGGCCATTTTGTCCCCGTATACGTCGAAGCTCTCGCGGTATTGGCGTACCGTCTCGTAGAGCGAGCGCGTCGCCTCGGCGACGACATCGGAATTCCGCAGCTTGAACGTGGCCGTCTCCACGGCGAAGGGCGAGTCGTAGCGCCTCGCCAGATCCTTCGCGATCGCACCCGAGCCGTAGCAGGTCACGGATTCGGGAACGGTCCCGAGAATGTTGAGGAGGGGCGATATTGCGTGCGTGCCGTAATGCATGGGAGGGAAGCCGAGCCAATACTCGGGCCAGCCCTCCAGTCCCATATTCTGCATGTGGGAGCCGCGGACGAACTGAATCCTCCCGAGCTTGCCGCTGGCCGCGAGATTCTTGGCATAGAGGTACTCTCGCGTATAGACCGCGGTCTCCATCATCATGTATACCTTGCCGCTCTTCTCCTTGGCCTTGACGAGGGCGGCCAGCTCCTCGAGAGTAGTCGCCATCGGCACCGTGCAGGCCGTATGCTTGCCGGCCAGGAGCGAGGCCAGGGACTGCCGCGCGTGGTCGAGGATCGGAGTGACGATGTGGACGGCGTCTATGTCCCCGCGCTTCAGGACGTCGTCGAGATCTCTGAAGCGTAGATCCGCGGGTATCCCGAATTTATCTCCCGTCGCTTCGAGAGTCTCCTTGTTCCTCACGCATATCGCGACCGCGCCGACCCTCGGATGCCTTTGATATATGGAGATGAATTCTTTCCCGAAGCCCAACCCGACGATCGCTACGTTTACCTTCTTCGCGCTTTCCATCCCGGCCTCCAAGCATCGTAGTTGTCTCTAGCGCGGACGGAGGCTGGGAGCGACCCATTCGAGCTGAAATTACCCCGCACGCCGCTGGGATCATAGAGTACGCATGAAATGGTTCTTGGGAATGGCGAAAAAGAGCCATTCTTTATACTTAATGATCCTTTCCATCGGCGAACGGCGACCGAGACCACGATCCCATCCGTTCGCGAAGGAGCGACGCCTTCTAGGTTCGGCGATTTCCCGATCGAATCCGGAATCGGACGGAGCGTCTTCCCCCATTCGGGTGAAGAAGCGGAAAAGAGATCATATCGTATAAGGAGTGGCTTCTTTTCGCCATTCACAATTTCGGAATCTGACTTACTCTGACCACAGGCAAGACGCGAATATGCGCGGTGAGAAAGGAGGCGCTGGAAAGCATCCGCGAGAAGGGGTGCCTGGCCGGCAACCAACGAATGAGCCAAATCCTTCAATTGCGCAATATTTCGAAGACTTTCCCGGGCGTGAAGGCACTGCAGGGCATTTCGCTCGACCTGAACGAAGGGGAGGTGCATTGCCTCTGCGGGGAAAACGGGGCCGGCAAGTCCACCCTCATCAAAGTGCTGTCGGGGGCCTACCAGCCGGACGAGGGCGGGGAAATCGTCTTCGACGGGAGAAAAGTGGCCCTGAATCCCCACTTGGCCATATCGTTGGGCATCCAGACTATATATCAAGAGCATATCGTCTTCGAGAACCTCAGCATCATCGAGAATATCTTCACGGGCTCCGAAATCGCGCACGGCATGTTCTTGGACAGACGCGCGATGAGGACGCAGACGGTCGACGTGCTCAAGTACCTGAAGAGCGGACTCGATCCCGATACGAGGATGGGGGACCTGAGCTCGGGCGAGCAGAAGATGGTGGAGATCGCCAAGGCCCTGGTGTTCAAGCGGAGGGTCATCGTCCTCGACGAGCCGACCGCGTCGTTCTCCTCCTCGGAGATCGACAACCTCCTCGAGATCATCCGGACCGTCAAGGGCGGCGGCATAGGATTCATCTACATCTCGCATCACCTGGAGGAGGTCTTCAAGATCGGGGACCGAGTCACCGTCTTGCGGGACGGCTGCAAGGTGAGCGAGAGCGGGATGGAGGGCCTGACGAAGAGCAGGCTTATCAAGGACATGGTCGGCCGGGATCCTTCGACCTTCTACCAGAGGGAGAGGGTGGCCGCGGGCGAGGTCGTCTTCGAGGCGAGGAACGTAGGCGGGAACGGCGTCAAGGACATATCCTTCGCGCTCAGGCGCGGCGAGATACTCGGCGTCGCCGGGATGGCGGGCTCCGGCCGCTCGGAGCTGATGAACGTCCTCTTCGGGAACGCGCGCCTCGAGCGCGGCGAGATCCGCATCGGCGGAAGGCTCGTCAAGCATTCCAGTCCGAAGGCCGCGATAAAGAACAGGATGTGCTTCATTACCGAGGACCGGCAGAGTACGGGCCTCTTCCTGCCGCAGACGATCGCCCAGAACGTGATCGTCGCGAATCTCGTGAACGTGCGCGATTTCGTGCTCCGGCCCGTCGACGACCTGCGCACCGGCGACGACTACGCGAGACGCCTGAACATCAAGACGACCGATTCCCGGACCCGCGCGATAAATCTCTCGGGGGGAAACCAGCAGAAGGTCGTCCTGGCCAAATGGTTCAACACGAAGGGCGAGATCTTCATATTCGACGAGCCGACGCACGGCATCGATGTGGGATCTAAACAGGAGATCTACCAAATCATGGTCGACCTGCTCAAGCAGGGGAGCGCCATCATCATGGTCTCCTCCGACATGCCCGAGGTCGTCTCCATGAGCGACAGGGTGCTGGTGATGAAAGCCGGGGGAAAGGCGGCCGAATTGGCGAGGGAAGAGATTACGGAAGAGAACATACTCGGTTATTCGATAGGAGACAGCGAGATATGAGCGGGTCAGAAGCGGTCGGGCGGAAATCGGGGGCGAGGCTCTCGGCCTTCAAGCGGCACGAGAACCTCACGCCCTTGTCGATATTCCTCGGATTCATAGTCGTCATCGTGATCCTGCAGCTGATAACCCAGGGGATTTCCAGGTTCCCGACATTTATCAGTCCCGTGAACGTATTGAACATCCTGCAGCAGGTCGGCGTGCCGGGGATAGTGGCGGTCGGCATGACGCTCGTCATGCTGTCCGGCGGCATCGATCTATCGGTGGGCATGCTTGCCTCGCTGGTCTCGATCATCACCGCCTCGGGCCTCACCAAATGGCATTTGGGCGTGCCGGGCTCCATAGCCGCAGGCGTCGTGGCCGCGATCCTCCTCGAGACCCTGATGGGCTTCATCATATCGCGCACAAAGGTCGAGCCCTTCATCATCACCCTCGGCGGGATGATCACCTTCCAGGGGATAGCGCTCCTCGTCAGCAATTCGCGCGAGGTGATATTGAACGGGGAGCTGAACTTCCTCAAGGCCAACCTGATACAGGGAGCCAAGGACCCGGCTACGGGACTCAACCTGGTTATCCCGCCCTACGTGCTGATCTTCTTCCTCATCGTCCTGCTCGCCGGGCTCCTCCTGAAATTCACGAAGTACGGCCGCAGGATCTACGCGGTAGGCACCAATCCCCTCGCGGCCTACCTCGCGGGAATCGACGTCAAGAATATGAAGCTCTCGGTCTACGTGATCATCGGCTTCCTGGTCGGGATCGGCTCCGTAATGCTCCTCTCGCGCGTCAATACGGGCATCATCACGCTCGGTCAGAATTTGGAGATCGACACCATTGCCATGGTAGTCATCGGCGGGACGGCGCTGCGCGGCGGAAAGGGCAACATCCTGGGGACGCTGATCGGCGTGTTCTTCCTCGGATCCATCGGCAACGCCATGAACATGCTCCGACTGCCCTCGGAAGTGCAGTTCGTCGCGAAAGGCCTGGTCGTGATCATCGCGGTTTCCGCGGGCGACGTTTCCTCCAAGGTCTCCGAGTTCGTGGCGAGGAGGCGGGAGCAGGCCTAGGCGCAAGGCTCGACGAGGGCAAAAGGAGGTGCGGACGGGACTGAACAGGACTATGGGAAAGCATTGCGAGAGAATATGGGCGTATGCAAGCAAAGGGAGGAGAAACGGCATGAAACGACTAGCGATGTTGACGATGGTTCTCGTGTTTTTCGCGGTGATGGGCTTCGCTCAAGGCAAGCAGAAAGTCATCGGCTACTACATGGATGCCTCGGACGATTTCTACAAGGCGGGCTATCAGGTCTTCAACACTCTCGCAACGAGAGAAGGCTGGAAGGTGCTGGACGTGGTCGGGCAGGGCACGGCGCCGGAGCAGCTGGCGGCCGTCGAGGACTTCATAACCCAGAAAGTCGACGCCCTCGTCGTCGTCCAGAATTCCCCGCAGACCACCTCGGAGTGCCTCAAGCTGGCCTTGGCGGCGGGGATCCCCGAGTTCCACCTGACGCACAATCCGCCCAACGAGCCCGGCCTCGCGGGCTTTTCCGGCTTCGATTGGGTATACCTGGGCGAGCTGGCGGGCCAGTCGGCGATAAAGCACAAAGCCAAGCGGATCGTGATGATCGAAGGCAAGCTCGGCCAGGGAACCGCGGCCGGTCAGACCCAGGGCTTCCTGCAGGCCTATCAGAAAGCCGGGAAAGACATCGGCAATCTCCTGCAGAACGTCGGAGTCAAGGGCGCGGGCGGCAAGGACCTCCAGATCGTTTTCTGGGGCTCGGGCGGATGGTTCGCCGATCCTGCCAAGAAGGTGATGCAGGACGCGATCACCAGCCTTGGGCCCGATGGCTTCGACGGCGCCTATGTCCAGAACGACGAGATGCTGACCGGAGCCCTGCAGGCGATGCAGGAAGCGGGACTCGATACGAGCAAGTACTGGCTCGGCTCGAGCAACGGCAAGGAAAAATCCTGGAAATGGGTGGCTTCGGGACAGGTGACGATGGACGTCAACGAGTGCCCGACCCTCGAAGCCGACATCTGCTTCCAGCAGATCAAGGCCAAATTCGCAGGCAAGCCATTCAAGAAGGCGGTGTTCGTGAACTTCACTCCCTACGACAAGGGCAGCCTCGACACGAGTAAGCTGGTTCCCTGGATTCTTGACGATTATATGAAGAAGAGGGACGCGAAGGCATTCAAGTACGACATAAACGATCCCGCGTTCAGGAACAATCCCGACTATAAGTGATCCCGCAAAGGCCAGGCTTCGGCCTCTTTCGAAAGGGCCGCCCGGGGAAGCTATCCCGGGCGGCGCCTTCCTGCTCTTCTCGATCTCGGCTCGGCGGGTCCCGGAGACAGCGTCGTTTCGCGCAGAGCCGTCCGGTGGAGGGGTCAAAAAGGCTCGGTCAGGTCGGCGAGGCATTTGACGTCGAACAGGAGGGAAACGATGGCCAAGATAGCGATGATAGGAGCAGGGAGCCTGGTCCTCCGCAAGACCCCGATGGGCGATTTCCGCGCGGTCCCCGCTGATCCCGCGCTCGCCATCGCCGACCGTTTCGGAAAGCCGGCCGAGGCCTGAAGATCGATGTCTCCCGATGCTGGGATCTCGCTTCTGAGAAAGTGGCTTGGCGCCGATTCCGGCTCGAGGGCGGCCTGCGAGGACCCCGCCGGGGCGCGGGAGGAATTCGGCCGATTCTTCACGTATATCTTCAACGGCTCCCTGGACGGGATCAACGTCCTCGACGCGGAATTCACGATCCTGGGAGCGAACAGCGCCCTCGAATCGCTCTACACGCGCAAGCACCCGCTAGTAGGCGAAAAGTGCTACGCCGCCTATCACGACAGGGACGGTCCCTGCGAGCGCTGCCCGACGGCGGCGGCGATAGAGAGCGCCCGGCCCCAGGCCGGGGTCGTGGCCTACGAGGACAACGGCGAATGGAGGGGCGAACAGGAGCTGTCAGTCTTCCCCGTGTTCGACGACCGCGGCAAGGTCCTCGGCGTAGTCGAATACGTTCGGGACGCCTCGAATCCCTCGGACGAGAGGAAGTTGGTCGAGAGCCTCAAGCGGCGAATCCAATCCCTGGACCGGAACCTCAAGGAGAGGGAGGCGGTCGTCGATTACTTCCTGAGGAGGACCGGCGATGCCGAACGCACGCTGGCCAGGGATGTCGCGGCTAACGTGGAGCTCCTGATCGGTCCCCTGCTCGCCGACATCAGGGCCCGATGCAGCGACCCCGAGCTCCTCATAGACCTCGAGCTGCTGGGAAAGAGGCTGGACGGCATCGCCTCGCCGTTCCTGCGAAGCCTCTCCGCCTCCAACCGCGGGCTGAGTCGGCGCGAGCTCGAGGTCGCCTCCCTCATCCGGGAAGGCAAGTCGAGCAAGGACATAGCGAGTCTACTCCATATTACCGAGAAGGCCGTCGACTTCCACCGAATGAACCTGCGCAGGAAGCTGGGCATTCGGGGAACGAGGGAGAGCCTCTTCGAGCGTCTGCGCGAGTCGGATACCCCCTTGGGATGCTCTCTGGAAAGCGAAAGCCCTTAGGCGATGCCGCCTTTGACCCTATTCGGACTCGAGGGCCATCCGAGCGTCATTTCTGCATCGCCGCGTCGAAGGCCACGTTCGAAGGCGCGAAATCCACCCTGCGGACGAAGGCGAGGGCTTCCCTGGCCCCGAACTCCCGCTCCATCCCCGAATCTTCCCACTCGACCGAGAGCGGGCCGGCGTAGCCGCCGGCATTCAGCTCGCGGATTATAGCGTCGAAATCCACATCCCCGTGACCGAGGGAGCGGAAGTTCCAACCGCGCCGATTGTCGCCGAACTCGAGGTGGGAGCCGATGATCCCGGCGCGCCCGTCGAGAGTGACCGCGGCGTCCTTCATATGGACATGGTAGACCTGCTTCGCGAAATCGCGCAGGAAGAGATGAGGCTTCACTCCCTGCCAAATCAGGTGGCTGGGGTCGAAATTAAAGCCGAGGGTCGGCCTGTGCTTGAACTCCTCGAGGAGTCTTTGCGCCGTGTAGTAATCGAAGGCGATCTCCGTGGGGTGCACCTCCAGCGCGAACTTCACCCCGCAGGCATCGAACTCGTCCAGGATGGGCGTCCATAGCTTCACGATTTCCTTGAACGCCTCGTCGACCATCGCCTGCGTGGTTTGGGGGAAAGAGTACCAGTATTTCCATACGGACGATCCCATGAAGCCCGTGACGACCGAGCAGCCCATCGCCTTGGCCGCGCAGGCGGTGTATTTCATCTCCTGGATAGCCCATTCGCGGATCTTCCCCGGATCGCCTTTCACCTCGGGGGGAGCGAAGCCGTCAAGCCTCGGATCCCACAGGTCCCCGACGCATTGGCCGGCGAGGTGGGCGCCGAGGGCCCAGGTCTTGAGGCCGTTTTTTGCGAGGATGGCCTTCCTTCCCTCGATGTACTTCGGGTCGGTTGCGGCGCGCTTGACGTCCATGTGGTCGCCCCAACAGGCGATCTCCAGGCCGTCGTAGCCGAATTCCTTTACTTTCGCGCAAAGCTGGTCGAAGGGTAGGTCGGCCCACTGTCCGGTAAAGAGGGTTACTGGTCTTGACATGGTCTTCTCCTTTAGAACTCGAGCCAGACGGCGCCCTTGCGGGAGCTGTCGACGCATTTGCCTATGAAATTTACGCCGGAGACTCCGTGTTCGGCGTCGGGGAAATCCAGGTCGCCCTCATCGAGGGCCTTTCCCTCTTTTCTCTTGGCGAGGGCCGCGATGAAAGTCTTGTAGACATTGGCGAAGGCCTCGAAATAGCCTTCCGGATGCCCCGAAGGGATGCGCGAGTAGCCCTGGGCGTGGGGGTAGAGGCTGTCGCGGCCCCTGGAGAGCAGGACCGTCGGCTGACCGAGTTTGGATATGACGAGGTAATTCGGGTTTTCCTGCGACCATTGGATGGAACCAGTAGACCCGAATATCCTTACCCTGAGACCGTTATCGTAGCCGATCGCTATCTGGCTGGACCAATAGAGCCCCTTGGCCCCTCCCTTATAGTTGACCATTATCGAGGCGTTGTCGTCGAGGACGCGGCCGGGCAAGGTAGTATCGAGGCGGGCGCAGATCGAAGATATTTTCAGTCCGGTGATGTAGGAGACTAGGTTCTCGACATGGCTGCCGATATCGCCGACGCAATTGGATTTGCCCGCCAGCTTGGGATCGGCGCGCCAGGAGGCCTGCTTCTGCCCCTCCGCCTCGATGGGTGTGGCGAGCCACTCCTGCGGGTACTCGGCGTTGACGAATCGGATCTCGCCTATGTCCCCGCGCTGTACCATTTCCCGCGCGTGCTTTACCGCCGGATAGCCGGTATATGCGTAGGCGACGCAGAAGAGGAGGCCTTTCTGCTTCGCGATCATGCCGAGCTCCTCGGCTTCGGCGACTTCGAAGGTCAGGGGCTTTTCGCAGACCACATCGATGCCGCGCGACAGGAAGGCTTTCGCCGCCGCGTAATGCTGGGCGTTGGGAGTCACGACGATGGCGAAATCGATGCGATCGGACCGCTTCGACTCCTTCTCGGCCATCGTCTCGAAGTCCGGGTAGAGCCTGGATTCCTCTATACCGAGGGACCTTCCGGTCTCGAGGGTCTTTCCATGGCTTGATGAAAAGGCTCCGGCTACGATTTCCGCCATTCCGTCCAGTCCAATCGCCTTGCGGTGCACTTCTCCGATAAATGATCCCGGCCCGCCGCCGACCATACCGTATTTTAAGCGGCGCAGCGATGAAGCGGTCTTCCCTCCCTCGATCATTCCGGCCTCCTGTCTGTTCCGTGCACTCGCGTGCATATGGACGCGAATGCACGATAAACCAGCTTTCAGAAAGGCGCAATGGGAAATCGGCAGTCGGAGGATTATTGATCCCTCGTCCCGAGCCGCGAACGCGAAGGGCTCGCGTCGACCGTTTTATGGTCAGTAGAGCTCCCTCACTTCCAGCCTTCCAGGCCCTCCTTGACCAAGCGCAGGAAGCCGCTGGCAGCCTCGCCGTCGAGGGCGCGGTGGTCGAAGACCAGGGAGAGGTAGACCATGGGCCGAATCGCGATGGAATCTTCTCCCTCGGCGCTCGTGATCACGACCGGGCGCTTCAGCACGGTTCCCGTCCCGAGGATGCCGATTTGAGGCTGATTGATTATCGGCCCGGCGAAGAGCGAGCCCGTGGTGCCGTAATTGGTCAGGGTGAAGGTCCCACCCTTCACGTCCTCGTTCCCGAGCCTGCCCGCGCGGGCGGCGGCGGACAGACTATCGACGCCTCGCGCGGTCTCGATCAGGCTCAGCGAGTCCGCCTTCTTCAGCACGGGTACGATCAGGCCCCCGTCGCCGAGGGACACGGCGAGACCTATGTTGACTTCGGGATGGAGGACCATGCCCTCCTCGCTCCAGGAGGAGTTCATCTCGGGGTAGCGCTTCAGGGCGGCGGCGAGGACCGAGACGAAGTAGGCGCTCAGCGTGAGCTTGACGCCCTCCTTCTCGAACCCGTCCTTGGCCGCGGCGCGATGCGCGACGACGGCGCTCATGTCGGCCTCGGCGACCGCGAATACGTGGGCCGAAGTCATCTGCGAGGCGATCATCCGCTCGGCGATCCTCCTGCGCAGGACGCTGTGGGGGCGGAGCCCGCCGGCGGGGGCCGGGCCGGCGGAGGCGCCGCCGTCGCGAGCGGCGACGAAGGCGAGGATATCGTCCCTGGTGACGCGGCCGCCCGCGCCCGTGCCGACTATGGCCGTCGGGTCGACTCCCTTCTCCGCCGCTATCCTGCGGACGACGGGCGACAGGAAATCCGAGGAGGCCCCGACGCCCCCCGCTCCGGCCGAGGGCGCGGGAGGGCCGCCCCGATCCCCGACCGCCTCGCCCTCGATGACGGCGATGACCGCCCCGGCCTTCACCCGGTCGCCCTCCTGGGCGAGAAGCTCGGCGAGGGCGCCGGTCGCGGGGCTCGGGACCTCGGTGACCACCTTGTCCGACTCGAGCTCGACGAGCCCCTCCCCCTCGGTGACCGAATCGCCCGGTTTCTTCTTCCAGGCCACGACGCTGAGTTCCTCGACTCCCTCGCCAATCAGGGGCGCGAATACTTTTACGGACATCGTCTCCTCCCGGGATCGCTGGATGAAGGCCTCGCTATATTTTCGACTCTTCGACGAGGGCGTAGACCGCGTCGAAGATCGATTCGACGTTGGGCTTGGACCAGTAGTCGCCGTCGGAGCCGTAGGCCGGCCGATGCTCCGCCCCCGAGAGGCTCCGAGGGGCCGCGTCGAGCCAGGCGAAGCCCCCCTGTCTCTCCAGGACTTCGCGCATCATGTACGCGGTCGCCCCCCCCGGGACATCCTCGTCTACGAAGAGGATGCGCGAGGTCTTCCTGAGCGATTCGCCTATCCTGCCCTGGACGTCGAAGGGCAGGAGGGTCTGCGCGTCGACCACCTCGGCCTCGATGCCGACCGCGGCGAGCCGCTCGGCCGCCTCGAGGACGAGGCGGGTCGTGGCGCCGTAGGTGACGACCGTCGCGTCGCTTCCGGGCCTCAGGATCTCGGGGACGCCGACGGCGAGGCGAAGCTCGCCGATATTGTCGGGCAGGAGCTCCTTGCGGCGATAGCCGCTCAGAGGCTCGACCACTATCGCCGGGTCGTCGCGCTCGAGGAGGGCGTTGTAGAAGCCGGCCGCCCTGGTCAGGTCGCGCGGCACGAGGACCTGCATCCCCCTCACGAGACCGACGATCCCCGCCATCGGCGAACCCGAGTGCCATATGCCCTCGAGGCGGTGCCCCCGCGTCCTCACGATCACGGGGGCCATCTGGCCGCCGGCGCTTCGCCAGCGCAGGTTGGCGAGGTCGTCGGCCATTATCTGGAGGGCGTAGAGGACGTAGTCGAGGTATTGGATCTCGGCGATCGGGCGGAGGCCGCGCAGGGCCATCCCGATGGCCTGTCCGAGAATCGTGACCTCCCGGATCCCGATGTCGGAGACGCGCAGCGGGCCGTATCTCTCCTGGAGCCCGCGGAATCCCTGGTTGACGTCGCCCAACCTTCCGATGTCCTCGCCGAAGGCCACGAGCCGCGGCTCCCGCGCGAAGGCGGCGTCGAAGGCCGCGTTGATGATCTCGTAGCCCATCAGTTGAGGCGACAAGGCCGAGTAGACCGGCGGGACTTCGCGGACGGCGAGGGCCGATCGCGGCGCGGGAGCATGGAGATGGGAGCCGTAGCGCTCCTCTCCCTCGGCGCGGAGCGTCTCCAGGAAGGAGGAAAGCTCGCGCCGCGCGGGGGAATCCTCTCCTCGGGTCAGGACGAGGGCCGAGTGGGCGGCGGCCGCCGAGTCGCGTCTCGAGGGCTGGGGCAGATCCTCGAGGGCGAGGACCGCCCGGCCCAGCTCCTCGCCCTTCGGGCTCGACTTCGACAGGGCGCCGATCAGGGCTATCGTCCTCGAGCGCGAATCCGAGATCGGGCCCAGGTAGGCCTCGTAGGCATCCTTCCGGGCCTCCTCGACCTCCTCGGCCGCCTGCGCCTCGAGCGCCCCGAGCTCCTCTTCCGCGGCTATCCCGCTCTCGAGCACCCAGGCGCGGAATATAGGCAGGCAGTCCTTCCCGGCCTCCCAGGCGAGACGCTCGGCGCTCTTGTATTTCTCCTGCGATCCCGAGCTCGAATGCCCGAGGGGCTGCGTGAGCTCGGTGACGTGCACGAGGGCGGGTATGTGGTGCGCGCGCGCCGCGCGGCCGGCCTGGGCGTAGGCCGAGAGGAGCGCGGGGTAGTCCCAGCCGCGCACCGAATACAGATCGAAGCCGCGATCGCAGAGCTCCGCGGGGCATTCGATCCTCTCGAAGCCCTTGAGGATGGCGTGTATGTCCTCCTTCACCATCTGCAGCTCGTTGGGCACCGAGATCCCGAAGCCGTCGTCGTAGACGCTGATCACCGCGGGCGCGTGGAGGACGCCGATGGCGTTGACCGACTCCCAGAACATGCCCTCCGCCGTGGACCCGTTGCCGATGCTCGCCCAGGCTACCTCGTCGCCCCCGGAGGAGAATCCGGAATAGGGCTTGAGCCCTTCGAGCTTGCGGTACAGGACCGAGGCGTAGGCGAGCCCCACCGTCCGGGGCATCTGGGACGCGGTGGGCGAAACGTCCGCGGCGGAGTTGTACATCGTCGTCTGGTCCAGCCAGGCGCCCTCGGCATCGAGGAGGCGGGAGGCGAAATGCCCGTTCATCGATCGACCCCCGGTCGCGGGCTCGTATCGGAGATCGGCGTGGCCGTAGAGCTGGGCGAAGAGGCTCCGCAGATCGAGGATGCCGAGGGCGAGCATCCATGTCTGGTCCCTGTAGTAGCCCGAGCGCCAGTCGCCCTTCCGAAAGGCCCGGGCGAGGGCCAGCTGCGCCACTTCCTTGCCGTCGCCGAATATTCCGAATTTGGCCTTTCCCGAAAGCACTTCCCTGCGGCCGATTATCGACGCGCGGCGGGATGCGAAGGCTAGTCGGTAATCTCTCAGTATCTCCTGCGGGGGGAGCTGCGGCTGGCTCTCGGCCTGTTTGTCCATCCTTTGAATATATGGATAAGGCAAATGAAAGGCCAAATCGAGGCGGACGGAGAGCGGAGGCTCCCGAGCTATCTGACGCGTATGGGCATCACGACGTTCGTGAGGCCCTTCCACTGCAGGCGGCGCTGCACCGCGAAGGCCGTCTCGTTGTGGAGCATCCTGTGGAGCACGCTCTCGCGCGAGAAGACGAGATTGCCCGAGAAGATCGTCGACTTCGGGAAGTCTTCGTGGAGCTTGCAGCAGAGCTCCACGGCGGCGTCGACGACGTTGGTGCCGACGCCGCTGTGGCCCTCGGCCGCGTAGCCGTATTTCCTGGCGAGCTTCACGTAGCGCTGGAGCGAGGCGTCGACGTCCGCGAGGAGCTCGGGCAGGCTCTCACCGTCCTTGAACATCGCCTGGTCGACTATGCCGACCGACGCGAAGATGAAGTTCTTGTAGTGGCCGGGGAAGGCCGAGCAGATTTGGAGGAAGGAGTGGACGCCCATGCCGTTGTAGCCGGATACCAGTTGTATGGCCGTCATGGCGTCGCGGTCGACCGCCGAGGCGCCGCCCTTCCCCTCCTCGAGATCCACGGCGGCGACGAGGGAGTCGAGCTTCTTGAGCGCCTCGCGGACGCCTTCGTAGTGGCGCTTCACGGCCAGGCACAGCGCGATCAGGAGGCCGGTGATGACGAGGGTGAGCCAGCCGCCCTCCGTGAATTTCTCGGATACGGTGAGGATGAGTATCAGGGCGCACAGCACGAAGCCGATCGCCTGGATGACGATGCTCCGCAGGGGTATTCTCTCGTCCTTCCGGTGCAGGATGAAGTGCTTCACCATGCCGAACTCGGAGAGGGAGAAGGTCAGGAAGACGTTGATCGAGTACATCACCACGAGGGCGGAGATCGAGCCCTTCGTGTAGACGAGGAGGGCGATCGCGGCGACGCCGATGATCACTATCCCGTTGCGCATCGTGAGGCGGCCGGAGAAATCCGCGAAGCGCCGCGGCATCCAGGAATCGACGGCCATGTTGGCCATGACGCGGGGCGCGTCGATGAAGCCGGCCTGCGAGGCCACGAGGAGGAGGGCGCCCTCGGAGAGTATGGTGACCAAGGCCAGGACCTTCCCGACGCCGCCGAAGCCGCCGTAGAGGGCGTCCGCGAGGGTGGCGTTCAGGGTCCGACCGTCTTCGGGCGAGATCCGCGTAAGCAGGTAGCAGACGAGGAGGCCGCTCGCCGTGACCGACAGCGAGACCGCGAGATAGGCCATCGTCCTCTTTCCGTTCCTCACCTTCGGCTCGCGCATGATCTGCATGCCGTTCGACACCGCCTCGATCCCGGTATAGGTGCCGCCGCCGAGGGAATAGGCGCGGAGGAATATGAGGGCCATGCCCAGGAAGCCGATGCCGGTCAGGTCGGAGCGGATGCCCGTGCCGATATTGCGCACGATCTCCCCCGTGGCTCCCGCCCTGCTCGCGAAGCCGTAGACGAGGAGTATGGCGTGGGTGGCGAGGAAGACGACGAAGATGGGCGCGAGGATCGTGATGGATTCCTTGACGCCGCGGATGTTGAGCACCATCATGACGAGGATGAGGGCCGCCGTCACCCAGATCTTCGCGGGCTCCCACGCGATCGGCAGATAGCTGAAGATGGCGTCCGTCGAGGACACTATCGAGACCGTGATCGTCAGGATGTAGTCGACGATCAGGGCGCTGCCCGATACGACGCCCGCTCCCTTGCTGAGGGTCTTCGTCGCGACTATATAGCCGCCCCCGCCGTGGGGGAAGCGCTCGATGATCTTGGTATAGGTGTAGGCTATGATGATGACCGTGAGCGCGGTGGCGAGGCCGAGGAAGACCGCCAGGTAAATGTGGGTCCCGAGGTTGCGGAAGGCCTCCTCCGGGCCGTAGGCCGACGACGAGAGCCCGTCCGCGCCCAGGCCGACCCACGCGAAGAAAGGTATGAGGGCGATCTTGTGGAATATGCCGGGATCGCGCACGTCCCGAGGGGCCCCGAACACCTTGAGCCTGATGCGTTCTACGATGCTGGTCTCGTCGCCTTCCCTCTCGTCGCTCACCTGGCCTCCGGCATGACGCGGCGAAAAGAAGCGGACGCGCCGACCGCGCCGCGAAGACCCTTCGCCCTAGGCCGGAATAGTAGCGAGTTCCCCATGCGCTTCGCAACGCCCCCGGGCTGGACGCCGGGGGATGGGGAGAGGAGGGGAGTCCGCGGAAATCGCCGGCGCGGCGCTCAGGCCTTGACGAGCTTGTAGACCTCGTGCGCCGCGCTCAGGCCTTTGAGGCTGGTAGTGAAGCTCTCCCAGCTCCAGCCCGAGCCCGCGAGCGTCTGGGCGGCTCCGCTCTCGCGGAAGAAGCGCTCCGAGACCATGACGTCGCGGCCGTCGGAGAGGCCCTGGATGCGTGCCGCAGTGTTCACCGAGGTGCCGAAGTAGTCTATCCGCTCGTTCAGCGTGACGGCGATGCAGGGGCCGACGTGGACGCCGACCTTTATGATGATCTGGTCCTTCGTCCTGTTCTCGAGGTTGAAGGCGTCGAATCCCTCGATCATCTCGCGGGCGGCGGCGATCGCCTGGTCGGGGCGGCGGAAGACCGCCATGACTGCATCGCCTATCGTCTTCACGATGCCGCCGTCGTTCCGGCGGACCACCTCTTCCATTATCTTGAAATGCTCCTTCACCAGGTAGAAGGCCTTCGAGTCCCCGAGCCGCTCGTACATCTCGGTCGAGCCCTTGATGTCGGTGAAGATGAGGGCGAGGTTTCGGATGGAGAAGGTCTCCTCGGGAGAGAGCATCTCCTTCGAGAAGAAGTCCCGGAACTCCTGGAGGGTCGTCGCGAGCGCGGCGTCGATCCACTCGGGATCGGCCATCCGCGCGAACAGGAATTCGGCGGCCTCGTCCATGGCGTTCACGATCTTGAGCCTGATCCTGCCGGGGACCAAGGCCACTACCTGGATGGGAGGCGAGTCCTTGCCCAGCGACAGGGAAATTTCCTGCGCGGACTCCTTGCCCGGGCCGACGGCGAAGTTGACGGCGACGCGGTCGGCCCTGTCGAGGAGGAGATAATTGCCCAGGGCGATCGGGTACTCCAGATAGTGCTCCTCGGCCGGCCCTATCTCGATTCCCACGCCCGGCTCCAGGTCTATAGCGCCTATGCTCAAGTCGAAGGGGTTCGTGCCTTCGAACGAGACGACCGCCGGATTGACCTGGAAGCTCAGCTCGACGCTCCGATCGAAGTCGGCCTCGTAGCCCTGCTGGCATAAGGGACAGAAGGCGTCGCGGGTCAGGGCGGCGAGGCTCGAGGAATCCTGCGACCCTCCCTTGCAGTGGGGACAGTGCACCGTCCAGCGGAGGTCGAAGACGCCCGTCTTGGTGAGCTGGAGGAAGGCCTTGACCGTCTTGGTCCTGTTCAGCCCCCGATCCCTCGCGAACTTCCCGGGGCGGATGCCGTGAAGCTCCGCGTCCCGGCCCTCTATCAGGAACTCGCCTATGCGCTGGACGATATCGGCGTTGCCGAGCGTCATGGCCTCCGCGACCCTCTCGCGGAGCGCAGCCTCCCGAACTGTCTTCATTGCGGTCTCCTTCGATCCATTCCACTAGGAATATAATCTCGGAGCGCCGACCCGCGAAGGCCCGCCGGACGGAATTCGCCGCGATCGGGGTGGGGAGCCTCGGGGCGGTTATTGTCTAGTAATGCGCCGAGGCGTATTCCACCCAGCCGCCCGCCTCCACCAAGGCCCTGTCGAAGTCCCCCAGGTTCATGGGATAGCTCTTGCGGAGTCCCTCTGCCTCGAGGCTCATCTCCTGCCCGCGCCAATCCACTTTCAAGGTAGTTTCCCTTCCCTTGAACAGTCGGAAGATTTCGTCTATCGGATCCGCGCCGAGGCCGATGGCCAGCATGCCGCCGTTGAACATGTTGCCGCGGAATATGCGGGCGAAGGAGGCGGCCACCACGGCGTTGATGCCGTTGACCTCCAGAGCCCAGGGCGCGTGCTCCCGGCTCGAGCCGCAGCCGAAGTTCCCGCGGCTCAGGATCGCGGTCTTGTCCCGCAGGTCCCGCTTGGGGTCGAAGCCCTCGAGCCTGAGGTCCTCCATGCAGTTGGGCTTCAGCGCGGCCTTGCCGGCCTCGCTGAGGTACTTGGCGGGGATGATCTCGTCCGTGTTGATATCGTCGCGGTCCAGGAAGAGGACCTTGCCGTCGAAGGCTTTCATGACTTCGCTCCTTATCGCGCTTTCGTCGCCGTGAAGAATATCCGGCGGAAGGGGAAGAAGACGCTGCCGTCGGCGCGGACCGGATAGTCCGGGGCCGCGGCCTCGAGCACTGCGTCCTTGAAGGCCGCCCTCTCGGCGTCGCTCTCGAGCCGCTCCAGCCAGGGGCGCATGCCCGTGCCCGAATACCAGTCGATCAGGGCCGCTCGGTCCTCGAGGAGGTGCCAGTAGGTGCTCTCCCAGAGGTCGGCCGATGCCCCCGAGGAGACCAGGGCGTCGAAGTAGAAATCGGGCTCATGGTAGACCGCGGTTCCGGCCAGATCGGCGAAGCGCGATCGCCAGGGGGCGCCGGCGGCGGTCCGCCCGAGGGCACGGTGGATGCCCGACTCGCCGTTGCCGGGCACCTGGACGGCGAGGAGCCCGCCCGGCGCGAGCCAGGTCCACATTCGCGCCAGGAGAGCCGCCTGGTCGGGGATCCACTGCAGGGCCGCGTTGGAGAACACGAGGGCGAAGCTGCGCCCCGGCTCCCACGCCGCTCCGTCGGCGACGATCCACTCGGCGCCGAGGCCGCTCGATCGGGCCGCCGCGATCATCTCGGGGGAGCTGTCCAATCCGACGAGGCTCGAGCCCGGGAAGATCGCCGCCAGGACCGCCGTGGAGTTCCCGGGCCCGCAGCCCAGGTCGAGGATGGAGAGGGCCGGCGGGGAAGCCGCGCTTCCCTCCAGGATGGACCGCGCCCGCAGGGCCAGGTCCAGCGCGGGGCGGCTTCGCTGCTCTCCGAACTTCAGGTAGAGCTCGGGATTCCAGGCGGCCATCTCAGGCGCCTTCGGCGACCGCGATCGATCCCGCCAGGGAGGCGGCCGCCGCGCTCGCTGGGCTCATCAGGTGGACGGTGCCGCCCTTCCCCATGCGGCCGTAGAAATTGCGGTTGGTCGTGGAGGCGCAAACTTCGCCCTCGGCCAGGACGCCGTTGGACATGCCGAGGCAGGCGCCGCAGGTGGGATTGGTGACGCAGAAGCCCGCGTCCATGAAAGTCCCGATGAGGCCTTCCCGCATGGCCTGCCGGTAAACCGAGGGGGTGGCCGGGCTGACGATGCCGCGCACGCCATCCGCGATGCGCCTGCCTTTGACGACGGCGGCGGCCTCGCGCAGATCCTCGATGCGGCCGTTCGTGCAGCTGCCGATGTAGACCTGGTCGACGCGGGTGCCCGCGAGCTCGCGTATGGTCTTGACCTGGTCGGGCTTGAAGCCGAAGGTGGCGAGGGGTTCCAGGTCGGAGAGGTCCAGACGGAGGATGCTGTCGTACTCGGCGTCGGGATCCGGGAGCCAACGGCCGTAGGAGGCGAGGGCTTCATCCCTGCTCTTGAATTCCCCCTGGATGAAGGGCCAAAGGTACTCCACGGTCGTCATGTCGGGGTAGCAGATGCCCGAAGTCCCGCCGGCCTCCACTGCCATGTTGCACAGTGTCATCCGGCCTTCCATGGACAGCGCCTCGACGACGGGGCCGGCGAACTCCAGGACCCTGTCGGTGGCTCCGTTCACGCCCAGCTTGGAGATGATGTGGAGTATGGCATCCTTGGCGTAGACTCCCCGCCTCAACCGGCCCTTGAGCTCCACTTTGATCGTCCGAGGCTCGCGGAAGGCGCAGACCCCTTTGAGTATTCCCACCTCCAGATCCGTGCTTCCGACGCCCGCGGCGAAGGCTCCGAAGGCTCCGTGGGTGCAGGTGTGGCTGTCGCCCATGATGATGGCGTAGCCGGGACGGACGAAGCCCTTCTCCGGGAAGAGGGCGTGGCACACCCCGTTGCGCCCCACGTCGAAGAAATCCTCGATCGCGTGCCGGCGAGCCCAATCCCTCAGCACCTTGCCTTGGAAGGCGGTCTTGGAATCCTTCGCGGGCACCACGTGGTCTATCACCGCCTTGATCCTCGAGGGATCGAAGACGCGGTCCATCCCCTTTTCGACGAGATCGGCGATGGCTATGGGCGTGGTGATCTCGTGGCAGAAGACAGCGTCCAGCTTAAGGACATAGGCTTCCTCGAAGGGATGGTCCACGACGTGGGCGTCGAAGATTTTCCGGGCGATGGTCTTTCCCATGAAGTCCTCCTCTGCTCTTATGGCTTGAATCCCTTCGGGGGAGTTACGACCCAAAAGGCTTTGAGCGGGATGTCCCCCGCGTTCTTCAGAAGGTGGGGGACGTCCGAGGAAAAGCTCACGCTATCCCCGGCCTCCAGCTCGTAGCGGCGCCCGCCGCAGCTCATCTCGGCCCTGCCTTCGAGTATGACGCCCATTTCCTTGCCGATATGACCGTACTCGGAGCTTCCCTTCCGCGAGCCCGGGCTCACCGTCAGGAGATAGGCCTCGATGCCGAACTCGCCGTCCGTGGACTGGGAAAGGAGTTCGTAGACCGTTCCGTCGGCCGTGTACCGGGGCCGATCCTCCACCTTCAGCACCTGGACGGGGTGCTCCTTGCGGAAATCGGCGAAGAGATGCTCCAGATCCACGTTCAAGTACTCGGCTATCTCGAGGAGGGTGTCGACGGCAGGCATCACCTTGCTGCGCTCGATCTGGGATATCTGGCTTTCGGTCACGCCCACCGCGGCGGCCACCTGCTTGAGAGTCAGGCCCCGCTTTTCCCGGACGGAGCGCAGTCTTTCCCCGAACTGATACTTCATTGAAACTTAAGCTATTGTATTATTAATTAAGCGTCAAGAGCCGATTGCGGCTCCAAACTCCAAAAAATGGGAACCCTTCATCGGCTTCTTGGCCATTATTACGCCTTCCGGGATCTCGAGCTTCCTTATATACTGGTGCAAGGGGAGTCATGGTCCACAGCTATCTCATGGAAAGCGCCGACGAGGCGAGGCGCCTGGAGATCAAGACCGACGCCGCAGTAGTCGAGGCATTCGCGACGCGCGCGGGGCTGCGGCCGGGGATGCGAGTGGTCGACATCGCCTGCGGTCCCGGCCTGACGACCTCGATCCTCGCCTCCCTGGTCGGCGAGGCCGGTTCGGCGCTGGGTCTGGACGCTTCGCCCCAGCGCATCGAGGCCGCGCGACGGCGATACGGGGATACTCGAACGAGCTTCGCCATCCGCGACTTCCTCGAGCCCATCGAGGACCTGGGGTCCTTCGATTTCGCCTGGGTCCGCTTCGCCCTCGAGTACTATCGGGCCGAGGCTTTCGAGGTGGTCCGCAACGTCTCCGGCCTGCTCGAGGACGGCGGCATCCTCTGCCTCGTCGATCTCGACCACAACTGCCTGAACCACTACGCAATGAGCCCCCGCCTCGAGGCCGCGCTCGCCTACGCCCTCAGGCGGATGGAAGAGGACGCGAACTTCGATCCCTACGCCGGGCGGAAGCTCTACTCCCACCTCTACCGTCTCGGCTTTCGGGACATATCCGTCGAGGCGGGAGCCCACCACCTGATCTATGGCGAGCTGCGCGCGACGGACGAGTACAACTGGACCAAGAAGATCGAGGTGATATCGCGGAAGCTCGACATCGAGCTGCCGGGCTATTCCGGGGCCGAGGAGTTCCTCGTCGAGTTCGGGGACTTCTTCCGCGACCCGGGCCGCTTCACCTATACGCCCGTGATCTCCGCCTGGGGCCGCAAGCCGGCCTCGGGCGGCTAAGAGGCCGCCGGCGCCCGCACGGCCCCGCGGCTCACGGACCTCAGCAAGGCCTGGATGACGTCCTCGTCCAAGTGGTGCCCGCTTTCGTTCTTGAGCGTGCGGATGGCCTCATCGAGGCTCTGAGGCTCGTGGTAATGCCGCTTTGCGGTTATGGCCTCGAAGAAATCGGCCACCGCGATGATCCTCGCGCCCAGGGGGATCTCGTCGCCTGAGAGGCCCCGAGGATACCCGGTCCCGTCCAGCCGCTCGTGGTGGGCGCCCGCGATGAAGGGTACCTGCTGATAGGCCCCGTTGAAGCTGATCTGCTCCAGGATATTCTGGGTCTTCACGACGTGGGTCTTGATCTCCTCGCGCTCCTTCCCGGTCAAGGGGCCGCTCTTCTTCAGGATCGAGTCCTTGATCCCGATCTTCCCGTAGTCGTGGAGCTGAGAGGCGACTCGGATGACCTCGCTGAGCTCGCGGGGCAGTCCCATCTCGCCGCAGATCGCCATCGCGTACTCGGTGACCCGCTCGGAATGGCCCGCGGTGTAGTTGTCCCTGGCGTCGATGCTCGCCGCGAGGGTGCGCAGGATCGAGCGGAACTGGCGCTCCCTCTCCTCGGTCAGGAGCGCGTTGTGCACGCTGATCCCTATCTCCGGGGCGATGCCCATGAGGAGATTGATGTCGCTCTCGAGGAGGGGTCTTTTGCTCTCGATGTTGTCGACGGCCAGGACCCCGAGGCATTCGTCCTCGTAGAGGATCGGGCAGCAGATGAAGGCCTTCGAGCCCATGCGCCTCAGGAATTCGAGACTGTGCCTGGACAGGTCGCCTTCGATCGCCTCGACGTCGTTGACGAGGAAGGGTCTGCGCTCGCGGTAGCAGAGGACGAAGACGCCCCGCGACTCGGGCTTGTCCAGGTGGAAGCTGGCGCTCTTTATCTCGTCGATGAGAGCCTGGGCGTAGCCGAAGCCGGCGCGGAATTCCAGGTTGCTCCTGTCCTCCCCCACGAGAAGGATGAGACCCCGATCGTAGTCGAGCCGCTTGCGCAGGATGTCGATGACCCGCGAGAACAGCGTGCCGATCTGGTTGTACTTGCTGATGATGTGGCCGATCTCGTTGATCATGAGGGCATGGTTGTAGTTGCGGTCGCCCTGCTCGAAGAACTTCTCCGTGGTAGAGCGGAGGTTCTCGATCGCCGAGTTGAGCTCCCGCTTCTCGAGGTACTCGCCGACGAAGGCCATGGCCAATACGGAGAACACGGCCAGTCCGGCGAACTGGAGCAGCAGGGGGCCCCGCAGGACGAGGCCGTAGAGGATCAAGGCCGCCGTCGCGGCGAGCGAGAAGGCGTTCCTGATCCTCTTCCAAAGCGCCGCCGTCGATTCCCGCCACGAGATGCGGTACCTGCAGACCTTCCCGCCCTCGAAGACGCACTCCGGGTGCTCTATCTTCGGGATCCGGTAGTTGAAGCCCGAGACGATGGCCTCGAAGTACCCGATCCTGTTCTCGCACTGATACGGTCTTTCGGACAGGCCCTCGACGGGGCTCACCGTGATCTCGATCTCGGTCGCGCCGGTCCGCCTGGACTCGTAGCTCGTGGAGCGGGTCAGGTTCCCCGCGAACTTCCCGATGGTCTCGAACACCTTCGCCGGACCCGCGAACCCGAATACGTACCGGGCCATCAGCCCGATGCCCTCGGGCGACGCGTTGTAGCGGCCGGCCTCCCGGGCGATGCCCGGGTTCCCCGTCATCTTGACCAGGCGATCGTAGAAGCGGTCCACCTGGACTTGGGTGAACCAGTGGCCGTCGTCCTCGACCTGGTACAGCTCCATGCCGGCGTAGGCGAGCAGCTCGGTCACGTTGACGTAGCTGTACCTCGATTTGATGAGCTTCAGGAAGATGACGATGATGTTGCTGTTGTAGAGGGGGGGGCCCTCATCCGTCGCCGTGCTGGGCGTCGTCGGTATCACGACAAGTCCTCCTGAAAGTGTTCCGAACGGATCTGAAATAGCCGTCGGATCGGTCCAAGCTAACGACCCAAAGGACGTATTTTTTTTCATAGGGGAGCCCGCGCGCTTCCATGTACTCGGCCGGATACGCCAGGACTGGGACGTCCTCGGCGCGGTAGTGGCGCAGCAGGGATCGAAGGCCGGAGAATAGAGTATCGGGCATGAGACCTTCCCGGTCCACTATGATAACGTGGACGCAGTTCGTCAGGCTAGATAGATTGAGCCCGAGGTCCGAGAGGGTGAGCGCGATGACCGCGCCGAGTCGCCCTTCCTGCCTCAGGCAAAACACGTGCCGCTCCCTCCTGAATCCCTGCCTGGCGTACTCCTCCCCGAGCTCGACATCGGATCCGACCTCCCTCCCGAGGTCGAGCGCGTCGAGCATGAGTCCGCCCGACGCATCATCATAGTAGCGTCGCAGCTCGGCGAAGTCCTCGTCGCGGGCGGGAAAGAGCTGAAAGGCGGCCTCGGATTCCCCGGTCTCGGGATCCAGGCGGAAATAGGCGAAGGTGTCCAGCGACGAGCCCTTCGGGTCCGCTATGTCGCGCGCGATGTTGCCGAAGACCCTGGCGGGGAATCTGTTCTCCCTGCGGTAGTAGCACATGAGGTAATCCATGTGGGTCGAGGGGTGGGAGTGAAAATCGTTGCAATACCGGCCCGCCTGGTCCAGCACTTCGACGCCCGCTATCGCCTTGCCGCCGCGCGACGCGGCGTGGTGGTGGATGATCCAGGAATTCGAGTAGTAGCGGACCATGGACATGTGCCCGAAGATCTGACCCTTGTCCTCGATGACGAAATGGCGGGCGATCGAGGGACTTTCCAGGTAGAGCTTCTCGTAGGTGCGCCTGAACTCTTCCCTGCGCGACTCCATGGACAGGTATTTGGACGGATAGATGAACCCCGTATCGAAGAAGAATCGCCAGAGCTCCTCCATGTCGACGCTGCCGCAGACCCGGAGCTTGTCGTTGCCCGACTGGTGAAGCAGGGCGGCGAGCCTTGTCTGGTCCCGGATATCCAGGTCGAGGAAGACGACGCCGCAGCTCGCCGCGTCTTCCCCGCCCTCTGCGCACAGCACGTTGCGGTAGAGGACCTGGGCGCGGCATTTCAGGAGGAACTGGTTGGCGATCTCGACGACGATCTCCGGGAGGACCAGTCCGGGCAGGAGGACGGAGCGATCGAAGGACTCCTGTACGCGCAGCCCGGTGCCGGAGATGTCCCCGACCTGGAGGCGGACCGGCTTGCCCGTCAAGGGGTGGAGGAAGCGCATCGAAGGGACGGGCGCCAGGACGCGGCGCTCGTTGCGGTAGTCCTTGGGCCTGTACCGCGGGAGATTGTTGAAGTTGGGGACCAGGACGAGGCTCCTCCTTTCGAGTCCCCCGTCCATGCGCTTGATCAGACACTCTCCGGAGTACAGGAGCTCCTCCCCGCGGGAGAGCAGGACGGTGGTCGGGGCGGCGGCGTTGATCCACCTGAGGGATCCCGAAGGCTTCGCCTCGATCTCCGCCCTGAACGACAGCGCGTTGAAGTCGACGAGTCTCCCCTCGAAGCCGAGACCGGCCTGCAGGAGTCTCGCCGCGATCCCCTCGCATGCGTGGCGCTCGATCCTGCGGCAGCTCTTCTCGTAGCCGGATTCGGGAAGCCTGAAGGCTATCCCCTCCGCGTCGAGGCGGGTCACCTCGGCCTTGACCGTCACCCGGTTGTGTCCGTCGCTCAGGAGGATCCCGTCGCACACGTAGGACTTCATGCGGCTCACGGGGAAGCCCGGGGGGAGCCAGCGGCAGACCAGGACCTCGTCGAGGCAGGGGAGTGGGAAGGCCTGGTAGGAGACGCGGTCGCCGCGCTCGGGCTGCCTGAAGCTCGCGAAGATGGTGCCTTCGCTGAAATTGATGTAATTGAGGAGATTCAGGATGTCCCGGCGCCTGACCCTCTTGCCCTCTTCGCCGGGCACAGGAGAGGCCGACCCGGACCGCTCGGAAGGCGGGCTCGGGGGAGGGGCCGTGCTCATCGTATCGTAATGCATCGTGCGCGCTTAGGGATGTATCGGCAGGTTTCGGGGGGAAGCGGACTATTCTCGGAGCGGAGACCTAGGGGCCGGGTCCTCCGGCTGCGCTCGGGCTCGACGATGGCCTCCGATAGTGGCATATTTGCGTCATGGGCCTGAACAACACCCTCAGCAGCCACGACAAAGCCCTGCGCATCAACATCGACGCGGCCCGCTACGGAGTCTTTGCCGAGATCGGAGCCGGCCAGGAGGTGGCTCGCTGGTTCTTCCACGTCGGCGGCGCCGCCGGCACCGTCGCGAAGACCATCTCCGCCTACGACATGACGGTATCGGACGCCGTGTACGGCCCGGGCAGGCGATACGTCAGCAGGCAGCGCCTCCAGTCGATGCTGGACCACGAATGGTCCCTACTCCTCGAGCGGCTGGACGGCGAGCGCGGCGGCACGACGAAATTCTTCGTCTTCGCGGACACGGTCGCGGCGCGGAGCTATACGCGCCAGGACGAGGGGCAGGGCTGGCTAGGGATCAGGTTCCAGACCGAGCCGCGCGCGCGGCCCTCGGAGATAATCATCCACGCCAGGATGTGGGACCGGGAGAACACGCGCCAGCAGGAGGCCCTGGGAGTGCTCGGGGTGAATCTTATCCACGGCGCCTTCTACGATTACGCGCGGCCGGAGGCGCTCATCGGCGGGCTCATGGACGAGCTGACCCGCGACCGCATGGAAGTGGACATGATCAAGCTCTCCGGCCTCGCCTTCGACGCGCTCGACAGTCGGTTGATGAGCCTCCAGCTCGTCCAGCAGCGGCTGACCAACGCCGCGCTCTTCGCTCCCGACGGCGACGCGGTGGAGCCGGCCGAGCTGCTCCACCGCTCCCCCGTCCTGATCGAGAGGGGAAGCTTCCGCCCCATCACGCGCGTGGGCCTCGACATGCTCGAGCGCTCCCGGGAGCTCATGGAGGGCGAGCCGGACATGGCCGGCCGGGAGCCTGTCGTGCTCATGGAGATGACGCTCCGCAACCTCCTATCCCTCGGAGAGGAAGTCGAGCACGAGGACTTCCTCGCGCGCGTGGACACGCTCCGCGCCCTGGGGCACACCGTGATGATCTCCAACTACTCGCGCTTCCACAACGTGACCACCTACCTTCGCCGCTATACCGGCGAGCGCATCGGAATGGTCATGGGCCTGCCCACCCTCGCCCAGATACTCGAGGAAAAGTACTACGCCGATCTCGACGGAGGCATTCTCGAAGCCTTGGGACGGCTCCTGGGCGGCGGACCGGTCCGACTGTACGTCTACCCCTGGAAGGTCGCCGAGACCGGGGAGACCCTGACCGTCGATGAGCTCGCGATCCCCGAGCCCATGCGCCAGCTCTACCTGTACCTGGTGCAGAACCGATATATCGCCGGCATCGAGGCCACCGACGGCCTCGATCTGGCGATTCTGCCGCACGAGGTGCTCGCGAGGCTGAAGTCGGCCGATACTTCCTGGGAGGAGCTGGTCCCCAGGCAGGTGGTCGAGGTCGTCAAGGCGCGTCGGCTCTTCGGCTACGCCGACGCGGCGTCCCCGACCGGCGCGGTGTCCGAAGCCTCCCGCGTCTGAGGATCTCCGGCCGCCAGTCGGGAGGCCATCCGATCCGGACGGCCCCCCGGCGGGCTCAGTCCGCCGCCTTGCCCATTATCTGCCGGTAGTCGTCCTTGGTGACCATCTTCGCTCCCAGAGGATACATTCCGAAATCCTCTCCGGGCTTCCTGTACTCTGCGAAGATTTCCTTGTTCTTCAGGATCTTCTCCATCATGGCCGTGGCCACCGTCTCGCCGTCTGTCACCGGGTCGATGTAGGCCGAAGCTTTGAAGGCGCTGTAGGGCTTCTTGTACTCGTCCTTCGCGAGGTAGCCGCCCAGGCCGACCACGACGGCGTTCTTGTCGAGGCCGCTCTGCTCCAGGGCCCGCACCGCTCCCTGGGCGCCTTCGTCGTTGGGCGCGCAGACGAACCAGGTCTTGATCTTCGGATTGGCGTTGATGGTGGCGGACGCGGCGTTGAAGGCCTTCTCGGTCTCGCCGTTGTAGTCGGCGTTGATGATCGCCACCTTGGCGAAGGGGCCCGCCTTCCAGGCGGACTCGTAGCCCTGCGAGCGGGGTACGCAGCTGTTGACCGTGAGCATGGTCAGGGACATGAAGGCCGTGGCGGAGGGATTCTTGACCAGGCCGTCCTTCTTCACGGTGTCCACGAGCCACTCTCCCATCTGCTTCCCGACCAGGAAGGCGTCGAGCTCGAAGGAGGGCGCCAGTTTCTTCCCGCCGAGGATCAGGGCATCGTCATCGGCCAACACGGGGATGCCGGCCGCCTTGCATTTGTCGACGGTCACCTTGCTGAGCGACTGGTCCGGGATGCAGACGATGAGGCCATCCACCTTTCGGGCGATGACGGTCTCCAGGGCGTTCATGTACTTGTCGGGATTCATGTTCGCGTCGAGCTTGATGTACTCCTTCGCGCCGAGGCGGAGAGCGGTCTTCTCCGCGGCGGCCGAGGTGTCCTGGAACCAGCCTTGGTCCAGGGCCTTGTAGATGCCGGCTATCACGATGTCCTTCCTGGCGGTCTGGGCGAAGCCTGCCGCCGCCAAGGCCATGCCGACCGCGAGAGCCGCGGTCAGGATCCGCGCGAAACGAGACGTTCGATACATACTGGGCCTCCTCGAGATATTTCCTCCGGCCATGCCGGGGAGGTGCTTCCGATCCGTCGACCGGCTCAGCGGCGACGGTTGCGGACGAAATCGAAGGAGAGGGCGACGATGAGCAGAACTCCGCGCGCCACGTACTGCCAGAACGAGGGCACGTTCATGAGGAGCAGGCCGTTGTTGAAGCCCTGGAGCACCAGGATGCCGAGCACCGTGCCCGCGAGGTTGCCGACGCCTCCCGTGAACGCGATCCCCCCGAGGATCGCGGCGGTGACGGCGTCGAACTCGAGGCCGTTGCTCGCGGCCGGATGCCCCACGTTCATGCGCGAGGCGAGCATCGCCCCTCCCAGGGCCGAGAGCCCGGCCGTGATCATGTAGAGCTTCGTCACGAGCTTCTTGGCGTCGATGCCCGCGAGGCGCGCGGCGGTGGCGTTGCCCCCTACGATGTAGACATTGCGCCCGAAACGAGTCCGCGAGAGGACGACGGAGAACACCGCGATGACCGCCACCAGGAGCCAGACCGGCACCGGCAGGCCGAGGATGGGAAAGACGCCGAAGGACAGGTAGAGTTCGTCGCTGATCGGCGCCGGCTTGCCGTTGTTGATGATGAAGGCCGCTCCCCGGATGATGGACATGGTGGCCAGGGTGGCGATGAAGGGCTCCAGCCGGAGCCGCGTGACCAGGGCGGCGTTGAGGTAGCCGATGCCCATCCCGACCAGGGCCACGAGGATGAGGGCGGGGAAGGCGCCAACGCCCCTGCCCAGGAGGACGGCCACCAGGACTCCGGACATCGCCGACACCGAGCCCGGCGAGAGGTCGATGTGCCCGGCGATGATGAGGAAGGACTCGCCCACGGCGACGAGGCCCATCAGCGAGGCGCTGATCAGGATGCTCTGGAAGTTCGCCCACTGGAAATAGTTCTCGTTGAGCAGCGAGAAAGTCAGGACCATCACCACGAGGGATACGGACATCCCCAGGCGGTCGCCTATGGTCTGATTCTTCAGCAGCCTAATCCTCACAGCCTATTCTCCCCTTGTGACCCAGCATGGCCAGACACAGCAACGAATCCTCGGTCGCCTCGGAGCGCAGGAGCTCCCCGGAGATCTCTCCCTCGCGCATCACGACGATGCGGTCGCAGATCCCGATGAGCTCGGTCAGCTCCGAGGAGATGAATATGATTCCGAGGCCTTCGCGGGCCAGGTCGCAGATGATCTGGTAGATCTCGGCCTTCGCGCCGACGTCGATGCCCTTGGTGGGCTCGTCCAGGATGAGGACGCGGGGGCTCATGGCCAGCCAGCGGACCAGTATGGTCTTCTGCTGGTTGCCGCCGCTGAGGTGGACGATGTGCTGCTCGGCGCTAGGAGTCTTGATCCGAAGATCGCGGATCCCCTCCGCCACCACCTTGCGCTCGGCGCGGAAATCGATGAAGCCGAGACGCGAGAGCCTGCGGAGGATCACCATGCTGATGTTGTCCCGGATGGATCGCCGCGGCACGATGCCTTCGAGCTTGCGATCCTCGGGACAGAGCGCGATGCCCAGCCGGATCGCCTCTTCCGGCGAGCCGATGCGCACGGGCCTGCCGTCCAGGACGATCCGGCCTTCCGCGATCGGGTCGGCGCCGAAGATGGCCCTCGCCGCCTCCGTGCGACCGGCGCCGACCAGGCCTCCGAGCCCCAGGATCTCCCCGGCATGGAGGTCGAAGCCGATGTTCTTCAGCTTGCGGTTGGACAGGTTTCGCACCGAGAGGATGAGCCCTCCGGGCTCCGCGTTCCGATGCAGGGTATCGAAGAAATCGCCGATATCCCGGCCGACCATCAGCTTGACCAGTTCCAGCTCGTCGCAGGACGCCATGGGCCGTTCGGCCACGAATCTGCCGTCCTTGAGTATCACCGCCCGGTCCGCCAGGGGCGCGAGCTCCTTCAGCCGATGGGAGACGTAGATGACGATGAGCCCTTCGGCCTTCAGGCGGCGGATGATGGCGAAGAGGGTCGCGCTCTCCTCGTCGGACAGGCTCGCCGTCGGCTCGTCGAAGGCGATCACCTTGGTCCCGGGGTGGCTGTAGGCCTTCATGATCTCGACCATCTGCTGATAGGCGACGCTGAGGCTTCGCACGCGGTCGGTCGACTTGATCGGCAGGTTGAAGTCCGCGATGAGGGCCGTCGTCTCGCGGTGGAGGCGTCCGAAGTCGATGAGTCCTCCGACTCCCAAGGGCAGATGGCCCATGAAGACGTTTTCCGCGACGCTCAGGTGGGGGACCACCTGCCGCTCCTGGTAGATGACGCTGATTCCCTCGCCGATGGCATCGTGCGGACTCTTGAGCGCGAGCTCCCGGCCGTCCAGGGCCACCGTTCCCTCGCTCGGCGGATAATCGCCGTTGAGGATCTTCAGCAGCGTCGATTTGCCCGCGCCGTTCTCGCCGAGGAGGGCCAGCACCTCGCCGGACCGGGCGGTAAAGGAAACTTTATCGAGGGCTCTCACCCCCGGGAAAAGCATGGAAATGTTCCTGAAATCGAGCTGGGAGGCCACGCTTCACCTACCGCCGACCAGGGGCGCCTGGTTCCGGACGACCTCGAGGAAGGCGAGGATGTTGTCCACCGGGACGTCGTCGGGTATGGCGTGGGTCGGGGCGACTACGTAGCCCCCATCCGTTCCCAGCACGTCCATGAGGCGTCGGACTTCCGCCTTCACCTCGGCGGGAGCTGCCTTGGGAAGGAGGCGCTGGGTGCTCACGCCGCCGTAGAAGGTCACTCGCTCTCCGTAGAGGCGCTTCATCTCGGCGACGTCGTAGATCTCGGGCTGGAAGGTGTTGTAGATATCCATGCCGGCCTCGACCAGGTCGGGGAACACCTCTCGGATATCGCCGCAGGAATGCTGGGCCACCTTCATGCCTTTGGACCGGACGTGGGCATACATCCGGACGAGGCGGGGCTTCAGGTAATTGCGCCAGTGCTCCGGGCCCATGATCAGGCCCCTTTGCTGACCCCAGTCGTCGCCGAAGAAGATACAGTCGATCGGATACCCGGCCACGAGGTCCACCACTTTCAGGTTGTACTCGACGATGCGATCCAGGAGCTCGTCGACGAACTCGGGATTCAGGATGAAATCGACGAGGACGTCCTCCATGCCGCGAAGCGACCAGGCCCGCTCGAAGAGGGAGAACCCGATGATGTACATGGTGTATCGACTATCGCGGCAGGCGACCAGGCGCTCGCATTTCGCCCTGATGCTCTCCTCGTCGGGTTCCGGGAACTCGTAGCCCGCCAGACTAGGCTCTTTCAGCGGATAGTCCTGGACGACCCCGAAATCGCCTTTCTGCTCGCGGGTCCAGACCACGCCGAACATGTCGCGGAGATGGCTGTCGTCCACCGGGCAGAGGATCTCGTTGCGCTCTTGGGCCATGGCGCTGCCGATCCGCGATTCGAAATCCCCGTCGCCGAAATGGGCCGCCAGGCGCGCGCGCGAATCCTCGGTCAGATCGAGCTGGAAGGGCAGGACCGGCGGCCTCCGGTGGGCCAGGGTTTCCAGCATCAGGTCGCGTGCATTCATCGGGGCTGCTCCTCCTGCGTTCCGTCGAGTGAGCCTAGCCCTGTTCCTGGAATGCCGAAATGTCGCCGCTTGCTGGATGTATGGATTTTCTTGCTGTTATCCAGAACCGCGATGAGCCGAGGGCGCATGGCCATGAACCTTGCGAAAGACCCGCGAGAAGTAGAGCGGGTCCTCGAAGCCGCAGCGCGTCGCGACTTCCTTGATGCTCATGCCGGGATCATGGGCCAACAGGCTTTCGGCTTCCCGGAGGCGAATGGATTGCTGGAGCTGCTTGAAGCTCATGTCCTGTTCTTCCCTAAGCAGGTGGGCCAGGCGATAGCCGCCGACGCCCACCATGGCCGCGGCCTCGCCCAGCGTAATGCTTTCCATATAATGCTGACGCAGCCAGTCCACCAGGCCGCTGGTCCGCTTCCGACCCTTGATCGAGATGAAATGCTGCTGGACCACGAAGTCGACCAAGGTGGCGAAGAGGCCGATGATATGCTTCAGGCGGTCATTCCCCATCAGAGGAATCGACTCGAAGGCCAGGCGAAGCCTCTCGTCGCCGAATCTTTCCCTCCACCGCCATTCCTTCTCGGTCGGCAGGGCCAGATCGGTCCGAATCTGGCCGATCATGATGTAGCCCAGGAGCGCCATATCGAAGTACAGAGGCTTAATGGCTTCGATCAGGCCGGCATGGCAGCGATAGTGCACCAGATGTCGTTTCCCGGCAGCCTCTTCGCGACGGTCCCGGTCCATGGCGACGCAGAGCTGTTGGTCCCCGAGCCCGACCCGGATCAGCCGGCAGTACTCGCACCAGGGCCGCTCCAGACCGACCTTGAGCTCGGCGCCGTCCGGGGCGAAATAGGCGATGCGGATATCGAAGAGGGCGGTGAAGTGGTTGAAGATATCCTGGACTTCCGGCTGGAAGATGAAGGTGAGCTGCTCGTGCATGGCGGTCATGATAGCACGGCCGAGCCGCCGCGCAGCTCCCCCGTCCTCGTCGAAAACCAGTCGTCGCAAAAGAAAAATCCTATCGTCGCAAGATTACAAACCAGTCGTCGCGACAAACATTTTCAGTCTATGGAAGAAGCATTTGCAATCGTCGGAACAAATGTTTTCAATCGTCGGAATGAAAATTGTCAGCCGTCGCTTGAGTCGTTTCGATCCGCGAAATAGGGAACACTTTAGGTTCGCCAATCATCGCCCGGGATAGTCCTGCGCATGAACTCGTCGAATAGGGGAACGGTAAAGGCCGTATCGCCGTGACTCGGGCTCCAAATCATTCCTTTGGATATCAATTGACTTCGCAGTGGTCCGAGAGACGTCACGTCGCGCTTCATGACTTCGGCAATATCGCCGGAACGGTGGGGCCCCGGCCCGAGTTCGGCCATGGCCCTGAGGTATTTCTTCTCCAGCGGCGTGAGACGATCGAATCTCACCCTGAAGAAACTCTGATCGAGGGTCGCGATGACCGCTTCCGACGCCGTCGCGACGTCTGCTTTATCGATCGGGGAAATGTCAGCGGAATCCCATGCATGCTTTCCCCATTCCTGGAGGAAATAGGGGTATCCCCGGGTGTTCTGGATGATGGCTTCGAGCGCGTCGTCGTCGATGGCGGCATCCTGCTCTTCAATCGGTTTCCTGATCGCCACGCGCGCGTCGTCAGGAGCGAGAGGTCCGATTTCCGGAAAATCGAAGAGGCGCTCGGCGTAGGATTTCGCCTCGCCCATCTGCCCGCGGAGCTGCGGCAAGCCTGCGCCCACGAGGATGATCGGAATTTGCCGCTGAGCCGTGCGATGCAGGGAGATGATCAGTGCCGCGAGCTCGCTTTCGGCGACATACTGAAGTTCGTCGATGAACATGGCTAAAGCGGTCCCCGCCATTTTCGCCGCGAGACCAGCGACCTCGAAAAGGGCCTGGAGGTCATGTTCGAGGTCGCCGTTGTCCGCCAGGCCGGGCTCTGGGGCGAAATCGAAGCCGACCTCGATGTCCGCGAATTTAACTTTCAATGCCTTGGCGAAACCTGCAAGGCCGCTCAAGGCTCGTTGGGCGAAATCCCGGGCCTATTCCATATCTCGTCGCGACCAGCCAACTCCGGCGGCGGCGAGCCTGCTCCGGGCGCAAAAGGGTTTCGAATAGGATCCATACGAGTAATTTATATCGAGTTTTCGAGAATTACAAAAAAAACATAAAATCGCTAATTTACATCAAATTGCGACTTTTCTGGGTCGGCCCGGACAAAGACGTTCGGATCACGGGTGAAGGTCGGCAAGGAAGGTCCACTACCTCATATGCGCAGCCAAGTCGTCAGTACATCACTATTGCACTCATTCCGCCTCCATATTGGCTTCGCAATATTCACACGGTTTGGAATCAGTCGATTTTCAAATTAATCATTCGATGGGAACAAACGTATATATGCAAGTCCGCGCTGAATGGCCTATCGGATGGCAACGATGCTTGCAGAGTCGATCTGGGCCTCGTCCCGCTTGCGATCGGCCTCGCTCCGGCGGACCAGGTCGTCGATAGGGACCTTGGGGTGGACCTTCTCCTGGATGTAGAGGGGCGGGGCGTAGACGACGAGTTCGCTCCAGTCCTGCTCGTCCTTCCCCCTCCAGACGAGCTGGGGGTCGAGGTCGGTGTTGCGCGGATAGCGGAGCTCGCGGGGCTTCTGCTCCTCCTTGCGGACCAGACTCTCGTATTCGGCGCTAGGGATGTTGGCCCGCTTATCCTCCTCGTGACGGAGGGTCTCGACGGTCTTGGGGGCGCTAGGCTTGGGCATGGAGGCTCCTAGTGACAGAATGCATTGCGTATGTTTGCGACAAGATTGCAATAGTAATTCTTTCTCTGAATGTCATTTGTCGCGATTCCTTAGATTTCCATTGCAATTGGATTGCAATGGATTGCAATAGCGGCACCAGCAAAAGGCAAAAAATAGTGCAAGAATATCATCAGTCATCCGGGGCCTTACCAGTATCGCTATAACGGCAGTCGGCCGAGTGAATTCCGGGGTACCACCGACCGGCCCTCGTCTTGCCATGATGATGGATAAGTCCATCATCCCTCATTTCGCGCAAAAGAACCTGGACATTGCCACGATCCATGAAAGGGAGAATCTGCCTGAACTCCTCGAGCCGGGATCCCTCTGCTTCATTTGTCTGAATATGTTTGAGTATCAAGGCCTTATGCGTATCTCGATCCAGCCCTGTCCTTTTTGTATGCTCGCCTTTCTTGCCGATCGCGGCATAAAGTTTTCGGGCGAGAACCCACATATGGCCTTTAGTTGAGGGTACCTTTTCCAGCACTCCTTCTTCATGCAGGCGCTCGGCGATCGGGGCAAGGCGGACCGACAGAGCGCGCCTTTCGAAAACGGCCTGGATGACCACGAAGTCATCCGTAGAGAAACTGACGAGCAGCTCATTGCCAATTTTCTCGAGCACGCGAAGAAACTCGGGATGCCGTATGGCCCCGCGGAGAGTGATCCAGAAGTGGTCCGTATCCGTGTGCGTGAAATCAGGTTCATCCTTGCTTTCGCGGATGCAGGATTCATAGATCCGGTTCATTCCCTGTCCCGCGCGCTCGACAAGACCGCATCGAGCGAAGGTTTCCGCGAGGCGGCGATTGCGGGGGAATTGTTCCCAGAGTATGTTGTCCAGCGTTATGCCCGAAGGTAGCCCTCCGGGATTCGTGATTTCGATCCGCTCGGGATATTGACGGACGAAGACCGATGCTCCTGACCGATAATCCCGATGGCTCACCGCATTGAGGATGGCTTCGCGGATCGCGCGTTCGTTGAATGTCTTGATGTCCCAGATGAAGAGGCCGTCTTGGTAGTGTTGATTCGTATTGCGTAGGTCGATGGTCTCCCAGAGCTTGTCGTAAAAGGAAAAGAAACCCTGCCGGAACTCGAGTCTCTGTTGCGCCGGACCCGTGGAATCGTTGGCGCGGTATTCGAATATCACTTCGGCCTGACCCAGATGGCGCCCCAAAGCCGCATGGGTACCGAAAAGGATCAGGGCAGCAAATGAAACCGTGCCGTTGGTGACCAGCTCGGCATCAGAGAGCAGTTGCTCGCGGGACAAACGCATGATCGACTCGATGCCGGTTTTTTTCGCCCAGCGCGAACGGAATTCCTCGATTGCCTCCTTGTCCAGATCGTCGAAGGATGCCTGTTCGCAAGGTTGTGCCGTGAAATCGGAGCCGTCTTCATCGAAGATGCGCTTGAGCATATCAGCAGACATCGCTGTCAACGCCTGGCCTGCCCGCATGAGATAGCGACCATTCACATGGAGAGGCCTCCCGATCGGCCGCGAGGGCACCTGAAACACTAGCACCCGTCCTTCGGGGCAGCTTACTTCCTCGACATCGATGCGTAGACCTACTTGAGCGACGAGGTGTTCTTTTATTCTTGCGAGATCATCCTTATATGCCTGAGTTCCAGTGATGCGCCGGGGCTTCCTGTCCGTGACTCCGAGCACGATTTTCCCGCCCCGTTCATTCGCGAGGGCGACCGAATACTCGACCAGCTTGTCGAAGTCGAAGGATGACTCGGCCTTCTTGAATTCGATGTGCTCATCCTCGTTCTTGTCGAGCAGGGCTCGGAGATCTTCCGCGTTCATGCCTTCCCCCTCGCCCGCTCGATCATCCTCCCGAACTCTTCCTCGACCTTGCTCTTGAAGTCCGGCTCGATCTCGTAGACGTCGGTGAACTCGGCGAAGGCCCAGCGCCGCTTAGGTTCCCTGTAAGGCGAATTCAGTATGGGGTGGTCGTAGAAGGGGTTGGAGGTCTCGGTTTGCGAACCCACGACGGCTCCTCGATTCTAAAATGAGTGTGACTACAATTAGGTGATCATTGCATACTATCGGTGTGGGGCCAATCCCCGAGCCCCCCGGCTTCCATCGCATTCCAGGGAAGAACGCTCGAACCCTTGTAGCCGAAGCTCTCCTTGCCCCCGTAGACCAGCAGAGATCTGTCCAATTCCTTTCCCGTGAGCTCCTGGAACATGGAGAGGCCCTGATTCTGGTCGGGATGGAAGGTCGACCCCGACTTGGCCTCGATAGCCGCGAGCGACCGCCCGCTTTCGAGGACGAAGTCAACCTCGTGGCCGCCCTGGTCGCGCCAGAAGTAGATATCCCAGGGAGCGTGCTCGTTGAGGCGCCGCTTGAGGAGCTCGGCGTAGACGAAGCTCTCGAAGAGGGCGCCTCGCGCAGGATGGGTGGCGAGCTGGGACGGCTCGCGGATGCCCAGGAGCCGCGCCGCCAGGCCGGTATCGAGGAAATGCAGCTTCGGCGTCTTTACGACGCGCTTGTTGAAGTTCCTATGGAAGGGCTGCACCAGCCTGACGAGATAGCTCGCCTCGAGTACCGAGAGCCAGGATTTGATGGTGTTATGACTGACTCCGCTCTCGTCGGCGATGGCCGAAAGGTTGACGAGCTGCCCCGTCCGTCCGGCGCAGAGGGCGAGAAAACGCCGAAAGGCGGCCATGTCCCGGATATTCTCCACCTGCCTGACGTCGCGCTCGAGATAGGTGGAGATATACGCGGAATACCAAAGCTCGGGGTCGAGATCGCGGTCGAATATCGGGGGATACCAACCATGCCAGAGCGCCGCGTCCAGGTCGATCAAGGCTCCGGAATATCGGGGCATCAATTCCGACACCGAAAAGGGCAGGAGCTCGAGGAGACCGGCGCGGCCGGCGAGAGATTGGGCAAGAGCGCCCATGAGGCCGAACTGCTGGGAACCGGTCAGGACAAAGGCCCCGGGACGCGGATTCTCGTCGACTACTTGCTGCAGATAGGATAACAGCGAGGGAACCCGCTGAATTTCATCGATTACCGCCCCCTCGGGGAAGGATGCAAGGAAGCCCCTAGGATCGTCCTCGGCTCGGGCCGCGGTATCGAGGTTCTCGAGGCTCGCATAGGGATGGTCCGGGAACTGCGCTCGAGCCAATGTCGTCTTTCCCGCCTGCCGAGGCCCAGTAATAACGATGACGGAAAATTGCGAGGCAAGTTTGCGCAAGAAAGGCGAACATGCGCGCTGCAGCATGTCTAATGCTGCGAACTTCCCGTATGATTGTCAATAGTATTGCCAATTTTCACTGAAATGGTAATGATGCAAAGCATCCTCTCAAGCGACTAGTACAGCGCGCAGATGCCGATCGCCCAGGCGCAACCCCAGATCATGCCTCCGACGACCTCGGCAGGGCTGTGACCCTCGAATTGGGGCGGCGCCTCGGCGCGGGACAGGGAAGCGCGCTCGAGCATCCGGTCGATCTCGCGGTCGTCGAGGGCGACTACCCGGCGCATCTTCAGGATGTCGTAGATCAGGATGCCCGCGACGACGAGCGCGACGGCGAAGATGCTCGAGCGAAAGCCTTCGACGATGCCTACCGACAGCGTGCATGCGACGATGAAGGCCGTATGCGAGGAGGGCCAGCCGCCGTAGTCGGTGACCTTGCGGATATCGGGCGGCTTGCCTTTGGCGAGAGGCTTGAGAGTCTTGAATACTTGGGAGCTCGCCATCGCCGATAGGGCGGCGACGAGGGGCGGGTTCAGGAGCATTTGCCAGAAGCGGAAGTCCTTCATGTACGGAAGGTTATCGCCGGGGAGGGCAATGTGCAACGTACCTCTTCCGTTTCTTCCCTAGCGCAAATCCTCATGCCCAGGGCCGCCTGGAGCGCGTATCTGCTATACTGGGAGGCAATGGAACGTATGGGAAACCCGGCATTGGAGCCGAATGAGCGCTTTACCTATCGCAACTATCGTACGTGGCCCGACTCGGAGCGATGGGAACTCATCGGGGGACGCGCTTGGGCCATGAGCCCGGCGCCAAAGCTACGGCACCAGGAAGTTCTCGGGCGGCTGTTTTCCGACATAAAGGTGTTCTTGCGCACTAGACCTTGCAGAGTGTTCATCGCTCCCTTCGACGTTCTCTTCCCCGAAGGCGATGAGCCCGATGATGAAATCGATACGGTCGTCCAGCCGGACATCGTCGTTTTCTGCGACAAGTCCAAGCTCACCGAGGCCGGAGCGCGGGGCGCTCCCGACCTCGCGATCGAGATACTCTCGCCCTCGACTTCGAAGAAGGACCAACACGAGAAATTTGGGCTCTACGAGAGCCGCGGTGTGCGCGAGTACTGGGTAGTCGATCCGGCAGCGTGGAGCATTTGGATATATCGGCTCGCGAAGCCTTCGCGCTTCGACGAGGGCGAGCTACGGGATCGCCTCGGGGATATTTCACCCATCGCCTCATCGGTTCTCGAGGGATTCGCCGTAAACCCGGCGGAATTATTCGCGGACTTGGATTAGCCCTCTCATTCGAGAATGCCCATGATCGCTTCCTGGAAGCCGATCGGCAAGCGCCGCGATTCAGTCGCCCCTTTGCTTGAGGTTCCGGTCCAGGAATGCGAGGACCTTCTTCCACGCATCGGCTGCCGGACCCGGCTCGTCGACCCTGTCGTCCTTCACGAAGGCGTGGCCGACTCCGGGATAGACCGCCTCCGTGTAGGGGACGCCGCGGTCCGCCAGCAGCTTGGCGAAGGCCGCTCTTTGCGCGGCCGAAATCGAGGGGTCGAGCTCGCCGTAGACACCGAGGATGGGATGAGAATCGTCGAGGACTCCGAGAGCCTCGGGCGTGGTCAGGAGCCCCGAGCCGTAAAGCGCCACGGTCGCCTTCACCGCCGGATTGCGCGCCGCCTCGAATAGGGCCTGGCGACCGCCAAAGCAGAACCCGACGCAGCCCAGGCGGGCGCGGTCGGCCTCCGGCCGTCGGGCCAGCCAGGATAGCGCCGCGTCGGCGACCATGCCGTACTCCCCGAAGCGCTTGGCCGTCGCTAGCCCGGCGGCCTCTTGGGCGCTGCGCGCGAAGCTCCCGCGGTACAGGTCGACCGCCAGCACCAGATAGCCTTCGGCGCCGAGGCGGTCGGCCAGACCGGCGATGTTCCGACTCAAGCCCCACCATTCGTGGATGAGAAGGATGGCCGGATAGGGAGGCTTAGCCTTGGGTAGGACCAGGTAGCCGGGGATGTCCTTCCCTTCGGGAGCCCGGATGCTGACATTGGGAAGCGCAGGCGTCTCCGTTTGGGCCGAAAGAGGCGCGATCAAGGTGGCCACTAGCATCGACGCGACGAGGAAGCGCGGAGCTTTCATGCTACCTCCCGAGCGCTTCTAGCTAAGCGGGACCGACCTACAGGTTCCCGACGCCGTGTTTAGTCCACGCCGCAGGACCCGGAGCCGCACCTGCCGAGATCGCAGCCGTGCTCGCCGGAGTGGCAGGAAGGCAGGGCGCCGGAAGGATGCGCGACGTGGGAGGCGAAGAGACTCAGTTTCTTCTTCAACGTCTCGCCGCCGCAACCGGGGCAGCTGACCTTCGTGTCGGATCGCACGAGGAGCTCGAAGGACGTGCCGCAGGTCTCGCACCCATACTCGAATATCGGCATGTACTACCCCCCTTGGTTTCGTATCGAGGCAAGCCTAGCTCGGGCGAAGCGGCCGGATCAAGCGGTCGGCGGTGCTCCCGATCCGTCTCTTCCGAATCTTCTTCAATCGTTTGCGCGTCTTTCGCGGGAGAATCACCTGGACCGCGCCGGGGACGGCCTCGAAGATCGTCCCGATGCCCGATACCACATCGCCGTCGGCCTGGAGGGCTACCTCGCTTTCCGAGCCCAGCTCGACCCGCCGCGCCCGGTAGCGACCGTGGTCGAGGGAGCGGTAGGGGTCGGGAAGCTTGATGCCGCGGAGAAAGGCCCGCAAAGCGAGCCGGGATAGCAGCTTGACCAGAGCCCAGGGACCCGATTCCCTGAACACGAAGACGTCCAGGAGGCCGTCGGTGGGATCGGCCTCCGGGTTGAAGATGAAGAAGCCCCCGTAGAGCCTCGTGTTCGAGACGAGGACGAAGGTGCCCGAATCGGCGGTCTTGTCGTCGACGCGCAGGCTGATCGCGGGATACTTGTACCGCGAAAAGGCCCCGAGCGCGGCGAGGAGATAAGCGCTGATCCCGAACTTGTTCTTGAGCGAGAGTCGGCCGCCGCGCCGCAGGGCATAGGCGTCGAAGCCGGCGCTGGCCATGAGGAGAAAGTACTTCGGGCCGCAGCGGCCGCAGTCGAGGCGTATGGCCTTGCCTTTCCTGATGAGCTTGCACTGCTTCTTGATCCGGCTCGATATCCTCATCTCCTTGGCGAAGACGTTCCCCGTCCCCCAGGGCAGGATACCGAGTCTGGCGCTTGTGCCTACTATGCCGTTGAGCACCTCGTTGATCGTGCCGTCTCCTCCGGCGCCGATGATCGCGTCGTAGCCCTGCGAGGCGCCTTCCCGGGCGATCGACGTCGCGTGGCCGGGATGCTCCGTAAAGCGCAGATCCACCGAATCGGCGTGCTTCCCGAAATAGGCGAGCGCCGCCTCGATCTTGGCCTCTTTGCGGGCGTCTCCGGAGACCGGGTTGGCGATGAGGAGGAAGCGCATGTATGCCTAGTCGCTCCCTTCCGCAAGCTTTGAGGCAACGTGTGCGACGGCGCCCCGTGCCAAGGAGAGAGCCTTTGAGATTGTGTCGAAATCAAGACTAATGGAATTGGGGTATCTCATTTCTACTGCAAAATCAGTTAAAAAGGCGCAGCTTTCAGCTAGCGTGGAAAACCCTGCGTCAAATGCGCTACATCGTTCGAGCAGAAGCCCCAGGTCATGTGTCTTTTCGGGCTCTACTCCTTTAAGGACCAAGTAGGCCTTAAGGTATTTTTCTACGGCCTGTTGACAATGGAATCCGATAACCTCGAGAGGGACCGGCCGCATATACATAAGAAACTGGGCTGAAGCCAGATCATTATCGCCTTTCTTCGTCCATTCCTGGACAAACTCTTCAAGCCGCATAGAGTACCTTGCCTTCGCGAGCGATTTTTCTTTCCAGAGTGGGGAAAGGTTTTCTTTCTTCGAAAACCGTCAGGCTCTCGACGATTACGTCGAGAGGAAAGGTAATTTTACCGAAGGCTTTCATCCGGATCTTGGCGGAAGTAAGCGGCTCATGATTTCCGGAATCGTCAACCAGAACGAGAAGGTCGATATCGCTGTGTTCATCCCGGGTGCCGCGCGCGGTGGAGCCGAATAGAATGATTGTTCGGACGGAAGGATCGGACCTGATCGAGGAAAGGAGGTCTTCGAGTTCATATGCCAGGCCGTCCGGCAAATGAATGGAATCGATCATAAGCATCCTCCCACCGTAGACGGATCACGTCCACGATACCGCCTTGTGGGGCTTGCCATCAAGTCATTGAGGTTTTGCCCTCAAGGAACCAATCTTGAAAGAGTTAATCCATTAATATTCCTTTATCAGGGACTAGCATACGGAAAAGGTCTCCATCATACAAAACGACAGGTCCTCATTGCTCTGGAAACCGGCTGGGCTCGCGCAAGTAGGTCGCGTGACTATACGATCTGTGCGATCAACAAGTGCAACGTAGAATAATACCATGGAAAATGGTGGTGGATCAGCAGGAAGTGCCGGGTAATGTTACCAGCCGATCTCGCGCAGCTTGTCGGGGATGGTCGTCTCGATCAGCTTCCGAGCGACGGCCGGCTGACGATAGCTCCGGCGTAAGTTCTTTTCGTCTTTCGGACCCAGCTTCGCTTGAATAGCCTTGCGCGTCATTTCGCCTTTCATAACCTTGAGCAGTCTTATGACTTCGGGGGTTACTCCGGGTGCGACTTCGACATTAGGGTCTGCTTGAGATGTTTGTCAGGAACAGCACGGTGATGACATATTCCTTGAACCCGAGGCGTCCATGTTCCCGAGCTTATGCGACATCTGATGCTCCAGTTCTTTTTTCGCTGTTTCCGCAGGCGGTCATTATATCATCGGTGGTCTTTCCCTGGTGACGATCAGGCTGTTTTTTGAATTGCCCGCGCCGCTATGTATGGCCTAGATCGCCCCGCCTGATGCCCAAGCCCTTGCTTGCGCCCTGGACTGGATTGAATCTTCTCTGGATCTTGGCCCGCGCGCGTTCAGCCTCGAGCTCTCTGTTCCGGGGCTCCGCGGCGGTGACCAGCGAGCCGAGGAGGGCCCTGGCCGCCGCGGCTACCTCATCCACCCCGCGATTAAAGACAGCCTCGTTGACTTTGGACGGTTTCTGGAAACCAGAAAGCTTTCTCACGAATTGGAGCGCGGCGCCGCGGATTTCCAGCTCTGTGGCCGGCGGATCAAAATTGAAGAGGGGCTTGATATTCCGGCACATGATTCCTCCCTCGCCCCCTCGGGGCCGATCATTTCTTTTTGAGTAGCGCGGCGAATGGATTGTAGGTCGTGGAATTGGCCGAATCGCTCAGGTACTTCGCCGTAGTCTCGTCTTCCTCGATCGTCGTCGCGGGCTTCAGGGAAATCCTCTTGTTGACCTGGTCTACGCCGAGAATTTCCACCGACAGGGTTTGACCAAGCTTTACGTTTACTTCGCGGATCGTGCCATAGTTGCTGGCCTTGCTGATTTCAGAGCTGTGCACCAGGCCGTCGATGCCGGGCTCCAAGGAAACGAAGGCGCCGAAATCGGCAAGGCGAACGACCGTGCCCGTATGCTTCGAACCCTCCGGGTATTTCCCCATCGCCATTTCCCAGGGATCGGCGAGGAGGCTCTTCATGCTGAGGGTGATGCGCTCGCTCTGCCAGTCGATTTTAAGAATAGAAGCCTGGATTTCCTGGCCGATCGACAGGAGGGCCTGGATGTTCTCCACGCGGGAGCGGCTGATCTCAGAGACGGGCAGCAGGGCCTGAATGCCGCCTAGGTCGACGAAGGCGCCATATGACTGGATGGATGCGATCGAGCCCGTGATGACCATGCCCTCATGAAGGGTCTTCTTCAGCGCCTCGAGCCTCTCCGCTCGGGCCTCCTCATGGATCACCCTGTTGGAGACGAGGATTCTTCGGCCGTTATTTTTGTACTCCTGGATCTTGAAGGACAGGCGCTTCCCGATATATTCCGCGGAATTGTCGGAGCGTTTTTCGCCCATCATGGAGTAGGGGCAGAAGGCGCGGAACTCGCCGATCTTGATTTCGTAGCCGCCCTTGATTTCCTTTTCGACCAGACCTTCCACCGGCATCTTCTCGAGATAGGCCTGCTCCAGCATCTCAGGCCCGGCCGCGTTCCCGCTGATCCTGGTGGTGAAACGCATCTCCCCGTTTTCGGCATTGAGGAAGCAGACCCGGAGCCGGTCTCCCACCTTGACGGTGAGATTCCCATCCTTGTCGGTCAGCTCATCCCGGTCGAGGATTCCCTCGCTCTTCCCATTGAGCTGCAGGAATACGCAGTCCTTGGAAATCGACACGACCTCGGTCTCCACCGCCTGGCCGGGCTTGAAGTATCCCATTCCGGAAAAACTCTGTTCGTACATCTTCGCGAGATCGCCGGCCTTCGAGTCCTGATGGAGCGGTTTCATCTGAGTTCTCCCTGGGGAAACCGACTATAGCAGAAAAGCCGGGTCAGTGAGAACAAGCGCCCAGAAGGGCTGGGCCTTTGGCCCGGGGGCTAGAGGAATGGAATGTATGCCTGCCATCGCGGGCCAAGGAGTTCCGCCCACCTTGGCCGCACTATAGCGCGGCTCGTTGCGCGTCGGCCGTTTGGCATGGTCGGAATGGGCTCGCCTGCTTCGTAACGAAACAAAAAGGGCGCGCCCTTGCAGGAGCGCCCTTTGGCTTGGCAGTGAAGCGGCACGACCTTTAGTAGTCCATCCCGCCCATGCCGCCCATTCCTCCCATGCCACCGCCGCCGCCGCCCATGGGGGGCGACTTCGGCTCGGGGAGATCGGTGATGGCGCACTCGGTGGTGAGCAGCAGGGCCGCGACGGGGGCCGCGTTCTGCAGGGCGGAGCGGGTGACCTTGGCCGGGTCGATGATGCCGGACTTGACCATGTCGACCCACTCCATCTTGGCGGCGTCGAAACCGATGTCCTTCTTCTCGTTCTTGGCGCGGTCGGCGATGATGGAGCCGTCGACTCCCGCGTTCTCGGCGATCTGGCGGATCGGCTCCTCGAGGGCGCGCTTCGTGATCTTGAAACCGACCTTCTCGTCGTCGAACATCTTGGACCGGTCGGCCTTTTCGAGGGCGAGCGCTGCCTTGATGAGGGCTCATTTGGCGCTCAAATGATCGCTTCGAAGCCTTCGGGGACGATGCCTTTGATTGAGGGGAGCACTGCTAACGAACTTTGGATGCTTGAGAGTCAATGTTGTGACTGTCGATCCCGCGACTAACCCTGCCTGGCGCGGGACCGTCTGATTGGGCTCCTGTACCCCACACATAGGTTAGGTCTTGCTGAAATTCAATTCTGTGGGGCTGTATTTGGTAGGATATAGGAGATAAACTTTGTAAAATTAGATCATCAAGGAGTTCCCGGATGAGAAATGGAGAGGAGGTGATGGTTTGTCGAGCGGCTATGCTACCTTCCCTGCCAATCAGGGGTCTCGCAAAAGACGAATATTTGTTATCACACATTTCCTAAGATTTTGAATTCATGACTCGCGAGTGCGCGGAGATAGACCCAAATTATAAACAGATCATAGTTTATTCGATTTTTAGGTTTGGGGATTTGGTGTTTCGATATAAGCGCTCGAGCCGTTCAGGAGAGACGCGATTGCATAGTTTTTGTTCTATAGGGATTGGTGGACATGTCAAGCGACAAGATGTTCCACTTGAAGTTAAGAGCATCCTAGAGATTTTTGATTTGGCTAGAGTTCGAGAAGCACAAGAGGAGTTCGATTTTACTTGGACGGGAAAGCCGGTACTTCTTGGTGTCCTGAATGATGAATCAAATTCCGTGGGGAAGGTTCATCTTGGCATCGTTTATGAATATTGGCTCGCTTCTGCTATAGTTCGGCCAAGGGAATATCGAACGCCTATCGACTGCGGCTTCGTTTCTATTCCAGAATTAATGCCGCATAGCCTTGAATACGAAACATGGTCACAGATCATTATCAAAGATCACCTAAGTAGTCGCGACTAGCCAAATCTCTCGCCCCGATCGATTCGGATGGGCGGCATTAGGGAAAGATCATAGATGCAAGCCCGGGAAATTCCTGTAGTACGCTTTGCTTTCCGAACGGGATAGTCATAGACGAGCTCGGTAGTACTCTGATGATCCAAGTAATACAAAACCGCTCCAAGAGCGTGTGGTTTTGTGCCAATTAAAGCTATTTTTAGCCGACGAGAATAATGCTCTCGCGCTAATTCTTGGAGCAATTGATAGATCGAGAAAGGGCAGTTGGCAGCAGCGAAGCGCACATTTTGCCAAGCCTTTGTCTCCTCGAGTTGAAGCCTATTCCCAAGATAGGTGTAGAAAGGATACTCGGGACGAAATCCGGGAACGCCAATAACTGGACATATATTGGATCGCTTGGGCTGAACCGTTTCAAGAATAAATCGGAAACGGGGGCCCTCGAACCCCAAAAGCGGCACGAACAGTGCTTCATCTGGCATATCATCAGAAAGCGATACAAAACCTGGTAATGGGCCAATACCTTCTATGCTTTCGCTTAGGTCGAATATTGTCGCCTCTGTGGGAGCAGAACTAAACCTATATTCGCCGGGTTCTATATAAACAACATACGCTGGTTCAGACCTTGACCTTAACGCACGTAGCAGCGGTGCCCAGACATGATGAGGAAGTCCGGTTACGTCCAAATACACTGCAATGTAATGCTGATTGCTCAAGAAGGCGTTTATTTCCTTGGCGCTTCGAAGCCTGAAGGTAGTTAGCGTATCGCCTATTAAAAGACTTGCAACAGCCCTATCCTGAGCCTGTAGATGGGCGAAGACAACATCAGGGCAATTAGCCTCCCATTTTGTGGTATGAAGACTCCTTTCCTCCACGGACGTGCCAGAAATATAGAGGCTGCCACTTTGGGGGCGAAGTTGTGAGGCATCCTGCTTAATGGTCGTGAAAAGTGGCTCATCAATGTGGTAGTGCATAATACTCCGCGAACAGGGCCAATTGCTCCGGAAGGATGTTATCGACTGGTCGTTTTTGCTGCCTCAGGATAGTCCGAATGCTCTCAGTTGGGCTATCGATTAAATCCCAGATCTGTTTGTCAGATAGCTCTATCTTTCTTTTTCTACGGTGGCTGAATCCGAAAAAAGGTGCAAAGATAGGATGGATCGAATAGTCAAATTGGCGGATATCAGACTGGTCTTGAAGTTTGCTGCCCGCGTATCGAAGAAGGGCAAGGTGCATTATCCCTTCTGCGACAAGTGATGTCACCTGCTCGCGAAGAATGCTATCAGCGAAATCAGCAGACAGGTGAAACTGATTGACCTCTGCGGTATGGCCTATGGGGTCCTCGGCCATTATTTGAAAGATTCGGCCTAATCCTAGAAGGAGCCGGGTTAGTTTGGCACCACCAAGCGAAAGCCCTTCCAGTTCACGAAGGTTCTTTTGTCCAGTTGTCTGTGCCGCTTCTGTCTGCAGCTTCGCAGAAACAGGGCCGAAAATCTCACCATTCTCATCCAATTGATTGGTCAGAGCTTGATCAACAAGCTCGAGCAAATAGCGAATATTGCCTGCGGCAAGGAGGCAAAACACGTGCCAGCCAGCGAAGTATTTTCGGATTCCTCTTTTGTTCCGCCTGATCGAATACAGATATGCGCTCTTGTGGTTATCATATTGTTCATGCCATTTTGCCAAATCATTCCAAGCAGACGATAACTTCTCGTTAATCGTTAAGCCCTCAACTTCAGAACGGCATGCTGCCGTGTAGAGTTCCAATGGGTGCATCTGTTCAATCCACCTTATAAAATCATGGTCAATTGCACCATTAATATTAAGTTCTTTTTGGATTGATGGAATAATGTCCAGTATGCCAAGCTCAATTGACTCCTCTTCGACCGAAAGCTCTGGGAATAGCGATTGCGGGCTCGGTACGTTGATACCTGTACCTAGGACCCTCTCCAGCCGCAATTTGCACACTCTGCTTGCGAATTCTGGGAAACGACCACCCAGTTCATCTGCTATGTTGATCATCTTGTAATCAGCAGGATGTACTAATTGTTCAAGAGCGTTCAGTGTTGATCTTTCCCTAAACCCAAGTTCCTTAACGCCCACCTTGAAAGAATATAGAGAGCCGCAATGCTTTATAAGAGTATTGAAAACCCGCTGCTGCTGGTTGTCTAGGTTTTCGTACTCATCAACGAGAAAAAAGAAAGTCTTCTCTGCAAATTGTGGTAGAAGTTTTACTTCTCGTAATATCTCATCTATTGGTGCAGCCTGCATGGACAGTGTTGGCATCTTTTCTGCGTCGGCAATGTTATTTATTGTGGCTTCATATCGCAATCGAGTGAGTTTTAACTGTTTCGTGAGTTGGCTGGCACTCTCTATTCCATCGAAACTAAATGTGGCACCAATAGCGCCAATTGCTTCGCTTCCCAGCAAAGGCGCTTCTCTGTGATGTGAACCATACCAGTCAAGGAAGTGAAGGACGAGCTCGCAAAACTCCAAGTTTATATAGTGGGCAAATAACTGTATCCAGCGAGCGTCAGAGAGTTCGGGGCCAGAAAATGCGCGCACGTGGTTTGTGTTGACCCGATAGTACATTCCAAAGTATGGCCAGTTCTCTGGCTCTTTTCCTGTTCCGGCTTGCAAGACTTCTTGCCCTAAATACGACAAGCAGCGAAGCGCCGTTGTCTTGCCAGTTCCTCGTCCGCCGATAAGAAAGCAAGGATGTGAGGTTGTTAATTGTGGGAAATAGCCGGGTTCTGTAAAAAGTTCAAATACTTCTTTCCCAAGCCATTCTGCTCTATAGCCGGAGAAGACTTCAGCCAATCCTCGTCTGAAATCGCCATTTTCGAATCTTTCCATTGGCTTCATGTCCTTCGGATGAGTGGGGCCCACCCTTTGTTTTCCCAGAAATAGAGGGGGAGTGTGGAATCAGGAACGGAATGTGAAAATGCCAAAGGCAGGGATAAATCGTGATATCCTTTCCATCCATATTCAGAGTCATCAACAATTCCGGCGCGGCGACTTGCCTCATACAGAAAATCATCGGCTGATGATCGTAACGAATCCGGCCATAGCATTGATTGAGGATCAGTTAAGCTATACTGAGCACCAAGAATATGTGCAGGGAAAATCCGAAGTTCAGGATATTTTTCTGAAATCGCGTCTAGGCCATGGCTTGTTGCAATAAGAGGTGTGTATGTGATACTGGCGCCACTAGTAGCTGCGTTGAGGTAGCTTGCTCTTCGTCCAGGTGCGATCTCGTAAGGTCTTGACCAGGTCGCACAAATCTGGCTTCCCCCGCCTACGAAATCATCAACAAGCAGTATTGGAATGCTTGGGTCGCGTGTTAGTTCAAGCAGCGCCTCAATCGGTGACCGAATTTGTCCCTCATCGATTGAGAGAACTTGTCTGGCCTTCCGAGCAAAAAGCACACCGCTATCTGTTGGATTTGGCGATTCACCTTCAACATATGTTATGAGTACCGTCGCTAAGAAGGATCTCCAATGTGCCTTGGCATCTGAAAGAGAGATAGAATTAGCAGTTATAGAGGCGCTCAAGGATTGAATGGCAGAGCGGAAAATCGCGTCAACAAGTGGGTCACTCACATAGAGAAAAACATTAAGCAAGTTGAGTGCGTGTCGACGTTCGCTGGCATTGAAATTGCGGAGCCAGGATCCTGGATCCAAAACTTGGCGATCTGGCCACAAATGGACGTCTACAAGGAATTGGATTTTTGATAGCACGAATGATTCAGATACTTCTTGGATAGAGCTTAGCATTAAGTCAGTCGTCATTTGCGCATACTCCCATATAGAGTAAGGCGTTTTTTAATCTCTCAATAGTTATAAACGGAGCACCAGTGCCCACATAGTTGGCTTGGAGCGTGTCGAAATTTTCGACTATCAGCTTTCGGACTGAATCCGCGACGAACATAGATGTAGTTTTCAGTGCGATCACGCAATCAGAAAGCATGATTTCCGGACCGTCATTTAGTATGGCTATTTTGCTTTCTGAAATTAAGCCCACACGAGGGATCAACACTGCTGGTCCTTTCACGCAACGATGGACACCAAAGCCATGGCGACCATTTACGTGAACAATACCATTGCGCAAATCAGTTGAGTGAACCAAGCTCGGGGCATTGAGATCCTGGGCCCCGGTGTATGTTGGGCAGCAGCCTCGAATTACTTTAACTAGGAAATTGGGTTTACTCCGAGTTGCTGTTGGGAGGTTTAGGGTTGCGGTGGAGGACTGCAGTGGCGACAGACGCACAATAATAGTCGAGGCCGCAGAATCTTCATAGGTTCCCTTTTCACACTTGGCGAGGATAATGACCGAGTATCTAGTCTTTATATAGTCCCATGCTCTTCTATCGCGAGAAGTATGAACACACCCTGATGGCAGTACTGAAATAGCTGTACCAGTGGCATGCAGGTAAGGAAGGGCTAATAGCATGAATGACATCGCTGTGCTTGCGCTCATTGTGCCTTGTGTTGTTGTGGCGTTAAACCGAGTCCCTCCACGACAAGTGAACGGCGGATTTAGGAGAAGAAGGGAAACCATGCCTAAAGCATGTTTGAGTGGTAGGCATGCCCTTCTCGACTCTGGGTTTCGCAAGTCACAACGACCTATCATCCAGCTCGGTCGATTGTGTTTTAATCGACGGATAGCCGATGCGTCGATGTCGGTGGCGATAAAGTCCGAGTTTGGCCACAGCTTTTCTGCCTCCAGCAGCAAATCACCACGACCTGCGCTAAGATCAGCAATGATGGATGGTTTTAGATCAGAGGCAAACCCTACGAGTTCTCTTGCCACCTTGGGTGGCGTGTAATGAATATCTCGCTGGGTTCCCTTCTCAATAAACTCGAAGAGTATCATTTCTGAGGCAGTACGAAAATTGGAAGATCCCATGGATTGAATTCTCCTGATTTGCAAACCCCTTTTGTATCTGCTCTTGAATACGCATAACTGAGCCCTGATCATTCAAGGACAAGAGTCACCAAGATAGATTATTGGCAAAGGAATTATGCCAAGCAAGATTAGGATATTGTCCCATTCCTCTCCTGTCAAGTTCACAAATAGACAACTTGCGAATCTTGGGCAATACACCGGCATGCAAAACAGACTGAGCTGCATGACAATTAGTCTGTCACCGCTTCATCGCCGATGCATGGCTTCAATCAGTCCCGACTGATCGCAACATCGTAGAAGCTTTCTCCTTCTGCTTTTGTGGTCTCGGAATCGATGGCTCGTCTTTCGTGCATTCGGCGGCCCGTTTAGCCCGAATATCTCACAATAAGTAACGGGGCTTCCTTTTTTTCTTGTATAATCTGTTTTACCACAAGCAGATGAACAAGAGGAAAGAAGGCCCCGTATGAATACAGAGTGTATGCAGATTGAACTCAATCTACAAGGTCCGCGCAACAAAAGGATCGTCGTTCGGCATGACGGCGAAATCGCCTCGAGCGACGGCGGATTGATCCTTCTTCAGCAGATCGAGCGACGGCGCGGATTCATTTCGAGCATGGCGGCATGCTGCCAGGATCGTCGACAACGCGGCAAGACGAGCTTCAGCGTGGCGGAGTTGCTGACGCAGCGGGTATTCGGGATCTGCCTTGGCTACGAGGACCTCAACGATCACGACGAGTGGCGTTACGATCCGCTGCTCAACCTGGTCTGCGCCCGCGAGCAGGAATCGGGAGCCCTGGCGGGGAAGAGCACGCTCAACCGCCTTGAGCTGAGCGCGAGGGAGAAGGTCGAAGGCGACCGTTATCACAAGCTCGACTGGGATGGGACGGCGATCCGACAGTTTTTCGTGGATGCGTTCCTCTCGTCGTACGAGCAACCGCCCACCGAGATCGTGCTCGACTTCGATGCCACGGACGACCCCGTGCACGGGGAACAGGAAGGGCGATTCTTCCACGGCTACCATGACGAGTATTGCTTCCTGCCACTATATGTCTTCTGCGGTGAGCACCTCGTGGCGGCTGACCTACGCACCGCCGATCAGGATGCTGCTGCGGGATCGACCCCGACGATCGCCTTCCTGGTCAACAGGATCCGCGAAGCCTGGCCGGAAACGAAGATCATCGCACGGGCCGATTCAGGGTTCTGTCGAGACGATTTCATGCGCTGGTGCGAAAAGCATGACGTCGGCTACCTCCTCGGATTGGCCCGTAATTCCAGGCTCGTCCGAAAACTCGGGTTTTCACTTCGCGAGGCCCGCGAAGGCTTCGATCGCACCGGCCACGGCTACCGGGTATTCCGCGAACTCACCTCCCGGACACGCTCGTCATGGTCGCGGTCGCGGCGGGTCGTCGGCAAGGCCGAGCATCTGGCGAAAGGGCCCAATCCCCGGTTCGTCGTCACGAACCTTCACTCCGAAAGCTGGCCCGCCAGGGAACTCTACGAGGATCTCTACTGCGCTCGCGGTAACATGGAAAACCGGATCAAGGAGCAGCAGCTCTTCCTCTTCGCAGACCGGACCTCGTGCCACGCGTTCAAGGCGAATCAGCTGCGCCTGTGGCTCTCGTCCGTGGCATACTTGTTTTTCGTGGAGCTCCGTCGCACCGCCCTCATGGGAACCGAACTCGCGACGGCACAGGTATCGACCATCCGTCTGAAGCTGCTCAAGGTCGCCGTCACCGTTTCAACTTCGGTCAGGCGCGTCGTGCTCAGGCTGACCTGCGCCTATCCCTATTGGGATCTGTGGAGCTCGTGTGCCCTTGCGTTCTCCACTGGCTAAAGATCACTCTCCTGCAGGAATCAATCACCACCACATTCACCATGATGAGGCACGACTGTCCTTGTGTACCCGATATCCCGCCGGTTTGAGGCTTGCGTTCGCATGAGGCGCGTCCAATACCCGGGTTTATAGCGATACGGGGAGCTTCGGTGCTTTTCATCAAGCATCAAACTCGCCCTTAGTTCGGCTGCGAGCACTGGCATCGGTTTCGTGAGAAAAGCAGGTTAGTGCAGACTGGGCTGCGGCCCTTCGTAAAACCTACCATCCTGCCCATACCGCCCCCAAGGCGCTTCGTACTATGTTCCGAGAGGAATGGATAGTAGTATGCACCAAACTTCGCTCGTGTTGTGAACACAGAGTTCCGCTTAACTTGGCCGCGCCAGGGCGCGGCTCGTTTCGTGTCGGCTTTTTCACATGGGTGACAGGGCGGGGACGGCCAATAAAAACCCCGTCTCTCGGCAGGCTCGGTTTACATTATAGATTGCAGTCAAGTAATCCATCTCGCCCGTGCCCCCCATCAAGCGCTTCGCGTCTGGTACCGCAAGGAATGGATATATTTGCCCGCTTTTCAAGCTGGTCGCTTGGTACCGGGTGGAATAGTTTATATGCTGTCGCTTCGCACATTGCCCTGACATATCTTCGCGCGCTTTCCTGACACGCACAT